>CAWFCV010000001.1:0-130306 GCA_963814435.1 uncultured beta proteobacterium
CAGCGCGGTGCCGCGGCGCTGGAGCCGCTGCCGCTGGAGCGTCTGCCGAGTGAGGTGATGCCGCTGATCGTGGCCTTCAACGCGCTGCTCGGCCGCCTCGCGCAGGCCTTCGACGCGCAGCGCGCGTTCGTGGCCGACGCCGCGCACGAGCTGCGCACGCCGCTCACTGCGCTGAAGCTGCAGATCGGGCTGCTGCGCAGCGCGGCCGACGCGGCCGAACGCGACGACGCGATCGCCCGCCTGCAGGACGGCGTCGAGCGTGCCCGCCACCTGGTCGAGCAACTGCTCGCGCTGGCTCGTGCCGAACCGGCCGCCGCGGCCACGCACCGCAGCGTCGACCTGGTCGAGGTCGCGCGCGCAGCCGTGGCAGACAGTCAACCGCTGGCGCTGGCGCGCCACGGACGCATCGAACTCGACGCGCCGCCGTCGCTGCTCCTGCGCGGCGATGCCGACGCGCTGCGCAGCCTGCTGCGCAATCTGATCGACAACGCCGTGCACCACGGCGGTACGCCACCGCGCGTGCAGGTCAGCGCGACGATCGACGGCGACACGGCCGTGATCGACGTCGACGATGGCGGCCCGGGCATCCCGCCGGCCGAGCGCGAACGGGTGTTCGACCGCTTCCACCGCCGCGAGCCCGGCCGTGGCAGCGGCAGCGGTCTGGGCCTGGCGATCGTGCGCGCGATCGCCAGCCAACACGGTGGCCAGGTTGCACTGCTCGACTCGCCGCTGGGCGGGCTGCGGGCGCGGGTCCGGCTGCCGCTGTCGCGGGTCGACGAGGTCCGCTCCTAATCTTCGCCTCACGTTCGCTTCACGCTGCGCTCATCGCGGCTTCCTACAGTGGCTCGTGTGACTGGCCCGTCGGCTGGCACCGGAACACGAAAGGAACTCCACATGAAACGCACCATCGTTGCATCGGCATCGGCGCTGGCCCTGGCGGGCTTGGCCGCGAGCGCCACCCAGGCCTGGACGCTGCCGTGGACGCAGGCCCGGCAGTCGGTCGCCGCCGCGCAGAACAGCGACACGCCCGGCGCCGCGCTCGTCGCGGCGCAGCCCGCCACGCTGCCCAACTACCGCGAAATCGTGCGGACCTACGGGCCGGCCGTGGTCGGCGTCAACGTCTCGGGCACCCGCACGGTCGACGGCGGCGAATCGCCGTTCGCCGACGATCCGTTCTTCCGCTTCTTCCGCGGCGTGCCGGGCTTTCGCATGCCACCGCAGGGTGGCGTGCCTTTCCGTGGTCAGGGTTCAGGCTTCATCGTCAGCGCCGACGGCCTGATCCTGACCAACGCACACGTGGTGCGCGATGCCAAACAGGTGCTGGTGAAGCTGAGCGACCGGCGCGAGTTCAACGCCAAGGTGCTCGGCAGCGACTCGGCCACCGATATCGCGGTGCTGAAGGTCGACGCGAAGAACCTGCCCACGGTGGTGCTCGGCGATCCGACGACGGCGCAGGTCGGCGACTGGGTGCTGGCGATCGGCTCACCGTACGGCTTCGAGCAGAGCGTCACCAAGGGCATCGTCAGCGCGAAGGGCCGCTCGCTGCCGGGCGACAGCGTCGTGCCGTTCATCCAGACCGACGCGGCCGTGAACCCGGGCAACTCCGGCGGCCCGCTGTTCGACGCCGGCGGCAAGGTGATCGGCATCAACGCGCAGATCTTTTCGCCGAGCGGCGGCTTCCAGGGCCTGGCGTTCGCCATTCCGGTGGACGTGGCACTGCGCGTGAAGGACCAGATCGTCGCCAAGGGTCACGTCGACCATGCGCGGCTCGGCGTGGCGCTGCAGGACCTGTCGGCGCCGCTGGCCGCATCGTTCGGCCTGAAGTCGCCCGACGGCGCGCTGGTGTCGAGCGTGGCACCGAAGTCGGCGGCCGCGTCGGCCGACCTCAAGGCCGGTGACGTGATCATTGCCATCGACGGCCAGCCGGTGCACACCGCGGGCGACGTGTCGAGCCGCGTCGGCATGGCCGCACCGGGCGATCGCATCAAGCTGAGCGTGTGGCACGACAAGACTTCGCGCGAGGTGACGGTGACCCTCGGCAAGGTGCAGGCCGAGCGCGGCCTCGCCGTGGCGCAGGGTGAAGGTGGATCGCTCGGCCTTACGGTCCGCCCGCTCGAGCGGCAGGAAATGCAGCGCGCGGGCACCGACCACGGCCTGGTGGTCGAGGAAACCGCGGGCCCGGCCGCGCAAGCCGGTATCGAGGCGGGCGACGTGGTGCTGGCGCTGAACGGCAAGCCGGTGCACAGCGTCGAGCAGATCCGCCAGCTGATGAAGTCGCATCCGCAGCACGTGGCGCTGCTGATCGCGCGCGACGGGCAGCAGATCTTCATCCCGGTCGACCTGGGTTGATGACACACGCGTGGCGACGCCACGCATTGACGACGAAAGGAACGAGCATGAACACCCACCCGCTGGCTGCCGTGGCAGCCCTGGCCGTCGCCCTTGGCGCGGCGGCGCACGCCGAGACCCTGCCGCAGATGCTGGGCGCCAACAGCGCGGCGCAGTCGCGCCTGGCGGCCGACGCGGCCGCAGGACGCGTCGATGCACCGCAGGCGGCCAAGGTCGAGCAGACCTTGGCCGGCATCTACCGCGACGAGGCCCGGGCGCTGGCGAACGGCGTTGACGCGTCGACGGGCTCCAGTGCTGCTGCTGCGACGCGTGAGCTGCGCGATGCGCTCGGCGACGCCGAGCGCGAAGGGCGCGCCAGCCGGGCCCAGGCGGCGATGGACCGGCTGCACGTGCGGGTGGCGGCGCAGCGCGAGGCCGAGCAGCAGCGCTGGATCGCGCAGGCGTTCCGGGCCGGCAAGCTGTCGGCGGCGCAGGTCGCCGCGCTCGAACGCGGGCAGGCCGACCTGGCGGCCCTGCGCGCGGATGTCGACCGGCGCGGTTCGATCTCGATCGACGACGCCTTGCGCGTGCAGCATGCCGAGGACGTGGCGGACTGGCGCATCCGCACCACTCACCCGGCGGGTTGAGCGGCACCGGCCGCGCGCAGGATCAGCCGGTATTGCGCAACCCCGCCGCAATGCCGTTGATGGAGATGTGGATGCCGCGCTGCACACGCTCGTTGACCGGTTCGCCCTCGCGCTGCGCACGGTAGCGGCGCATCAGCTCGACCTGCAGGTGGTTCAGCGGGTCGAGGTACGGAAATCGGTGTTCGATCGAGCGTGCCAGGCTGGGATTGCCAGCCAGTCGCCGCGGCTCGGCGGTGATCAGCGACAGCGCATCGGCCACGCGCTGCCACTCGGCCTGGATCGCCGCGAAGATGCGCCGGCCCGCCCGCTTGTCGTCGACCAGCTCGACATAACGCGCGGCGATGCCCAGATCGGTCTTCGCGAGCACCATGTCCAGGTTCGACAGCAGCGTGCGGAAGAACGGCCACTGCCGGACCATGCGCTGCAGCAGCGCGAGGCGTTGCTTGCGCGTGGCAGCGTCCTCGCCGAGGAACGACGCGACGCCTGAGCCGAAGCCGTACCAGCCGGGCAGCGCCACCCGGCACTGGCCCCAGCTGAAGCCCCACGGGATCGCGCGCAGGTCCTCGATCGCACGACTGGCCTTGCGCGACGCCGGGCGCGAGCCGATGTTGAGCTCGGCGATCTCGCGGATCGGCGTGGCGGCGAAGAAGTAGTCGGTGAAGCCGGGGGTTTCGTAGACGAGGTGGCGGTAGGCCGCCATGCTGGCGCGCGAGATCGCCTCGGCGGCATCGAGGAATGCCTGGGACGCCGAGCGCGTCGGGTGCAGCAGCGTCGCTTCGAGCGTCGCGGCCACCAGCGTCTCGAGGTTGCGCAGCCCGATCTCGGGGTTGGCGTACTTCGACGCGATGACTTCGCCCTGCTCGGTCAGGCGGATCTGCCCGTTCACCGTGCCCGGCGGTTGCGCGAGGATGGCCTCGTAGCTCGGCCCGCCGCCGCGCCCGACCGTGCCGCCGCGGCCGTGGAACAGCCGCAGCGAAAGTCCATGCCGGGCGCCGAGCTCGTCGAACAGCGCCACCAGCTCGACCTCGGCACGGTACAACTCCCAGTTGCTGGTGAAGAAGCCGCCGTCCTTGTTGCTGTCGCTGTAGCCGAGCATGATGTCCTGCTCGGCGCCGCTGGCGCGCATCATCGCGGCGATGCCGGGCAGGTCGTAGAACGTGCGCATGATCGGCGCGGCCTGGCGCAGGTCGCCGATGGTCTCGAACAGCGGCACGACGATCAGGTCGGTGCGCATCGCATCGCCGAGCGTGCCCCGCGCCAGACCCACCTCCTTGAGCAGCAGCAGCACCTCGAGCAGGTCGCTCACCGCCTCGGTGTGCGAGATGATGTAGTGGCGCAGCGCGCCGCGGCCGTACGCGGCCAGCATCTCGCGAGCGGCCTCGAAGATCGCCAGCTCGGCGCTGGCCAGTGCCGAGTAGGCGTGGCCGACGACGCGCAGCGGCCGCGCGTCGTCGAGCAGGCGCAACAGCAACGCGCAGCGTTCGGCCTCGGGCAGCGCGCCGTACTGCGCCTCGATGCGGGCGGTGGCCAGCAGTTCGTCGATCACCGCCAGGTGCTGGTCCGAACTCTGACGCAGATCGAGCGTCGCGAGGTGGAAGCCGAACACCTGCACCGCGCGCATCAGCGGCGCCAGGCGCGGCGCGATCAGCGCACCGGCGTGGTGGTGGCGCAGCGACGCCTCGATCACCCGCAGATCGGCGAGGAACTCGTCGGCGCCGTCATACGGCTGCTGCGGCGCGACCGCGTGGCGCAGCGCCTCGGTGCCGGTCAGCGCCTGCAGCGCAGCGGCCAGGCGCGCGTAGATGCCGGTCAGCGCGCGCCGGTACGGCTCGTCCTCGCGGTGCGGGTTGCGGTCGGGCGAGCGCGCGGCCAGCGCCTGCATGTCCGGGCTCACCGGCGCCAGCATCTGCGAGATCGACAGCTCGGCGCCGAGCTGGTGCACCTCGGTCAGGTAGAAACGCAGCGCGACCTCGCTCTGCCGTGCCAGCGCCATGCGCAGCGTCGACGCGGTGACGTTGGGGTTGCCGTCGCGGTCGCCGCCGATCCAGTGGCCCATGCGGAAGAACGGCGCAATCTCGTGACCGGGCAGCGCGTGCTCGATCTCGGCGTACAGCCGCGGGATCTGGCGCAGGAACGTGTTCTGGTAGTACGACAGCACGTTCTCGATCTCGTCGGCCACCGTCAGCTTGGTGTAGCGCAGCATGCGCGTCTGCCACAGCTGCGTCACGCGGGCGCGGATCAGGCTCTCGTTCTGGGCACGCTCGCGCTCGGTGGCCAGCGCGTCGCGCTGCTGGACCAGGTGGGCGATCGCGTGCTCGGCGTCGAGGATGCTCTTGCGCTGCACCTCGGTGGGGTGCGCGGTCAGCACCGGGCGAGATGTGGGCGTGCGCCAGCGTCTGCACGATGTCGGCCGCGCGCACGTCGGCGCGCGCCAGGCGCTCGAACGCCATCTCCAGCGAGCCGGGATGGCGATGCCCCGCACGTTCGTGGTGCCGGCGTCGGCGCACGTGGTGGCGATCCTCGGCGATGTTGGCCAGGTGACTGAAGTAGCTGAACGCACGGATCACGCTGACGGTCTGGTCGGTCGACAGGTTCTTCAGCAGCCGGCCCAGCGTCTGGCCGGCGCTGTGGTCGCGCTTCAGGCGAAAGGCCACCGACAGGCGGCGGATGCGCTCGATCAGCTCGTACGCCGCGGTGCCCTCCTGCTCGCGAATCACGTCACCGAGGATGCGGCCGAGCAGGCGGATGTCGTCGACCAGCGGCGCGTTCTTCGCGACGGCGTCGTCGCCGCGTGGGCGTGGCGGGGTGGCAGTCTGGCGGGGCATGGGTTGATGGGTGGCGCGCATTGACCAGAAGCGCGACGCAATATACAGGCCAGGCCTCCGGTCGCCGCCTCGTGCTCGCGTCGCAGCCTGCCGATCTGAACAGACCGAGCGACAGGTCGGCGGCGCAGCCCGCGTTCTCCCGGCCCTCGCTCGCGGGCTACCACCGAGCGGTGCCGTGCACTCCTCGTCAACGCCGCCCGATGCCATGCACTCATCGGGGCGACCGCGAATGGGGCCTGCACCCGCGGGCTCCACCACCGACCTGCGAAGCAGTCGTGCGTGCGAGGTCGCACGCGACGGTGATGCCCGAGGGCAGGTGGTCCGGGCGTGCGGGCGCAGGCCCCATTCGCGGTCGGCTGGCCCATGGCAGGCCAGGTCGGCGTTGGCGAGTCCCGGCATTGCAGTCCGCGGTGGCAGCCCGCGAGCGTGGGCCGGAGAACGCATGCCCGGGCCGCCTGCCCCGCCCGGCCCGTCGCAGGATTCCAGCGACCAGGCACGCGCGATCCAGGTTCCGTCAGCGGATCACAATGGCGGCCCTAGCCGGAGGCACGCGCGCGATGGAAGTCCAGTTCACCGAAGAGGTCGCCAGGCTGCGCCTGGGCGCGGGCGCCGAGTTCCACGGCGAGGGCATCCTGGCGATCACCAAGGCGCTGCTGCAGTCGGGCGTGTCCTACGTCGGCGGCTACCAGGGCGCGCCGGTGTCGCACCTGCTCGACGTGATGGTGCAGGCCGAACCGTACCTGCGCGAACTCGGCGTGCACGTCGAGGCCTGCGCCAACGAGGCCTCGGCCGCGGCGATGCTCGGCGCCAGCCTGCACTACCCGGCGCGCGGTGCGGTGACGTGGAAATCGATCGTCGGCACCAACGTCGCGGCCGACGCACTGTCGAACCTGTCGTCGCCCGGCGTCGTCGGCGGCGCGCTGATCGTCAGCGGCGAGGACTACGGCGAAGGCGCCAGCGTGATCCAGGAGCGCACGCACGCCTATGCGATGAAATCGACGATGCTGCTCCTCGACCCGCGGCCCGATCTGGACGTGATGGTGCGCATGGTCGAGCACGGCTTCGCGATGAGCGAGGCGTCGAACATGCCGGCGATCCTGCAGCTGCGCATCCGCGCCTGCCACGTGCGCGGCAGCTTCATCTGCAAGGACAACGTCGCGCCGAAGATCTCGGCGCTGCACCCGCTGGCCGAGCCGGCGCCGTTTCAGTACGCCAAGCTCGCGCACCCGCCGGTGATCTACGGTCACGAAAAGCTCAAGGTCGAGCAGCGTTTGCCGGCGGCGCAGGCCTATATCGCGGCGCACGGCCTGAACGAGCACCTGCCCGGCACGCGCGCCGATGTCGGCATCATCGTGCAGGGCGGGTTGTTCAATTCGCTGCAGCGCGCGTTGCACCACCTCGGACTGGCCGACGCGTTCGGCGTCTCGCAGGTTCCCCTGCTGGTGCTGAACGTCACCTACCCGATCGTGCCGCAGGAGGTGTCAGCCTTCTGCGCCGGCAAGCGCGGCGTGCTGGTGCTGGAAGAAGGCGCGCCCGAGTACATCGAGAAGGACATCCTCGCCGCGCTGCACCGGCAAGACATCCAGACGCCGCTGCACGGCAAAGCCATCATGGCGGCGCACGGCGAATACAACGTCGAGGTGCTCGCGCGCGGCCTGCTGCGCTGGTGCGACGAGCTGCTGCCAGCCGCGGCCAGCGACGCCGGGCGAGCCTGGCTCGACGCCAACGACGCGCGCCGCGCGGCGGTGGCCGCGAAGCTCGGCGCGCCGCTGCCGCCGCGGCCGCCGACGTTCTGCGTCGGCTGCCCGGAACGCCCGGTGTTCTCGGCGCTGAAGCTCGCGCAGCAGAATGTCGGCCGCGTGCATGTGGCCGCCGACATCGGCTGCCACGCCTTCGCCACCTTCGAGCCGTTCTCGAGCGGCCACTCGATCCTCGGCTACGGCATGAGCCTGGCCAGCCGCGCCGGCGTGTCGCCGCTGATGCAGCGCCGGACCTTGAGCGTGATGGGCGACGGCGGCTTCTGGCACAACGGGCTGCTCACCGGGGTGCAGAGCGCGCTGTTCAACGGCGACGACGCGGTGCTGCTGATCATGAAGAACGGCTACACCTCGGCCACCGGCACGCAGGACATCCTCTCGACGCCCGACGACGCGGTGAAGGCGGCGGCACCCGACAAGCAGCAGAGCCTGGTGCACAAGAACCAGACAATCGAGGACACGCTGAAGGGCATGGGCGTGAAGTGGCTGCGCACGGTGGACAACTACGACGTCACCGCGATGCGTCGCACGCTCGAGGCGGCGTTCACCAGCGACTTCAATGGCCTGAAGGTGATCATCGCCGAGGGCGAATGCCAGCTCGAACGCCAGCGCCGCATCAAGCCGTGGATCGCATCGCTGCTGAAGCGCGGCGCGCGGGTGCAGCGCGTGAAGTACGGCGTCGACGAGGACGTCTGCACCGGC
This sequence comes from uncultured beta proteobacterium, assembly GCA_963814435.1. Classification (GTDB taxonomy): domain Bacteria; phylum Pseudomonadota; class Gammaproteobacteria; order Burkholderiales; family Burkholderiaceae_C; genus JAEUPI01. The sequence continues at coordinate 8,260 of CAWFCV010000001.1, forward strand.
GACCATGCCTGCATCCGCCTGTCGGGCTGCCCGACGCTGACGATCAAGGACAACCCCGACCCGCTGAAGGTCGACCCGGTGGCCACGGTGATCGACGGCTGCGTCGGCTGCGGCCTGTGCGGTGCCAACGCGCACGCCGCCACGCTGTGCCCGAGCTTCTACCGCGCCGAGCTGGTGAAGAACCCGCGCTGGCACGAACGGCTGGTGGAGGCGCTGCGCGCACCGCTGCGCCGCGTGCTGCTGGGGGCGGCGGCATGACGCCCGCACCCGCGGCGTCGCCGGACCAGGCGCTGACGATTCTGCTGTGCGCGCTGGGCGGCGAAGGCGGCGGCGTGTTGGCCGACTGGCTCGTCGATACCGCACGTGCCGGTGGCCACGCCGTGCAGGGCACGTCGATCCCCGGCGTCGCGCAGCGCACCGGTGCGACCACCTATTACATCGAGATCTTCCCGCGGCCCAGTGCCGAGCTTGGCGGGCGCAAGCCGGTGTTCGGCCTGTATGCGGTGCCGGGCCGCGTGGACCTGGTGGTCGGATCGGAGCTGCTCGAGGTCGCGCGCCAGGCCGGTGCCGGCATGGTGTCGCCCGACCGCACCGCGGTGATCGCGTCGACCCGCCGCACGCTCACCACCGCCGAGAAGATGCCGCTCGCCGACGGCCGCGTCGACAACGAGCAGCTGGCCGCCGTGCTGCGCGAGACGGCGCGCGAGATCGAACTGTTCGACATGGCGGCGATGGCACAGTCCGCCAGCACCGTGATCAGCGCGGTGATGTTCGGCGCCGTCGGCGCGTGGCTGTTCACCAGCGGCCGCCTGCCGTTCCCGCGCGAGGCCTACGAGGCGACGATCCGCCGCGGCGGCAAGGGCGTGCAGGCCAGCCAGCGCGGCTTCGCGGCCGCCTGGGATCGCGTGGCCGGCGCGGCGACGGACCGATCGCGCCTGTTCGAGCTCGCAGCACAGGTGGCGCGCGACGCGGCGCCGGAAGCCGTCGTCGTACCCGACGCCGTGGCGCAGCACTTTCCGGCTGGGGTGCACGAGATCGCCGCGCTCGGGCTGGCGCGCGCGGTCGAGTACCAGGACGAGGCCTATGGGACGCTGTACCTCGATCGTCTGCGACGCGTGCTGGCGGCCGACGGCACGCCGGGCACGGCCGCGACGGCCGAGGCCGCGCGCTGGCTCGCGCTGTGGATGGCGTTCGACGACATCGTGCGCGTCGCCGAGCTCAAGCGCCGCGCCAGCCGCTGGGCGCGCGTGCGGCGCGAGGTGGACGCCGGCGACGACGAGCTGCTGCGCCTGTTCGACCACTTCAAGCCCGGCATCCCGGAGATCGCCGCGCTGTTGCCGCAGGCACTGGCCGAAGGCCTGCAACGCTGGGATCGTGCACGCGTGTCGCGCGGCCTCGAACCGTTCGGGTTGCCGATCAAGCTCGGCACGCACACGGTGACCGGCCTGCTCGCGCTGCGGATGCTGTCCGCGATGAGAGGCCAGCGTCGCCGCGGCTCGCGCTTCGCGGTGGAGCAGGCCTTGATCGAACGCTGGCTCGCCGGCATCGAGCGCGGCCTGCGCGAGCTGCCCGCGCTGGGGCTCGAGATCGCGCGCTGCGGCCGGCTGATCAAGGGTTACGGCGCGACCAACGAGCGCGGCAAGGAGAACCTGCTGCACGTGCTCGACCACCTGGCACTCGACGACACGCTGGGCGCGGCGGACGAGCGCGCCGCGATGATCCGCGCCGCGCGCGAGGCCGCGCTGGCCGACGACGCCGGACAGGCGCTCGACCGGGTGTTGGCCGCCCATGGCGCATCGCCGCGACCGATCAAGGAGTCGCCGATCCGGTTTGTGCGGCTGGCGGCCCGACGCCACGGTGGCGCTTGAGCGAAGACAGGTGCGCGACCCGAACCCCAGGAATACCCCGTACCGGTCGACGCCCCGGCGCCGACCACAATCCAATTCACGAATCGAAGGAGACACTCCGTGCCCATTCCACACCGTGCCCTGTTGCTCTGCGCCGCGCTGCTGGCCACCGCCGCCCAGGCGCAGGACAAGCCCGTGACGCTGAAACTCTCGAGCTGGGTGCCGGCGCAGCACGCGCTCAATCCGGCACTGCAGGCCTGGGCCGACGACATCAAGATGGCCTCCGGCGGCTCGATCAGCAGCACGCTGTTTCCGGGCGAGCAGCTCGGCAAGGCGTTCGACCACTACGACATGGCGCGCGACGGCATCACCGACTTCGCCTATGTCAATCCGGGCTACCAACCCGGGCGCTTCCCGATCTTCGCGGCCTCGTCGCTGCCGTTCCAGGCCTCCAACGCCAAGGGCGGCAGTGCGGCGGTCGACGCGTGGTACCGCCAGTACGCGGCCAAGGAGATGAAGGACGTGCAGTTCTGCTTCGCGTTCGTGCACGACCCCGGCAGCCTGCATTCGCGCAAGAAGGTGGTGTTGCCGGGCGACATCAAGGGCATGAAGGTGCGCCCGGCCACCAGCACGATCGGCCAGATGGTCACCACGCTGGGCGGCACCAACGTGCAGTCGTCCGCACCCGAGGCGCGCGACATGCTCGAGCGCGGCGTCGCCGACGCCATCACCTTTCCGTGGGGCTCGCTGACGCTGTTCGGCATCGACAAGGTCGTGACCCACCACATCGACGCGCCGCTGTACGTGACGCCGTTCGTCTGGGTGATGAACAAGGACAAGTACGCCGCACTGTCGGCCGGGCAGAAGAAGGTCGTCGACGAGCACTGCACCACCGAATGGGCCGAGAAGGTGGCCAGCGTATGGGCCGACTTCGAAGCTGCCGGCCGCACCAAGATCGGCGCGATGGCCGGCCACGAGATGACCAAGCTCAACGCCGAGCAGCTCGACGCCTGGCGCAAGGCCGTCGCGCCGGTCACCGACCAGTGGGCCGAGGGCGTCAAGAAGGTCGGCGGCGACCCGAAGCAGGTGCTCGATTCACTGCACCAGAGCCTGGCGAAGTACAAGTCGGCGCTGTAGGACTGCCGCCGGACACCGGTCATGGCAGGGTCGCGCAGCCTCGCTGACCGGATCATCCATGTCATCGAGTGGATGGCCGCAACGTTCGTCGGCATCGTCGCGGCCGACATCTTCATCTCGGTGATCCTGCGCAAGTTCTTCAACACCTCGATTCCCGACAGCTACGACTTCGGCCGGCAGTTGCTCGGCGTGCTGATCTTCTGGGGCATCGCCGCCACCAGCTACCGCGGCGGCCACATCACGGTCGACCTGCTGTGGACCGGCGCCGGCCCGCGCATGAAACGCTTCATCGACGTCTTCGCGACGCTGGTGCTGCTGTTCGTGGTGACCGTGCAGACCGTGATGCTGTTCGACAAGGTGCGCCTGACCTACAGCGACAACGTGCTCACCTACGACCTGAACCTGCCCACCTGGCCGCTGGCCGCGCTGGCCTGGGCCGGCGACGTGTGCGCGGTGGTGCTGATCGCGATCCGGGCCTGGCGCCTGGTGTTCCACCCCGAGCTGCTGCATGACGAACGCCCCGCACAGCGGGCACAGGAATGAAATGACCCCCCCGAAGCGCCTTCGGCGCCAGTCCACGGACCGGCCTGCATGCCGGTCCGCTTCGGCAGGCGACGGCCAGCACGCAGGTGCTGGCCGCCGTCCAGCCTCAGCCCCAGGGGGCGACACCGGTTGCCCGGCAAAGCGCTTGCGCTTCAGCGAAGGCTCATATCGCGCCAGCCATGTGATGCCGCAGCTAAAGCCGGTTCCACGGTGTCGGCTTGGCTGCCGGGCGGTGCGATGGACCTGAGCACAGACCTCATCGCCGTCGCCGGGTTCGTGCTGCTGTTCGTGCTGATGCTGCTGCGCGTGCCGGTGGGCATGGCGATGGGGCTGGTCGGCATCGGCGGCTACTCGCTGATCGCCGGCGGCGGGCCGGCGCTGAAGCTGATCGGCCAGACCTCGATGCGCACGGTCACCGACTACACCTTCGGCGTGATCCCGATGTTCATGCTGATGGGCGCGTTCGTGTCGGTGTCCGGCGTCAGCCGCGAGCTGTTCCGCGCCGCCAACGCCTGCGTCGGCCACCTGCGCGGCGGGCTGGGCATGGCCACGGTGCTCGCCTGCGGCGGCTTCGCGGCGATCTGCGGTTCGTCGGTGGCTACCGCCGCGACCTTCTCGACCGTGGCCTACCCGGAGATGCGGCGCTACGGCTACCCGCAGAGTTTCTCGGCCGGCGTCATCGCCGCCGGCGGCACGCTAGGTGCGATGCTGCCGCCGTCGACGGTGCTCGCGGTCTATGCCGTGATCACGCAGCAGGACATCGGCAAGCTGTTCATGGCCGGCGTGCTGCCGGGCCTGCTGGCGATGAGCATGTACGTGCTGACGATCGGCATCATCGTGCTGGTGCGGCCGAAGATGCTGCCCGCCGGCGCGCCGCGGCCGTGGGCCGAGCGCATCGTCGCGCTGAAGGACGTGTGGCCGTCGCTGGTGCTGTTCGCGTTCGTCATCGGCGGCCTGTACGGCGGCTTCTTCACGCCCACCGAGGCCGGCGGCATGGGTGCCGGCGGCGCGTTCCTGCTCGGCGTGCTGCGCCGCAAGCTCGACCGCGCCGGCATCCGCACTGCGCTGCTGCAGGCCACCCGCACCGCGGCGGCGGTGTTCACCGTGCTGATCGGCGCGCTGCTGTTCGGCTACTTCCTCACGATCACGCAGACGCCGCAGAAGCTGACCGGCTTCGTCACCAGCCTGGGCCTGAACCGCTACACCGTGCTGGCGCTGATCATGGTGATGTACCTGGTGCTCGGCTGCCTGATGGACGCGATGGCGATGATCATCCTCACCGTGCCGATCATCTTCCCGGTGATCATGCAGCTCGGTTTCGACCCGATCTGGTTCGGCGTGATCATCGTGATGACGGTCGAGCTGGGGCTGATCCACCCGCCTGTGGGCATGAATGTCTTCGTCATCAAGAGCGTGGTGCAGGACGTCAGCTTCACGACCATCTTCAAGGGCGTGATTCCGTTCGTCGTGACCGACATCCTGCGCCTGGTGATCCTGATCGCATTCCCCGTCATCGCGCTGTGGCTGCCGAGCCGCATGTAGGGCGCCACAGCACGAAACCGGTACCGCACCGGGTTGAAGGGTCGTTCCGCCATCCGGCAAGATCCCCAGGAAAATCAAGCACTTGCATCGCCCCGGGCGACCGTTACACGGGCACTCATCCTCGGGGGGGACCGGGGCCGGCGCCGGCTGCGATGATGGGCCCAACTCCCCTCCGGTCCCGGGCCTCGCCGGGTACCTCATGAATGCCGTCGTGGGCGCGGTCAGCGCCGTCTTTCATCCGCTGCGTCGAGACAGTGCCGAACGCCTGCCGTTCACGGTGCAGCTCGGCCCGTACCGGCTCGCCGTGGAGATGCGCGAGCCGGCCCGGCTGCAGGATCGCCGCCGCCGCTCGTGCATCAACATCGAGGAGCACCGCATCGAGCTGAGGCACGACCTGCGCGGCCTGGAGCTCGCCGAGACCTTCCTGCACGTGCTGATCCGCCTGAGCCACTTCAGCCGCGGCTGCCAGCAGGGTTGCGTGGAGGAGGCCTACACGCACAGCCTGGCCACCGGCCTGGTGGAGTTCGCGCAGCGCAACCCGCGCGCCTGGGTGTGGTTCAACCTGCTGCTCAACGACCACCTGCCCTTCGAGGCCCATTACGACCTCGCCGTGTGCGGCGCCGTGCCCGTGCCGCCGCCGATGCCCGAGCGCGTGCTCGTGGCCGGGCGCCACGTGCCGGTGCGCAGGCTCACGCGCGCGCAGACCGGCAACGCGTTCGGCTGGTACGACTTCGGCTGCCGCGAGGTGCAGTTGTTCGAAGGCCTGACCGGCTCCAACGTGGCGATCGTCGCGGTGCACGAGATCACCCATGCGCTGCACCACGCGCGCGGCCTGCGCCTGCGTGACCGCGAGCGCCACTACATCGGCGCGCAGCACAAGGGCTGGATGGAAATCATCGGACGCGACCCGGTCACCTGGCGCTGGCTGGCCTGGTCGATGAGCTTCCCGGGCAAGGCAAGCGTCGCCTGAGGCCACCTGCACCGGTCCTCGAGGCCGCGCGCCGGCGGCTCGCCGCGGTGTGCGACGATCGCGGTTTCGCCACCACCCCTCACCTGCCTGCCATGCTCAAGAGCCTCGTCATCGGCATCGTCGTCCTCGTCGCCCTGCTGGCCGGCTACACCGCCTTCGTGCTGAACTGGAGCTATTCCACAGGCGAGCGCGCGGGCTGGGTGCAGAAGTTCTCCAACAAGGGCTGGATCTGCAAGACCTGGGAGGGCGAACTCGCGCTGGTGTCGCTGCCGGGCACCTCGGTGGAGAAGTTCTACTTCACCGTGCGCGACGACGCGGTGGCCGCGAAGGTCAGCCAGGCGATGGGCCGGCGCGTCAGCCTGCACTACGAGGAGAAGGTCGGCCTGCCGACCACCTGCTTCGGTGAGACCCGCCACTTCGTGAACCGGCTGGTCGAGACGCACGAGATCCCGATCGGTCCCGGCGTGATGGTGCCCACGCCGCCAGCACCGGCCGCGTCGGCGCCCTGACCGGAATGAAGGTCGCCGCCAACGGCGTGCAGCTCGAGGTCGAGGACCACGGCCCAACCAGCGGCATGCCGCTGCTGCTGATCATGGGCCTGGGCATGCAGCTCGTGGCCTGGCACGAGGAGTTCGTCGACAGCCTGGTGCAGCACGGCTTTCGTGTCGTGCGCTTCGATAACCGCGACATCGGCCTGAGCCAGCGCTTCGACGAGCTGGGCGTGCCGAACCTGCCGCTGCTGGGCATCAAGGCCGCGATGGGCATCAAGGTGCACAGCCCGTACAGCCTGGCCGACATGGCCGCCGACACGGCCGGCCTGCTCGACGCGCTGGGCATCGCCTCGGCGCACGTGTGCGGCGCCTCGATGGGCGGCATGATCGCGCAGCACCTCGCGCTGCTGCACCCCGAGCGCGTGAAGAGCCTGACGCTGATGATGACCACCACCGGCGCGCGCAAGCTGCCGCAGCCGGCGCTGAAGGTGCGCGCGGCGCTGATGTCACGCCCCGCCAGGCCGACCGACGTGGACAGCATCATCGACCACTACGTGCACCTGTACCGCGTGATCGGCAGCCCGGGCTACCCGGCCAGCGACGAGTACCTGCAGCGCCGCCTCGGCCTGTCGGTGCGGCGCAGCTACCGGCCGCGCGGCGTCGCGCGCCAGCTGGCGGCGATCGCGGCCGACGGCGATCGCTCGGCGCTGCTGTCGCGCATCCGGGCGCCGACCGCGGTGCTGCACGGCAAGGACGACCCGCTGGTGCCGGTGGCCGCGGCGCACGATCTGGCGGCCAAGATCCCCGGCGCCACGCTGGACATCATCGACGGCTGGGGACATGACCTGCCGGTGCCGCTGTGGCCGCGGTTCGTGCAGGTGATCGAAGGCGCTGCCGCACGCGCATAGCCGCACGCGGGCGTCATGGCAGCGCCAGGGCGCCCCGGTCGGTGGACAGCGCATCGGCGCAGTGGTGCGGCAGCACCATCGCGCGCGCGGCATCCTCGACCGCGGTGGCCCGGATCAGCGGCGCCTGCGACTGCACGCCGCCGAAGATGGTGGCAAAGGCCACGTCGGCCGCGTCGCGGCCGGTGCCGAAGCGCACGAACCCCATCGGGATCGCGGTGCCGGACGGGTCGAAGATGTACCAGCGGTCGCCGAGATAGGCCTCGACATAGGCATGGAAGTCCGGTGGGCCCAGCGCGGGGTCGGCGCCATAGTCGGTGCCGGTGGCAAAACGCGCGGGGATGTTGACGGCGCGGCACAGCGCGATCATCAGGTGCGCGAAGTCGCGGCAGACACCGACCTGCTCGATCAGCGTGTCGACGGCCGAGGTGTTGGAGTTCGACGTGTTCGACGTGAAGGTGACGCGCTGCTGCACCCAGTCGCGGATCGCCTGCACGCGGCCGTGCCCCTGCCACAGCTGTCCAAACTCGCGGATCGCCAGTCGGATCAGTCGGTCCGACTGGCAGTAGCGGCTGGGGTAGATGTAGCCCAGCACCTGCGGCGGCAGGCGTTGCACCGGCACCTCGCCCAGCTGGGCCGGATCGGCGCGATGGTGCGCCAGGTCGACGGTGGCCGTGTAGCTGAGCCGCAAGTCGCCGGGCGGCGCGCGCAGGCGCAGATAACGATTGCCGGTCGCCGGGTCGGTGTGCATCTGCGTCTCGACCGCCTGGTTCAACCACAGGTATTTCGGCGACGACGGTCTGGCACGGTGTATGCGCCGCATGCACGTTGAACACGAAATCGGCGCCGTGGCCGTCGACCTCGTAGGAGAGGTCGACCTGCAATTCGATGCGAATCATGGTGTCGGCGGTGCTGCGAAGACGCTGCCGAGGCACCGCGTGCCGTGGTTCATCGACACAGTATGCGCGCGCGGCACGGCGGCACGTAGGCCGGCCCACGCTGCGACGACACGCACTCGCGGATCCCGATCAGGACCCGCGAGCCATTGGCGTGGCAGACTCAGGAGCGCACGGCGATCTCGTTCTTCACCGCCTTCACGCCGTTGACCTTCCAGGTCAGGGTCTCGGCCGTGGCCTTCTCGGTCGCGTTCTTGGCGAAGCCCGACAGCATCACGGTGCCATTGAGCGTCTCGACCCGGATGCTCGACGCATCGACTTCCTTGTTGTCGACGAATCGGGCCTTCACTGCCGTCGTGATGGCGGTGTCGTCGACGTAGGCGCCGACGGACTCCTGGCCGCGCGTCACGGCGCAGCCCGGCAGGGCGATCAGTGCGACGGCGGCGGCAGCGGCCGCGAGGGTGGTGCGAATGAACATGGTGAGTCTCCGTTGCAGGGTTGCGGTGGATCTGGACGCGAATGGACGGTGACAAGCCCCACCATCGTTGGGCCGAAACACAGTCAAGCCTTCTGGATCAGCCCGAGCACGACGCTGCCGACGGCCAGGAAGGCGAACACGATGAACAGGATCTTTCCGATGCCGATGGCGCTGGCGGCGATGCCGCCGAAGCCGAACAAGGCGGCGATCAAGGCGATGACGAAGAACACGACGGCGACGTGCAGCATGACTGGGACTCCTCGCGGGGCGTATGCCGACCCCGTGTGAGGCGCGTGCACCGAGCACGTGTGCAGTGCCATGGACGCAGTGTGGGCGCCGGGGGTCGCCGCGGCGATAGGTGGCCTGGCTGTCGCGACGTCGGGCGAGCGAGCGAGCTGGCGTAGGACTGGACCGACAGGGAGCCGGGCCTCGACGCCGTGCGGCCTCCCGAGCGCCCGGTTCAGGTCGCAGCCGATGTCGGCAGCATGACTTGGATCAGCGTGCCGCTTCCCGGCGCGGACGCCAGCGAGAACGTTCCGCCTTCAGCCTCGACGCGATAGCGCATGCCCATCAGGCCATGCGCGGAACTGCGCTGCGCGGTCGTGTCGAATCCCACACCGTCGTCACGCACGCAGACGAGAACCTTGCCGTCATGCATCGCCAGGTTGATCCACACGTGCCTGGCTTTGGCGTGCTTGGTGATGTTGGTGATGGCCTCCTGAACCAGGCGATAGACCACCAGTTCCGCATCGGGCTCCAAGGTCACGGCCTCGAGTGTGCAATGGACCTCTACACCCGACTGCTGGGCAAACTCGCGCCCGAGGATTTCGAGTGTGGCCACCAACCCGAGATTGCTCAGAGACGATGGGCGCAGGTCTTCGATGATGCGGCGCTTCAGCGCAATGCCGCTGTTCAGGGTCTCGACCAGGTGGGTCAATCTCTCCAGAGCTTCCGGGGCCGTGCCGGCCAGTCGCGACTTGATGCGTGCGGCGTCGAGTTTGGCCGAGGTGAGCAGCGCGCCCAACTCGTCGTGGAGGTCGCGCGCGAGGCGACTGCGCTCGTCCTCGCGGGCGGTCTGCAGGTGGTGGGTCAGTTCGGTGAGCTGCGCCGTGCGCTGCACGACCTCGACTTCCAGGCCGTCGCGTTCGGCCTGCACCAGGCGCTTCTGTTCGAGTTGCTGACGGACCAGCATCGATGTCTGCCGCAGGTACAAGGCCAGCGCCAGCAGGCTGAAGCCGCTCAGCAGCGCCACGCCGATCCGGCTGAACATCAGGGTCTGGTAGATGTCGCCCCGACCCAAGGCCACGCGGCCCGACTCGCGCGCCAGCAACTCGGCGCTCAGGGCCCGGATGGCGTCCATCTGTTCCTTGCCGATGCCGCTGCGCATGATCTCTGCCGTGGCCTTGCGTTTGCCTTCGTCGTAGAGCTGCACGGTCAACGCCAACTCCGACACCTTCGTGCCGATCAGCGCGCTCAGCTTCGCCAGCACCTCGCTGGCCTGGGGGTCGTTGCGGTAGTACTGCACCAGGAACTCGAGCGACGCACCGATCTCCAGCAGCGCGTCGTCGTAGGGCTTGCGGTATTCGCTGTCGCCGCTGAGCAGATAGCCGCGCTGGCCGGTCTCGGCGTTCAGGATGCTTCGCTCCAGGCCCTGGATGTTCGAGCGGGCGGCAGCCATGGTGCCCAAGTCATCGAGAGTGCCGACCGCCTGCCAGTACGAGCCCTCGCTGATCACGACCATGCCCACCGCCGCCAGGCAGGCCAGCGGCAGGACGAACAGGCCGCGCTTGACCACGCGCTGCAGACGTTTCATCTGGCCTCACCCCGAATCGTTCAGCCCAGCGTGCCGTAGCCGCTGTTGCCGGTGTCGCCCGACGCCAGGCGCTCGCAATACAGGATCAGCGCATCGATCTCGTTGGATTTGTCGAACACGCGGTCGGCACCGAGCTCCAGGCAACGGCGGCGCATGTCGGGCGTGGCGTAGTTGGTCAGCACCACCACCTTGTGGCGCTGCGCCAGACCGTTCGTCGCGCGCAGCACGCCGAGGCCGGACCCGCGCTTGAGGAAGATGTCGACGATCAGCAGATCGAAGTCGTTGTCCGGGCAGATGAGCCACTGCACGGCGGTGGCTTCGTCTTCGGCGGCGCCCATCACCTGCACCGGCACCAGCTCCTCGAGCGTGGCGATGAGGTTCTCGCGGATCACCTGGCTGTCTTCGACGATGTAGGTCTTGAGTGGTGACATGTTTGGCGGGCTGGGGCCGCGGCCCCGATCGGGTGAGACCACGCCGCGCGGCAGGTGCGACCCGGAACCAGTGAACGCTGCGCGAGTGTGCCCGCGTTGGCGGCATGTTGCCACCGGTGAATCGTGCAGCGCCGTGCAGGACGATTCCTACAGCGGCGGTGGTTCACCCGGGCCCGAGCATGCGCCGGGCGTCGACCCAGGCGTCGAACTGCGCGGCGCTGATGCCGCCGACCGCCAGCGCCGCGTCGCGCAGGCTCAGGCCCTCGCGGTGCGCGTGCTTGGCGATGCGCGCCGCCCGGTCGTAGCCGATGTGCGGCGACAGCGCCGTCACCAGCATCAGCGAACGGCCGAGCAGCTGCTGCGTGCGCGCGGCATCGACCACGAGCCCGTCGACGCAGTGCTCGGCGAAGCTCGCCATCGCGTCGGCCAGCAGTTGCACGCTGTCGAGCACGTCGTAGGCGATGAGCGGCTTGTAGACGTTGAGCTCGAAGTGGCCCTGGCTGGCCGCCAGACCGATCGCCACGTCGTGGCCCATCACCTGCGCGCACACCATCGTCAGCGCCTCCACCTGGGTCGGGTTCACCTTGCCCGGCATGATCGAGCTGCCGGGTTCGTTCTCGGGCAGGCGCAACTCGCCCAACCCGGCGCGCGGGCCGCTGCCCATGAGGCGGATGTCGTTGGCGATCTTGGTCAAGGCCACGGCGAGCAAACGCAGCGCCGCATGCAGCCCCACGAGCGCCTCGTGGCCCGCCATGGCGGCGAAGTGGTTGCCGGTCACGACGAACGGCTCGCCCAGTCGCAGCGCCAGCGCGGCCACCACACGCTGCGCGAACTCCGGGTGGGTGTTCAGCCCCGTGCCAACGGCCGTACCGCCGATCGCCAACGCGCGCACCGCCGGCAGCGCCTGGCGCAGCGCGGCCTCGGCGATCGACAGTTGCGCGTCGTAGCCGCCGAACTCCTGCCCGAGCGTGACCGGCGTGGCGTCCTGCAGGTGCGTGCGACCGATCTTGATCGAGTCGCGCCAGACCTCGGCCTTGGCCTGCAGCGCGCCGCGCAGCCGCGCCAGCGACGCCAGCAACGGCCGCAATTGCAGCGCCACGGCGACGTGCATCGCGGTCGGGAACACGTCGTTGGACGACTGGCCGAGGTTGACGTCGTCGTTCGGGTGCACGCGCCGCTCGGCGCCCAGGCCGCCACCGAGCGCGCGCGACGCGAGGTGGGCGACCACCTCGTTGACGTTCATGTTGCTCTGCGTGCCCGAACCGGTCTGCCACACCGACAGCGGGAACTCGGCATCGAAATCGCCCGCCGCCACGCGCGCCGCGGCCGCGGCGATGGCCTGCGCCTTGGCGGCATCGAGCAGACCGAGCGCGGCGTTGGTCTCGGCCGCCGCGCGCTTGACCTCGGCCAGCGCGTGCACGATCGGCAGCGGCATGCGCTGCGCGCCGATCGCGAAGAAGCGGCGGCTGCGCTCGGTCTGTGCCGCCCACAAGGCATCGGCAGGCACCTCGATGGGCCCGAAGCTGTCGGTCTCGGTTCGCGTTGCGGCCATACTTGCAGGGTGACGACACGCCGAACCGGATTTCGTGGCCCGATGCGCGAGCACCATTGTGCGCCGCAGGCCTCCAGCGATGGCCGCTGCCACGCAACCGCCTTCGCGCGGCAGGGGATTGGAGCACCACGGTGATCGAACCGCTGCTGTTGACCGCGACGCAGATCTCCACCTTCGTCGGCACCCGCCTGCTCACCAAGGCCAGCGGCTTCTTCTTTGCGCGCGACGAACGGCTGTTCGTGGTGACCAGCCGCCATGTGCTGATCGACGAGCCGAGCGAGCACCGGCCCGACCGCATCGAGCTCGAACTGCACCTCGACGAGGTCAACCTGACCCGCTCGACCGGGCTGTCGGTGCTGCTGTATCGCGACGGCCGCGGCATCTGGCGGCAGGGCCGGGATTCGGGCGGCGAGATCGACGTGGCGGTGATCGAACTCGACCGCACGGCGCTGCCGGGGTCGGTGAGCCTGCGTGCCTACACGCCCGCCCACCTGCAGGCATCGCTCGAGGAGGTGGAGGTCGGCACGCCGTTGCTGATCGTCGGCTTTCCGCTCGGCTTCCACGACACGATGCACCACCTGCCGGTGGTGCGGCAGGCGGCGATCGCCTCATCGTTCGGCCTGCGCTTCCAGGGCCAGGGCTACTTTCTCACCGACGCGCGCACCCACCGCGGCACCAGCGGCGCACCGGTGGTGATGCGCGCCGCCGCCACCGCCCGCGACGCCGGCGAGCTGCCGTGGAAGCTGCTCGGCGTGCACTCGGCGCGCCTGGACATGCAGACGCGCGACCAGCAGCAGGACGAATCGCTGGGGCTGAACTGCGCCTGGTATGCGGACATCCTGATGACGCTGACCGCGCAGGGGGCAGCACCCGGCCCCGCGCCCAAGACCGGCGACGACACGCCCGTCCCAGGCGCTGTTGCAGGATCGAGCTCTGCAGAACAGTGACGGCGTTCGGCCCGTTGCTGACTTTGGCGGGCGTCTGCTTTGGAGGGTGGTCAGTGCGTCGCGGCAGGCGGTACCCGGCCAGGGGCTCATGCGTGGGCGGTCGGCCAAATGCGCCGACTGCACTGCGATGCTCGCCCTGGGGTCGCGCCGCGTAACTCACTGCGCGACCTGCGGTCGCTGCGTTCGGCCAAACGCGGCGAGTCAGTCTACGAAGCGCGCTGCGCGCGCCGACCCCAGGCCTGCGCTTCTCGCCGCCCCCGAAATCGCCCCTGCCGGGTACCGCCTGTCGCGCAGCACCGCACCGGCGCTGCACCGATGCGCGGCGCCGCGCTCGGTGTCCCTCGCGAAGCCGCGGTCGTGGGCTGTGGGGTCCGGGCGCGAATTGCGGCGACGAGCAGCGCAGCACGAGCAGGGGGCGAGTGTGGACGAGCAAGAGTGCCTGCGCACTCTTGCTCGCCTCACGAGCCGGCCGGGCCTGCAGGCCCGGCCGTGGACGTCTGGCGCACAAGCGCCAGACCGGCGAGAACCCGTGAGGCGGCGCCGCGTGCAGCGGCGCGGCGGCGGGATCGCAGCCGCCCTGGTCGGGCGAGCAGCGCAGTGCACCCCGGCCTTCGGGCCGGGGCGCCGCAGGCTGAGCGCCCGGACCACACAGCCCGCGGCCGTGGCGCAGCGCGCACCGGCCATTGCGGGCCGCTTGAAAGCGGACGCCAAGAGTCAGCACCGGGCCGAAAACACACACTTGCCTCTGCCGACGCGAGCCTGCCGCAGGGCGCATTTCAGCCCGCTCGTCGCCTCAATGCGCCTCCGCCGCCTTGGCCGCCTGCACCGCCGCCGCGGTGTCGCCCTTGGCGCCATTGAAGTACAGGTTCAGCACCACGGCCGCGACCGAGGTGAGCAGGATGCCCGACTCCAGCAGCGGGTGCAGCTGGTGCGACATCTGCTGCGTCCAGCGTGGTGCCACCAGCGGGATCAGGCCGAAGCCGATCGCCAGCGCCACGATGTAGAGGTTGTTGCGGTTGTTCTTGTAGTCCACGCCGGCGAGGATGCGGATGCCGGTGGCCGCCACCATGCCGAACATCACCAGGCCCGCGCCGCCGAGCACGAACTGTGGGATGGCCTCGACGAACGCGGCCATTTTCGGCAGCAGCCCGAGCACGATCATGATGATGCCGCCGGCCACGCACACGTAGCGGCTGCGCACGCCGGTCACGCCGACCAGGCCGACGTTCTGCGAGAAGCTGGTGTACGGGAAGGTGTTGAAGATGCCGCCGATCAGCGTGCCCAGGCCGTCGGTGCGCAGGCCGGCCGCGAGTTCGGGCTGGCCGATCGGCTTGCCGGTGATGTCCGACAGCGCGAGGAACATGCCGGTGGATTCGATCATCACGACGATCATCACCAGCGTCATCGTCAGGATCATCACCGGGTCGAAGGTCGGCATGCCGAAGGCGAACGGCGTGACCACGTCGAACCAGTTGGCCTTGGCCACCTTGTCGAAGCTCATCTTGCCCAGCGCGGCGGCGACCACGCAGCCGGCGATGATGCCCAGCAGCACCGAGATGTTGGCGATGAAGCCCCGCGCGTACTTCACCAGCAGCAGGATGAACACCAGCACCGCGCCGGCCACGGCCATGTTGTCGAGCGCGCCGTAGTTCGGGTTGTTGACCATCGGGATCGGGCCCGGCAGGCGGATCGCCGGTGGCGCGACGCCGGACGCCGCGGTCGCGGCGGCAGCCGCTGCGGCGGCCTTGGCGCCATCCACCATCGCCACCAGCTTGGGCACGTCGACGTTCTGCGCAAACGGCGCCGGTGCACCCATCGCCCAGCCCACGCCCACGCGCATCAGGCTGATGCCGATGATCGCGATGATGGTGCCGGTGACCACCGGGGGAAAGAAGCGCAGCAGCTTGCTGACGATCGGTGCGATGACCATCGAGATGATGCCGGCGCCGATGATCGCGCCGAAGATCGCGCGCGCGCCGTCCACGCCGGGCACCGCATTGGCAAAGGCCACCATCGGCCCCACCGCGGCGAAGGTCACGCCCATCATCACCGGCAGCTTGATACCGAACCAGCGCGTCACGCCGAAGCTTTGCACCAGCGTCACGAGGCCGCAGCAGAACAGGTCGGCGCTGATCAGCAATGCCACCTGCTCCGGCGTGAGCTTGAGTGCGCGGCCGACGATCAGCGGCACCGCCACTGCGCCGGCATACATCACCAGCACATGCTGGATGCCCAGCGCCGTGAGCCGGCCCGCCGGAAGCTTCTCGTCCACCGGATGGACAGCAATCGAACTCATCTCTTGTCTCCTCGTCTGGTTTGTCAATGCCCGGGTCCGGCCTGGCGCCGCCTCCGGGCTCCCTCGCTACTCGGTGTGCGCACCGGCTTCGAACCAGCGCTTGAACAGCGCCCGCTCGTCGTCGGTCATCTGCGTGGCATTGCCGAACGGCATCAGCTTGAGCACCACCACCTGCTGGTACATCATCTGTGCGTGCCGCTTGATCAGCTCGGGCTCGTGCAGCGACACGTTCTTCTGCTGCAGCTCTGGGTTGTGGCACATCAGGCAGCGCCGTTCGACCATCGCCTTCACCTCGGCGAAGCTCGCCGGCCGGGCCGCTGCGGCGGCGCTTTGCGGCGCCGGCGCCAGCACGATCGCCAGCGCCACGATCAGCACCACGCCGGCGACCGCGTAGCCCCAGGGCCAGGGCCGGCCGTGCACGTTGGCCTGGTGGCGGGCGACGAAGAAATGCCGGATCAGCGCGCCGCCGAGCATCAGCACCACCAGCACCAGCCAGTTGTGCTTTGCTCTGATAGAGCCAGCCGTAGTGGTTGGACAGCATCGCGATCAGCACCGGCAGCGTGAAGTAGGTGTTGTGCACGCTGCGCTGCTTGCCGCGCTGACCGTGGATCGGGTCCGGTGCCTTGCCGGCCGCCAGGTCGGCCACCACCTTGCGCTGCCCCGGGATGATCCAGAAGAACACGTTGGCGCTCATCGTCGTGGCCAGCATTGCGCCGACGATCAGGAACGCGGCGCGGCCCGAGAACAGCTGGCAGGCCAGCCAGGTGGCTGCCACGACGTAGACGAACAGCAGCACGCCGACGCGCAGATCGCCGCCGATCGAGCCGTCGGGCTTGCGGCCGAAGACGCGGCAGATGGTGTCGTAGACCAGCCAGCCCGCCACCAGGAAGGCGAGTGCCGCGAAGCCCGCCGCCATCGGCGAGCCCCAGGCGTAGACGTTGCGGTCGACCAGGAAGCTGCTTGCGTTCCACAGGTACAGCACCGCGAACAGCGCGAAGCCCGACATGAACGACCAGTAACTCTCCCAGTAGAACCAGTGCAGGTGGCCCTTGGGCATCGTGTTCGGGCCGACGAAGTACTTCTGCGGGTTGTAGAAGCCGCCGCCGTGCACGGCCCACAGCTCGCCGTTGACGCCCTTGGCCTTCAAGGCCTCGTCCTCGGGCGGCACCAGGCTCATGTCGAGCATCACGAAGTAGAACGACGAGCCGATCCAGGCGATGGCCACGATCACGTGCAGCCAGCGCAGCAGCAGGTTGGCCCAATCCAGCAGGTACGCATCCATGTCGAGTTCTTCCGTGCTAACGGCTCACCACGCCGGGCGCGGTGAGATGGATGGCTGTCGCGCCTGGTGGTCCACCACGTTCAACAGCCCCTGCCCACGGCGAGCGGGAGAGACACTCAGGGCTTGAAATCGGCCGCCTTGATCGCCGGCGCCCAATCGTTGATCTGCTTGGCGACGAACTCGCCGAACTGCGCCGAGCTCATCTTGACGGTGGTGATGCCGAGCTCCTCGAAGCGCTTGACGATCGCCGGGTCGGCCACGATGTCGGCCAGCGCCTTGGCGAGTTTGTCGGTCACCTCCTTCGGCAGGCCCGCCGGGCCCGAGACGCCGAAGTAGTTCTCGGCCACCAGTTGCGGCAACCCGAGTTCGACCACCGTAGGCACGTCGGGCAGCAGCGGCGAGCGCGTCGGCGTGGTCACCGCCAACGCCTTGATCTGGCCCGACTTGACCATCGGCACGAACGCGGTGATCACGTCGATGCCCACCGGAATCTGCCCGGCGATCAGGTCGGTGGTCATCGGCGCACCGCCGCGGTACGGCACGTGCGTCATGTTGATCTTCATCGCGGCCTTGGCCATCTCGCCGACGATCTGGCCGATCGAGCCGGGGCCGCCGGAGCCGAAGTTGTAGCCGGGGGCGGCGGCGGCCTTGGGCAGGTCCTTCAGCGACGCGGGGCCGGTCTTCGGGTTGGCCATGATCAGCACCGGCGCCACACCGAGCATCGCAATGTGGCTGAACTGCCTGATCGAGTCGTACGGCAGCTTGGGCACCGTCCACGGGCCGATCGACAGCGGCGTGCTGTTGCTCAGCATCAGCGTGTAGCCGTCGGGCGCTGAGCGCACCACCTCGGTGCCGCCGATCGTGCCGCCGGCGCCCGGCTTGTTGTCGACGATCACCGGCTGCCCCAGCGCCTTGCCCAGTGGCTCGGAGATCGCGCGCGCCACGATGTCGCTGGCGCCGCCGGCGGCGAAGGTGACGACGATGCGCACCGGCTTCTCGGGCCAGGCGGCCTGCGCGACGAGGGCGGTAGCGGCCAGCGTGGCCGCCAGCAATTGGCGATGGATTCGACTCATGAATGCTCCTGTAGTGATTCGATGCGTTCGTCAGATGTCATGCAAGGTGCATGCGAGGCCGCCCGGCCGCCCAACCAGACGCCGTGGACCCGGCTCCGCCGGGCCACAGGCGGCGCCCCCTGGGGGGGAGGCGCCGCAGGCGCTTCGGGCGGAACATGTCAGCTGCCGCGGTAGGTGGCGTAGCTCCACGGGCTCACCAGCAACGGCACGTGGTAGCGCGCGCTCGCGTCGGCGATGCCGAAGTCGAGCTGCACATCGTCGATGAACGGCGGCTCGGGCAGCACCACGCCCTTGCTCCGGAAGTACGGCGCCACCGAGAACACCAGCCGGTAGCGGCCCACCGCCATGGCCTGCGCGTCGAGCAGCGCGCCGCCGTCGTTGCGGCCGTCGGCGTTGAGCACGAAGCGCTTCAGGGTTTCCATGCGGTTGCCGGCCAGGCGCTCCAGGCGCACGCTCATGCCCGCCGCCGGGCAACCGTTCATCGTGTCGAGCACGTGGGTGCTGAGATGGCCCATCGAGGCGGTCTCCGGTTGGATTCAGCCGGCACGGCCTGGGGCCTTGCCTTGCACTGGCCGCCAAAGTGTATACACTTCTGCGTACACGTCAATCCGCACTCCACCCGATATGCCGCGCGGCCGCGCCAACCTGAAGGTCATCCGTCCTGCGGCACCACCTCGCCCCGGCCGCACGCCGCCGCGCGACGACGCGCCGGAAGGCGGCACGGCCACCCAGCGCATCGTCGAGTCGATCACCAGCGCGATTGCCGAGCGGCGCCTGATGCCGGGCACCAAGCTCGCCGAGCAGCAGATCGCCGACATCTTCCAGGTGTCGCGCACGCTGGTGCGCCAGGCGCTCAACCAGCTGAGCCGCGACCGGCTGGTGCGGCTCGACCCGGGCCGCGGTGCGTTCGTCGCCATGCCTGGCGTCGAGGAGGCGCGCCAGGTGTTCGAGGCGCGCCAGATGATCGAATGCGCGATGATCCGCAACCTGTGCCGCGACATCACCGACGAGCAGGTGACGGAGCTGCGCGCGCACCTGCAGGCCGAGCAGGCCGCGGTGCGGCGCACCGACATCCCCGGCCGCACCCGGCTGCTGGCCGACTTTCACGTCGTGCTGGCGCGCATGATGGGCAACGAGGTGCTGGCGCAGCTGCTCGGCGACCTGCTGACGCGCTCGTCGCTGATCGCGCTGATGTACCAATCCAGCCACTCCGCCGAGGCCTCGTTTGCCGAGCACGTGGCGATCGTCGACGCGCTGGCGCGGCGCGATGCCCGCGCCGCCGCGCGGCTGACCCACGCACACCTGAGCAGCGTCGAACGCAACCTGCGCTTCGATCCGCGTGCGCCCGACCTGTCCCAGGTGCTGCAGGCCTCATGACCACGCCCGCGCTACCCGCGCGACCTGCGTGGCCACGGCCGCGTGCCGCCGCATCCCCGGTGGCCCGGCAACGCCCGCGTCGCGGTGCAGTTCGTGCTGAACTTCGAAGAAGGCGGCGAAAACTCGGTGCTGCACGGCGACGCCGGCAGCGAGCAGTTCCTGTCCGAGATGTTCAACCCGCCGGCCTTTGCCGCGCGCCACCTGAGCATGGAGAGCATCTACGAATACGGCTCGCGCGTCGGCGTCTGGCGCATCCTGCGCGAGTTCGAGCGCCGCGGTCTGCCGCTCACGGTGTTCGGCGTGTCGATGGCGCTGGAGCGCTGCCCCGAGGTGACCGCCGCCTTCGTCGAACTCGGCCACGAGATCGCGTGCCATGGCTGGCGCTGGGTCTCGTACCAGGGCGTCGACGAGGCCACCGAGCGCGATCACCTGCAACGCGGCATGGCGATCATCGAGCGGCTGACCGGGTCAACGCCCGCTCGGCTGGTACACCGGCCGCGACAGCCCGAACACGCGCCGCCTGGTCGCCGACCACGGCGGTTTCGCCTACGACAGCGACTACTACGGCGACGACCTGCCGTTCTGGCTGCAGGTGAGAACGAGCAACGGCGTGCTGGCACCGCACCTGGTGGTGCCCTACACGCTCGACAACAACGACATGCGCTTCGCGCTGCCGCAGGGCTTCAGCCACGGCGATCCGTTCTTCCAGTACCTGCGCGATGCGTTCGACCTGCTCCATGCCGAGGGCGACGAACAGCCGTCGATGATGAGCATCGGCATGCACTGCCGGCTGCTCGGCCGCCCCGGGCGGATGCGCGCGCTGCAGCGCTTCCTCGACCACGTGCAGGCGCACGACCGGGTGTGGGTCGCGCGGCGGATCGACATCGCGCAGCATTGGCGTGCCGTGCATCCGTTCGATGCGGCCTCGGCGTTCGTGTGGGAGTGACGGGTGACAAGGGCGGCGTCTTCGCGGGCGGTATGTCGGGGCGGGGCCGGCGGCCCGGGCATGCGCTCTGCGGCCCAGGCTCGCGGGCGGCCACCGAGGGCTTCGGTGCCCGACCGCTTCAACACCGCCCGTGCCATGCCCTCACTGGGGCGACCGCGAATCGGGCCTGCGATCGCACGCCCGAACCACCGGCCCTTGGGCACCACCGTGGCATGCCGCATGCCACCGCCGTTTCGCAGGCCGATGACGGGGACCGCGGGCGGAGGCCCCATTCGCGGTCGCCCTGGTGTTGGCATGGCACCGGCGGTGTGGACGAGGCGCTGGTGGCGCACTCCGGTCGTCGCCCGCGAGCGTGGGCCGGGAGAACGCGGTCTGCGCCAGCGGCCTGCCGCTCGGTCGCGGCAGTAGCTTCATCCACGACACCCAACAACCAGGAACCCAGACGATGCTCACCCTCGAGCAACTGAACACCGCCCCAAAAGAGCAGTTCACCGCGCTGCTCGCCGGCACCTACGAGCACTCGCCGTGGATCGCCGAGGCCACGTGGCCGCGGCGGCCGTTCGCCAGCCTGGCGCAGCTGAAGCACGCGCTGGTGTGCACCGTGCGCGAGTCGGGCCGCGACGCGCAGCTCGAACTGATCCGGGCCCACCCCGAACTGGCCGGCAAGGCGATGGTGAGCAAGACGCTCACCGCCGAGTCGACCCACGAACAGGGCAAGGCCGGCCTGACCGACTGCACGCCCGACGAGTTCGCCACCATCCAGCGGCTGAACGCCGAGTACAACCAGCGCTTCGGCTTCCCGTTCATCCTGGCGGTGCGCGGACCGCGCGGCACCGGCTTGAGCAAGCAGGAGATCATCGCCACCTTCGCGCGGCGGGTGCACCACCACCCGGATTTCGAGCTCGCCGAAGCGCTGCGCAACATCCACCGCATCGCCGAGATGCGCCTGAACGACAAGTTCGGCGTCGAGCCGGCGATCGGCAACCAGGTGTGGGACTGGGCCGAACGCCTGGCCCAGCACAGCGACCCGGGTTATGCCGAGCGTGGCGAGCTGACCGTGACCTACCTGACCGACGCGCACCGCGCCTGCGCCCAGCGCCTCGCGCACTGGATGAAGGCCGACTGCGGCTTCGACGACGTGGCCATCGATGCAGTGGGCAACGTGGTCGGCGTGTATTGGGGCATCGAAGAAGCTGCAATGAAGGCCGGGCACAGGCCCTCCCCTGGACAGGGGAGGGGTGGGGTGGGGTCGGGCCCGTTGGACCGCAAGGTGGCTACGGTCGGGAGCCGCAGGCTGCTGACCGGCAGCCACTACGACACCGTGCGCAACGGCGGCAAGTACGACGGCCGCCTGGGCATCCTGGTGCCGATGGCCTGTGTGCGCGAACTGCAGCGCGCCGGCCGGCGGCTGCCCTTCGGCATCGAGGTGGTCGGTTTCGCCGAAGAGGAAGGCCAGCGCTACAAGGCCACCTTCCTCGGCTCGGGCGCACTGACCGGGCATTTCGACACCGCCTGGCTCGAGCAGGCCGACGCCGACGGCGTGACGATGCGCCAGGCGATGGTGCACGCCGGCCTGTGCGTCGACGACATCCCGAAGTTGAGGCGCGACCCCGCACGCTACCTCGGTTTCGTCGAGGTGCACATCGAGCAGGGCCCGGTGCTCAACGAGATCGACCTGCCGCTGGGCATCGTCACCTCGATCAACGGCGGCGTGCGCTACCAGTGCGAGGTGGTCGGCATGGCCAGCCACGCCGGCACCACGCCGATGGACCGGCGCCGCGACGCAGCCGCCGCGGTGGCCGAGCTGCTGCTGTATGTCGAACGGCGTGCCGCATCGGTGCCCGACGTCGTCGGCACCGTCGGCATGCTCCAGGTGCCCAGCGGCTCGATCAACGTCGTGCCCGGCCGCTGCACCTTCAGCCTCGACCTGCGTGCGACCACCAACGAGGCCCGCGACGCCTGTGCGCGCGACGTGCTCGCCGAGCTCGACCGCATCTGCAGTGCGCGCGGCGTGCAGGTCAAGGTGGAGGAAACGATGCGCGCCGCCGCGGCGCCGAGCGCGCCGGTCTGGCAGCGGCGCTGGGAGGCCGCGGTGCAAAGCCTCGGGTTGCCGCTGTACCGCATGCCCAGCGGCGCGGGGCATGATGCGATGAAGCTGCACGAGGTGATGCCGCAGGCCATGCTGTTCCAGCGCGGGCTGAACGCCGGCATCAGCCACAACCCGCTGGAAGCCATCACCAACGACGACACCGAACTCAGCGTGCGCGCCTTCTCGCACCTGCTCGAACAACTGGCCACCGAGGTCCGATGAACCCACCTCCTTCAATGCCGCCGCGGCGGGCCGAGCGCCGGGCCGCTCCCAAGCCGGCCTGCATCTCCTTGGGGGATCGGCCGACGTACCCGTCGGACGAGGGGCTGTCATGAGCGAGATACACGAGCAACTCGACGCCTGGATCGACAAACACTTCGACGAGGAGGTCGGGTTTCTGCAGGCCCTGGTGCACGTGCCCACCGACACGCCGCCGGGCAACAACGCGCCGCACGCCGAGCGCACGGCCGAGCTGCTGGAGAGCGTGGGACTCGTCGTCGAGCGCCACAAGGTGCCCGATGCGGTGGTCAAGGCCGCCGGCATGGTGTCGGTGACCAACCTGATCGTGCGGCACCGTTTCGGCGACGGGCCGACGATCGCGCTCAACGCCCACGGCGACGTGGTGCCGCCCGGCGATGGCTGGACGCACAACCCCTACAAGGGCGAGATCGTCGACGGCAAGCTCTACGGCCGCGCGGCCGCGGTCAGCAAGAGCGACTTCGCGACCTACACCTTCGCGCTGCGCGCGCTGATCCGCTCCGGCGCCAAGTTGCGCGGCGCGGTCGAGCTGCACTTCACCTACGACGAGGAGTTCGGCGGCGAGCTCGGACCCGGCTGGCTGCTCAACCTCGGCCTGACACAGCCCGACGTGCTGATCGCCGCCGGCTTCAGCTATCAGGTGGTGGTCGCGCACAACGGCTGCCTGCAACTCGAAGTCACGCTGCATGGCCTGGCCAGCCACGCGGCCTACCCCGAGACCGGCGTCGACGCCTTGCAGGCCGCCACCAAGCTGCTGACCGCGCTGTATGCCCACAACGACGTGCTGCGCACGCGCAAGTCCAAGGTGCCGGGCATCGACCACCCGTACCTGAACGTCGGCCGCATCAGCGGCGGCACCAACACCAACGTGGTGCCGGGCAAGGTGGTGCTCAAGCTCGACCGCCGCATGATCCCGGAGGAGGACGCCGCCGAGGTGGAGGCCGAGGTGCGCGAGCTGATCACGAGCACCGTGGCGCGCAGCCCCGGCGTGCGCGTCGAGATCAAGCGCATCCTGCTGGCCAAGGCACTCAAGGCCTCGCCGAACAACCACGCGCTGGTGGCCGCATTGCAGCGCCACGGCGAGGCGGTGTTCGGCGAACCGATTCCCGTCTCGGGCACGCCGCTGTACACCGACGTGCGGCTGTACGGCGAGCTCGGCATTCCGACGGCGATCTACGGCGCCGGCCCGCGCACGGTGCTCGAATCGAACGCCAAGCGTGCCGACGAACACTTGGTGCTCGAAGACCTGCGGCGCGCCACCAAGGTGATCGCGCGCACCTTGAGCGATCTGCTGGCCTGAGTGGCCTCGCACCCGACAACACCGGCAGCGCGATGAACCTCGAGCAGCAGATCCGCCACCTGCGCCGCGCCAATGCCGTGGCGCGCGCGGCGATGGACGCCGGCCACCACCCGTTCGGCGCGCTGCTGGTCGCGCCCGACGGCGAGACCGTGCTGCTGGAACAGCGCAACATCGACAGCGTGAACCACGCCGAGGCCGTGCTCGCGCGCGAGGCGGCGCGGCTGCATCCTCCCGCCTACCTCTGGGATTGCACCCTCGTCACCACCGTCGAGCCCTGTGCGATGTGTACCGGCACGATGTACTGGGCGCATATCGGGCGGCTGGTCTTCGGCATGAGCGAACGCTCGCTGCTCGAGCACACCGGCGCGCACGCCGAGAACCCGACGCTCGACCTGCCGTGCCGCGATGTGTTCCGCCGCGGCCACAAACACGTCGAGGTGCACGGCCCGGTGCCCGAGGTGGAGGAAGAGATCACCGCGCTGCACCGCTGGTTCTGGAAACAGCGCTGACGGCCGGGCACGTGAGCGTCGCGCCGGGCCGGGCTAGGCAAGCGAACAACCCCTCGGGGAGTCGGCGCCCGCACCCGGTCGCCGCGAGGCCCACGTGACCTGGCACGCCCGGCTCGAGCTGCAGCTGCGCCGGGACGGCGCGCGCTGCATTGCGCACGCACGCCACGAAGGCCCGCTGCGCGTGCTGAAGTCGCTGTACCCCGAGGGCGACGCCATCTGCCACCAGGTGCTGGTGCACCCGCCGGGCGGCATCGTCGGTGGCGACCGGCTCGACATCGTGCTGTCGCTCGGCCCCGGTGCGCACGCGGTGATCACGACGCCCGGCGCGACGCGCTTCTATCGCAGCGCCGGCGACACCAGCCTGCAGCAGGTGCGGGCCGAACTGGCCGACGCCGCGCGGCTCGAATGGCTGCCGCTCGAGGCGCTGGCGCACAGCGGCTGCCTCGGCGTCAACCGGGCGCGCTTCGCGCTCGCACCCGGTGCCGAGATGATCGGCTGGGACCTGCTGGCACTCGGCGCACCGGCCGCCGGCGAAGCGTTCGTGGCCGGCCGCTTCGAGCAGCAGTTGGAGGTGCCCGGCGTATGGCTGGAGCGCGGCGTGATCGACAGCGCCGACCGGCGGCTGCTGGATTCCCCGTTGGGCCTGGCCGGGCGCAGCGCCATGCTCACGCTGTGGTTCGCCGCCGGCACACCGTTGCCGGCGCAGCGGCTGGAGACCCTGGTCGATGCCGCCCGCGCCATCGTCGACGTTCTGCCGGCCGACGGCGCCGTGCTGGCCGGGGTGACCGCGCCGCAGCCGCGCGTGATCGTGCTGCGCGCGCTGGCGCACCGCATCGAGCCGGCGATGGCGCTGGCACAGGCCGTGCGCGCGCGGTGGCGCGAGCTGGCCTGGCAGCTGGAGCCCGTAGCGCCGCGCGTCTGGCGCACCTGATCGCTCCGCGCGCCGGCGCTGTGTACAGTCGGCCACTGACGCCGGAGCCGCCCCGCATGCGCCGCCTGATCGATCGCCCGGACGCCTGGTACCACGCCCGGCTGGCGCTGCCGCGCGCCAGGCCACACGTGGTGATCGACACCGACGCGGCCAACGAGATCGACGACCCGTTCGCGATCGCCTGGGCGCTGCTGTCGAGCGACGCGCTGCAGGTGGAGGCGGTGTACGCGGCACCGTTCTCGTTCGACCACCGTCGCCGCGAGATGATCCGTGCGCGCATCGCCCGCGACCGCCCCGGTGAAGCCACGCCGCAGGACCACGAACTGCTGCAGCAGCACGCGGCGATGCTGGCGCACTTCGAGCGCCGCGGCTGGCCGCTCGAGACGGTGGCGCTGGCGCCGTTCAATCCGCCGGGCGTCGGCATGGCGCGCAGCGTGCACGCGATCGAAGCCGTGTTCGATGCGCTGGGCCAGCCGCATGCGGGCCGGGTGTTTCGCGGCTCGACGGCGTATCTCGATTCGCTCGAACGACCGCTGGTGAGCGACGCCGCGACGCACCTGATTCACACCGCCCGCGCCGCGCCACCGGACGAACCGCTGTACGTGGTGGCGCTCGGCTGCCTGACCAACATCGCCAGCGCGCTGCTGCTGGCACCCGACATCGCCGAGCGCATCGTCGTGGTCTGGACCGCGGGCTACCCGTCGCACGCGCCGCACGCCAACTACGCCTTCAACCTCGAGCAGGACCTGCTGGCCTCGACGCTGCTGTTCGACAGCGGCGCTCCACTCGTGTACTTGCCGGGTTACCACGTCGGCGCGCAACTGCGCCTGTCGTTCCCCGAGGCCGAACGTTATCTCGCCGGCCGAGGTGCCATCGGCAAGCACCTGTTCCAGCTGTACACGCACAACCCGCTGTGGGAGATGCTCGGCATCGACGACTTCTACGCCCACAGCTGGGTGATCTGGGACCTGATCAACATCGCCTGGCTGCTGAACCCAGCCTGGGTGCCGAGCACGATCGTGCGCACGCCGCGGCTCGGCGCCGACCGCCGCTGGCGGCACGACACCGTGCGCCACCCGATGCGCGAGGCCTACGCGGTGCAGCGTGATGCCATATTCGGCGACCTGTTCAGCAAGATCGAGCGCGCGGCTTGAGGGTCTGGCCCGGTACCCCGTTGCCACCCGGGCCGGGGCCACGCCTGGCGCGCCGCCCTTTCGGGCATCATGCAAGACCCACACGGCATGAACCGAGTCTCGATGAACGACGTGACCCAATGGCTCCAGTCCGTTGGCCTTGGAGAGCATGCGCCGGCGTTCGTCGCGCAGGGCATCGAGGTCGAGCTGCTGCCGCAACTGGGTGATGCAGACCTGAAGGAGCTCGGCGTGGCGATGCTCGGCCATCGCAAGCGGCTGCTGCTGGCGATCGCTGAACGGGCAGCAGGTCGCACAGGCGCCGCCGACGTTGCGTCGTCGCGGACGGTCCGCGACGCCGAACGGCGCCAGCTCACCGTGATGTTCTGCGACCTCGTCGGCTCGACCTTGCTGGCCGGTTGCCTGGATCCCGAAGATCTGCAGGCGCTGATCCGTGGCTACCACGACACGGTGGCTGCCGCGGTGGCGCCCTTCGACGGCCATGTTGCGCAGCTGCTCGGCGATGGTTGCCTGATCTACTTCGGCTACCCGCGTGCGCACGAGGATGACGCGGAGCGCGCGGTGCACGCGGCGTTGAATGTACTCCAGGCCGTGGCCGGCTTCAGGCCGAAGGGCGGGACTGCGCTGCAGACGCGCATCGGCATTGCCACCGGACCGGTGGTGGTGGGCGAGATCGGCGCCGGCACGCCGGCCGCAGAGCACACGGCCAGCGGCGAGACACCCAACCTGGCGGCGCGCCTGCAGGCGCAGGCCTCCCCCGGGGAGATCGTGGTGTCTGCCGAGACGCGGCGCCTGGCAGGCGCGTCGTTCGAGTTCGAGGCCACCGGCGAACTCCGACTCAAGGGCTTTGGCGAGCCAGTCCTGGCCTGGCGCGTGCGCGGCGAGCGCAGCGTGGCCAGCCGCTTCGAGGCGCAGCACGAGAGCGAGCTGATCCAGTTCGTCGGCCGCACCAGTGAAGTGTCGCTATTGCTCGAGCGCTGGAACCTGGCGCGCGACGGCGAAGGGCAGGTCATGCTGCTATCCGGCGAGGCGGGCATCGGCAAGTCGCGCATCTGCCAGACGCTGCGCGAGCGCTTGGCCAATGAACACCACGCCACCGTGCTGCTGCAGTGCTCGCCCTATCACAGCAGCAGCGCGCTGTACCCGCTGGTGCAGTACTTCGAGCGCGCCGCCGGCATCACGCCCGCCGACGCACCCGCGCAACGCGGGCAGAAACTCGAA
This sequence comes from uncultured beta proteobacterium, assembly GCA_963814435.1. Lineage (GTDB taxonomy): Bacteria > Pseudomonadota > Gammaproteobacteria > Burkholderiales > Burkholderiaceae_C > JAEUPI01. The sequence goes on from CAWFCV010000001.1 coordinate 36,245, forward strand.
CGCTTGATGGGCCCGGAGATGGAACTGTCGCCGGTGTCGCACGGCGCGCTCCTGCGGCTGATGGGTGCACCCGATGGCGGTCGTTTGCCCACGGCCGGAGCGAACCCGCAGCAGGAGGCAGCGCAGACGCTGCAGGCGCCGATCGACCTGCTGCGCGCGCTGGCCCGGCGCCTGCCGGTGCTGCTGTTGATCGAGGACGCGCACTGGATCGACCCGAGCACCGAACAACTGGGTGCCCTGGCGGTCGAGCTTTCGCGCGACGCGCGGCTGCTCCTGCTGGTCACCGCCCGCCCCGAGTACTCACCGCCTTGGGGGAGCCCTGCCAACCTGACCCGGCTGGCGCTCAACCGCCTGGGCCAGCGACAGTGTGCGGAGCTGGTCGCGGCGGTCACTGGGGGTCGGTTGCTGCCGGCCGAGGTGCTGGCCCAGATCATTGCCAAGACCGACGGCATTCCGCTGTTCGTCGAGGAGCTGACCAAGACCGTCGTGCAATCCGGTCTGCTCGAAGATACGGGCGACGGATATCGGCTGCGCGGGCCGCTGCAGACGTTGGCGATTCCATCGACGTTGCAGGATTCGCTGATGGCGCGGCTCGATCGACTGGCCCCTGCGAAGGAGGTGGCGCAGGTCGGCGCGATGATCGGGCGCGAGTTCTCGCAGCGCTTGCTGGCGGGGGTGCTCGGGCTCGCGCCGACCAAGCTTGCCGAGGCGCTGGACGAACTGGTGCGCTCTGGCCTCGTAGCGCGCCGCGGCGTGGCGCCCGACGCGATCTACACCTTCCGCCACGCGCTGATCCGCGACACCGCCTACAACAGCATGCTGAAGACCCAGCGCATGCAGCGCCATGGCCAGATCGCCGCGGCGATCGGCCAGGTTGAGCCCGACACGGTGGCCACCCAACCCGAGCTGTTGGCGTACCACTGCCAGGAAGGCGGGCAGACCGCCGACGCGTTTCGCCATTGGTTGGCGGCGGGCGACCTGGCGGCCGGCCGCGTGGCCATCCGCGAGGCCGTGACGCACTACCGGACCGCGCTCGCGCTGCTGCCCGCGCTGGAAGTGCAAGGCGACGCCGACGACGTCGAGCTCGACCTGCAGTTGAAGCTCGGCAACCTGCTGATGCAGACCGAAGGTTTGGGCTCGGCGGCGACGGTGGCTTGCTATTCGCGCGCACGCGAGCTGGCGTCGCAGCAGGGCAGGAGCGACAAGTGTGTCATGGCCTGCAGCGGCATCGCGGCCAGCCTCTGGTCGGCCGGACGCTTCGACGACGTGTTGGGGCTGGTCGGGCAGCTGGCGAGCGACGATCCGGCGCGCCTGCGACCGATGAGCCGGATATTTCTCGCGGTCCTGGCCGGTCTGGCCAGATTCAGCCTCGGTGCGCTGGGCGAGGCGCGCGCGGCGACACGCGACGCCATGCGCGAGCTGGCGTCGATTGAGCCTGGGGAGCGGCGAGACATCAACGGTGTCGACCCGATGGTCCTGGCGCTGGCGCAGAGCGTCGCCGTCAGCGTGCACGAAGGCAAGCTGGAACAGGCCGATGCCGAGACGCTCGCTGCGCTGCAGATCGCGCAGGCGCGCGACCACGCGCCGACGCGGGCGTGGGCGTTGTCGATGGCGCGCTGGATGGCGTTTCGCAAAGGCGACATGGAAGAGTCGATTCGGCTGTCGCAGCAGGTTCTCGAGCTCTCGGAACGCATGGGGTTCAAGGCGCGGCTCGGCTCGGGTCGGCTGCTGATGGGGCGCGCCGTCGTCGCCTCGGGGCGGGTGGACGAAGGCACGCGCCTGCTGCGCGAGGGCTTCGCAATGTGGTCTGCGCTGGGATCCCGGGCCGGAACCACTGAATTCGCGTCGATCGCCGCCGACGTGCTGATCGAGGCCGAACGCATCGCCGATGCCGAGTTCTTTGTCCGTGCTGGCGAGAAGGCTCAGACCGAGATCCCCGAGCGCCACTTCGCCGCCGAGCTGGCGCGATTGCGCGCGCGCCTGTGGCAATCCGGCGGCGACCTCAGGGCGGCCGAGTCATGCTACCGGCAAGCGATCGCTATCGCCGATGGCCAGGGTGCGAAGCTGTTCGCGCTGCGCGCCGCAACCGACCTGGCGCGCCTGCTGCAGGCACAAGGCCGATCGAGCGACGCCGACGCCGTGCTGCGGCCCGCCCTCGATGCGCTGCCCGAGGGCCTCGAACAGTCCGATGCACTGCGTGCGAAGGCCACGCTGAAGGCCTTGGATGCGTCGGAACATCTGCACACGTCCAGGCCCTAGCCGCCCGCGTTGAACACGCGCTCGAGCTTTACCCGCTCGTCGTGCGCACGCCCGACCGCCAACGGCGGCAGGTAGTTTCACGACCCGTTTCAGAAGATCAGCGGCGCCGCCGAGCGCTGAAGTCAGGTGACAAAGCCTTGGCGACTCGCGCGTTCGGCGCACCCGGTCATCCGGCAACGACCGCGGCTGACGCGCTGATGGCCACCGGCCAGCCCACCAGATCACCGATTCGGCTTGTGCGGGATGGCTGGTTTACCGGCGGCGGCCTCGAGCCGCTGCCTGTCCGGCACGGTGATCCTGCGGCCTGCCACTTGCAGCAGGCCGGCGCCGGCCAGGTCGTGCAGGATGCGCGAGAAGTGCTCGGGTGTCAGGTTCAGCTGCGAGGCGATCTCGCCTTTCGCCGCTGGCAGCGTCACCACCAGGCGTGATTCGCCGCGGCCATGGCGCAGCAGGTAGGCGACGAAGCGCTCGGTGCCGCTGCCCAGCGCCTGGCGGTCGAGCTCGCGCACCAGGTTCTCGACGCGCTGGCTCAGGCCCGCGATGATGCGGCGCGCGAACTTCGGGTTGCGCTCGATCTCCGCGAAGACCGCCTGCCTGGGCACCTGCAGCACCAGCGCATCGGCGGCCGCTTGCGCGTCGACGAGGGCCGGCCGCTCGAGGAACATCACCGGCTCGCCGAAGCTCTGGCCCGGCCCGACGATGCCGGACAGCCGCGCCCCGCGCGCCGGCGTCGTCGAGAGCAGCTTGATCTCGCCATAGGCGACGATATACATCCCGGTCGCGGGCTCGCCCTTGCGGAACAGCATCGCGCCGCGCCGGAGCGGGTGCCGTGTGGTGACCGCCGCCAGTCGAGCCAGCGTGGCTGCGTCCAGGCCCTTGAACAGCGGCAGGCTCGCCAGGAACGCCGCGGCAGGAATTTCCCTGCGGGCCATGCCGGTTCAGCGCACCACCGCGATCAGCGCCGGGTCGTCGGCGTGCTCGAGCAGGATCGCCTGCACCCAGCCTTGCCACACCCGCGCGAAGGCCTGGCGCGCAGCCGCGTCGGCAACCGGCAGCAAGGCCTTCTGCATCGAAGCGCTCAGATCCGCGGGCCGCGGCACGGCCTGGGGCCGATGCGCCAACTCGACCGCCTGGCCGGTGTCCAGCCGCGTGAAGCGGATCTCGCCATTCATCGGCACGCCGAAACGCAGCAGGCCCTGTCGGCCGAACCGGCCGGCCAGCCCCTTGAACCCGCCCTCGTTCGCGGCGCCGGTGATCAGGCTCGCGACGCTGGCGATCACGCCGGCCACGCCGTCGTCGAGTGTCTGGCGCAACTCGACCCGCACCTCGCCGCGGCGCGGCAGCGTGTCGGGGTACAGGCGCGCCAGCGCGGTGCGTGTCATCAGCCAGGCACCCGCCACGGTCGGGCACGAATGGCCCGCCAGCTTGACGGCGTCGACGTAACGGTACTCGACGACGCCGTCTTCGGCCGCGCCCAGCGCGTCGGCCAGCGGATCGGCGACCACGATCGGCGGCAGGTCGTCGAAGAACGCGGGCGTGTGCATGATGCGGCTCCTTCGAGTTCAATGAACGTTGCGGATCGGCTTGAAGCCAGGATGGTCGAAGTGACTGCCGTATTCGTTGACGGCCAGGGCCACCTTGGCCAAGCCTTGCGCGGGGCGCAGCCTGGCGTTCTTGCCGGCCATCGCGTCGGTGCCGGCGCCCAGATCGGCGATCACGAGGTGCAACATCGCGTCGGCTTTCGGCTCGAGCTTGCAGTCGGCGACGATGCCGCCGACCTCGCTCTCGACCTGCGTGGCCAGCTCGCGGTACTGTGCCGGCGTGAGCTTGCCCGCGTGCGCGGCGCCGAGCTGCGGCTCGACCAGACCGCGGATGCGGCCCATGCCGTTGCGCAACGCGTCGTCGGTGGCCCACTTGCGGCCCTGATTCAGGCTCAGCTGGTGCGGCGCGGCCGCGTCGTGGCTGTGCGGGGCCGTCTGCGCCAGCGCCGGCGCGGTCAGCGAGGCCGCGCATGCGGCCGTGGCCACGGCGCCCGCGATTGCATGCCATGTCATCGTCTTCATCTCGATCTCCTTGGGTCAGTTGGAGGCGTCCATCGCCTTCCTGCGCAGTCTGATCGAGCAGGCGCACGCCGGTTCGACGAACGCTCCGGTTCCTTGGGATTCATCAAGAAACGGCCCGGGAGTTGAGCTGCGGGGCGGCGCTCCCGCGTGGCGCTGCCGTTACAGCAGTTCCTCCGGCACCAGCGCGCCGAGCAGGCCCGAGACGAAGCGCCGCCACCAACCGGTGCGCGGCTCGCTGGCATAGTGCTGCAGCCGATCGTCCTCGCGACCGGTCCACGCCAGCGGCGCATCCGGGTCCCCGGGAGCCGTCAGCTCGGGCCGGTACGAGCGATCGAGCGAGCTGGCCTCGTCGAACCACTGACCGAGTTCGCTGCCGAGCGCCGCGCTGTCGATCAGCACGGCGACCTCGGTATTCGTCTGCCTCGAGCGCGGATCGAGGTTCATCGATCCGATCAGGATGGACTGGCGGTCCACCATGATCGCCTTGGCATGCAGGCTGACGCCGGAAGACAGCAACCGGCGCAACCCGCCGGGTCGCGGCGCACCCGGCTGCAACTCGTGCAGCGCCACGCCGCAGGCGAGCAGGCGGGGCCGGTAGCGTGCATAGCCCGCATGCACCGCCGCCACGTCGGTGGAGGCCAGCGAATTGGTCAGCACGCGCACCGCCACGCCGCGCCGCGCGAGGCTGCACAACGTTTCGATGCCACGCTCGTTGGGCACGAAGTAGGGCGAGATCAGCACCAGCTCCCGTTGCGCGGCATTGACGCTCTGGCGCAATCGAGCCAGCACCGGGCCTTGCTGATCTGGGGCCTGCGCCGGGCGCTTGGCCGGAGGGTCGTGCAACACGGTCGCCTGCGCCGCAATCAACTCGATCCGGCCGCTTCGCACCTGCGGGCCGAAACCGGTGCCCAGCAGTTCACGCACGTAGTCGCTGTCGTGAAACGCAGCGGCGCGCGCGGCCAGCTCCGACATCAGCCGCTCGCTGTGCTCGGGCCCGGGCGTCGGGCCGGTGAAGGCCTGGATCGGCACCGCCCACTCGCTGTTCCAGTATTCGTCGAAGCTGCGCGAGGCTTCGACGACTGCCGGGCCGGCGAGCAGCACGTCCAGATCGGCGAAATTGTTCAGGTTGTCGGCGTTGAAGTAGGCGTCGCTCAGGTTGCGACCACCGATCAGCGCCGCGGCGTTGTCGGCGATCCAGAGCTTGTTGTGCATGCGTCGGTTCAAGCGCGTGCCGTCGGTCAGGTAGTCCAGTGCCCGGGCCAGGGTGGCCGCGCCGCGCCATGCGAACGGGTTGAAGACCCGCAGCTGCACGTTGGGGTGGGCGGCCAGGGTCGCCAGATGGGAGTCCCGGTCGCCGACATCGAGGTCGTCGATCAGCAGGCGCACGCGCACACCGCGCTGCGCCGCGATCAGCGCGCGGTACAGCAGCAGCGTGGAGGTCGCGTCTTCGGCCACCACGTAGTACTGAAGGTCGAGTGTGCGCTGTGCCGCCTCGGCCAGCGCCGCCCGGGCGAGAAATGCCTCCTGCCCAGACGTCAACAGGCGAAAGCCGGACATGCCGGGGCTGGACGCCAGCTGGGCCGCGAAGCGGCGCCCCAGTTCGGTCTCCTGCGGGTCGTCGATCGCGTACGAAGGTGGGCGCGGTGCGTCATGGCGGATCGCAGCACAGCCGACCACGAGCGCGGCCGCGACGATGAACGCCCGACCCATCGTCACAGTCGACCCACGCGTCCGAGCTCGAGCCAGCACGGTCTTCATCGGGGTAGACCTTCTCCCTGAGTCGACCACGTCGATCAGGTTCGCGACGCGATACAAAGCGTGAGCAGCGCGGACGAGTCGACCAGCGCCCGCAGCGCGTGGGGTTCGTCGCGCCGAAGATGGATGAAGCTTCCTGCCTCGAGCAGCTGCGTGCCCGCGGGCGTTCGGAACTCGATGCGGCCTTCGAGGCAGTGAACGGTGATTTCTCCCGGCGTGCTGTGTTCGCGCAGCTCCTTGCCGGCGAGCAGCACGATGCGCACGACCTCGAGCTGCTCGGACTTCAGCAGTGCGGTCGTCCGCGATTGGTGCAGGGTGACGCCAAGCGGCGCGATGCTGATCACCCGGCCCGACGGGACGTGTTCCTGCGCCATCGGGCTCAGCGCACGCTGAAATCGATCAGGACCTTGCCTGGTTCGCGATGACGGTACTCGACGCCGACGCGGTCACCATAACGTTGCGCGATCTGCTCCAGCAACGGCAGCGGATCGTGGTCGTTGGCAAAGCGCATCGTCTCGCCGGGTTGCAGGCTGTCGAGAGCTCCGAAGATCGCCGCATGGCGGAAGCGCTTGGCCACGCCGCGGGCGTCGAAAGCGTACACGGCATCGGGCGACAGGTGGATGTGCGGTCGCGACATGGTTGTCCTTCAGGTTGAGCGTGAGCCACCCCGCGCAGGCGGATCAGGTTGATGCCGGCCCCGGCGCCTGGCCTGGAGCTCCGGGACGGATGGGTGGTGCCGGCGCGTCGGCAGCGGCCAGGCCGCGCCGCGCCCGCATGGCCAGTCCGATGCGGTCGAGCTCGGCCTCGCTCAGCAGCCGCACGGCCATCGGCAGCAACTCGGCCTCCTCGCGGGCGATGTGTCGTTCGTATTGACCGACGAATCGCTGCACGTCCTGCGATGACAACGTCGGCGTGACGCCGCCCGCTACCTGCTCGAGCACGCGGCGCAGGTTGTTCCAGCTGGCTTCGAGCACGCGGTGATCGGCGCACAGCGCGGCGATCAGTTCGCGCAGGCACACCGCGTCCGACCCGGCCATCGAATCCAGCAATGCCGGAAACAGGTCGACCTCCTCGTCCTCATGGTGGTGGCGCGCCGAGGTGTCGAAGTAGCGCATCACCGCGACGGCGGCTTCCCGGGCCTGTCGGTCAGCGCCCTGCGCGGCCAGGTGCGGCGCGAGGCGCAGCAACGTCGCGCATTGACTCTGCACGCGCAGGTGGCAGGCCGCCAGCATTTCCAGCGGCACCTCGAAGCCGGCGGCGGGTGCAGAGTGACCGGCGACCGTGTCGTCGGCGTGGTCGTGTGCATCAACGGCTCCTCGCCAATGCATTGGCCGGCCGCGCCCGTGATCTGGGTGCCGACATGGCCACCGCGGTCGCCGGCCGGCGAGCCACGGTGCCGCCCGTCGGGTGGCGCTTCGATGTCGGGACGCCAGCGGTCATGTCGGCCAGCGTCGCGCCGTCCAGCGGCAGGAAGTAGGCCTGCAACGCCTCGTCGAACAAGTGCTTCAGGCGGCAGCTCGGCGTCAGCGTGCACCCGTTGGTGCGCGGATCGAAGCACTCGACGAGGCGGAAATCGGTCTCCGACGGCGCGCACGACATCGCCGATGCGGATGGCCTCGGGTTCCTTCAACAGCCGCAGCCCGCCGCCGCGCCCCCGGGTGGTCTCGATCAGGCCCTGCCGCGCCAGGTCGTTGACCACCTTCATCAGGTGGTTCTTCGACACGCGGTGGTGCTCGGCCAGCTCTCCGATCGTGACCCGCCGCTGCCGGTGGGCGGCGCAGAACATCAGCACGCGCAGCGTGTAGTCGGTGTACTCGGACAGTCGCATGGACAACCTCAAAGATGCATTCAGTGTATTGCTTTAGAACGGGGTCGTCATTAAGATGCATCAACTTTGCATCTTTTGAGTCCGGGTCGATGCACGACTCGGGAATCCGGGCCGCCCATGACGCTCCAACTCCCGCCGCTCGCGGCCACACCGGCCGCCTCGACGCCACCGCCGCGCGGCTGGCCGATCCTGCGACTCGGGTTCCGGCCCTTCTACCTGGGCGCCGCGGTGTTCGGCATGCTGGCCATTCCGCTGTGGATCGCGCTGCTGCTGGGTGCGGTATCGATGCGCCTGCCGGTCTCGCCGCTGCTGTGGCACGCGCACGAGATGCTGTTCGGCTTCGCCGCCGCGGTGATCGTCGGTTTCCTGATGACGGCCGGCAGGGCCTGGACCGGATTGGCCACGCCGCGCGGCGGTTTCCTGGCCGCACTGGCCCTGCTGTGGCTGGCCGCACGGCTCGCGGCCGTGCTGGCGCCCTACGCGGTGTACGCCGTGCTGGATCTTCTGCTGCTGCCGCTGGTGGCCGCCGTGCTGGTCGAACTGCTGCTGCGGGCCGGCAGCCGGCGCAACCTGCCGCTGGGCGCGATGTTGCTGCTGTTGTCGCTGGCGAACCTGGCGTTCCACCTTGCGGTGCTCGGCCTCGTCGACGTCCCTGCGATGCGCGCGCTGCACGGCGGCCTCGCGCTGGTGGTGATGATCGAATGCGTGATGGCGGGGCGCGTGGTGCCGGCCTTCACGATGTCGGCGCTGCCGGGACTGAAGCTGCAGGTGCCGCGCCGGCTGGAGGCGGCCACGCTGGCGACCACCGCGCTCGCCCTCGCGCTGTGGGTGCTGGCACCGCCCGGACCGGCCACGGCAGCCGCTTTCGCCGCGGCCGCTGCGCTGCACGGGCTGCGCCTGTGGCGCTGGCAACCGCTGCGCACGCGCGCGCGTCCGATCCTGTGGGTGCTGCACGCGGCGTATGCCTGGTTGCCGATCGGCTTCGCGCTGCTGGCGCTGGCGATGGCGGGCCTGATCGGCGCATCGGGCGGCGTGCACGCGCTTGCGGTCGGTGCCACCGGCGGCCTGATCATCGGCATGATCACCCGCACGGCGCGCGGCCACACCGGCCGGCCGCTGCAGGCGTCGCGGCCCGAGGTGCTGGCCTATCTGCTGGTGATGGGCGCCGCGGTCGTGCGGGTGCTGCTGCCGTTGGTCGCGCCGCAACATCTGGTGGTCTGGCTGGTGGCTGCGGCGTTCGCCTGGAGCGCTGCCTTCGGCATCTATCTGTTCGTCTACACGCCCTGGCTGGTGACGTCCCGGCTCGACGGCAAGGACGGTTGACGCGAGGCGCGGCGATGACTTTCGTGGTCACTGAGGCGTGCATCCGCTGCAAGTACACCGACTGCGTCGACGTCTGCCCGGTCGACGCGTTCCGCGAAGGCCCGAACTTCCTGGTCATCGACCCCGACGAATGCATCGACTGCGCGGTGTGCGTGCCGGAGTGTCCGGTGAATGCGATCCACGGGCAGGAGGATGTTCCCGGCGATCAGCAGCACTTCACCGCGCTGAATGCAGAGCTTGCGCGGGAGTGGAAACCCATCACCCGCAGCAAGCTGGCCCTGCCGGACGCCGACGAGTGGAGCAAGATCGAAGCCAAGCTCGGTGAGCTGAAACGATGACGATTCGCGCAAGTCGTGACGCGCTGGGCCGCGGTTCGGCTGCTGTCCGTTTCGAATCGATCGGCGTGCAGCGGGAACGGCACCCGACGATCCGCACTCAAGCTTCGAACAGCCGAGCCAATTCGGCCAGCTCATCGTGCACGCGCCCGACCACCGCCGGCGACAGGTAGTGGTCGACTCGCCCGCGCACGTGGCGCACCAGCTGGTCCTCGCTGTTCTCGCCCGACCAGTCCTCGCCGTCGCCCGAGCCGCTCGCATGGCGGCCCGACAGCACGCGCCACTTGGCGCACCACGTCACCGCCCACAGCCACATCGCGGCTCGCAGCGGCACATGCCACGCGCGCCACGAGCGCCCGTCGGCGACGGCTGCCTCCCAGCCGGCGTAGAAGCCCGCCACCTGCGCCGGCGTGAGCTCGGCACGGGTGTCGACATCCCACGTCGTCGAGGTGTGCAGCGTCGCGTGCGCCAGGTCCAGCGGCGGGTGGCTGTAGCGCGCCTTCTCCAGATCGACCAGCACGGCCGCGCCGTCGGCGCGGATCAGGAAGTTGCCCGGATGCGCATCGAACGAGATCAGCCGCCGCGCCGGCCGGTCGGGCGCGGCGCACAGGCGCCGAAGATCGGCCAGCGCCGCGTCGATCACGCGCCGGCTCGCCGCGTCGACCTGCGCCGGGCCGAGGTGCACGGCCTGGGCCTCGATCTCGGCGGCCAGCGCCGCCAGCGGATCGGGCGCATCGGTCAGCGGCGCGCGCTGCGCGGCTTGCGGCAGCGGCAGCTCGTGGATGCGCGCCAGCGTGTCGGCGATGGCCGGCAGGTCGTCAGGCAACTGAGCGGCGCGGCCGACGATCTCCTCGACCAGCAGGCCACCGCGCGGCAGGTGCAGCGACGGCGGCAACACACCGTGCAGGCGCGGCGTGCGCCCGCTGGGTGCCGCGCGGCGAAAGCACGCCGCCTGATAGTCGAGGTTCGCCTGCGCATTCAGGCCCAACTGGCTCTGCTTGGGCAGCCGCGCCACCAGGCCGAGCCCGACCAGGCGCACATGGTTGTGCGCGAGCCCCTTGTCGCGCATCTCCTGCAACGGCGCGTCGCGCAGGTCGGCGGCAAACGCATGCAGCGCGCCGCGCAGGCTGGACAGCAGCGCGTCGCGGCCGATCGGGCCGGCCGCCTGGGCGGCGCCATTGTCGAATTCTCGTGCGGTCATCCGGTCTTGGTCTGTTCCGTGCGCCAGGAGCTTACAGCCAGCCCGGCGGCAGGTGTCGCAGGTCGGCGGGCACGTCGATGTCGTGCACAGGTGTCAGTTCGACAAACGAGAGGCCCGAGCGCGCCAGCCGTTCGCGCGTGAGCGCCATCACCTGCGCAGTGCTCCACGGCATCGCCTCGAAGATCGCGGGCACCGGCCGGCGCAGGCCCACCAGCGCATAGCCGCCGTCGAACGCCGGGGCGAACACGGCGTCGTGTTGCTGCAGCGCCCGGAACGCCCCGCGCAGAGCGTCGGCATCGAGCCCCGGCGCATCGCTGCCGATCAGGCACACGCGGTCGGCCTGCGCCAGTCCGCGCTCGAGCGCTCGGCGCATGCGCGCACCGAGTTCGCCGTCGCCCTGCACGCTCAGTTCGAGCCCGTGCTCGCGGGCCAGGCGCTGGACCAGCGGATGCTGCGTGTCCGGCGCCACGCACAGCTCCACCGCCGCCACGCCGCAGGCCACTGCCTGCCGCACGGCGTGTTCGAGCAGGCGTTCGGCCAGTGCCGCAGCGCCCGCCGCACCGAGCGCCGGCACGAGCCGTGTCTTGACGTGGCCCGCCTCGGGCGCCTTGGCCAGCACGATCAGGCGCTCGGCGGCCTTCATCGGTAGTCGCGCGCCAGTCGCTCGGCGCTCACGCCCAGCCAGTACAGCAGGCGCAGCCGCCACATCAGCACCACCGTGCGCCACACGCCATGCTGCTCCCAGCGCCGGCCCGAGGTGCGCACGCGTTCGTGCAGGCACAGCGGCCGCCCGGTCCGGCGCAGACGTCGCGACAGCTCGATGTCTTCCATCAGCGGCTGGTCGGGAAAGCCGCCCGCCGCATCGAATGCCGCACGCGCGACGAAGATCGCCTGGTCGCCGGTGGCGATGCCGCTGAAGCGCGAGCGCAGGTTCATCATCGCACGCGATCAGCGCGAACCACGTCGAGCGACCCTCGATCGCCACGTCGAAGCGGCCCCAGCTGCGCTGGCTCGACGCGCAGCCCGTCGAGCAGCGCGGCCACCGCGCCGTCGGGCAGCCGCGTGTCGGCATGCAGGAACAGCAACACCTCGCCCCGCGCGGCACGGGCGCCGGCGTTCATCTGGCGCGCGCGGCCGCGCGGCGCGCTCAGCACCGCGTCGGCACGCGCGCCGCACAGCGCAGCCGTGCCATCGCGGCTGCCGCCGTCGACGACGATCACCTCGACGCCCTGCGCACGCAGCGGCGCCAGGGCCTGCAGCGATTCGGCGATGCCGGCCGCTTCGTCGAGCACCGGCACCACGATCGTCAGTCGCTTGTCCATCGACTCACCGAGGCCTGCGCAAGGTGGTCATCGGTGCTACGAGAGGATCGTGTACGGCCCGCCCTTTTCCAGCGCACGCTGGTAGGCCGGCCGGGCGTGGATGCGCGACAGCCAATCGGTGAGCTTCGGGTAGCTGGCGTCGAGCCCGCCGCGCGCGGCCGAGGCCTCCAGCGGAAAGCTCATCTGCACATCGGCGGCGGTGAACTCGGCGCCGGCGAACCACCGGCGCTGCGCCAGCTCGGACTCCATGAACTCGAGATGGCGCTTCAGATTCGGCGCGATGAAGTTCTTCGTCACGTTGTCGACGATGCCGCGCGCGATCGGCTTGGCAAAGAACGGCATCGGCGCGCTGCGCACGCGGCCGAACACCAGCTGCATCAGCAACGGCGTCATCGCCGTGCCCTCGGCAAAGTGCAGCCAGTAGGTGAAGCGCCGCGCCTCTGCGGTGCCGGGCCGCGGCCGCAGCGCGCCGCCGGCACGGTCGACCAGGTACTCGATGATGGCGCCCGATTCGGCCACCACGATGTCGCCGTCGGAGATGACCGGTGACTTGCCGAGCGGATGCACCTGGCGCAGCTCGGGCGGTGCGAGCATCGTCTTCGCGTCGCGCTGGTAGTGGCGGATCTCATAGGGCTGGCCGAGCTCTTCGAGCAGCCACAGCACGCGCTGCGAGCGGGAGTTGTTGAGGTGGTGGACGATGAACATGGCGGCTCCGACGCCCAGCCGTGGCGGCAGCAGGTCGCGTCCGCCCGCCGGCGAGCCGCGCGATTGTTCCAGAAGCACCGCGCGGGCGTGACAACCCGCCTTTTGCACGCTGCCGGCGGGACTCGGGGGGCCACCCATCGCCCCCCGGGCCTCACAATCACCGCGTCGCAACCTGTCGGGTCCCCGATGTCGCAGCCTGCCGGCGAGTTGACCACCCTGCTGCAGCGCGCGCATGCCGGCGACGAGTCGGCGCGCGAGCAGCTGTTCGCGGTGGCCTATCACGAGCTGCGCATCCAGGCGCGGGCGCGGCTGCGCGACGGCGGGCGCAGCCCGCTGCTCGACACCACCGCGTTGGTCCACGAGAGTTTCCTGCGCTTCCGCCAGGCGGGCCGTCTGCAGGGCAGCGATCGCGGCCACTTCTTCGCCTACGCAGCCAGCGTGATGCGCTCGGTGATCGTCGATTTTGTCCGCGCCCAGCAGGCCGCCCGGCGCGGCGGCCACCTGCAGCATGTCACGCTGGACACCGAGCTCGGCGACAAGCTGGCCGCCGAGGAAAACCAGGTCGTGCACGTGCACGAGGCGCTGGCCCGGCTCGAGCAGGTGGACCGGCGGCTGGCCCAGGTGGTGGAGATGCGCTACTTCGTCGGCATGAGCGAGGCCGAGATCGGCGAGGTGCTGGGCGTGACCGAGCGCACGGTGCGGCGTGACTGGCAGCGCGCTCGCCTGTTGCTGGCGGCCGCGCTCAGCTGATGTCCGCTTCGGCCGCGGCGCCACGTCCTTAAACGATACGCCCCGCACCGTCTTCGCGCCACGCCATGCCGCTGTCCGCCGCCGAACTCGCGACACTGAACCAGCTGCTGATCGAGGTGCTGGACCTCGAGCCCGCGCAGCGCGCCTCATGGCTCGAGGCGTTGCCGCCGCAGGTGGATGCACTGAGGCCGACACTTCGCGATCTGCTCGAACGTGCCGACGCGCCGGAGACGCACGACTTCCTGCATACCCTGCCCAAGCTCGACCGCGGCGACGACGACGCCCAAGCCACGCATCGCGAAGGCGACAGCGTCGGTCCCTACCGGCTGCTGCGCGCGATCGGACGCGGCGGCATGGGCGCGGTGTGGTTGGCCGAGCGTGTCGACGGTGCCATGAAGCGCCAGGTCGCGCTGAAGCTCCCGCTGCTGGCCGCTCAACCGTACATGCGTCAGCGGCTCGCGATCGAGCGCGACATCCTCGCGGCGCTGGAGCACCCGCACATCGCGCGGCTGTACGACGCCGGCGTCGACGCGAGCGGGCAACCCTACCTAGCGCTCGAATACGTCGAGGGCGAGGCGATCGACGCCTATTGCCGCGGCCGCGCGCTCGACATCGACGCGCGGCTCGCCCTGTTCGTGCAGGTGGCACGCGCCGTGGCGCATGCCCATGCGAAGCTGGTGCTGCATCGCGACCTGAAGCCGGGCAACATCCTGGTCACGGCCGACGCGCAGGCCCGGCTGCTCGACTTCGGCATCGCCAAGCTGCTGCAGGCCGACGCGTTGGCGGACGGCGCACTGACGCAGATGGCCGGCCGCGCACTGACTCCCGACTACGCGGCGCCCGAGCAGATCCTCGGCCAGCCGATGACGGTGGCCTCCGACGTCTACAGCCTCGGCGTGGTGTTGTTCGAGCTGCTGACCGGCGAGCGGCCGTACCGCCTGGCGCAGGGTTCACCCGCGGCGCTGGCCGACTCGATCCGCGCCGTGCGAATGCCGCTGCCGAGCGCGGTGGCGACCGACCCGAAGGCCAAGCGCCGGCTCGCAGGCGACCTGGACACGATCGTGCTCAAGGCGCTGAAGGCCGCGCCGGCCGAGCGCTACCCCACCGTCAACGCGCTGATCGACGATCTCGAGCGCCTGCGCGACGGCCACCCGATCCTGGCGCGGCCCGATTCGGCGGGCTACCGGCTGCGCAAGTTCGTCGCCCGCAACCGGCTGCCGGTGGCGTCGGCCGTCGCGGTGCTGCTGGCGGTGTTCGCCGGCGCGGGCGCGGCGCTGTGGCAGGCCCGATCGGCAGCGACCGAGCGCGACCGCGCGTTGGCGCTGCTCGACCGCAACCAGGCCGCGCTCGACTTCATGGAGATGGTGATCACCGAAGCGGTGCCGGCCGACGCGCCGGTGTCGCGCGCCGAGCTGCTCGAGCGCAGCGAGCGCATCGCCAACGATTCGCTCAAGCGCAACCCGGAACACCTGGCCCTGGTGCTGAGCATGCTGTCTTCGCACTACAACTCGAATGCCGACTATGCCAAGAGTGCCCGGCTGATCGACCGCGCGGTCGAGCTGGTGCGCACGTCGCCCGATCTCGCGTTGCGTGCCGAGATCGAGTGCAACCGCGCGCTCACGATCGCGATGACCGGCCGGCCCGATGAAGGCAAGCAGGCCATCGCGCTCTGGCTCGCACGCGGTGACCTCGACCCCGCGGTCGCTGCGCAGTGCCAGCTCTATCTGGTTCAGATCGCACTCGCCGAGGACCGTGCCCGCGACGCGCTTGAACAGGCCGAGGGCGCGCGCCGGCGTCTGGCGACGTTGGCGAATCCGCCGGCGCTGCTGGAGGCCTCGGCGCTGGCCGAGCTGGCGTATGCCGAGTCGCTGACCGGCCGCAACGATCTCGCCGATCGCGATTACGCGGCCGCGCTGAAGATCTACCGCGGCCTCGGCCGCGACCATGGTCTCGCCTACCTGACGATCCTGAACAACTGGTCGCTCGCGGCGTTCAGCTCCGGAGACATCCGCCGCGCGCACCAGTTGATCGAGGAGACGCTGCGTCTGTCCGACCCTGCCCGAACGCCGGCCTATGTGCTGAGCAACATGGCGGGCGCGCTGCTCACGCTCGGTCGCCTCGACGAGGCGCTGGCGCAGGCGCAGCGCGCCTACGAACAGGCTCGCGGCACCGGCGCCGTGACGTTCGAAGTGTTGGCGCTGATGACGCAGAGCAACGTCCACCGCGAGCGCGGCGACCTGGCCACCGCGCGCCAGCTGCTCGACGCCGCGGCGGCCGCGTCGGCTCACGAATCGGCGCAAGGCACGAGAACCGGCCTGCGCATCAACCAGGCCCGTCTGCAGCTGGTTTCGGGCGATGCCGCCGGCGCCCTCGCGCGGGTCGAACCGGTTGCGCAGCAGCTCGAGGCCGCCGGCGCGCGCACGGCGACGCTTTCCTTTGCGCTGAGGGTGCGCGGCGAAGCGCGCTGGCAGCGCGGCGACCTCGCCGGTGCGCTGGCCGATGCGCGCCGCGCCGTCGAGGTCGCGCGCGACGCCCAGGCCGGCAAGCCGCATTCGTACGTGACCGGGCTGTCGTGGCTGCTGCTCGGCCGCATCGAGGCCGCCGCCGGGCAGGCCGAGGCGTCACGCCGCTCGCTGCAGGCGGCGCTCGACCAGCTGAGCGCCACGCTCGGCGACGAACACCGCGAGACGCGCCGGGCGCGTGACACCTTGCTCAATCCCTTGCTGAATCGCTAGACCCGCCGGCGACCCCTGCGTTCGCGGGGGCCGGCGCGGTGTCCGGTCTGCCGGCCGGACAGCGTCCGTACCACCAAGGCATCGTGCGCGTTGCACGGCTGCCGCACAGGTTGGAGGACCTATGGACATCACCCCCCTCGCACGGCTGCGTTTCACGCATTTGGCGCTGGCCGCCGCCACGCTGCTCGCCGGCTGCGGCGGCAGCGCCGACACGGAGACCGCTGCGCCGACCGCGGCCAGGGCGCCGGCCGAAGCCGCTCCGACGGCCCTCGCGACCGGCAGCGAGCTGCACAGCGAGCAGGTGCTGGCCGACGATGGCCGGCAGGCATCGGCGAACCTCCAACTGTCCGCCAACAGCGCCGGCCTGGCCGCCACCTACAGCCTGGCAGGCGTCATCGACCGCAGCGGACTGTTCTTCCAGAGCCTCGGCAGCAACGGCCGCAGCTGCGCCAGCTGCCATGTGCAGGCCGAGGGCTGGACCATCACGCCGCTCGGCGTGCAGGCCCGCTTCGAGCGCAGCCGTGGCACCGATCCGATCTTTCGCACCAACGACGGCTCGAATTCGCCGTTGGCCGACGTGTCGACGCCGCGCGCGCGGCGCAGCGCGTACAGCATGCTGTTGACCAAGGGCCTGATCCGGGTGGGCATCGGCATTCCGGCCGACGCCGAATTCGAGCTCGCCGCGGTCGACGACCCCTACGGCTTCGCCGGCGCCAATGAGCTGTCGCTGTTCCGCCGGCCGCTGCCGACGACGAACCTGAAGTTCCTGAGTACCGTGATGTGGGACGGCCGCGAGACCTTCAAGGACCCGGCGTCGCCGAACTGCGTCGCGGGCACGACGAGCTGCTTCGCGTCGATCCACTTCGATCTCGCCGACCAATCCAACGGCGCGACGCTAGGCCACGCGCAGGCGACGACCGCGCTGAACAACGCGCAGCGCGAGGCGATCGTCGCCTTCGAGACCGAGCTGTTCACCGCCCAGGTCTTCGACTGGCGCGCCGGCTCGCTGGCGGCGCGCGGCGCGCGCGGCGGCCCGGTCACGCTGGCGAGCGAGAGCTTCCACTTCGGCATCAACGACACGCTGGTCGGCGACTACCAGACGCACGCGCCGTTCACGCCCACCGTGATGACGCTGTACGACGTCTGGGCACAGGGCGGCACGGCCGCGCAGCGCGCGATCGCGCGCGGGCAGGCCCTGTTCAACGGCAAGCCGATCGCGATCCGCGGCGTCAAGGGCATCAATGACGACCTCGGGCTCGACACGCTGCCGGGAACCTGCACCACCTGCCACAACACGCCGAACGCGGGCGACCACTCGATCCCGATGCCGCTGGACATCGGCGTCTCGGATGCGACGCGACGCACGCCCGACATGCCGCTGTACACGCTGCGCCACAAGGTGGGCGGCCAGACGGTACAAACCACCGACCCCGGGCGCGCGCTGATCACCGGCAAGTGGCGCGACATCGCGCGCTTCAAGGGCCCCACGCTGCGTGCGCTCGCGACGCGTGCACCGTACTTCCACAACGGCATGGCGCGCGACCTCGACGAGGCGGTCGACTTCTACGACACCCGTTTCGGCATCGGGTTCACGCCCGCTGAGAAGACCGACCTGGTGGCCTTTCTGCGCGCACTCTGACGCGTCGGGACGCTGGAAGCGGCGCTCCGACGTCCCATCGCGCAGTGTCATATCGACAAACGCTGGCGCACACCGTCGGCCAGCATGTCGCGGCCGCGGCCGCGCTGCACGATCTCGCCGCGTTCCATCACCAGGTACTGGTCGGCCAGCTCGGCCGCGAAGTCGTAGTACTGCTCGACCAGCACGATGGCCATCGTGCCGCGGTCGGCCAGCATGCGGATCACGCGCCCGATGTCCTTGATGATGCTGGGCTGGATGCCTTCGGTGGGCTCGTCCAGCAGCAAGAGTTTCGGACCGGCCGCCAGCGCGCGCGCGATCGCCAACTGCTGCTGCTGCCCGCCCGAGAGGTCGCCGCCGCGCCGGCGCAACATCTGCTTGAGCACCGGAAACAGCTCGAACAGCTCGGCCGGGATGTCGTGCGACGCCGGGCGCGAGGCCAGGCCCATGCGCAGGTTGTCCGCCACCGTCAGCCGGCCGAAGATCTCGCGCCCCTGCGGCACGTAGCCGATACCCTGGCGCACGCGCTCATACGGTGTGGCGCCGGTGATCTCCACGGTGTCGAGCAGCACGGTGCCGGTCTTCACCGGCACCACGCCCATCAGGCTCTTCAGCAGCGTGGTCTTGCCGACGCCATTGCGGCCGAGCACGACAGTGACCTCACCCACGCGCGCCTCCAAGCCGAGCCCGCGCAGGATGTGCGAGCCGCCGTAGTACTGATTCAGTCCTTCAACGCTGAGCATCTCTCGTTAACCTCGTGCTTCATCCTGGAGCCCCCTCTCGGAGGGGGCTCGGGGGAGCAGTACGTTCCACCGCAGGTGTACCTGGGCCTAGCGGCCCAGGTACACCTCGACGACCTTGTCGTTGGCCTGCACCTCGGCAAGCCGGCCCTCGGCCAGCACGCTGCCCTCGTGCAGCACGGTCACTGATCTGCGCCCTTGCGTGAGCTGCTCGACGAAGGTCATGTCGTGCTCGACCACCACCAGCGAGTGCCGGCCTTCGAGCGAGAGGAACAGCTCGGCGGTGCGCTCGGTCTCCTCGTCGGTCATGCCGGCCACCGGTTCGTCGAGCAGCAGCAGCTTCGGGTCCTGCATCAGCAGCATGCCGATTTCGAGCCACTGCTTCTGCCCGTGGCTGAGCAGTCCGGCGGTGCGCTGGGCCTCGCCCACCAGATGAATCAGCGCCAGCACCTCGCCGATGCGGTCGAGCTGGGCACCCGACAGGCGCGAGAACAGCGACGCCCGCACGCGCCGGTCGGCCGCGAGCGCGAGCTCGAGGTTCTGAAACACGCTGAGCTGCTCGTACACCGTGGGCTTCTGGAACTTGCGGCCGATGCCGATCTGCGCGATCTGCGGCTCGGTCAGGCGCAGCAGGTCGATCGTCGAGCCGAAGAACACGCGGCCGGCATCGGGCCGCGTCTTGCCGGTGATGCAGTCCATCATCGTCGTCTTGCCGGCACCGTTGGGGCCGATGATGCAGCGCAGCTCGCCGACGTCGACCGTGAGCGACAGCGCGTTCAGCGCCTTGAAGCCGTCGAAGCTGACGGTGATGTCGTCGAGGTACAGCGCCACGCCCTGCGTGAAATCGGGCTCGCCGACCTTGAGGATGCGGCCGAACGCCGCCGCGCGGCCGCCGGACTCGGTGGCGCGCTCGGCCTGCTTCCTGGCGTAGGCCTCGCGGCGCCTGGCGCCGTCTTCCATCAGGTCGGGCGTCACGCACGATCTCCTGCTCGATGCCGGTCGGGCGTCATGCGCGACCCTCCTCGCGCTTGCGCAGCAGGCCGATCAGTCCGTTCGGCAGGAACAGTGTCACCGCAATGAACAGTGCACCGAGGAAGAACAACCAGAACTCGGGGAACGCGGCGGTGAACCAGCTCTTCGCGCCGTTGACGAACACGGCGCCGATGATCGGCCCGATCAGCGTGGCGCGGCCGCCCACGGCCGCCCACACGGCGATCTCGATGGAGGCCGCCGGGCTCATCTCGCTCGGGTTGATGATGCCGACCTGCGGCACGTACAGCGCGCCGGCGATTGCGCACATCACGGCCGACAGCGTCCAGATGCTGAGCTTGTAGGCCACCGGGTTGTAGCCGGTGAACATGACCCGCGTCTCGGCGTCGCGGATGGCCTGCAGCACGCGGCCGTACTTGCTGGCGACGATCGCGCGCGCCATCACGAAGAACGCCACCAGCGTGCAGCCGGTGACCGCGAACAGCGTGACGCGCATGTGCTCGGTGGCGATCGGAATCCCGGCGATGCGCTTGAAGTCGGTGAAACCGTTGTTGCCGCCGAAGCCGGTCTCGTTGCGGAAGAACAGCAGCATCGCGGCGAATGTCATCGCCTGCGTGATGATCGAGAAGTACACGCCCTTGATGCGCGAGCGGAACGCGAACCAGCCGAACACCAGGGCCAGCAGCCCCGGCACCCCCACCACCATCAGGGCCTGGAAGACCAGGCTGTCGCTGAAGGTCCAGTGCCAGGGAAAGGTCTTCCAGTTCAGGAACACCATGAAGTCGGGCATGTCGGACTTGTACTGCCCGTCGCGGCCGATCTGGCGCATCAGGTACATGCCCATCGCGTAACCGCCGAGCGCGAAGAACAGGCCGTGGCCGAGCGACAGGATGCCGGTGTAGCCCCAGATCAGGTCCATCGCCAGCGCGCAGATCGCGTAGCACAGGATCTTGCCGGCCAGGCTGACCGTGTAGTCGCTGATGTGGAACGCGCTGGCGTCGCCGACCGCCAGGTTGAGCAACGGCACGAGCACGGTGATGGCCGCCAGCACGGCCACCAGCGCGCTCCAGCCGCCGAGGCCGAACAGGCGGCCGTCAGGCCGCTTCGGGGTGGAGCCCATCATGCTTCCGCGCTCCGGCCCTTGAGAGCGAACAGGCCCTGCGGCCGCTTCTGGATGAAGACGACGATGAACACCAGCACCATGATCTTGGCCAGCACCGCGCCGGCCAGGCCTTCGAGGAACTTGTTGATCACGCCCAGGCCCAGCGCGGCCACCACGGTGCCGATCAACTGGCCCACGCCGCCCAGCACGACGACCATGAACGAGTCGACGATGTAGCTCTGGCCGAGGTCCGGCCCCACGTTGCCGATCTGGCTCAGCGCGCAGCCGGCCAGGCCCGCGATGCCGGCGCCGAGCGCGAAGGCCGCCATGTCGACGCGTGCGGTGTTGACGCCGACGCAGGCGGCCATGCGGCGGTTCTGCGTCACCCCGCGCACGAACAGGCCGAGCCGCGTGCGCGCAATCAGCCAGGCCATGCCGGCCAGCACCAGCGCGGCGAACACCAGGATCGCGATGCGGTTGTACGGCAGCGTCAGGTTCGGCAACACCTGCACACCGCCGGACAGCCACGACGGGTTCTCGACGCCGACGTTCTGCGCGCCGAAGGTCGTGCGCACCGCCTGCATCAGGATCAGGCTGATGCCCCAGGTGGCCAGCAGCGTTTCCAGCGGCCGGCCGTACAGCCAGCGGATCACCGTGCGCTCGAGCAGCACGCCGACCAGCGCCGAGACGACGAACGCCACCGGAATGGCCGCCAGGATGTAGGCATCGAAGGCCGCGGGCCACCAGCTGCGAAACAGGTTCTGCACCAGGTAGGTGGCGTAGGCGCCGATCATCATCAGCTCGCCATGCGCCATGTTGATCACGCCCATCAGCCCATAGGTGATGGCCAGCCCGAGCGCCACCAGCAGCAGGATGCTGCCGAGGCTGGCGCCGGTGAACAACAGGCCGAAGCGCTCGCCCCAGGCCAGCCGCGACTCCACCGCGCCGAGCGAGCCCTGGATCGCCTGCTTGACCTGGGCGTCGCCCTCGGCGGCCAGGCGTTCGAGCAGCAGCGAACGCGTCGCGGGCTCGTGGCTCGCCGCCAGCGCGCGGGCGGCGAAGAGGCGCTTGTCCTTGTCGGCGGACGAGATCAGCACTGCCGACTTGAGCAGACCGATCTGCGCCTTCAGCGTCGCATCGGTCTCCTGCGCTTCAGCCTTCTCGAGCAGACCGAGCTTGGTCTCGTCGACCTGGTCGCGCAGTCGTTGCAGCGCGTCGGCGCGGCGCTCGCGCTGAGGCGCGAACAGCGCCAGCGCATCGAGCGCGGATTGCAGTTCGCGGCGCATGCGGTTGTTGTTGATCACGTCTTCGGCGCCCGATGGCAACGTGGCCGCGGCGCCGCTGCCGGCTTCCACGGCCTTGCCGTCGCGCACGATGTAGGCCTTGCCGCCGGCGAGCTTCACTTCGTCGGCCAGCAGCGCCTGCAGAAAGGGCGGCAGCCCGGCGTCGCCCGCGGTCACGCGCTCGACCAATGCGGTGATGCGCGCGTCGCTGTCGCCGGCTGCGATGCGGTGCGCTTCTTCCGGCGTCAGCGCGAACACGCGCGACGCGGCGAGCAGGCACAGCACAGCAGACGCCAGCAGGCGCCAGGCGAGGCCAGACAAGGGGGGTCACTCCGATCCGATGGAGAACACCCGCCGGCGCTGCGCCGGCGGGCACAGCAGGGCCGACTACTTCTTGGCCACCGTGATCGCGGGCTCGTCCTTCTTGCCCTTGTTCTCGGGGATGTACGGGCTCCACGGATTGGCGCGCACCGGGCCCGGCGTCTTCCACACCACGTTGAACTGACCATCGGCCTTGATCTCGCCGATGAACACGCTCTTGTGCAGGTGGTGGTTCTTCTCGTCCATCTTCGACGTGATGCCCGACGGTGCGGTGAAGGTCTGCCCGGCCATCGCGGCGATCACCTTGTCGGTATCGGTGCTCTTGGCCTTCTCGACGGCCTGCTTCCACATCATGATGCCGATGTAGGTGGCCTCCATCGGGTCGTTGGTCAGCGGCTTGTCCTTGTGGCCGGCGATGCCCTTGGCCTTGGCGTAGTCGCTCCACTTCTTGATGAAGGCATCGTTGGTCGGGTTCTTGATCGACTGGAAGTAGTTCCACGCCGCCAGGTGGCCCTGCAGCGGCTTGGTGTCGACGCCGCGCAACTCTTCCTCACCGACCGAGAACGCGACCACCGGCACGTCGGTGGCCTTCAGGCCCTGGTTGCCGAGCTCCTTGTAGAACGGCACGTTGGAGTCGCCGTTGATGGTCGACACGACGGCGGTCTTCTTGCCTTCGCTCGCGAACTTCTTGATCTTCGCGATGATGCTCTGGTAGTCCGCATGGCCGAACGGGGTGTACTCCTCCAGGATGTCGCCATCGGCCACACCCTTGCTGTGCAGGAACGCGCGCAGGATCTTGTTGGTGGTGCGCGGGTAGACGTAGTCGGTGCCGAGCAGCACCCAGCGCTTGGCCGAGCCGCCGTCCTTGCTCATCAGGTACTCGACGGCCGGAATGGCCTGCTGGTTCGGCGCCGCGCCGGTGTAGAAGACGTTCTTGCTGAGCTCTTCGCCCTCGTACTGCACCGGGTAGAACAGCAGCGAATTCAGCTCCTCAAACACCGGCAGCACGCTCTTGCGCGACACGCTGGTCCAGCAGCCGAAGGTGGCCACGACCTTGTCCTTGCTGATCAGCTGGCGCGCCTTCTCGGCGAACAGCGGCCAGTTCGATGCCGGGTCCACCACCACCGGCTCGAGCTTCTTGCCGAGCACGCCGCCCTTGGCGTTGATCTCGTCGATCGCCATCAGCACGGTGTCCTTCAGCACCGTCTCCGAAATGGCCATCGTGCCCGACAGCGAATGCAGCACACCGACCTTGATGGTCTCCTGGGCGAACACCGGGAGCGACATCGCCCCGGACAACGCAACGGCGGCGCTCACCGCCTTGAGCGCGAAACGACGATTCATGCTGACTTCTCCTGTGAAAGGGCCCGAGGCAGGGCGTGTGGTCCTCGATCCTGCTGGTGCAAGCGCCGTGCCAACGCCGCCGCCACGAGCAGGCCGGGCGATCGCATCGTTGCGGCACCACAAGCGGGCGCACCGGCTCGAAACTGGTGCGGCAGCAGCCGGAGCAGCGCAGAAGCCCCGGCACAGTGCATGGCATGCGGCTTGCACACCGGATGCACAATCAGGCCCGCGCACGACGAATCGGTGCGCCCGCTGTATGGAACTCACGCCCCGCGAGAAAGACAAGCTGCTGATCTTCACCGCCGCGCTGCTGGCCGAGCGGCGCCGTGCGCGGGGGCTCAAGCTGAATGTGCCGGAGGCGGTGGCGCTGATCAGTTCGGCCATCATGGAAGGCGCACGCGACGGCAAGTCGGTGGCGCAGCTGATGGGCGAGGGCAAGGCCGTGCTGGCACGCGCCGACGTGATGGACGGCGTGGCCGAGATGATCCCGGAGATCCAGGTCGAGGCCACGTTTCCCGACGGCACGAAACTGGTGACCGTGCACCAACCGATCGTATGACCCCCCCGAAGCGGCCTGGCGGCCGCCTCCCCCCAGGGGGCGACACCAGCGGCCCGGCAGAGCCGGCTCCGCGGTGTTTGCTTGAACACAGACGCGAGGAGAAGGCGATGAAATCGTTGTTGTGGTTGTTGGCCGTCGGTCCAGCACCGCTGGCGGTCGCGCACGAGGGTCACGGTCTGTCCGGCGCGCACTGGCACGCGGGCGACGCCTTCGGCTTTGCTGTGCTCGGACTCGCGATGGCACTTGCGGTGTGGGCCTCGCGGCGCAAGTGACGCGATGATTCCCGGAGAACTGTTCACCGAGCCGGGCGAGCACGCACTCAACCCGGGCCGCCGCACGCTCACGCTGGTAGTCGAGAACAGCGGTGATCGTCCAATCCAGGTGGGCTCGCACTACCACTTCGCCGAAACCAACGCAGCGTTGAAGTTCGATCGAGCTGCTGCACGCGGCATGCGCCTGAACATCGCCTCGGGCACCGCGGTGCGCTTCGAACCGGGACAGCAACGCACGGTAGAGCTGGTGGACTACGCCGGTGCGCGGCAGGTCTACGGGTTTCGCGGTCTGGTGCAAGGTCGGCTCTAGGATGAGGCAAGCGACGATGATCCGCTTTGCGACGCGGCGCGCCGCAGGTTCTCCTTGCGGCCCGATGCGGGTATTCGCCTTGCGTGAGACTGGACATTCGACGATCGAGCGGGGGCGCAGCCACGGGCGGGCAACCGCCGGGGCTCATGCGTCCCTAAATCACCCCGTCGGCCGCCCACCCGCGGCTGCGCCCGAACCACCGCGGCAGTCCACGGACGCACGACCTGCGCACGGCGGCGATGCCATGGGCAACGCGGCGGGCCGAGGGCCGGGCGACGATTTAGGGACGCATGAGGAGTCCGGCCCTCGGCCTGCCGCGTTGCTGGCTCGGTCGTCGAAGGTCTGCATTCAAGCCGCAGACCGAACTGCCCGCATCGGGCCGAAAGCGCGCAGTCGGTGAGAGGCGTCGATCGACTCGGGGCACAAGCAGTGCGATGGGGCCGCTGAGATGACAACCATCGGACGCCGCGCCTACGCCGAGATGTTCGGCCCCACCGTCGGCGACCGGGTGCGTCTGGCCGACACCGAGCTGATCATCGAGGTCGAGCGCGACCTCACGCTGCGTGCCGGCGAAGGACGCACGAATGCCGACGGACAAGCCGTCGGTTATGGCGAAGAGGTCAAGTTCGGCGGCGGCAAGACCATCCGCGACGGCATGGGCCAGGGGCAGGCGGTGAACGGGCCGCAGGCGCA
This sequence comes from uncultured beta proteobacterium, assembly GCA_963814435.1. Taxonomy (GTDB): domain Bacteria; phylum Pseudomonadota; class Gammaproteobacteria; order Burkholderiales; family Burkholderiaceae_C; genus JAEUPI01. The sequence goes on from CAWFCV010000001.1 coordinate 61,771, forward strand.
CGAAGCCGCCGACTGCGTGATCACCAATGCGCTGATCGTCGACCACTGGGGCATCGTAAAGGCCGACATCGGCATCAAGCGCTCGCGCATCGTGGCCATCGGCAAGGCCGGCAACCCCGACGTGCAGCCCGGCGTGGACATCGTGATCGGCCCCGGCACCGAGATCATTGCCGGCGAGGGCGCGATCGTCACCGCGGGCGGCATCGACAGCCACATCCACTTCATCTGCCCGCAGCAGATCGACGAAGCGCTGATGAGCGGCGTGACCACGATGCTCGGCGGCGGCACTGGCCCGGCCACCGGCACCTTCGCCACCACCTGCACGCCGGGGCCGGACAACCTGGCGCGCATGCTGCAGGCGGCCGATGCGTTCCCGATGAACCTGGGTTTTCTCGGCAAGGGCAACGCGAGCCGGCCCGAGGCCTTGCGACAGCAGATCGACGCCGGCGCGATCGGGCTGAAGCTGCACGAGGACTGGGGCACCACGCCGAGCGCGATCGACTGCTGCCTGTCGGTCGCGGAGGCCACCGACACGCAGGTGTCGATCCACAGCGACACGCTCAACGAGAGCGGCTTCGTCGAGAACACCATCGCCGCGACGAAGGGCCGCACGCTGTGCGCCTTTCACACCGAAGGCGCGGGCGGCGGCCACGCGCCGGACATCCTGCGCGTGGTGGGCGAGGCGAACTTTCTGCCGAGCTCGACCAACCCGACGATGCCCTACACGGTGAACACCGTCGACGAGCACCTCGACATGCTGATGGTGTGCCACCACCTCGATGCCGCGATCGCCGAGGACCTGGCCTTCGCCGAGAGCCGCATCCGCCGCGAGACCATCGCCGCCGAGGACATCCTGCACGACCTGGGCGCGATCAGCATGATGTCGTCGGACAGCCAGGCGATGGGCCGCGTCGGCGAGGTGATCATCCGCACCTGGCAGACAGCGCACAAGATGAAGCTGCAGCGCGGATCGCTCGCCGACGACCCGTCACGTCATGACAACGGCCGCGTCAAGCGCTACATCGCGAAGTACACGATCAACCCGGCCATCGCCAACGGCATCGCGCACGAAGTGGGTTCGATCGAGGTCGGCAAATGGGCCGACCTGGTGCTTTGGAAGCCGGCCTTCTTCGGCGTCAAACCGAGCCTGATCCTGAAGGGCGGCTTCATCGCCGCCGCGGCGATGGGCGACCCGAACGCCAGCATTCCGACGCCGCAGCCGGTGCACTACCGGCCGATGTTCGGTGCGTTCGGCGGCGCGGTGGCACGCACCTCGATCAGCTTCGTCAGCCAGACTTCGCTGCAGCAAGGCATCGCCGACGCCTACGGCCTGCACAAGCAAGTCGTCGCGGTGAAGGGCTGCCGCACGGTGAAGAAGGCGCAGATGATCCACAACGCCGCGCTGCCGGCGATGGAGATCGACCCGCACACCTACACCGTGCGCGCCGACGGGCAGCTGCTCACCTGCGAGCCGGCCACCGTGCTGCCGATGGCGCAGCGCTACTTTCTTTTTTGAGCGTTCTGTCAGGCGCACAGCGCTCGACCGGGCTCCCGCTGGACGAACGGGCGGGAAGGCTCTAGCATCGCTCGGCTGGCTAACGCTGTCCGGAAGCGAACATGGCGAGCTTGCGCGAAGTCCAGAACGCAAGACGCGGGCCTGCCGTTCGCGATTCATCACTCCCACGCTACGGAGAAAAAGATGACTTCAAGCAAGAGGATTTCGCGGCGCCGCTTTCTCGCCACGACGGCTGCCACTTCGGCGGCAACGCTCGCGCCGCCCTTCATACGCGGCGCGCACGCCGCGGGCTCGCTGGCGGTCGGTTTCTGGGACCACTGGGTGCCCGGCGCCAACGACACGCTCACCAAGCTCTGCAACGAATGGGCGGCGAAGGAGAAGGTCGACGTCAAGATCGACTACATCACCTCGCAGGGCGACAAGCTGCTGCTGACCATCGCCGCCGAGTCGCAGGCGAAATCGGGCCACGACATCCTCGCAGTTTCCGAACTGGATGGCCGTCGATCAGGCGAAGAACCTGGAGCCGGTCGACGACATCGATGAATGTCGCGCTGATCGCCAAGTACGGCAACGCGACCGCGGTCGTCGAATACCTCGGCAAGCAGGACGGCCACTGGGTCGCAGTCCCGGCCACGACCGGCAGCCAGATCAAGGGGCCGTGCGGGCGCATCGATCTGCTTCAAGCAGTACGCCGGGCTCGATGTCGTCAAGATGTACCCGGCGCCGGCGCGCACGCCGGACAAGGCGCTGACAGGACCAGTGGACCTGGGACACCTTCCTGGTCCGCCGCCGAGAAATGCCACAAGGCGCGGCTACCCCTTCGGCATCGGGATTGGGGCAGACGACCGATTCGGTCGACTCGGTGGGCGCGCTGTTCGCAGCGTACGGCGCGCAACTGGTCGACGCCAAGGGCAACATCACGGTCAAGTCCGACGCGCGTGAAGCAGGTGCTGGAATACGTGCAAGAAGCTGGTGCAGTTCCTGCCGCCGGACGTGTTCGCCTGGGACGACGCCTCGAACAACAAGTGGCTGATCTCCGGCAAGGGCGCGCTGATCATGAACCCGCCCAGCGCCTGGGCGGTGGCCAAGCGCGACAACCCCAAGGTCGCCGAGCAGCTGTGGACCTTCCCGTCGCCCAAGGGGCCGAAGGGGCGCTATCAGCCCGGTACTGCCGTTCTACTGGGGCATCTGGAAGTTCTCGAAGAACAAGTCCGGCCGCGCAAGAGCCTGCTCGCGCTACCTGTCGCAGCGCTCGAGCGGTCGAGCAGATGGTGGCCGCCAGCGGCGGCTACGACATCCCGGCGTTCTCGGGCCTGCGCGACTTCAAGACCTGGGCCGAGGTGGGCCCGCCCAAGGGCACGCTGTACCACTATCCGCCGCGGCGCCGATCAGATCGTCTCGATCGCCGGCGCGCCCGCGCCCGCGAAGATCGCCAACCAGATCTACACCCAGGCGACCATGACCAAGATGATCGCCAAGTGCACCCAGGGCGGCGAGTCGATCGACAAGGCGATCGGCTGGGCCGCCTCGGAGCTGGAAGGCTTCATGCGCACGCTGAGGCGCAGGCTGCGCGCGGGTGGACGAATCGCAAACGCGCAGCTGCGAGCGTGGATTGGTTGAGAACCACCGGAGGGAGCAAGCTTGAATGGCTGATGCCCACAGCCTTGCGGCGCCGTCACCTGCGGGCCGGCATGACGATGAAGAAGTTCGTGCGCCGCAGCTCCACGATCGCCTTCATGATGGCGTTGCCGCTGATCCTGCTGATCGCCTTGCTGGTCGTCTATCCGGCGCTGTTCTCGATGTATCTCGCGACGCTCAACAAGTCGATGGAGCGCTTCGTCGGCCTCGGCAACTTCGAGTTCCTGTTCAAGCGCGACACCTTCTGGATGGTGGTCAAGCAGTCGATGCATCTTCGCCATCAGCGCCGTCTTCTTCAAGGCGCTGATCGGCTTCTTCCGTCGCGCACTTCGTGCACACCATTCCGGCCAAGGGCCAGCGCAAGTGGCGCGGCATGCTGCTCGTGCCCTGGGTCATCCCGCCCGCGATGAGCACGCTCGGCTGGTTCTGGCTGTTCGACCCGTCCTACAGCGCCTTCAACTGGCTGTTCGTGCGCATCGGCATCGATCCGGTCAACTGGCTGGGCGACGCGACCTGGGCGCGCTTCTCGGTGATCCTGGTGAACGTCTGGTACGGCGCGCCGTTCTTCCTGATCATGTACCTCGCGGCGCTCAAGTCGGTGCCGGAGCAGCTGTTCGAGGCGGCGTCGATCGACGGCGCCAACTGGTGGCAGAAGATCTGGTACATCACGCTGCCGATGATGCGCAACATCATCGCCATCACGGTGCTGTTCTCGCTCATCGTCACCTTCGCCAACTTCGACATCGTGCGCATCCTGACCAGCGGCGGGCCGGTGGATCAGACGCATGTGTTCGCCACCTGGGCCTTCAACCTCGGCATCCAGGGCAACGACATTCCGCTCGGCGCCTGCGTCTCGCTGTTCATGCTGCCGATCCTCGGCATCGCGGCGATCTTCATCCTGCGCGGCGTCACCAAGCGCGGCAACGAGGCCTGAGCATGACGGCGAGCGCCGCCACTGCGCTGCGGCCGCGAACCGGCAGCATCCAGCGCAGCCGACGCTGGGCGCTGATCTGGTCGTACGTGTTCCTGGTGCTGTTCGTGGTCTTCTTCCTGACGCCGCCGATCTACATGTTGATCACGTCGTTCAAGAGCAGCGCGCGAGATCTCGGCGATCACGAATCCGTGGTGGGTCTATCACCCGACACTCGACAACTACGCGGCGCTGCTCGGCTCGGGCACCTACCTGACGTTCTTCCGCAATTCGGCGGTCATCGCGCTGCTCGTGGTCGCCATCACGATGCTGGTCAGCATTCCGGCGGCTTTCGCGCTGTCGCGCATGAAGTTCTGGGGCTCGGCCACGCTGGCGACCGGCGTGTTCCTCACCTACCTGATGCCCGGACACGCTGCTGTTCATTCCGCTGTTCAAGATCTTCGCGTTCGTGCACGAGCACACCGGCATCGAGCTGATCAACCACTGGTGGGTGCTGATCATCGTCTATCCGACCCTGACGGTGCCCTTCGCCACCTGGATCCTGATCGCCTACTTCGCCTCGATTCCGAAGGAGCTCGACGAGGCCGCGCTGATCGACGGTGCCGGCTACCTGCAGATGCTGACGATGATCTTCATTCCGGTGGCGCTGCCCGGCATCATCGCCGCGATGATCTTCGCCTTCACCGTGGCGTGGGCGCAGTTCCTCTATCCGCTCGCCTTCACCACCTCGGCGGACCAGCTGGTGCTGCCGGTGGGCATCGTCACCACGCTGATCAAGGGCGATGTGTTCAACTGGGGCCAGATCATGGCCGGCGCGCTGCTCGGCGCGGCGCCGCCGCTGATCATCTACGCCTTCCTGATGGATTACTACATCGCCGGGCTGACGGCCGGCGCGACGAAGGGATAGCCGCATGGCACAGGTGAGGCTGCGCAAGCTGGTCAAGAACTACGACGACACGCCGGCGGTGCGCGGGATCGATCTGGATATCGCCGACAAGGAGTTCGTCGTCCTGGTCGGCCCTTCGGGTTGCGGCAAGAGCACGACGCTGCGCATGATCGCCGGCCTGGAGGAGATCACCGACGGCGACATCACGATCGGCGACGACGTGGTGAACGACGTGCCGCCAAAGGATCGCGACATCGCGATGGTGTTCCAGAACTACGCGCTGTACCCGCACATGACGGTGTACGAGAACATGTCGTTCGGCCTGCGGCTGAAGAAGGTCGCGAAAGACGAGATCGCGCGACGGGTCGAGAACGCCGCGCGCATTCTCGACATCAGCGAGCTGCTGGAGCGCAAGCCGAAGCAGCTCTCCGGCGGCCAGCGCCAGCGCGTGGCGATGGGCCGTGCGATCGTGCGCGATCCGAAGGTGTTCCTGTTCGACGAACCGTTGTCGAACCTCGACGCCAAGCTGCGCGTGCAGATGCGCACCGAGATCAAGAAGGTGCATCAGAAGGTCCGCACGACCACCATCTACGTGACCCACGACCAGGTCGAAGCGATGACGCTCGCCGACCGGGTGGTCGTCATGAATGGCGGCTTGATCGAGCAGGTCGGGGACGCCGAACGAGCTCTACCACTTTCCGGCGACGAAGTTCGTCGCCGGCTTCATCGGCTCGCCGGCGATGAACTTCGTGCCCTGCGCAGTCGAGGACGCGGCGGGCTCGTTGCGCGTTCGCCTGAGTGACGACATCGCCTTTCCGATGCCGCCGGAGCGCTACCCACGTTACCGCGCACACATTGGCAAGGGGCGCCTGATGTTCGGCCTGCGGCCGGAGCATATCGTCGAACAGCGTTCGCATGCCGAGCCGAACCAGCATGCGTTCCAGGTCGAGCTGGATGTGACCGAACCGATGGGAATGGAGACGATGGTCTTCTTCCGGTTGGCGGGAACCGAACTGTGCGGGCGGGTCAACCCCAACGCCGGGGCGCAACCCGGCAAGCGCATGAAGCTGGTGGCCGATCTCGGCAATATGCACCTGATCGACGACGCGAGCGGGCAGGTGCTCTGACGGCCCTGCTCTCGGCGCGCCGCCGGCGCGCGCGGTTGGGCTACATCTTGGGCTACATCGCGCGCTTCGGCGCCGTCTGCAACAGCTCGCGCAGTGCCTGGCTGTAGAACTTGGCCTGCCCCGTGGTGCCATGCCCGGCGCTGTTCTCGCTGGCCGGGATCAGGTGCAGGCGCGCGTTCTTCACGCGCTTCAATTCGCGCTCCATCAGTCCGGTCTCCGGCGGGTTGCGCTCGTCGTCGGCGGCGTTGATGACCAGCAGCGCGGCCTGGATGCGCTCCAGCCCCGGCGACGGGTTGTAGTCGCGCGACGAATCCCATTGGTAGAGCACGTCGTTGGCGTCGGCGCGGAACGGCGCGTTCAGCCGGCTGTCGAGCAGCTTGTCGGCCAGCTCGCGCGTCGGCGCGGCCTTCTGGTAGGCGAGCGTGCCGCCGTTGGTGGCGATGCCGAAGAACACGCTGGCGAATTGCGCCGACTTGGGCTGCGTGGTGTAGTCGCCGCCCTTCCAGTCGGGATCGTTGCGGATCGAGTCGATGATCAGCCGGCGCATCATCCAGTTGCGGCTGGCCATCTCGGTGGGCTGCGAGGCCATCGGCGCCAGCGCGTCCATGAAATCGGGGTAGCGCACGCCCCAGATCCAGCTGTGCATGCCGCCCATCGAGTTGCCGATCACCAGGCGCGCGTGCTTGATGCCCAGCCCCTCGGTGACGAGCCGGTACTGCGCGGCCACCATGTCGTCGTAGTTGTAGCGTGGGAACTTCGTGCGCAGCTCCGTCCGACGGCTTGGACGATCGGCCGTGACCGATCGCGTCGGGCAGGATGATGAAGTACCTGGTCGCGTCCAGCGGCTGGCCGGCGCCGAACAGCTCGCCGGCGAACGCCGGCGTCAGCATGCTGGCGGCCGAGCCGGTGGTGCCATGCAGCACGATCACCGGCTCGCCGGTGGGCGCGCCGACGGTCGTGTAGTGCAGGCGCAGCTCGGGCATCACCTCGCCGGTGTGGAACTTGAAGTCGCGCGCGATCCACGTGCCTTCCTTCGGCGCGGGATAGTCGGCGGCAAGCGATGCAGCGCCAATCAGGGCGAGAAGCACACCGGTCAATGCGGGAACGAGTCGCGCGAAGCACTTCATTGCGGTCTCCTGGTCGTGATCACACCGCGCGCACCGTCGGCGGTAGCACGCGGGCGAAACTCTGCGCGACGGCGTGGCGCACGCGTTCGGCGAGGTCCGCTGGCGGCATGGTAGCCCCGGACGCGCGGCGCCAGACCCGCGCGATGCTGGTCAGCGCCTCCGGGCGGTAGTGGCGGCCCGTGCCCAGCAGTGTTTCGAAGGCGTTGCAGCGCGTGGTGAGCTCGTCCGGGTCGGCATCGACCACCAGCACCGCGTGCGCCAGCACCACCGGCTGCCCGAGGACGCGGCGCCACGATTGCGCGGTACCCGCGACCTTGGCGCCGTCGACCGCGAGGTTGAAGCGGCCGTCGCAGAACGATCCACGCACCTCCTGAACCTTGGCGGCGACGCCAAGCCGCGCCACGGCGCGCTGCAAGCCATCGCACAGCTCGCGGTAGACGCGGTCGGTGTCGACAGGCCGGGCGTGATCGGTGCGCCAGACCAGGCTCAGGTTCAGCAGCCCTGGCCCCAACGGGACGACGCCGCCGCCTGAGGTACGCACGCACACCGGCCAGCCTGCGGCCGCCGATGCCGCGCAGGCAGCCGGCCAACCCGCGCTGCGCTCGTAGCTGCGCGGTACGACCAAACCCTGGGTGGCCTGCCACAGATGGGCGCCGGCGCGGCCGCTGGCCGCGGCAGCCTGCAGCCACGCGGTCTCCTGCGCGATGCCGTCGGCGAGCGGCTGCCCATGCAGCGCGACGAAGCCGAAGATCGGCAGCGCGGTTTCGGTGCGCTCAACCGCGCAGGTGCTGTCGCAGCGCTGCATTGACCTCCGCGGCCTTCTCCATCATCACCATATGTCCCGCACTGTCGAACACCTGCACCTGCGCGCCGGCCGGGGCCTGCGTGGCCTGCGCCGCCGGGATCACGCGGTCTTCGCGGCCCCACAGCAGCAGCAGCGGATGCGCCCGCGGATCGATCGATCGCACCGGCAGCGCCGACTGCCGGCCGCCGCCGAACAGGCCCAGTCGCAGCTGTGCGAGCAGTGCGTCGACGCCGTCGAGCCGCTTGTACTTCAGCACGTCGTCGACCATCTGGCGGCTCACCAGTTCGGGGTTGGCGAACAACTGCTCGAGCACCGGCTTGAGCTCGCGGCGCGACGCCGCCGCGACGAAGCCCTCGGTGTAGCCCTGGTCGATGTCCTCGCCCAGGCCCGCGGTGCCCAGCAAGCGCCAACGACGCCGACGCGCGACGGCGCCTGCAGCGCCATCTGCGCCGCGATCGCGCCGCCCATCGAATGGCCGACGACATGCACCCGCGCGACGCTCGAGACGCTCGAGGAACGCGAGCGACGAAGCGCGCCAGCGCCGGCAGATCGGTGCCCGGCAGCCGGGCGGTCGGACTGCCCGTGCCCCGGCAGATCGAGCGCGATCACCTCGGCGTCCTCGGCCACCGCGTCGAGGTTGAACAGCCAGTTGTCGAGGTCGCCGCCAAAGCCGTGCAGGAACAGCACCGGTGCCCCCGGCCCAGCACCGCGACGCGCGTAGCGCACGCGGATGCCCGCCACCTCGGCGACGCTGAACGCCGGCGCCGCATCGGCTTCGTCCTCGGCCGCCGCGGGCACCACGTACGCGGCCACGTAGGCATCGATGTCGGCGTCGCGACACATCGGGGCCGGCCAGCACGCCGAGCAGCGCCTTCACCGGCAACGTCTCGCCGGGCTGGGCCAGCCGGCGGCGCAGCAGACCCGGGTCGGCCGCTTCCACGGCGTTGGCGATCTTGTCGGTCTCGACCTCGAGGATGGGCATGCCCACCTCGATGCTCGTGCCCTCCTCGACCAGCCAGCGCGGTGACTGTTCCTTCCCTCATCGAAAGGCCCCACTTGGGCATGATGATCGGCGTGATGCCGGCCATCGATCGCGTCAGCGCTTCCGCGCTCAGCGTCTTGCGCACTGGCCACCGCGCCGATCTGCGCGGCGCTCGGGATGTAGGGGTCCTCGAGCACCGGCGAGAACGGCACCGGCGAGTGCGGCGGGGTGACCATCTCGATCGGACCCTTGAGCGCACCGAACGCCGCCTGGGCGACCTGCGCCGAGATGTCGGCGGCGATGCTGCAGCGCGGGCTCGCCTCGTCGACGCACACCAGGTGGCCGGTCTTGCTCGACGCTCTCGAGCACGGTGTCCATGTCCAGCGGCGACAGCGTGCGCAGGTCGATCGACCTCGCACGTCGACGCCTTCCTTGGCCAGCGCGGCGGCCGCCTCGAGCGAGCGGTGCACCATCAGTCGCGTAGGCGACGATCGTGACCGTCTTGCCCTCGCGCACCACGTTGGCCTCGCCGAACGGAATCGTGTAGCTCTGCCTCGGGCACGTCGCCCTCGAGCGCGTACAGAGTCTTGTGCTCGCAGAAGATCACCGGGTCGTTGTCGCGGATGCTCTGGATCAGCAGGCCCTTGGTGTCGTAGGGCGTGCTCGGGCACACCACCTTCAGCCCCGGGATGTGGGTGAACAGCGGCGTGAGCATCTGCGAGTGCTGCGCGGCGGCGCGAAAACCCGCACCGACCATCGTGCGGATGACCACCGGTGTCTGCGCCTTGCCGCCGAACATGTACTTGAACTTGGCGGCCTGGTTGTAGATCTGGTCGAAGCACACGCCCATGAAATCGATGAACATCAGCTCGGCCACCGGGCGCATGCCGCAGGCGGCTGCACCGATCGCCGCGCCGATGTAGGCGCTTTCGCTCAACGGGGTGTCGAGCAGCCGGTCGCCGTGTTTGGCGTACAGGCCCTTGGTGACGCCGAGCACCCCGCCCCAGGCGTCGCGCTCGCCGTCGCCGCCGGCGCCGCCGACGATGTCCTCGCCCATGCAGATCACCGACGGGTCGCGCGCCATCTCCTGGTCGAGCGCTTCGTTGATCGCCTGCTTCATGCTGATCTTGCGTGCCATGTCGTGGTCTCCTTGCGCTCAGTACTTGACGTAGACGTCGGTCGTCAGATCGGCCGCTGTGGGCAGCGGCGCCGCCTTGGCCTGCATCACCGCGTTCTCGATCAGGCCGAGCACCTCGTGGTCGATGGCCTTCAGCTCGGCGGCGGTGATCACCCCGGCGGCGGTGACCGCGGCGCTGAACTTCTTGATGCAGTCGCGGTTGGCGCGGATGTCGTCGAGCTCGCCGGCGCCGCGATAGGTCTGCGCGTCGCCCTCGAAGTGGCCGTAGAAGCGCACCATCTTGCACTCCAGCAGCGACGGCCCGCCGCCCTCGCGCGCGCGCTTGATGGTCTCGCCCGCCGCCTCGTAGACGGCGAAGAAGTCGGTGCCGTCGACGGTCACGCCCGGCAAGCCGAAGCCGGCGGCGCGGTCGACGTAGCTGTCCACCGCGACGCCGTAGTCGCGCGAGGTCGACTCGGCATAACCGTTGTTCTCGACGACGAAGATCGCCGGCAGGTTCCACACCGCGGCGAGGTTCAGGCTCTCGAGGAAGGTGCCCTGGTTGGAGGCGCCGTCGCCGACGAAGCTGATCGCCACCTCGCGCTTCTTGCGGTACTTGGCGGCCAGCGCGGCGCCGCAGGCCAGCGGCGCGCCGGCGCCGAGGATGCCGTTGGCGCCCATCATGCCCTTGGACAGGTCGGCGATGTGCATCGAGCCGCCCTTGCCTTCGCAGGCGCCGCCCTTCCTGCCGTAGATCTCCTTCATCATCGAAACCACGTCCACGCCCTTGGCGATGCAGTGGCCGTGGCCGCGGTGCGTGCTGGCGATGCGGTCGCCGTCGCCCAGGTGCATCATGATCCCGGTGCCGGCGGCCTCCTCGCCGGCGTACAGGTGCACGAAGCCGGGGATGTCGCCGCGGCCGAAGTCGACGTGCAGCCGCTCCTCGAATTCGCGGATCGTGCGCATCGTCCGGTAGGCCTGCAGCAGATGGGCCTTGTCCAGCGGAAACGGATTGCCTGCCATGGGAATGTCTCCTTTCGGGGGGTGGGTCAGCGGGCGGGAAGGTGGAGCAGACCGCGCTGCGCCGCGAGGTGCATGCAGCGGGCCACGTCCACGGTGAAGAAAGCGTTCTCGCGCAGCGTCATCGTGACGCGGCAGCCGGTGTCGAAGCCGAGCTCGCGCTCGCCGTCGAGCGCCACCGTGCCGGCCTGGTGCGCGACGACCTGCGGCTCGTCGGCGGCCATCGGGTGCCAGCCGGCGATCGGCACCGCGCGCACCAAGCCGGGGGCGATCGGCGCATTGAGCAGCAGCCGCGCGTCGGCGGCCGCGTGGGCCATGTGGACCGCCAGGCCGCCGGGCTCGGCCCGGCCCACCGGTTGCAGCAGCCCGCCGAGCGCGGACATGCCGATGCACTGCGGGTCGGCGAATACCAGATAGGCGGACAGCAGCGCCTCGGGCTTCCACAGCGCCCTTGCGCCGACGAAGCGGTCGCTGGTGATCACCGCGTCGACGATCGCGACGTCGCGCTGCGTGCGGCCTTGGGCCTCGATCGTCACGTCGATCAGCTTGTTCGGTGTCAATGCGTCGCGCGCCGTCAGGCGCCCGCTGCGCGAACAGCCCCACCGCGAGGCCGGTGACCGTCGGCTCGCGCATCTCGGGGAAGGCGTTGTTGGTTCCGGTGGACAGGCCGGCGATCGGCAGCTCGGGGCAGGCGCGCACCACCGCGCGATGCGTGCCGTCGCCGCCGAGCACGACCACCGCGCAGGCACCGGCCGCGTGCAGCAACCGCGCGGCGGTGAAGGTGTCCTCCACTGTCGAGGTGGGCGTCATGTCGAGCCATCGCAACTCGGGATAGCGCGTGCGGTCGGCGCCCGGCGTCGATGCCTGTTCGCGGCGCAACGTGCGCTCGAGCAAGGCGCTGATGCCGCCGCGGTCGGGCATCATCAGCGCGCGCGTGACGCCGCAGGCCGCGGCCGCGCCGAGTACGCGCAGCAAGATGTTGACCCGGTCGGCGATCTGCAGATTGCCGGCGTGCGCCACCACACGACGGATGTCGCGCGCCGACACCGGGTTGGCGATGATGCCGATGACCCCGCGTTGGCGCGCGGGGTCTGCGGGTGCGGGGTCGATGCGTCGTCTCCTGGCTTGCGCCCTCAACGGGAGCGCACGCGCACCCGGGCTGCTATTCTGGTTCGCGAACACGCGCCGCCAGCTCGCCGACAACGCGGCGAGCAAGGCCAGCGTCCGAATACCGGGTCGATTATGCGCACAAAGCTGCCGCATGTTGAGGCCCGCGAGGCTTCTTCCGGGAGTGGGTGGGATCGCCATCGACCGGCCGGCACGGTTGGCGGCGCTGCTGGGGCGGGCAGGCGAGCGCTGCGCTGCGCCTGACCCGTGTCACACTGTGGCCGCTTCGACCGAGACCTCTCGAACCATGTTGATCGTCAACCGACTCATCGCCCGAGGCCGCGGCCTGGCCGGCGCGCTGGTCAAACGCGCCGCCACCGTCGAGCTCGACTGGGACGTGCGGCAGAAGAGCCGCTTCGACGCCATGCGATTCCAGCGGGCGCGCGATCGGCGTCTTCCTGCCGCGCGGCACCGTCGTGCGCGGCGGCGACGTGCTGGTGGCCGAAGACGGTTCGCTGATCGCGGTCAAGGCTGCAGCCGCAGCCGGTGCTGGTGGTGCGGCATTGCGGCGAGCACGGCACCGCCGTTCGACCTGCTGCGCGCGGCCTACCACCTGGGCAACCGCCACGTGCCGCTGGAGGTGAAGCCCGATCACCTGAAGCTCGAGCCCGACCATGTGCTGGCCGACCTGCTGCGCGCAGATGCACCTGATCGTCTCCGAGGAACAGGCGGCGTTCGAGCCCGAGACCGGCGCCTATGCCGGCGCGAGCACGGTCACGGACATGACCACGAGCATGGCCACGATCACGCGCACGATCACGCGCATCGAGCCGGCCGCCGGACTTGCACACGACCATGACCATGGCGATGGTCACGGTCACGGCCATCCGCACGACCACGAACACTGATGGGCCGGGTCCATGCACCGGTGCCGCGCGTCCGTGCCGGCGCGTTGATCGAATTGATGCGCCTGGCCTCGCCGGCGTTGCCGGTGGGCGGCTTCAGCTACAGCGAGGCGCTTGGAGGCGGCGGTCGACGCCGGCTGCGTGACCGGCCTGCAGCAGGCGCGCGACTGGCTGCTCGACCAGCTGCACCTCGGCCTGGCGCGCAGCGACCTGCCGGTGGCGGCGCGCGCGTTCAATGCCTGGCGCCGCGGCGACCTCGAATGCGATCCGCGAGCTGAACGATTGGGTGCTGGCCACGCGCGAGACGCGCGAGCTGTCGCTGCAGTCGCAGCAGATGGGGCGCTCGCTGCTGGAGTGGATGCGCCAGCGCGACGGCGCGCCCGCCGCGCTGGTCGATGCGGCCGCACTGAGCCCGGCGCCCACCTGGCCGGTGGCCTTTGCGCTGGCGGCCGCGCACGGCGGCGCACCGCGGCGCGAGGCGTTGATCGCATTGGCCGTCGGTTGGGCCGAGAACATGGTGCAGGCCGCGATCAAGGCCGTGCCGCTCGGCCAGAGCGGCGGCCAGCGCCTGCTCGATGCGCTGGGCGCCGAGTTGCCCGATGCGGTGGACGCGGCCATCGCGATGCCCGACAGCCAGCGCCAGGCCTTCGCACCGATGCTGGCCATCCTGTCGGCCCGCCACGAAACCCAATACACGAGGTTGTTCCGATCATGAACACACGCCTGCACACCATCGCCGGCCGCACGCGCAAGCTGCCGCCGCTGCGCGTGGGCGTCGGCGGCCCGGTGGGCTCGGGCAAGACCACGCTGGTGGAGATGCTGTGCAAGGCCATGCGCGAGCGCTGGGACCTGGTGGTCGTGACCAACGACATCTACACCAAGGAAGACCAGCGCTTGCTCACCGTGGCCGGCGCGCTGGCGCCCGAGCGCATCATGGGCGTGGAGACCGGCGGCTGCCCGCACACCGCGATCCGCGAGGACGCGTCGATCAACCTCGAGGCGGTGGACCGCATGCTCGAGAAGTTTCCGAACGCCGACATCGTGTTCATCGAATCCGGCGGCGACAACCTGGCGGCGACCTTCAGCCCGGAGCTCTGCGACCTGACGATCTACGTGATCGACGTCGCCGCCGGCGAGAAGATCCCGCGCAAGGGCGGCCCCGGCATCACCAAGAGCGATCTGTTCGTGATCAACAAGGTCGACCTCGCGCCGTACGTTGGCGCCGACCTGTCGGTGATGGAAGCCGATACGCGGCGCATGCGCGGCGCCCGGCCGTTCGTGATGACCAACCTGCGCACGCGCCAGGGGCTGGCCGAGGTGATCGAGTTCATCGAGCGCAAGGGGCTGCTGCAGGCCGCTTGACCGTGCACGCGCGTCACGCAAGTGGCGTAGAGTGCGGCCCTCGACATCAGGAGGAATCCACATGAGTCTGATCAGTTTCATCAAGGACGCCGGCGAAAAGCTGTTCGGCAAGGGCGAGGCCAAGGCCGCGCAGGACGCGGTGGCGAAGCAGGCCAGCGCCGAGAATCTCGAGCGGCTGAACCGTGCGGCCGGCGACGCGATCGCCACCTACATCGGCTCGATGGATCTGAAGGTCGACGGCCTCGACGTCGGCTTCGAAGCCGGCACCGGCACGGTCACGGTGTCCGGCGTGGCAGCCGATCAGTCGACGAAGGAAAAGGTCGTGCTGTGCTGCGGCAACGTCGCCAATGTGGCGGCGGTCAACGACCTGCTCACGGTCGCGGTGCCGGCTGACGAGTCGAAGTACTACACAGTGGTCAGTGGCGACAACCTGTCGAAGATCGCCAAGCAGTTCTACGGCAACGCGAACAAGTACCCGGTGATCTTCGAGGCCAACAAGCCGATGCTGACGCACCCGGACAAGATCTATCCGGGTCAGTTGTTGCGCATCCCGCCGGGGTGATGGGCCCACCCCCGCAGCGGCCTGGCGGCCGCCTCCCCCTCAAGGGGGCGACACCGGCGGACCGGCGAAGCCGGATCCGCGGTGTCCACTTGAATGGCACGTCTCAGCGAATCGGTGTGAGCTCGCGCAGCGCCTTCACGGCGCCTTGCCCGATCGACGCACCGAAGCGCTTGGCCAGGCGCTCGGCGACGTTTTCCTTCGGCGTGTAGTCGATCACCTCTTCGGCCTTCACCACCTCGCGCGCGACGAAGTCCAGATTGCCGTACTTGTCGGCCAGCCCCTGGCGCACGGCTTCCTCGCCGTTCCAGAACAGGCCCGAGAACGTGTCCGGCGTTTCCTTCAGGCGCTTGCCGCGCCCGTCCTTCACCACCTTGATGAACTGCTGGTGGATCTGGTCGATCATCGCCTGCGCGTAGGCCCGGTGCTTTTCGTTCTGCGGCGAGAACGGGTCGAGCATGCCCTTGTTCTCGCCGGCCGTCAGCAGCCGCCGCTCGACGCCGAGCTTGTCCATCGTGCCGGCAAAGCCAAAACCGTCCATCAGCACGCCGATCGAACCGACGAGGCTGGCCTTGTCGACGATAGATGTCGTCGGCCGCCACCGCGATGTAGTAGGCGCCGGAGGCGCAGATCTCCTCGACCACGGCGTACACCGGCTTCTTGTGCTTGGCCTTCAGGCGCTTGATCTCGTCGTTGATGATGCCGGCCTGCACCGGGCTGCCGCCGGGGCTGTTGATGCGCAGCACGATGGCCTGCGAGCCCGAGTCCTCGAACGCGGTCTTCAGCGCCGACATCAGGTGCTCGGCACTGGACTCGGCATCGGCGGCGATCTCGCCGCGCACTTCGATCAACGCGGTGTGCGGGCCGGTCGGCGTCGTGCCGTGGCCGCGCTGGGCCATGATCGCCCAGACCACGAACAGGAACAGGCCGAGCCACGCCAGGCGGAAGAACACCCGCCAGCGGCGCTCGCTGCGACGGTCGCGCAGCAGCTCGCTGCGTCAGGTGTTCCAGGCCGCGTTCGAAGCTCGACGGGCCGTGCGTTGCCGGCGCCGGCGGGGCGCGAGGCGGCTGTGGCCGGGGCGCCGTCGCTGGCTGACGATGACGGGGGCAGATACGGTTCCTGGGGATTCATGGGTTGCTTTCGGAGGCCGGGGCATCGGATGGCGCGGCTGGCGTATCGTCGAAGGCCACGGGCTGAATGTCGGCGGAAGGATACCAATACACCGCGCCGTCGCGCTCGCCTGTCACGATCGGCATCAATCGGCCCTTGCCGCAGGGCCCGCCCACGCACTGCCCGTCGGCCGGCTCGTACGCCGCGCCGTGGGTCGAGCACAGGATCCAGCGCTTGTCCATGTCGAGGAACTGGCCGGCCTGCCAGTCCATCTCGGTGGGCACATGGGCGCAGCGGTTCATGTAGGCCACCACCTTGCCGTCGAAACGCAGCGCGAAGGCGCGCGCCGGCGCGCCCCACAGCATCACGTCGAACACGAACGCCAGTTCGCGCTCGACCAGCTCGTGGCTGGCGCACAGAGGCTGCGGCTCGGTCACGCGCTCAAGCATGCTGGTCGAGCCAGTCGTGCAGCTCGCGGGTCGAATGGGCGATGAACAGCGGCTCGAACGACTCGAACGCCGCATGGTCGTGCGCGCCGTAGCTCACGCCGACGCAGGCCGCGCCGGCGTTGCCGGCCAGCTGCAGGTCGTGGGTGGTGTCGCCGATCATCAGCGTGCGCTGCGGGTCGACACCGAACTGCTGCATCAGCTCGAGCAGCATGCGCGGGTCGGGCTTGCTGGCCGTCTCGTCGGCGGTGCGCGTGGCATCGAACACGCCCTTGAGCTGCGCCGCGGCCAGCGCGTCGTCCAGACCGCGCCGCCCTTTGCCGGTGGCCACCGTGATCCAGTGCTGGCGCGCCTTCAACGCGTGCAGCATCTCCAGCGTGCCGGGAAACAGCGTCAGGTCGTGCTGGCGCGCGATGTAGTGGTGCCGGTAGCGGGCGCCGAGTTCGGGGTAGCGCTCGGGCGCCAGGCCGGGCGCAGCGTGCGCCAGCGCGTCGTGCAGGCCCAGGCCGATGACGTAGGCCGCGCGCTCGTCGCTGGGCACGGCGACGCCGACGTCGCGGCAGGCATCCTGGATGCAGCGCACGATCAACGCGGTCGAGTCGAACAGGGTGCCGTCCCAGTCGAAGGCGATCAGGTCGAAGCGGCGCGGCCGTGCAGGCGTACGGGTCATCGGCGGCTTCAGTGCGGGTCGGTCATGCGTGCCAGCAGTTTGACGCATTCGGGCGGCAACGGTGCCTCCAGCACCACGCGCTCGCCGCTGGCCGGATGGTCGAATGCGAGACGCCGGGCGTGCAGGAACATGCGGTCGAACTTCAGCTCGCCAAGACCCACGCCGCGGGCGAAATCGCGATTGCAGGCGAAATCGCCGTACTTGTCATCGCCGACGATCGGCTGGTCGAAGTGGGCCAGATGCACGCGGATCTGGTGCGTGCGCCCGGTCTTGATGGTCACGTCGAGCAGGCTGTAGCCTTCGTAGTGCCGAAGTACCTTGACGAGCGTGATCGATCGCCGGCCGGCATCATGCTCGACCGACACCGCGCGCACCCGGCGCTCGCCGTCGTCGTCCAGGTACTTGTGCAACGGCACGTCGATCACCTTGCGCGACGCGGGCCACGCGCCGAGGACCAGCGCGGTGTAGGTCTTGTCGGTCCGCGCGTTCGCGAAACTGGTCCTGCAGCGCGGTCAGCGCGCCGCGCCGCTTGGCCAGCAGCAGCACGCCCGAGGTCTGCTGGTCCAGCCGGTGCACCAGTTCCAGAAATCTCGCGTGCGGCCGGGCGCGTCGCAGCTGCTCGATCACGCCGAAGCTGACGCCGCTGCCGCCGTGCACCGCCACGCCGGCCGGCTTGTCGATCGCGATCAGGTGCTCGTCCTCGAACAGCACCGGGAACTCCCGCGCCGGCGCCGGCGGCGCTTCGGCCCGCTCGGGCAGGCGCACCGGCGGCAGGCGCACCACGTCGCCCAGCGCCAGCCGGGTGTCGGCGGCGGCCCGCCCGCGGTTGACGCGCACCTCGCCCGAGCGGATCACCCGGTAGACGTGGGTCTTGGGCACGCCCTTGAACAGGCGCAGCAGGAAGTTGTCGAGCCGCTGACCGGCGCTGCCCTCGTCAACATTGACACGTCGAACCTCGCCGCGCGCGCTGCTGCCGCTGACCGCTCGGGTGGGTTTGGCGCTTATAATGGTCCGGACCACGGTCGAGCCGCAAGTGCTTGATTCTTAAGAGTTTACCCGGGCATGCCCGGCCTCCCCGCGGTAACGCGCCTGAATCGGCGCGTTGAGTTCAATGGTGATGCAACGTCTCGAGCCCTGCGGCCGGCCACTGCCCGATGTGAAGTGGCGGCTTGCGGGTCGAAGGCGGAAGAACAACGTCGAACAAGCCCTCCCGATCGATCGGGAAAGAAAAGGTCATCGGCGGCAGACGCGAAAGCCTTCGAGTCTGCTGCCTCGCAACGATGCGAACCGGTCTGCGCCTGTCGCCCCCATCAATCTCCCGAGTGAGCGCCACGGCGCCCACTGCTGCATTGCCACGGCCGCTGGCCGCGGGCAGTCACGGCGCGGGACTTCGAGTGCGCCACCCGGCGCCGGCTCGACTGCGGGTCACTCGTGTTCAGCCGCCCTCGCCTCGTCGCACGTCGCTCTGTCGAAGCGCCACCCGCCCACTAGGCGGCACGCTTCGGCCCCGAGCAGTCTTCTTCGTACCGGCTTCGTCAGCGTCGTTCGTGCATCGATAGGCTGAAGCGGTCTTCATCGACCGCCCGGCCGCTTGGCTGCGTGCCCTCATCAAGTGGGCGTGCAGCCATTGAGGAGTGCACACATGAAACGCATGCTGATCAACGCCACGCAGCCCGAAGAGCGGCGGCTGGCGATCGTCGACGGGCAGAAGCTGCTCGACTTCGAGACCGAGCTCGAAGGGCGCGAACAGCGCAAGGGCAACATCTACAAGGCCGTGATCACGCGGGTCGAGCCGTCGCTGGAGGCCTGCTTCGTCGACTACGGCGAGGAGCGCCACGGCTTCCTGCCGTTCAAGGAAATCTCGCGCCAGTATTTCCGCGACGGCATCGAGCTGAAGAACGCGACCATCAAGGACGCGGTGCGCGAAGGCCAGGAACTGCTGGTTCAGGTGGAGAAGGAAGAACGCGGCAACAAGGGCGCGGCGCTCACCACCTTCGTCAGCCTGGCCGGCCGCTACCTGGTGCTGATGCCCAACAACCCGCGCGGCGGCGGCGTCAGCCGGCGCATCGAGGGCGAGGACCGCGAGGAGCTGAAGGAGAACCTCGACCAGCTCGAATACCCCAAGGGCATGAGCCTGATCGCCCGCACCGCCGGCATCGGCCGCTCGGCGCCCGAGCTGCAGTGGGACCTGAACTACCTGCTCAAGCTGTGGACGGCGATCGACGGCGCCGCGCAGGCCGGCAAGGGCGCCTTCCTGATCTACCAGGAGAGCTCGCTCGTCGATCCGCGCGATCCGCGACTACTTCACCGCCGACATCGGCGAGATCCTGATCGACACCGACGACATCTTCGATCAGGCGCAGCAGTTCATGAACCACGTGATGCCGGAGACGGCCAATCGCGTGAAGCGCTACCGCGACGACGCGGCGCTGTTCAGCCGCTTCCAGATCGAGCACCAGATCGAGACCGCGTTCTCGCGCACCGTCAACCTGCCGGCCGGCGGCGCGATCGTGATCGACCACACCGAGGCGCTGGTGTCGATCGACGTCAACTCGGCGCGCGCCACCCGCGGCGGCGACATCGAGGAGACCGCCACCCGCACCAACCTGGAGGCCGCCGACGAGATCGCGCGCCAGATGCGGCTGCGCGACCTGGGCGGCCTGATCGTCGTCGACTTCATCGACATGGAGGAGAGCAAGAACCGCCGCGAGGTCGAGCAGCGCCTGCGCGACGCGATGCGCTACGACCGCGCCCGCGTGCAGTTCTCGTCGATCAGCAAGTTCGGCCTGCTCGAGCTCAGCCGCCAGCGCCTGCGCCCGGCGCTCAGCGAAGGCAACCACATCACCTGCCCGCGCTGCAACGGCACCGGCCACATCCGCGACACGGAATCCTCGCGCGCTGCAGATCCTGCGCATCATCCAGGAAGAGACGCTGAAGGACAACACCGCCGCCGTGCACGTGCAGGTGCCGGTGGAGGTGACCTCCTTCCTGCTCAACGAGAAGCGCACCGAGATCACCAAGATCGAACTGAAGCAGCGCTGCACCGTGCTGCTGGTGCCCAACAAGCACCTGGAAACGCCGAACTACAAGCTCGAGCGCCTGCGCCACGACGACCCGCGGCTGGAAAACCTGCAGGCCAGCTACACGATGATCGAGGAGCCCGACGACGAGGTCGCGATCTCGCGCCGCGAGAAGGCCAAGCCGAAGCAGGAACCGGTGATCAAGGGCGTGCTGCCGGACCAGCCGGCGCCGATCGCGGTGCCGCAGGAGCGTGCGCCGCAACCCGCGCCCGCGCCGTCTGCTGCGGCGGCCGCGCCGCCGATACGTCCCGCCGCAGCCGCCCCGGTGGCCGCCAGCGGCGGCTTCGTGTCATGGCTGAAGCGGCTGTTCGGTGCCGAGAGCGCACCGGCTGCCGCGACTGCGACGCCGCAGACGGCAGCGACAGTTGCTGCCGCGGCCTCCGGCGACGACAAACGAGCGCCGCGCGAAGGGCGTGACGGGCGTGGTCGAGGCGACCGACGCGGCGAGCGCGGAGGCCGCGGTCGCGATGGCGGTCGTGACGGCAACCGCGACGCGGGCCGTGAAGCCGGCCGCGGCGGCGAACGCGGCGGTGAGCGCGGCGGCGAAGGCCGCGGCCCGGCACGTGGCGACGACAGCCGCCGGCGCGGGCGCGACGGCCGCAGCGAGCGCCCGGACGCCAATGCCGCGCCCGGCGCAGGCCGAGGATCGCACGGCCCGGCCCGAAGGGCGCGGCGCCCAGGAAGGTTCCCGCCGCGGCGCCGCGCCCGCCGCGCGAAACGCAGGAGATCGAAGCCCCCGGCGCCGCGGTGGCGCAGCAGAACTTCGTCGACACCGTCCCGGTCCCGGAGTCCAGCCCGGTGGCCGAAGGCGGCGAGGCCGATCCAGGCCGGCGCCGTCGCCGGCGCGGCGGTCGCGGGCGCGGTGCTCGAGGCGAGGCTGCCGAGTTCGAGCCGACGTTCATGCTGGGCGAATCCGGCACACCGGCAGCCGACGAAACCGGCCACGCCGAGCCCGCGGCGACATCGGAAGGCGACAGCCAGGCGCCACGCGCCGACGATGGCGCAAGGCGCCGCCGCGATCGTCCGCGCCGCGAGCGCGACGACGAGCGCACCGCCACGGCCATGCCGTCGGGGCCACCGCAGCCGGTCACTGCCGTCGACGTGCCGATCATGATGGCCGACGCAGACGCGCCGCGCAGCCAGTCGTCCATGGCCTCGGTGTTGCCGGCCCCCGGCGAGGGTGCTGTCGAGCGCGCAGCGCCCGCGCCGGCGATACAGCCGTTCGAGTTGCCGCTGGACGAGTTGCAGAATCTGGCCGGCGGTGCCGGCCTGCAGTGGGTCCATTCCGACGCCGACAAGGTGCGCGCGGTTCAGGACGCGATCGCTGCTGCGCCCAAACCGATCCACGTGCCGCGCGAGCGCAAGCCCGTGGCCATCGTCGACGAGGGCCCGCTGGTGCTCGTGGAAACGCGCAAGGACCTGTCGCAGCTCAAACTGCCGTTCGAGGTGCTGGCCGCACAGGCCCAGCAGCAGCAGTAGTCAGGGCAGGCGGTCGAGTGCATGCCGGTACACGCCGGCATGCATCAGTTCGTCCCACGGCAGCGGCGCCAGCTGAGGCAACAAGGCCAGGCGCCGTGCTTCGCTGAGCCCGCTGGCGCGCCACAGGCCCTGCTGCTGAGCGTCGGCCAGCCCGGCCAGCAAGGCATCGACGGCCTCGCCGCCATCGACCGATTGGTTGCACAGCAGCACCAGGTCACAACCGGCGCTCAGCGCGACGCGACGCCGCGGCGGCGTAGGAAACCTCCTGTCCGTCGATGCGGCGAGCGCCGGCCATGCTCAGATCGTCGCTGAATACCGCACCGTGGAAGCCCAGCTCGCCGCGCAGGATGTCGTTCAGCCAGCGCGTGGAGAAGCCAGCGGGCCGCGAGTCCACTTTCGGGTAGACCACGTGCGCCGGCATCACGCTGCTCAGGGTGTTGCCGAGCCAGCCGTACGGGGCCGCGTCGTCGCCGACGACGGCCTTGCGCGCGCGGCGATCGACCGGAAGGTCGAGGTGGCTGTCCGCCTTGACATGGCCGTGCCCCGGAAAGTGCTTGCCGCAGTTGGCCATGCCGGCCAGCAGCAGGCCGTGCATCAGGCTCTTGGCGAGCATCGTGACCACGCGCGCATCGCGGTGGAACGCGCGATCACCGATCACGCTGCTCTCGCCGTGGTCGAGGTCGAGCACCGGGGTGAAGCTGAGATCGACGCCGCAGGCGCGCAGTTCGGCCGCGAGCACGTAGCCCACCGCACTGGCGGCATCGATGGCGGCCATCGGGTCGCGCATCCACAGCTCGCCCAGTCGGCGCATCGGCGGCAAGGCAGTGAATCCGTCGGTGCGGAAACGCTGCACCCGCCCGCCTTCGTGGTCGACGCAGATCAGCACATCGGGCCGTATCGACTTGATTTCGGCGGTGAGCTCGGTGAGTTGGCGCCGATGCTCCCAGTTGCGCGCAAACAGAATCAGCCCGCCGGTGAGCGGGTGCTGCAATCGGCGCCGGTCCTGCGCGGACAGGCTCGTTCCTGCCACGTCGAGCACCACGGGAGCGTGGCTGGTCATGGTGTGGATCCCTTCTCGACCACGACGAAGGCGGTCGCGTAGTCGGTCTCGTCGGTGACGCTCACATGCGCGAGCAGCGCGCGGGCGCGAAACCACTGCGCCAGCTCGCCGTGCAACCGGATCTCCGGCTTGCCGCTGCGGGCGTTGAGGATCTCGCAATCGCGCCAGGTCATCGGCATGCGCATGCCCAGCCCGATCGCCTTGGAGAAGGCCTCCTTGGCCGAGAAACGCGTGGCCAGGAAGCTAATGCCGCGACGCTCGGCGCGGGCCCGGCGCTCGGCGAACACACGTTGCTCCTCGGGGCCGAGCACACGCTCGACGAATCGTTCGCCGCGGCGCGACAGCACGGCCTCGATGCGGCGGATGTCGCAGATGTCGGTGCCGATGCCGTAGATCATCGCCGGAGCGCCGCGGGCGCGAACGCACGCTGGATGCAGCGCTGGTATTCGCGCACGGTTTCGGCCAGGCCCAGTTCCAGCGCATCGGCGACCAGCGCGTGACCGATCGACACTTCGAGCACGCCCGTCACGGCGAGCAGGAAGTCGGTCAGGTTGGCCCGGTTGAGGTCGTGCCCGGCGTTGACACCCAGGCCGGCCGCCTGAGCCGCCCGCGCCGCATCGACGAAACGCCGCAACACCGCCGCCTGATCGGGACCGCCGAACGAACGCGCGTAGGCCTCGGTGTACAGCTCCACCCGGTCGGCGCCCACCGCGGCGGCGTGGTGCATGGCGTGCGGCAACGGATCCATGAACAGACTCACCCGCACACCCAGCGAACGAGCCTCGGCCACCAGCGGCGCAAGCCGCTCCATGTCGGCCGGCAGATTCCAGCCATGGTCGCTGGTGAACTGCTCGGCACTGTCGGGCACCAGCGTGCACTGCTGCGGCCTGAGTTCGCGCACGAACTCCATCAGGTTGTGGCTCGGGTTGCCTTCGATGTTGAACTCGGCGTGGGGCCAGGCCCGCAGCAACGCGGCCAGGTCGCGCACGTCCTGCGGCCGGATGTGGCGCTCGTCAGGCCGAGGGTGCACGGTGATGCCCTGCGCGCCGGCCTGCAGTGCGATGCGCGACAGCGCCACGACATCGGGAATGCCGAGGTGCCGGGTGTTGCGCAGCAGCGCGACCTTGTTGACGTTGACCGACAGCGCGGTGCGGTGGTGCCGGTCAAAGGCTTCGGGTGCAACCAGTGGATTCATCGTGACGAGGCGGACGCATCAAGCCCGAGCAGGCGAAACGAATCGATCATGACCTGCCGGGTGCGCAGCGTGGCGCCGCCCAGATGATAGTGAAGCTGCTGGCGCAGTTGCAGCTTCAGTTCGGCCAACGCGTCGGCACTGGCGGCATGCAGCCGCTCGAGCTGCTCGGCGGTGGGCTCGAGGTTGAGATCATCCATCGCGGCTTTCAGGGCCAGGCAGGAGGCCCCGGTCAAGGCCGACTCGGACGCCGCCGATTCGACCAGCCCCTGCTCCGGATTCAGCGCGTACCAGCGACCGGGTGCCACGGCAGCCTGCGTCAGCGTGACACGGTCGAGCTGCGGCAACACGCCGGTCTCGCGCAACAGCAACAGCTCGAACGCTCGCAGCCCGGCCTCGAAGCGGCCCGGTGCCTCCCGGCCGAGCGCACGCAGCGTGAGCGCATAGGCATCGAACACGCGCGGATGCGGATCGTCGCGCGCCAGCAGCCGCATCAGCAGCTCGTTCAGGTAGAAACCGGCAAACCAGGCTGCACCGTTCAGCGCCACGCCCTGCCCGGCCCATTCTGCGGCGCGCAAGGTGTGCACCTCGGCGCTCTCGTCGGCGCGCGCGCGCCCGAATTGCACCATGATGCGCTGGAACGGCATCAACACCGATCGCATCTGCGAATAGGGTCGCTTCGCGCCTTTGGCAGCCGCGGCAATTCGGCCCGCATCTCGGGTGAACAGATCCAGGATCAGGCTGGATTCACTCCAGTCGTAGCGGTGCAGCACGAAGGCCGCCTGGGCCTGGTGCGCGGCACGCCGGGCGGTGCTCCTGGCCACCGGGGGCGCGGCGCCGGCGCTCATTCGTAGCCATAGGAGCGCAGGTGGCGTTCGTCGTCGGCCCAGCCCGAGCGCACCTTGACCCACAGTTCGAGAAACACCTTGGCATCGAGCTGCCGCTCCAGCTCCACCCGGGCCTCGGTGCCCACACGCTTCAGCCGTTCGCCGCCCTGGCCGATGACGATGGCCTTGTGCGACTCGCGCTCGACCACGATCGTGGCGGCGATTCGCACGTGGCGCGTGCCCGATTCGGTCAGCTCCTCTTCGAATCGCTCGACCACCACCGTGGAGGTGTAGGGCAGCTCGTCTCCAGTCAGGCGAAACAGCTTCTCGCGCACGGTCTCGCTGGCCAGGAAACGCTCGTTGCGATCGGTCAGCGCGTCGGACTCGTGCATCCAGTCCTGTTGCGGCAGGTAGGGCTCGATGATCGACAGCAGCCGCTCGACATCGTCCTGGCGCGTCGCCGACAAGGGGATGTACTCGGCAAACGTATGCTTCTGCGGCAAGGCCTGCAGCCAGGGCAACAGGTCGGCACGCCTTTTCACCAGGTCGAGCTTGTTGGCCACCAGCAGCACCGCCTTGCCCGGGGGCAGCAGCGGTAGCAACTTGGCATCGTCGGCGCCGAAATGACCGGCATCGACCAGCATCAACACCAGGTCGACATCGGACAGCGAGGCCGTCACGGTGCGGTTCAGATTGCGATTGAGGGCGCCGGCGTGGCGGGTCTGGAAGCCCGGCGTGTCGACGAAGACGAACTGCGATGCGCCGCGCGTGCGCACACCCATGATGCGATGGCGCGTGGTCTGTGCCTTGCGCGAGGTGATGCTGATCTTCTGCCCGACCAGTGCGTTGAGCAGCGTGGACTTGCCCACATTGGGCCGCCCGACGATCGCGATGGTGCCGCAGCGCCGCGCGGCATCGGCGCCGGGTTCGGTTTGCAGCGTCGCGTCGGCGGGCGGCTGAACCGGCGTCACGACCGCAGCGGACCGCCCGGCCGGTCGTCTGCCTTCAGCGTCTCCAGCAACCGTCGTGCCGCTTCCTGCTCGGCCGCACGGCGCGATTTGCCGCGGCCCGTATCCGTCAGCGACAAGGCCGGAATGGCGCACTCGACCTCGAACGTCTGCGCGTGGGCCTGTCCACTGGTGGCCACGATGCGATAGCTGGGCACCGCGATCTTGCGCGCCTGCAGCCACTCCTGCAGTTCGGTCTTGGCGTCCTTGGTCCAGCTGGCCGCCTCGCCGGCGGCAATCACCTCGCCGAACAGGCGACGCACCAGATCGGCCGCAGGCTCGAACCCGCCGTCAAGGAAGGTGGCCCCGATCAGCGCCTCGACAGCGTCGGCAAGGATCGAGGGACGCTGCGCCCCGCCGGCACGCGCCTCACCGTCGGACAGCCGCACCACATCGGGCAGGCCCAGCGTGAGGGCCACGCGATGCAGGCTTTCCTCGCGCACGAGATGGGCGCGCACGCGCGTCAGATCGCCTTCATCCGAGCCACCGAAACGCTCGAACAGCAGACTGGACACCGCGAGATTGAGCACCGCATCGCCCAGGAACTCCAGGCGCTCGTTGTGGTCTGCGCCGAAGCTGCGGTGGGTCAGTGCCCGCGTCAACAGCGATGCATCGACAAAGCGCCGGCCCAGCCGGCCCTGCAATGCGTCGAGTCGAACGTCCATGCTCATCGAGATCGAACCGGGCCCGAAAGGTTCACCGGGAACGACCCTCGTACTTGATGAGCAGGAAGACCGGCGCGATCAGCTCCACTTCCTTGTTGTAGGCAAAGCGAATCACGATGCGATCGTTCTCCTTCGTGATGTCGAGGTCCTTGCCTGAGATCGAGGCAATCGAATACTCGATGTCTCTTTGCTTGTCGAACTGGGTGCGGATCTCGCCCACGGTGGTCGGGTTGGTTGCGGCGATCTTGTTGATCGCGCCCTGGATCGTGAGGTACTCGTTGATGGTCGGCAGCACGCGCACCGCCACATAGGCCAGGAATCCGATGATGATGGCCCAGAACATCAATCCGATCAGGCTGACGCCGCGCTGCCTCCCCACGCCCTGCCGCTGTGACGATCTCATGCACGCCCCTTTCAAGCCCGCGTTATTGGAATGATCCGATGCGGCGAAGGTTACTGAAATTCATCCACACGAAGAACGCCTTGCCGACGATGTTCTCGTCGGGGACGAAGCCCCAGAACCTGGAGTCCTGGGAATTGTCGCGGTTGTCGCCCATCATGAAATAGTGTCCTGCGGGAACCTTGCACACTACGCCTTCGGCCGAGTAGCGGCAGTTCTGGGCGTTGGGAAAACTGCGCGAGTCGCCGCCATAGTAGGCCTGCCGCTTCGGATCGACCAGGATCCGGTGCTGGATGTCGCCGAGGGCTTCGTTGAACTGCGGCGCGTAGCGCAGCGAGTCCTCGTCGTAGTAGTCGCCCAATGGCTGCAGATCCACCGGTTTGCCGTTGATCGTCAGGCGCTGGCCGAGGTAGGCGATCTCGTCGCCGGGCACGCCGACCACGCGCTTGATGTAGTCGACCCGCGGATCCACCGGATAGCGGAACACCATCACGTCGCCGCGCCGAGGATCGTGGTTGGCGACGATCTTCTTGTTGATCACCGGCAGGCGAACGCCGTAGTGGAATTTGTTCACCAGGATGAGGTCGCCGACCAGCAGGGTGGGCACCATCGATCCCGATGGGATCTTGAACGGCTCGAACAGGAACGATCGCAACAGGAACACCGCCAGGATCACCGGGAACAGCCCGGCGGTCCAGTCGAGCCACCAGGGCTGCGCCAGGATGCGCTCCTTGGCCGATTCGACGTCGCCATCGACCTTCGCGATGCCCATCTTCGCCAGTTCGGCGCGGCGCTGCGCGTCCTGCGTTTCGAGCGCCGCGGCCGCAGCCTCCCGCGCCGGTTTGAACCGAAATCGCTCGGCCAGCCAATATCCCAGGGTCACCACGGTGAGCACGAACAGCAGCAGCGAGAAATTCCCGATCCAGCGATCGGTGTACCAGCCGCCCAGATAGACGGCCAATGCGACGTACAGGATCGCGGTCAGTGCACTCATGGGCTGGGGATCACGCTTGGATGAATTGGGATGATGGATGGAGAAAGCCGGCGCAGCCGTGGCGTGCCGACTCAGTCGTCGACCTGCAGGATGGCCAGGAACGCCTCCTGTGGCACCTCGACCGTTCCGATCTGCTTCATGCGCTTCTTGCCGGCCTTTTGCTTTTCGAGCAGCTTGCGTTTGCGGGTGATGTCACCCCCGTAGCATTTTGCCAGCACGTTCTTGCGCAGCGCCTTGACGTTTTCGCGGGCGATGATGTTCGCACCGATGGCCGCCTGGATCGCCACGTCGTACATCTGGCGCGGGATGATCTTGCGCATCTTGGCCACCACCTCCCGGCCGCGAAACTGGCTCTGGCCGCGGTGCAGAATGATCGACAGCGCGTCGACGCGGTCGCCGTTGATCAGGATGTCGACCTTGACGACGTCGCCGGCGCGGTATTCCTTGAATTCGTAGTCCATCGACGCGTAGCCGCGCGACACCGACTTCAGTTTGTCGAAGAAGTCGAGCACGATCTCCGCCAGCGGCAACTCGTAGGTCAGGTGCACCTGACGCCCGTGGTACGACATCTGGATCTGCACGCCGCGCTTCTGATTGGCCAGCGTCATCACCGGGCCGACGCTGTCCTGCGGCATGTACAGGTGCACGCTGACGATCGGCTCGCGGATCTCGCGGATGCGGCCCGGGTCGGGCAGCTTCGAGGGGTTCTCGACCTTCAGCACCGTGCCGTCGTTGAGCTCGACCTCGTAGACCACCGACGGCGCGGTGGTGATCAAGTCCTGGTCGAATTCGCGTTCCAGCCGCTCCTGCACGATTTCCATGTGCAGCAGGCCGAGGAAACCGCAGCGAAATCCGAAGCCCAGCGCCTGGCTGACCTCGGGCTCGAAGCGCAACGAACTGTCGTTGAGCTTGAGTTTGTCGAGTGCGTCGCGCAGCGACTCGTACTCGCTGGCTTCGGTGGGGTACAGCCCGGCGAACACCTGTGGCTGGATCTCCTTGAAGCCCGGCAGCGGCTCGTTGGCCGGACCGGCGTTGTTCGGCAGCTTCTTCTCGAGCGTGATCGTGTCGCCGACCTTGGCGTGGTGCAGTTCCTTGATGCCCGCAACGATGAAACCGACTTCCCCGGCCCGCAGGATGTCTCGAGGCTGTGACTTCGGCGTGAACACGCCGAGCGATTCCACGCCATAGCAGACGTCGGTGGCCATCAGCCGGATGCGCTCGCCTTTGGCCAGCGAGCCATCGACGACCCGCACCAGCATCACGACTCCCACGTAGTTGTCGAACCAGCTGTCGATGATCATGGCCCGCGGCGGCCCATCGGGCTTGCCGCGCGGCGGCGGCATTCGGTGGATCACAGCTTCCAGGATGTCGTCGAGCCCCATCCCGGTCTTCGCCGAACAGGGGATCGCCTGGCTGGCATCGATGCCGATCACGTCCTCGATTTCCGACTTGGCGTTCTCGGGATCGGCCTGCGGCAGATCCATCTTGTTGAGCACCGGCACGACCTCGACGTGCAGGTCGAGCGCGGTGTAGCAGTTGGCCACCGTCTGCGCCTCGACGCCCTGGCTGGCGTCGACCACCAGCAACGCGCCCTCGCAGGCCGACAAGGACCGGCTGACCTCGTAGCTGAAGTCCACATGGCCGGGTGTGTCGATCAGATTCAGGTCATACACCTGTCCGTCGCGGGCCGTGTACTGCAGCGCGGCCGTCTGTGCCTTGATGGTGATGCCGCGCTCGCGTTCGAGATCCATCGAATCGAGAACCTGCTCTTCCATCTCGCGGTCGCTGAGTCCGCCGCAGCGCTGGATGATGCGATCAGCCAGGGTGCTCTTGCCGTGGTCGATGTGGGCAATGATCGAGAAGTTGCGGATGTGGTCCATGCGGTCAGATCGTCGTCGCGCGGCCGACGGCTACAGCGGCGGCGCCGCTGCGGTGGAGGCTCATATCGCGAAGCGATGTGAAGGCCCGAGGGGCCGTGCCGCAACCAAAAAAAAGGCACGTCGAAAAGATGACGCGCCTTCCAACAAAACGTATGGCAACTGCTTGTTGGGACTTCATTGTAGCCAAAAGCACCCGGCGGAAACCCGCGCCAATGCTTGTTTTCCGCTCGTTGCAGGGTACCAACAGCAAAAAGTCATCAACAGCTTATCAACAGGTCATTCAGAGAGTTGCTCCTCACGAACAGCAATGGCCTAATGCACCTGTGCAGCATCCATAAACCAAGAAGTGAGCGCCCGATTCTATCTGCCGCTGACCTCAATCGCGACCTGCACACTCGGAGCAAGAACTCACTTCCGCAGGATTGAAAGGACGAGGCTCGGCCAGCGCAACCTCGGCCGGTCAGCCAGCGGAGCACTTGCTACCACCATGTGGAAAGACCCCGCGGCGTCGTCGCGTGCCGCGGAGTCTCTCAGACCTCTTGGGGATCAACGGCCAGGCCGGATGACCAGGTAATTGACGAATTCGCCGCGTCTGACCATCACGCTCACAGCGCGCGCCTTCTCGACCTTGGCAGCGACCGCGAAGAACTGTTTGACATCGGCGATTTCGGTGTTGTCGATCGCGAGAATCACGTCGCCTTCGCGCATGCCGGCCTTTGCTGCCGCACCATCGGCGGCATCGACCCGCACCCCGTTGCGCACCTTCAGCTCACGCTTCTGAGCATCGGTCAGATCGCTCACCGACAACCCGAGCGCCGTCTTGGCCGGCGGGCTCGAGGCGCCCGGTTCGGCCTGGGCACGCTTCATCGGGCGATCGGCCTCGAATTCGCCGACGACCACCGTGACGTCGCGGGTCGCGCCGCGTCGGAACAGCTGCAGCGGCGTGCGGCTGCCGGGTTTGGTGGCACCGATGATGCGCGGCAGATCGCCCGACTTCTCGACGGGCTTGCCGTCGACCTTGACGATGATGTCGCCCGCCTCGATGCCGGCCTTTTCCGCCGGGCTGCCGGCCTCCACGCCCTGCACCAGCGCGCCGTTCGGTTTGCCCAGCCCGATGGATTCGGCCACCTCCTTGGTGACCGGCGCGATCGTGACGCCGATCCGCCCGCGAATCACGCGTCCGTTCGTGCGCAACTGGTCGGCGACGCGGATGGCTTCGTCGATCGGAATCGAAAACGAGATGCCCATGAATCCGCCGGATCGGCTGTAGATCTGCGAATTGATGCCGACCACCTCGCCGCGCATGTTGATCAGCGGTCCGCCCGAATTGCCCGGGTTGATGGCCACGTCGGTTTGAATGAACGGCAGGAAATCGCCGGTGTCGCGCTGTTTGGCGCTGACGATGCCGGCGGTCACCGTGTTCTCCAGGCCGAAGGGCGAGCCGATCGCCATGACCCATTCGCCGACCTTCAACCGACTCACGTCGCCGATCTTCACCGCCGGCAGTCCGCCGGCCTCGATCTTGACCACCGCGACGTCGGTGCGCTTGTCGGCGCCGACGATGCGCGCCTTGAACTCGCGTTTGTCGGTCAGCGTCACCAACACCTCGTCGGCTCCGTCGACGACGTGGGCGTTGGTCAGCACGAATCCGTCGGTGCTGAGGATGAAGCCCGAACCCACGCCGCGCTGTTGAGGCTCGTCATCGCCGCCCCTCGGACCGCGCCGCGGATCCGGGCGGTTCGGCAACGGGATGCCAAAGCGCCGAAAGAACTCCTCCATGCTGGGGTCGATCTCGGCCGCGCCGCTCGCGCGACCGCGCTCGAGGGTGCGGATGTTCACCACCGATGGGCTCCACTTTTCGGCCAATTCGGTCTCGCCGAATTCGGACTGCTCGCCTTGCCGGTGTGGCGGGCGGCTGCCGCGCTCAAGTTTACCGAATCGTTGCGCGAACAGATCTTCTTGTCTGCCCTCGCGCTAATTGTCGCCATCAGCCTCGTCGACCTCTTACCCAATGCCTCACTCTCGCCGTGGACTTGGCTGCTTGCCGGCGTACTGTTGGGGAGAACCGAGGCGTTAAGGGCCGATGCGCTTGCGCCAAGAACCTCGGGGAGATGACGAATGGAAGCAGTGAGCTGAGAGGCCTGCAGCTGCCCAACGTCTGCCGCATGAACCGCCGTGCGTCAAACAGAAAATGGCACGTCGTTATTCACGCGCGTACGGAGGTCGCAGCGCCCTACCCTTAATAGGCGTTCTTGCCCGTCAGACAGATGATCAAAGTCGCGCATAGAATTCTCAGATCGAATAACAAGGACCAGTTTTCCGCATAATAGACATCATGCTTGACCCTGTTTTCCATTTTTTCGATCGTATCTATTTCACCGCGCAGCCCATTGACCTGAGCCCATCCAGTAATGCCGGGTTTAACCGTGTGTCGAGCAAAGTAGCCTCGAATAAGCGCCCCAAATTCCTCATTGTGGTCGACGGCGTGCGGTCGCGGTCCGACGAGCGACATAGTTCCATTCAGGACATTAAACAATTGCGGCAGTTCATCGAGGCTCGTTCGTCGAAGAATGCGTCCAACCCGGGTCACACGCGGATCGCCCCGTGTAGCCTGCCGTGTTGTCGCCGCAGGCGCCAAATCGACAAACATTGTGCGAAATTTCCAGATTTGGAAGACCCGGTTGACGTAGCCGTACCGAGCTTGCCGAAAAAAGACGGGTCCTTGACTATCGATCTTTATCGCGATCGCGATGCCGATCATGAGCGGGATGGCCATGAGCGTCAGCACTACCCCGAGGCTGTAATCAAACGCCGGTTTCAACACGGCGCCCCAACCTGCCAACGGCCGTCCTGAAACTTCGACCACACGCAAACCGCCAAAGTGATCAGGAGGCTGACGCAGTTGCATCTGAAAGCCGATCAAGTCCGACGCCAAATAAACACCGACCGGAAGTTCGCGGAGCTTATCCACCAACTCCATGATTTTTCCATCCGCCGACCACGGAAGAGCAATAATTACATCATCCACATTATCGCTATTCTTCCGCAAATACGGCATAACGTCATCAAAGTTGCCGATGTTTTTTGGATGACTGGCATTGTGATTACAGCTACTATTGTTCTCCGAAAACTTGCCCACAATCGAGACAAATCGGGAACCGGATCTTGCGAAGTGTGTTAAGAACAGCTTGGCCTGAGGGCCATCGCCGATCAGTACGACTTTTCTTGTTAGAAACTGGGTGTCGATCAAACGTCCGAGCAGCTTCGAACCGATGTATCTAGCTAGCAATACCGACGTGCAGCTCCCCAAGACAAAGGTCGCAATCCAAACGCGCGAAAAGGATGTCGAAAGTTTCAGTGCAAAAATTGCAGCAAGCAGAAAGGCAAAAGTTGTAAAAAATGCAATCAGAACTTTATCGAGATATTCGAACGGCCGCATGATCGCATCGAGTTTGTATTGCCCTGCGAAATTCAACAGCATGAGGGTTACTATCCAAAAAAAGCAAACGGCAAAAGCATATAAATCGATGAGGGAACTATAGAGGCCAATCATTTCGCCCAACGAGATGGCGCCAACGGCCAATATCATCAGGCTGTCGAGCCCGACAAATATTGCTGGAATCACGTCGGATGAGATCGACAAGTTCTTTCTGCTGAGCACACCGACATCCAATCTGCTGCGATTCAAACTAAGCTGCGGGTCCGTAACACAGCGGCTTCTCATCCCGTCGACGACGTTACCCCCGGCCCCGTCATCGTTTACCATAGCGAATACGGGCATCACTACATGAAATTGCTGTCCTGCGGCCGGGCTTCGCGCACTATTGGGCGCGGCAAGCAGACGAGGAAACGATGCACTCGGGCTGCGCGTGCGGCCATCCGCGTTGCGGCTTGTTCACGCCATGGTGGATGAGATGTGCCCGTTGAAAAAGCTCGACAGCGCGCTCCAGACCAACCGCATAACTAAGGCACCAGCAGCCCGGACAAGTCTGGCGACGTACAGGGCTGCGGATCCCGGACAAATGCACGCTGCCGGCGGGCTTGCCCGCACCTGCGACAAAGCGCACCTGATCGACAGCAAGACCACGGCTTCGTACAAATCGGGGAGCTCCTTCGTGCGGTTGGGTCCGGCCCGACTGCACTCTTGCAACGAGCTGGTCCTCAGGTCCGCTCAACCACTTTTCGCGCGGTCCGCCACAACACATTGAACGAATGCAGACAAACCGCTTTCCAGCATCTCCTGCTCAGCAAAGTTGTGGCTATGGGCAACATCTCCGCTTGCGTCGGGCACCATTGACCAGGCGTGTAAATTACTGTTCGTTTTCCAAGAGTTACCGAACGACCCGAGGGTCCCAGTAACAATTCTGCCACTGCCCCCCTCCGTTGCCGTCGCTTGAGATTACCGACGTTGCGATGTAGGTTGCAGTGGCTATGATGACGATGGTTTTTTGATACGGTAATCAGGCGTTTTTGCTTGCGGCGGCATTGGGGTGTGGGATCAGTGCGGGGGTTGTTGACAATAGCTCTGCTGTGCCTGTCGTGGGCGACGGCTGCGGCTCAAACGCTGCAGCCCGGCGACACCATTGCCGTTGCTGTCTATCAGGACTCCAAACTTGACCGCCAATTCGTCATCGGACCGACTGGCATGATATCGTTTCCGCTTGCCGGTCAGATCCAAGCCGGCGGCTTGACGCCTCAGGGGCTGGAGAAGGTTCTCCGTTCTAGGCTTAAGGATAAGTACTCGGCCGAGCTCGACATCACTGTCACAGTCATTGCGGCAAGCAAGCCAGACGATGACCAAAAGCCACGGTTTTTCGTTACCGGCGAAGTGAACCGGCCGGGCCCACAAATCCTGCGACCCGGCACGACCGTACTCCAAGCAATTGCAATGTCTGGAAGCCTCAGTCAATTCGCAGCGAAGAAGCGCATCCAAATCCGGCGAACGGTCAACGGGGTCGAAGTCCACATTTGTTTTTGACTATGCAGCATTCGAATCGGGCAATACTCTCGCCGGCAATATCGTGCTTCAACCGGGCGACGTCATCGTAGTGCCAGAGAAAGGCATTTTCGAATGACGAACGTTACGGAACCCTCCACCTTTCCCCGGTTGCTGCGGATTTGGACGACTGGAGCCGTGCTGGTCGCGTCGATATTCGCGATTGCGACGGGCGCACAAGCGGCTGATTGGACCGTAAAGTCTCAGATCAGCGAGGGGCTCGAAGTCAATGACAATCGATCACTCAGTTCGCCCAAGTCCGGCACAACGCTTAAGTCAATAAGCCGGCTGACGGTCGACGCGACGAAGATCCTGCCGACGTTTCGTTTTTCGGCAGGGGCCGATGTCAGCTACCGACACCTCGAAGGCGATGATGCCGCCAACGCCGCACCCACGGACAATGGGGTTCGTTTCAGCTCAGAAATCATAGACAAGCTGACCAAGTACAGTTTCATCGGATCCTGGCGGCGGCAGGACGCGGTCTCGGCGCAACTCGAGGACGCTGGATTGGTCACCATTAGAGGCAACATTAATACGTTTGCGCTGCAGGGCGGGGCTGAACGACAGTTGGGTCCGCTCAACTCTTTGTCCTTTTCCACACGCGGCACCATTGTCGATTTCGACTCAGGAAATGGCACCCCATATGTCGACATCTTGGCAACCACGACGTGGACAAGCCGACAGACGCAGACCACCAAATTCTTCAGAACCCTGCAATTAGAGCTTTTGAACAGAGACGATGTTTATGATACGCAGACCAAGTTCGTCAGAGCGTCGACAGGCCTAGAGTCCCAGTTGTCCAGGCAGTTGACGTTCAGGGGCAGCGTTGGCGGCGGTTGGGTCTCGACAGAGCGCAGCGATATTGGTGCTGGGCCTGTCCCGCCTGCAGGAGTGATCCTTACCTCGGGATCCAACTTCGGCTTCCTGACTGACCTGGAGTTGAGCTGGCGCCCACAGCAGGGCACCAGGGCGTCCATTCTGGCGACCCACAACCTGATGCCGAACGTGGCAGGTGAAATCGAAAGACGCACGAGCGTCGGAGTTGAGTTCAGCAAAGCACTTACTCGTTCATCGAACCTATCAGTGAAGGGTGAACTCGGGCGCCAGGAATTCCTTGATAGAGTCCTCACCAATGGCAGTGTGGATTATTTCAGGACCACCGTGACTTATGGCTATCAGTGGACGCCGGAATGGCAAACGCGCCTTGCCTACAAGTTTGCGTATCGTGATGACAATCTAGGAGCGGCGAACTCCAACGCCCTATTCCTCTCGATCGTTCGCGACTTCAACATCATGGGTCGGTGACGTTCCGGTAACCCCCATTGTCGTCACGACGCACGTAAGCGACCGCCCAGCCGATGAGATGACGTCATTGCCCCACAACAGATGGACACAGGTTGCAGGTGCTGCAGGTCCAGTACGGGATGCGATCTGGAGGTGTTCGCCCACTGAACCCCGTCGATGTCAGCGTCATCATCGTAAACTATAATACGGCGCATCTGCTCGGAAGACTGTTTGACTGCCTGGGTGCGGCCCGCGGAGCATTGAGTATCGAAGTCATCGTCGTGGACAACGCCTCAACCGATAGCTCCGTTGCCTTGCTGCGGACAAGTTATCGAGACATCCAAGTGATCGAGAACAAACTTAATGTGGGATTCGGCCGAGCCAATAATCAAGCGGTTAAAGGTGCCCGTGGTCGTTATATTCTCCTGCTGAATACCGACGCTTTCGTCTCGCATGATACACTTGCGAAAACGATTGATTATATGGATAAGAATATTGGATGCGGGGTGCTCGGGGCCAAGCTGGTTGGAGCCGACGGCTCACTGCAGCCGTCCTGCCGCTATTTCCCGACACCTTGGAATGTGTTTGTTCATTCGATGGGGCTGCAGCGCTACTTTCGAGGTGTGCGCCTGGTTGACGACATGGCGTGGGACCACAGTTCCATTCGCGAGTGCGACTGGGTGCCCGGTTGCTACTATCTTATTCGGCGGCAAGTGATCGATGAGGTCGGCTTGTTCGATCCGCGGTATTTTCTCTACTATGAGGAAGTTGATCACTGTCGCGCCGTGCGTAGCGCCGGCTGGACAGTGACGTTCTATCCATTCACAACAGTCGAGCACATTGGCGGCGAGAGCGCCGAGTCCGTTGAAAGACTGACCCGTGCCGGCCGACAAATCTCAGCATTGCAGATCGAGAGCCAGCTGCTGTACTTCCGCAAGCACCATGGCTTGGCGGGTATAGCGGCTTCAGTATTTCTCA
Organism: uncultured beta proteobacterium; assembly: GCA_963814435.1. Classification (GTDB taxonomy): domain Bacteria; phylum Pseudomonadota; class Gammaproteobacteria; order Burkholderiales; family Burkholderiaceae_C; genus JAEUPI01. The sequence continues at coordinate 98,922 of CAWFCV010000001.1, forward strand.
CAATCGTCGGCGAAGTGCTGAAGGCCGGCAAGCGGCTCGTTCGCGACCCCTTGAAAAGCCGGCCTGCTGATGAAGTCCGAATTATCTGGAGCACGCTCAAGCTCGCGGCATCAACGCGTCTCGGATCTCGGCCAACACGATGAGGCTGGTTGGTTGGCGAGAGCGGGATGGCAACTCTACTTCAACATCAACCAGTAGCTGCCGAGGTTCCGGTCGAGTTGGATTCGATAGCGGCCGGCTTCGTAAGTCGCCGGAATTTCCCGTTCTTCTTTCGCCGGGCCCGATCGTGTCGTGAGCTTGAGCCCTTTCGGTGCCCGGATGGTCAGGCGGCCGATCACAGGTTCCGAGTAGAACGGCAGTTGGTTCGCAGCTTTGGGGACCGATCTGGCGCCCAGCGAAATCATGATGGCGCCGGATTTGCTGATGGGATGATCATCGAGACTTTGAACTGCCACCGTCGCGTTCCTCGTGGTCGATGAAATCTCCACATCGGCAAGCTTGATTGCCTTGCCGCCAATCCAGCCCATAGCGGCCTGGGTGCGCGGCGTATCGATGGTGTAGGTGCCTTTGTCCCAGTTGCGCCGCAGCTCCCCGGTGTCGGACACGGCCTCCTCGGCATTACCATCGATCAGGGATGCGTTTGGATCGGTGATCACCTGGGCTCCCAATGGGATTGCACTCTTCGCGAGCCACGGCAGCTCAGGCACTTGCGGCATGGCGATCATCAGCCTGCCCTTCTCGGCGGCGGTTCGCAACGCAACCGAGTTTGCAGGTGAGATCGACTGATTGAAGAGCTGCTCCCGCGTCGGCGCAAAGACATAGACGGTGTCGGCTTCGCGGACATCGTTGCGCCGATACATCAGTGCTGCCGCCGGCATGGTCGCCATCAGCGCGGGATCATTAAAGGAGTGCCAGTTCGATGGCGATTCCTTGTTGGTGAGCGCCTGTTGCGAATAGGCGTATTGCATCAACGCGTCCCAGCCCTGCAGCCTAGCGGAAGCGGCAACGTAGAGCGGGACCGCGTGGCGATCGGGGGCCGGGAACGGGGACACGTTCCACTCGGGCACGCTCAGCGGTCGATCAGGCGACTTGTGCTGCGGCAATCCAGTGCATCAAGTTAGCGGCATGCAGACGGGTTCTTTTCCAACTCGCCGAGGCCGCCATAGGAATGCACAGCGACCATGTCGCCCGCGGCAAGCGCTGGCAGGGAACTGAGCGGATTTGCGCCCCAGGTACTGGTCGTGACGATCGGCGCGCGACACGCCGAGCGAGCGCAAATGGCCGATCATTCGTGCGTTGAAGCGGTTCTCAAGATCATTGAGAAACAGCTTGGACGGCCCGTGCTCCCACGACCGCCAAGTCTTGTCCTTTGGCAAGCCGTGCTTGGCGGCAAATTGCTCGCCTGCGCCATGTAGATCGCGTTGTGCCTTGGCACGTTCTTGTCCGGCAGCAGCGCGTTCCCGAAGTGGTGGGTGACGTCGTTCTCATTGGTCAGGAGCATCGCAATGATCGCTGGGTCATCCTTGTAGCGCAGCCCGGTGAATGCGTTGAGGTGGCTGACATAGGCTTCGTTGAAGCGCTGCATCGCCTGCTTGATGCTCGCATTTACATAGTTGAAGCCGCTTAGGCCGGCGGTCGGCTTGCCTTTGCTGATCTCATCAAAATCGTCGATCCCGTCGCCTGCCTTAAAGTGTCGCCGACATGCAGATCGAGCCAAACATAGATGCCTTCGTCCTTAGGCACTTGATCCACCAGTCGAGCGTTCCCAGCATGCGGGGTCCAAGCTCTTCGTGTCCACATGCTTTGCCATCCGCCGAAGACATTGGGATTCACCCATGGCGAATCGTGATGATGCAGCGTCACGAGATTAAAGCCGAGCTGTGACAGACGGCGCGCCTGCAGGCTTCACATCCTCGCGCCTGATGGTACTGAAAAGCGCATAGGCAGTGAGATTGGTACCCCAAAACCGTGCGGGCGTACCGTCATCAAATACCCGCATCTTTCACGCATTCAAGAAGCCGCGCTTGCCGGCAGGCTTCTCCATGCGTTTAAGAAACGAAAGATCGACCGGCGCGATTTGCCAATCGAGAATGTCGGATCGCCAAGTGCGTGGTGTCATCCAACCCGAAACGTTCGGGCGCCGTCGGGCCGATTGTACATCGTTCGATACATTCAGCGTGGCCATATGGCGCTGCTGGCCTTGCAATACCTCGCCCTTGTAAAAAACGCTCGAATTTCAGATTTCTGCTCCCGCTCGAAGTAGACCCTGCCAATGGTGGATCAAACCGCATCTCGATTTGAGTACCACCCCTCCGACCCCAGCTCCAGCCACGATTACCAGGAAGAAGCTCCGGTTCCCCCAATAGCGAAGAAAATCTCGCAAGATCCAATTTGAATGATATGCCACCCCCGATGACGTCCAGCATGCTGCGCGAGCATCGAGTTCGAATTCCCAGGCCAATTCTTGGTCGAAAGGCTTGGTAACATGTCTGTTGAGGTCAAAGTCAGTACCTGATTTTTCCCACAATTGAGTATTCGAAGGGTGCGATCGCTTTGAATTCTGGCGACAACCCAGCCCAACTCCAGTTCTTGCCCCAGAACACGAAATCACTGTTATCGCAATAGCCCCACCCAGCGACACGCTTGGCAAGCCATTCCTCTGATCCACACTCGCCGACCACTGTGCGGCAGATATTGGCCTAGACAGCAGGCCAACCGTCAACGACACTGCGCAGAAAATCAAAAACTCTTTGAACTCGCCGCATTCTTTGGCTCCCCGAAAACATATCGCGCAATCACAAAGGCAACTGACCCGCCATGAGCCGAGTTGTAAGAACTCCCCCGCAAAAGCCAAATACCACGCCAGCGTTATCGTGTACATCCTACGCCAGCATTTTGAATGGACACTGATGGATTAACCACCATGACATCACACCGCCCTTTAAATCAGTCCACCGAAGCTATCGGGGTCAACGCCCCGACACTACCTTTCTTGCTTTATCTCAAGTCTTTGATCGTGGGATCGCCGCTAGAAGGAGTTCTCAAACACATGCGCTGGACATTTGGGGCTCGGCAGCGACACAAACATCCCGAATTATGGGAGTTGCAACTTGAAGAACGCTGGCTCCCCATGGTCCTGCAGAAACTGTTATTACAAGACTCTTGCGCCGTGGATGTTGGTTGTCATATAGGTTCATTCCTGGTCCAGCTTAAGAAATATGCGCCAAAGGGGCAACATGTTGCTTTCGAGGCATCAGCCACGAAGAGTAGGTGGTTGAAACGCCGTTTCCCAGAGGTGGAACTCATTTCCTGTGCTGTCGCTAATGAGACAGGAAAAGGGGTCTTCCAAGAGGAAATCGCGCACTCTGGCTACAGCCATTTAGTTCGAGGTACAGGAGCGTCGGAACAAGGTTCGTCTACTTACGAAGTACAATTATGTCGCCTAGACGCTGTTTTGCACGACAAAGCAAGACTCGACCTCATTAAATTAGATATTGAAGGGGGCGAGTTAGCAGCGTTGCGCGGCGCAAAACAATTAATTATCAAATGGAGGCCAGCTATAATTTTTGAATGTGGCCCTGAGCACAGTTTGCAGTCAATGCAATTAAGTCGAAACGAGTTATACACTTTTATGGTAGATGATTTGGGTTATGAGATCTTCTGTTTTGTAGATTTTATCTTTAAAAAGGATGCGCTATCATTCGGCGAGTTCCGAAAATGCGGCATTTACCCATTTCGAGCGTTTAATTTCGTAGCGATGCCCGTGGCTGCTTCAAAGGGGGAAACGAGTACATACCTATGCCCTTAGCTCCGGAACGCGCGGCACGGCAGAGTTTTGTCGATGAGTTGCCGCATGGTCATTGGGGCGCATACCACTAATTGCGCCAGCGTCCGGGCGGCGATGCGGCCGACGCCCTTCGTCTTGCGGCGGTTATGGCGGAACGCGAACTCGTCGAGATAGGCCTGCAGATGCTTACGGCCGACCGCGCCTGCATGCGTGCCGAGCAGCCAGCGCTTCAACAGTGACACTGTCCAGTGCACGCCTTGCAGAGTGTCGTTCACGCGTCGCTCGGCGTTGGTCTGCACCTTGGCTTCGTGCGCCCGTTTGCCGAGGCTGCCGGCATTGTAGCTGGCCAGCCCGTCGGTGGTGACGGCGGCATCGCTGGCAACACACCCGTCGGCGAAATGCTTGAGGGTCGCTTCATCGTTGTTGGCGGCGTGGGCGAGGCGCACGCGCCCGTCGGTTGTTTCGGTCGCGACGAGGACCATCTCTTTTCCCCCGCGTGTGCCACCCACGAAAGCTTCATCGATTTGAACGGCTTGGCTGAGCGGCTCACGCCCGGGCAAGACCAGCGCGGCGCGCAGCTTGTGCAGCCAGGTCCACGCCGTCTTGTACGAGCCGAAGCCCATGATGCGTTGCAGCTCCATGGCCGAGATGCCGTTGCGACGCGCGCTGATCTCGAACACGGCCCGGAACCATACCTTGAACGGCTTCCTGGTCTTTTCCAGCAGCGTGCCCGACGTCAGGCTGGTCTGATGGCCGCAGTCGGCGCATTCGAACAGGAAGCCGCCGCGCTCCGGCCAGACCCGCGTGCTGTTGCAGCGCGCGCATGCCGGTTCGCCGCCCCAGCGCGCCTCGATCCAGTAGGCCCGGCAGTCGGCCTCGGTGGCAAACCGCGCCTCGAACTCAGGCGCTGTCTTCGGGAAATTGCGCCACAGATCGTCCCGGCTCTTGTCCGTGTGTGCCATGCGATTACTCCTCGTCAGAGGTTAATCAAACACGCCCTTGTCCATCAATCGACCACGCCATAGATGCGCTTCTGCTCGATGACCAGGGCAACAAGATCACGCGTGATCTGCGGAACGTTACTTGCCAAACCATAAACCAGAGAGGTATCGCAAAGGATGTTGATTTTGCGTGGAATGCCACCACTGACCTCGGCGATCAATGCACTCGCCTCCTGAGAAAACAGTTGCCTTTGAGCGCCGACGGCAGCCAACCGATAATCAATATATTCGACAACGTCTGCTGCGCTGAGCGCGGTCAAGTGGAAAGAAGCTGATATTCTTTGTGCGAACTGCGCCATTTGTGGCAAGTTTATCAACCCTTTCAACTGGGGTTGCCCGACCAGAATTATTTGAAGAAGCTGGTGCTTATCCGCATTTACGTTCGACAGAAGGCGAAGGTCTTCGATGGCCTGCCAGTGTAAATTCTGCGCTTCGTCGACAATTAATAGCGTTCGACGCCCGCTTGCGTGCTGGCTGCGCAAATAAACCTGAAAGTTATTGAGAAGCGTTGAAAACGTTCCTTCGGCAGATTGGTTGAGAGATAGCATTATCCACTGCAATAACTCATCTCTGCTTGTTGGTGTATTGGCGATTATACCAACGCCCATATTTCGAGGAAGACGCTTTGCCAAGCAGCGGATAAGAGTGGTCTTGCCGGACCCGATCTCGCCGGTAAGAACTGTAAATCCGGCATTGTTGATGACGCCGAATTCGAGCATGGCCAACGCTTGTCGATGTGGGTTGCCCCAATAGATCAGATCAGGGTCAGGCAAGATTGAAAACGGCTTTTCGGTGAGTCCGTAGTATTCTTCGTACATGAGCGCCCCTATGCGACTGGGTCGGGCACCGGCGATTGGATGCACGATGATTTGTGATCTGAGGCGTCGCATAGGCCGACCGCCCGGGCAGCGTCTGTCGAAATCGTGGCAGGATCAGTATGTACCAGTCGCCTCTGTTGTATCTGCCTCTAGTTAAATTCTAGGCCAAAAGGTTCGCAAGTCAATTGTCGGGAGACTCGCGAGGCCTTGCATTCCACAATTTCCACAGAAGCCGTTCCGGCATCGATAGGTGTAAGCTCAGTTGGCCCCCAAAACTGCCGCAGACGCTCGCACCGAACATGCTTGCCGTTGACGAGACTTGGATGAGATTTCGAAGCCGGTTCGGCAGGCGTCGACGATCGCGCGCCAGATGTTGTCGAGCATCGTGCTGGGCGCGTCCCAGGATGTGGTCGGTTGGCGCGCAGTACGTCGGCTCTACTGCGTTGCGCGACATCCGCGAGCTTCTGGAGCGTGGCATCCTGGTGCAGAACCCCGGCGGCGGGCGCAGCACCAGCTATCGCATCGCGGCGATAGACGAACTGCCCCGATAGGCTCAAGATATTTCCTGATTACGCACAAAAATCAGCCCATTTGAGGTGGCTGTATGTGGCGGACTTGGTGCGGACGGCGGCGCGAGCGAGCATCGGGATCATGGTCGACGCTACTTTCGTAATGGTACGCGCCGGATTTAATCATTGGGAAGCCGTGTTTAGTCTTTGGGCGCGCATATCGTGGCCCTTTCAGGTATTGTAATCTGGCGACGGCAAGGATCGCCCCCCGAGCCTTTACTGCCTTGCACCGGCAGGCCGTCGCCCTTTTCATCCAAAACCAGCCAAGAAGCAGTCATACTGCTCTGCCAGCGTTCTATTCGCAAACGGTTGTTTACAGCAAACTTGCAGCCAATGATGGCATCCCTTCCAAGCGACTCGCTCGTTCATCTGCTGCACAGTACCGTACAATTCGGCACCGACCGGTTCGTCACTGCGCTTGGCAAACACAGCTTGACCGCCAAACAGCTTGACTGTCAGCATCTCATTGATGCCATCGAGCCCCCCGAGACGCCGGGAGCATTATGAATTCCTATAGAGCATTCTCGCGGCGTTCGATTTAGAGTCGCCAGAGTAGTGGCGGCAACTACAATCCCTAACAGCGCGACGTTTCTATCCTGAACGAACGGCGCCACATGCGGTTCGAACCCGATGTATGAATTCATTGCTCTTCTGATATTCCGTATACTGTCTATTTGACGTGCCGCGACTCCTCCGGCGAACAACCAAGCGCGCGTCGACCGCAAGACTTGGGTGCAGCGGCTCGACTACAAATCTACAAAACGAAGCCAATCTTAACCTTTGCATGCCAGTCCGCGGTATTGACCAAAATCGCTCTTAGAGCAAACCTCACAAACGACGGACCATCTATTCTTTGACAGTTCTGGTTTGCCAAGGACCAATGCCGTATCCGGACTTGCGATCCGGCGAGTAGCGCCGCATCGTTTCTGCCTCTGGCGTCTCCGGTACTCTTGCCTGCTCACGCGCATAGGCGGCACTCGCCAGCGACGGCTTCAGTCCGAGCGACGGCAAGAGCTCGCCCATCGCCGCCATCACGCGGTAAGTTGCAAACAACTCGGCGTAGCGCGCGATCTCGGCGATCACCAGGGTATTGACGTAGGTGTTCTGCGCGCTCAGCACATCGAGCAGCGTGCGCCGTCCGGCGGTGAACTGCTCCTCGTAGGCGTCGACCACGCCCTTGCCGAGCCGCGCCTGCTCCTTCAGTGCCCCGACCAGCGCCGCCTGGTTGCTGCGCTTGTCCCAGGCGGTGCGCAGCGCCTCCTCGACGTCGCGCTGGATCTGATGCAGCTTCAGCCGCGCTTCGCTCAGGCGGCGGACCTGCTCCTGCTCGCCGGCGGCATCGATGCCGCCGTTGAAGATGTTGAAGCGGGTGACGATCTTGGCCTGCATGTCGTTGGTGCGGTTCTCGACGCCGTCGATGTCGTTGCCGCTGCGCACGCGGCCCTCGAGCGAAACCTCGGGGTAGTATTTCGCCCGCGCCGCCCGCAGCAGGGCGCGCGCGGCATCGAGGTCGGCTTCGGCGATCTTGATCTGTGGGTTCTTGGTCCGGGCGCCGCCCAATGCAATGTCGAGGCTGCGCGGCAGCGACGCCGACAGGTTGCGGAAGGCGCCGAGGCCCGAGGGCGGCTGCGCCACCAGCTTGAAGAAATGGCTGCGCGCCTGCGCCAGCTCGTCCTGCGCCTGGATCACCCGCGCCTGCGCCGCCTTGAGCCGCTCCTGTGCCTGCTGCGCGTCGGCCGAGGTCAGGCTGCCACCAGCAACGCCGCGACGGATGCGGTCGGAAATGCGGCGGTGATAGGCCAAGTTCGATTCGGCGATCTCGGTGATCCTGATCTGCAGCAGGATCTCGAAGTATTCCTTGGCGATCGCGAGCGCGATGAATTCGGACCGCTCCCACACCCGGTGCGAGGCGCCGTCGACGCGCGAGGCCTGGCGCTCGATCTGCGCCTCACGACCGAAGCCGTCGAACAATTTCCAGGAGACGACGCCGCCGATTTCCTGCTGATGCAGCGTGTTGTCGTCGAGATTGGTCAGCCGGCGGCCGGGGCTATCGAGCTTGCGCGGACCGGCGGAGGCTTCGAAGTCGACGCGCGGCATATAGAGGCCACGGGCCTGACGCAGCTCGAATTCGATGGCTTCGCGGTTCTCGATCGCCTGGCCGATCTCGGGATTGGAGTTGAGCGCGATCGAAATCGCCTGCTCCAAGGTGAGCGCTTGGACGGGAACCGCGGCAGCTGCTACCCAACTGGTGATAGCAACGGCTGCGACCCACCGGCAAAAGCATATCGTGGTTTGCCGTCCCCACTTTTTACACATAATGTCCCCGCCGACATTCACACAATCAGTCAACGCCATTTAACTAGTTAACGATCGCTACCATGACGAATACGGACTCAGCAACGGTACGAAGGCCTACTCGGAGCAGATTTATTCCCGAGCTCACCAAGATTCACCGAAGTGTTGCATATGAGGCGCACTTAGCTCGCTGCCCCCACTGCGAGGCGGAGCAATCGGCTTGATAACGAGCCTCTGAAATCAAGCTGCTAGCTGATCGGAAATTCCGCGAAAGCATTGACTTTGCTTTATAAATTGAAGGAGTGGTTGATCGCCCCCGCGTCCGCGTGACTTGAGCTTCCGGCGCCGCCGGGCGACTTCCGCAGCATGCATGAGTTGCACGCGCGCGGTGCCAAAAAGCGGCTTCCGCCCCCAGTTGTAGCAGCCTTGCCCGTGCCCACTCGCCCGAGCGCCGTCGAATTCACCGCCTCCCGCCAGCTTGACGCTGGCGCCCCCGCCAAGGCAGATACCGGTGCCGTGACACAGTGGCGGTCGCAACTCAACTGCCAGTATCGCGTGCAGCCGTGTCGCCTTGCATATGCGCTGCATAGCCGGACAGGACTTGCTGAAGACATCCAGGAAAGACCGAAACCGTGCCGTCAGCCGCCGCCATCCCTGCCCGCGCCGCAGCCCCCGATGACGACCGCAGCATGAGCATGCGGATCATCTACCTGATCGCCGCGCTGATAACCTTCTTTATCCTTTGGACCAGCCTTACCGAGCTCGAGGAAGTGACCCGCGGCGAGGGCCGCGTCATTCCGGCCCAGAAGACCCAGATTCTGCAAACCTCGGAGCCGGGCGTCATAGCGGAGCTTTATGTCCGGGCGGGCCAAAGGATTGCGAAGAACCAAATCCTAGTGCGGCTCGACAAGACGCCGAATTCCTCGCACCTGGGTGAGGTCGAAGCAAAGGTGCGGTCGCTCACCGCGCAGCTCGCCCGGCTGCAAATGGAAAATGAAGGCCGGATCGACCAGCAGCTTCGAATGCCCGGCTGAAATCGTTGAAAAGTCGCCGACCGTCTGTCGTGGCGAAGCCGACCTCTTCAATGCCCGCACCAACAGCCTGAAGTCACGCATCGATGTGTTCAAGGAAAAGGCCGAGCAGAAGCGGCGTGAATTGAGCGAAGCGGCGAGCAACGTCGCGCGCTTCACCGAGACGCTGGAACTTGCCAAGCGCGAACTTGCCATGGTCCAACCACTCGCCAGCCGCAAGATCGTCTCGGATCTGGATCTGATACGGGCGCAGCGGGCGTCTTCCGATGCCGACGGCCAGCTCCGGGCGTCGATCGAGGCCAAAGCGCGCGCCGAGGCAGGTGTGCGTGAGGCCATCCTGCAGATCGAAGAGCAGAAACTCATTTTCCGGCAAACCGCCATGGCGGAGATGACCGACAAGAGGACCGAACTTTCGGTTGCACTTGAAACCACGAAAGGCGCCGCGGAACGCCTTCGCAGGACCGATCTCGTGTCGCCGGTCGACGGCATCGTCAATGAAATCTACTTCAACACCCAGGGCGCCTATCTCAATCCGGGCGACAAGGTATTGAGCATTGTGCCGGTCGAGGACACGCTTCTGGTCGAAGCCCGCGTTCGCCCGAGCGACATCGCCTTTATCCGACCCGGACAACCTTCGCTCGTCAAAATAACGGCCTTCGACTACTCGATCTATGGCGGCCTGGAAGGCATCGTCGAGACCGTGTCGGCCGATACCATGGTCGAGCCCACCACAAAGGACGCCTATTATACGGTCATCATCCGCACCAAAGACACGATGCTGAAAAGTTCCCGCGGCGAAAATCAGATCATACCGGGGATGATCTGCAACGCCGATATCATGACCGGCCGCAAATCGATCATGCAATACCTGCTGAAGCCGATAAACAGAGCCCGCGAGAACGCACTCCGCGAGCGGTAAGCATGAGGCGGAGCGATCTCTCGGTGACAAAGCATCAGCCAGAGATTGTCAAAGGCGCCGACGTGCCGAGCAATTCAAGCGTCCAAGCTCGGGCTGCTGATCGCGATTCGACGCTGGTCGATTTTCGTGTGGTTGCCCACAAGGGGGAGCGCTACGCCCTCAAGCTCGAGCGCATATTTTGGCGTGTCTTGAAAGTGGCGGCCACGGCGAAGAACGAACGGCTTGGCGCCTACATAGCAAAGGTTGTCGATCAGTGCGGCGCGGACGAAAACAAGACGTCCCTTGTGCGCGTTCATGTCGTCGCCTGGCTCAACCAGAAGCTGATCGATATTTCGGCCGAAAGCGTAACGCGCAAGACCTTGAATAATCTGGTCAATGCTGCACCGGTGCCGTGCTTCATAATTTCCGACCAAAACAAGATCGATCACCAGAACGAAGCCTTCCTCAACCTCCTGAAGCAGCGGCTCGAAGAGCAATCACCGGGTCGCCAGCCAGAAATCCGCATCAGCTTCCAGAGCAACTTTTCAACGCTGCTCGACAACTTGAAATCGAGCTCGGTCAATAGCGTGAGGGACCGCCTGGTCCTGCACGTCGGCGCCGAAAAATCGGAATATCAGGCCCGCATCGTACTGATCGAAACCGGCGCCGGAACAAGCTTGGGCATGCTCGTCTATCTGAGCCCGTGAAGAGGGCTCATCCGATCGGCCGCGATTAAATCGGCACGCATGGCCGCTACGGCTACAACGGCAGTATGGCAAAGTCGCTCGACTTGCAGTCAGCGGATAAATCGCAACATGCGGCCATAATAGCAGTCGCACTTCGAAATCATGTCGGCATTGACTTCGCGCGCGCTGAAATAGCCGATGGCTTTGCCGCATGCGATCTTGGCTTCCGTCGACCACGCGAACCGCGGGCTGCGGTTGGCAATCGTATGTTCGGATATCGAGACTTCGAGCGCATGCTGGTAGCGCCGATCGACCTCGGCTTCCATCTTGTCAGTGCTTGCCAGTTCCAAGATGGGCGACGGCCGCATGATCAGGCAGGTGCTGACGTCGGCCGCATGTGGGCCCATGCCGAGATCCGCCGCCTTTACAGGAATTGCTACAGCGACCAGCGCGGCGACCGCCACGGCAAGCATCGATACCGAACCAGATTTCATGTCTTCCTCCCCCACCAGGCCAACGACAACAGCTAAGACGTTGTCGTCGCGTTGTCCTCATCATAGCCAAATATGATCTTGATCGCCAACTGATCTACGCCGCCAAAGCTTGAGCCGACATCGGCGCTGGCTGCTGCCGGATCTGGCGCGCGCTCCGGGGCATCAACCCCACCGGCGTCGCCAGGCCCGACAAGTGCTGCCAACTCATGCGCTGGGCTCGTTCCGGAATCCGCAATCATGTCCTGTAGCGATTCGATCCCGAATTCGACCTGAACGGCAAGTTCCGGCCCATTATGCGCATCGGCAGGTTCTCCGATCCTGGCAAGCAGCGCCAGGATCTGGTCGGACGCGGTGTCGGCGGCAGGCTCGGCAGGAAGCCCAACCGGATTGCCTGCGTCGGCCGACTTTGTGTCACTTGGATCAGACATTCTGTGCCATCATTTTCTGCTGCTTCGGCTCCACCATAGCGAAGCGCTCACGTTATTGTCGCGGCCGGCTGGTTATCGTCGAACAGGACCAGTGCACTGCTTGGCGGGCCCGCCGAAAGTCGCAACGGTGACGAAGGCAGCGCCGCCAGCGGCACCGTTGACGTCCACCTTCAGCTCGTTGCTGTTGAGATCGACGAAATCATTGATGGTGCCCGCCGTCACGCCCGAACCTGCAAGCAGATCGCTGACATCGACGATGTCGCCATCGCCGCCAATGCCGCTGTAGTCCACGATGAGGTCGTCGAGTCCGACCGTCAGATGCGACGGATCGATGACGAAGGTTTCAACACCGGCCCCGCCGGTCAACGTACTCGCCCCGTTGACTACTAATCCAGCGGCTCCGCCGAGCGCCAACGCCACATCGCCGAGGATGCCGGTACTGCCATCCCGATAGGTGAACTCCGCTTCGCCAACTACAGAGACCTGGCCATTGGCGGCGCTGTAGCTACTGCCGTCACTGACGAGATTGAGGCTCGCGATACCCATCTCCGCGAGCGTCTTGAATTCGCCTGCATCGGTCGTGCCGTCGCCATTGGCATCCTGCCACACCCCGAAGCGCGAGAACTGCGCGTCCTGCGCATCGAACACGCCGTCCCGGTTCGAGTCGAACAGCTGGCGCAGAGCCTCGAGATCGGTGTCGGCCGCAGGCGTCATATCGGCGAAGGCCATCTCCGAGCCGTCGTTGACCACGCGGTCGCCGTTAACGTCGTAGACCAGCAGGCCGTCATCGGCGCCGACCCAGGCCGAGGACTCCTTGGTGCCATCAACGTTGAAGTCGAACATGACGGTGTTGGATAGGTCGCCAATCGCCACGAACTCCAGACCGTCACCATCGAGGTCGAGGACGACGGGCGTAACATGCGCGGGGATCAGCGAAGTCAGGTTAGTGAGGGTTACGCCTTGGAGATCTACCAGGATATCGTTGGCGATGTTTGGAGAGTTGCCGGTCTGCTCGTAAATGTAGGTATGACCGGTTCCGTCAATGGACGCGACAAACGCAACCGTGGCACCCGCGTTACCGAGGTCGTTGCCACTCAAGTATTGAACCACGGCCGCGACATTCGCGAGCGATGTCAGAGGTAGCGCCGCGCTATAGGCATTGATGTCGTCAAATGTAATAATGCCGTTTGATATTGCATGTGAATGGACCGTGTTGCCCCCGATGGTCGAAACAGAATCATTACCGTTCGTGCCAGTGGTATTGGCCACTGCGGCAGCCGTGCCCTGCAAATTGAGAATGTCGGTGGCCGTGTCGAAGTCGGTAATCACATCATACCCGGTAATCGTGCCTGAATTCCCGCTACCCCCGATGTTCGCCCTGGATTCCCCGGTGTTGATTACGAACGTGTCGTTGCCGGCACCACCGGCCAAGAGATCCCTGCCAGCGCCTCCTCTAAGGCTGTCGTTACCACCGAGGCCAACCAAGATATCGTCACCGCCCCCACCGCTGATGGTGTCGCTCACCGCGTCGCGACCCAGCAGTGTCTCGTCGCGGAACGTGCCATCCAGCGAACTTTCGTCGGCCTGAGCGCGGTCCAGCGTGACATTGGCATTATCGCTGAGACTACCTGTGGTATTGGTGTAAACGAACGAACCACCATCCGCCGCGGCAGCGCTCTCCTCAGTAAAAGTCACCGTGGGGACGACGTGTGCCACCGAGCCATCGGTTGCACCGCTAACAGCCGTGACCGCACCTGTTCCGGTACCGCCGGTGTCGTTGGCCAGCAGTACCCAATCCGGAATCATGATCGGGTCGTTGCCGCCAACGACAGGCTGGTTGGTGAGGATCAGGTCGTCACGCACAACCAGTGCAGTCGCATTGTTGACGTTGATGTTGATCCCCAAGGTCGCACCAGAGGTATCTCCATCACCATCGATCAGGACGAATGGAATGCTCAATACTACGCCACTGCCAATATTGGTGGGTGGCGTGTAGGTGTAGGCACCGGTGTCCATATCGACCTGGATCGTTCCAGTCGTCAGTGAGGTCACCGTCCATTCGTTGGTTGCCGCGTTAAATGTGCCGGCGCTGAGGCCGCCGCTTACCGCCGAAGTGTCGGTCAACCGATCGTAAGAGTACGTGACGCCATTCACCGTGATCGATTTCACCCAGCCTCCATCGGCACCGAATGCAGCATCGGGGCTCGGATCAGTCAGCAAACTCCCACTGAACGGCGCCGCATTGATCGTACTTGTCAATGTTGCAGCCAACTGGCTGATGTCGGTCACCACAATCGCCGGGATCTCCGATCCCGCTCCGTTGCCGTCGTAGGCAATCGGCTCAAGGTTGGCCACGGCGATACTATTTCCCATGCCAAGTGCGTAGGAGCGGATATCGTTCGCGATCAGAAAATTCTGCCAGTGAGCCTGTTCAGTTGCCTGGATGCCATTCTGCTGGAGGTCGGGGTCCAATCCTGTAGCGGCACCATCAAGAACTTCCCGGCCAATCCTGATTCGCCGTCGGATTGCCGTCGGAAATGAAGTACAACGCATTCTGTGCGCCCACGATCTTACCTGCGTCGGTGAAGGCCCCCATGGCTGTGAGGAGCGCCGCGTCAAAGTTGGTGTTCCCGCCAGTCCCAAGTGCCAAAACTGAAGCCTTGGCTGTAGCCACATCCGTCCATACGGCGCCACTTTCGTTTGCGGTGCCACTAAATGTGACGATGCGCACCGCGATGTTGCCCAGTGCATCATACTGCTCGAGCAACTCGAGTGTCGAGTTCTTCAGTGCCTCGATACCCGCGCCCGCCATGCTGCCCGAGGTATCGAGAATTAACATCAGGTTGGTATTCGTCCCCACATCGGCCTGACCCGAACGGGTAAAGTCCACCGCGTTCGGACCATCATCCTCGATCTGGAACACGCTCGTGCCCAGGTTGATCGCCGCACTGTCCTTGTCGCCATCCGCATCCGTCACCGTCTGCACAACCTGCAGAAGATTGGCGTTCGCCAGCGTCAGCGTCGCAGTGTCATCGTCGCTGCCCGTGTTGGAGTGCCACACGTTGGTGGTCTGACTGAACGTCACCACCCCCGTGCCGCTGTTCACACTGATGCGGAAGTACTCGGTCACCCCAACCGTGCCGATGATGTCGGCACCCGGCGCCGCCTGGTTGAGCACGATCGATGCCCCCGCAGCGCCGCCAATGCCGAGCGCAAACAGCCCCGACGCAACGTTCGAGCCGGTCAGCACCAGCGTGTAACCCACGCTGCCAGGACCATCGCTGCCAAAGTCAGTCACCGCCGCAAAGTTGTCGGCAAAGCTCGCCGTAACCGTCGCCAGGCCCGCCGGATCGTTGTCCCCGTCCTCCTCCGTGCCCACCGGACGCGTCTCGTCCAGTACCAGCGTGTCCGCCGTCGCATTGAACACAACCGCGTTCGGACCATCATCCTCAATCTGGAACACGCCCGTGCCCAGGTTGATCGCCGCGCTGTCCTTGTCGCCATCCGCATCCGTCACCGTCTGCACAACCTGCAGAAGATTGGCGTTCGCCAGCGTCAGCGTCGCAGTGTCATCGTCGCTGCCCGTGTTGGAGTGCCACACGTTGGTGGTCTGACTGAACGTCACCACCCCCGTGCCGCTGTTCACACTGATGCGGAAGTACTCGGTCACCCCAACCGTGCCGATGATGTCGGCACCCGGCGCCGCCTGGTTGAGCACGATCGATGCCCCCGCAGCGCCGCCAATGCCGAGCGCAAACAGCCCCGACGCAACGTTCGAGCCGGTCAGCACCAGCGTGTAACCCACGCTGCCAGGACCATCGCTGCCAAAGTCAGTCACCGCCGCAAAGTTGTCGGCAAAGCTCGCCGTAACCGTCGCCAGGCCCGCCGGATCGTTGTCCCCGTCCTCCTCCGTGCCCACCGGACGCGTCTCGTCCAGTACCAGCGTGTCCGCCGTCGCATTGAACACAACCGCGTTCGGACCATCATCCTCAATCTGGAACACGCCCGTGCCCAGGTTGATCGCCGCGCTGTCCTTGTCGCCATCCGCATCCGTCACCGTCTGCACAACCTGCAGAAGATTGGCGTTCGCCAGCGTCAGCGTCGCAGTGTCATCGTCGCTGCCCGTGTTGGAGTGCCACACGTTGGTGGTCTGACTGAACGTCACCACCCCCGTGCCGCTGTTCACACTGATGCGGAAGTACTCGGTCACCCCAACCGTGCCGATGATGTCGGCACCCGGCGCCGCCTGGTTGAGCACGATCGATGCCCCCGCAGCGCCGCCAATGCCGAGCGCAAACAGCCCCGACGCAACGTTCGAGCCGGTCAGCACCAGCGTGTAACCCACGCTGCCAGGACCATCGCTGCCAAAGTCAGTCACCGCCGCAAAGTTGTCGGCAAAGCTCGCCGTAACCGTCGCCAGGCCCGCCGGATCGTTGTCCCCGTCCTCCTCCGTGCCCACCGGACGCGTCTCGTCCAGTACCAGCGTGTCCGCCGTCGCATTGAACACAACCGCGTTCGGACCATCATCCTCGAACGCGATCGTCAGCGCCGAACCCGAGGTCGCTCTCGCCGTGTCGCCGTCCCCGTCCGTAACCGTCAGCGTCACATAAACCAGGTCCGACAACAAAATCGGATTGCCAAACTCGTCATGGTCGGCGGGATCGCCATGCACCACCGCGCTGTACTGTGCCGTCGAAACCTCGCCCGTCGCCCCGTCGATCGCGACCGCAAACGCAATCGGGTTACCCACATCCTGGCCGTCACCAACACGACCAACAATGATCCCGCTCTCCACGAACAGATAGATCTCAGACCCGGTCGCGGTATCGAATATGCCGCTCGCCGTGTGGTCTGCAATCGCAGCCCCACTCGCATCCGTCAGCGCGTAGACCGGGGCTAGCCGTGCCGGAGGCACCGTCGGCGCCAAACTCAGCTGCATTGAACAGCGTCGAGCCGTCCGCGGTCGCCGCACCAATCGCCGTCCCGAGCAACGACAGAGCTGCGGGCAACGTCACACCCGCCTCGTCGTCCTGAGCCGCGCCACCCTCGTCCTGCACCGAGCCGCCGTCCGCCAGCGACTCGTCCATCACCAGCAGCGCCGGATCGACATCGGCAGTCGTTACACTCGGACCATCATCCTCGAACGCGATCGTCAGCGCCGAACCCGAGGTCGCTCTCGCCGTGTCGCCGTCCCCGTCCGTAACCGTCAGCGTCACATAAACCAGGTCCGACAACAAAATCGGGTTGCTAAACTCGTCGTGATCGGCGGGATCGCTATGCACCACTGCACTGTACTGTGCCGTCGAAACCTCGCCCGTCGCCCCGTCGATCGCAATCGCAAACGCAATCGGGTTGCCCACATCCTGGCCGTCACCAACACGACCAACAATGATCCCGCTCTCCACGAACAGATAGATCTCAGACCCGGTCGCGGTATCGAATATGCCGCTCGCCGTGTGGTCTGCAATCGCAGCCCCACTCGCATCCGTCAGCGCATAGACCGGGGCTACCATGCCCGAAGCACCGTCGGCGCCAAACTCAGCTGCATTGAACAGCGTCGAGCCATCCGCCGTCGCAGCACCGATCGCCGTCCCAAGCACTGTCAGACGCCGCGGGCAACGTCACACCCGCCTCGTCGTCCTGAGCTGCGCCGCCCTCGTCCTGCACCGAGCCGCCGTCCGCCAGCGACTCGTCCATCACCAGCAGCGCCGGATCGACATCGGCAGCCGTTACACTCGGACCATCATCCTCGAACGCGATCGTCAGCGCCGAACCCGAGGTCGCTCTCGCCGTGTCGCCGTCCCCGTCCGTAACCGTCAGCGTCACATAAACCAGGTCCGACAACAAAATCGGGTTGCCAAACTCGTCGTGATCGGCGGGATCGCTATGCACCACTGCACTGTACTGTGCCGTCGAAACCTCGCCCGTCGCCCCGTCGATCGCAATCGCAAACACAATCGGGTTGCCCACATCCTGGCCGTCACCAACACGACCAACAATGATCCCGCTCTCCACGAACAGATAGATCTCAGACCCGGTCGCGGTATCGAATATGCCGCTCGCCGTGTGGTCTGCAATCGCAGCCCCACTCGCATCCGTCAGCGCATAGACCGGGGCTACCATGCCCGAAGCACCGTCGGCGCCAAACTCAGCTGCATTGAACAGCGTCGAGCCATCCGCCGTCGCAGCACCGATCGCCGTCCCAAGCACTGTCAACGCCGCGGGCAACGTCACACCCGCCTCGTCGTCCTGAGCTGCGCCGCCCTCGTCCTGCACCGAGCCGCCGTCCGCCAGCGACTCGTCCATCACCAGCAGCGCCGGATCGACATCGGCAGTCGTTACACTCGGACCATCATCCTCGAACGCGATCGTCAGCGCCGAACCCGAGGTCGCTCTCGCCGTGTCGCCGTCCCCGTCCGTAACCGTCAGCGTCACATAAACCAGGTCCGACAACAAAATCGGGTTGCCAGAACTCGTCATGATCGGCGGGATCGCTATGCACCACTGCACTGTACTGTGCCGTCGAAACCTCGCCCGTCGCCCCGTCGATCGCAATCGCAAACACAATCGGGTTGCCCACATCCTGGCCGTCACCAACACGACCAACAATGATCCCGCTCTCCACGAACAGATAGATCTCAGACCCGGTCGCGGTATCGAATATGCCGCTCGCCGTGTGGTCGGCAATCGCAGCCCCACTCGCATCCGTCAGCGCATAGACCGGGGCTACCGTGCCCGAAGCACCGTCGGCGCCAAACTCAGCTGCATTGAACAGCGTCGAGCCATCCGCCGTCGCAGCACCGATCGCCGTCCCAAGCACTGTCAACGCCGCGGGCAACGTCACGCCCGCCTCGTCGTCCTGAGCTGCGCCGCCCTCGTCCTGCACCGAGCCGCCGTCCGCCAGCAACTCGTCCATCACCAGCAGCGCCGGATCGACATCGGCAGTCGTTACACTCGGACCATCATCCTCGAACGCGATCGTCAGCGCCGAACCCGAGGTCGCTCTCGCCGTGTCGCCGTCCCCGTCCGTAACCGTCAGCGTCACATAAACCAGGTCCGACAACAAAATCGGGTTGCCAAACTCGTCATGATCGGCGGGATCGCTATGCACCACCGCACTGTACTGTGCCGTCGAAACCTCGCCCGTCGCCCCGTCGATCGCAATCGCAAACACAATCGGGTTGCCCACATCCTGGCCGTCACCAACACGACCAACAATGATCCCGCTCTCCACGAACAGATAGATCTCAGACCCGGTCGCGGTATCGAATATGCCGCTCGCCGTGTGGTCGGCAATCGCAGCCCCACTCGCATCCGTCAGCGCATAGACCGGGGCAACCGTGCCCGAAGCACCGTCGGCGCCAAACTCAGCTGCATTGAACAGCGTCGAGCCGTCCGCAGTCGCCGCACCAATCGCCGTCCCGAGCAACGACAGAGCTGCGGGCAAAGTCACGCCCGCCTCGTCGTCCTGAGCCGCGCCACCCTCGTCCTGCACCGAGCCGCCGTCCGCCAGCGACTCGTCCATCACCAGTAGCGCCGGATCGACATCGGAGAAGTTGAGCACGATCGATGCCCCCGCAGCGCCGCCAATGCCGAGCGCAAACAGCCCCGACGCAACGTTCGAGCCGGTCAGCACCAGCGTGTAACCCACGCTGCCAGGACCATCGCTGCCAAAGTCAGTCACCGCCGCAAAGTTGTCGGCAAAGCTCGCCGTAACCGTCGCCAGGCCCGCCGGATCGTTGTCCCCGTCCTCCTCCGTGCCCACCGGACGCGTCTCGTCCAGTACCAGCGTGTCCGCCGTCGCATTGAACACAACCGCGTTCGGACCATCATCCTCGAACGCGATCGTCAGCGCCGAACCCGAGGTCGCTCTCGCCGTGTCGCCGTCCCCGTCCGTAACCGTCAGCGTCACATAAACCAGGTCCGACAACAAAATCGGTTGCCAGACTCGTCGTGATCGGCGGGATCGCTATGCACCACCGCGCTGTACTGTGCCGTCGAAACCTCGCCCGTCGCCCCGTCGATCGCACCGCAAACGCAATCGGGTTACCCACATCCTGGCCGTCACCAACACGACCAACAATGATCCCGCTCTCCACGAACAGATAGATCTCAGACCCGGTCGCGGTATCGAATATGCCGCTCGCCGTGTGGTCTGCAATCGCAGCCCCACTCGCATCCGTCAGCGCGTAGACCGGGGCAGCCGTGCCGGAGGCACCGTCGGCGCCAAACTCAGCTGCATTGAACAGCGTCGAGCCGTCCGCGGTCGCCGCACCAATCGCCGTCCCGAGCGACGACAGAGCTGCGGGCAACGTCACACCCGCCTCGTCGTCCTGAGCCGCGCCGCCCTCGTCCTGCACCGAGCCGCCGTCCGCCAGCGACTTGTCCATCACCAGCAGCGCCGGATCGACATCGGCAGTCGTTACACTCGGACCATCATCCTCGAACGCGATCGTCAGCGCCGAACCCGAGGTCGCTCTCGCCGTGTCGCCGTCCCCGTCCGTAACCGTCAGCGTCACATAAACCAGGTCCGACAACAAAATCGGGTTGCCAAACTCGTCGTGATCGGCGGGATCGCTATGCACCACTGCACTGTACTGTGCCGTCGAAACCTCGCCCGTCGCCCCGTCGATCGCAATCGCAAACGCAATCGGGTTGCCCACATCCTGGCCGTCACCAACACGACCAACAATGATCCCGCTCTCCACGAACAGATAGATCTCAGACCCGGTCGCGGTATCGAATATGCCGCTCGCCGTGTGGTCGGCAATCGCAGCCCCACTCGCATCCGTCAGCGCATAGACCGGGGCTACCGTGCCCGAAGCACCGTCGGCGCCAAACTCAGCTGCATTGAACAGCGTCGAGCCATCCGCCGTCGCAGCACCGATCGCCGTCCCAAGCACTGTCAACGCCGCGGGCAACGTCACACCCGCCTCGTCGTCCTGAGCTGCGCCGCCCTCGTCCTGCACCGAGCCGCCGTCCGCCAGCGACTCGTCCATCACCAGCAGCGCCGGATCGACATCGGCAGTCGTTACACTCGGACCATCATCCTCGAACGCGATCGTCAGCGCCGAACCCGAGGTCGCTCTCGCCGTGTCGCCGTCCCCGTCCGTAACCGTCAGCGTCACATAAACCAGGTCCGACAACAAAATCGGGTTGCCAGACTTGTCGTGATCGGCGGGATCGCTATGCACCACCGCACTGTACTGTGCCGTCGAAACCTCGCCCGTCGCCCCGTCGATCGCAATCGCAAACGCAATCGGGTTGCCCACATCCTGGCCGTCACCAACACGACCAACAATGATCCCGCTCTCCACGAACAGATAGATCTCAGACCCGGTCGCGGTATCGAATATGCCGCTCGCCGTGTGGTCTGCAATCGCAGCCCCACTCGCATCCGTCAGCGCATAGACCGGGGCAACCGTGCCCGAAGCACCGTCGGCGCCAAACTCAGCTGCATTGAACAGCGTCGAGCCATCCGCCGTCGCAGCACCGATCGCCGTCCCGAGCAACGACAGAGCTGCGGGCAAAGTCACGCCCGCCTCGTCGTCCTGAGCCGCGCCACCCTCGTCCTGCACCGAGCCGCCGTCCGCCAGCAACTCGTCCATCACCAGCAGCGCCGGATCGACATCGGCAGTCGTTACACTCGGACCATCATCCTCGAACGCGATCGTCAGCGCCGAACCCGAGGTCGCTCTCGCCGTGTCGCCGTCCCCGTCCGTAACCGTCAGCGTCACATAAACCAGGTCCGACAACAAAATCGGGTTGCCAAACTCGTCGTGATCGGCGGGATCGCTATGCACCACTGCACTGTACTGTGCCGTCGAAACCTCGCCCGTCGCCCCGTCGATCGCAATCGCAAACGCAATCGGGTTGCCCACATCCTGGCCGTCACCAACACGACCAACAATGATCCCGCTCTCCACGAACAGATAGATCTCAGACCCGGTCGCGGTATCGAATATGCCGCTCGCCGTGTGGTCGGCAATCGCAGCCCCACTCGCATCCGTCAGCGCATAGACCGGGGCTACCGTGCCGGAGGCACCGTCGGCGCCAAACTCAGCTGCATTGAACAGCGTCGAGCCATCCGCCGTCGCAGCACCGATCGCCGTCCCAAGCAACGTCAGACGCTGCGGGCAACGTCACACCGGCCTCGTCGTCCTGAGCTGCGCCGCCCTCGTCCTGCACCGAGCCGCCGTCCGCCAGCGACTCGTCCATCACCAGCAGCGCCGGATCGACATCGGCAGTCGTTACACTCGGACCATCATCCTCGAACGCGATCGTCAGCGCCGAACCCGAGGTCGCTCTCGCCGTGTCGCCGTCCCCGTCCGTAACCGTCAGCGTCACATAAACCAGGTCCGACAACAAAATCGGGTTGCCAAACTCGTCGTGATCGGCGGGATCGCTATGCACCACCGCACTGTACTGTGCCGTCGAAACCTCGCCCGTCGCCCCGTCGATCGCAATCGCAAACGCAATCGGGTTGCCCACATCCTGGCCGTCACCAACACGACCAACAATGATCCCGCTCTCCACGAACAGATAGATCTCAGACCCGGTCGCGGTATCGAATATGCCGCTCGCCGTGTGGTCGGCAATCGCAGCCCCACTCGCATCCGTCAGCGCATAGACCGGGGCTACCGTGCCCGAAGCACCGTCGGCGCCAAACTCAGCTGCATTGAACAGCGTCGAGCCATCCGCCGTCGCAGCACCGATCGCCGTCCCGAGCAACGACAGAGCTGCGGGCAAAGTCACGCCCGCCTCGTCGTCCTGAGCCGCGCCACCCTCGTCCTGCACCGAGCCGCCGTCCGCCAGCAACTCGTCCATCACCAGCAGCGCCGGATCGACATCGGCAGTCGTTACACTCGGACCATCATCCTCGAACGCGATCGTCAGCGCCGAACCCGAGGTCGCTCTCGCCGTGTCGCCGTCCCCGTCCGTAACCGTCAGCGTCACATGAACCAGGTCCGACAACAAAATCGGGTTGCCAAACTCGTCGTGATCGGCGGGATCGCTATGCACCACTGCACTGTACTGTGCCGTCGAAACCTCGCCCGTCGCCCCGTCGATCGCAATCGCAAACGCAATCGGGTTGCCCACATCCTGGCCGTCACCAACACGACCAACAATGATCCCGCTCTCCACGAACAGATAGATCTCAGACCCGGTCGCGGTATCGAATATGCCGCTCGCCGTGTGGTCGGCAATCGCAGCCCCACTCGCATCCGTCAGCGCATAGTACCGGGGCAGCCGATGCCGGAGGCACCGGTCGGCGGACCAAACTCAGCTGCATTGAACAGCGTCGAGCCGTCCGCGGTCGCCGCACCAATCGCCGTCCCGAGCAACGACAGAGCTGCGGGCAACGTCACACCCGCCTCGTCGTCCTGAGCCGCGCCGCCCTCGTCCTGCACCGAGCCGCCGTCCGCCAGCAACTCATCCATCACCAGCGCCGCCGGGGCATCCGAAACCGAAAGGCTCGGAACGTCATCAATGATCTGAACCGACAATGTTGCCGAGGCAGCGTCGCCGTCGGTGTCGGTAACGACGACCTGGAAATTGTCGAATTGTCCGCCATTGGGTCCCTGGACGGCATCGTGGTCGGCGGGGTTGACCAGCGTGTAGGTGTAGCTCACCTCACCGGTCACGGCATTGAAGCCGGTGACCTGCAGTACTCCGAGCGCAGTGGTGATGGCGTTGCCGGTCAATGCGCCATTACTGATAACAACGACACCACCAATCGTAACGGCGGCAACGCCATCCGGCGCGTTGATCGTGAACGAACCATTCGTCTTTTCCAAATCGGTCGCGGGCTGGGTGCCATCGGGCAGGCCGGCCTCGGATACGGTGGCGTCACCGCCTTCGGCGGCGGGGACGAGATCGAGAATTTGCACGCCGTTGTCTTTTTCCACGCCCGGCGGCAGGATTTCGTCGAACTTCGGCCGGTCAAATACGAGTTCCGTCGGCGGCAACAGAGGCGTTATGGCGAATGGATCGCCGATGTCGCCCTCGGCCGCTGCCAGGTTGGCGCCGGAACCGCGGGCGCCGCTTTCGCCGGCTGCGATCTGGACATCGGAGATGCCGAGCGCCGCGGCCAAGGTCGCCGCCGGGATCTCGACGCCGCCGACGATGATGCCGACGACCTTGAGCGACGTGCCTTCTGTCGTGACCGCGTTGTCCAGCGTGATCTCGGTGCCGTCCGGCTGACGCAGGACCAGATTCTTGCCGTCGACGGTGATGTCGTCGATCGAGGTGCCTTCAGGCAGGACGAAGACCTTGCGCGCCGGATCGATGGCCATGTGCTTGGTCGTGATCTTCTTGCCGACTTCGGCCTGTGCCAGTCGGAACGGCTCGTCCAGATACTGTCCGTTGGCGCGCCCGTCATCGACGATCGGCTGCAGCCGGTACTCGGGACGGATTTCGCCATCCGGGCGTGCCTGGCCACGCTCCATGAGTTGCAGCTCAATCTGTGACAGCGAGCCTGGCTCGACATCGCCGACAGGCGGCGAACTTGCGTCGGAGGAAGGGGCCTTGCCGCCGATCAAATCACTGAGCCAGCTAGCAAAAGAACCAGGTCGAGCCATCGTCCGCTTCCTTGCAATCAGGAAATCGCTACACCTTGCGGGCAAATGACAATGTGCCCACTGTTGGCACAACTAAGGGGGATCCCCGGCGGCCAGCAATCGATTAGATCGCTCAAATGCATACTCTGGTATGCGGCCGACCCGCTTTTTAACGGCTTAGTTACGACAAAGCCGCATTCGCAAGTTTCCGGCCAGCTCGCAGCGAGCGCCCCGTCAGCGCCAACCGCTGCGCGCTGCAATGCGGCTTTGGCTTAAAGAATCACCTGGCCGTCGGCGCCGAAACGAAGCCAGTGCATCCGCAGGACCGCGCGCGACCATGCCCGTTGCCCTTCCGGCCGTCTGGCGCTGCCGGCGTCGCCCTGCGAACTCGATATATAGGCGCCGAAATTTGGGGATGTCCCGAGGTTTGTCGAAATTGCGGCCCGGGCGCCGCTCGTCCATCACCGCATTCAGGATGACAACTGCGTAGCAAGTCAGGAGGCGAGCCGCCGGCCGTCATCTCGTTCCCCGTTCGTGCCATGAGACGACGTGGAACGAGTTCTTGCCGATGTCGATGCCAATCACAGCGATCGTGGCGGGGGCGTTCTGGGACATGGCCAAGGCAAGACCAACCTCTACACCATCAATTTCGTCGTCAGGAAGCAGTCGAAATCCTGATTTCAGCCGGCTGAATTCACTCTATATAAGAATACGCATTCAAGAATACATAAAATAAAAATACCCAGCGAAATACGAATTCACTTATAAAAATAGGAAACGACCGACAAACTTGACTTTTCTGGGATTTGTGTCGTGAAATGATATGTTGCGTTAAACCGCTATCGCGGTAGCCCGCCAATTTCGAGCGCATCGCGCTGCGGTAGGGAAACCGCATCCTCACAGCTTGCGGCTGTCGTATGCCCAATGCAGCAACGCCTGCCGTTGGCGTCTGCGGCACCAGATGTCGCCGGGCTCGCAGTTGAGCTGCACTTGCCGCACGTGACGTCGGATCGCCTTCCAGCGCTTGATCTGGCGAGCATCCTCATCGGGCAAGCGCCGTCCCATGTAGTACCGGCAGTACCATTGGAACCAGCCGCGTGGATCGTCGGGATGTATCCAGCCCTTTACGCGCCACACCGACAGCGGCTGGCTGGCATCGACGCCGAAGTAGTTGAGCGAGCTGTCGGCCGCGCCGGTCGCGAGCTTGGCGCCGAGTGAACCAGTCGTCCGGGAACTCGTCACTGGCAATCGGTCATGTATTTGCCGCCGAACACGCCGAGGCGCAGCATCTCGGCAGGCGTCAGATCCGGCTGGAACTCCGCGTCGAAGTTGCGTCCGGCCGGCTCAACCAGCTCGTATCGATAGCCCTGCTGCATCCGATCGTTGACCGTGACGGATCGCTTCATCACTGCGGCAGAACTCCGTCACGAGGAAGGGGATGTCCGGATTTCGGCCCAACAGAGCCGTTCTCGTGCATGTCGCACAAGATAACCTCTGCGACATGAGCCGTTAAGACCCCGCTCTGCGACCGATTCTCGCGGTCGGTACGCTCGTCACCGCTGCTTGTGCAGCGCGTTTGTGAGGAGTTCGACCAATGACCAAACAGATCACGCCGTTGAGGCAACGCATGATCGACGACATGGCCTGCCTGCGCAATATGTCGCCGAACACCATGAAGGTTTATAGACATGAGCGTCATGTTTGATGAGCGGTTACAACCACTCTCCGCAGAGCTCACATCGATCCGCAGCGACCTCCACGCACTTGCCAACATGGTAGACAACATCACGGGGCTACCGAAAGAGATTGATTACGCACTCGAGCGCATTGCCAAGATCGAGAAGCACCTCGGTCTCAACGAAGAGATCGCCGCCTGATCAATCCTCGTAACGGTCGAGCGACATTGGGCTCGACTTTTCTTGCCTCGCGCTTCGTTGTATTATGGGTTTTATGACCCGCACCCAAGCCATCGATCTGATCAAAGCCAAACTCGACCAGTTGCCGGCCGAGCGCGTCGAAATGCTCGCCGAAATGGCGCAGGCTTGGACCGAGCCCACCGTCTACTCGACCCTGTCGGACGCGGAAAAGGCGGAGATCGACGCCGCGCTTGACGAACTCGATCGCGGCGAGGGCGTGCCGTGGGAAACTGTGAAGGCTGATCTCGACGCAAAGATCAAAGCCGCCGGCGCATGAAAATTGCCATCGCGCCACGTGCCAGGCGCGATCTGGCAAGCCAACTCGGCTATCTGGTTGATCAGGGTGCAGCGTCGGCCGCTCGTCGGCTAGAACGACGGCTGACGGCCTTTCTCGACAATACTTTGGCTCGTTACCCACGCTCTGGCGCCTTCATAGCGCACCGTGATCTGTAGGAGACCTGGGTACCGCGCACCCGCTTCGTCATCTGGTACCGCTCACTGCGATGATCTGCAGATCGTGCGCGTCTGGCACGCATCGCAGGATCGCCAGCGACCGTGAAGGCGAGACGCGAACATTCAACCCATGCACGTCGAAGACCTTTCCGAGAGCTGGCGGCATGCGGGCGGCACTCGCCGACCTCAACAAGGCAACCAACATTCGACAGCTGTTTTATTTCACCCACATCGCCACGCTCGACACCGCCGAAATATCTTACTTTGCAGTGGATCGACGCAACGGGCGCCCGTGAGGTCAGGGCCTGACCACGGCCATGTGCTGAGCAGCGGCCGCGCCCTCCGCCAGCCCTTTGAGGACCGCATCCTTGGGACCGTCCCGGACCACCCGACCGTCGTCGATCACGATCAGCCGATTGACCAGTTTCAGCATGCTTTGGCGATGCGTCGCGATGATCATGGTCTGATCCGGCCGGATGCCGCTGGTAAGCCGCTCGATGAACTGCCGCTCGGTCTGCAGATCCATCGAACTCGACGGCTCGTCGAGAAACAGCGTCTTCGGGTTGCCGAGGAAGACGCGGGCCGAGCGCGATGCATTGCCGCTGCCCGCCGGACAGCCGCGAGCCGCGCTCGCCGACGTTCATGTCGAACCCTTGCGGATGGCCGGCGATGAACGCGTCGACGCCCGCCAGCCGCGCCGCGCGCACGATCTCGTCGTCACTGGCGGTCGGGTTCGCCATGATCAGGTTCTCTCGCACCGAGCCGATGAACAGGTCGGCGTCCTGCACCACCAGCGCAATCGCCGAGCGCACCTCGTGCGGGTGGTACTGGCGCATATCGACGCCGTCGAGCAGGATCTCGCCCTTGGCCGGCCGATAGAGCCCGGTCAGCAGCCGGCCCATCGTGGTCTTGCCGGAGCCGATCTTGCCGATGATGCCGATCCGTTCGCCGGGGCGGATCATGACATTGAAATTGCGCATGATCGGCGAGGTTGCGCCGGGATAGGAAAACTCCACGTTGCGGAATTCGATCGTCGCCGACTCGATGCGCCGGTTGACGAAGCCGGACCGCGACAAGCTCTCGTCCGACTTCGCCATGATCTCATCGAAGTGCTTGAACGCCAGCTTGACGTAATGAAACCGCGAAAACATCATCGCGATCTGCGACAGCGGTGCCACCAGCCTGTTCGACAGCATCGAGGTGGCGATAATCGCGCCCATCGACATGTTGCCTTCGGAAAACCGGTAGACGCCGCACACCACCACCGCGACCGAAACGAGCTGCTGGATGAAGCCCGTCATGTTCAGGCTGAGCGATGACAGGTATTTCGCGGTTTCGGAGCTCTCGGCCGACGCCTTGGCATACTTCTCCCAACGATGAAGAATGTGGCCCTCGGCGCGAATGCTCTTGATCGTCTCAAGCCCTGAGATCGACTCGACCAGCACCGAGTGCCGCAAGGCCGATTCGTCCTGCGCCTTGCGCACCACCGTCGAAAGCCTGGTCTGCAGCGTCATGCCGAGCACGACGACCAGGCACAGAGCGACGAGCGGCACGATCACGACCCAGCCTGCCAGCAGGAAGATGACGAGGGAAAACACGGCAAAGAACGACATGTCGATCAGCAGCATCAGCGTGCTCGAGGAAAAGAACTCGCGGATCATCTCGTATTCGTGGATCCGGTTCGCCAGCGCACCGGTCGATGCCGGACGATCGACCAGCCTGGTGTTCAGGATCTTCTCGATGATATTGCACGCCACCTGGATGTCGACCTTGCGGCCGACCCGATCGATGATCTGCCCGCGGGCGATCTTCAAGAGCACGTCAAACAGCAGCGCGATCACCAACCCGACGACAAATACCCAAAGCGTCTCCATCGCCTTGTTCGGAATGACCCTGTCGTAGACATTCATGAAGAAGAGCGGGCTCGCCAGCGCAATCAAGTTGATCATGATCGCCGCCAGCACAACCGTGGTGTAGCTGCGCTTGTACTGCTTCACCACGCCCCAAAACCAGGCCCCCGATTTTGCCGGCGTGCTGGTGTTGGCGTCATCATCTGCGGCTGCAAAAACCGGCTTTATCTCGATGCATGTTCCAGCATAATTGTCCTCCAGCTCCGCCGCCAGGACGACGAACGCTTCCGGCGAGGTCGGCAGAACAACGACGTAGCCATCCTTGTGATTGCCGCCCGTCAGTACGATCGGGCTGCCGTTCTTCAGCAGCAGAATGGCCGGCAATTCGAGCGGCACCAGATCCCTCACTCGCGCGCGGCTGATTTTGGCCTGCAGTCCGACCCGCTCTGCGACCTTCGGGATGAGACCGAGCGTCAGCTGGCCGCGCTCCAATGGCAATCCGGCGGTCAACACAGTTGCGGCGACCGACCTGCCATAGTGGGTTGCAACGACCTGGAAGCAGGCCAGGAACGGGTCCCGCCGATCGCTCGGAATATGCGGAATCTCTGCGTCGGCACCGGCTGGGCGGGTCATCTTAAGTCCATCACAAACAAAGAGATTTCAAAGCTGGGATTAACCATATCAGTGGCGTCGACGCAACAGCCCAACACAACGATACCACACTATTTGCAACCAGCTTACGTACCAGGTTGTGCGGTGGTGTTTCAGTTTGAAAAACTGTCGTTTACTGAGCTTTAGGTTGTATCGGGTAGTTGATACCCAACCCGTTATCACCTAATGATAACTGGCGTGAGCGACGAATCGGACAACTACGACCTAGAAACCCTTCTTGACCTTCACGGGGTCACTGCTGAGGTTGGTGGCGGATTCTGGGTATCGATGAAAGCTAGAAAAGTGCCTCCTGATGAAGGGCGGCCGCATGGGATTCAGTATGCGTTGACACTGCACCGCCCCGGTAGTGATCAAATCATGGGGTACGATAATGCTCACGCACCAGATATCGGGAGCGGACCATCGCGCCAATCCAGGAGAAATGCGCTGGCTTACGACCACCGGCACTATAGAGGAACCATCACGACCTACGACTTCGTCTCAGCAGTAAAACTGCTTGAGGATTTCTGGGCGGACGTCGAGCGACTGCTGAAGGAGGAGGGCGAAAAATGAACGGCACTAAAATCCTGCACATTGGCGTCGCGCCTCGCGAATTCGTCAAGCGGCGCACGATCGAAATCGCCCGCGGTGGACGGTTTGCTGCGGGAGAACCAAAGCACTGGGTCTCATCGCTGGATGCACTCGCGCGAATTCTGTCTGAAAAGAACATGGTCCTGTTGGAGATGATTAGAGAATCCCAACCACAGTCAGTTGCGGAACTTGCGAAACTATCCGGCAGGGCCAAATCCAATTTGTCGCGGACCCTTCATTCAATGGAGAGTCTAGGACTGATTGAGCTGAAGGAGGCAACGCGAGGTCGGAAGCTGCCAACAGTCGTATATGACATCGTGAAGGTAGATTATCCGCTACTACGAAGCGGTCCGAAGAAGGCTGCCTGACGGCCAGCTACTTGTAAGTCTTCGGGCGTCCCGGTTTCGCTGCCGCGTCCATCTGGCATGGCCGGAAGTGCGCTCGCGGACAACCGCCAAACGATAGCGACCAAGCTCGGCCGACGTTTGCCCAGCCGGCTCAAGCCTCAAACCCGCTTTTCCGCAAATCCACCATGCGCACGATCATGGCGCGGCGCGGATCGAAGGGAAGATCTATGAAGCCCCACTTCGCATAGAAGTTTCCAATCGCGGCGATCTACCAGCTGACAATCTTCAGGTCGTCGATCTTTAGGTTCTTGATTGCCACCGTCACCCGTAACCAGTGTTGCGCCAAGAGCCGCGGCATGGGCCGCAATCATGATATCAAACGTTCCAGCAGTGCGACCGAGACGCTTGGCATCGGCGCGAATTCGGGCGTGCGCCTCGGCAGCTTCCTCATCCCAGAAATGAACCGTTATACGGGTGAGGAAGGCGCCCACGGCCGACATCAGGGATGGATTGCCTTCGCGAAGGCGCGCACCGTAGAGCATTTCCGCCATGGTGATACTCGAGATCGAAAAGGCTGTGGCACCAGCCCGGCGCATATTCGTCACGGCTTTACGCTCGGCCCGAAGGAGGCGGGCGGCGGTGTCGGTGTCGAGCAGGAATTCAGCCACGCCCGCGCCTCGTGGTGGTCAGCGGGTCTCGCATGTCGTCCTCAGATTGATCACGATCCGCCATGAAATCCCGCGGCAAGTCCAACCTTCGCACCCAGTCGAAGTATTCATCCCAAGATTGTGCGGCTTCGATATTACGACATCGCCAGTCACCGGGTCACGTCTGACATCGACTTCATCACCTTCAAATCGAAACTCGGCGGGTAGTCGAACGGCTTGACTGCCGCCGTTCATGAAAAGCTTAGCCTTCGCCATGCCGCGCTCCGTCAAATATATATATTCTACGTATATACTTTGCTCGCAGGTATGAATCAAGACCAATCGATCGGCCAACGGACGCAG
>CAWFCV010000002.1:0-7353 GCA_963814435.1 uncultured beta proteobacterium
TGAAGTCCGGCAGCTCGCGCGTCTGGGCGCTCACCAGGGAGGGCGCGCAGACGCCGATCAGGCCGGCGCAAAGCACGACGGCCGCGAGCGTGCGTCGGCGCACATCGGCCGTCGAAGTCATTACAAGAGCAGGCATATCGATCCTCTTGGTTGTCGTTTCAGACCGCGACTGCGGTCGCTCTCATCAAACCGAAATGTGAAGGCCTGGCCCGGCCATCACGGCCGGCGGTCCAGCGCCGCGGCGAACAGCTGCAGCGTCGCCATGGGCACGTCGCCCATCGCGGTGATCCACCAAGACCCGACGCGGTGCATCAAGGTGTGCGTGGCACCGAGGCTCGTCGCCACCGGCTTGTGCCGTTGCGCATCGAACGGCTCGACGAACAGCGACACGTGGGTCATGCCATCGGAGAACACCGCCTGCAGCACCTGGGCATCTGTCGCGGTCACGGATTCATGGGCCGCAGTCAGCGGACGCTTGACGCAGCTCACCAGCTTGAACCCGGGCACTGCGCGGGCCAGGTTCCAGCCCTCCGCGTCGAGCTGGGTGCGGACCACCGACGGGCGGACGACGCGATAGCCGTCCAGTTTTCGCATCGGCGACAACACCGCCTCGGGCTGCGCCTTGCCTCCGATGGCGACATCGGAGAACGCTGCCGACTCCAGCACCTCACCTTTGCTTCCCAGGATGTCGGCGCGCAACAGCAGGCCGCTGCTCTGATCGGCCCACAGGCGCTGAGCAAATCGACGGCCGTCTCGCGGCTTCAGCAGCAACACCTGGGCCTCGTGCCCGGCCATGCGCTCGGTGCCGAGCAGACGCAGATCGTAGGCGTCCTGCGCGCGCACATCGCCGCCGGGCAACGCCGGGAATTCGGCTGCCGCATCACGCTGCTCGATCACGGCCACGCGCGCACGCGGCCACAGGGTTTGCGTGAGGTCATTGTGGCGAAACACCTGACGCATCTCACCGTCGAGCACATCGACCCGCTCGTAGCGTTGCTTGCCTTCGCAGTAGTGCGCCACGCGTGAACTCGACACCACTCCGGCCGCGTTGAACACCAGTGTGCCCTGGTAGTTCCGTGTCTGCGCCGCCTGCCTGACCCGCGCCAACCAGCTGGAGGCGTCCGTCGGCGGGTCGGGAGCGGCCGTGGCTTGAGCCATCGCCGCAAGGCCTTGGCAGGCCGCGGCGAGGGCCATGCCAAGTCGAAACCAGCCACCCGCGTGCCGCAGCGGGCTCATCTGCCTTCCAGCACGAGGGTGTCCACGCTGCGCACAACCGTACCCGGCATCTGCAGCGACGTACCCACCGCGCCCTGCCGATGAGCCGCCAGGTATCGATCGAGGCGGGCATCGCGAATCAACTGCCCGCTGACCAAACGAACCTGCGGTTCGGCTGCGGCCGCTGGAAGCGCCGCCGACGCGCGGGCTGCGGCCATGCGCTGATCGGCGCCGCCGGAGCCCGCTCCGGCACCGAGAGGCCCCAGCGCGGACAGCGTCAGCGCGACGGCACCGACACCGGCGGCCACTGCCATCGGCCCGATCCACACCGGCATGCGGCGTGGCGCGGCATCGGGTGCCACCTGGTGGACCGGCTCGCGCGCCAGGCGATCGCGCACCGAGCGCAGGAACGCGGCGTCGCGGCTCGTGTTGACGACCAGTTCCTCGGACCGCATGGCGTCGCCGATGAGCTGGTATTCATGCCATCGGCTACGAAGCTCGCCCGTACCGCTCCACCGAGCAAGACAACGCGCCTGCTCGTCCGCGCTTGCTTCGCCATCGACCAGCGACGACAGCACTTCCCAGGATTCGCGTTGCGGGTCCAGACCATCTTCAGGCATTGCAATCTCCAGCATTCCATCGCCCATGTTGCGCCGGCTGCGTTCGCCGGGACATCACCATCGCTCATCCTCGCGCGTTCCCAACAAGGGGCGCAGCTTGGCTGCGATCGCTTCGCGGGCACGAAAGATCCGCGATCGAACCGTACCAATCGGGCAATTCATCACATCCGCGATCTCTTCATAGCTCAAGCCTTCGATCTCCCGCAACGTGACTGCTTGACGAAGGTCATCGGACAAGGCGTCGATGGCCGCGTTCACGGTGGCGGC
Source organism: uncultured beta proteobacterium (assembly GCA_963814435.1). GTDB lineage: Bacteria > Pseudomonadota > Gammaproteobacteria > Burkholderiales > Burkholderiaceae_C > JAEUPI01. The sequence goes on from CAWFCV010000002.1 coordinate 2,103, forward strand.
AATTTCCTTGCTCGCCAACACCGCCTCGGGAGTTTCGCCATGGCTTAGTTCAGTCTCGACCCGGGAAGTTTCGTCGTCGTCATCCCGGCTCGCGCGCGCCGATTCGGTCATCACCGGATCGCGCTTGAGCTCCACCAGCATCTTCTTCGCAGTGTTGACGGCAATCCGGTACAGCCAGGTGTAGAAGGCGCTGTCACCCCGGAACTGCGGCAATGCCCGATAGGCCCGGATGAAGCTCTCCTGCGCCACGTCCTGCACCAGATCGGTGTCGCGAATCATGCGCCCGATCAATCGTTCGATGCGCCGTTGGTACTTCACCACCAGCATTTCGAAGGCGCGCACGTCGCCCTGCTTGGCGCGATCGACAAGCGCCCGATCGGCATCGTCTACACCCATTGTCACCGCGCCTGCGCCCGGCCCGGCGGTACGCCGACTTGCGCCGGGCGGTACAAGGCGGCCCGCATGGGCGTGCCAGGTCGAGCCGGCCTGCGCCGGATCGGCAACGAACCATCGCTCGAGCTTCGTGTCGCTCGAGCGGAACCGCAGCAGCATCCATTCGCCGAGGTCGATCATGGGCTCGACCCGACCGGCATCACGCCGCTCGGGATCGTCGGGCGCGGCCAGATACCAGGCACCTTCGCACCAGTGGAGCAAGACGATTTCGCCCGCAGCGCGGCGCCAGCTCCACCAGGCCGCGGGCAGCCCGAACGACACCACCGCGAACGGCGCCAACCACATCGGCCGGGGCGCCTGCGTCCACGCCATCCAGACCAAAGCGGCCAGCCAAACGGCGAAGACCGATGCCGACAGCGCCACCCACGCTGCGAGCAACACGCGATCGCGCAGCGCCAGTCGCAGGGTCAAGCCGAAGGCGGTGGCCACGCGTGGGGACGGCGCTGCGCCCGCTCAGATGCGGCGCAGCACCAGGGAACCGTTCGTGCCGCCGAAGCCGAAATTGTTCTTCACCGCCACATCGATGCGCATCTCGCGCGCCTGATTGGCGCAGTAGTCAAGATCGCACTCGGGATCCTGTTCGAAGATGTTGATCGTCGGCGGCGAGACCTGGTGGTGGACGGCCAGCGCACTGAATACGGTTTCGATGCCACCCGCCCCGCCCAGCAGATGCCCGGTCATCGACTTGGTGGAATTCACCACCAGCTTTCGCGAGTGATCGCCGAACGCGAGCTTGATCGCGTTGGTCTCGTTGATGTCGCCCAATGGCGTCGACGTTCCATGCGCGTTGAGGTACTGCACGTCAGACGCGTCAACGCCGGCGTTGCGCATGGCTGCGCGCATCGCGCGGCGCGGGCCATCCTGGTTGGGCGCTGTGATGTGGCTGGCGTCGGCGCTCATGCCGTAGCCGGCCAGCTCGGCGTAGATCTTGGCGCCGCGCGCCTTGGCGTGCTCATACTCCTCGAGCACCATCACACCGGCGCCCTCACCCAGCACGAAGCCGTCGCGTCCCTTGTCCCACGGCCGCGACGCCGTCGCCGGGTCGTCGTTGCGGGTGGACAGCGCCCGCATCGCGGCAAATCCGCCGACGCCCAATGGCGACACGGCCGCCTCGGTTCCGCCGGCCACCATCACGTCGGCGTCGCCATACTCGATCAGCCGGCCAGCCTCGCCGATGCAGTGCAGCCCGGTCGTGCAGGCGGTCACCAGCGACAGGTTGGGACCCTTGAAGCCGAAGCGAATCGACACATGGCCTGCGACCATGTTGATGATCGACCCAGGAATGAAGAACGGCGAAATTCGGCGCGGCCCGCGCGACGTGAGTTCGCCGTGCGTCTCTTCGATCAGCGGCAAGCCACCGATGCCCGAACCGACGACGCAGCCAATGCGCTCGGCACGCTCTTCGCTCAGCTCGGCGCCCGTCGGCAGCCCGGCGTCCTGCACGGCCTGCACGGCAGCGGCGAGGCCGAACTGGATGAAGGTGTCCACATGCCGCGCCTCCTTGGCCGGGATGTAGTTCTCGACATTGAACCCCTTCACCTCACCGGCGAAACGGCAGGCGAACGGAGCGGCATCAAAGCGGGTGATCGTCGCGATGCCAGAGCGGCCGGCGATCAGGTTGGCCCACGACTCGGCCACTGTGTTGCCAACCGGACTGACCAGTCCGAGCCCGGTGATGACGACACGCCGGCGAGACATGGCGCGCGCGGTCAGGCCTTCTGGTGTTTGCTGGCGTAGTCGATCGCCAGCTGGACCGTCGTGATCTTCTCGGCTTCCTCGTCGGGAATCTCGATGCCGAATTCGTCCTCGAGGGCCATCACCAGTTCGACGGTGTCAAGCGAATCGGCGCCCAGGTCGGCCACGAAGGCCTTCTCGTTGGTGACGTCGGACTCCGGCACGCCAAGTTGTTCGGCGATGATTTTCTTGACACGCGCTTCGATATCGCTCATGACTCCTCCAGGAGTGGCTACAACGGACAGCGGGCAATTCTACGGCCTTGGCCCTTCCGGCCTTTGCCGGGTCCGGGGCCCCGCGCGGACCGGCGGTTGGGGTCTGCCTCAGGGCATCAACATGCCGCCATTGACGTGGATTTCGATGCCGGTGATGTAGCCGGCCTGCGCCGAGGCCAGAAAGGCCACCGCATGGGCCACTTCTTCCGGCGTGCCCAGCCGCGCCAGCGGAATCTGCGCCAGCAGCGCCTGTCGCTGGGCGTCGGCCAGGCCGTCGGTCATGTCGGTGGCGATGAAGCCGGGTGCGACACAGTTGACCGTGATGCTCCGACTGGCCACTTCGCGCGCCAGCGCCCGCGTGAGGCCCGCCACGCCGGCCTTGGCTGCCGCATAGTTGACCTGTCCGGCATTGCCGCTGGCGCCAACCACCGACGTGATGTTGACGATGCGCCCATAGCGCTGCTTCATCATCGGGCGCAACACCCCCCGGCACAGGCGAAACACGGCGCTCAGGTTGGTGTCGAGCACGGCCGTCCAGTCGTCGTCCTTCATGCGCATCGCCAGCTGGTCGCGCGTGATGCCGGCGTTGTTGACCAGCACGTGCAGGCCACCGTCCTGGCGAACGATGGTCTCGATCAAGGCGTCCGCCGCGGCGCCGTCGGTGACGTTCAACACCGCGCCGCGGCTGCCGGCGTGCCTGGAAAGCGCTTCGCTGATCGCATCCGCACCGGCCTGGCTGGTGGCGGTGCCGATGACCCGGCATCCGCTCATCGCCAGCGTTGCGGCGATCGCGCGTCCGATGCCGCGCGAGGCACCGGTCACCAGGGCAATCGGTGTCGCCGGCGCGGCGCTCATGACAGCAGGGCCAAGGTTTCGCGCAGCGACGGCGGGTCGTACACCGTGGCGCTGACCAGCTCGGCGTCGATTCGCTTCGTCATGCCGGCCAGCACCTTGCCCGGACCGCACTCCAGCACGTGCGTCAGGCCGCGCGAGCGCAGCGCCTGGACGACCTCGACCCAACGCACCGGGCCGAATGCCTGGCGGAACAGCGCGTCACGGATCGCCATCGCGTCGCCGGGTGTCGCGACGTCGACGTTGTTGACGACCGGAATGCTCGGCGCCGCGATGGGCACCGTGGCCAGTCGCTGCTGCAGCGCATCGGCGGCAGGCCGCATCAGGCTGCAGTGAAACGGCGCCGAGACGGCCAGCGGCAGCGCCCGCTTGGCGCCCATCGCCTTGAGCAGCTCGCAGGCCTTGTCGACCGCAGCCTTGGCGCCGGAGATCACGGTCTGCTTGGGATCGTTGAAGTTTGCCGCGCTGACCACGGCACCAGTTTCGGCAGCCGCCTTGGCACATCCTTCGACCACCGCAGTGGCTTCGAGGCCGAGGATCGCCGCCATCGCGCCGGCACCCACCGGCACGGCGGTCTGCATCGCTTGCGCACGAAAGCGCACCAGCGGCAGCGCATCGCCCAGTGTCAACGCCCCGGCGGCCACCAGCGCGCTGTACTCTCCCAGCGAGTGGCCCGCCACCGCCGCCGGCTCGGCGCCACCCTCGGCACGCCAGGCCCGGTAGCAGGCGATGCCAGCGGCCAGCATCACCGGTTGCGTGTTGGTGGTCAGTTCGAGCCGCTCCTTGGGCCCTTCATGGATCAGTTTCGCGACATCCTCGCCCAGCGCCTGCGACGCCTCATCGAGCACGGCGCGCACCGCGCGGTGGTCGCCCCAGGCGTCGAGCATGCCCACGCTCTGTGCGCCCTGCCCCGGAAAGACGAATGCAAACGGTTTCATCGCCACCGGCCCGATCGAATCTCGTTTGGGGTTGCCCTGGTTGTCAGAAGTCGAGCAGCACGGCGCCCCAGGTGAAACCGCCGCCGACGCCTTCGAGCATCACGGTGTCGCCGCGTTTCACGCGCCCGCTCTTCACCGCGACGTCCAGCGCCAGCGGAATCGATGCGGCCGAGGTGTTGCCATGCTCGTCCACTGTGACGATCACCTTGTCCATCGACATCTTCAGCTTGCGCGCCGTGCCTTGCATGATTCGGATATTGGCCTGGTGCGGAATGAGCCAATCGATGTCGGCGTCGCTGCGACCGGCCTTGACCAACACCGCTTTCGCCGATTCTTCCAGCACGCGGACGGCCAGCTTGAAGACCGCCGGGCCGTCCATCATGAGCAGCGGATTGCCGAACACCTTGCCGCCGGCCACGGTGCCGGGTGTGCACAGGATCTCACGGTGCGAGCCATCGGCGTGCAGATCGGTGGCCAGGATGCCGGGCGCGGGGCTCGCCTCGAGCACCACCGCACCGGCCCCATCGCCGAACAGCACGCAGGTGGTGCGGTCATCGAAATCGAGGATGCGCGAGAACACCTCGGAGCCGATCACGAGCGCCCGGCTCGCACTGCCGGTGCGGATCATCGCGTCGGCCACCGTCAGCGCGTAGACGAAGCCGGAACACACGGCCTGCACATCGAATGCCGGGCAACCCGCGACGCCCAGCTTGTGCTGCACGATCGTGGCCGTCGAGGGGAACACCATGTCGGGCGTGGACGTCGCCACGATGATCAGGTCGATCTCGCCGGCGCGGCGATTCGCCGCCTCGAGCGCGTGGCGCGCCGCCTCGAGGGCCAGGTCGCTGGCCGACTGGCCGGCTTCGGCGAAATGGCGCGCCCGGATGCCGGTGCGATCGATGATCCACTCGTCGGAGGTCTCGATGCCGCGTGCGGCCAACTGGGCCGCCAGGTCGGCATTCGTCACCCGTCGCGCTGGCAGCATGCTGCCGGTGCCGGTGATGCGAGTGAAAGGCAACTGGGCGGCGCTCATCGGTGCACCCTAGGTCCCGGCGTGCT
>CAWFCV010000003.1:0-488538 GCA_963814435.1 uncultured beta proteobacterium
ACTGACCCACCGGACAGGCGCGCCCCGGACGCGCGTCGGCCGACACAGGAGAGCGGCCCGAAGACCGCCCTCCTCGGTGCGGAAGAGCAGAGACTGCTACGTGTGGTTCGGACCGTCGTCCCCACCATGACCACCGTGGTCATGGCCAACCGGGTCGTCGGCGCCATGCCGCTTCTCAACGACCTGAGCCGCCTTCGCATCACGGGGCGACTGGGCCACGCCGCCACGGTCATCCGCACCGTGACGGACATGGGTGACCGGATCATCGGCCGAGTGACGCGCCTGCGCCACGACCGGGGCCGAAATCGCGAGCGCCGCGACAAGGGCCATGAGTGTTGCGAACTTCTTCATCGTGCTCCTCCTTCGAGAGTGGCTGCTGACACCTGAGACAATGCCGCCGAACAGGTCCCAACCACAATCAGACATTGGTCCCATGACCCAAGAAGGAACCCGCACGATGCCATCGAGCACCGCCGAGAAGCGCTCTGAGGCCGAGGAGCCACTGGATGCTCGTCGCGCTTTCGACCAACGTCAACTCCGAACAGGCCGAGACGCAAGGGCTCTGATACGTGCGGATTCAACGATCCCCCGCAGACCCAAGAGCCGAGGATTGCGGATCCGCTGCCACCCGCCGGGGTTGCCCACTGCTCTATTCACGGCGAGCAGCGGCGTGGGGTCCCCCTGGTCGTGTCGGTTTACATGCTTGCGGCTTCGTAGATTCTCACGGAGTGGATGATCGGGCAGCCTTCGAGCAGCTTCTGTGCGTCGTCGATGCTCTCGGCGTTGACGATGCAGTAGCCGGTAATGGATGTCGGCTCGCGGGGAAGGTCTCGACTGCCGGTGTTGGTGACTTCGCGGCCCATGCTGAAGGGGTTTCCGCTGTCGACCATGCGGTCGCCGACGGCGGCGAACCAGTCCATCCAGGCCTTCATGATCTCCGGTGTCGGTGCCTCGAATCCGTAGTTGAGGAACATGTACTTCTTCATTGCTGATGCTCCTTTCTTTCGTGGGTTTGCTTGTTGCTGGCTCAGGAACTTTTCGTAGTTCTCGAGCGTCTCTTCCTCGGTGCCCCAGTAGGCGTGGTACTGGCCGAGCCAGTCCTGGAGCGTTCGGATCGCTGTTCGGTTGAGGGTGAGGAAGTTGGTGCGGCCGATCTTGCGGCGCTTGACGATGCCGGCGTGCTCCAGAAGCCTGATGTGCTTGTGGATTGCCGGGAGAGAGAGACCGCGGATCTCGGCGAGCTGGTGGATCGCGTAGGGCTGGAGGCCGAGGAGGTAGATGATCTCCCGCCGGTGGGCGTTCGCGAGCGCCTCGAACACTCTGTCCAGGTCGCTCGGGATCTCGCTCACAGGCATCTTCCTCCTGCACGTCGACCGCAACGGCGCGTGATGATCGGTTCAGGCGCGGGGGCTCCTCTCGATAGTTAACTTATTTGTGAAGTTTATAGCCACCTGGGAACGCGCGTCAAGGGCGCCTGCGGAGCCGGGTCGAGCCGACCGCGGCCGGCGCGCGCATCGCTACCGCTTCGGCGGCAGGGTGCGTGCGAACGTCGTGGCGGCTGACACCCAGCGGCCGAGCGAGGCGCCCCGAAGGCCAGGCGGCTCGACGAAGACCATTCCCTTCATTGGCCGGCCGGTGAAGTCCATCGGCCGGACGTGCGGCTTCTGCAACGCTGCCTCAGCGCCCTCGGCTCCGAGTCGGAGCATGAGATCGTCTCCCGCGATCCCGCATGCCATGTGCCCGTCGACCATGAACGCGAGACCGCCGAACATCTTCCGCTCACTGACACCTGGGTCTCCTTCGAGGATGTCACGCACTCGGTCGGCAAGCTTCTCGTCGTAGGCCACAAAGCTCCTTTCACGCTTGGGTGGCGGGATCGAGCTCGGTCGGCAGACCGAGTCGCGTGAACAGATCCGGTTGCCGGGGGAACCCGGTGATTCCACTAATCCGGTCGCCGTCGATCGCGAAGACCATCACGCCGTATGCACCGAGCGCCTCTCCCGGCTCTTCGGCAGCGTAGGCGGCGAGCGCCGGCTGGCCGTTGGCCTTCGCGGGTACGAGCCTGATCTGGTCGAGGTTCCCGTCCATCGGAACGGTGGCGAAGAACGCGCCGATCGCCGCGCTGCCCTCGAATCGCGCCGCCTCCGGCGGCATCGTCAGAAGGGCGTCATCGGCCAGCAGCGCGACGAGCGCCTCGATGTCGACCCGGGCCCACGCCTCCTGGAAGCGGCGCATCACCACCTCCTCGATCCGACGATCCGCAGGCGCGTGGGCTCGGGCGAAAGCGCCTTCCTCCCGTTCCTGCTCCAGCCTGGCACGGCCACGCTGCAGGGCGCTGTTCACAGCCGGAACCGTGTCGTCGAGAAGGTCTGCGACCTCCCTGGCCGACCACCCGAGAGCGTCCGGAGCACCACCACAACCCGCTGCTTGGGCGGTAGGAGTTGCATCGCGGTAACGAACGCGAGGCCCACGCTCTCCGATTCGACCAGTGCGGCCTCAGGTCCCGGTTCGGACGCGGGGACGAGTTCCAGCAGCCGATCGGGGTACGGCTCGAGATGCGCGTCGACGGCGACGCTCGACCGTCGGTTGCGCTGCTCCAGCATCCGCAGGCAGACGTTCGTCGCGATGCGATACAGCCAGGCGTTGAGCGAGGAGCGAGGCTCGAAGCGGTCGATGCTCCGCCAGGCCCGCAGCATCGTCTCCTGAACTGCATCGTCGGCGTCGTGAAGCGAGCCGAGCACCCGGTAGCAATGAATGTGGAGCGGACGCCGGAACGGGCCGGTGAGGCGGACGAACGCCTGCTCGTCGCCGCCCCTGACGGCGACCAGCAACGCGGCCTCGGCGGCCGCGTTGCTGAGCGAGGGGATTTCAGACGCTGTCACGGGGAACCGGAAGCGGGCCGCCGAGCTCGGACCAGGGTGAAGGATCGAAGCTGCCTGGAACGGCGCCGAGCGCGATGAACTGGATTCCTTCGCCGCCCGGCTCGATCTTGCGCAACTGCTCGGGCCCGACGCGGGCCATCATCCCGGGCCGCAGCTCGAACACCTCGTCGTCGACGCGAAGCAGGCCCGACCCCTGCAGGGGGATGTAGACCTCCTCCTGGTTGGCGTCGTCGACGCTCCCGTCATGGTTGTGGTTCGGATAGCCGTCCCAGTTCGGCGGGAGCGTCATCAATTGCATCCCCCACCCCGTCACGCCCAACGACGCTCGCGCCCGGCGGGCAATCCCGTCGAAGATCGGCTCCATCTCCTCGAACGATGCCACGGTCACGTCCACCATCATCCCACCTCCCGTCTCGGCGGCCTCGGCGAGGCCTACTAACCCTTTCAATCCGGCGGACGGAACAAACTCATCGGAGATCAACTCATGCACGGCTGGCTGAACAGTCTCGTTAAGACCGCGCTTCTGCCCTTGCCAGCAGACACGGCCGGCAGCAACCTGAAGCGAACGTTCACCCGCACCCGACCGCAAGGAGCTCCACGTGCCCGCCCATCTCTCGCGTTTCCTACTTCCCTTCGCCCTTGCCGTCAGCCTTTTTCCGGCCGGCGCGCTCGCCGCGTCTCACAGGTCCTCGGCGAAGCCGGCAATCGAGATGAACACCAAGAACCTGGGCAAGGTGGTCGCAACCCCGGCGAAGCTCGGCATCTACTACTGGGACACCGAGAAGAAGGCCGGCGGGAAAATCAAGTGCACGGGCGCCTGCGCAGCCCAGTGGCCACCCGTGTACGTCAGGGCAGCGGTCGCGAAGCACGTCACTGGAGTGATGGCGACCTTCGGGACGATCAAGAGGAGCGGCAAGCTGCAGCTCACGGTCAACGGCCTCCCCGCCTACACCTACCACGGCGACACCGCCGGGATCGTCAAGTGCGACAACGTCGACGGCTGGCACGCCGTCCGCGCACACTAACCTGGCCGACGCAGATCGGAGCGGAAGCGCCATTCGCGGACGCGCTTCCGCTCAAGGCCCCGTGCCGGCCTCGAGGATCGTCTTGAGGAGCGCGAGGTCTTTCCTGTTCGCTCGACGCATCGCCACTGCCATGAACGGCGCGGTCATCTTCGAGAAGCCGGCGGGCTCGCCGCGGTTGCGGAGGCTCATCGCGGTGCCGCCACCCGGAGCGTCGTCCCATCGGTAGGACGTCTCCATCGGAATGGGCCCCTCCGCTGTGCGCATCACGAGCTCCTCGCCGGGAACGTAGGCGGTGACCTCATAGGTGTATTCGAGCTTACGGCCGAGGAACCGGGCGACGAACGAGATCCGTGATCCGACCGCGACCGGCTTCTCCGTCTCCCAGACAACGCTCTCGATGTTCTCGTACCAGGACGGCACGTTGTCGGGGTCAGCGGCGTAGGCGGCTACCTCTTCCCGAGGGCGTTCGATGACGACCTCTGTCTCGACGTCGACGGCCACGACGTCAGGCGAACACCGGGTTCGCTTCCCCGGTCTCGGCGTATTGGGCAAGGCGGGTCATGGTCTGGCCCGGCGGTGTACCCCGCGTCGATCGTCTTGGCGTGCGAGCGGAAGATGGCGACCTCGGCCGAGACTCGGCTGAGATGTCGAAGTCAGGCATCGGAACCCTCGACCCAGGCCAACCCGTTCCAGAAAGCGCGGATGCGACCTCGGCGGCTGATCTCGACGTGCAGCGACTCTGGCTCCATCATCCCTACCGGCACGAAGACATCGATGCCGACGGCTCCGACACGGCGGAACACCTTGTCAGGAGGGTTGGTGGCAGCTTCGAGCGTGATCGTGCCGCCGCAGCAGCGCGCCTTGCGCGGCCACACGTAGAGTGCGCCGCCGCGCTCGCGGATTGCATCGATCACGCGGGCAGACGCGACGAGTTCGGTCGACATGCTTCCTCTGTGTAGCAGGTCGCGGCGCCGAGAGGGTTGCGCGGGACAACCCCGACACGACGGAGTTCGCCGGCTTCCCCGAGACCAGGAAGACGACGAGCCCGCAGCGGGCTCGACCTAGAAGCCTGACGAGTGACGGGTCCCGATCGACGGAACATCGTCTGGGAGATTGAGTCGTTCTGCGCCTACGAGGATCTGCCACCGCTCGATCGTCCCGTGACGAGCTGTTCCGTCGTGACCCAGGGATCGTCGGCGAGTCGGCGGTGGATCTCGTCCTCGTCTTCTGCGTTCACGATCAGCAGCACGCGGACGCGCCCGTGTTCGGTCCCGGCGAGCGGTCCTGCGAGGAGGACGAAGCCGCCGTCTGCGAGCGCGTTCATGAAGGTTGCGTGCTGGGCCACGCCCGGCTGCTCGTAGATCCCTCCGTCTCGCCAGCCGGGTCCTGCTTCGCGGATGACGGCGAAGGTGCTCACGCCCGTGCGATCAGGTAGTGGTATTCGTTGTCGAGGCGGTAGCTGCCTTCGGGGGTGCGGTGCTCGGCGAGGCCTTCCACGATCGCGGCTTTGATCGCTTCTTCGCGCTCTGGTCCGACGAGGATGGCAACGCCGGCCGGAGCGACGAGCGCGCGGCCGAGTGTCTCCTCGATCGGGGTAGGTGTAGGCCCACGATGTGTCGAAGACGGTTTCGGGCTTGAGGCCTGCCTCGATCGCCAGGGCCTCCAGCGCGCCGGGTTGCGAGAGGTCGGGATCGGGTGGAGCGTCGGGAGGGCGTGGCGGGAAGAAGGGCCTCGCGATCTCCTTCATCGCCTCGAGGGAGCAGTCGTTCGTGGGCGCCCCAGACCTGGATCACGACCGGAGCGCCTGGCTTGGCGACCCGGCGGGCCTCGCGAAGCGCCGCGACCATGTCGTTCGCGAAGAAGAACGACGTGAACCCGGTGACGAGGTCGAACGTGTCGGCGTCGTAGGGGAGCGATTCCATGTCGCCGACTCGCAGGTCTGCTTCGGGGACTCGTCGTCGCGCGAGGTCGATCAGGGCCTCGGATGCGTCGAGACCGAACGGCTCAGCGCCGCGGTCTGCGACGAGGCGCAGGAACGCGCCGACGCCGCAGCCGACGTCGAGCACCCGCTGACCCGGCTCGAGCGGAACACGCTGGAGCGCCGCCTCATAGGTCGGAAGCTGCTGGTCCTCGCTCAGCGCCCAATCGTCTGGCCGGGCGCCCCAGAGTGGCCCCCACCGCTCCGCGCTTCCAAGAGATTGCGTCGCAGATGTCATCGCCGCTCCCTTCTGTAGACTACGAATCATAGGTATAAACTATGAAACGTAGTCATGTCAAGCCCTGAGCTCAGCCTCTTCTCCTACGAGATCCTCGGCCTCGTCGGTCGCGGGGGCGCCGGTGCGCACGACCTCCTCCGGATGGCGCGGCGGGGCCGCATCCTCGACTGGGCCGGTGAGAGCCAGTACTACGTCGAGCCGAAGAGGCTCGCAAAGCTCGGCTACCTCGAGGCACGACGCGAACCCGGCAAGACCCGCGAGCGCACCGTCTACACACTCACCGATAAAGGGCTCGACGCTCTCTACGAGTACGCGGGAACACCGGTGCGGCTTGACGCCGCTCAAGAGCGACCCGCTCCTCCGGCTCCTGCTCTGCGACCTCGTCGGAGAGCCGGCCACCCGCGCCAGCCTCCTGACCCTTCGCGAGGACATCGCCGACCTGATGGAGCGGCTCGAAGACGGCGAGGCAACGGCACGGTCACTACCGCACCGCAGCAAGTACCTCCTGCTCGTGAACGAGTTCCTGCGGCGCTACCTGGAACTCCACCTCGAACTCGTCGACCAGGTCGAACGCGATTTCGCAGCCGAGGAGCCGAGCGAGGATCGTACGACCTCCGAGCTGCGCTCGCCCAAGCGATAAGGATGGCCCCGCAACGGCGGGTTCGTCGTCCGGACTTGCCCTATCGTGCTAACGCATGGAAACGAGGATGGTCAGCGAGAGCGATCGCACCGAGGTCCGGCTGGCCGAGCTCGTGGCGGCGCTTTCGCTCGGGATCGACCTCGGCTTTGGGCAGCCGATGGAGCACGTGCTTCGGCAATGCCTGATCGCGCTGCGGCTCGGCCGAGGGGATCGGGCTCGACGAGGAGCAGCGCGCGGTCGTCTACTACACCGCTCTGCTCGTCAACGTCGGTTGCCATTCCGATGCTCACGAGCAGGCCAAGTGGTTCGGCGACGACATCGCCTTGAAGTCGATCAAGTACGACCACGAGCCGAGGAGCCTGCGCATGGCCGCCACGGGGATGCGACAGCTTGGCGCCGGTAGCCCGCCGCTGCACCGATTCCGGCTCGGGCTCGCGTTCGCCCTCTCCGGGCACCGCGAGGTCGACGGCATGATCGCGCACCATGCCGCGATCGCCCGCACGATGGCCGAGCAGCTCTCTCTTCCGCGACGAGGTGGTCGATGCGATCGGCGCGTCGTACGAGCGCTGGGACGGACGCGGCTGGCCCGGCGAGCTCGAGGGAGAGGATGTCCCAATCGCCTCCCGGATCGCGCACGTCGCCGAGTTCATCGAGGTCGCGAACCGGCTCGGCGGCGTCGCGGCGGTGAGGAGGCTCGCACGGGAGCGGAGCGGCGGCGACTTCGATCCGGCGCTCGCCGACCTCGTCGAGGCCGAGGCCGACGTGATCCTGTCGGGCCTCGACACTGTCGGCGTCTGGGGCGCCGTGATCGACGCCGAGCCGGCGCTTGCGGTGGTGCTTGCCGGTGAGCGCTTCGACGCCGCTCTGCTCGCGATCGCCAACTTCGTCGACCTGAAGTCGCCCTACTTCCTGGGGCATGCCAGGGCGGTTTCGGATCTCGCGGCGGAGGCGGGCGTTCGGTTCGGGCTGGCCGAGGCGGACGTCCGTCTGCGTGCGCCGGGCGGGGCTGGTACACGGCCTCGGGCGGCTCGGGGTCTCGAACGCGATCCTCGACAAGCCCGGGCCGCTCGGCGCGGGCGAATGGGAGCGTGTCCGGCTGCAGCCGTATCTGACCGATCGCATGCTGCGCCAATCGGAGGCGCTCGCGCCCGTCGCCCGCATCGCGGTACAGCACCGCGAGCGCCTCGACGGCTCCGGGTACCCGCGCGGGCTCTCCGGTGCCGCGATCTCTCGCGAGGCGCGGATTCTCGCCGCCGCCGACGCCTACCAGGCGATGCGCGAGCCCCGGCCGCACCGCTCGGCTCGCTCCGCGGACGAGGCCGCCACCGAGCTACGAGCCGACGTGAAGGCTGGGCTCTTCGATGCCGACGCTGTCGAGGCCGTGCTCGGCGCCGCCGGCCATCGCGTTCCGCGCCGAACGGAAGGGCCTGCGGGACTGACGCCGCGCGAGGTCGAGGTGCTCAGGCTGCTCGCGCGAGGGCTCTCGAACAAGGAGATCGCTGCGCGACTCGTGATCTCGCCGAAGACCGTCGGAAACCACGCAGAGCACATCTACGCGAAGATCAACGCCCCAACCCGCACCGCCGCCGGCCTGTTCGCGATGCAACACGGCCTCCTGCCCGAGGAGGAGTTCCCCGCGCCTGCCGTCGCCTGACCGTTCAGACGGTGGCCGCCTGCATCGCCTGCATGTTCTTCATCATGACCGCCTCGGTCTTGTGGAGCTCCTCGGCGGGGCTGAACATCACGACCTCGCTGCCGGGCTCGTGCTTCACCGGAACATGGCCGGGCGGGGTGTAGAAGGCGTCGCCGGCCTCGAAGCTCTCCTCGCGGTCCTCGAAGCGGAAGGTCACCTTGCCGCTGATCACGTAGCCCCAGTGGGGGCACTGGCAGCGATCGTCGGGGAGCCCCTTCATCAGCGGGGTCGCGTCGACGTCCTCGCGGAACGTCGTGAAGTTCACGGAGTAGCCTTCGATCTCCTCGGCCCGATCTACCACCGGACCGTAGTCCCCACCTTGGGTCGCGCTGCTCTTCGAGACCTTCGGCATCTCATGCCTCCTTCTGTCGGGTAGCTCTCAGGCTAGGAGGTCAAGGGGTGCCACGCCATGAGGCATTTGACCCATCTTCGGGTGTCCTTGACACGAGTTGATCGGCCCGAATCGAGACGACGGGGAAACGGGCCGCCGAGGCGCCACATCGCTCTGTGTGACGCAATGCCAATCGAGGCGACTGGACGCGGACATGTCGGCCCTTGCCGTGACGGAGACTCTTACCGGGATAACCCCACGACCATGAACCGGCCGCCCGGACCCCCACGGGGCGCGAAAAGGGGCGCCTCTCGGTGCCCCGATTCGTGCGACCTGCCGAAGGGCGCTTAGCCCTTCGCGTACACCTCGGCCGTCGGCGACTCGAACTCGTAGCCGACCATCGGCTCGTCGCCCACCACCCACGCATCGTGACCGGGCTCGATCACGTATGCCTCGCCTGGCCCGATCTCGCCCTCGGAGCCGTCGTCGTGGATCACGTGCATCCTGCCGGACTGAACAACACCAACATGCCGCACCTGACAGCTGTCGGTTCCGACGATCGGCTTGATGCACTCCGACCACTTCCAGCCGGGCTCGAGCGTCAAGCGGGCCGCAGTATTCCCACCCATCTTGACGACGTCAACCTGAGTCTTCTCAGGCCTCCTAGTCTCGTCCGGTGCGTCGAACGCACGAACTTCAAGTCCAGCCACACAAGCCTCCTTCCATCGTCCGAGCGCCCGTCCTCGCACAGGGCGGGGTCGCTCGCTCATCCTTCCACTTTCGCTCGGCGATTGCGACAGCCGAGCCATCGCGTACGCGAGTCACGTGCGTCCACGCCCGTCTGATCGAGGCACTCCGACTGCTCCCTCCCGGTGATCGCAAGCTCGTGATGATCGGCGTCGGACAGACCCCTGGTTGGGAGCGGCGGCACGCCAGTGGTTGGCGTGCTGCCGCAGGGTTTTTCAGGCGGTCATCCGTCCGGCCACCGTGTACTTGGTGACCGACGTTCTCCGACCGGGAGTGTCACCGGGCGTCATCGCATTCAGGGCAGCGTCGCCCCGGGCGTAGTCGTCCTCGTTCTCGAAGAACAGAACCACGAGTGCCATGTCTGCGCCCTCGTCGTGGAGGATCAAGATCTCGGTGGCCGGGATATCGTCGGGCCGTGGGTCGTTCTCTATCTCCTTCGAGAGCTCGGCCATGCGCTGGCTATCGACGCCTTCAAAGGTGACTGCGCGAGCAAGTGCCATCTTCGCCTCCTTGCCGTATTGACGACTAGCGGATCGCCTCTAGTCCAGGGACACCCCACAGCGTTACACACTGCTTCCTTGTTCCGCGCCCATTCATCGCAACAAGCGGATCAGCCGGTCAAGCCCGGTGCCTCAGGCGGCACGAAGGCGGGTCGTCTTGGGCAGCAAACGGGCAGCAACGTCCGGATCCGCCTTGGTCAACCAAGCGGAACCGAACTGCCAACGCCTCGAAAAGCCGCATCAAGAGAGCGATTGCGCCGGTTCTCCGGGACTGATCGAGCGGGCCGGGATTCACGAGGACTGGCCCGATGGCGTCGGCCGTTGGCTAGCACGCGCTCCGCTTTCGAGGCTTGGACGTCCGAGGGACATCGCTGACGCCTGCCTGAATTCGAGCTCGCGGATGGAGCGTTTATGGGGCCTAGCGGTTCCACGGGCGACTGGGCCGCCTTGGCAAGTCCTTGCTCCGCAAGGACCACCATGAAGCGAATCGGCGTTGGTGCGGTCGCCGCTGTCCTAGGGCCGGTTGGCCCACGCGCTCTTCTAGCACCGGAAACCGCAAATTGCGTAAGAGCCACTCGTATCCGGCCGAGGTCCGTTGTAATGTCGGCCGATGGCTGGACGATCAGGCCGCCACCTGTGCAACAGCCCGATGCTGAGCGTCTGCACGTCACAGGAGTGCAAGGCCATCGTGTTCGGACGCGGAACGTGTATCGAGCACGATCAGCACCGAGGGTCGCACCCCGGGGGTCAGGAGAGTGGGGGTACCCACCGGCGCAGTTTCTGGCGCCTGCTCAAGCCGTTTAGACCTCCCGTTTCGGCGGGTTTGAGACGTGCTGCGGCTCCCTGGGATACAGGGTCAGGCGGCAAGCTGCTCGCGCAACACCCGCTGGACCCTCTCCAGCTTCAAGTTCAGCGTCCTCGCAACCGCGTCCGTGACGCATCCTCGCCCTTCAAGATCGTGAATCCACTGGCGCACTTCCGGCGTCATCCTCCGACCTTCCGGAGGCTTCGTCGCATACGCGACCAATGGAAGCTCCCTCACGCCAAACGCGGCCATGGTTTCGGCAACGCACTCCGCCCCGTACAGCCGGATATGCCTCTCGAGCTTCTTCACGTCAGGAGCCTCCGGGAAGATTGAGCGCAGGTGAGCGTCCTTCGCGGCGGGACGGTCAACCGCCAACGATCGCGACGTCCGGCGGCCGGGCGTTCGCGACACACCCCGCAGCCGTCGTCGTCGCGATCGTCAACGCCCAGGAGGAGCTGCTGCTGCTCGAGAGCCCGCGCCGCCCCGGCTGGTGGGAGCCCGTCAACGGCGCCGTCGAGGCCGGTGAGACCCTCCTCGAGGCGGCGCTGCGCGAGGTGCGCGAGGAGGCCGGCGCCGGCCTAAAGGTGCGACCGCTCGGTGTCGTCCACGCCTCGACGTTCGCCTACGACGCGCTCGTCACGCACGTGATCAGCGTCACCTTTCTGATGGCCTACGAGGCCGGTGAGGTCGTGCCGGGCGACGACATGCGGGGGAGTCTCGTCCGCTGGGCGACCATCCACGAGATCGATTCCGGCCAGCTGCGGCTGCTGCCGCCGCTCGATCAGCCATGGCTCCGGCAACGGACGATCGATCTCTACCGGCTCTGGCAGCCGGCGACCGATGTCGCGCTCCAGCAGCCCCTCTCGGATACCGGCTGGAACAAGCACGACGACGCCCGCTGACGGCGCCTCCGCTACGGGCGTCAGCTCCCGCCGGTCGGCTCCGGCTCCGGCATCGGTTCGACCGCGAGCGGCGCCTCTCCGTCGTGCGGCGGCTCGATCGTGATGTTCGGGAGCACGCGGTCGAGCCAGCGCGGCATGTACCACGACTTCTCGCCCATCAGCGTCAGGAAGGCCGGCACCAGGGTCATCCGCACCACCAGGGCGTCCGTCAGGATCGCGATGGCGAGCAGGAGGCCGAACTCCTTCGGCACCCGATCGACGCTGAGGATGAACGCTGCGAACACCGTTCCCATGATCAGCGCCGCGGCGACGACGACCCGGCCGATCGCCGAGATCCCGTGCTCGACCGCCGCCCGCGTATCGAGCCCGTGGACGTGCTCCTCTCGGATCCGGCTCATGATGAAGACCATGTAGTCCATCGAGAGCCCGAAGAGGATCGCGAAGGCGATCGGCGGCACGAACGTCTCGATCGGCCCCGTCTTGTCCAGGCCCGTGAGACCGAGGAAGTGGCCCTGCTGGACGACCAGTCCGAGCACGCCGAAGCCGATGAATGCCGAGAGCAGCGTCGTGATCGCCGCCGTGAGCGGAGACGACGATCGAGCGGAACGCCATCGCGAGGACGAGGAACGTGACGCCGATGATGAAGAGCAGGAAGATCGGCATCCGGTTGACGATCTGGTCGGCGATGTCCTTGAAGGCGGCCGTCTGGCCGGAGACGTACGCCACTGCGTCACCGCCCGCGATCGCCGCCGGCACCACGTCGCCTCGCAACCGGTCGACCAGGTCGTCGGTCGCCGCGTCCTGCGGCGCCGACGTCGGGGTGACGAAGACGATCGCGACGGTGTCCTGCTTGTTGAACTGCGGCTTCGGGACGGACGCCACGTCCTTCGAGCTCCCTGCACGCCGTCGTAGATCCGCTGCGGCGCCTGCTTGTCGCCGTTGACATCGACGACGATCGGGATCGGCCCGTTGAAGCCGGCCCCGAACCCCTCCGCGAGCAGGTCGTAGGCCCGGCGGCTCGTCTGCTCGAGCGGCTGCGTGCCCTGGTCGGCAGCGCCGAGGCGCACGAGCCCGGACGTCCCCGCGAGGATGAAGCCCCCGATCAGGAGGACCGGAAAGACGATCTTCGCGTTCGCCGTCACGAACCGGCCCCAGCGGGCGACGAGCGTCTTGTCGCGCGCCTCCTCGGAATCGTCGACCGGGCGGATGAACGGCACCTTCAAGCGGTCGATCTTGTGCCCGATCAGCGCCAGCACGGCGATCAGGAGCGAATTGGCGATCAGGACGGTCGTCAGCACGCCGAGCGAGCTGCCGATCCCGAGCTTCGTGACGAAGTCGAGACCGATGAACGCGAGGCCTGCGACCGAGATCGCCACGGTCAGCCCGGCGAAGATCACGGCCCGGCCGGCGGAGGCGCCGGCCTCCGCGGCCGCGTCGGCGGCGAGCAGCCCCTCGTGGAGCAGCTGTCTGAAGCGGGTGACGATGAACAGCGAGTAGTCGATGCCGACCCCGAGGCCGATCATCGAGACGAGGATCGGCGTCACGGTGTTGATGCTGGTCTGGCCCGCGAGGATGAACAGCAGCAGGAACGCCGTCACGAGCGCCACGATCGCGAGGGCGATCGGGATCAGCATCGCAACGAACGTGCGGAAGACGATCAGCAGGACGATGATCGCGGCGAGCAGGCCGAGGGCCTCCGAGATCCCCTGCTTGATGTGGTGGGAACTCGGCGTCGCCGTTGAACTCGACTGTCACGCCCGCCGGCTCGACCGTCTCGCGAACGGCGTCCTGCACGGCGACGACGGCCGCGCGGTCGCTGCTCTCGATCGTCTGATCGAACTGCGCCTCGGCGTACGCGATGCGCCCGTCGTCGGAGAACGTCCGCTTGTTGAACGGGTCGCCGATGCTCGTGATCCCGGCCTTGCCGTCGCCGGGCTTGAACTCGGCGGTCTTCAGGCGCGCGGTCGCCTTCAGGATCGCGGCCTTGCGCGCAGGCGTGTCGAGCCGCTCGCCTACCGGTGCCGCGAAGACGAGGTTGAGGACGCCTCCCTGCTCGGAGGCGAACTCCGACTTGATCAGGTCGGTCGCCTTCTGCGTGTCGGATCCCGGGATCGAGAACTCGTCTTTCAGGGAGCCTCCGATCGTCGCGACGAGGACGATCAGGATCGCGATGATTCCCATCCAGCTGAAGACGACGCGCCACGGGTGCGCGGCGCAGGCACGCATCCAGCGCGCGAGAGCGCCGGTGGCCAGGCGCTCGTGCGCCGCCAGCCGCTCCGTCGTTGCGTCCTCGCCGGGCTCGTTCTCGCTGCTCCGGCCGTTTCCGGCTCGGTCCGTCATCTCGTTCGCTCTCCTCGCTCGCTGCCTGCTTGCCTGAGTCCCTTCCGGAGAACGGTACATCGGGCACCCCGCCGGAGTCGCACCAACCCGGGAGCTCCCGCCCGTCCCACGTCGCCCGACGTCGCCGCTCCCGGTCCGCCGCGGATACGGTGCCGGGCATGCCGCTGCGCAACAGGGTCACACCGCTCGGCGAGCTCGTCGCCGACCCGGCCCGGGGGCTCGTGTACGGGAACCGCGGCTGCCTCCACGACGAGCACGGCACGATCAGGCGGCGCTACGCGGGTAAGCGGTGGATCGCTTGCCGGCTCGAGTTCCGCGGCTGGAAGCGGACCCGTCTGCTGCAGCCGGGCCGGTTCACGGAGCTGTTCTTCCTCGACGAGGGGACGGCCTTCGCCGCCGGCCACCGCCCCTGCGCCCTCTGCCGCTACGAGGACTATCGGAACTTTGTGACACTTTGGCACGAACTTCACCCCGGCGACGATGTCGGGGTGGACGCGATCGATGCGCGGCTCCACGCCGAGCGGGTCGAGCCGGGCTCCCGCGGGCAGCGGCGGCACGAGGCCGGCTTCGAGACGTTGCCCGACGGCGCGTTCGTCCTCCACGACGATGCGCCCTGGCTCGTGACCGGCGACCGGCTACTGCGTTGGACGCCCGCCGGCTACACGACCCCGACGGCTCGTCCACGCGGTCGGGCAACGGTTCTCACGCCCCCTCGCTCGTGTCCGTGCTGGACGCCGACTGGCGGGGAGTCGTGCCCCTGCTGCATCCGTCGGCGGAGGCCTCGAGTTGATGCTGGACGAGCTCGATCGCAGCCTGGACGGGGCGCTGACCGAGTAGGCTGGCGAGATGGCCTTTCGCGTCATCCGTCCCGACGACCTCCACTGGATCACACGCCCGCACGAGCCCGGCGAGCCGCCCCGCCACGTCGCCGAGTTGAGCGAGCGGCCGGATTCGTGCACACCCGGGCGAACGTCTGGCGCTACGAGCCGGGCGCGGTCGGCCGCCGCCACCGGCACACGTTCCAGGAAGAGACGTTCGTCGTGCTCGCCGGAACGCTATCGATGTACCTCGGCGAGCCACCGGAGCGGCAGGACGTGCCAACCGGAGGAGTGATCCACGTCGAGCCGGGCACGCCGCTCCAGACCGCAAATCACGGGAAAGCGATCTCGTCGTTTACGCCTACGGCACCCCGCCAGAGGACGAGCACGCCGAGATCCTCGGCTCCGCCGTGCAGCCGCGAAACTCCGCGGCGAACCGATCATCCGCCTGACGCCTCTCGGGTCTCGGGCGGGCCGGGGCACTGCTAACGTCGCTTCGACCGGCCCGATTCGACCGAGCGAGGAGCCCGCATGCACGCCCGTCTCATCACGCCCCTGCGCAACGCCGTCGTCCTGCTCGCGTCGTTCTTTCTGCTCGCGGTCGGCTGAACGGTGCCCGCGCCCCCGGGAGGGGCGCGAACGAGGCAGTGGTAGCCGGCTCGGCCTGCCGCCGCAGGCTCCCGGGCACCGCGCTCCGGTACGCCCGCTGACCGGTGACCGTGCCGTTCGACCTCGCCGACGAACTGCGTCGAACGTTTGACGCCAACGCGGTCTCGTATCGTCGTGCGATGCGCGCCGCCGGGCTCGCTGTCTGATCCGGTCAGTCGAACGTGATCACGCTGCGGATGCCGTCCTGCGCGTGCATCAGCTCGAAGCCGTGGTTGACCTCGTCGAGCGTGATCCGGTGGGAGAGCAGCGACTCGACGTCGATCTCGCCCGCGAGCCAGCGGTCGACGAGGAGCGGCACCTGCGTGCGCCCCTTGACGCCGCCGAACGACGAGCCGGTGACCCGGCGGCCGGTGATCAGGAAGCGGGGCACGACCTCGAGCACCTCGCCCTTGCCGGCGACGCCGCACATCGTCGCGAGGCCCCAGGCCTCGCGCGCCGACTCGACCGCCTGGCGCATGACCGAGACGAGACCGGTCGCCTCGAACGTGTAGTCGGCGCCGAAGCCGCCCGTCTCGGACTTGATCCAGTCGACCGTGTCGTCGCCGGCGACGCGCGTCTCGGTCGCGCCGTGGTGGCGTGCCTGCGCGAGCCGCTCCTCGGAGAGGTCGACGGCGATGATCCGCTCCGCGCCCGCGAGCCGGCAGCCGATCACGGCGCCGAGGCCGACGAGGCCGCAGCCGAAGACGACGCACGTCGAGCCCCGCTCGACCTTCGCCGTGTAGAGGGCGGCGCCGATCCCGGTCGAGAGGCCGCAGGCGAACGGCGCGCAGCCGTCGAGCGGCGCCTCGGGGCTCACCTTCGCGAGCGCGATCTCGGGCATCACGGTGTACTCCGCGAACGTCGAGGTGCCCATGAAGTGGCGCAGCGGCTCGCCGTCGCGGGAGAGCCGCGCGGTGCCGTCGGGGAGGTAGCCGAGGCCCTGCTGGTCGCGGATCGCGATGCAGCGGTTGGTGCGGTCGCTCAGGCAGTGGACGCACTTTCCGCACTCCGGCGCGAAGAGCGTGATCACGTGGTCGCCGGGCGCGACGAGCGTGACGCCGTCGCCGACGCGCTCGACGACGCCGGCGCCCTCGTGGCCGAGCACGCATGGCGCGTAGCCGGTCGGGTCGGCGCCGGAGGCGGTGTAGAGGTCGGTGTGGCAGACGCCGCAGGCGGCGAGCCGCACGAGCACCTCGCCTGCCTTCGGCTCGGCGAGGTCGACCTCCTGGACGACGAGCGGGCTGCCGAACTCCTCGAGAACTGCTGCGCGGATTTTCATGCGCGCGAGCCTAGCGCGACCCGGCGTACCCAGGCGAGAGGCGGAAGCCTCGCCCCGGTCTGCGCTAGGCGAGCAGCCGCTCGTACAACGCGAGCGTCTCCGCCGCGGCAACGTCCCAGCCGAAGCGCTCGACGGCGCGCGCGCGGCCGGCGAGGCCCATCGCCTCCGCCCGGGCGGGGTCGGCGAGCAGCTCGTTGACCCGCGCCGCGAGGTCGGCGGCCAACCCCGCCGGATCGACCGGCGTCCCCGTCCCGTCGGCCTCGCGCCTCGTACGGCACGAGCAGCCCCGTGACACCGTCCTCGACGACCTCGGGGATGCCGCCGACCGCCGTCGCGACGACCGCGGCCTCGCAGGCCATCGCCTCGAGGTTGACGATCCCCATCGGCTCGTAGACCGACGGGCAGACGAACACGGTGGCGTGGCTGAGGATCTGGATCACGTCGGGCTTCGGCAGCATCTCCTCGATCCAGATCACGTTGCCGCGGATCGGCGCGCACGGCCTCCATCTTCGCGCGATCTCGGCCGCGATCTCGGGCGTGTCCGGCGCGCCGGCGCAGAGCACGAGCTGCGCGTCCGGGTCGATCGCGGGCGCCGCGTCGAGCAGGTGCGGCGAGGCCCTTCTGGCGCGTGATCCGGCCGACGAAGACGACGGACGGCCGCGCCGGGTCGATCCCGTGGCGCTCGAGGACGTCGGTGCCCGGGTCGGGCCGGTACTCGTCCGCGTCGATGCCGTTGTAGATCACGCTCGTCCGCGCCGGGTCGATCGCCGGATAGCAGGCGAGGATCTCCCGCAGGTGCGCCGCCGAGACGGCGACGATCGCGTCGGCCGCCTCGAGCGCCGTCCGCTCCGCGAAGCTCGAGAGCGCGTAGCCGCCGCCGAGCTGCTCGCGCTTCCACGGGCGCATCGGCTCGAGGCTGTGCACCGTCGCCACGTGCGGGATCCCGTGGACGAGCTTCGCGAGGTGGCCGCCGAGGTTCGCGTACCAGGTGTGGCTGTGGACGAGATCGGCGCCGGCCGCGCCGGCCGCCATCGTCAGGTCGATCGAGAACGCCTGCAGCGCGGCCGCGTACGGCTCCGGCCCGGCGAGCGCGTCCCACGGCCGGTGCGCGACGACCGCCGGGCCGCCCGGGACCGGCAGCCGGTCGGCGCCCCAGCAGTGCACGGTCACGTCGGCCACGCGGGCGAGCTCGCGCGCCAGGTACTCGACGTGGACGCCGGCGCCGCCGTAGACGTCCGGCGGGTACTCGCGCGTGAGGAGCGCGACCCTCATGCCTCGACGGTGGCGCCCTTCTTGATCACGACGACGCCGTTCGGCGACATCGGGAAGCGCGCCCGGTCGGCCTCGGGGTCGACGCCGACCCGCGCGCCCGGGGCGATGCGCACGTTCTTGTCGACGATCGCGTTCCGGACGATCGCGCCGCGGCCGACGTCGACGTCGTGCATCAGCACCGAGCCCTCGACGAGGGCGTGCGAGTGCACGTGGACGCCGGGCGAGAGGATCGAGCGGCGCACGGTGCCGCCCGAGACGACGACGCCGGCGCAGACCATCGAGTTCATCGCCGCGCCGATGCGGCCCTCCTCCTCGAAGACGAACTTCGCCGGCGGCAGCTGCTCGGGCCAGGTGAGGATCGGCCAGTCCTGGTTGTAGAGGTTGAACATCGGGTCGACCGAGATCAGGTCCATGTGCGCGTCGTAGTAGGCGTCGAGCGTCCCGACGTCGCGCCAGTAGGCGAGGTCGCGCTCGCTCGCGCCGGCGATCTTGCTGTTCGCGAAGTCCCACACGCACGCCTGGCCGCGCTCGACGAGCTCCGGGATGATGTTGCCGCCGAGGTCGTGCGCCGAGGTCTCGTCGGCGGCGTCGCGCGTGACGGCGTCGATCAGCACGTCGGCCGAGAAGACGTAGTTGCCCATCGAGGCGAGCACCTCGCCGGGCGAGTCCGCCATCCCGACCGGGTCCTTCGGCTTCTCGCGGAAGGCCCGGATCGTGCGCGCGTCGGCGTCGGTCTCGATCACGCCGAACTCGCCGCGCGCTCTCGATCGGGACGCGGATGCCCGCGACCGTGATCCCGGCGCCGAGCGCGATGTGCTGCTCGAGCATCTGGCGCGGATCCATCCGGTAGATGTGGTCGGCGCCGAACACGCAGATGTACCGGGGCCGCTCGTCGTAGATCAGGTTCAGGTTCTGGTAGATCGCGTCGGCCGAGCCGGCGAACCAGCGCGGCCCGCGGCGCATCTGGGCGGGCACCGGCGTCACGTAGTTGCCGAGCAGCGGCGACAGGCGCCAGGTCGTCGCGATGTGCCGGCCGAGGCTCTGGCTCTTGTACTGCGTCAGCACGGCGATCTTGAGCTGGCCGGCGTTGACGAGGTTCGAGAGCGCGAAGTCGATCAGCCGGTAGTTGCCGCCGAACGGGACGGCGGGCTTGGCGCGGTCGGCCGTCAGCGGCGCCAGGCGCTTCCCCTCGCCTCCGGCGAGCACGATCGCGAAGACCCTCGAGTTGCGCATGGCCCAGCGTATTGGTTCCCGCACGCCGTGGCGATCGATCGCTCGTCGCTCGCGGCGCCCGCACCGCGTGCCCGGCGGTGTCAGGCGAGCGCGTCGTACAGGCGGCGCTGGAAGTCCGCGATCAGCTGCTCGCTCTCCCGCATCAGCCGCCCCTGCGGCACGGCGCCCGAGTCGAGCCCGGCCTGGACCGAGATCACGAGATCGGTGTCCTCCTGACCGACCTGCGCGTCGAAGTCGAGCACCTCCTGCACGATCTCCGGCGGTACGTCCGCGCCGAACCAGTAGTCGGTCACCTCGATCGTGCGGCCGGTGCCGTCGGGAACCCAGCGCTCGAGCGAGATGTTCTGTGGGCCGGGCGCGATGTTGATCGTCGTGTTCGGCCAGAGGAAGTGGTACTGCGAGCTGCTTCACGTCGCCCGCGGGGACGTAAGGGGCACGGCCGTTGCCGCTCAGCGCCGAGGCGCGGACGGGCCCGATCTGGCTCGAGAACGTCGGCGAGATCGTGAGCACGTAGGAGTCCGGGTCGACGTCGATCACCTTGCTGAAGCCGGGGTGGGCCGTCGGGCAGTGGTAGCACTCGAGGTAGTTCTCGAGCGAGACCTTCCAGTTCGCCTCGATCTGCCAGCTCGTGGTGCGAGTGGAACTTCAGCGCCGCCAGGTCGAGCCCGCTGCGAGGCGACGATCGCGGCAGGTCGCCGAGCGTCTCTGCGAGCGGTGCGGCCTCGGCGTCCGGGTTGACGAAGAGGAAGGGCCCCCACGTGTCGACCGAGACCGGGAGCAGCGAGAAGTCGGCCCGGTCGAATCCGGCCTCGCGCTCCGAGCGCGGCGCGCGGCGCAGCGACCCGTCGAGCTCGTACGTCCACGCGTGGTAGGCGCACTGGAGCGTCTCGCGGCAGCCGTTGCCCTGCGCGACCGTGTAGGCGCGGTGCCGGCAGACGTTGACGAAGCCCGCAGGACGCCCTCGCGGTCGCGGGTGACGACGACCGGGATGTGCCCGGCCTGGGTCGCCATGAACGAGCCCGGCTCGGCCACGTGCTCGGCGGGGCCGGCGTACTGCCACGACCGCGCGAAGATGCGCTCGCGCTCGCGCGCCGCGACGGTCGCGTCGGAGTACCACGATGCAGGCAGCGTCCAGCCGTCCTCGAGCGGGTGCTCGAGCGGCGGCACGGAGGTGGTGTCGGCGTCTGCGTGAATCGTCATCTTTGACTGTCCGGTCAGTCAGGGTACCCGGCCCGCCGGAATCGGTCAAGATACGGGGGTGACGACGACGGCCATCCCGCCCACGAACGAGCGCACGACCGGCATCCTCGAGGCAGCCTGCCGCGTGATCGTCCGCGAGGGCGCCCACGGGCTGCGGATGGCGGGCGTCGCCGACGAGGCGGGCGTCTCGAAGGCGCTCGTCCACTACTACTTCGCGACGCGGCTCGAGCTGCTGCGCAGCGCCTTCGCCTTCTCCGTCGAGCGCTGGCACGCGGCGGTCGACGCCGAGCTCGTCGACGTCGAGACCGGGCCGCGCGAAGGTCGAGCGGATGCTGCTCGTCAGCGTCGAGCCCGACCTGCCCTTCAGCGAGCAGCGCGTCCTCGGGAACGAGGTGTGGGCAGCCTCCGCTCGGACGACGAGCTGCGCCCGCTCGTCGAGCGCTCCTACCGGGCGTGGATCGCGCGGCTCGTCGGGCTGATCGAAGAGGGCTTGCGCAGACGGGTCGATCCCCGCCTCGGTCGATGCGACCTCGGCCGGCTGGCGGCTCGCGGCCGTGGCGGACGGCCTCGACTCCCTCCTCTACCTCGACCTCGCTCGACCGCGAGCAGGTGGGCGAGCTACTCGCGAGCGCGATCGTCCGGGAGCTCGGAGCCCTCTGACGCCCCGGGTGCGGGTGCCAGCACGCGCAGGGCATCCGCCGGTAGGTGCAGCGTCACGGGCGTGCCCTCCTCGTAGGCGAATACCGCCCCGTCGTTTCGGATCGTCGCCTTGAGGAGGCCGCCGCCGACGAGGCGAACGTGCAGCTCGTGGGCGGAGCCGACGTACACTGCCCGCTCGACCATGCCCGGTAGCCGGTTCTCGCCGGGTGCCCCCTGCGCCTCGACGAGCACGCGCTCCGGGCGGATCATCGCCTTCACGGCCCCGCGGGCGTCGGTCGCGCCCACAGCACCACGCAGGGTGCGCTCGCCAATTCGCAGCGCACAGGCATCGCCGTCGGGCGAGGAGTGGGCGTCGATCAGGTTCGAGACGCCGAGGAAGTCGGCCACGAACAGCGTCGCGGGCTCCTCGTAGATCTCACGTGGAGTCCCTGCCTGCTCGACCCGGCCGCCGCTCATGACGGCGACGCGGTCGCTCATCGTCAGCGCCTCTTCCTGGTCGTGCGTGACAAAGACGAACGTGATGCCGAGCTCGGCCTGTAGCGGCTTCAGCTCGACCTGCATGTCCTTGCGCAGGCGCGCGTCGAGAGCGCCGAGCGGCTCGTCGAGGAGCAGCACCTGCGGCGTCAGGACGAGCGCGCGCGCCAGCGCCACCCGCTGCTGCTGCCCGCCGGAGAGCTGGCTCGGCTTGCGCTTCGCGTAGTCGCCGAGCTGGACGAGAGCCAGCGCCTCGGCCACGCGCGCCTGATGCTCCGCCTTCGTCAGCCGCTTGTACTTGAGGCCGAAGCCGACGTTGCTCGCGACGTCGAGATGCGGGAACAGCGCGTAGCTCTGGAACACCGTGTTCACGTTCCGCTTGTGGGGCGGCACCTGCGCCACGTCGACGTCGTCGAGCACGATCCGGCCGCTGGTCGGCCGCTCGAACCCCGCGATCATGCGCAGCGTCGTCGTCTTGCCGCACCCGGACGGGCCGACCATGGTGAAGAACTCGCCGCCCGGCATCCGCACGTCGATTCCGTCGACGGCGACGACCTCGCCGAACCGTTTCGTCAACTCCTCGAGATGGATCTCTCCCTGCATCGGGTCTCTATACCTCCACGCCGGCCATGGCGGCGGCATCGTCGCTCGTTGCGAACCGTCGGTAGACGAGATACGCGAGCCCGAGCGTGGCGAGCGTGATCAGCAGAGCGATCGTGGCGAGCGCGTTCAGGGCGGGCGTCGGCGCCGCGCGCGCCGACGAGTAGAGGAGATCGACACCGTCGTCGTGCTCGCATCGCCGGAGAGGTACTGCGTGACGACGAAGTCGTCGAGCGAGATCGCGAACACGACGGCTGCGCTCGCGCGCCGAGCAGCTTGGAGGTGCCGTGCTGCACGAACAGGTAGGCCGTGACGATGCGCAGCAAGGCCAGCGCGCGCGGATTCCAGGTGGAAACGAAACTCGGATTCATGGGCATTCTCCTTGTCGAATCGTGTCCCCGCAGGGGTGCAACGCAGCGTGTTCCGGCTTGGTTTCTGATGCGACGGGTGTGTCGGCGGACGGGCAGGGGACTATGCCGCATCGCGGGAGCAGGCCCAAGCCCTGCCGATCCCCATGCCGGCCGTCGGGCCAGGGCTTGCGGCGCGGCGACTTGAATTCGCCCACAATGGTGCCATCTCGGGTCGGATCGTCCGACTACCGTTCACACGCGAGGAAGTGCCATGTTGAAGATCTGGTCGATGTTGGCGTTGCTGGTGGGCCTCGGGCTCGTCGTGGCGCCGTCGGTGTCCGAGGCCAAGCGCCTGGGCGGCGGCAAGTCCGTCGGCATGCAGCGCGCCACGCCCGACAAGCCGGCCCAGTCGACACCGGCGACGCCCGCCGCCACACCCAATAACGCGGCCGCCACACCGGCCAATGCCGCGGCACCGAACCCCGCCGCCGCGGCAGCGGCACCGAAGCGCTCGTGGATGGGCCCGCTGGCCGGCCTGGCCGCGGGGTTGGGCTTGGCCGCACTGTTCAGTCACTTCGGGCTGGGCGAGGGCTTCGCCAACTTCATGATGCTGGCGCTGCTGGCGGTGGTGGCCATCGTCGCGGTGCGCTGGCTGCTGCGCCGCTTTGCCGGTGGCGGTGCGCCGAGCATGCCGTTCGCGATGGCCGGCGGCGCGGCCGCCGGCGGTTCGTTCGGGTGCCGGTGCGGGCGCCACGCGCTCGCTGCCGATGCCGGGCACGGCCGCCCTGGCCCCGCCGGCGGACGCGGTGGCTGGCGCGGCCCGGCGCTGCCGGCCGACTTCGACACCGCCGCGTTCGAGCGCATCGCGAAGATGATCTTCATCCGCCTGCAGGCGGCGCACGACAGCGGCGACCTGAACGACCTGCGTGCGTTCACGACGCCGGAGATGTTCGCCGAGGTGCGCCTCGAGCTGCAGGAGCGCGGCGCCTCGACGCAGAAGACCGACGTGGTCACCGTCGATGCGCAGCTGATCGACTTCGCGCAGGAGACCGACCGCCAGGTGGTCAGCGTGCGCTTCTCGGGCCTGATGCGCGAAGACGTCGGTGCCGAGGCCGGCGCCGTTCGACGAGGTGTGGCACCTGGTGAAGCCGCTGGACGACAGCCGCAACTGGGCGATCGCCGGCATCCAGCAGCGCCAGTGATCGGGTGGCCCCGCGATGCGGGGCCTGACACTCTCTTCTAGGTCATTGACGGGGTCCCGACCCAGTCAGAGATTGGCCATCGCAAGCGCTGTGAACGCGCGTGGGTGGGGCACCGGGGCGCGCGAGCATCGGTCCTGCTGGGAGTCTGGGTTGAACTCGGGCGCCATCCGGGCCAGACTCCCGGCATGGCCGACACGCAGCACCTCGAGGCCGCGATCGCCGCACTCCAAGCCCAGCGCGGCGAGCTCGACGACGCGGTGATCGACGCCGCAACGGCGGCGCTGCGCGCGCAGCTCGCCGGCCCGCGCCCCGGCGACGCGGACAGTTCCGGCGCTCCCGCCCAGCAGTTGCGTCAGGTCAGCGTGCTGTTCATGGACGTCGTAGGCTCCACCCCGCTGAGCGGCCGCCTGGACCCGGAGGACATCCACAGCGTGCTCGACGGCCTGCTCGCGCGTGCCACCGCGCTCGTGCAGGAGCACGGTGGAAAAGTCCTGCAGTACGCCGGCGACAGCCTGCTCGCCGTGTTCGGCGCGGACCGAGCCGCCGAGGACGACGCCGAGCGCGCCGTGCGTGCCGGTCTGGCGCTGCTTGCCGAAGGCCGCCGTAGCGCCGAACGCGTCGTGCAGCAGTTCGGCCCTTCTGACCTGAACCTGCGCGTGGGCGTGCACACCGGCCGCGTGCTGCTCGGCGGTGGCGTCGACGCGGACGGCAGCATCCGCGGTGCGGCCGTGCACGTCGCCGCGCGCATGGAGCAGAGCGCGCCCGCCGGCGAGCTGCGCATCAGCCACGAGACCTACTCGCTCGTGCGCGGCAGGTTCGACGTTGAGGTTCAGGCACCGCTGGCGCTCAAGGGCGTGGCGCAAGCGCAGACGACGTACCTGGTGCAGCGCGCCCGGCCGTTGGCGTTTCACACGCGCACGCGCGGCATCGAGGGCCTGCCTACGTGCATGGTCGGGCGCGACGCTGATCTGAGCGCTCTGAAAGCCGAGTTCGAATGCGTGCGCCGCAGCGGCTCGGCGCGCGCGGTGACGGTCATCGGCGAGGCCGGGCTCGGCAAGACCCGCTTGCTGCATGAGTTCGACCACTGGGCCGCCCTGCAGCCGGATGTGGGCGCTGTGTTTCGCTGCCGTGCGCACGCGCAGGGACAGGCGCAAGCCTACGCGCTGCTGCGCAGCTTGCTGCTGGCGCAGTTTTCGAGCGACCACGGCGCCGACCCCGCACTCGCGCGGCGCGCGTTCGAGCTCGGCGTCACCGCGCTGTTCGACGCCGACGTCGGCGCCGAGCTCGCGCAGGGCCACGCGCACGTGCTGGGCCATCTGATCGGGCTGGACTTCCGCGCCAGCCCGCATGTGGCCGGCATCGTGGAGGACCGGGCGCAGCTGCGGGCGCGTGCTTTTCATGTTGCCGCGCAACTCGTGCGGCGCTCCGCTGCGGGCGGCCCGGTGCTGCTTCTACTCGACGACCTGCATTGGGCCGACGACGCGTCGCTGGCCTGGCTCGACGAACTCGTCAGCTCATGCCGCGACGTGCCGTTGGCGCTCGTCGCGGCAGCGCGCCCGGCGCTACTCGAGCGGCGGCCGGGTTGGCTGGCCGAAGCGCCGGCGCACACCCGGCTTGCGCTTGCACCGCTCGATGGTGCAGGCAGCGTGGAACTCGCCGACGCGCTGCTGCAACGCCTGCACGACGCGCCGCAATCACTGCGCAAGCTGCTCATCGACGGCGCCGCGGGCAACCCGTTCTACATGGAAGAGCTGCTCGAGATGCTGATCGACGAAGGCGCGATCGACGCCTTCGGCGATGTTTGGCGACTCCAGACGCAGCAGTTGCAGGCACTGCACATCCCCGCCACCTTGACCGGCGTGCTGCAGGCGCGCCTGGACAGCCTGAGCGCGCCGGCCAAACGCGCGCTGCAGTCGGCGGCGCTCGTCGGCCCGGTGTTCTGGAGCGAGGCCTTGGCGGCCATCGAGGCGCGCGCACTCGAAGCCTTGCCGACGCTGCTGGCACGCGACCTGATCTTCGAGCAGGCCCGGAGCGCGATCGACGGGTCCCGACAGTTCGCCTTCAAACACCACCTGCTGCACCAGGTGACCTACGACACCGTTCTCAAGCGCACCCGCCGTGAAGGCCACGCCAGCGTCGCCGCCTGGCTCGCCGGCCGGGATGCCGAGCGCGCCGGTCCGCACCTGGCCGCGATTGCCGACCACTTCGAGAAGGGCGGCGACGCGCTCAATGCCTGCGAGTACTACACGCGCGCCGCGGAATTCGCGGCGACGCGCTTCGCCCACGAAGCCGTGTTCGGCGCGGCGCAGCGCGCCTTGGCGTTGGCGGAAGGCGATGCCTTGGAGCTGAGATGGCGCGTGCACACGCTGCTCGAGCGCGAGCACGACCTGCGCGGCGAGCGCGACGCGCAAGCCGAGGCGATTCGCACGCTCGGCGGCCTTGCCGAAGCCTTGGCGGACGACGCGCGCCGTGCCGAGGTGGCGTGGCGCCAGGCGGACCTGGCGTTTCGCACGGCCGAGTATCGAGCGGCGCAGGCCAACGCGAACACGGCGCTGGCACTCGCGCGGCGCGCCGGCGCGCAGGGGCTCGTGCTGCGCGCCCGGCACATGCAGGCGATTGCCCTGTACTGCCTGGGTGAGCTCGAGCCCGCACGGGCGATCGCGCAAGAGGGTCTGGACGCCGCGCGCGTGCTGGGCGAGCGCAGGCTCGAGTCGCGCTTCGTGAATGCGCTGGGTGTCATCGCCGGACGCAGCGAAGACCTGCTCGCCGCGTACCGCTACGACGTGCAGACGCTGCAGCTCTGCCGCGAGCTCGGCAACCGTCGCGACGAGGCGGTCTGCCTGGCCAACCTCGGCAACGCCATGCTCGGTTTCGGCGACTTCGAACAGGCGCGCAACCACCTCGAACAAGGCCTGCACCTGGCGCGCGCGGTCGGCGCGCGCTTTGTCGAGCCCCACATCCTGCGCCACCTGGCGATGCGGGCGTTGCAGTGCGGCGAGGCGGCAAATGCCCGCGAACTCGCGCGGCAGGCGCTGGCGCTGTCGCTGCAGACAAAGGACAAGAGCAATGAATCGGTCAGTGCCCTGGACCTCGCGCAAGCCGAACAGGCATTGGGCGATCTGCAGGCCGCCGAGGTGTCGTTCCGGCACGCGCATGCGCTGTGCACCGCGCTCGAGCACCCGCTCCTGCTGGACGCAACCGCCGGTCTGGCGCGCTTGGCGTTGGAGCGCGGTGACGCCGAGCAAGCCATGGCACACGCCGAAGTGCTGCTCGAGCACTTCGCCAAGCATCGAGGCTTCGACGGCACCGAATCGCCGCAGCGCATCCACAACGAATGCTTTGTCGTGTTGCACCGGCTCGCCGACCCGCGCGCCGGCACGGTGTTGCACGATGCCTATCGGGAACTGCAGGCGCAAGCCGCGCTCATCGTCGACGCGCGCCTGCGAGAATGCTTTCTGACGAACATTCCTGTGAACCGCGACATCGCACGGGCGTGGCACGCGCGCCACGCCGCCGCGACCTGATCTCGAACGTTCGACTTCGATTTGGTTGCCGGTCCTCGGGGCGCGCGCGAGCCCACGCGAAACCTCGCCACTTCGGGGTTTCCCTAGGGCTTGCGCGCTACCAGTCCGATCAGCGCCGAGTGCCCCGAGTGCTGCGTGCCCTCGGTGAGCTCGGCCTCGTATTCGCTCAGGTCGATGATGTGCAGCCGGCCGAACGCGTGGCGCAGCAACTCGGCGGTGTACAGGTGAGAGGCAAACGGCGGCCCGCCGGTCTTGTATTCCAGCTGCCGCGGCGTGTAGCCCTGCAGCACCAGCACCCCGCCGGGTTTCAGCGCACGCACCATGCGCTCGAACAGACGCTCGCGCATGGCCGGGTCGGCGAACTGGATGAAGATCGCGATCACCGCGTCGTACAGCGCGGTGGGCCATTGAAGCGCATCGCCGTCCGCCACCGCGAAGTTCACCGACACGCCAGCCTCGCCGGCGAGCTTGTGTGCCTTGGCCACGCCGACCGGCGAAATGTCGAACGCATCCACCCGGTGGCCCTGGCGCGCCAGCCACACGCTGTTGCGGCCCTCGCCGTCGGCCACGCAGAGCACGCGCGACTTCGGTGCGAGGTGCTGAGCCTGCGCGCGCAGGTACTCGTTGGGCGCGATGCCGAAGATGTAGCGCTCGGTCTGGAAGCGCTGGTTCCAGGTGGCGGCAGCGTCGTTGAAGGCCATGGTGTCTTTCATCGGTTGGGCATTGCGGCGTTCACGGTCAGAGCAACAGCGCGGCCACGAACACGCCGATCATCATGAAGGCGATCACCACCTTGGCCGCCAGCCCGGCCATGATGCCGAGCCAGGTGGCGATGCCGACCTTCACCGCGCGCTGGTGGTTCTTCTGCGCCAGGTATTCACCGACCGCCGCGCCGACCAGCGGCATGAACAGCACGCCCACCAACCCCATGAACAGGCCCGCCACCGTGCCCAGTGCGGCGCCGACGATGGCCTGCCGGCTGGCGCCGGCCTTGCGCGCGCCGAGCAGCCCGGCCACGTAGTCGAGCCCCCAGGCCAGCACCGCGAGCACCGTGACCACCGTCACGCTGGGCCAGCCGACGCGCGTGAAACCGTCGATCCACGCGCCGAGCACGATGCCGGCGAGCACGAACAGCGTGCCGGGCAGCGCCGGCAGCACCGTGCCCGCCAGGCCGACGACGATCAGCGCCACGCTCAGGATCCACCACAGGGTGTCGGCCATGGCGAGGCGGCCTGCGCTACGACGTTGCCTTGCCCGACGCGGGCAGCGGCACCATCACTGGCTGGCCTGGCACCGTGCAGCCGGTGTCGCAGCAGCGCCCGGGCTGGCGGTTGCGCGTGATGGCGCGCGACGGGTCCTCGGCCAGCACGCCGCGCTCGAGCAGGCGCTCGACCAGTTCGACCTTGTTGCCGACGGGGTAGTGGCGCCAGATCTCCTGCTTCATCGCCGCCGGCGAGCCGCCGCCGTGCAGGCTGATCACCGAGTACCAGCCGCCCTGGTACGACGCGGTGAGGTCCTCGACGAAGCGCGCGACCTCGATGCGCTTGTCGTACGGCACCGCCGGGTTGGCGCGCAGCACCTCCGACAGCGTGGCCGCGGTGGCCGGGTTGTGGTCTTCGTCGGGGCCGGGCAGCGTGACGATCAGGCCGCCCGACACCTCGTGCGCGAGGCGGTGCATGTCGTAGATCTGCGTGGCCAGCAGCAGCTTGCCGATGTTGGCGAACACCGGCTCGGGCATGAACACGCCGCTGGGGTCGTCGCGCGTCGCGTAGACGCTGGCCGCCACGCCGCAGGCGTAGAAGCCTTCGACGATCTTGATCAGTTCGACCATCGGCTCGCGCAGGCTCGCGTGCGCGCCGGGGTCGAAGCCGTTGGCCTCGCACATCAGCGCGCCGGCGCCGATCAGCAGGTCGCCGAAGCCGGCACGCGCGGCGATGCAGGTGTGGCGGTGGTGGGTGGCGTAGTGGTAGGTCAGCCCGCCCGAATGCTCCCACTCGCCGGCCAGGAACACGCGCTCCCACGGCACGAACACCCGGTCGAAGATCACCACGCCGGTGGCCTGGCCGTAGCGGCGCGAGAACAGCGCGGCGCCGTGCTCGAGCTTCTCGCCGGGCCGCCCGGCCGGGCGCGAGACGATGGTGATGCCCGGCGCATCCACCGGCACCGCGCAGCACAGCGCGAAGTCGGCGTCCGCGGCGACCATGTTGCGGCACGGCATGACCAGGAACTCGTGCATGTACGGCGCGCCGGTGACGATGGCCTTGGTGCCGGAGATCACGATGCCCTTGGCGTGTGCGCTCGACCACGTGCACGTAGCTGTCGGGGTTGGCCTGCTCGTGCGGGCGCTTGGAGCGGTCGCCCTTGGCGTCGGTCATCGCGATGCCGAGCGACAGGTCGTGAGCCTGCACGTGATCCAGGTAGGCCGCGAAGCGCGCGCGTCGTTCGGTCGAGCCGTTGGCGTCGTCGATGCGCGCGGCCGCCTGGGCGATCGCGGCCATCGCGTCGTGCGCGAGGTAACGCTGCGCGCAGCCGGTCTCCTGGCACAACACGCGCACCGCCTCGAGCTTGTTCAGCAGGTCGCCGGCCGACTCGTCGAGGTGCAGCATGCGATTCACGGTGCGGCCCGTGCTCGTCTGCCGGGCCGTCATCAATGCGGCCCACTCGGCCTTCAGCGCCGCGTCGTAGGTGAAGGCCAGCGCCTGCACGCCGGGTTTCAGCGCCGGCTCGTCGGCCACCGACTCGACGCGCCGGCCGTCGAGGTAGACCACGGGCTTCAGGCGGCGCAGCGATGCCGTGTAGTCGGCCCCGCTCATCAGCGCGGCGGGCAGCGGCTTGAATTGCTCGGCGGATGCGGGCGCGTTCATGGCACCTCCTGGACGATGCGCCGAGCGTACACTGAGTCCGCTTGAGCGTCCGCCCCTGCGGACGCTTGCCAACATCCCCCGCGGGCCCGGCCATGAACACGATCAACCCGAGCGCCAGTGCGCTGGTGCTCGTCGACTACCAACAGCGCCTGGTGCCCGCGCTGCACGAAGGCGACGCCGCGGTGGCCCATGCCGTGTGGCTGGCCGACGTGGCGCGCACGCTGCGCATCCACGTCATCGGCACCGAGCAGAACCCGCAGGGCCTGGGACACAACGTGGCGGCCATCCGCTCGCGCTGCGAGGTCACCGTGGCCAAGCAGCATTTCGACGCCTGCGCCGACGGGCTGGTCGAGGCGCTGCGCGCCCACGGCCATCTGCCGGCCGACGTGGTGCTGGCCGGTTGCGAGACGCACGTGTGCCTGATGCAATCGGCGCTCGGCCTGCTGCGCCACGGCCTGCGCTGCTGGGTCGTCGCCGACGCCTGCGCGTCGCGCCGCCCGGCCGATCGCGAACTCGCGCTGCAGCGGTTGCGCGGCGCGGGTGCGGTGCTGGTGAGCAGCGAGATGGTGGCCTTCGAGTGGCTGCGCAGCAGCGATCACGCTCGCTTCAAGGAACTGCTGCCGCTGCTGCGGGACGGGCCGACCGCCTGACGTTGCCGCCGGCGCGCGGGCGCCGTGTGGCTCCGGCAGGCCAATCCCGAGCCTGAGCCTGAGCCCGAGCCCGACTGCATGCCATGCTTGAATGATGGACGAACGCACCTTCCGCCTCGGAGGCAACTCGTGCAAGACCTGAGCTCCTGGATCGGCCGCCGCGAAACCGCGCGCGACCAGATCGGCGCCACGCCGGTGGCCGCACTGACCGCGACACTGGACCATCCGGCCACCGAGATCCCTGCCGGCACGCCGCTGCCGCCGTTGTGGCACTGGCTGTACTTCCTGCCGCTGCACCGCCAAAGCGAGATCGGCCCCGACGGCCACGCCAGGCGCGGCGGCTTCCTGCCGCCGGTGCCGCTGCCGCGGCGCATGTGGGCGGGCAGCCAGTTCGAGTTCCGTGCGCCGGTGCGCGTGGGCGACGCGGTGGAGCGCACCTCCACCATCGCCGACGTCACGGTGAAGGAGGGCCGCAGCGGCCAGCTGGTGTTCGTGAAAGTGCGCCACGAGCTGCGCTGCAACGGCGCCGTGGAACCGGCGATCGTGGAATTCCACGACATCGTGTATCGCGACGCGAAGAAGCCGGGCGATGTCGAGCCGCCACCGCAGAAGGCGCCGGAATTGGATGCGCGCGAGGTTTCCGGATCCGGGTTGCCCGGTCCGGAAACGCACCCCCTCGGGGGGCAGCGACCACAGGGAGCATGGGGGCGTACGGTTTCCGGATCCGGGTTGCCCGGTCCGGAAACGCACCCCCTCGGGGAGCAGCGACCACAGGGAGCGTGGGGGCGTACGGTTTCCGGATCCGGGTTGCCCGGTCCGGAAACGCACCCCCTCGGGGGGCAGCGACCGCAGGGAGCGTGGGGGCGTACGGTTTCCGGATCCGGGTTGCCCGGTCCGGAAACGCACCCCCTCGGGGGGCAGCGACCGCAGGGAGCGTGGGGGCGTACTTTGGTGCCCGACGACGTGCTGCTGTTCCGCTACAGCGCGCTCACCTTCAACGGCCACCGCATCCACTACGACCGCCGCTACGTCACCGAGGTCGAGGGCTATCCCGGCCTTGTCGTGCACGGCCCGCTGATCGCGACGCTGCTGCTGGACCTGCTGCGCCGGCAGATGCCCGGCGCCGACGTCGCCGCGTTCCGTTTCAAGGCGGTGCGGCCTACCTTCGACCTGCACCCGTTCACGGTCAACGGTGCGCCCGACTCCGACGCCAAGACCATCAAGCTGTGGGCGAGCGACCACGAAGGCTGGCTGACGATGGATGCCGTCGCCACGCTGCGCTGAAGGGATTGCCATGCAACCACTCAGGGGCCTCACGGTCGTCACGCTCGAGCACGCGATCGCGGCGCCATTCTGCACGCGACAACTCGCCGACCTGGGCGCGCGCGTGATCAAGATCGAACGCCCGGGCAGCGGCGACTTCGCGCGCGGCTACGACCAGCGTGTGCGCGGCCTTGCGTCGCACTTCGTGTGGACCAATCGCAGCAAGGAGAGCCTCACGCTGGACGTGAAGCACCCGCGTGCCGCCGAACTGCTGGCGCAGCTGATCGTCGACAAGGCCGACATCGTCGTGCAGAACCTCGCGCCCGGCGCGGCGGCGCGGCTGGGCGTGTCCTTCGACGCGCTGAAGGGCCGGCGGCCCGACCTCATCGTCTGCGACATCTCGGGCTACGGCGACGACGCGGCGCATCCGGGCCCGTACCGCGACAAGAAGGCCTACGACCTGTTGATCCAGAGCGAGTCGGGCTTTGTCTCGATCACCGGCACGCCGGACGAGCCGAGCAAGGCGGGCCTGTCGATCGCCGACATCGCCGCCGGCATGTACGCCTACAGCAGCATCCTCGCCGCCGTGCTGCAGCGAACGCAGGACGGCCTGGGTCGCCGCATCGACATCAGCATGCTCGAGTCGATGGGCGAGTGGATGGGCTACCCGATGTACTACGCCTTCGACGGCGCGCCGCCCCCACCGCGCGCCGGCGCCGCGCACGCGACAATATTCCCGTACGGCCCGTTCCCCACCGGCGACGGCAGGACGGTGATGCTGGGCCTGCAGAACGAACGCGAGTGGCTGCAGTTCTGCGACAAGGTGCTGCTGCAGCCGGCACTGGCGCGGGACGAGCGCTTTGCCGGTAATGCGAAGCGCGTGGCAAACCGCGAGGCGCTGCGCAAGGTCATCGTCGAGGCCTTCGCCGGTCTCACGGCCGAAGACCTGACGGCGCGCCTCGAAGCGGCGCAGATCGCCAACGCGCAGGTGCGCGACATGGCCGGCTTCTGGCGCCACGAGCAGCTCGCGGCGCGCGGCCGCTGGCGCAAAGTCGATTCACCGTCGGGCCCGCTGCCGGTGCTGTTGCCGCCGGGCTCGTGGGACGACGGCGACCCGCGCCTGGAAGCGGTGCCAGCGCTCGGCCAGCACACCGACGCGATCCTGGCCGAGTTGGGCGTCGCCGCGGGCGAGATCGCCAAGCTGCGGGCAGCGCAGGCGATTTAGCGTGAAGCCGCAGCGCCGGGCCTTCGGTCAGTGCCGGGTTCGACAGGCGGTTGTCGGCCCGATGGCGACCTTGAACGACCGCTCTGAAGTGACCCGCGACGAGCGGCGCGCGCTGCGCCACGGCCGCGGGCTGTGTGGCCCCGCCGCTCAGCCTGCGGCGCCCCGGCCCGAAGGCCGGGGTGCACTGCGCTGCTCGCCCGAGCAGGGCGGCTGCGATCCCGCCGCCGCGCCGCTGCACGCGGCGCAGCCTCACGGGTTCTCGCCGGTCTGGCGCTTGTGCGCCAGACGTCCACGGCCGGGCCTGCAGGCCCGGCCGGCTCGTGAGGCGAGCAAGAGTGCGCAGGCACTCTTGCTCGTCCACACTCGCCCCCTGCTCGTGCTGCGCTGCTCGTCGCCGCAATTCGCGCCCGGACCCCACAACCCACGACCGCGGCTTCACGAGGGGCACCGAGCGCGGCGCCGCGCATCGGTGCAGCGCCGGTGCGGTGCTGCGCGACAGGCGGTACCCGGCGGGGGCGATTTCGGGGGCGGCGAGAAGCGCAGGCCTGGGGTCGGCGCGCGCAGCGCGCTTCGTAGACTGACTCGCCGCGTTTGGCCGAACGCAGCGACCGCAGGTCGCGTAGTGAGTTACGCGGCGCGACCCCAGGGCGAGCATCGCAGTGCAGTCGGCGCATTTGGCCGACCGCCCACGCATGAGCCCCTGGCGGGTACCGCCTGCC
Source organism: uncultured beta proteobacterium (assembly GCA_963814435.1). Lineage (GTDB taxonomy): Bacteria > Pseudomonadota > Gammaproteobacteria > Burkholderiales > Burkholderiaceae_C > JAEUPI01. Next base: position 34,063 of record CAWFCV010000003.1, read on the forward strand.
GCGACGCACTGACCACCATTCACAGCAGACGCCCGCTAAAGACAGCATCGGGCCGCCAGCAGCCTTTGGGATATCTCGCAGCGCAACCGTGATCGATCTTCCGCGTACCTACTCCGCCATCCTGAAAGGACCGCCCAGTGGCTTCCACCATCATCGACTCGCACATCTTCCAGGGCATCTTCAGCAGCGACGCCATGCGCGCGGTGTGGAGCGACGAGAACCGCACCCAGAAGTATCTGGACATCGAACGCGCGCTGGCCGTCGTGCAGGGGCGCCTGGGGCTGATTCCGCAGGCGGCGGCCGACGAGATCGTCAGCCACTGCCAGCTCGAGCAGATCGACCTGGTGCTGCTGCGCCAGCAGACCGAGCGCATCGGCTACCCGGTCCTCGGCGTCGTCTCGCAACTCAACAAGCTGTGTCGGGACGGGCTCGGCGAGTACTGCCACTGGGGCGCGACGACGCAGGACATCACCGACACCGCCACCGTGCTGCAGATCCGCGAGGCGCTGGCGCTGGTGGAGACCGACCTCGATGCATTGGCGAAGGCGCTTGCGAAACTGGCGAAGGAGCATCGCCTGACGCCGATGATCGGCCGCAGCAACCTCCAGCAAGCCATTCCCGTGACCTTCGGCTACAAGATGGCCGGCCTGCTGAGCGCTGTGCAGCGGCACCGGGAGCGCCTGAAGCAACTCAAGGAACGTGTGCTGGTCGGTGAATTCGCCGGCGCGGCGGGCACGCTGGCCTCGCTGCAAACCGGCGCGATGCAGACGCAGGCAGGCCTGTGCGCCGAGCTCGGCCTGCAGCAGCCGGTGATCGCCTGGCACACGATCCGCGACAACATCGCCGAGGTCGGCGCGGTGCTCGGCCTGATCGGCGGCACGCTCGGCAAGCTGAGCATGGACGTCAAGCTGATGATGCAGACCGAGGTGGCCGAGGTCTTCGAGCCCTACCACCATGGCCGCGGCAGCAGCAGCACGATGCCGCAGAAGCGCAACCCGATCGCGAGCTGCTACATCCATGCCGCGATCAGCGTCGTGCGCCAGCATGCGGCGGCGCTGATGGATGCGATGGTGGCCGACCACGAACGCTCCACCGGCCCGTGGCAGATCGAGTGGATCGTGCTGCCCGAAGCCTTCTGCCTGATGGCCGGCGCGCTGAAGCAGTCGCGCTCGATCCTCGAAGGCCTGGAGGTCGACCCCCAGGCAATGCGTCGCAACATCGACATGACGCACGGCCTGGTGATGAGCGAGGCGGTGATGATGGGCCTGGGCCCGTACATCGGCCGCGAGGTTGCCCACGACCTGGTGTACGACATCTGCCGGCAGGCCGTGAAACTGCAGCGCCCGCTGCTCGACGTGTTGTGCGAAAACGCTGAAGTGATGAAGCACGTCGATCGCGCGGCGCTGGCGCGCCTGTGCGATCCGGCGAACTACCTCGGCCAGAGCGGCGTGATGGTCGATCGCGTGCTGGCGCTCATGTAGTGCTTTCGCGCAGTGTCGCGCCGTGACGCGGCGCGTACAGTGCGCGGGATCAGCCCGACGATGAAAGAAGCCCGATGACCACGACGCGCCGCACCGCCTTGGCCGCCCCGTTGATCCTGCTGCCCGCGCTGGTGCGCGCTCAGGCCGGCTGGCCGAAGCAATCGATCCGCTTCGTCGTGCCGTTCGCACCCGGCGGCACCAGCGAGATCGTGGCCCGCACGGTGGCCAACGAGCTGACCAAGCAGCTCGGCCAGACGGTCTACGTCGAGAACAAGGGTGGCGGTGCCGGCCTGCCGGCGATGCAGGACGTGGCCAAGGCCGCACCCGACGGCCACACGATCATCCTCGGCCACGTCGGCTCGCTGGCGGTGAACCCGTACATCTTTCCGAACCAGCCATTCGACGTGAACAAGGATTTCCTGCCGGTCACGCTGCTGGCCAAGGTGCCGAATCTGTTCGTGATCCACCCCGACGTGCCGGCCAAGGACTTCCAGTCGTTCGTCGCCTACGTCAAGAAGAACCCGGGCAAACTGAACTACGGTTCGGCCGGCAACGCCAGCGCCGGGCATCTGGCGATGGAGTACCTGAAGCTGGTGACGGGGATGTTCATCACGCACATCCCGTACCGCGGCACCGGGCCACAGCTGACCGACCTGCTGGCCGGGCGCACGCAGGCCAGCTCGGCCGGGTTGCCCGCGCTGCTGCCGCACATCAAGGCCGGCAAGCTGCGCGCCATCGCGGTCGGGACGCCGCAGCGTCTGCCCGCGCTGCCCGACGTGCCCACGGTGGCCGAGATGGGCTACAAGGATTTCGAGACCTCGCAGTGGTACGGCATCCTCGCCCCGGCGGGCACGCCGGCCGAGATCGTCAAGCGGCTGCAGGAGGAGTCGTTGAAGGCGCTGAAGTCGAGCTCGGTGACCGAGCGCTTCGCCAGCGATTCAGCCATCGGCGGCGGCGGGCCGCCGGCGGAGTTCGCCGCGTTCATCGCGCAACAGCAGAAGATCTGGAAAGAGATCGTCACGCGGGCCGGCATCAGGGCCGATTGACGCCGCGCGGTGCTTGGCCCCGCGACCGCGGGCGACCTCGGGTGCGTCGGACGCCAGCGGCGATGCACCGGCCAGCGCGTCGACCGACTGTCAGGCCGCGCGCCTGCGTGGCGCAGCGCGCCTTGCGGTCTTCTTCGCCGGCGCCCGTTTGGCCGTGGCCTTCTTGGCCACCACGCGCTTCTTCGCCGCCTTCTTCGCGGCCACCCGCTTGGCGACCACCTTCTTGGCCGCCAGCAACTTCTTTTCCGCCTCGCCGACCGCCTGGTGCATCGACTTCCTCGCATCGGCATTGACTTTCTTCAGCCGCGTCTCGGCGGTCTTCAACAGCGCGTCGAACCGGCGTTTGGCCTGCCCACCCTTCGTCATGGCCGCCCGCTTGGCCTTGCCCAGCTCGGCTGAGACGGTGGTGCCGATCTCGTCGAGCTTCTTGTTGATCGCCCGGCGAATGTGGCGCGCAGCGCTGCTGAGGTTCTTTGCCGCGGCAGCAAGCTCGGGATTGCGCTGTGATCGTGTGACCATGCTCTTCTCCTGTGGAGTGTCGGAAGGTGATGGAAAGGACTATAGGTGCTCGTCGGGGTGCTCGCCCTTGAGCCGCCTCAATCTTGCGCATGGCCGGCCAAGCTGCGCCACTTGACGCGGCTCAGCTCGGAAGTCCAACATGGCACGCAAGGGTTGGGTCGAATGATGCAACCGGCCCTTGATGCGCGCGCGCATGATCCCATCTACCGCCCAGGAGAATACCTCGATGAAGATGGTCACGCGGCCCGCGGCAGTGGCGGGCTCTTTCTATCCTGCCGACCGGCGCGCGCTGGCCGCGCAGGTGGGCGAGATGCTGGGCGATGCGCTGGAGACCGATGCGCCGGTGCCAAAGATGCTGCTGGTGCCGCATGCGGGTTATGTCTATTCAGGTCCGGTGGCCGCCCACGCCTATGCGCGGCTCAGCGGCAGCCGCGGGCCGATTCGCCGTGTGGTGCTGCTCGGCCCGACGCACCGCGTCGCGGTGCACGGCATTGCCGCGCCCACCGTGTCGGCATTCGAGACGCCGCTGGGTTGCGTGCCGATCGATCGCGAGGCGTTGGAATCGCTCCGTGACCTGCCTCAGGTGCTGAGCAGCGACCTCGCGCATGCCGACGAACATGCGCTCGAAGTGCAGTTGCCGTTCCTGCAAACCGTGCTCGATGATTTCACGCTGGTGCCGCTGGCCGTGGGCTCGGCCAGCCCCGAGGCGGTGGCGCAGGTGCTCGAGCGCCTGTGGGGTGGCGACGAGACGCTGATCGTCATCTCATCGGACCTGTCGCACTACCTCGGCTACCGCCAGGCGCAGGCCAGCGATCGCGCCACGGTCGACCGCATCCTGCGGCTCGACCCCGCGCTCGATCATCACCAGGCCTGCGGCGCCACGCCGCTGGCCGGTGCGTTGCTGGCGGCGCGTGCGCACGGGTTGTCCGCCCGCCTGCTCGACCTGCGCAATTCCGGCGACACCGCCGGCGACCGCTCGCGCGTGGTGGGCTACTGCGCGGTGGCCTTCGAGCCGGCCCCGGCGCCATCCGAGCGCGCAGCTCGGACGCGAGACGAACACGACGCGGCCCTCGGCGCGGCGCTGCTGGCCCGTGCCCGCAACGCGATCGCCGATGCGTTTGCGCTGCCCACCGGCGCTGAACCGACGCATCCGGCGCTGTCGGCGCCGGGCGCCACCTTCGTGACGCTGCGCCTGGGCGGCGAGCTGCGTGGCTGCGTCGGTACGCTGGTCGCCGAGCGGCCGCTCGGGCACGACGTGCGGCTGCAGGCACTGTGCGCGGCTTTTCGCGACACGCGCTTCGAGGCGCTGCAACGCGAGGAATTCGAAGCGCTGGACATCGAGGTCTCGCTGCTCGAACCGGCATTGCCGCTGGCGGTGGCCAGCGAAGCCGAGGCACGCGCGGCGCTGCGGCCTGGCATTGATGGCGTGATTCTCGAATGGCGAGGCCAGCGCGCGACCTTCCTGCCGCAGGTGTGGGAACAGCTGCCCGAGCCACGCCAGTTCCTCGCCGCGTTGAAGCGCAAGGCCGGGCTGCCGGCCGACTTCTGGGCCCACGACCTGCGGCTGCAACGCTATCGCGTGCGCAAGTTCCTCGAGCCGGTGGGGGCCGCGTGATGCGCCGCGATCTGCCGGCGGCCGATCACCCCGCGCGCTGGTGGCACCGGCTCGACGATGGGCGCATCCAGTGCGACCTGTGCCCGCGCGACTGCCGGCTGCACGAGGGCCAGCGCGGGCTGTGCTTCGTGCGCCAGCGCGCCGGCGACGCGATGGTGCTGACGCACCTACGGGCGCAGCTCGGGCTTCTGCATCGATCCGATCGAGAAGAAACCGCTCAACCACTTCTACCCCGGCAGCAGCGTGTTCTCGTTCGGCACCGCCGGCTGCAACCTGGCCTGCAAGTTCTGCCAGAACTGGGACATCTCGAAGAGCCGCGAGATGGACAGCCTGATGGACGCGGCGTCGCCGCAGCGCATCGCCGAGGTGGCGCGCGACGCCGGTTGCCGCAGCGTGGCCTTCACCTACAACGACCCGGTGATCTTTGCCGAGTACGCGATGGACACCGCCGACGCCTGCCACGCGCTGGGCGTGCAGACCGTCGCGGTGACGGCGGGCTACATGCACGCCGATCCGAGGCGCGAGTTCTACGCCAAGATGGACGCCGCCAACGTCGACCTGAAGGGATTCACCGAAGACTTCTACTTCAAGCAGACCGGCGCCCACTTCAGGCCCGGTGCTCGACACGCTGCAATTCCTGAAGCACGAGACGGACTGCTGGTTCGAGATCACCACGCTGCTGATTCCCGGCCTCAACGACAGCGTGGCCGAGGTGGAGGCGATGACGCGCTGGATCGCCGACCACCTGGGCTGCGATGTGCCGCTGCACTTCACCGCCTTCCACCCCGACTACAAGATGACCGACGTGCCAGCCACGCCGCGCGGCACGTTGCAGCGCTCGCGCGCGATCGCCCAGGCCAATGGCTTGCGCTACGTGTACACCGGCAACGTGCACGACACCGAGGGCGGCACCACCTTCTGCTCCGGCTGCACGAAGCCGCTGATCGAGCGCGACTGGCACAAGATCCTGCGCTACGAGTTGAACGACGAGGGTCATTGCCGCCACTGCGGCTCGATCGTCGCCGGCCGCTTCGACGGCGAAAGGCCATCGTTCGGGCGACGGCGCATTCCAGTGCGGGTGGCGGTCGCCTGACTCCGCAGGCGCCCGCGCCGATGCCGCTATGCTGGCGGCAATGCTGCGGGACCTGGCGTGATCGACGTGCTCGTCATCGGCGGCGGCAACGCCGCGCTGTGCGCCGCGCTCACGGCCCGCGAGGCCGGCGCTTCGGTGTTGCTGCTCGAAGCCGCGCCGATCGAATGGCGCGGCGGCAACTCGATCCACACGCGCAACCTGCGCTGCATGCACGACGCACCGCAGGACGTGCTGACCGAAGCCTATCCGGAAGAGGAGTTCTGGCAGGACCTGCTCAAGGTCACCGGCGGGCAGACCAACGAAGCGCTGGCGCGGCTGGTGATCCGCGAGTCGCACCACGTGCGCGGCTGGATGCGCCGGCACGGCGTGCACTTCCAGCCGTCGCTGTCGGGCACGCTGCACCTGTCGCGCACCAACGCGTTCTTCATGGGCGGCGGCAAGGCGCTGGTCAACGCCTACTACCGCAGCGCGCAGGCGCTGGGCGTGCAGGTGCGCTACGGCGTCACGGTCGATCGCCTCGAACTGCGCGACGGCCGCTTCGTCGCCGCTCATGCCGGTGGCGAACGCTTCGAGGCCCGCGCCTGCGTGGTGGCGGCGGGCGGCTTCGAGTCCAACCGCGAGTGGCTGCGCGAGGCCTGGGGCCGCAATCAGCGCGGCGAATGGCCGGCCGACCAGTTCGCGATCCGCGGCACGCGCTTCAACCAGGGCGTGCTGCTGAAGCACCTGATCGCGCAGGGCGCCGACGCCGATCGGCGACCCGACGCAGGCGCACATGGTGGCCATCGACGCGCGCGCGCCGCTGTACGACGGCGGCATCTGCACGCGGGTGGACTGCGTGTCGCTCGGCATCGTGGTCAACACGCAAGGCCGAGCGCTTCTACGACGAGGGCGAGGACTTCTGGCCCAAGCGCTACGCGATCTGGGGCCGGCTGGTGGCGCAGCAGCCGGGGCAGCGCGCCTATTCGATCATCGACGCCAAGGCGATCGGCCGCTTCATGCCGCCGGTGTTTCCCGGCGAACGCGCCGACACGCTGGGCGAGCTGGCGCGGCAGCTGCAGCTCGACGAGGGCGCGCTTCATGCGCACGGTGGCGGCCTACAACGCCGCCTGCCGCGAGGGCACGTTCGACCACGCGGTGCTCGACGATTGCCACACCGAAGGCCTCGCGCCGGCCAAGACGCACTGGGCGCGGCCGATCGACACGCCGCCGTTCTTCGGTTTCGCGCTGAAGCCCGGCGTGACCTTCACCTACCTGGGCCTGAAGGTGAACGCGCAGGCGGCGGTGCACTTCGGCGGCCGGCCGAGCGCCAACCTGTTCGTCGCCGGCGAGATGATGGCCGGCAACGTGCTCGGCCAGGGCTACACGGCCGGCGTGGGCATGACCATCGGCACGGCGTTCGGCCGCATCGCCGGCGCATCGGCGGCGCGGCGGTGACGGCGTCGCACGCGCGAGGTCGCAGCATGACGCCGCTTGACGCGCTGGTGCGCGACGCCGACCGGCGTGCCGCCGGCCGCCCGAGGCCGAGGTCGCGCGCGTGCTGCAGATCTGCAATGCCTGCCGCTACTGCGAAGGCTTCTGCGCGGTGTTCCCGGCGATGACGCGGCGGCTGGAGTTCCCGGTCGCCGACATCCACTACCTGGCCAACCTGTGCCACAACTGCGGCGCCTGCCTGCACGCCTGCCAGTACGCGCAGCCGCACGAATTCGACGTCAACGTGCCGCGCGCGATGGCGCGGGTGCGCGGCCGCACCTATGCCCACTACGCCTGGCCGGTGCCGCTCGGGCGGCTGTACCAGCGCAACGGCCTCGTCGTCGCGCTGGTGCTGGCGCTTGAGCCTGGCGCTGTTCCTGCGTTCGGCCTGATGCTCAAGGGCACGCTGTGGGGCGTACCGGGCAGCGGCAACTTCTACGCCGTGTTCCCGCACGAGCTGATGGTGTGGCTGTTCGCGCCGGTGTTCGGCTTCGCGTTGCTGGCGCTCGGCGTCGGCGTGGCGCAGCTTCTGGCGCGACATCGCGCCGGGCGCGGCCAGCGCCGCGGCGCGTCGGCGACGCGGCGGGCAAGGTGCTGACGCTGAAGTACCTCGACGGCGGCCACGGCCAGGGCTGCAACGAGGCCGACGACGCGTTCACGCCGGCGCGGCGCGTCTTCCACCACCTCACGTTCTACGGCTTCGCGCTGTGCTTCGCGGCGACCTGCATCGCCACGCTGTACCACTATGCGCTGGGCGTTGAAGGCACCCTATGCGTGGACCAGCCTGCCGGTGCTGCTGGGCACGGCAGGCGGCATCGGCCTGCTCATCGGGCCGGCGGGCTTGTGGTGGCTGAACGCGCGCCGGCATCCGGCGCACGGCGACGCGGCGCAGCGGCCGATGGACCGTGCCTTCATCGCGCTGCTGTTCCTCACCAGCCTCACCGGCCTGGCCTGCTGCTGTGGCGCGAGACCGCGGCGATGGCGCTGCTGCTGGCCGTGCACCTGGGCGTGGTGATGGCGCTGTTCGCGACGATGCCGTACGGCAAGTTCGCGCACGGCGTCTACCGCGCCGCGGCGCTGCTCAAGTGGGCGGTCGAGCGGCGACAGCCGAATCGCCTGACGCTGGGCACCGACTGAGCCGCGCCGTTTGACCCCGAACCACAGGAGACCGACCTTGAACCATCGAAATCGAGTGAGCCGGCGCACCGCTGCGGCGGCGCTGCTGGCACTGGCCGCCAGCCCCGCGCTGCGGGCACAGGCCTGGCCGAGCAAGCCCATCCGCCTGATCGTCGGCTACAGCCCCGGCGGCGCGGTGGACATCATTGCGCGCGCCGTGGCTCAGCCGCTGGCGGCCAGCCTGGGTCAGCCGGTGATCGTCGAGAACAAGCCAGGCGGCGGCACCAACATCGCCAATCGCGCACTGATCGACAGTGCGCCCGATGGTCACACGCTGATGCTCGTGGCCAATGCGATTGCCGCCAATGCGTCGCTGTACCAGCCGCCGCCGTACGACCTGGCGCGCGACGTGACGCCGATCGCGCAGGTGGGCCGCGTGCCGGTGGTGATCGCAGCCAACGCACAGGGCGAGCCGGCCTCGCTGGCGCGCCTGATCTCGATGTCGAAGGACAAGCCACGCAGCATCAACGCCGGCACGCCGGGCAACGGCTCGACGCCGCACCTGGCGATCGAGCTGTTCGCGCGCGCCGCGGGCATCGAGATGACCCACGTGCCGTACAAGGGTGGCGCGCAGGCGCTGAACGACGTGATCGCCGGGCACATCCAGACGGTGGCCGTCAATGCGCTCGAGGTGCAGCCGCATGTGCGCAGCGGCAAACTGCGCGTGCTGGCGGTGCTGAGCCCGTCGCGCACCTCCATCTTCCCCGACACGCCGACGATCGCCGAGAGCGGCTACCCCGGCTTCGAGGCCAGCGTGTGGTACGGCTTTATCGGGCCGGCCAACCTGCCGGCGGCGGTGGTGACGCGGCTGCACGCCGAGGTCCAGCGCGCACTGGCGTTGCCCGAGGTGCGCGAGCGTCTGGTGGCCTCCGGCGGCGAGGTCACGCCGGGCTCGACCGCGCAATTGCGGCCTTGCTGGCCAGCGAGCGGGCGCGCTACGAGAAGCTGATCCGCGATGCGCAGATCAAGCCTGATTGAACGGAGCGGGCACATGACACTGTCGCGACGTTTTGCGCTTTGCACCGTCACGCTGCTCGCGCTGCTGGCGGGCTGCGCCAGCGCGCCGCCTCCTGCGCCGCCGGCGGCACGCGCCGCGCTCGCGCCCACCGGCACGCTGCGCGTGGGGGTGTATCCGGGCAGCCCGACCTCGATGCTGCGCGTGCCGGGCTCGACCGAGATGCGCGGCGTCACCGTCGATCTCGGCCGCGAGCTCGGCCAGCGTCTCGGTGTGCCGGTGGAGATCGTGGTGTTCCAGCGCGTGGCCGAGGTGATCGACGCGATGAAGGGCTCGCGCGTGGATTTCACGGTCACCAATGCCACGCCGGCGCGCGCAGCCGACCTGGACTTCACCGCGCCGTTGATTGCGCTCGAGCTGGGCTATCTCTCGCTGCCCGGATCGCCGGTGCAGGCGATCGACGCGGTGGACCAGCCCGGCCGGCGCATCGGCGTCAGCCAGGGCAGCAGTTCGCAGGCCGCGCTGACACGGCAGTTCCGCCAGGCCAGCGTGGTGGGCGCGCCGTCGCTCCAGGCGGCGGGGCAGATGCTCGCCGCGCGCGAGATCGACGCGTTTGCCACCAACAAGGGCATCCTGTTCGAGCTGGCCGACACGCTTGCCTGGCGCGCGCGTGCTGCCGGGGCGCTGGGGCCTGGAGCACCTGGCCATCGGAGTGCCGAAGGGCCGCGAGGCCGGCATGCCGTGGCTGCGCGAGTCTGCCGAACAACTTCGCGCCAGCGGCTCGGTGCGGCGCGCGGCCGAGCGCGCGGGCCTGCGCGGCACGGTCGATGCGAGTGAGCGATGAGGTGGCAGCCGTGACGTTGGTGTTCGACGCACGGTCCACGCGCCGCAGCTGGCTGATCGCTGCCGCGTTGGCTGCGGGCGCGGGCGCGCCGTTCGCACAGCCGCCACGGGCGCTGCGCCTCATCGTGCCGTTCACGCCCGGTGGCAGCACCGACATCCTGGCGCGGGCGCTGGCCCCGCGGCTGGCGGCGGCGCTGGGCACTAACGTGATCGTCGACAACAAGCCCGGCGCCGGCGGTTCGCTCGGCGCCGCCGAGGCGGCGCGTGCCGAGCCCGACGGCGCCACGCTGCTGATGGGCCACATCGGCACGTTGGCGGTGAACCCCTCGATCTATCCCAAGCTCGGCTACGACCCGATGAAGAGCTTCGCGCCGGTGGCCTGGGTGGCGCGGGTGCCCAACGTGCTGGTGGTGAATGCGCAGTCGGGCATCACGACGCTGAAGGAGCTGATCGCCCGCGCGCAGGCGCGGCCCGGCGCGATGACGTACTCGTCCGGCGGCAACGGCAGCGCGGCGCACATCACCTTCGAGGTACCTGAAGCTGCGCACGAAGATCTTCATGCTGCACATCCCGTACCGCGGCACCGCGCCGTCGGTGACCGATCTCATCGCCGGCCAGGTGGACGCCACCTTCACCGGCGCGCCGGCGGTGATCGCGCATGTGAAGAGCGGACGGCTGCGTGCGTTGGCCGTGAGCAGCCCCAAGCGGCTCGCGGCGCTGCCCGACGTACCCACGGTGGCCGAGAGCGGCTACGCGGATTTCGAGGCCGACCAGTGGTATGGCCTCGTCGCACCCGCGGGCACGCCGGCCGCGGTGGTGGCGCGACTGAATGCCGAGGTCAACCAGGCGCTGGCGCTGCCTGAAGTGGCGCAGCAACTGGCCGTCGAAGGCGCGTTGCCCACGCCGACCACACCCGAGGCCTTCGGCGCGCTGATCGCGCGCGAGATTCCCCGCTGGCGCGAGGTGGTGCGCGCCGGCAACGTGAAACCCGATTGAATCCACGAGATGCAAGAGGAGACTCGCATGAGACTGATCGTTCGCACGCTCGCGGCCGTTGTGCTCGCGCTGGCCGCTGGCCTGGCGCTGGCCCAGGCACCCGCCGGCAAGTTCGAGGTCACCTGGCTTGGCCAGGCCGCGTTCAAGATCGTCTCGCCCGGCGGCAAGGTGATCGTCACCGATCCGTGGCTGCGGCTGAACCCGCTGACACCGCCGGACTACAAGAAGCTCGAGGTCTTCGGCAAGATCGACGTGCTGCTCGTCACGCACGGCCACTTCGATCACTTCGCCGACGCACCGGCACTGGCGCTGATGTACGACACGCCGATCCGCGCACCGGGCGGGCTCAACCAGTCGGCCGCCACGCTCAACATCCTGCCGGCCAGGCTGCTGCCGCGTTTGAACAAGGGCGGCACCATCGAGCCGGCGCCGGGCATCAAGGTGACGGCGGTGCGCGCCGAGCATTCGTCGGAACTCGTGTGGCGCAATCCGGCCACCGACAAGGACGAGACGCACGTGGGTGGCGAGGCGATCGGCTGGATCATCGAGCTGGAGAACGGCTTTCGCATCTACCACGCGGGCGACACCGCGGTGTTCGGCGACATGCGCTACATCGGCGAGCGCTACAAGCCCGATCTCGCGCTGGTGCCGATCGGCGGCCACTTCACGATGGACCCGGCCGATGCCGCCTGGGCGGTGAAGGAGATGATCAGGCCGAAGGCGGTGATCCCGATGCACTACGGCGCCAATCCGCTGGCCAAGGGCACGGCCAAGGAGTTCACCGACGCGATGGGGTCGAGCGCGATCAAGGTGATCGTCGCGGTGCCGGGGCAGGCGATGCCGTTCTGAGCGCCCCCAGGGCCGGGCTGCGCCCAGCCCGCCCCCCGCGGGGATCAAGCAAAGTGGCAGAGCCACATTTGCTTGAGAGCGTCCGCGGCGAGGCGCACGACGGCGGGTAGCATGCCGGCGTGATGAAGGCCTCGACTGCGGCCATCGACCGGCGCGCCGCGCTGGGCCTGTTGCTCGCGTTCGACGCGGCCGCGCCGAGCCATGCCCAGCCGCGCTTTCCGCAGCGGCCGATCACGCTGATCGTGCCGTTCGCGCCCGGCGGCATCGCCGACCTCACCGCGCGCGCGGTGGCCGAGCCGATGGCGCGCACGCTGGGGCACAGCGTGGTGGTCGACAACCGGCCCAGTGCCGGCAGCATCGTGGCGTCGCAGGCGGTGGCCGGCGCCAGGCCCGACGGTCAAACGCTGCTGTTGATGAGCAACAGCAACGCGTTGTCGGCCTCGCTGTTCAAGAAGCTGCCGTACGACACGCTGACGGCCTTCGCGCCGGTCAGCACGCTGGGGTTCTTCGATCTCGGCGTCTTCGCGAGTGTCGGTGGGCGCTTCGCCAGCCTGCGCGACGCGCTGACCTACGCCCGCGCGCAGCCGGGCAAGCTGACGATCGGCACGATCGCCGTCGGCAGCACGCAGCACCTGGCGGCCGAGTTGTTCAAGTCGATGGCCGGCATCGATGCGCTCGTCGTGCCGTACAAGGGCACGCCGGCAGTGGTCGCGGCGCTGCGTGCCGGTGATGTCGACCTCGCGTTCGAGATCGTCGCGCCGATGCTCGGCCAGGTCAGCGGCGGCGCGTTGCGGCCGCTCGCCGTCACCGGCGATCAGCGAATGGTGGCGCTGCCCGACGTGCCGACCGTGCGGCAATCGGGCGTGGCCGGCTACGGCGTGGCGTCGTGGAACGCGATCGCCGCGCCGGCCGGCACGTCGCCCGAGGTGGTGGAGGCGCTCAATCGCGCGGTGCGCGACGCGGTGGCCGAATCCGGCGTGCGCGACAAGCTCGTCAGACTGGGCGTGCGGCTGCAGGCGGGCTCGCCGGCCGAGCTGCAGTCGCTGCTGGCCGGCGAGATTCGCCGCTGGGGCGACGTGATCCGCGCCGCCAAGATCGAGCCGGAATGAGCTGTCGCGTGGTCAGGCGTGAGCGGCGCTGTCGCCGTCGAAATCACGCCGCGCGCCGCGGTGGCGCGCATAGAGCGATTTCACCCAGGCCACCCCGGGGTGCGCGGCGTAGCGCTCGATCAGCTCGCGGAACGCCGGCGCCACCGGCTGCGGCGCCGCCATCGGCGAATCCGCGGGTCGCGCGAGCACCGCGAGCGTCGACGCCGCCGTGAGGTCGGCCACGGAGATCGTGTTGCCGACCAGGTAGCCGGTGGCCGCGCTGCGCCAGGCCACGAAGTCCAGCGCCTCCTTCGCCGCCGCATGGCCGTCGGCAACCGACTCGGCACCGGTGATGCCGTTGCCCTTGCGCACCAAAGGCGCCGCCAGCGGCACCACGCACGCATAGGCCAGCTGCTTCCAGCGCGGTGAACCGTCGGCGAACACGCGAGCGAAGTAGCCCGGGTTGCGCAGCAGCGCGTCGAGCACGGTGCGGCGGATGCGTGGCGTGAGGTCCTCGTCGAACCAGCGCTGGATGTGCAACGCCTCCTCGCGCTGCGCCGGGTCGGCCGGCAGCAGCGTCGGCGCGCCGGCGTGTGCGTCGAGCCATTCCACGATGCGCGCCGAGCCGTCGATCGCGCCGCCGTCGTGCACCAGCACCGGCGTGCTGGTGCGGCCGGTGAGCCGTTTCACGACGCCCAAGTGCGGCCCCGGCAGCAGGCTGCGGCGGCGGTGCGGCAGCTGTTTGAGGTCGAGCGCCCAGCGCACCTTCTCGTTGTAGGGCGAGTGGCGGAACTGCAGCAACTCGATCATGCGGCCCACCTCATCGACGCGTCGGGCAATTCAGCGCGCCAGCGCCAGCGGCGCAAGGCCGATTGACGCGGGCAGCGCGCTTGCACGACGGCGTTGGCGGCGGTCTGCATCGCGGTCCGAGCGCCTCAGCGCCCGCCCTGCGGTCGCACCTGCGTGCGCACGCAGTAGTCGAACAGTTCGCGCGGCATGGTGAACGCATCGACGCTGCCAAACGGCAGCGGTGACGCCTGCAGCGCCGCGCCGGCGGCCATCAGCTGGCTCATCGGATGCGCCGACAGGCCGCCCACCGCGGCGAACAGTGCCCGGCCGCTATCGGTCAGCGCGAGCCAGGGATCGGCACGCACCACCAGGCCGGCAGCCAGCAGGCGGGCGATCGATCGGCAGGTTTCGTCATAACCCGGCAGGCCACGGTTGATGTGGTCGGCCGAGGCCAGAAAGCCGGCCATCGACGAGCCATTGCTGCGCGCCAGTGCCAGGAACAACCAGGCGTCGGTCGGTTCGAATGCGGCCATGCAGTGAAGGCTTTCGCAGCTGGGGTGGCCCCAGCATACGAGAAGCCCCGCGATTTGGATATCCGCGCAAGTGCGCGGCGGTCGATCGCTATTTCGCTGCTTCGCGCTGCAGCACCAGGCACTGTTGGTCGAGCCGATGGCTGACGTCGGACGCGGCGGCGCTGGCGGCCAGTTTGCGGGTGGCGCGCTGGCTTTCGGTCTTGTACTCCTTGGTCTTGCGCGCGCGGCTCAACTGCTCGCGTGTCGCATCGTCCCACCGCAGCCGCCAGACGCCTGCGTAGGCCTTGTCGCGCTGGCCGCGCATCGCGGGATAGCGCTGTTCGCACTGCGCGTAGCCGGCGTCGAAGCGGGCCAGCGAGTGGGCGCGCGATTCGGCGGCCGCGATGGGGCCGCCGGTCAGCGCCAGCGCGGCCGCGGCGCAGGCCATCGCGATCGAGCGTCGGGTGGTCGACATGCAAGGCTCCAGCATCGCCGCGAGCATACGTGCTGCGCGGCCCGACGGCGTATCGAGGTGCTTCGCGGCGCTGCGGTCAGCCGGCCGCGAGCGCGGCCGATTGCACGGATGGCGCGGCGGCGTCGACTCAGAACACCAGTTCGAAGCGCCGGTCCCTGATGCGCAGCACCGCCGACTTGGGCCGGATCTCGTCGACCGCCAGCTCGCCGGTGATCGCGTCGCCCTCGCGCAGCACCTGGCCGTTCAGGATCACCATGCGCTGCTTCGGCAGCTCCGAGTAGATCGAGCCGCCGAACGCCAGCGACGGCACGTCGCGGCGCACGTCCTCGGGCAGTTCGGCCAGCCGTGGCAACGGTGTGGCCACCGGTGCCGCCGGCGGCGGCGCGGCGCGCGCAGGTGCCTGCGCGGCCGGGCGTGTCGCCGGCGGTGCCGTGCGCCCGGGCTCGAGGCCGGTCGTCGGACGCGCGGTCGCGACCGCCGCCTTGGGCGTCACCGGTCGCGGCGGCGACTGGATCGGCGGTGGCGCGGCTGGCGGGGCGGTCGCCACGGGCGGCGCCGGCCGCGGCGCGCCGGGCAGGTCCGATGCCTGTGTCGATATCGGTGGCACGGGAGTCGCTGCCGGCGCAACCGGCGGCGCTGGCGGCGGCAGCACCTGGCCGGACACGGCTGCGCGCGCGCCCGTGGGCGCCTCCGGGGCAGCGGCTTCGTGGCTGCCCAGGAAGCGCCACGCCAGCGGCACCGCCAGACCGAGCGTGATGCCGATCGCCACCCAGATCCAGGCCTTGCCGCGGCGCGAGCCTCCCGCGTCGAGCGAGCCGGCCGGCACCGGCTGTGCATTCAGGCCGGGTACGCCGCCGCGCTCGCGCTCGCGTTCGGAGTCGGCGCGGCGCAGGGCATCGAGGATGTAGGACATCGACGCTCTCCTACTTGCGTGGGCCCGAGGCGGGTGTTGCCGGGACGCGCCGCAGCGGCGCCGAGCTTTGCGCCGCGGGCAACGCGCCTGCCAATGTCGCGGCCGGAACCGACGCTGCCGCGGGCGACGACGCTGGCACAAGCGCCGACGCCGCTGACGATGCCGCTGCTGCCGCCGACGACGCCACCGACCCGGCGACCGCCGACGCCGCCACGGCAGCCGGCTTGGTCGTGCCAGCGCGTCCGGGGCCGGCGAGCCAAATGGCCAGCGCCCCGATCACCGAGGCACCGGCCACGGCGCCGCCGATCATCCACAGTCGCGGCGACAGCAGCCGGACACGCGCGCCGGTGTCGCGCGTGTCGAAGACTTCGCGCGCCGCCTTGTCGACGATGGCCTTGTCGACGCGGTCGCGCCCGGTGGCATAGGCACCGAGCAGCGCACGGTCGCACAGCAGGTTGATGCGCCGCGGGATGCCACGACTCAGGTCGTAGATGCGCTTGCGCGCGTCGCGGTCGAACGGAATCAGGCCGCTCATGCCGGCCACCGACAGGCGGTGCTTGATGTAGTGCGCGGTCTCGTTCTCGTTCAGCGGCTCGAGGTGAAAGCGCGCCGTCACGCGTTGCGCCAGCTGCTCGAGCTCGGGCCGCGCGAGCATGTCGCGCAGTTCGGGCTGGCCGATCAGGATGATCTGCAGCAGCTTGCGCTCGTTGGTCTCCAGATTGGTCAACAGCCGCAGCTGCTCCAGCACGTCGGCCGACAGGTTCTGCGCCTCGTCGATGATCAGCACGTTGTTCTGCCCGGCGGCGTGCGTCCTGAGCAGGAACTCGTTCAGCGGGTCGAGAAAGTCCTTCACGGTTGCGCCGATGGTGCGCGCGCGGTCGACCGGGATGTGGAACTCCTCGCACACCGATTTCAACAACTCGATGGCGGTGAGCTTCGGGTTGAAGATGTAGGCCACATTGCAGCGCTTGGGCACCTGCTCCAGGAAACAGCGGCACACGGTGGTCTTGCCCGCGCCGATTTCGCCGGTCAGCAGCACGAAGCCGCCGCCGCCGCGTACGCCGTACAGCAGGTGCGCGAGCGCCTCGCGGTGGTGGTCGCTCATGAACAGGTAGCGCGGATCGGGCGCGATCGAGAACGGCTCGCGTTTGAGGCCAAAGTGCTCCGCGTACATGCTGCGAGGATACCTGTGGTCTCGACAGCGCCTTCTTGGGTTGTTGCCTTACGGGCAAGGCCCGAATGGGCGGCCGGCGGCGGGCGCTGATAATGCTCCGGGGGCTGGGCCGAGGGCGGTCCGCCCGGTGTGTCGGGATCCCGGAGGGGGCGCTTGGACATGCAAGTCCACCGCGGGCGGCAGCCCGTGCGGAAGATTGCCTTGCGTGCGCGCCGGGCGGTGCGCCGTCGTGCGACCGCGGCCGGCCACATGGCGGGCCGGTTCACCCGGAAAGCGAACCCGTGAACGGACGGCGGCGATGAAGATCGGCCTGCGCGGCAAAGTGGTGCTGGCCTCGGGCGCGGCCGTGCTGGCCGCGGTGCTGGCCACCGCCGCGGTGGCCAGCTACTTCTTCGTCGAGCGGCAGACGACCTCGCAGATGTCGCGCGCGATGGCGATCGCCGAGGCACTGGCGATCCAGCTCGAACGCCTGCTGGCGCCGGGCGTCGCGCTGGCGCAGCTGCAGGGCTTCGACGTGCTGTGCGACGAGAGCGTGGCCCGCCACGGCGACCTGTCGTACGCGCTGGTCGTCGATGGCAGCGGCGCGATCGTCGTTCGCAGCAACGCGGACGTCACTCCGGCGCCGCAGCTGCCGACACGCGCGCAGCTGGAACAGCCGCCGCGGCCGCTGATCGCGCCCGATGGCGCCACGCACCTCGCGCTGGCGCCGGTGCGTGCGGCCGGCGGGGCGCCGGTGGGCAAGGTGGTGGTCGGCTTCTCGCGCGCGGCCGTGCTGGCCGAGCGCAACCAGCTGCTGCTGCGCATCGTCGGCGCAGGTCTGCTGGTGCTGGTGCTGGTGCTGGTGGCGCTCGCCCTCGGGCTGCAACGCCTGGTGGTGCGGCCGCTGACGCGCATCGTGCGCGCGATGGACGGCATCCGGCGCGGTGAGCAGGACTACAGCCTGCGCCTGACGCCGCGCGACGGCGACGAGCTGGCCATCCTGCGCGAGGGCTTCAACGGCCTGGTGCAGACCGTCGCCCGGCGCGAGCAGGACCTCGTGGCGGCCCGCGATGCTGCCGAGCAGGGCGATCGCGCCAAGACACAGTTCATGGCTGCGATGAGTCACGAGCTGCGCACGCCGCTGAACGCCGTGCTCGGCATGGCGGAATTGCTGGCGAACACGAAGCTGGACGAGCGGCAGCGGCGTTTCGTGGCGCAGATCCGAAGCTCGGGCCGCGATCTGGTGGAGATCGTCAACGACGTGCTCGACCTGTCGCACGTCGATTCCGGCAAGCTGCGGCCGGTGCAGCAGCCGTTTCACCTGCGCGATGCGGTGTTCGATGCGGTGGATCTGTTTCGCGAAGGCGCGCAAGCAAGGGCACTGACGCTGTCACTGCACGTCGACGAGGCCCTGCCCGACCTGGTGGTGGGCGACCTGGTGCATGTGCGGCAGGTGCTCGCCAACCTGTTGAGCAACGCTCTGAAGTTCACCGAGACCGGCAGCGTGGTCGTGCGAGTCACGCCGTCGGATGGCTTCGTGCGCTTCAGCGTCAGCGACACCGGCCTCGGTGTGCCGGCCGACTTCATGCCGCACCTGTACGAGGCGTTCCGCCAGGCCGACAGCGCACCCACCCGCCGCTTCGGCGGGGCAGGGTTGGGCCTGGCCATCGCGCGCAGGTTGTGCGAGGCGATGGGCGGGCGCATCGACGCCAGCTCGCGTCCCGGCAAGGGCTCGACCTTCTGGTTCGAACTGCCGTTGCCTGCCGCGCTGGGCATCGTGGAAAGGGGTTTGGCCGGCGACAGCGACACCTCGTCCCGATCGTTGGCGGCCAACGAACCGCTGCCGCCGGACGGCGCACCGTCGCTGCAGGTCCTGCTGATCGAAGACGATGTGCCGAACCAGCGGCTGGTGCTCGACAGCCTGGCTCACACGCAGCACCGGGTCACCCTGGCAGCCGACGGCAACCAGGCGCTGCGCTGGGTGCGCAAACGCCCGTTCGACATCGTGCTGCTCGACTGGCAGTTGCCCGGCGTGGACGGGCTGGCCGTGCTGGCGGCGCTGCGCGAGTCCGAGGCCGCGCAGGGCTGGCCGCGCACGCGCGTTGTGGCCGTCACCGCACACACCGGGCCGGGTGATCGAGAGACCTGCCTCGCGGCGGGCGCGGACGACTACCTCGGCAAGCCCTACACGCCCAACGACCTGTTGATCAAGATGGCGCTGGCGACCGGGCCGGTGCAACCGCAGCAGCGTTGATGATCGCGCGCGACAGCGCGGCCCGAAATTCGTCACGTCGCATCCGCAGGCCGGCGTCTTAAGCGTCGTTAAGGTGACGTCGTGCACGCCGGGGTGGTTCCCAACGCGCCGGCGCGCGTCCACAGTCCCGCTCCACGCGCAGTTCGCTCTACGACGGTGGGGGGCGCGAAAGGTCAATCCGTCCTTTTGCACACCGCATCGATGGGGCAACTCGCGCCACGAAGGGAAGGTGATCGCCATGTCCAGGAACGAATCGCAGCGACCGCGGCTGGGGCTGAAGGTGTTGGTGCCCACGCTGCTGCTGGCCTCAGGCCTGACGACGGGCGGCTGGTGGCTGGCGGAATCGCTGGTGCTGACGCAGACCGTCAGCGAAGGCCGCACGGTGGCCGATCTGGCCGAGAACGTGGGCCGCTGGGCTTCGCAGTACGGCGGCATCCACGTGCGCACGGTCGGTGCCAACGCGCAGATCCCGGGCAGCTTCCTCACGCGCTCGGTGTACGCGCCGACCGACGGCGACAACAACGTGCTGCAGGGGGCGCGTGTCGAAGGCGTGATGGCCGAACGCGCGGCGATGGAGCGCGTCGAGTCGTACCACTGGAAGAACCCGGCGCTGATCCAGCGCGAAGTGGCCGACGTGATCACGGCCTCGGGCAGCAAGGCGCGCTACCGCATGACCGCGCGCACGGTGCTCAACAAGAACAACGAGGCCAACGACTTCGAGCGCGAGGCGCTCGACGCGATCCAGGCGTCCATCGACCGACAGGGCGGCGTGGTTGCCGGCAGCGCGAAGCTGCAGCACGGCGTGGCCGATCCGTCGCGCGAGTACTGGAAGATCAAGTCCGGGCAGCTGCTGTATGCCCGCTCGGTGGTGGCGCAGCCGAGTTGCCTGCGCTGTCACGACAAATCCGACACCGCGCCCGAGTTCATGCGCACCAATGTGCAGTTCAGCGGCGGCGGCGGCTTCGGCTACGTGGCCGGCAAGCCCGCCGGGCTGATCAGCGTGTCGGTGCCGCTGCCGCCGACGGCCGCCACGCTGACGGCCAATGTGCCGGTGCAGGCCTGGGCCGGGCTGGCCGCTGCCTTGCTGGGCGCGCTGTGGCTGCTGACCCTCGCGTTCCGGCGTCCGCGCTAGACGCGTTGCTTCGGTGAGGGCGCGGCTCACGGCGCCGCGCCCGTGGGTCGGCCAGGCGTGGGCGCGGCGTCAGCCTGGCGTCGGGCCGGTCACGCACAATCGGCGCCGCCTGAACACCGACGAAACGCCATGCCCCAGTCCATACCTGCCACGCTGATCCCCGGTGACGGCATCGGCGCTGAAATCGTCGACGCCACGCTGGCTGCGCTGGCCGCGCTGGGTGCGCCGTTCGAGTGGGACCGGCAGATTGCCGGCCTGGAGGGCGTGAAGGCCGCAGGCGACCCGCTGCCCAGGGCCACGCTCGACAGCATCCGCCGCACGCGCCTGGCGCTGAAGGGCCCGCTGGAAACGCCCTCGGGCGGCGGCTACCGCAGCTCGAACGTGCGCCTGCGCGAGGAGTTCCAGCTCTACGCGAACCTGCGCCCCGCACGCACCATCATCCCCGGCGGCCGCTTCGACAAGATCGACCTCGTCGTCGTGCGCGAGAACCTCGAGGGCCTGTACATCGGCCACGAGCACTACGTGCCGATCGACGGCGACCCGCACGCGGTGGCCATGGCCACCGGCGTGAACACGCGCCAGGGCAGCCGGCGGCTGATCGAATACGCCTTCGAGCACTCGATCGCCACCGGGCGCAAGAAGGTGACGATCGTGCACAAGGCCAACATCATGAAGGCGCTGACCGGCATCTTCCTCGAGACGGCGCAGCAGGTGTACGAGCAGAAGTACAAGGGCCGGATCGCGATGGACACGGTGATCGTCGACGCCTGCGCGATGAAGCTGGTGCTCAACCCCTGGCAGTTCGACGTGCTGGTCACGACCAACCTGTTCGGCGACATCCTGTCCGACCTGGTGGCGGGCCTGGTGGGCGGGCTGGGCATGGCACCGGGCGCCAACATCGGTGCCGACGCGGCGATCTTCGAGGCGGTGCATGGCAGCGCGCCCGACATCGCGGGCCTGGGGCGAGCCAACCCGACCGCGTTGCTGCTGGCCGCCGCGATGATGCTCGACCATGTGAAGCTCACCGAGCTGGCCACCCGGCTGCGCACGGCGATCGACCAGACCTTGAACCAGGACCAGGTGCGCACCGGCGACCTGGGTGGCAACGCGAGCACCGCGGAGTTCACGCGCGCACTGGTCAAGCGCATCGAGCGCGGCTGACCGTCGCGCCGGCGCCGCGGCCGTTCGGCGCCGTGGGCTCCGCCCGGCGGGCTGTCGCGGCCGCAGGCTCAGTCGCTGCGACACGCGGCCGAGCCCCTTGGTGGGCCTGCCGGCCCGCAGTGGACCGGCGCCGGTCCAGCCTCAGTGCAGCGTGCGCTTGCGCGACGCGCGTTCGATCGCTTCGCGCGCCTCGCGTGCGGCGTCCGCCCGGCGCACCCGGCGCCAGTGGCGCACGCGGTTCCAGCCATGCCGGATCTGCCACCAGACCCGATGCCCCGCACGGTCGAGACGTTGTCGCTGCGCGGACGGCAGCACCATGCGCACCAGCAGCACGAGGCACACGACGAGCACGACGATCGCGAACGCCTTTTCGATCATGACGCGGGCACCGGCTTGACGTTCATGCGCCGATTCTGCATCGATGCCAGGTCAATGGGGGCATCTTCTGCGCCGGGCCCGCGTGCCTGGCCGCCAGCGGCCCCCCGCGGCGCCACGTGGCGGCAGGCGGGCGCCTGCCGGCCGCGCCTCGCGACCGGCCGCCTGCGCGCGGTGGTATCTGTTGTGACCGAACATGCCCACACGATAGCCGGGCGTTGCGTTTCCCGCTAGGGTGCGGGTCGCACGGACGCGCAGCGACGCGTTCCGGCCAGAACCCGGGGAGGACGGCGACATGATCGCGGCACGAATCGAACTGTTGCAGCAGATGCCGATCTTCGGCGCCGTGCGCGACGACGCACTGCAGTTCCTGCTCGAACCCACGCGTTGCGTCACGGTGGCGGCCGGGGCGTACTTCTTTCGCGAGCTCGAACCCGCGCGATGCATGTACGTGCTCGAGTCCGGGCGCGTGGCGGTGCTCAAGCAATGGCGGTCGCGCGAGTTGCTGCTGCGTGAGTTCGGCCCCGGCGACTGCTTCGGCGAGATGGCGCTGCTGGACCTGTTCCCGCGCAGCGCCGCGGTGCGCGCCGAGGTGGATTGCTCGGCGATCGAGCTGACGCCGGCCGACCTGCTGCGGCTGTTCGAGCGCGACGCCGAGCAGTTCGCGTTGATCCAGATGAACATCGGCCGCGAAACCTGCCGGCGCTTGCGCGCCACCGACGAGCTGCTGTTCCAGGCCATCATGGGCGAGACGCCGGCCGCGCCGGAGACCAACTTCCAGTCGCTGTAGCGCGGCCACCGGGTCGGCCCGCAGGCTCGTGACCGAGCGGGCATCACGCCGATCCGCGCACCACCGTCAGGCGCACACCGTCGGCCACGCTGTCGCTGGGGTAGACGACCACGCGCTCGCCCGGCGCCAGGCCGTCTTCGATCCAGGCCTCGCTGGGTGTGCGGCCGCCGACCTTGACGCGGCGCTTCTCGGCACGGCCGTCATGCGCGACGTACACCGCCCACTGCTCGCCGTCGCGAAACAGCGCCGCGACCGGTGCGATCACCGCGTCGGCGCGCTCGAAGACGACGATGCGCGCGTCGATGCGGAACTGGTCGCCGAGACCGCGCCACTGCTCGGGCGGCGAGGCGATGTCGACGATCACGTTGACGCGTTGCTCCTCGACGCCGAGCGCCGAGACCTTGGTGAAGGCCGCCGGCTCGACGCGCCGCACGCGACCCGCCAATCGCGGCCCGGGCCCGGCATCGATATCGACGCGGGCGCCGGGGGCGATGCGTCGGCCGTCGGTGGACAGCACATCGATCACGATTTCCAGCTGGGTCGGGTCGGCGATCTCCAGCAGCGGCGTGCCGACGCCGACCACGGTCTCGCTTTCCTGCAGCACGCGCAGCACGTGGCCGTCGACCGGCGACTCGATCGGCCAGGCGGTGCCGGGCCGGCGCGTGCCGGCCGCTTCGCGCGCACGCATCAACGCGGCACGCGCCTGCGCCAGGTCGTGCACGGCGCCCATCTGCGCAAAGCGCGTCGCCTCCAGCTCCCGGGCCTGCACCCGGGCGGCGAGCTGCGCCTGGTCGAGCGCCGCCACGGCCACGAAGCCGTCGCCCTGCAACTGCTTCTGCCGCGCCACGTCGGTCTGCGCCTGCTCCAGTGCGGCCTCGGCGCGCGCCACCTTGGCGCGCGCCTGGTCGAGCCCCGCCACGGCTGCGCCGACACGCTCGCTCAGCTCTCGCGCCGTGCGCGCGTCGATCATCGCCGGCGCCCCGGGCGACAACTCGGCCACGGCTGTACCGGCGCGCACCACGTCGCCGGCCTTCACGCGCACGCGCGCGAGCCGGCCCGCCACCGGCGCCGACACCACGTAGCGTTCGCGCACGCGGGTCTTGCCGTCTTCGTCGACGGTCTGCTCGAAGAGGCCGCGCTTCACCTCGCCGGTCTCCACCGGCACCGGCTGGGGCCGGAAGGCCCAGACGAAGATCGCGATCAGCGCGGCAGTGCCCAGGCCGGCAGAAATCCAAAGTTTGCGGGTCATGACGATCTCCGAATCATTCGCGTGTCTTCAGCACGCCCACCAGGTCGAGCTGGTCGACGCGGCGGCGCACGATCAGTGCGCTGGCGACGCCGGAGACCAGCACGACCAGGCAGGCGAATGCGTAGGTGCGCGGCTCCACCACCAGCGGCAGATGCAATTCGGTCACTGTGGACAGCGCCACGATGCTCCAGGCCAGGCCGTAGCCCATCAGGCAACCGAGCGGCAACGCGATCATCAGCTCGGCGCCGAGTTCGCCGAGCAAGAGAGCCGAGACCTCACCGCGCGTGGCGCCGAGCACACGCAGGCTGGCCAGGTCCCAGGCGCGCTCGGCCAGCGCGATGCGCGCGTTGTTGTAGACCACGCCGAGCGCGATCGCCGCGCCCAGCACCGCCAGCACGGAGCTGAAGAACAGCACGTTGCGCGCGTTGTTCTCGCGCACGTAGCGGATCACCGGGCCGATTTCCATCGCCGCGGCGACTCGCGGCGTGTGCTTCAACTGCCGCAGCACGGCTTCGCGCTGGGCGCCGTCGATCAACAGCCGAGCACCCGACATCGCCTGCCCTTCACCGAGCAGGCGGTTCAGCGCGTCGCGGTTCATGGTGGCCACCAGCTGCGTCAGCTCGAAGCTGAACCCGGTCACGATCAGATCGGCCCGCGCGCGTGCGCCCTGCAGGATCTCGAGGTGGACCGCATCGCCGAGGGCCAGGCCCAGTCGGTCGGCCAACCGGTTGTTCAGCACGATGCCGGCCGCCGGCACCGGTGCACGCCGCAGGCGTTGATCGAGCAGCGGGCGCATCTGCGAATCGGCGTCCAGGCCGCTGACCGAGGTGCGGTAGCTGCGCAGCCCGTTCGACAGCCGCACCGGTGCATCGCGGGTGGCCTCGGCGCGCAGCACGCCGGGCATGTGCGCGAAGTCGTACAGCGCGGCGGTCGACGCCGGCTCGGTCAGCGCCACGAGCACGTCCTGCCGGTCGCGCATGCGGATCTCGACTTCGAGCAGGTAGTCGACCGAATCGCGCCACCAGGTGCCGGCGATCATCACGCCCACCGCGCTGGCGATGCCGAAGATGGTGAGCAAGGCGCGCAGCGGCCGGCGTTCGATGTCGCGCACGACCAGGCGCACCGACGGCGAGAACAGGCTGGCGAGCCCGATGCGCTCGCCCAGCGTCGGCCCGAAGTTGGGCGGTGCCGGTGGCCGCATGGCCTCGGCCGGTGGCAGCCGCACCACGCGCAACAACGCGCCGAGCACGGCCAGCGCCGCGGCGGCCAGCGACAGCGCCACCGCCGACAGCGGGATCCACGCCAGCATGCGGTACTCGAAGTCCGGCATGCGGAAGAAACGCGCGTACATCTGCGCCACCGAATAGCCGAAGTAGGCACCGCCGGCGACGCCGATGGGCGCGCCGATCAGCACGATGACGAGCGCGAACTTCAGGTAATGGCGCCCGATCTGCGCGTCGTCGCGACCCAGCGCCTTGAGTGCGGCGATCTGGCCGCGCTGGGTGCCGATCTGGCGCGTGAGTGCGACGTTGAGCAAGAACATTGCCACGCCCATGATGATCACCGGCAGCGTCGTGCCATAGACCTTCCACTGCGCGATCTCCTGCGTCAGCATGCGGTGCGACGGTTGGTCCGCGCGGGCAAACGCGCCGGTAAAGCCGTAGCGATCCAGGCGCCGGTCGAGCTCGGCGATCACCGCCGCCTCCGATGCGCCATGCTCGAGCCGCACGGCCAGGCTGTTGAACGCGCCCTCCATGTTGAACGCGGCGGCCACGCGCTGGCGAGCGACCCAGAAGATGCCGAAGCTGCGTTCGTCGCCGAAGCCGCCGCGGCTGGGGAAGATGTACTCCGGCGACGTGACCACGCCGACGATCTGCAACGACTCGCGCTTGCCGTTGAGCAGCGCGACGATGCGCTCGCCCGGCGCGATGCCGTGCACGCTGGCGAAGGCCTCGTTGACCAGGGCCTGGTTCGAGTCCGGCGCATCGATCCAGGCGCCGCGCGTCAGCGTCAGCCGATTCATGCGTGGCAGGCCGTGCGCCGGCAGCGCCACCATGCGGCCGGTGAGCGACTCCACCGCGCCGGGCTGGTCGAGCTGCACGTCGAAGCGCACGGTGGCCTCGACTTCGGTCACGCCGGGAATCTGCAGCAGCGGGTCGACCAGGCTCGCCGGCGCGCGCTTGCCCACGGCGAACACATGGGCGAAACGCGCTCGTTCGTAGTGCGAGGCCTGCAGCCACCTGAGCGAGTCGTAGGCCGACAGCGAGCCGACGTAGCCGACGATGCCCGCGGCCACCACCAGCGCCACGGCCAGCACCTGCGCGCGCAATTGCCACAGGTCGCGCAGCAGCTTGCGGTCGAGCATGTTCATGATGGAGTCACCACGAGATCTGATCCGGCCGCAGCTTGGACGGATTGCGTTCCGCCGAGGCGACGCGGCCGTCGGCCATGCGCATCACGCGATCGGCAATCTGCGCGATCGGCGCGTTGTGCGTGATCACCGCGGCGGTGGTGCCCAATTCGGTGTTGATCCGCGCGATCGCCTCGAGCACGACCTTGCCGGTGGCGAAGTCGAGCGCGCCGGTGGGTTCGTCGCACAGCAGCACGTCGGGGCGCTTGGCGATGGCGCGCGCGATCGCCACACGTTGCTGCTCACCGCCCGACATCTGCGACGGATAGTGGTTGAGTCGATCCGCCAGGCCCACCAGCGCCAGCGCGTCGTCGGGACGCATCGGATGCTCCGACATCTCGGTGACCAGCGTCACGTTCTCGACCGCGGTGAGCGACGGGATCAGGTTGTAGAACTGGAACACGAAGCCGACATGCTGGCGGCGGTAGCGGGTCAGTTCCGCCTCGCTGGCGTGCGTGAGGTCGTGGTCGCGGAACATCGCCGACCCGGCGGTGGGCGTGTCCAGACCGCCCAGGATGTTCAGCAACGTCGACTTACCGCAGCCCGACGGTCCGAGCAGCACCACGAACTCGGAGGCGTAGATCTCGAGGTCCGCGCCGCGCAACGCGTGCACCTGCACCTCACCCATCGTGTAGATCTTGGTCAGACCACGAGCAACAAAGACCGGCACCGCGACCGAAGGGTCCGGGCGAGGCGCTGATGCGGCGGCGTGCATCCGAGACTCCGGCGCTACGAAACCCAGCTCGCGCGGCCTCGTTTGTCGACCAGCCAGACGCGCTGCACCTCGCCGAGCGCGAGGGCTTGGCGCGCCAGCCTGTCCCCGCCGACCATGACGGCCGTCGACCAGGCGTCGGCCAGCGTCGCGGTGAGCGCGACCACGCTGACCGCGCTGAGCGCGGTTGGCGACCACCCGATGCGGGGATCGAAGATGTGGTGGTGACGGCGGTCTGCGCTGAAGTGGCTCGGGCTGTCGGCCGACGTGGCCGCGCAGGCGTCGAGTGCAATCCGCTCTACGAGATCGTGGTGCGCAACCTGCAGGGCCACCGACCACGGGCGGCCGGACACGGCGCGCCCGAGGCTCGCCAGTTCACCGGCGTCGACGAGCCCGGCCACGGCCCCCGCAGCGCGCATTGCTTCGCGGGCACGATCGGCGGCGAAGCCCTGGGCAATGCCGTTGAGCGTGACGGCCATGCCCGGCCGCGCCAGACGCAACTCGGCTTCGTTCACACTCAGTTCACGCCATCCCACCAGCGATCGCACCGCGGCCACATCTTGCTCGGACGGCAATGTGCCTCGGTCGGCATGCAGGCGCAACAGCCGCCACAAGGGTTGCACCGTCACGTCGAACGCGCCGTCGCTGCTCGCGGCATGCGCTTGCGCCTGCCGAAGCACCGCCACCGTCCAATGGTCGGGCCGGGCGAGCCGGCCGTGACGGTTGAGGCGGCTGATCTCGCTCTGCGCGTCGTACAAACTCATCAAGCGCTCGACGCGATGGATCGCCGCCAGTGCGGCGACGCAGGCGGCGTCGGCCGCGGCGTCGTTGGCTGCAATCGCCTGCACGCGCACCGTGGTCCCGAGTGCGAACGAGCTTTGTGCACGAAGGCGCTGCTGATTGGCGAACGCGCCACGACCACACAGGACCGAGGCGTCAAAGCCCAGGCACAGGCCGCGGCGCGTGCGTGCGCTGCTCATCGTGCTGTCTCCAGGCGCGGCGCGTGTTGCAGGGCGTCGGCCACGGCGCGCAGCAGCGCCTGGCTCGTCGTCGTAGCGCCGGAGATCGCATCGACGTCGTTGCGTGTCCGACCGGTGAGCTCTTCGGTCGCGAGTGCGGCCAAGCGCGCATAGTGACTGTCGCGGTTCGACAGCAGCTCGACGCGCTCGATGCGTCCGGCGGCCACGCTGACGCGCACCCGGTAGACGAAACCGGTCTGGGCGTCCTGCCCTTCATAACTGCCGTCGCGCAGAGCACTCCCGTCCGCCGCGGCGATGGGCAGCCGGCGGTAGCCTTCGAGCTGCACGTTCTGCACCCACAGGTTGCCGGCCAGGGCCAACACGATCAACGCGGCGACGCCGAGCGGCACCGCGCGCGGCCAGTGGCGAAAAGCTGGCCGCGGGCCCCAGGGCTTGAACACTGAAATCGCGACGATGCCGACCAGCACCGCCGCCTGCAGACCACTGGCGAGCATCACGGCCTGGGCGTGACCCGAGTGGGCGGCCTGACCCGCCACTTCACCCGACATTGGGTCGGACAACGCGGTCATGGCGCTGACATGCGGCGCCACCCACAACGGCAGCGCGAGCCCAAGCCCGGCCAGCAGGATCCACTTGAGCGACACCCACCACAGGCGAAAGGCGCCCCAACTGGTGAACAGGGAAAACACTAGCCCGGTGAGGATGAAGCCGTAGCTGGCGTTGACGATCAGCGTGTCGTGCACCAGCAGCACCGCACGGTCGAGCCCCGGGCGCCATGCCGCGACGGGGTGCGCCTGCTGCACGCCAACGAGCAGCATCGTGACCAGCAGCGCACCCAGCCACACGCAGGCCAACGTGATGTGAAGGGCCAGCAACGCGCGCCGCGCGCTTTTGCCGAGTTCTCGGCCGGAGACGGTCTCGGCGCGAGCGCGATGAACCACCGGGGGGGTCTGCACGGAATCGTCCATCGAAATAACCAGAATCTGCCAATGCCCCAGCCCCGAGTTGAGCGAAATCAGCGGCCGGTCGATTTGGGCTCCTTGCAATGACGGCGCGGCACAACAAGACCCGATAGCAGCCGACGGCCTGCGCGTTGATCGGACGCAACCGGCTCGGACGGCCTCGCTGTAGGGTGAACGTCCTCGATGACTCGTTTCACGGTCCTGGCATGACTCCCGCGCCAATCCTGGCGTTTCTCTCTGGCAAGCGTGTCGCTGTGGCCGGCGTGTCTCGTTCGGGCAACCAGCCCGCCAATGCGATCTTCCGCAAGCTGCGTGATTGCGGATTCGATGCGGTTCCGATCAACCCGCGCGCAGATCAGATCGAAGGCGCCCCCTGCTATCGCGATCTGGCCGCCGTGCCGGGTGTCGTTGACGCTCTGATGGTGGTCACGCATCCCAGCGTCGCCGAAAGCCTTGTCCGCCAGGCGGCAGCGCGGGGCATCCAGAAGGTCTGGTTCCATCGCTCCTTCGGCGAGGGCAGCGTTTCCGAGGCTGCGCTGCGCGCGTGCACGGAACTCGGCATTCACCCCATCGCCGGAGGCTGCCCGCTGATGTACTGCGAGCCGATCGATCTGGGGCATCGCTGCATGCGCTGGTGGCTCGGTCGACGCGGGCGCATTCCCGTCTGAGCCTCGCTGACGCCAAGCCCAGGGTCAAGCGCGGGCGGATGGAGCCGAGCGACCCGACTGGGGCAAGAACGAGATCCGCCGCAGCGCGAAACCGCCATGCGGTTACGCCTGCTCGATGCCGCTACGCGGCATGGACAACGGGTCGTTCGCGACGGCCACCGGGTGGCCTCGATCACTGCGCCGCTGAGAACGCAGCACTGGCGCTGGTGCTCCAGCCTCGTCGACGCAGCGAGGCGAGCCCTCCCGCAGGAGACCTGTGCAAGCGCTTTGAGGCCGACCTCGTGCGTTTGAAGTACACGCCAGGCAGATATGCCGCACTCCCACGGCGCTAGTGTAGTGTTCGAGTCTTGAGGGAACTTAAATGATTACACGACTCTCCAATGCTCTACTTTGGTTTGCATTGGAGCGAGCAATTGCGAGTGGCCCCGGCGGTTGTGCTGACGGATGAACAGGAACGCGAGCTGACCCGGCTGGCGCGGTCCAAGCGCACCAGCGTCAGGCTGGCCCAGCGCGCACGCATCGTGCTGCTGGCGGCGCAGGGTGTGCTGAACCAGGACATCGCCGAGCAGCTTGGCATCGGGCGCGTGCAGGTCGCGCGCTGGCGCGAGCGCTACCTGGAGTCCGGGCTGGAAGGGATCGAGCGCGACCTGCCGCGCGGCGCGCCGCCGGTGAAGATGGACGTGGCCAAGCTGGTGGAGCTGACCACGCAAACCACGCCCGAGGCCGCCACGCACTGGAGCACACGCAAGATGGGCGCGGCCCTGGGGGTCAGCGCCAGCACCGTCATGCGGCATTGGCAAGCGCACGGACTCAAGCCCCACCTCGTTCGCGGCTTCAAGGTCTCGCGCGACCCGAAGTTCGTCGAGAAGCTCGAAGACATCGTGGGGCTGTACATGGCCCCGCCCGAGCACGCCCTGGTGCTGTGCTGCGACGAGAAGAGCCAGGTGCAGGCGCTGGACCGCACGCAGCCGGGGCTGCCGCTGAAGAAGGGGCGCGCGCAGACGATGACACACGACTACAAGCGCCACGGCACGACCACGCTGTTCGCGGCGCTGAACGTGATGGACGGCAAGGTCATCGGTCAGTGCCAGCAGCGACATACCCACGCCGAGTGGCTGAGGTTCCTGCGCACGATCGACCGCGAGACACCCAAGGGCAGGACGCTGCACCTGATTGCCGACAACTACGCCACCCACAAGCATCCGGCCGTGCAGGACTGGCTGGCCAAGCACCCGCGGTTCAACATGCACTTCACGCCGACCTCGGCGTCGTGGCCGAACATGGTCGAACGCTTCTTCCGCGATCTCACCACCGAGCGACTGCGCCGCGGCGTGTTCACCAGCGTGCCCGAGCTGCAGGCGGCCATCAACGACTATGTCGCTCATCACAACACCGACCCCAAGCCGTTCATCTGGACCAAGAGCGCGCGCGACATCCTGCAGAAGGTGATTCGCGCCAACTCGCGCTTAAGTTCCAAACAGAACGAAACACTGCACTAGCGCCACTGGGATTGCCACCTCCTTCACACGTGGATTGACCGGCCTCAATCCGCCATGGGTTATCCCGAGTGACAGGTGTTGGCGCATTTGTTAACGTATACATTAATGAACGCGTCGGCAAAACTCGATCAGAAGTCCGCATCCGGCGGTGAAGGTGTGTTGGCGGAACGCCTGGACACCTTGCGCTTCGTCGGCAGTGGGCTGGTGCGGCCCGAATGTGTGCTGGCCACCGCGACGGGCGACCTGTACTGCGCCGACTGGCGCGGCGGCGTAGCGCACATCCGCCGCGACGGCGGCCAGGCGCTGTACGCAGGGCCTGGGCCCGACGGGCTGGTGCTCAAGCCCAACGGCGTGGCACTGCTGCACGACGGCAGCTTCCTGATCACGCACCTGGGTGCCGAGAACGGTGGTGTGTTCCGCCTGCAGCGCGACGGCCAGGTCGAACCCTGGCTGCAGTGCGTCGACGGCTTGGACCTGCCGCCCACCAACTTCGTTGTCGAGGACGGTCAGGGCCGCTTCTGGGTCACCGTCAGCACCCGTTTGGTACCGCGCGCGCTGGGCTATCGCCGCAGTTGCAGCGATGGCTTCATCGTGCGCGTGGATGCGCGCGGCGCGGCCATCGTTGCCGACGGCCTGGGCTACACCAACGAGGTCGCCATCGACCCCAGTGGTCATTGGCTCTATGCGAACGAGACCTTCGGCCGCCGTTTGTCGCGCTTTGCGCTGCACGCTGACGGATCGCTTGGGCCGAAGCAGGTGGTCACCGAATTTGGCCCCGGCACCTTTCCCGACGGTCTGGCCTTCGATGTCGAGGGTCACGCGTGGGTGGTCAGCATCGTCAGCAATCGGCTGATCCGCGTGGCACCCGACGGTACGCCGACCGTCTGGCTGGAGGATGCCGACGCCGACCACTTGGCCCAGGTCGAGAGCGCCTTTGAGGCGGGAACGATGGGCCGCCCCGAGTTGGATGGCATCAAGAGCCGCGTCCTGCGCAACATCTCCAGCCTCGCCTTCACCGGCCCACAGAGGCGCAGCGCGGTGCTCGGCTGCCTGCTCGGCGACCGTCTGGCCACGCTGGACATGCCGGTCGCCGGTCTGGCGCCGACGCACTGGAACTTTCCATGAGGTCGCCGGTGAACAAGCCCTTGATGTCGATGGTCGATTCGGCCTACGAGCAGATCCGCCGGCGCATCCTCGACAACGACTGGCTGCCCGGCCACCGCGCGCTCGAACACGAAGTCGCCGCCGAACTGGGCATGAGCCGCACGCCGGTGCGCGAAGCACTGATGCGCTTGCAGAACGAAGGCCTGGTCGAGGTGATCCCGCGCCACGGCATGCGTGTACTGCCGGTGTCGGCCACCGACATGCAGGAGATCTACCAGATCCTCACCGCGCTGGAGTGCATGGCCGCCGAACTGGTGGCCGCGCGCAGGCCCAGCGTCAAGGAACTTGCGCCGCTGGTCGACGCGACCAAGGCCATGGACGCGGCGCTGAAGGCCGAAGACCTGGATGCCTGGGCCGCCGCCGACGAGCGCTTCCACCAGCACCTGGTGGATCTGGCCGGGAACCGCCACTTGCAGGCCACTGTGCTGAACTACTGGGACCGCGCGCACCGCGCCCGCATGTTCTCGCTGCGCCTGCGGCCCAAGCCTGTGAACTCGACCAGGGAACACATGCAGATGGTCGAGCGGCTGCGCGCCGGTGACGCCGAAGGAGCCGCGCGCGTGACGCGCGCGCATCGCGAACGCGCACGCCACGAACTCGTCGCAATATTCGAGCGCTTCAAGCTCGCTCAAATGTAAGAGGCCCCATGAGCAAGACCTCGTACTCCATTGCCGTGTTGCCCGGAGACGGCATCGGCGTCGAAGTTGTCGACGCCACGCTGGCCGTGCTGCACGCGCTCGAAGAGCGAATCGGTCGGCGCTTCATCTTCGCCAAGCACCCGGCCGGCGCACAGCACTACGTCGAAAGCGGCGACGCGCTGCCCGAGAGCACATTGGCAGCATGTCGTGCTGCCGACGCCATCCTCTTCGGCGCGATGGGCTTGCCCGATGTGCGCCAGGAAGACGGCACCGAGATCATCCCGCAGCTGGACATCCGCTTCGCACTCGACCTGTACGCCGGCGTGCGGCCGATCCGCACCTTCGGCGGGCTGCCCAGCCCGCTGGCCGACCCGCGTGCCGCCCAAGTCGACCTGGTGCTGGTACGCGAGAGCACCGAAGGCCTGTTCTTCGCACGCGGCCGCGGCCGCATCGAGGGCGAGGGCGAAACCCAAGCGGCCTACGACACGATGAAGATCACCCGGGCAGGCACGGCACGCGTGTGCGACTTCGCCTTCAAGCTGGCACGCCAGCGCAAGGCCCATGGCAAGCCGGGCCACCTGACCAACGTCGACAAGGCCAATGTATTCACGTCGATGGCTTTCTGGCGCCAGGTGTTCGACGAACGCGCACGCGCCTTCCCCGACGTGCCCACCGAACACGCCTATGTCGATGCGATGGCACTGAACCTGGTGTTGAAGCCCTGGGCCTACGACGTGCTGGTCACCGAGAACATGTTCGGCGACATCCTGTCCGACCTGATCGCCGCGCTGGCTGGCGGCATGGGCATGGCGCCGTCGGCCGACATCGGCGACGACTACGCGCTGTTCCAGCCGGCGCACGGCACCGCGCCCGATATCGCCGGACAGGGCATCGCCAACCCGACGGCCACCATCCTGTCCGCGGCGATGATGCTCGACTGGCTGGCCGAACGCCATGGCGACACCACGCTGGTCGATGGTGCGCGTGCCATCGAAGGCGCGCTGGTCACGGCCTTTGCCAACGGCGTCGTGCGCCCGCGCGAGTTCGGCGGCAAGAGCGGCACCGCCGACATCGTGCGCGCCGTGGTGGAGGGCCTATGAAATGACCGAACGCATCG
Organism: uncultured beta proteobacterium; assembly: GCA_963814435.1. Lineage (GTDB taxonomy): Bacteria > Pseudomonadota > Gammaproteobacteria > Burkholderiales > Burkholderiaceae_C > JAEUPI01. Next base: position 68,147 of record CAWFCV010000003.1, read on the forward strand.
TCATGGTCGGCGCCGGCTACTGGGCGCAGTTCCAGGTCGAAGGCTGGCGCGATGCCGGCGCTCCGCTGCACGCCATCGCCAACCGGCACGTCGCGAATGCCGAGGCGCTGGCGCAACGCTACGGTGTGCCCAAGTGCTACAGCGACATCGCGGCGATGCTCGATGCCGAGCAGCCGACGCTGGTCGACGTGGTGCTGCCGCCGGTGGCCCAGGAGCCGGCCGTGCGCGCGGCCATCGAGCGCGGCATCCCCACCATCTGCCAAAAGCCTTTCGGCATCGAGTTGAAGCAGGCCGAGGCGATGACCGCATTGGCCGAATCCGCCGGCGTGCCGCTGGTGATTCACGAGAACTTCCGGTTCGCGCCCTGGTTCCGCGAAATGCACCGGCGCATCAACGAAGGCTTCTTCGGCCGCGTGCACGGCATCGCGTTCCGCCTGCGCCCTGGTGACGGCCAGGGGCCGCAGGCCTACCTGGACCGCCAGCCCTATTTCCAGCAGATGCCTGAGTTCCTGGTGCGCGAGACCGCGGTGCACTTCATCGACACCTTCCGCTTCCTGATGGGCGAGGTGCGCGCAGTCACCGCTCGGCTGCGTCGGCTGAACCCGGTGATTGCCGGCGAGGACGCCGGGCTGCTGGTCTTCGAGTTCGACGACGAGCGCACCGGCCTGTTCGACGGCAACCGCCTCAATGAGCACCCGGCCACGAACCTGCGCCGCACCATGGGCGAGATGTGGCTCGAAGGCGAGCGCGGTGTGATGCGCATGGATGGTGAAGCCCGCTTGTGGTGGAAGCCGCACCAGGGCGCGGAAGTCGAGCATGCCTACGACGACGGCTCCGGCCGCGGCGCGTTCGGAGGCGCCAGCACCGCGCTGCAGGCGCATGTGCTCGCGCACCTGCGACAGGGCATGCCTGTGGAAAACAGCGCGCGCGACTACCTGGTCAACCTGCACGTGCAGGCGGCCGTCTACCACTCGCATGCCAGCGGCCGCAGGGTGCCGATGGCGACTTTCGACCCCCACCAGACAACCCCCTGAAGGAGACCGTGATGAAGAAGACACTGATGTTGACCGCGGTCGCGCTGGCGACCGCTTGGGCCCTGCCCGCCGCTGCGCAGACCGCACTCAAGTTCAGCCACACCGACCAGCAGGCGGGTGCGCGCCAGGCGGCCGCGCAGCTGTTCGCCAAGAAGGTCGAGGAGCTGACGCAGGGCCGCTACAAGGTGCAGGTGTTCTGCTGCAGCCAGCTCGGCAACGACCCGAAGAACATCGAGCAGCTCGCGCTCGGCGGCATCGACTTCACGGTGTCGGCGACCGGCTCCTATGCGCCGCACGTGCCGACGCTGAACCTGACGATGATGCCGTTTCTCGTCGACAGCTACGAGCAGGGCTGGAAGCTCTATGACGACCAGCCCGTGGCTGAAGTCGCAGTTCGAGAAGGCGCCGGCCAAGGGCTTCCGCTTCCTCGCCACCTGGGAAGCGGGCTTTCGCAGCATGACGACCAAGGAGCCTCTGAACTCGCCCGACGACGCCAAGGGCAAGAAGCTGCGCACGTTCCCGAACGAGATGATGCGCTGGACGCTCGAGGCGATGGGCTTCAACATCCAGATCATGCCGCTGCCCGAGGTCTACCTCGCGATCCAGCAGGGCGCCGTGAGCGGGCAGGAGAACCCGATCGACACCATCTACTCGAACAAGTTCTACGAGGTCGCGCCCAACGTCACGTTGACGAACCACGTCTACAGCCCGATCCCGCTCGCCATCTCCGAGAAGACCTGGCAGAAGTTTTCGCCTGCCGACCAGAAGGCGGTGACCGAGGCAGCGCAGATTGCCGCCAAGTACAGCCGCGAGTTCATCGCCGGCAACGACGCCAACCAGCTCAAGGAGATGGTGTCGAAGGGTGCGAAGGTCAACGCCAAACCCAACGTGGTCGCGTTCCGCACGGCGGTGCAACCGGTCTATGGCAAGGCGCGTGAAAAGTACGGCGCGGACGTCGACGCGTTCCTGAAGGACGCCGAGGCCGTGCGGAAAACCGTCAAGTAGCTCGGCGATGAGCGACTCCGCACCGCTGCTGACGCCGGTGGCCCCGGCGCCATGGCCGATCCGCGCGCTCGGCCGGCTGACCGACTGGACCGTGATCGCCATCGGTGCCGTGATGGCCGGCCTCGTGTTCTTCAATGTCAGCCTGCATGTGATCAGCAAGGACTTGGCCTGGGTCACCGAGCTCGGCGAGTTGCTGATGGTGTGGGTCACTTTCCTCGGTGGCGCCTGCGCGGCGCAGCGCGGCGCGCACATGACGATCAGCGAGTTCATCGACAGGCTCGATCCGGCGCGCCGGCGCTGGGCCGACGTCGCTGTGCAAGCGCTGTGCCTGGCCATGCTGCTGGTGCTGACGCGCTTCGGCTGGTCGCTGGTGGGCGGCAACTGGGGCAACCAGCTCACCGTGCTCGAGTGGCCGATGGCGATTCAGTACATGGGCATGGCGGTGGGCTGCACGCTGATGGCCGTGTTCGTGGCGTTCGACGTCGTGCAAACGGTACGTGGCGTGCCGCGCGAACGGCGTTACCCGGCCAGCGCGCACTAGGACACCGCCATGCTCGCCCTCACGCTGTTCGGCGTCTTCTTCGTCATCGCGCTGGCAGGGGTGCCGCTGCTGTACGCGATTCTGATCACCACGGTCGGCACGATCTGGTTCCAGGGCCTGACGCACCCGATGGAGACGATCTTCCTGTCGTTCATCGGCGGCGTCGAGCCCTTCATCCTGCTGGCCGTGCCGCTGTTCATCTTTGCCGGCGAGCTGCTCGCGCAGGGCGGCGTGGGCAAGCGCATCGTCGAGTTCGCCCGCGTGCTGTTCGGCTGGCTGCCGGGCGGGCTGGGCGTGGCCACGGTGGTGAGCTGCACGCTGTTCGGCGGCGTCTCGGGCTCGGCCATTGCCGACACCGCGGCGATCGGCTCGCTGGTCATCCCGGCGATGATCGGGCGCGGCTACTCGCGCGGCTTCGCGGCGGCCCTGCTCGCCGTGGCCGGCACCATTGCGCTGCTGATGCCGCTGTCGATCCCGTTCCTGGTCTATGCATTCATCTCGGGCGTGTCGATGCGCACGCTGTCGATGGCCGGGCTGCTGCCGGCGCTGGCCTCGGCGGCGGCGCTGATCGCGGTATGCATCTGGCATGGCAAGAAGAGCGGCTGCGACAACGGCGAAGAGCGCTCGACCCCCGCGCAGATCTGGGTCGCCACGCGCGACGCCGGACCGGCGCTGCTGATGCCGATCATCATCGTCGGCGGTATCTGGAGCGGTGTCTTCACGCCCAGCGAGTCGGCGGCGGTGGCGGTGGTGTACGGGCTGCTGGTGTCGCTCTTCTATTACAAGGACCTGAGCTGGGAGCGCATCCCGCAACTGCTGCTCAATTCGTTCATGACCAGCGCCACCGTGATGCTGGTGATCGGCGCCACCGGCGCCATGGCCTGGCTGATCACGGTCGAACAGGTGGCCGTGCAGATGGCCGCGTGGATCCAGCTGGTGGCCACCGAGCCCTGGATGTTCCTGCTGCTGTTCAACATCTGCCTGCTGCTGCTGGGCATCTTCATCGAGCCACTGCCGGCGATGCTGCTGAGCGCGCCGCTGTTCCTGCCGCTGGCCAAGCACTTCAACATGGACATGGTGCACATCGGCGTGGTGATGACGGCCAACTTGGCTATCGCGCTGTACACGCCGCCGGTGGGTGGCACGCTGTTCGTCGCCGCCAAGCTCGCCAAGGCGGGCATCGGCGAGATCACGAAGGCGCTCTGGCCGTTGATGGCGGCCACCTTCGCGGTCGTGCTGCTCGTGACCTACGTGCCGAGCCTGTCGCAGTGGTTGCCGCGGCTGATCGCGTCGTGGTGAGGCAGCCGGTGCAGGCCCTGATCGTCGAGTTCCGGATCCGGCCGGAGTTCATCACCGCGTTCGAAGCGGCGATCGACGAGAATGCCCGCCTGTCGCGCGAGACCGAGCCCGGTTGCCGGCGGTTCGACGTCTGCCGCGATCCGGCCGACCCCGCGTTGTTCTTCCTCTACGAGCTGTACGACGACGGGGCTGCGATCGATGCCCATCTGCATTCGTCGCACTTCCTGTCCATGGACAGCGCCACGCGAGACTGGGTTGCCGCCAAGACCGTGCGACGCCTGACTCGTACAAACCCCTGAAGCACAGGTATCACCATGGGCCTCGAGCTGGGCTGCGTCGCCGACGACTTCACCAGGGCCACCGACCTGGCCAATAACCTCGTCAATGGCGGCATGCGCGTGGTGCAGACTAATGACAGGCGCTGCGGCCCATGCGCGATTTCGACCTCGTGAACAGGGTCGGTCGGAGTACGGTACCAATGGCCGCGGACTCCGTACCTGGTCGCGGTTGACGCCTCCGACCTGCTTTGGCGGCTTCTATGTGGGGCAGAAGCAAGTGATCTGGTGAATTGGCGGAGGCAGTAGGATTCGAACCCACGATGCCCTTGCGGGCATGCCTGATTTCAAGTCAGGTGCAATCGACCACTCTGCCATGCCTCCGCGGCGCTCGAGGCAAGTGTACGAGCGGTGCCTGGGCCGCCGCTGCCACCTAGACTGCGGGCATCATGATCCGTCCATGGCACGCGCTGGAAGCCGGCGCGGCGATCGAGCAGCTGGGCAGCAACGCCGCCGGCGGCCTGTCGTCGCAGGCGGTCGCGCAGCGCCTCGCCGAGCATGGCCCGAACGCGTTGCCCGAGGCCGCCAAGCGACTCGGTCTTGCTGCTGTTCCTGGGCCAGTTCAAGAGCCCGCTGATCTACATCCTGTTCGTCGCGGCGGCGCTCGCCGTGGCCATGGGCAAGTGGGGCGACGCGGCGGTCATCCTCGTCGTCGTGCTGGTCGAACGCGGTCATCGGCAGCGTTTCAGGAGGGGCGCGCCGAGCGCTCGATGGCGGCGCTGCGCCGGCTGTCCGCGCTGCAGGTGCGCGTGCTGCGCGACGGCGCGGAGCAGACCATCGCGGCGCGCGACCTGGTGCCCGGCGACATCGTGCTGCTGGCCGCCGGCGACGCGGTGGGCGCCGATGCGCGGCTGCTCGACGCGGCGGCGCTGGAAGCGGCCGAGGCCGCGCTCACCGGCGAATCGCTGCCGGTGGCCAAGCACGCCGCAGCCGCTGCCCGAGGACACCGGCGCTGGCCGACCGGCGCAACATGGTCTTCTCCGGCACCCACATCACCGCCGGCCGCGGCACGCGCGGTGGTCGTCGGCCACCGGCGCGCACACCGAGGTCGGCAAAATCGCGCGCCTGACCGAGCAGGCGCGAGGAGCCGAAGACGCCGCTGGAACTGCGCATCGCGCAGTTCGGCCGCTAGCTGGTGGTGCGCGGCGCTGGTGCTCTTCGTGGTCGTCATCGGCGCTCGGCCTGCTGCGCGGCATGCCGTTCGCCGACATCCTGATGGTCGCGATCAGCCAGATGGTCTCGATGGTGCCCGAGGGCCTGCCCGTGGCGATGACCATCGCGCTGGCCGTCGGCATGCAGCGCATGGCCGGGCGCGGCGCGATCGTGCGCCGGCTGTCGGCGGTCGAGACGCTGGGCTCGACCACCGTCATCTGCAGCGACAAGACCGGCACGCTGACGCGCAACGAAATGACCGTCACGCCGCTGTGGCTGCCGGACGGCCGCGACGGTCGACGTGTCACGGCGTCGGGCTACGCGCCCGAGGGCGCGCTGACCGAGGCCGGAGCCGCCGCGATCTCGCGCGGACGCGGCCGTCGCGCGCGCTGCTGCGAAGCCGCCGCGCTCTGCAACGACGCCGCAACTCGTGCCGCCCGCACGACGACGATGCGCGCATGGCGTGCTCGGCGATCCCACCGAGGCCGCGCTGCTCTCGCTCGCGCTGCAAGGCCGGCATCGACTGCGACGCGCTGCGCGCGGCAGTGGCCGCGCGGGGCGGAGATTCCCTTCGACTCCGACACCAAGATGATGGCCACGCAGCCACGGCCAGCGCGCACGCGCAGCGCCGTGTGTTCATCAAGGGCGCGCCGGAAGCCGTGCTGCGCCTGTGCGCGCGCCGACGGCCAGGCGGCGCTGCAGGCGGCCCGCGACGCCGCCGAAGCGCATGGCGGCGCGGGCGCTGCGCGTGCTCGCCGTCGCCGTGGTGGCGGACGACGCGCTCGATCGACGCGGACGCGGGCTTCGATGCAGTTGGCCGGCCGCGCCACGTTCCTCGGCCTCATCGGCCAGATGGACCCGCCGCGCGAGGAGGTGAAGGCGGCGGTCGCCGCAGTGCCGCGCCGCCGGCATCCGGCCGGTCATGGTCACCGGCGACCACAAGGTCACCGGCCTGGCCATCGCGCGCGCGCTCGGCATCGCGCGCGACGGCGACCGCGCCGTGGACGGCGCCGAGCTGGAGCGGATGCCCGAGGCCGAACTGCAGCGAGGACCTCGACCGCATCGCCGTCTTCGCCCGCGTGCATCCGGCGCAGAAGCTGCGCATCGTCGAGGCGTTCCAGTCGCGCGGCAACGTCGTGGCCATGACCGGCGACGGCGTGAACGACGCGCCCGCGCTCGCCCGCGCCGACGTCGGCGTGGCCATGGGCATCACCGGCACCGAGGTGGCCAAGGGCGCGGCGAAGATCGTCATCACCGACGACAACTTCGCCACCATCGTCGGCGCCGTCGAGCAGGGCCGGGTGGTCTACGGCAACCTGAAGAAGGTGATCCTGTTCCTGTTCGCCACCTCGATCGACGAAGTGCTGGTGCTGCTGCTGGCGCTGTTGCTCGGCTATCCGCTGCCGCTGGCCGCCGTGCAGATCCTGTGGATCAACATCGTCACCGAGGGCACGCTCACCGTGAACCTGGTGATGGACCCGCCCGAGGGCGACGAGATGCGGCGCGCGCCGGTGCCGCGCGACGACCGGCTGCTCAGCCGCGCGATGCTGTGGCGCATGGCGTTGCATGACGCCGATGGTCGGTCGCGGCCACCTTCGGCTGGTTCGTCTGGCGGCAGGCCGCGCGGCGTGCCCTTCGAACTGGTGCACACCGAGACCTTCACCGTGCTGGCCGTGTGCCAGTGGTTCAACGTGCTGAACTGCCAGTCGGCCACGCGCTCGGCACTGCGACTCGGCATCTTCAGGAACCGCTGGCTGCTGGGCGGCCTGGCGCTGAGCATCGTGCTGCAGGCGGCGGTGTTGTACTGGCCGCCGCTGAACAAGCTGTTCCACACCGTGCCGATTCCGCTGGCCGACCTGCTGCCCATCGTGGCGGTGGCGAGCAGCGTGCTGTGGGCGGAGGAGTTGCGCAAGTCGCTGGTGCGGTGGCGTCGACGCCGCGGCGACGGGCCGCGCTAAGGCTTGCGGCGCACGCGGTCGAGCTTCTCGCACAGTTCGCGCGCGCCTTCGAGCACGCGGTCCGACTGGCGGTGCAGCGTGTCGGGGTTCACCACCAGCAGATGCCCGTTGCGCGTGGCGCGCAGCGCGCTCAGTCGGCGCCAGCCATCCAGGTTGTCAGGGCCGTTCGGGTCGACGCTGCCGGTGACGATGGCGTCGGGGTCGGCGCGCAGCACGGCCTCCTGGCTGACGGTGGGCGTCAGCGGCTTCAGGTCGGCGAAAACGTTGCTCGCGCCGCACAGCTGCAGCGCCTCGCTGATCAGGTGCTGGCCATTCACAGTGAGCAGCGGCCGGTGCCAGATCTGGTAGAACACGCGCAGCGGCGCGCGCTGTGCATAGCGTGCGCGCAGCTGGGTTGCCGCGTTGGCGAAGCGCGACGCGGCAGCGTCGGCCGCCGCGGCCGTGCCGGCCAGTGCGCCCAGGCGGCGCATCGTCGATTCGATGTCGGCGAGGCGGCGGATCTGGCTCGAGTACACCGGCAGCCTCAGCGCCGCCAGGCGATCGAGCTGCTGCGCCGAGTTGCCATCGCGCCAGACGACGATCAGGTCGGGCTTCAGCGCCACGATGCGTTCGAGGTCGAGCAGCGCGCTGTCGCCGATGCGCGGCAGCGCGCGCGCCGCCGGCGGGTGGTCGCTGTACGCCGCCACGCCGACCACGCGCTCGCCGGCGCCGACGGCGAACAGCAGCTCGGTGAGGTGCGGCGCCAGGCTGATGATGCGGCGCGCGGGTGCGGCCAGCACCAGCGTGCTGGCCGTCGTCGTCGACCACCGGCGGTGTCGGCTGCGCCTGCGAGCGCCGCTGGCCGCGCAGCACGAGGGCCGCGAGCCAGCGTGCCGACGGCACCGGCGCGCGCGTGTCACGATGGCGAGGTAGAGCCATTGCTGGTTCCAGCTCACGCCGCTGCACCGACACGCCGAACGCGGCGCCGAGCGCGGCTTCGGTCATCACCGTGTCCACCGGGCCGTGCACCGCGCCGCCGTCGCCGCCGAGCAGCAGCGCATGGGTCGCAAAGCGCGCTGCGAGGTTCAGATCGTGCAGCGCCACCACGGCCGCACGCTCGCCGGTGGCCACGAGCTGGCGCAGGTGCTGCAGCACGATCAGCTGGTGCTTCAGGTCGAGGTGCGCGGTCGGCTCGTCCAGCAGCAGCAGTCGCGTCTGCTGCGCCAGCAGCGCGGCGATGGCCACACGCTGGCGCTCGCCGCCCGACAGGCTGGTGACGTCGCGCTCGGCCAGCGCCTGGGCATCCACCGCGCGCAGTGCGTCGCGGGCCACCGATTCGTCGGCATCGCCCTCCCAGGCCCAGCGCGCCAGGTGCGGGTGGCGCCCCATCAGCACCACGTCGAGTGCGCGCGCGGCAAAGCTGTCGTGCACGGTCTGCGGCAGCAGGCCGCGCCAGCGTGCGGCGTCTTCGACGCGCCACGCCATCGCTGCGCGGCCCGTGCCAGCTCACCTGGCCCTCGATGCGCCTCGCGCAGGCCCGGCCAGCGTGTGCAGCAGCGTGGTCTTGCCGCTGCCGTTGGGGCCGAGCACGCACCACAACTCGCCGGGCAGCATCTGCAGCGACAAATCGGCCACCAGCGTGCGCGCGCCGATGCGCAGCGCCAGCGCGTCGGTCGGCGAGCAGGGCGCCGGCGTCGGTGTCATCGGCGCCTCAGCAGCAGCACCAGGAAGGTCGGCACGCCCACCAGCGCGGTGATGATGCCCACCGGCAGCTGCTGCGGCGCGACCAGCGTGCGCGCCACCGTGTCGGCCAGCAGCAGCGCGGCACCGCCAGTCAGCGCGCAGGCCGGCAGCAGCACGCGCTGGTCGTTGCCGATCACCAGCCGCAGGCCATGCGGCACCACCAGGCCGATGAAGCCCACCGCGCCGCTGGTGGTCACCGCCAGCGCGGTGCACAGCGAGGCCACCGCGTACAGCACGCGCCGCAGCGCCACCACGCGCACGCCGAGCGTGCGCGCCACCAGCGGGCCGCGCAGCAGCATGTTCAGCGACCGCGCCAGCGGCATCATCGCCAGCGTGGCCAGCAGCAGCGCCCAGGCCGGCGCCGCGCCGGCGTCGGTGGCGCCCAGGTCGCCGGCCAGCCAGAACAGCATGCCGCGGATGCGCGCCTCGGGCGCGAGCGCGAGCATCAGGGTCACCAGCGCGGTCCAGAACGCCGCCAGCATCACGCCGGCCAGCAGCAGCCGCGGCGTGCCTTCGCCGCCATCGCCGATCGCCGCGGCGCCGAGGTCGCGCCGCGCGACGGCGAAGACGATCACGATCGACAGCAGCGCGCCGGCGAACGCGCCCACGTGCACCAGCAGCGCCGCGAGACCGAGCACCATCGCGCCGAGCGCGCCGACCGCGGCGCCGCCCGACACGCCGAGCACGTAGGGCTCGGCCAGCGGGTTGCGCAGCAGCACCTGCATCAGCGCGCCGGCCAGCGCCAGCAGGCCGCCGGTGCCGAACGCCGCCCAGGCGCGCGGCAGGCGCAACTGGTGCAGCACCTGCGACGCGGCGCTGTCGTCGGGCGCGAGCAGCAGGCGCCAGACCTCGCCGGCGCCGATCGCGCTGCTGCCGAGCCACAGCGCCAGCGTCAGGCTCGCCGCGGCGACGGCGGCACAGGCGAGCCAGATGCGCAGCGCGCGGGCCATCGTGTCGCGCGCCTACGGCGCCGCCAGGTCGAGCGTCAACACGAACTGCCGCGGCGCGGTGTTGTAGCCCTGCGCCAGCTCGTAGCGTTTGTCGAGCGCGTTGCGCACCCGTGCCGACAGGCCGATTTCGCGGCCGATCTGCCAGCGCGCGAACACATCCAGCAGCGCGTAGCCGCCCATGCGGCGTGCCGGGCGCATTGGCGGCGCTGTCGAAGCGCGCGCCGCTGCCGGTGAGGTCCGACCCCAGCTCGAACGGGCCCACTGCGTAGCTGGCGCTGGCGTGGCCGTGGTGGCGCGCGCGGCGCACGAGCCAGGTGCCGGCGTCGGCATCCTGGGCGCTCTGCTGCGTCCATTCGCCGGCGACGCGCCAGGCGTCGCCGCGGTGCTGCGCGGCCAGCGTCACGCCGTGGATGCGCGCGCGGTTGACGTTGACCACGGTGCTGAAGGTCGGGTCCACCGCGATCAGGTCGTCGATGCGGTTGGCGAACAGCGTCACGCTGGCCGACGTGGCCGCGCGCTGGAAGCGCAATGCCAGGTCCGCGCCGCGCGAGCGTTCGGGCCGCAGGTCGGGGTTGCCCGAGAAGCCGAAGCTCAGCGGGAAGTACAGATCGTTGAAGCTCGGCGCGCGAAACGCGGTGCCGGCCGCTGCCGTCACGCGCCAGGCCGCATCGAGGTCGAAGCCGTAGCCCAGCCGCCCGGTGGTGCGTGAGCCGAACTGCGAATTGCGGTCCAGCCGCAGCGAGCCCTCGAGCCGATGTGCCTGCACTTGCGCCGTGGCGCCGCCGAAGGCCGACGCGATGCGCCGGGCGGTCTGGCTGAACGCGGTGTCGCCGCCCACCGATTCGCGCCGCCACTCCACGCCGCCCTGCAGATCCACGCCCGGCATCATCGTGACGTCGTGTTGCCAGGTGAGCTGGTCCTGGTCGGTGCTGAAGCGACTCGCAAACACGCCTTCGGTGACCAGGTGGTCGGCGCCGCGGGCGAGCCGCAGCGTGCTGTTCCAGCGCTCGGTGATGCGGTTGCGGCTGTCGAGCGCCACGCTGGTGATGCGCTGGCGGTTGAGATCGTCGCTGCCCGGTCCGGCGTCGAAATGCGTCACCGCGTCGCTGGCCAGCGCCTGCAGCCCCAGGCTCTGGCCCGGCTGCCCAGGCGTGGCGCAGTTTGGCCGCGGCGTGCAGGTGGCGGTACGGGTCGCGGTCGTCGTTGAACGAGAACGGGTTGCCTGCGTTGGTGGCCGAGAACGCGCGCACGCTCTGCGCACCGGCGAGCAGCGACCAGTCGGTGTCACCGATCTTGCCGCCGATGCCCGCCGACGCGTCGCGCAGCCGGTCGCTGCCGATGCTGATGCGGCCGTGGGCGCCGCTGCCGGAGCGGGTGAAGATCTGGATCACGCCGCCGACCGCGTCGGCGCCGTACAGGCTGCTGGCCGGGCCGCGCAGCACCTCGATGCGCTCGATCTGCGCCAGCGGCAGGTGCTCCAGCGCGTTGGCGCCGGTGGTGGCCGAGTTGACGCGCACGCCGTCGATCAGCAGCACCACGTGGTTGGCGTTGGTGCCGCGCAGGAACACCGCGGACGGCTGGCCCGGCCCGCCGTTGCCGGCGATCTCGACACCGGCCTGGCGCTGCAGCAGCTCGGTCAGGCTCACCGACGGCGAGCGGGCGATGGTGTCGGCATCGATCACCACCACGTCGGCGATCACGTCGGCCGCGGCCTGCGGCGCGCGCGCCGCGGTGATCACCACCTGGGCCACCACGTCGGCGGCCTGGCTCAGGGTCGAGCAACAGAACAACACGAAGCCGGCCGCCATGGGCCGGCGCAAACGCAGCGCGTGGATCACTCGCAACTCCCGCAGCCAGCGTCCCCGCAGGCTGCCTCGGTGGGACACGCCGCGCCCAACGGCGCGGCACCAGTGCTCCGAGGCCGGTATCCGGGCTCACAAGCCGACGCTCGACACAGAGCGCCTCAGGTCGCCGCCTTCCCACGGGGGTTGCCCGCAGTGGCATTCGACGACCGTCGAGACCGTGCAACACCACGGTCTCGGCTTGCCTACCGGTGCGGGGGCAGCGCAGGCTTGGGTGTCTTGCGACACGGCACCTGCTTCCCGTTCAACCCCCAACCCGCGCGAGCGACCTGGGGGCACCTGAAGCGGATGCGATCTTAGTCCTAGCCTCGTCCTGGTTCTTGCGCCCGCGCACAGGGCACCTGGATCAGCTCCACGCGCGCCGGCGTCGATGCGCGCGGCGGTGAGCGTGCCGCCCCAGACGCAGCCGGTGTCCAGCGACAGCAGGTTCGGCCGCTCGATCAGGCCCAGCGTCGACCAGTGGCCGAAGGCCACCGGCGTGGCGGCGGTGCGGCGCGACGCGATCTCGAACCAGGGCTCGAAGCCCGGCGGCGCGGCATCGGCGCCTTCCTTGATCGTCAGCTCCAGTTCGCCGTCGGCGGTGCAGAAGCGGATGCGCGTCAGCACGTTGACGATCAGGCGCCAGCGGTCGGGGCCGTGCAGCGATTCGCTCCAGCGCGCCGGCAGGTTGCCGTACATGCCCGGCAGGAACGCCTCGAGCCGCTCGTCGCGCAGCATCGCCTCCACCTCGGCGGCGAGCGCCAGCGTCTGCGCCGCGTCCCACTGCGGCAGCACGCCGGCATGCACCAGCAGCCAGCCGTGCGCCTGGTCGGCCATCCTGCGGCGGCGCAGCCAGTCGATCCAGCGCTCGCGCTCGGGGCTGGCCAGGATGTCGCCGAAGGTGTCGCTGCGGTGCGGCGCGCGCACCCCGGCAGCCACGGCGAGCAGGTGCAGGTCGTGGTTGCCGAGCAGGCAGGTGGCCGAGTCGCCCAGCGCGTCCAGGCGCTTCAGCACGCCCAGGCTGTCGGGGCCGCGGTTGACCAGGTCGCCCAGCACGTGCAGGCGGTGGCGCGACGGCGAGAAGCCGATCTCGGCGAGCAGCCGGTCGAAGGCGTCCAGGCAACCCTGCAGGTCGCCGATCAGGAAGTGCATCAGCGCCCGCCCGGGAGGGGGTGAGCCCGCACCGAGCGAGCGCCTGCGCGCTCGCGAGTGGCTGGCGAACGCCTTGCGGCATGCAGGCCGCAAGGCAGCGAACGCAGTGAGCTCGGGGGTCCATGAGGCCGATTCTGCTACGCTGGCGGCCCCCGGCTACGGTTAGGGCGCGCTGGCTCGACAGCGCGCCGTTCGATGGACGTCGCGCTACTGGTCTTCCTGATCTGCCTGAACGGTCTGTTCGCCATGTCGGAGATGGCGCTGACCGCGGCACGCAAGGCCCGGCTCACCGTGATGGCCGAGGCCGGCGAGGCCGGTGCCCAGGCGGCGATGGACCTGCACGAACACCCGACGCGCTGGCTGTCGACGGTGCAGATCGGCATCACCTCGATCGGCGTGCTCAACGGCATCGTCGGCGAGGCGGCGTTCTCGGCGCCGCTGGCGGCCTGGCTGATCGAGATGCTGCACCTGCGCGCCCGCGCCGCCGACATCAGCGCCACCGCGCTGGTGGTGCTGATCATCACCTTCCTGACCATCATCTTCGGCGAGCTGGTGCCCAAGCGCGTCGGCCAGATGTTCCCCGAGACCGTGTCGCGCTTCGTCGCGCTGCCGATGGAGTGGCTGTCGACCGCGACGCGGCCGTTCGTCTGGCTGCTGTCCAACACCACCGACGGCGTGCTGCGGCTGCTGGGCATGCGCGAGACCAACTCGCGCGCGGTCACCGAGGAGGAGATCGCCGCCAGCCTGGAGGAAGGGCTCGATGCCGGCGTGATCGAGGCGCACGAGCACCAGATGGTGCGCAACGTGTTCCGGCTCGACGAGCGCCAGATCGGCTCGATGATGATCCCGCGCACCGAGATCGTCTGGGTCGACGTCGACGCCCCGATGCGACGAGGTGCTCGCGGCGATGTCGGTGGAGTCGCATTCGCGCTACCCGGTGTGCCGCGGCGGCCTGGACGACGTGATCGGCGTGCTCGCCGCGCAGTCGCTGCTGAAGCCGCTGGCCAGCGGCCAGGTGCCGCCGCTGACCGAGCTGATGCAGCCGCCGGTGTTCGTGCCCGAGACGCTGTCGGGCATGGAGCTGCTCGAGCACTTCCGCGTCGCCGATGCGCAGCTGGTGTTCGTGGTCGACGAGTACGGCGCGGTGCAGGGCGTGATCACCGTGCGCGACGTGCTGGAGGCCATCACCGGCGAGTTCTCGCCGCCGAGCGCCGGCGACGCCTGGGCCGTGCAGCGCGACGACGGCAGCTGGCTGATGGACGGCCTGATCCCGGTGCCCGAGCTGAAGGACCGGCTCGAGCTGAAGGACCTGCCCGAGGAGGACCGCGGCCGCTACAACACGCTGGCCGGCATGATCATGCTGCTGCTGGGCCGGCTGCCGAACACCGCCGACCAGGTGGAGTGGGAAGGCTGGCGCTTCGAAGTGGTCGACCTCGACGGCAAGCGGGTCGACAAGGTGCTCGTCAGCCCGCAGGCGGCACAACCGTCACCCGAGATGACATGATCCATCAGGCCCTGCACAAGAACCCGGTCGCGCTGCAGCACATGCGCTTCGAGGCCACGTTGCCCGATGGGCAGACGCTGGGCGTCGATGGTTTGCTGGTCGGCTGGCCCGTGCAGCGTCTGGCCGCAACGAGCTGACGGAGGCACCCGATGGCCGACCATCCACCGACGCTCGCCGGCTTCGGCAACCACTTCGCCAGCGAGGCCGTGCCCGGCGCGCTGCCGATCGGGCGCAACAGCCCGCAGCGCGCGCCGCACGGCCTGTACGCCGAGCTGCTGTCGGGCAGCGCCTTCACCGCGCCGCGCGCCGACAACCGGCGCACCTGGCTGTACCGGCGCCAGCCCTCGGTGGTGGTGGGCCGCTACGAGCCGCTGGCGCATGCCTGGTGGAAGACCGGCGCCGCCGCCGGCGTGGCGCCGCCGCCCGACCCGCTGCGCTGGCATCCGTGCGAGATCCCGGCCGACGCCGGCGATTTCGTCGACGGGCTGCGCACGATGGTGGTCAACGGCGATGCCGATGCGCAAGCCGGCATGGCGGCGCACGTGTACCTCGCGACGCGCTCGATGCAGCACCGCGCCTTCGTCAACGCCGACGGCGAGCTGCTGCTGGTGCCGCAGCAGGGCACGCTGACGATCACCACCGAGCTCGGCGTGCTGAGCGTCGCGCCGGGCGAGATCGCGCTGCTGCCGCGCGGCCTGCTGTTCAAGGTGGCGGTCGACGGGCCATCGCGCGGCTATGTCTGCGAGAACTACGGCGCGCCGTTCCGCCTGCCCGAGCTGGGGCCGATCGGCAGCAACGGCCTGGCCAATGCGCGCGACTTCCAGGCGCCGCACGCGGCCTTCGAGGCCGACGCGGCGCCGCACGAAATCGTCAAGAAGTTCGGCGGCGCGCTGTGGCGCGCGCACAGCGCGGCGAGCCCGTTCAACGTGGTCGCGTGGCACGGCAACCTGGCGCCGACCCGGTACGACACGCGGCACTTCAACACCATCGGCTCGATCAGCTTCGATCATCCGGATCCGTCGATCTTCACCGTGCTGACCTCGCCCACCGACACGCCCGGCACCGCGAACTGCGATTTCGTGATCTTCCCGCCGCGCTGGCTGGTTGCCGAGGACACCTTCCGCCCGCCCTGGTACCACCGCAACGTGATGAGCGAGTTCATGGGCCTGGTCTACGGCCAGTACGACGCCAAGCCCGAGGGCTTCCGCCCCGGCGGTGCGAGCCTGCACAACATGATGGTGCCGCACGGCCCCGACGCCGAGGCCTTCGACAAGGCGTCGGCCGCCGCGCTGGCGCCGCACAAGCTGGACGACACGCTGGCCTTCATGTTCGAGAGCCGCTGGCGGATGCGGCCCACCGAGTGGGCGCTGCGCGCCGGCGCGCTCGACGACGCCTACACGCAGTGCTGGCAGCCGCTGCGCGATCGCTTCTCCGCAGCGAAGACATGACTGCATCCTTGCTCGACGACAGCCACGACCCGGCGCTGAAGAGCTGGGTCGCCTCGGCCAACGTCGCCAATGCCGACTTTCCGGTGCAGAACCTGCCGCTCGGCGCGATTTCGCCGGCGTGGCATCGACGAGCCCTGGCGCATCGGCGTGGCCATCGGCGACCAGGTGCTCGACCTGAGGCGGGCGCGCGGAGCAGTGCCCCTGGCCGCGCGACATCGAACCATGGCTGCACCCGCTGGCCGACGGCGACCTGTTGAGCCTGATGGCCGCCACCGGCGACGTGCGGCGCACCGTGCGCGCCGCCCTGTCGTCGGCATTGCGCGACGGCAGCGACCAGGGCCCGTTCCTCGAGTTGTGCCTGGCGCCGCAGGCCGAGGTGGAGTTCGCGCTGCCGTGCCGCATCGGCGACTACACCGACTTCTACACCGGCATCCACCATGCCACCACGGTGGGCCAGCTGTTCCGGCCCGACAACCCGCTGCTGCCCAACTACAAGTGGGTGCCGATCGGCTACCACGGCCGCGCATCGTCGATCATGGTCAGCGGCCACACCTTCAACCGGCCGCGCGGCCAAATCCTGCCGCCCGACGCGTCCACGCCGGTGTTCGAGCCCTGCCGCCGGCTCGACTACGAGCTCGAACTCGGCATCTTCGTCGGCGCCGGCAACCCCGACGGCACGCCGCTGACGATGGCAGCAGGCCGAGGACAACTGGTTCGGCCTGGTGCTGCTGAACGACTGGTCGGCGCGCGACATCCAGGCCTGGGAGTACCAGCCGCTGGGTCCGTTTCTGGCGAAGAATTTCGCCACCACCATTTCGCCGTGGGTCGTCACGCGCGAGGCGCTGGCGCCGTTTCGCAAGCCTTTCGCGCATCCGGCCGACGATCCGCAGCCGTTGCCGTACCTGGACTCGCCCGCCAACCGCGACGCCGGCGCGATCGACATCACGCTCGAGGTGTTCCTGCGCACCGATGCGATGCGGCGCAAGGGCATGCAGCCACACCGCCTGTCGAAATCCAGTTTCGTCGACGCGTACTGGACGATCGCGCAGCTGCTCGCGCACCACAGCAGCGGCGGCTGCAACCTGATGCCCGGTGACCTGCTCGGCACCGGCACACAAAGCGGGCCGAAGCCGGAGCAGGGCGGCTCGCTGCTCGAGCTGTCGCAAGGCGGCAAGACGCCGATCGAGCTGCCCGGCGGTGAGACGCGCACCTTCCTGGCCGACGGCGACACCGTGATCCTGCGCGCCTACTGCGCGCGCGACGGCGCGCGCCGCATCGGTCTGGGCACCTGTGTGGCCACGGTGATGGCCGCGCGCGGCGCCTGACCCGCGGCCTGCCCGGTTCGCCGCGGTCATCGCTGCAACCGCCCCGGGGCCGGCCGATGCGCCATCAGGGCGCTGACGCACAATGGTCCCCACAACATCATCACGGAGACACAGCATGACCGCCAGGCGTTCCCTTCTTGTCCTGCCGCTGGCGCTGATCGGCGCGCCGGTCGCATGGGCGCAGGCCGACACGGTGAGAATCGGCCTGATCCTGCCGATGACCGGCCCGCAGGCGTCCACCGGGCGGCAGATCGACGCCGCGGTGAAGCTGTGGATCGCGCAGAACGGCGCCAAGGCCGGCGGCAAGACGATCGAGGTCATCGTCAAGGACGACGCGGCCGTGCCCGACACCTCGCGCCGCCTCGCGCAGGAGCTGGTGGTCAACGACAAGGTGGCGGTGCTGGCCGGCTTCGGCGTCACGCCGGCGGCGATGGCCACCGCGCCGATCGCCACGCAGAGCAAGACGCCGATGGTGGTGATGGCGGCCGCCACCTCGGCGATCACCGAGGCGTCGCCGTTCATCGTGCGCACCAGCTTCACGCTGCCGCAGGCCACGCTCGGCATCGCCGAATGGGCGGCGAAGAACGGCGTCAAGAAGGCGGTGTCGCTGGTCGCCGACTACGGCCCGGGCTTCGACGCCGAGAAGTTCTTCGACGCCCGATTCACGCTCAACGGCGGCCAGGTGCTCGAGAAGCTGCGCACGCCGCTGCGCAGCCCCGACTTCGCGCCGGTGCTGCAGAAGGTGCGCGACCTCAAGCCCGACGCGCTGTTCGTGTTCCTGCCATCCGGGCAGGGTGCGCAGTTCATGAAGCAGTTCGGCGAGCGGGGCCTCGACAAGGCCGGCATCCGGCTGATCGCCACCGGCGACGTGACCGACGACGACCAGCTGAACGACATGGGCGACGTCGCGCTTGGCGTCGTCAATTCGCACCACTACTCGGCCGCGCATCCCGGCGCGACGAACAAGAAGTTCGTCGACGCCTTCCAGGCCGCCAACAAGGGCATGCGGCCCAACTTCATGGCCGTGGGGGGCTACGACGGCATGCGCGTGATCTACAACGCGCTCAACGCCACCAAGGGTGCCACCGGCGAGGCGCTGCTGGCAGCGATGAAGGGCCAGATCTTCGAGAGCCCGCGCGGCCAGGTGCTGATCGACGCGCAGACGCGCGACATCGTGCAGGACATCTACATCCGCAAGGTCGAGCGCGTGAACGGCCAGCTGTGGAACGTGGAGTTCGACGTGCAGAAGGCCGTGAAGGACCCCGGCAAGACGAAATGACCCATCCCCGAGTCGGCCTGGCGACCGCTTGATGACGCTCGCGGCGTGCGCACGGCGCCCGCCGCTGACGCGGCCTGAGACACGCGTTCACCGATGCTGACCCTGCTGTTCGACGGCGTTGCGTACGGCATGCTGCTGTTCGTGCTGGCGCTCGGGCTGGCGGTGACGATGGGGTTGATGAATTTCATCAACCTGGCGCACGGCGCGTTCGCGATGGCCGGCGGCTACTGCCTGATCGTGCTGATGCAGCGCCACAGCTGGCCGTTCCTGGCCTGCCTGCCGGTGGCCTTCGCGCTCACGGCGCTGGCTGGTGCGCTGCTCGAACGCAGCGTGTATCGGCCGATGTACGCCAAGCCGCACCTGGACCAGGTGCTGTTCTCGATCGGCCTGACCTTCATGGCGGTGGCCGCGGTCGACTACCTCGCCGGCTCGTCGCCGCAGACCGTGCAGTTGCCCGATTGGCTGCGCACGCGCGTCGAGATCGGCAGCGGCGCGCTGCAGCTGGGCATGGGCGCGTACCGCCTCTTCATCATCGGGGTGTGCCTGGTGCTCGCGCTCGTCTTGCAGGCGACGTTGAACCGCACGCGTTTCGGCAGCCGGCTGCGCGCGGCGGTCGACGACCCGCGCGTGGCCGCGGGGCTGGGCATTCCGGTGAACCGCGTGTTCCTGATCACCTTCTCGGTCGGCTCGGGCCTGGCCGGCCTGGGCGGCGCGCTGGGCGCCGACATCCTCGGCATGGACCCGACCTTTCCGCTGAGATTCATGGTCTATTTCCTGATCGTCTGCGCGGTGGGCGGCACCAGCTCGATCACCGGTCCGCTGCTGGCCGCGCTGGTGCTGGGCATCGCCGACGTGATGGGCAAGTACTACGTGCCCAAGCTCGGCGGCTTCATCGTCTACGTGCTGATGATCGCGATCCTGCTGTGGCGGCCGCAGGGGCTGTTCACGCGCGAGGCGCGACGGTGAGCGCGCCGGGCCGCCCCAGGCGCGAGCTCCCCCTCGGGCGGACGACGCGCAGCGTCAAGGGGGTCAATTGACGGCGCCGCGACAGCTGGCCACCGCCACGCACTGGCGGGCCTGGGAACTCGTGGCGTGGCTGGCGATCGGGGCCGCGCCGCTGCTGTTCGCGCAGCATGCCGCGCTGATCAACGAGATCGCGATCCTCGCGCTGTTCGCCCTGTCGCTCGACCTGATCCTCGGCTACGCCGGCATCGTGTCGCTCGGCCACGCGGCCTATTTCGGCGCCGGCGCGTACGGCGCGGCGCTGTTCGCCAAGCACGTGATGCCCGACCCGCTGACGGGTCTGGCCGTCGGCGCCGCGGCCGGCGCGCTGCTCGGCGCGCTGACCAGCCCGATGATCGTGCGCGGCACCGACCTGACGCGGCTGATGGTCACGATGGGCGTCGCGCTGGTGTTGCTCGAGCTGGCCAACAAGTTCGACGACATCACCGGCGGTGTCGACGGGCTGCAGGGCGTGGTGATCGGGCCGCTGCTGGGCCGCTTCGAGTTCGACCTCGGCGCGCGCGTGGCGTCGTTCTACTCGCTGGCGGTGCTGTTCGTCGTGTTCGTGCTGCTGCGTCGAGTCGTGCACTCGCCGCTCGGCGTGTCGATGCGGGCGCTGCGCGACAACCGGCTGCGCCTGCAGTCGATCGGGCTGTCGGTGCAGGCGCGGCTGGCGGTGGTGTACACGGTCGGCGCCGCGCTGGCCGGCGCGGCCGGCGCGCTGCTGACGCAGACCACCGGTTTCGTGTCGCTCGACGTGCTCGAATTCCACCGCAGCGCCGACGTGCTGCTGGCGCTGGTGATCGGCGGCACCGGTTGGTTGTGGGGCGGGCCGATCGGCGCGATCGCCTTCAAGGTGATGCACGACCTGCTGTCGGCCATCACCACGCAGTACTGGACCTTCTGGATCGGCCTGTTCCTCGTGGTGCTGATGCTGGTCGGGCGCGAGCGGCTGTTGCGGCCGTGGACGTGGTGGCGCCAGGGGTCGGTGAGATGACGGACGTGGTGCTGCAGACCGACGCGCTGGTCAAGCGTTTCGGCGGCATCGTCGCCACCGACCGCGTGTCGCTGCGCGTCGAGCGTGGCGCGCGCCACGCACTGATCGGCCCCAACGGCGCCGGCAAGACCACGCTGATCCACCAGATCGCCGGCATGCTGGCGCCGACCTCCGGTCGCGTGCTGCTCGGCGGGCGCGACATCACCACGCTTGCACCCGAGCGTCGTGTCGCGCTCGGTCTGGTGCGCACGTTTCAGATCAACCAGCTGTTCGGCAGCCTCACGCCTCTGCAGAGCCTGGCGCTGGCGGTGGGCAGCCGCGTCGGCGCGGCCTGGCGCTGGTGGCAACCGCTGGGCCGCGACTCAGGCGTCGCCGCCGAGTGCGAGCTGCTGCTGCAGCAGTTCCGCCTGTCGGACCTGGCCGAGCGGCCGACCCGCGAGCTGCCGTACGGCAAACGCCGCCTGCTCGAGATCGGCCTGGCGGTGGCGATGAAACCGAGCGTGCTGCTGCTCGACGAGCCGGCGGCCGGCGTGCCCGGCGCCGAGCGTCAGGACATCCTCGACACCGTGGCCGCGTTGCCGGCCGACGTGTCGGTGCTGCTGATCGAGCACGACATGGACCTGGTGTTCAACTTCGCGCGCCACATCACCGTGATGGTCAATGGCGGTGTGCTGACCGAAGGCACGCCGGCGGCGATCGCCGCCGATCCACGCGTGCGTGCCGTGTACCTGGGTGACGACCATCCCGGCGCGCCGATGGCGGGAGCGGGCCGTGGCTGACCGGCTGCTCGAAGTCGAGCACTTGAGCTGCGGCTACGGCGAGGCGGTGGTGCTCAGCGACGTGAGCTTCGCGCTCGAGGCCGGCCGCTCGTTGGCGCTGCTCGGCCGCAACGGCACCGGCAAGACGACGCTGATCGACACGCTGGTGGGCGTGACGCGGCGCCATGCCGGCCGCATCGTGCTCGGCGGGCAGGAGCTGCACGCGCTGCCGGCCTACGCCCGCGCCGCTGCCGGCATCGGCTGGGTGCCGCAGGAGCGCAACATTTTCAAGTCGCTCAGCGTCGACGAGAACCTCACCGCCGTGGCCCGGCCCGGCGCGTGGACCCCGCAGCGCGTGTACGAACTGTTCCCGCGCCTGGCCGAGCGCAGACGCAACCTGGGCCAGCAGCTGTCGGGCGGCGAGCAGCAGATGCTCGCGTTCGGCCGTGCGCTGGTGCTGAACCCGCGGCTGCTGCTGCTCGACGAGCCGCTCGAGGGGCTGGCCCCGATCATCGTCGTCGAGCTGCTCGCGGCGATCCGCCGCGTCGCGCGCGAGGAAGGGCTGTCGGCCATCGTCGTCGAGCAGCATCCCCACCTCGTGCTGCAGGTCACCGACGATGCGATCGTGCTCGATCGCGGTGGCATCGTGCTGCGCGCGACCAGCGAGTCATTGCTCGCCGATCCGAGCCCGCTGGACGAATGGCTCGGCGTGGCCGCCCGCTGACCTATATTTGAGTCAATCCCCCGGAGACCACCATGACGCCACGCCAGACCCCGCCGTTTCGCGCCGACCACGTGGGCAGCTTCCTGCGCCCGAAGTTCCTGCTCGACGCGCGCGACCAGTTCTTCAATCAGAAGAGCATCACCGCCGCGCAACTGCGTGCGGTGGAAGACCGGGCGATCACCGAGATCGTGAAGTTCCAGCAGGACGTCGGGCTGCACAGCATCACCGACGGCGAGTTCCGCCGCACCTACTTCCACATCGACTTCCTCGAGCAGCTCGGCGGCGTGAAGACCGACATCCCGGTCACGGTCAAGCGGCCCGACGGCACCGAGGAGCTGGCGCCGCCGGTGATCCGCGTGATCGACAAGGTGCGCCACGCGAAGAACATCCAGCTCGCCGACTTCCAGTACCTGAAAGCCCAAGTCAAGCCGGGGCTGACGCCGAAGGTGACGATCCCGTCGCCGACGATGCTGCACTTCCGCGGTGGCCGCGCCGGCATCAGCAAGGACGCCTACCCCGAGCTCGACCCGGTCTTCTACGACGACGTGGCCAAGGCCTACGGCGACGAGCTGCAGTCGCTGGCCGACGCCGGTTGCACCTACGTGCAGATGGACGACACCAACATGGCCTACCTGTGCGACGAGAAGATGCGCGAGGCGGCGCGCCAGCGCGGCGACGACCCCAACGAGCTGCCGCACCGCTACGCCGGCTTCATCAACAAGGTGGTGGCGCACAAGCCCAGGGGCATGACGCTGGCGATGCACCTGTGCCGCGGCAACTTCAAGAGCACGCACGCCGCGGCGGGCAATTACGAGCCGGTGGCCGAGGCCTTGCTGTCGGAGATGAACCTCGACGCGTACTTCCTCGAATACGACGACGATCGCAGCGGCGACTTCCGCCCGCTGCGTTACCTGCCGAAGGGCAAGATCGCGGTGCTCGGCCTGGTGACCACCAAGTTCGGCGAGCTCGAGAGCAAGGACATGTTGAAGCGCCGCATCGACGAGGCCGCGAAATACGCGCCGCTCGACCAGCTGTGCCTGTCGCCGCAGTGCGGCTTTTCCAGCACCGTGCACGGCAACAACATCGCGGTCGAGGCGCAGCGCGCCAAGCTGCGGCTGGTGATCGAGACGGCGCAGGAGGTTTGGGGCTGAGCGGCCCGCCGCTCAGGCGGCGAACGTGGATCGGTCCGCGGCCTCGGGCCAGGGGGTTGTCATCCGTCAACACGACGGCGTCTCACGTGCTACCGTTGCACCTGGCGTCCGCAGGCGTGTGTTCGCCAACCGAACGAGACCGATGGAGACTTGTGATGGCTGATGAATCGCTCGTGCTCGCCGCCACCACCGGTCCGGTGCGCACGCTGACGCTGAACCGTCCCGCAGCACTGAACAGCTTCACCGCCGCGATGCATCGCGAGCTGCGCACGGCGCTCGACGTGGCGGCCGGCGACAGCGCCGTGCGCTGCCTGGTCATCACCGGTGCCGGCCGCGGTTTCTGCGCCGGGCAGGATCTGAACGATCCCGAAATGAGCGGCGACGTCGGCGCGGTGGTCGAGCGCATCTACAGGCCGCTGGCGCTGCGCATCCGCTCGATGCCGGTGCCGGTGATCGCGATGGTCAACGGCGTGGCCGCCGGCGCCGGCGCGAACTTTGCGTTCGGCTGCGACCTGGTGATGGCCGCGCGCTCGGCGAGCTTCATCCAGGCCTTCTCGAAGATCGCGCTGATCCCCGATTGCGGCGGCACCTGGCTGCTGCCGCGGCTGGTGGGCCGCGCGCGTGCCTTGGGCCTGGCGATCACCGGCGACAAGCTGCCGGCCGAGGAGGCCGAGCGCATCGGCCTGATCTGGCGCTGCGTCGACGACGCCGCGCTGTCCGACCAGACGCAGGCGCTGGCGCAGCGGCTGGCGGCGATGCCGGTGAAGGCGATCGCCGCCACGCGCCGCGTGCTCGACGAAGCGGTGATGATCAGTTATGCCGATGCGCTGTCGCTCGAGGCACGCGTGCAGGCCGAGCTGGGGCAGGGCGGCGATTTCCGCGAGGGCGTGGCGGCATTCCTGGAAAAGCGCGCCGCCAAGTTCAGCGATCGTTGAGCCGTGGCGGCGGCCTTGCAGACGACGACCGTGCCCTGGCTGCGCAACTGCTGGTACGTGATCGCCTGGGACCACGAGATCCCCGCGCAGGGGCTGTTCGCGCGCACCGTGCTCGGCGAGCCGATCGTCGTGTACCGCACCTCGGGCGGTGGTTTTGCGGCGCTGGAGGATCGCTGCTGCCATCGCCACGCGCCGCTGTCGCTCGGCCGGCTGGAAGGCGACTGCCTGCGTTGCGGCTATCACGGCCTGAAGTTCGACGCCTCGGGGCGTTGCGTCGCGATCCCCGGCCTCGAGGTGGTGCCCGAGCACGTGCGTGTGCGCAGCTACCCGCTGCAGCTGAAGAACCAGTGGCTGTTCGTCTGGATGGGCGACCCGGCACTCGCGTCGCCCGAACGGCTGCCCGACAACTTCTCGTGCGACTCGGTGCACTGGAAGCACCGGCCCGGCTACCTGCGCTACGACACGCCGTACCTGCTGATCTGCGACAACCTGCTGGACTTCTCGCACCTGAGCTACGTGCACGAGAAGACGCTCGGCGGCTCGGCCGCGATCGCCGAATCGAGGCCGACCATCGAGGTGGTCAATGCGACCGGGCAACGTGGGCTGCGCGTCAGCCGCCTGGTGCGCGACGTGCCGCCGCCGCCGTTCTACCAGCGGTTTCGCAGTTTCGATGGCCACCTCGACCGCTGGTTCATCTACGACTTCCTGCTGCCGGCCACGCTGCTGATGCATTCGGGCGGCCGGCCGGTGAGCGACGCGCCCGATGACATGACGCACGCCGTGCGCCTGCACAGCTGCCAGACGCTGACGCCGGAATCCGAGACGTCGACGCACTACTTCTTCCAGCAGTCGCACCCGGCGGGCGAGGGCGACGACACAATCGCCGAGTCGATCTACCAATCGCTGGTCGGCGCGTTCGACGAAGACCGCGACATGATCACCGCGCAGGCGCGCAACATCGCGCCGGACCAACCCATGGTGCCGCTGCACATGGACGCCGCGCTGATCCGTTTTCGCCAGTTGTTGCAGCGCGAGCTCGACGCCGAGCGCGCCGTGTCGAGGTCCGAGCATGCACGTTGAGATCCTCGGCGGCGGGCCCGCGGGGCTGACGCTCGCCATCCTGCTCAAGCGCGCCGATCCCCGGCACCAGGTGCGCGTGACCGAGCGTGGCCCGCGCAACGCGACCTGGGGCTTCGGCGTCGTGTTCTCCGACCGCGCGCTCGATTTCCTGCGCGCCGACGCGCCGGCGCTGGTCGAGCGGCTGACGCCGCAGATGCAGTCGTGGCACGACCTCACCGTCGTGCACAGCGACGTGCACATCCCGATCAGCGGCAACGGCTTCGCGTCGATCGGCCGCCTGAAGCTGCTGAACCTGCTGCACCGGGAGGCCGAGGACGCAGGCGTGCGGTTGGTGTTCGACCGCGCGGTGGCCGACGTGGCTGAGCTCGCGCCGGCCGACCTGCTGGTGGCCGCCGACGGCGCATTCTCGGCATCGCGCGACGCGCGGGCCGCCGCATTCGGCACGCAGACGGTATGGCACCACAACCGCTTCATCTGGTACGGCACGAGCCAGCCGTTCGACACCTTGACGTTGACCTTCCGCCGCGATGCGCTCGGCGTGTTCTGCGCGCACCACTATCGGTACGCGCCGGACGAGATCGCTTCGCCGGGCCGTCCCAAGGAGCGATCGCTCCCTCTCGGAGGGACGGCGCGCAGCACCAACGGAGCACCGGTGAGCACGTTCCTGGTCGAGGTCGACGAGGCCACGTTCCAGCGTGCCGGCTTCGAGACGATGGGCGAGGCCGACAGCCTGCGCATCTGCGAACGGGTTTTCGCGCCCGACCTCGGTGGCCACCGGCTGCAATCGAACCGCTCGACCTGGCGCCGCTTTCCGGCGATCTGGAACGAACGCTGGAGCACCGGCAACGTGGTGCTGCTCGGCGACGCATTGCGCACCGCGCATTTCTCGATCGGCTCGGGCACGCGGCTGGCGATGGAAGACGCGATCGCGCTGGCGCGCGCACTGGCGGCACAGCCGACTGTCGACGCCGCGCTGCAGGAGTTTCAGGCGCAGCGAGCGCCGCCGATGAAGAAGATCTGGGACGCGGCGAACGTGAGCCTGCGCTGGTACGAGGGCATGGGCGCGATGATGGACCTCGATCCGTACGAGTTCGCCTATCGCTACATGACGCGCAGCGGTCGCGTCGACCATGCCGAGGTGAAACGTCGCGATCCGCAGCTCGCGCTGGCCTACGAACGGCTGCATCCGGAGCTTGGCTTTGCGTCGCGCGGCTAGTCCGTTTCACTGGACTAGGATGCGCGCCAGCGAGGGCCGTTGCCGCCTCGCAAGGGGTGTTCGATGGTGAAGCGACGACATCTGCTGCAGGCTAGCGCCGCTGGCGTGGTTGGGGTTCGCGGCCCGCGCGCTTGCGCAGGCCTATCCGGCGCGGCCCATCCGCTACATCGTGCCGGTGGCCGCCGGCGGCGGCAGCGACATGGTGGGCCGCACCGTCACCGAGCGCTGGGGCAAGGCGCTGAACCAGACCTTCATCGTCGACAACCAGAGCGGCGGCGGCGGCTCGATCGCCTGCCAGACCACCGCGCGCGCCGCACCCGACGGCTACACGCTGATGCAGGGCTACGTGGCGACGCACGGCACCAGCCCCGCGACGCGCAAGCTGCCGTACGACGCGATCAAGGACTTCACGCCGATCGGCATGATCGGCGCCACGCCCAACGTGCTGGTGGTCAATGCGTCGCTGCCGGTGAACAACCTGCGCGAGTTCAACGACTACCTGCGCGCGAACCCGGGCCGCCTGAGCTACGGCTCGGCCGGGCCTGGCTCGCTGACGCACCTGACGATGGAGCTGTTCAAGCAGCAGGCCAACGCCTTCATCGTGCACATCCCCTACCGCGGCATCGCGCCGGCCTTCACCGACCTGCTCGGCGGGCAGACGCAGGCGATGTTCCCCGGGCTGGCGGCGGCGATGCCGCACATCCGCTCGGGCCGCGCGCGGCCGCTGGCGGTCACCGGGCTGGCGCGGCATCCGTTGCTCAAGGACGTGCCGACGCTCGACGAGGCCGGCTTCAAGGGCTTCGACGCGCAGCAGTGGTACGGCGTGATGGGGCCGGCCGGCATGCCGGCGGCAGTGGTCAAGCAGCTCAACGACACGCTGAACGGCGTGCTGCAGGCGCCGGATCTGCGCGACAAGCTTGCGGTCGAGGCGATCGAGCCGATGCCGATGTCCAGCGAGGCCTTCGGCCGCTTCGTGCAGCAGGACATCACCCGCTGGACGCGCCTGGCGCGCGACCGCAACATCCAGTTGGACAGTTGACCCGCACACCCCGAAGGACACGCATGGCGCGCAACACCCAGGTCACCGCCGATCACCACGCACCGCCGGTCACGCAGACGCTGGCCCGCTTCGTCGCCACGCACCCGAGCCGCGGCTGGAGCGACGCGGTGGACCACGAGGCGCACCGCACCTTCACCAACTGGCTGGGTTGCGCCGTCGGCGCCGCCGGGCACGAGTCGGTAAGCGCGGCGCTGGCCGCGGTGCAGATGCTGCAGCCGGCGGCGCAGGCCAGCGTGCTCGGCCGCGGCGAGCGGGTGGACATGGCCAGCGCCGCGCTGCTCAACGGCATCAGCTCGCACACCTTCGATTTCGACGACACCCACCTGAAGACCATCATCCACCCGGCGGGCCCGGTGGCGTCGGCGGTGCTGGCGCTGGCCGAGCAGCAGGGCGGCAGCGGGCGGCAGCTGATCGATGCGCTGGTGCTGGGCATCGACGTCGCCTGCCGCGTCGGCAACGCGGTGTACCCCGAGCACTACGACCGCGGCTGGCACATCACCGGCACCACCGGCATGCTGGGTGCGGCGGCCGCGTGCGCGCGGCTGCTCGGGCTCACCGAAGCGCAGACGGCGATGGCGCTCGGCATCGCGGCGTCGCAGCCGGTGGGCCTGCGCGAGCAGTTCGGCACGATGACCAAGCCGTTCCATCCCGGTGCCGCCGCGCGCGCCGGATTGATGGCGGCGCTGATGGCGCGACACGGCTTCACTGCCAGCGCGCGGGCGCTGGAGGCGCCGCGCGGTTTGATGCAGACCTACTCGACCAAGTGCGACTGGAGCGAGATCACCGGCCAGCTCGGCGAACGCTTCGAGATCTCGTTCAATACCTACAAGCCGTTTGCCTGCGGCATCGTGATCCACCCCAGCATCGACGCCTGCATCCAGCTGCGCCAACAGGGCGTCACGCCCGAGCAGGTGGAGCGCATCGAGCTCAAGGTGCATTCGCTGGTGCTCGAGCTCACCGGCAAGAAGGAGCCGGCCGACGGGTTGCAAGGGAAGTTCAGCGTCTACCACGGCTGCGCGCTCGGGTTGATCGAAGGCCGCGCCGGTGAGGACGAGTTCGCCGACGCGGTGGTCACGCGCCACGACATGGTGGTGATGCGGCGCAAGGTGGTGGCCACCGTCGACGACGCGATCGACGAGGCCAGTGCCGACGTCACGGCGATGCTGCGCGACGGCCGGCGCGTGCACGTGTTCGTCGAGCACGCCATCGGCTCGCTGCAACGACCGATGACCGACGCCGACCTCGAAGCCAAGTTCACGCGCCTGGCGCAACCGGTGCTGCCGGCGGGGCGCACGGCGCCGCTGCTCGCGGCCTGCTGGGCGTTGCAGCGCGCGGCCGACGTGCGCGGCCTGGCGGCGCTGGCACGGCCCTGAGTCTCAGGCCTGGGCCGGCCGCAGCGTGGCGCGGTAGGCTTCGATGCGTGCCACGAGTTTCTCGCGCCGCGCCAGCGCGTCGGTGCGCCAGTAACGCTCGCGGTCGTAGTACTCGGGCACCGCCGGCATCGCCTCGGGAACCACGACCCAGGGCTGCTTCGACGCGGTGAAGATGTGGATGTCGGGCGGCAGGTGCGCCGGTTCGTCCAGCGTGCCGACGCGAACGAAGCTGATCAGCGCGCCGGCGCCCGCATAGTGGCTCCACACGGCGACCTGGCACTTCGGACAGCGCGCGATCTTCTGGCCGTAGCCGCTCTCGCGACGGCGTGTCGATCAGGTCGGGTTCGGCCGCCAGCAGCACCACGCGGTCCGACTCGATCATCGCGTTCAGCGCGAACGCCGCGCCGCTCTCACGCTGGCACCAGCGGCAATGGCAGCAGTGCACGATCAGCGGCCGCGTCGTCATGCGGTAGCGCACGTGGCGGCAGGCGCAGCCGCCATCGAGCGGGTAGGGTGGTGGTTCAGTCAGCACGTCGCTATCCGGTGCGCCGGGCTGCGCCGAGCAGGATTCGGGGCCAGCGGGTGGTCAGCAGCTCACGAGCGGCCGCTGGTCGGGCCCACGTCGCGTTTGACTCGCTTGCCGTCGGTGGAGGACACGAAGTGCTCGGCGGCGGCTTCCGGTGCCATGGCCGCTACATCCGGATAGATCGCCGTCGCATTGCGCACCGCGTCGAGCGGACGAACCTCGGGCTGCAGTTCGATGAGGCGGGTGGCAAATCGCTCGACCCAAGAAGCAATGACCTGAGGCATGGCTTGTCCTTTCGGATTGCGCATCGTAACGTTGCCGCACGCTTTTCGGCATTCACATTCCATGAACGGGGGCTTGGCCGGGCTGATCGCCCGGCCAAGCCCGACCCGTCCATCGACGGCACCGCGATGGTTACAGTGGACACCCGACTGCGAGAAACCATGAACCCGTACGCGCAATACCCCAGCCTGACCGACCGCACCGTGCTGATCACCGGCGGTGCCACCGGCATCGGCGCGACGCTGGTGGCGCAGTTCGCAGCACAGGGGGCGCGTGTCGGCTTCATCGACATCGACGCGGCGGCCGGTGCCGAACGGGCCCGGTCGCTGGCGGGCAGCCAGACCGCGCCGCTGTTCGTCGAGGCCGATCTGACCGACATCGACGCGCTGCGCGCCGCGGTGAACGCGGTGCGCCAGCACTTCGGGCCGATCGCCGTGCTGTTGAACAACGCCGCCAACGATCGGCGGCACACCATCGACGAGACCACGCCGCAGAGCTGGGACGCCGGCATTGCGGTGAACCTGAAGCACCAGTTCTTCGCCGCGCAGGCGGTGGCCGCCGACATGAAGGCGCTCGGCGGCGGCTCGATCGTGAATTTCGGTTCGGTCAGCTGGATGCTCAAGCAAGGCGGCATGCCGGTGTACACGACGGCCAAGGCCGCGGTGCAGGGGTTGACGCGCAGCCTGGCGCGCGACTTCGGCCCGTTCAACATCCGCGTCAACACGCTGGTGCCGGGCTGGGTGATGACCGAGAAGCAGCTGCGCCTGTGGGTCACCGACAAGTCGCGCGACGAGATCGCGCGCGGCCAGTGCATCAACCGGCCGCTGCTGGCCGAGCACATCGCGCGCATGGCGCTGTTCCTCGCCGCCGACGACAGCGCGATGTGCACGGCGCAGGACTTCATCGTCGACGCGGGCTGGTCATGACGGCCGCGCTGCTGGTCGACGCGCAGGCACGCCTCGGCGAATGCCCGCTGTGGTGCGAGCAGGCCGGGGCGCTGTACTGGACCGACATCGAAGGCTCGCGCATCAGCCGGTGGAGCGCGGCTGACGGTTCGGTGCGCGAGTGGCGGCTGCCCGAGCGCGTGGGCGGCTTCGCGCTGTGCCGGCAGCCGTCCCAATTGCTGCTCGGGCTGGCGTCGGGAATCGCGCTGTTCGATCTCGACCGTGAAGCGATGTCGCCGGTGATTCCGGTCGAAGCCGACCAGCCCACCACGCGCATCAATGACGGCCGTTGTGATGCGCAGGGGCGCTTCGTGTTCGGCACGTTCAATCCCGCCGAGGCGCCGATCGGTCACTTCTATCGGGTGGATGGCGATCTGCACGTCGAGCGCCTGCCGCTGCCTGCGGTGGCGGTGGCCAACAGCATCGCCTTCAGCCCCGACGGCACGCGGCTGTACTTCGCCGATTCGCCGACGCGCACGATCCACTGTGCCGACTACCACGCCGACGGCCGCATCGGGCCACCGCGGCTGTTTGTGCGTCTCGGCGAACACGAAGGTTATCCCGACGGTTCGGCGGTGGACGCCGACGGTGGTCTGTGGAATGCGCAATGGGACGGCGGCTGCGTCGTGCGCTACGACCGCGACGGCCGCGAGACCGCACGGCTCGCGATGCCGGTGACGCGGCCCACGTGCCCGGCGTTCGGCGGCGACGACTTCGCTCGCCTGTTCGTCAGCACTGCGCGCGTCGGCCTGGGCACCGAAGCGCTGCACCACCAGCCGACCGCGGGCGGCATCTACGCGCTGACGCCCGGCCATCGCGGCTTGCCTGAGCACCGCTTCGACACCGAACTGCGCGCCTGATGACGCGAGCGTCCCGGGTCTGGCGACATCAAGCCCGGCAGCACCCCGGACGCGCTTTGACCCTGCTGTCGGGCGGGACGGCCCGATCGCGCACGATGCAGTCTTGCCCGCCACATCGAGCACGTGATCGCCACCGCGAGCGCGTACGGATGCGCGGCAGCCGCCGCATGCAGGAGACGAACCATGAGCGAACCCACCGCCGATCCCGGGCCTGACCTGAGCCGAGGCATCCCCCTCGACCGCCTCGACGACCCCGGCATGCTGGCCGGGCACGTCGGCGACGACGCGGTGCTGCTGGCCCGGCGCGGCGGCGAGTTCCATGCCATCGGCGCCACCTGCTCGCACTACCACGCGCCGCTGGCCGCAGGGCTGATGGTCGACGACACCGTGCGCTGCCCGTGGCACCACGCGTGCTTCAGCCTGCGCACCGGCGAGGCGCTGCATGCGCCGGCGATCAACCCGGTCGGCTGCTGGGCCACCGAGGTGCGCGGCGGCTTGGTCTTCGTGCTCGGCAAGAAGGGTGAGCCGTCGACCGGGCGCGTGCGCCAGCCGGCAATCGGCCCCGCCTCGGCGCCCCCCCGGCGCATTGTCATCGTCGGCGGCGGTGCGGCCGGGTTCGCCGCGGCCGAGCGGCTCAGGCGTGAGGGCTATGCTGGGGAGCTCACGATGATCGGCCAGGAGGCGTCGCCGCCGGTCGACCGTCCGAACCTGTCGAAGGACTACCTCGCCGGCAACGCACCGGAGGATTGGATACCGCTGCAGCCCGAGTGCTTCTACGCCGAGCGCCGCATCGACGCGCGCTGGGGCACCGCCGTCGCCCGCCTCGACGTCGGCGCGCACGAGGTCGTACTCGACGACGGCAGCAAGCTGGGCTACGACCGCCTGCTCGTCGCCACCGGTTGCGAGCCGGTGCGACTGCCGTTGCCCGGCATGGAGCTGCCCCACGTGCACACGCTGCGAGCGCTCGCCGACAGCCGCGCGATCATCGAGCAATCGCGATCGGCTCGCCGTGCGGTGGTGATGGGCGCGAGCTTCATCGGCCTGGAGGTGGCGGCGTCGCTGCGCGCGCGCGGGCTCGAGGTGCACGTGGTCGCGCCCGACGAGCGGCCCATGGAACGCGTGCTCGGCCCGGCCATGGGCGAATTCGTGCGCGGCCTGCACGAGGCGCACGGCGTCGTCTTCCATCTGCGCGATTCGGCCACGTCCATCGAGCCCCGGCGCGTCACCTTGAAGGGTGGCGACACGATCGACGCCGATCTCGTGGTCGCGGGCGTCGGCGTGCGACCGCGGCTCGCGCTCGCCGAAGGCGCCGGCCTGGCGCTCGACCGCGGCGTGGTCGTCGACGCGTACCTCGAGACCAGCGCGCAGGGGGTCTACGCTGCCGGCGACATCGCGCGTTGGCCCGATCCGCACAGCGGCGAGCGGATCCGCGTCGAGCACTGGGTCGTCGCCGAACGGCAGGGCCAGACCGCGGCGCTCAACATGCTCGGCATCCCCACGAAGTTCGACGCGGTGCCGTTCTTCTGGAGTCAGCACTACGACGTGTCGATCAACTACGTGGGCCATGCCGAAGCATGGGACGCGATCGAGGTCGACGGCGACATCGAATCGCGGGACTGCCTGCTGCGCTACTGCAAGGGCGGCCGCGTGCTGGCGGTGGCATCGATCTTCCGCGACCTGGACAGCCTGAAGGCCGAGCTGGCGATGGAGCGCGGCGAGATCTTCAACGGTCGCTCTGGTGGATAGGGTCATCAGCGCTTCCCCTGGGTGACGGGCGGGTCGGGTGCCGGAACCACCGGCGCCCCGTGCCCATGGCGAGGGGTGCACCGTAGGTACTCGCCCCGCGGGGGTCTGTGCGTTCTCGCACGTTCGTCTTCGACGCCCGGACGTCTCGGCAGGTAGGACACGGCCGACAGACCCTCGCGCGCAGGTCCTAACGACATGAGGCTCCGGCCTGCCTAGAGTCAACCAAACGCTTCGACACGCCATCGCCATGCATGGCGCGGGCCCATACCGTCGCCGGCGGCCACGAACCGCCGGCGCGCCGAACGCTCACCCACAAACCGGTGCCATCGAATGACCCATGCAAGCTCCGATCTCCGAACGACAAACCAACTGCTGGCCGCGTTGGGACCCGCAGAATTGCAACGGCTCGAAGCCGACCTGGAGTGGGTCGCGCTGCCGCAGGACACGACGCTCTACGAGGCCGGCTCCGCGTTGCGTCACGTCTACTTTCCGGCAGGCGCGATCGTCTCGCTGATCTCGTCCATGGAGGACGGTGCGGCCACGGAGGTGGCCGTGGTCGGTAACGAAGGAGTCGTCGGCGTCTGCGCCTTCATGGGCGGCGGGCCAGCGCTCAGCGACGCGGTGGTGCAACGCGCAGGCCACGGCTGGCGCATGAGTGCGGGCTCGATTGTGCGTCACACGCAACGCTCGGCGGACGTGCTGCAGCCGCTGCTGCGATACACCCAGGCCCTGTTCACCCATCTGGTACAGACCTCGGCCTGCAACCAGCACCATGCGCTGGAACAGCAACTGTGCCGCTGGCTACTGCTTCATCTCGATCGGCAAGCCAGCGACGAGTTGGACGTGACGCAGGAGCGCATTGCCGGGATGCTCGGTGTGCGCCGCGAAGGCGTCACCGGTGCCGCCATCAAGCTACAGAAGGACGGACTGATTCGCTATTGCCGTGGCCGCATCGCCATTTCGGACCGCAAAGGGCTCGAGGAACGCTGCTGCGAGTGCTATTCCGTCATCAGGCGGGCAGACGACCGGCTGTCGACCGTTCCGCAGCACCTGTCGCGTTCTTCGCGTACGCCGTTGGGCGAAGCCGTCCAATGAAGACACCCGGCTCCGATCGGCTGGCCTTGCGCGATCACGCGCAGCAAGTTCTCTAGGGCCGTCTCGCTCGGCATCTCGTGCAGGGCGATTTGCGCCACGGCCACGCGCTTCAATGCGCTCGCTCTAAGGTGTTGTATTCGAATGCAATGGCCGACGTCGCATCACGGCCTCGATGCGGGCCAGAAGCATCTTCATCGAGAAAGGCATGATGAGGTAGTCGTCGGCGCCGCTGTCGAGCGCCGCAACCGCGTCCGGGGCCTGCGGTACTCGCGAGCCGATGACGATGATGGCGGCCTTCGCCGTGCGCCGTTCGCTGCGTAGTTCCCGGGCGCAGGCCAGCGCGGATTGGCCCTTCACGATGCGGTCGAGCAGCACGACATCGGGAGCGAGCTCGCTTGCCAGCGCACTCGCCTTCGCAACGTCGCAGGCGCAGGAAACCCGATACCCCATGGCATCGAAGTTCGCGGCCAGCAGAACGCGTGTCGTTGCGTCGTCCTTCACGATCAAGATCGAACGATCCATGGAAGTCACCTTGGGATTCATGCGCACGTTCATGACGACTCGGTCGACCTCGGCCGTGTCCTTGCCGCAGGCCCGTTCGCCGAGGAGGGGGCGGGGCCGCCGGCCCGATCGCTCAACGCCCGGCAGCGCAGGCGTTGACTTGGCCTGCGGGTATCGGTCAGCGGCGCGCGGCGCGTACGACCGATCCCGCGTCGAGACCTCTACTTGCCGTCGCGGTCCGAATCGCCTGGCAGTGCGCGCTCGGTCGAATCGCTCAAGCGCTTCCATGCATCGCGGGCGGCGTGCTTGGCCCGCTCCCAGTCGAGGCTCGACGTGCCGCGCACGGTCTCCCAGTCGCGCGACAAGTCGCCTTCGGCTGCGTCGAAGCTGCGCTCGGGATAGCGGTCGAACGCGTCGATGCCGTAGCGATAGGCCGGTTCGTACTCGTCGAAACTCGAGCCGCTGCGCGCATACGGGCGGGTCTTGAAGGTCTCGCGCCAATGATCGACTTCGACCGTCGGGTCGATGGCCTCGGCCACGCCCTTGCCGGCGTATCCGCCGACGATGGCCCCGACCGTGGCGCCGACCACAGTGCCGACCGGGCCGGCGACGGTGCCTGCCGCGGCGCCAGCCGCGGCACCGCCGACTGCGGCGCCGACTAGCGGCGCCGACCGGGTGCGCGCCGGGTACGCCGGTGAGCGGGTCGCGGTTGGCGTCGGTTGTGCGAGGCTTGCGCGTTTTGGTCTCGTGAGTCATGGTGATGTCCTTGGGTTGAAGTGAGCTGCAAGGGCAGGCGCGTCGGTGCACGCTGCCGCGGCGAATCAGAGGATGCTGGCGAGCCAACCGATCAGGCCGCCGACAATGGGCCGAACGATGAGGTTCAATGGAACTCCAGGGAAGTGGTTGAGGGGCAGCGAAGCTTAGGTGGCTCGCCGAGCGGGCGCCATTCGCGATCGGCGCATCGCCTTGCACGACAGGGCCGGCATTCGCTGTCAGAACCTGCCTACAGGCAAACGTCGCGCGCGACGGCAGCCGGCAGGCCGCGCGCAGGCCCGACTTGCGCCATGCCCACACACCGTCGAAAGACGCTCTGGATCGTTACAGCCACTGCGGCGACAGCGCGCACAGCTCGATCACCTTCGAGACCTACATCGTCAAGGCGACGATAGCGTGCGCGAGCGGTTCAGCCTGCGGGTGCCTGCCCAGGCAGTGTGAATCGGAACGTCGAACCCAGGCCCGCTTCGCTTTGCACGGTGACGCTGCCGCCGTGCGCTTCGACGAAGGTTTCACGATAGCCAGGCCCAGGCCGGTACTGGCGTCGTCCTCAGCGCCAGATTCGCCCTTGTCGAAGATCCTGCCTGATCTCGGCGTCGATGCCCGGGCCGTTGTCGCTGACCCAGCATTCGACCGTTCCCTGGCTCTCGTCGGCCCGCGCGTCGACAGTGACCTCGCCGCCCGGCGTGAACTTGATGGCATTGCCGATCAGGTTCTGGAAGGCCCGTCGCATGAGTCCAGCGTCGGCGAACAGGACCATGTCGTCAGGCACGCGGTTGACCAACTGCGTGTGTGCCGTGGTCGCCACCTCGTGCAGATCGTCGAGTAGCGCCTCCACCATCGGCCACGCGTCGAACCAGCGCCGCTCGAGCTTGAGGCCACTGTCAGTCTGCAGATTCGTGTTCTCTTCGAGCACTTGCGTACCAGACCCTCGAGCTGCTGCACATTGCGGCGCAGCGACTTCAACAATCGTTGGGCGTCGTCGCCAGCGGCCAGCTTGGGCAGGGTCTTCTCGAGCACCCGGCCCGTCAACGAGATCGCGAACAGCGGCGTGCGCAGATCGTGCACGACGAAGGCCAGATACTCTTCGCGGCGTTGCTGCACCTCGAGCGCGCGCTGGGTGGCATAGGTCTGCAATGCCTGTCCGATGGCGTGGTCGAAGACGCGGTTGATGACATGGAAGGGTCTACCTTGCAGGTTCACGCCATGCTCGGTGGCCAGGTCATGGGTGCAACCACGCAGGATGTTGTATTCGCCGTGCAGACCACAGTGTGGCAGATGCTGCGTG
Source organism: uncultured beta proteobacterium (assembly GCA_963814435.1). GTDB lineage: Bacteria > Pseudomonadota > Gammaproteobacteria > Burkholderiales > Burkholderiaceae_C > JAEUPI01. The sequence goes on from CAWFCV010000003.1 coordinate 105,004, forward strand.
CGACCATGCAAGGCCGAACGCGGCCTTGATCGCGTCGCTGTCGAACCAGCCGTCGAGCACGGCCCGGGGCCGACCTTCAGCCCCGCGCCAGGCAGAAGGCGCGGACCAGGCCGTTGTGGCCGGCGCCGGCTGCATCAGGCCTTGAGCCGGTAGCCGGTCCTGAAGATCCAGGCCACGATCGCCAGCGAGGCCGCCAGGAACGCGAGCGTCATGCCCAGGCTGAGGCCGAGGCCGACGTCGGCCATGCCGTAGAAGCTCCAGCGAAAGCCGCTGATCAGGTAGACGACCGGGTTGAACAGCGCCACCTTCTGCCAGAACGGCGGCAGCATGTCGATCGAGTAGAAGCTGCCGCCGAGGAAGGTCAGCGGCGTGACGATCAGCAGCGGCACCACCTGCAGCTTCTCGAAGCCGTCGGCCCAGATGCCGATGATGAAGCCGAGCAGGCTGAAGGTCACCGCCGTGAGCACCAGGAACAGCAGCATCCACAACGGGTGCTCGACCTGCAGCGGCACGAACAGGCCGGCGGTGGCCAGGATGATGAGGCCCGAGCATGATCGACTTGGTCGCCGCCGCGCCGACGTAGCTCAGCACGATCTCGAAGGTACGACACCGGCGCCGACAGCAGCTCGTAGATCGTGCCGGTGAACTTGGGGAAGTAGATGCCGAACGACGCGTTGGAGATGCTCTGCGTCAGCAGCGACAGCATGATCAGCCCGGGCACGATGAAGGCGCCGTAGCTGACGCCGTCGACCTCCGGGATGCGCGAGCCGATCGCCGCGCCGAAGACGACGAAGTACAGCGAGGTCGAGATCACCGGCGAGATGATGCTCTGCATCAGCGTGCGCCAGGTGCGCGCCATCTCGAAGCGGTAGATCGCGCGGATGGCGTGCAGGTTCATGCGGCCTCGCTCCGGTCGTGCACCAGGCTGACGAAGATGTCCTCGAGCGAGCTCTGCGTGGTGTGCAGGTCCTTGAAGCCGATGCCCGGCGTCGGCCAGGTCCTTCAGCAGCGTCGACGATGCCCGGCGCGCTCGCCCTGCGCGTCGTAGGTGTAGGTCAGCTCGGTGCCGCTCGGCCGACAGCTCCAGGCGCGTAGGCGGCGAGCTGCGGGCGGCACCTGCGCCAGCGGCGTCGCTGCAGCTGCAGCGTCAGCTGCTTCCGGCCGAGCTTGCGCATCAGCTCGGCCTTGTCCTCCACCAGGATCAGCTCGCCCTTGCTGATCACGCCGATGCGGTCGGCCATCTCCTCGGCCTCGTCGATGTAGTGCGTGGTCAGGATGATCGTCACGCCGGTGTCGCGCAGCGCGCGCACCAGCTGCCACATGTCGCGCCGCAGCTCGACGTCGACGCCCGCGGTCGGCTCGTCGAGGAACAGGATCTGCGGCTCGTGCGACAGCGCCTTGGCGATCAGCAGGCGGCGCTTCATGCCGCCCGACAGCGTCATGATCTTGTTGTCCTTCTTGTCCCACAGCGACAGGTCGCTTGCAGCACCTTCTCGATGTGCGCCGGGTTCGGCGCGCTTGCCGAACAGGCCGCGGCTGAACGAGACGGTGGCCCACACCGTCTCGAACGCGTCGGTGGTCAGCTCCTGCGGCACCAGGCCGATCAGCGAGCGCGCGGCGCGGTAGTCGCGCACGATGTCGTGGCCGTCGACCGTGCACGCTGCCGGCGCTGGCATTGACGATGCCGCAGACGATGCTGATCAGCGTCGTCTTGCCGGCGCCGTTGGGGCCGAGCAGCGCGAAGATCTCGCCGCGGCGGATGTCGAGGTCGACGCCCTTGAGCGCCTGGAAGCCGGAGGCGTAGGTCTTGGAGAGGTTGGTGACGGTCAGCACGTCTGGCATGGCCGCGAGGATAGCCGGCCGGCAATGGCCGCGGTTTGGTACGCCATTCGGGCCAGGCCGATGTCTGCCTAGGCACGCGCGACGAAGCGCAGCCGGGTGATCTCGGATGGCGCGCCCAGGCGAAGCGGCGGCCCCCAATACCCGGTGCCGCGGCTGGTGTAGACCCACAGCGAGCGCAGCCGGTGCAGGCCGGCGGTGAACGGTTGCTGCAGCCGCACGAAAAGATTGAAGGGCCAGTACTGGCCGCCATGGGTGTGGCCCGACAACTGCACATCGAACCCGGCGTCGGCGGCGGCCGATGCGCTGCGCGGCTGATGGGCCAGCAACACGCGCAGACCGGCGTCGACCGGGCGCGCCCGCCAGCGCACGTTGCGGGTCGCTGCGGTGGCCGGGCACAAAATGGTGCGCGCTGAAGTCGGCCACGCCGGCCATCACCAGCGACGCGCCGTCGTGATTCAACACGACATGTTCATTGGTCAGCACGCGCAGACCGAGGCGTCGACAGCAGGGCGATCCATTCGTGGGCGCCGCTGTAGTACTCGTGGTTGCCGGTGACGAAGTAGGTGCCATGGCGCGAGCGCAAGCCCCGCCAGCGGCGCGACGTCGTGCGTCAGGTCGTCGACCCGGCCGTCGACCAGGTCCCCGGTGACGGCCACGGCGTCGGCGTTCAGCCGGTTGACAGCCTCGACGATCGCCTCGACGTAGCGCCGCCTTGACGGTGGGGCCGACATGGAGGTCGGTGATCTGCGCGATCGTGAAGCCTTGCAGCGCCGCGGGCAACCCGGCGATGGGAACGTCGACATGGCGCACCCGCGCCGTGCGCCGCGCGCCGAACAGGCCGCCAGACCGTGGCCAGCAGCGCCAATACCGGCACGGCCAGCGCGGTCGGCGCGGCCAGCGATGGCAGCGGCAACGGCCAGGGAGCAGCAGCAACAGGTCGCGCAGCAGCGTCAAAACCAGCAGCATCGAAAACAGGCCGAGGGTCAGCATGCCGGCCCAGGTCCACCGGTCGGCGGCCAGCCGATCGCGCGCGCGGCGCCCCAGAAAGGCTGCCGGGATCAGCGCCAACGACAGGATCAGCAGCACGGCGAACGCGACCGACGCTACCGACCCGGGCAGCTGCGGCGCAAGGCGCCAGCCGATGTACAGATGCAGCAGCGCCAACAGCCAGATTGCGGACACCTGCGCTACATGGCGGCGCGCGGCGGTATTCAAGCGCGGCGACTGGCGCGCGTCAGTGGCCTCAACAGAACCTGCAGCGAAGACGATCGAAGAAGAGAGGGCTTTGGCGGCCAAGGCTGCGGGCCGTTGGCGCGTCAGCCCGAGGGGTTAGCGATCTCTTATCCCTCAACCAGATTCTTGTACGAGATACTGGCGGACGTTTGCGAGCAGAGGCCGCCAGGGCCCACCTTCACGATAGTGTTTGAGCCTTCTATGTCTGCACATGTGCAGGAGGACTGAGTTGTATTTCGAGCACGACGCGTTGCCCTAAGTCACTCGAGTCTAGCGGGAGCTGCTTCGCGAGCTTGCTCGCGCCCTAGCCAAACAGCGGAGCGTGCTCTCAGCCTTGTTGGCGTGTCGGAGGCAACGCACGCGCGACAAGCCTAGAACCCGGTGCGTGTTCCTCCAGTGCGGCACGTGCCCGTTCCGCGTACCTCGTATTCGTCCGAAGTCCATGTCCGGAGAGGCCGGTCAGTGTCGTCTCAACGACGAGATAGCCACCGCCGAAGCCGTCTTGGAGCCTGTCTACGTAGCCCGCTAAGGGCAGTGGCCACGAACCCTTCCCCCCGGAACTGGACGGGGTGCTGTTCCGGCGGCCAAAACACAGGCTCATGTGCAGGGGCCAACTCCATCTCAACCGCGCTCGGAACTCCCTTCTCGATGCTGCCCTCGATAAACCGGCAGCCAACAAGTCGCCAGCCTTCCGCCAGGATCTTGGGGATAGGGTCGTCTGGACGGGACCCGTAGACCTTTGCCAAGCTCTTGTCTTCTATGAGGGTTTCGAGGAGCAGTGGGCCGGGTATCGTAATCTTCATATTTCCCTCGCGGAGCGGCAATTGGGCGCTGACCACTCCGCTTGCTTGCTTGATTCTGCTTTCCGGTATCCGCTCTTGGTCCTCTAAGGCGCGGGCAAAGAACCGCCAACGATTGAAGTCCAACCGCAACAGATGGTCCCATTCCTCTTCGGTGAGCGGGACGCGGGCGCGTTCATTGATGCATGCCCCAGCATCTGCACGCTGTCGATACATGTGAACAATAAGGGCGCCGGAAAGGGCGCCGGTGCGTCGCAGTGCCGCGAATGCTGCTGACGTGGCACTCACGGTTGTCCTAGCAACCAGCGGGCTTAGCGCCGGGCTCCTGCCGCCTCCAATGCAAACAATGCGTGGTCCGAGGACGTTGTGCTGCTCCCGCTTCTTCCGAACCTTTCGGTAAACCGCGTGGTGCTTCAGCGCGGCGGTGATGCCTTGCTGCGTGGTCTGTCTAGGTTTGTCTTGAAGGAAGGTCGCTTCGAGCCATAGCCACCTTCCAGACGGAAGGCGCAGTCGGATGTCGGGGCCTCCTTCGGGGGACTCATACTGCACCGGGCCAAGGCGGGACGCGGCATCGACCACTAGCAACTCCCAAACGGCGCCGACGCGCTGTTCGGCACTTTGCAGGCGACCTCTGAGACTCGGTAGGCGCCGTCCGGCAATGTCCTCGCAACGGAGCAGCAGCTCTGCTGCTTGTTCTTCAGAAATCACCTCGACACCCGTGGGTCCGCTCAGAATAAGAGAGGGGCTTGCCCAAACCGAGTTGAGGCGCCCGGGTTCGTCACCACCCTTCGCTGTGCCGGCCGCTACATGGTGGCTACATCGCCCAGTAGTGCAATCGCCGAAGGACAGGAAGGTTAGTGGAAACTATCCAGTTGACCCTCATAAACAATTGGTGCCGGTGAGAAGAGTCGAACTCCCGACCTTCGCATTACGAATGCGCTGCTCTACCAACTGAGCTACACCGGCACGGTGTGAAGCGCGAAATTATAGCGGGGCGGGCCTGCGCGCCCGGTTGGGGCCTGCCATGCGTATCCACCCGGATGCGCTGGCGAGCGCCGGCGGCTCAGACTGGCCCGCTGTCACACGCCGATTCGGGAGAGACCTTCATGCCCAGGCTGAACATCAATGGCCAGACCCGCGAGGTCGAGGTCGAGGCCGACACGCCGTTGTTGTGGGTGCTGCGCGAGCAGGTGGGTCTCACGGGCACCAAGTACGGCTGCGGGGTGGCGTTGTGCGGCGCCTGCTCGGTGCACGTCAACGGCGAGGTGCGGCGCTCGTGCTCGATGCCGGTCGGCAGCCTGAGTGCGGCAGACCGCATCGTCACGATCGAGGGTTTGTCGCGCGACCGGTCGCACCCGGTGCAGGTGGCCTGGGGCCAGCTCGACGTGCCGCAGTGCGGCTACTGCCAGTCGGGCCAGATCATGGCGGCGGCGGCCCTGCTGGCCAGGAAGCCCAAGCCCACCGACGCCGACATCGACGAGGCCATGACCAACATCTGCCGCTGCGGCACCTACCAGCGCATCCGCGCCGCGGTGCACGCGGCCGCGGCGCTGCCGCAACCGGCCAAGTCCTGAGGAGGCGAGCATGCATTCCGAACTGCAGGACCACGACTCTCCATTCGCCTCGACACGGCGCGAATTCATCGCGCTCTCCGCCGCGGCCGGCGGCGCGCTGGCGCTCGGCTGGACGTTGCCCGACGAAGCCGCCGCTCAGGCGGCCGCACCGGGCAGCGAGCTCAACATCTGGGTCGTGGTGCAGCCCGACGAGCAGTGCGTGATCCGCATCGCGCGCTCCGAGATGGGACAGGGCACGCTCACCGGCCTGGCGCAGCTGGTGGCCGAAGAGCTCGAGTGCGACTGGGCCAAGGTGCGCACCGAGCAGATCTCGCCGCAGCGCAACCTCGCATCCAAGCGTGCCTGGGGCGAGATGGGCACCGGCGGCAGCCGCGGCATCCGCACCTCGGAGGATTACGTGCGCCGTGGCGGCGCCGCCGCGCGGCTGATGCTGCTGCAGGCCGCGGCCGACGAGTGGAAGGTGCCGGTCGCCGAGCTGCGCACGAAGGCCGGCGTGGTGACGCATGCGGCGTCGGGCCGCAGCACCAGCTACGGCAAGTTGGCGCCGGCCGCCGCGCGGTTGGCGCCGCCCGATGCGAAGGCCATCGTGCTGAAGGCCCCGAAGACCTGGACGGTGGCCGGCCAACCGCTGAAGCGCCTGGACACCGGCGACAAGCTCGACGGCAGCAAACGGTATGCGATCGACGTGCGCCTGCCCGGCATGCTCTCGGCCGCGATCAAGGCCTGCCCGGTGTTCGGTGGCAAGCTGGTCGGCTACGACGCATCGCGCGTGACTGGCCGCCCCGGCGTGCGCGGCGTGGTGCGCGTCAACGACCGCACCGTGGCGGTGGTGGCCGACACCTGGTGGCGCGCCAAGACGGCGCTCGACGCGCTGCCGATCCAGTGGGACGAAGGCGCTGCCGCCACGCAGACCAGCGCGGCCATTGCGTCGCACCTGGCCGGGGGCTTGACTGCCGAGAACGCCTTCGCGCAGCGGCGCGAGGGCGACGCGTTGGCGGCAATAGCCGGCGCGCCGCGCAAGGTCGAGGCCACGTACAGCACGCCGTTCCTGGCGCACGCCACGATGGAGCCGATGAACTGCACCGCACGCATCGGCGCCGATTCGGCCGAGATCTGGGTGCCGACGCAGAACGCCGAGGCCTCGTTCGCGGCATTGTCCGAAGAGTCCGGGCTGCCGCTCACCAAGTGTTCGGTGAATCGGCTCGACCTCGGCGGCGGTTTCGGCCGCCGCGGCGGCAACCAGGACTACGTGCGCCAGGCCGTGGCGATCGCCAAGCAGTTCCCCGGCGTGCCGGTGCAGCTGATCTGGAGCCGCGAGGAGGATCAGTCGCAAGACTTCTACCGCCCGATCTCGATGTGCAAGCTCAGCGCCGGGCTCGACGCCAATGGCGCGCTGGTGGGCCTGCACGTGCGCGTGTCGGGTCAGTCGATCAACGCCTATGTGGCGCCGCAGACGGTGATCGACGGCAAGGACCGGCGGCAGCTGCAGGGCTTCTGGGCCGAGCCCGGCGATGCCCAGCTCGGCTACACGGTGCCTAACCTGCTGATCGAGTACGCGATGCGCAACACCCATGTGCCGGTCGGCCCGTGGCGCGGCGTGAACACCAACCAGAACGGCGTGTACATCGAGTGCTTCATCGACGAGGTGGCGCGTGCCGCGGGGGCCGACCCGCTGGCGTTCCGCCGCACGCTGATGGGCAAGCACCCCAAGCACCTGGCGGTGCTGAACGCCGCGGCCGATCGCGCCGGCTGGGGGCAACCGTTGCCGGCCGGTCGGCATCGCGGCATCGCGCAGTTCATGGGCTACGGCAGCTACTCGGCCGCGGTGGCGGAGGTGTCGGTCGATTCGCGCGGCGAGGTCGCGGTGCACCGCATGGTGCTGGCGCTCGATTGCGGCCACGCGGTGAACCCGCAGCAGATCGCGGCGCAGGTGGAGGGCTCGGTGGCCTACGGCCTGAGCGCGGCATTGCACGGCGAGATCACGATCGACAAGGGTCGCGTGGTCGAGCGCAACTTCGACACCTACCCGATTCTGAAGCTGGCGGAGTTTCCGAAGGTCGAAACCGTGATCGTGCCGTCGTACGACTTCTGGGGCGGCGTCGGCGAGCCGACGATCTGCGTCGTCGCGCCGAGCGTGCTCAATGCGATCCACGCGGCCACCGGCAAGCCGGTGCGCAGCCTGCCGCTGCGGCACGTCAAGCTGGTGTGAGCGCGTTGCGCGGCTGGCCCATGATCGAGCCGCAGGCGATCGCTCGGCGGTGATGCACGGCTGGCACCCGGCCCACCTGCCGCGCGGCGCTCATCGTGCGGCGGGTTCGCGCAACGCCTGCCGGCTGAGGATGTCGAGTGCCAGGCCAGCCGGTTTGCCGCGCAGCGTGGCGACGCCGAAGCGCTCCCAGACGGCACGCGCGCGCACCACGGCGCCGCTGCCCAGGTGCCCCAGCATCGCCATGCCGAGCAGGTAGCGGCCGCGAACCTCGGTGGCGCCCTCGCCATCGGCGAGCATGGTCTCGGCCAGCGCACCAAAGGCGGCGGCGTCGCGCGTCGCGACCAGGCGCAACAGCCGCGGCCACGAGCCTGCCTTTGCGTCGAGGCAGGCCGCCCCATCGAGCGCCGCCAGCACGCGCAGGCCTTCGGTGGCCGACAGGTAAGGCAATGCCTTGATCGCCAGCCCCGCGGCGGCGAAGGCGCGGTCGTCCAGCGGCGGGCTGCGGCAATCGGCGATCGCGCGCTCGCCGAGCGCGGCGAGCGCCGGCGGCAAGCCGGCCGGCAGCGGCAGCGCGTTCGGGTCGGCGGCAGGCCCGAGCAGCAACTCGGCTACGAGCCTGGCGGTCAAGGCCGGCGGCTCGGCACCGAAGTGCTGGTTGATGCTCAGCGCCGCCGGAGTGGCCAGCGGTGGACGGGCGCCCAGCACCTCGGCGATCGGGTAGGGCGACAGCGCCAGCCCGGTGATCTCGCCCCAGCCGCCGCCGATGAAGCGGTCGCGGTCCGCATGACTGTCGAGGTAGGGCAAGAAGTCCGAATTGGCCGGTGCGCTCTGCGCGTCGAGCCACGGCTTGAGCAGCCGCCGGTTGCCGATGACGCGGACGTGGATGTCCGACGGCACCGCCACGGCAAGCCGGCGCAGGCGTGCCCGGACCTGCGCGGACAGGCGCTCGAACGCATCGGCGCGCAGCGACACCATGCCGCGCGGCGCGGCGACGATCAGGATGTCGGAGCTGTCGACCGCGACGACGAGGTAGTCGGCGAACGACTGGTCCACCGCCTTCAGCACCGAGACCACACGTTCGGGATGGGTCTCGTAGATCTGCAGCCATTGGGCGAACAGGCCGCCGTCGGCCAGGTAGCGCGCCACATGCCGGTAGAACTCGACCGAGAACAGGCCCGCCACGCCGCTGACCCAGGGATTGGACGGCTCGGAGACGATCAGGTCGTAGCGCTTGCCGCGCACCGCGAAGAACGACTTCGCGTCGTCGTAGTGCACCGCGCTGCGCGGATCGGCATAGACGTTGTCGTTCAGCGGCGTGAAGTGTCTGGCCAGCGCCACCACCTGCGGCTCGATCTCCACCGTGTCCATCTGCTCGACACGGGGGTCGCCGAGCAGCAGCGCGCCGGTCAGCCCGGCACCGAAGCCGATGTTGGCCACCCGCCGCGGGTTGTCGTGCAGCATCAGCGGCAGCGCGCCGGTCAGCGCCATCGTCACCTCGTCCAGCGCATGCCCAACGTCGGTGGCCGGCATCGCCGACGCGTCGGGCTTGCCGTTGGTGCGCAGCGAGACGGTCGGGCCGTTGCGATCGATCGAAATCGTGGCGGTCTTGCCGTGGGCGATGTCGAGCACGCGGCCTTCGGTGCTGGCCTTGCCGGTGCGGTAGACGCCGGAGGCCAGTTTGCGCGGATCGAACGTGCTGGCCACCGCGGCCGTCGCTGCCGCACTGCCCAACAACGCCGCGCCTGCCAGTCGCCACCGCGCGGCGCCGCCGAATGCGGCCAGCAGCACGACGCCGAGCGCGACGTCGACGAGCGCGCCGCTGGCCACCAGGTAGTCCAGGCCCAGCACCGGCAGCCCGACATGCACCGCGAACACCAGGCCGGTGATCGCCCCCACGGTGTTGGCACCGTAGACGAAGCCGATCGCGCGTTCGCCTTGCGCCGGCCGCGCGAACAGGATGCGCGTGGCCAGCGGCAGCGTCATGCCGGCGCAGAAGGCCGCCGGCAACATGATCAGCGCCGACACGCCGTAGCGCGTCAGGTTGAACATCACATAGCCGGCGTCGGTCTTCGGCGCCTCTCGCACCGTCCAGGCCACCAGGTCGAAGCTCGCCGCATACAGCGGCACGGTGGCCAACGCGGCGAAGCCCATCACGATCTGGATGTGCCCGAGCATCAGGCCCGGGTTGGCGGCGCGATCGATTCGGCGGCGGATCCAGCCGCCGCCCAGCGCCAGCCCGAGGATGAAGGCCGACAGCATCAGCTCGAACGAATGCGTGGCGCTGCCCAGCGCGAGCGACAACATGCGGATCCACGCCACCTCGTAGACGAACGACGATGCGCCGGTGAGCATCGCCACCGCGAGCAGCAGTGCATCGATGCGGTCCATCGGCACGCGCACCGCACTGGCTGCCGCGTTGCGCACGCCCGGCGCGCTGGCCCGCGACAGACCGGCCACCACGGCCGCGATGGCGAGGTTCATCGCGCCTGCGCTGGCCATTGTCGCCGGCAGCCCGACGCTGGGCACGAGCACGAAGCCCGACATCAGCACGCCGAGCGCGCCGCCCAGGCTGTTGGCGAAGTACAGCGTCGCCAGCGAGCGGCCGGCGGCGGACGGATCGGCGCGCGTGGCCGCCGCGGCGAACACCGGGAACGTCGCGCCGAGCAGGATCGACTGCGGCAGGATCAGCGCCGTGGCCAGCGTCCACTTCCACGCCACCAGCGGCGCACCGTCGAGCTGCCGTGCCAGCGCGAAATCGTAGAACGCACCGGTGGACGACGTGAACACCGCATGAAAGACCAGCGCGCACAGGCCGATCGCCGCTTCGATGGCGGCATAACTGCGCAGCGGCGCGTCGATGCGCGAGCTGAAGCGCGCGGCCGCCGCGGCGCCGATCGCCATGCCGCCCATGAAGATCGCCAGCACCAGCGTCTGCGCATAGGCCGCGTGCCCGAGGAACAGCTTGAGGTAATGCGTCCAGATCGATTCGTAGATCAACCCGGCGAAGCCGGAGGCGAAGAAGATCAGGTTGCGCGAACGCGCGAGCGGGCTCGGCACGACTCAGCCCCGGGCCTCGGCGGCAGGCACGGCCGCTCGGGCAGGGCAGCGATGGCGAATCACGGGCGCGGCGATCATGACGGTCTCGGGCGCGCAGGCGCCGGGCGGCGGGTTGCACGTTGCGTGCCAACAGATGCCGGCCGCACGGCGGCGAACGTCGCCGGATGGCTGCTGCCTACAATACCGCCGCGCGAATCGCGCGCTTTTTGATGGAGAACTCCGTGCGCCGTCTTCTTGTGTTGCTGGTGGCCTGTGCCTTCGTGCTGGCGTCGTGTTCGCGCGAAGCGCAGGCGCCCGCCACGGCCGCCAGCGCGCCGACCGCCAACGCGGCCGCGCCCGAGCCCCATGGCGGCAAGGTGATCCAGGCCCAGCAGGCGGGCGCATACACCTATGCCGAGGTCGAGTGGAGTCCCGGGCAGCGGGTGTGGATCGCCGGCTCGCAGATCGACGTCAAGCCCGGCGACGAGGTGCAGTGGGGCCAATTCGCGGTGATGCGCAACTTCGAAGCCAAGTCGCTCGGCCGCACATTCGAGCAGATCCTGTTCGTCAGCAGCTGGGGCCGCCCCGGCGCGGCGCCGGCCGCCACGCCGATACACGGCAGTCTGCCGGCGCCGGCGGCACCGGGCGCGGCAGACGCCAACGGCAGCGGCGTGGTCAAGAGCGTGGCCAACGCCGGCGGCTACAGCTACATCGAGGTCGACCGCGGCGGCAGCACGATCTGGGTGGCCGCGATGGAAACGCCGATGAAGCCTGGCGACCGGATCCAGTGGCAGGGTGGCAGCGAGATGCGCAATTTCAACGCCAAGTCGCTCGGCCGCAACTTCGATCGCGTGGTCTTCGCCAGTGCGGTCACCGTGACGCGTTGACGGTCGACCCGCGGGGATCCGCTTGCCATAGGTCAAGTGCCCGTGTGCGCCGGGGCGGTCGCGGTGACGACCGTCATAGCAGGGCGGGTGATTTGGCGCGCGAATTGCTTCGGACTGCCGGCTGCAGGGAGGGCAACGGTGAACGACGGCGGGCGGGTGCAGGCACTTCGGCGTGTGTTGGCGGCTCTGGGCTTCTTCGCCCTCGCGGCGGCATGGGCCGACGTCGACCTTCCGAGCAAGTTCGACAACCGGAACAGCATTGCCAACACGCGCCACAACATGACGCAGCGCCAGTTGGCCGGCGGCGGGCCCAACGGCGTGGTGATGGACCCCTACCGCAACGACTACGCGGAGATCTGCGTCTATTGCCACACGCCGCACGGCGGCAACGCCAATATCGCATTGCCGCTGTGGAATCGCACGATCAAGGCCACGACCTATACCACCTATGCGGCATTGGGCACGTCGTCGTTGACGCAGCCCGTCACGCAACCCGGACCGAACTCGTTGTCGTGCCTGTCGTGCCACGATGGGCAGGTGAGCGTCGACTCGGTGATCAACATGCCGGGCTCCGGCCGCTATCTGGCGGCCCAGGAATCGTCGCAGAACAACACGTTCCTGAATGCCTGGACCAACCCGCGCAGCGGCATCAACGCGTCGGTGCATCTGGGCCTCGATCCGGTGGTCCCCAACGGATGCCTGTCGTGCCATTCGTCGGGCTCAGGTCCGGTCGGCGCCGGTGCGACCGACTTCTCGGCCTTCGTGATCGGCACCGACCTGCGCAACGACCACCCGGTGGGGGTCCTCTACCCACCGACCGGTGCCGGCATTGATTTCAATGCGCCGAGCTCCACGCGACCCGGCATCCGCTGGTTCGACACCAACGGCAACGGCCGCCTCGATACGCGCGAGGTGCGTCTGTACGACAGCGGCGAGGGCTACGAGGTCGAATGTGCCTCGTGCCACGACCCGCACGGCGTGCCTTCGGGTGCGCCGGGCAGTACCTTCAACACGAGTTTCCTGCGCGTGCCCAACACGGCCAGCGCGCTGTGCATGACCTGCCACACCAAATAGGCGGCCTGTCGTTGACGGTCTGCTTCCCGTTCTTGGGAAAGATGGCCGCTGGGTTCTCCGCTCTGGGAAGGGCGCTGAGTCGATGCGCTCAGGTCAAAGCAGTGCGCGCGCCTCGGGCTCGCCGAGGCGGCGCAGCACCTCGACCTTGTTGAACAACTGGTCGACGATGTAGACACGGCCGGTCTCGTCGACGCCCACGCCCTGCACCAGGCCATAGCGGCCTGGCTTGTCCTTGCGGCTGGCGCGCCCGAGCGCGATCAGCAGGCGGCCCTGGCTGTCGAACACCTGCACATTGCCGAAGCCCGCGTCGCTGACGTAGACGTTGCCTTCGTTGTCGCAGGCGATGCCACGCGGCCGCGCGAACTGGCCCAACCCGTCGCCCACCTGGCCGAAGGCGCGCAGGAACTGACCATCGCGGGCGAACGCCTGCGCGCGGAAGTTGCCGGCGTCCAGCACCCACAGCGTGCCGTCCGGCGCGACCGCCGCCTGGACCGGGATGTTGAACTGCCCGGGTGCACTGCCGCGGCCACCGATCTCGGCCAGCAGGCGGCCGTCGCCGGCGTAGGCCAGCACGCGGTGCCGTTCGCTGTCGTTGTCGGCGCGGTCCACCACATAGACACGGTCGCCGGCGGCATCCACCGCCACGCCGGTGGGGCGCAGCAGCGCGGCCGGTTCGCCGATCGTTCGCTGGTACAGCCCGAGCGCGTCGTAGACAAGCACTTTGCGCAACGTGCTGTCGGCCACATAGAGTTGCCGCTGCCCGTCGATGGCCAGCGCGGTGGGCTTGGCCAATGTGCCCGGCGCACGCAAGCCCATCGCGAACACCCTGCGCCGCGGCACGTCGAACACCACGATGCGGCGTTGCACGGTGTCGGCCACGTAGATCCGCCCGTCGCGCGCCGCCACAGCCGCCGGCTTCTCGAGCACGCGATCGGTCGGCAGTCGCTCGCCGGCAAGCAGCCTGCGCCGACGTGCGTCGTCGCTGTCCTCGAAGACGTCGGCCGCTGTGCGCAGGTCGGCTTCCCAGGCATAACGCGGCAGTTCGGGCGGCTTCGGCCACAGCCGGTCGCCATCGTCGTCGTCGCGCTGCTCCATCGGCGGGGCGGCGCATCCGGCGCACAAGCCGAGCAAGCCGGCCGCGAACGCCCGCCGCGATGGCGCACCACGCCACCCCTTCGGAGCCAGCGGCTGCGTGCGGCCCGCCACCGCTACAGGCCCTGGATCGGGTGGAAGGCCCGATTCATGTAGGCCATCACCGCCTGGATTTCGCGCGGCGCCAGCACCGACTTCCAGCCCGGCATCGAGGTGCCCTCCAGCCCGTCCTCGATCACGCGGGCGAGCCGTTCGCGTGTCATGCCGGCCATCGCCGCCGGATCGGTCAGGTCGCGCGGGTGCGGTTCCAGGAACCGACCGATCCAGCTCTTCGCGGTGCCGTCGGCGGCATGGCAGAACGCGCAGTTGCGCTGGTACAGCGTCTCGCCTTCGCGCTCCAGCGGGTTGGGGTGGGGCAGCGCCGGCTTGCGGTCGTGCAAGAGATAGGTCGCCGCCACCGACGAGGCTGTCGGTGGCGCCGGATGGTCGGCCGGGCGCGAAGCTGCTCTTGCCGAAGGCCGTCGCCATTGGGCTGATCATGGCAGCTGGTGCAGTACGCGTCGCGCGGGTAACTCAGCGCCCGCGTTTCCCACGCTGCGCCGGCGTCGCGCACATGGCCGCGGTCGTGGCAGCTGATGCAGGTGCTCATGAACAGCCGCTTGCCGCGGCGCTGCTCGTCGTCGAGCTGATCGGACGGCGTGTCCAGCGCGAGCTCGCCCCGCGCAAATGCGAACGCGGCGCGGTGGCGCTCATGGTCGGGCCATCCGTTCTCGGCGGTGTGGTAACGCGTGTTGGCCGAACCGGTCTCGATGAACTCGCGCCGCACGAAGCCCGCGACGGCGGCGATGTCGGCCTCGTCGAGGATGCCGTTGAAGCCCTTCATCGCGGTGCCCGGCTTGCCCTGCGCGATCGCCGCGCGCATCTGCGGCAGCGTCAGCGCCCGTGACGACTCGCGGGTGAAGTCGCGCGGCGGCGGGCTCAGGTAGGTGCTGGCCAGCGTGCGTGCGTCGCCGGAATAGCCGTGGCAGAAGTAGCAGCGGAAGTTCCAGATCGCGCGGCCGCGCTCGTGCGCGGCGTCGGCGCCCTGCGCGCCGGCCATCACCACGGCCGCCGCTGCACCGCGCGCGATCGGCGGCGGTGCACGCTCCACGCAGCCGGCCAGCGCGAGCGCGAGCGCCAGGCCCGCCGGCAGCTTCATGGGGCGCTGCGTTGCGCGACCGACGTGCCCGCGGGCCGCGTGAAGCTGCGGAACACGTACTCGGAGACGTTGGCGATCTCCTGCGGCGTGAGCACCTTGTCCCAGGCCGGCATTTCGGTGCCCAGCCTGCCCGCCGAGACGCCGGCATAGATGGCGGGTCGATTGAAAAGCGCGCGCGACTCGGCGCTGATCAGGACGCGCGGCTTCGGATTGATGAAGTAGGCGCGCGGGCCCTTGCCGTCGCCCTTCACGCCGTGGCAGGTGGCGCAGTTGGCGTTGTAGAACTTGGCCCCCGCGGCGGCATCGCCGACCAGGCCGCCGGGCATCGGCAGCTTCATGTCGACGCGCATGGGCTTCGGCGCCGCAGCCACCGGGGCGCTGGCGCCGCGTGGCAGGCCGTGCGCCAGCGTGCCGGAGATGGCGGCATCGGCGTCCACGCGCATGAAGGCGCCGCGGATGAAGTCGACCACCTGTGCGATCTCGTCGCTCTTCAACTGCGACGCGAAGCCGGTCATCGCAGTGCCCGGCCGCCCACCAGCCACCGCGGCCAGCATGCGCTCGCGCGTGAGTTCGGCGCGCGCCGCCGGTGCCGAGAAATCGCGCGGCGGCGGCTTCAGGTTGGCGCCGGCCCACACCGAGCCCGTGCCGCGGTCGCCGTGGCACACCGAGCACGACTTGGCATAGATCTGGCGGCCACGGCTGGCGTCGGCCGTGCTGCTGGCGCGCATGAACGTGTCGCGCACATAGTCGACCACCGCATCGATCTGACGCTCGGTCAGCTGCGACTGGAAACCCACCATCGCGGTGTTCGGCACACCCGCCTTCACGGCGGCCACCATGCGCGGCCGGGTCAGCTCGCTGAGCGCCTGCGCGGTCGTGAAGTCGCGTGGCGGCGGGTTCAGGCTGCCACGCGCCCGGCTCTGTCCGTCGCCGTTGTCGCCATGGCAGACCGAACAGTAGTTGTGGTAGAGCGCGGCGGGCGGGCTGGTGGTGTTCACCTTGCGGTCACCGGCCTGAACGCCGACCGCCAGCAACAGCCACGCGAGCGCGACGAGGCGGCGCCACGTTGAACAGATGAGAATGGATGACACGGGCCTGGGCTCCTGCTTTGTATAGTGTCGAGCAAATTCGGTGCCATTGGCCCCGGCGTCGGGTTGTGGCATGTCTCTTGCCTGACCGTGCGGCCCCGCCCGGCTGTGGTTGGGTATGGGTGGAGGACGATGAATCGAATGCCCGACTTCATGCGCAACGGCGTCGCGCTGGCCCTGGCCGTCTGGCTGGCGTTTCTGGCAGCTTGCGCCGACGCGCCGACCGCGCCGAGCAAGCCGGTGGAGATTCCGGTATTTCCGCCACCGCCCGAGAAGGCGCGCTTCTTCTACGAGCGCACGCTGCACAGCAGCGCCGACGTCGTGCCCGACGACAAGGACGCCAGCCTGCGCCGGCTGCTGACCGGCGAGGTGCGCACCGGCGAGGGCCTGGGCAAACCTTACGGCGTCGCGGTGCACAAAGGTCGGGTCTACGTCAGCGATACGACCGATCGCTCGGTCGTGATGTTCGACCTCGCGCAGCGTCGGTTCAAGCGCATCGGACTCGAGGGCCCGGGCAGTCTGCGCATGCCGTTCGGCCTGGATACCGACGCCAAGGGCAACCTCTATGTCGTCGACGGTTCACTCAAGCGCGTGCTCGTCTACGACGCCGAGGGCAACTTCCTGCGCAACCTGGCCGGTGACCTGAAGCTGAGCCGTCCGTCGGGCATCGCGATCGACAACGCGCGCCGCCGCATCTATGTCGTCGATCTCGGTGGTGTCGAAAGCGAGGAACATCGGGTGCGCGTGATCGACATCGACAGCGGCCGCGCCTTGTTCGACATCGGCAAGCGCGGCGAAGGGCCGGGCGAGTTCAACCTGCCGCGCGACGCGGTGGTGGGGCCGGGCGGCGAACTCTACGTCGTCGACGGCGGCAACTTCCGGATTCAGGTCTTCGATGCCGATGGCAAGTTCGTGAAGACCTTCGGCGCGATCGGGCGCCAGACGGGGCAGTTCTCGCGGCCCAAGGAAATCGCCGTCGACGCGGCGGGCAACATCTATGTCGTCGACACGGCGTTCGGCAACTTCCAGATCTTCGATCGTGAGGGTCGCCTGCTGCTGGATGTCGGATCGCGCGGCAACGCCGACGAGCCGGCGCGCTTCATGCTGCCCTCGGGTATCGCGGTGGATGTCGACGGGCGTGTGTACATGGTCGACCAGTTCTTCCGCAAGGTCGAGGTGTTCCGGCCGGCCGAACTGCCCGAGGGCGCCGCCTACGGCAGCCCCAGGGCGACCCGGTAGTCCCTCGATCGGGAATCCGCTGCGCCGTCGATTCCCGCAAACGGGAAGCCCTTGCCGTATGTCAACCAAAACTGGGGTTCTCGCGGCTCAGCCGATGAGCGCAGCGGTTGGCACGCAACCTGCTGTAAACGGTGCGAGCGGTTCAGCGATTCGGGTTGCGATCAAGAACGGATGTCCTGCGCCGCAATCTCGGTAAACCCTGTTTGGAGGAACAAGATGAGCAAGTGGCAGTTGTTGAGGATCGGAGGCACCGGACCATCTCGGCTGGCAACAATCGCCGCCGGGCTTGTCGTCGCCGTCGCGGGCATCGCGGTGAGCACACCCGCATCGGCCCAGATTACCGGCACGAGGCACAACCTGGGCTCGCTCGGTACCGGCGTGAACAAGTTCAGCGGCACGGCCGAGATCTGCGTCTTCTGCCACACGCCACACGGCGGCGACACCACCGCGGTGGTACCGCTGTGGAACCGCACGCTGGTGGGCCAGACATATCAAACTTACGACGCGCTGGGCACCAGCACGCTGCAGGGCAAGGTGGCGCCGGTCGGCTCGGTGTCGATCGCGTGCCTGTCGTGCCACGACGGTACGCAGGCGATGAACAGCGTGATCAACGCGCCGGGTTCGGGCTTGACCAATGCCGCGTGGACGGCGGGAACCTGGACCGGCGCGAACCAGACCGGCGGCAAGTTGATCGGCGTCGCAAACCTCGGCACCGATCTGCGCAATGACCATCCGGTCGGCATCCAGTACGCCGGTGGTGGCTACAACACCACCACGCTGACGGGCCCAGGTGCCGATCCGGACTTCCGGGCGGCGAACAACGCGATCGTCGGCGGCGTCCGGGCCTGGTGGGTCGACAGCGAACTCACACCGAACAACGCGCGCAACAAGACCGACATGGTCCTGTACACGCGTGGCCCGACCGGCGGCTACACCGGTCAGACCTTGGCTGAACCCTTCGTCGAGTGCGCGAGCTGCCACGATCCGCACACCGCGACGACGATGTTCCTGCGCACGGTCAACGACAACAGCAGAGTCTGTCTCTCCTGCCATATCAAGTAGCCGCTGGCGCTGCCGGCCGGGTGCGTGACGCACTTGGCAAGGCAATTGCATAGACCGGGGGACGGGACACCGTCCCCCGAGTCTTTTTCAGCAAGGAATCGCCATGATCGCGCCGACACCCAGAACCCGGACGGCCCCCACCGAGACGACATCTCATCCGCGACTGGTCCGTCTACGCTGGCCGGCGCTGGGTTTCGCGATGGCGCTGGGCTGGATGCTGCTGTTCGCGGCCGAGGCCAAGGCGGCCGACGCCGCACCGGTCTTTGCACGGGTGGCCGACGTGGTGATCACGCAAAAGCAGTACGACGAGGCCTATGCGATGGCTGCGCGCAACAAGTTCTACCACGGCAAGCCGCCCGAGGCCGAGATCGCCAAGCTGCAGCGCGAGGTGGGCGACTCGCTGGTCAACGACGTGCTGCTGCTGCGCGAAGCCACCCGGCGCAAGCTGCAGCCCGACCGAGCCGCCGTGCAACAGCAGGTCGAAGCCTATGAAGCCCGCTACGGCAAGAGCGAGATGTGGCAGAAGAACAAGGCGACGCTGCTGCCCCCGCTGAAGAAGAAACTCGAGGAAGCCAGCATGCTCGACCAGCTGCAGGCCGCGGTGCGCAAGGTGCCCGCGCCGAGCGCGGTCCAGGTGCAGGCCTACTACAACCAGCACAAGGACAAGTTCACCGAACCCGAGCAGGTGCGGGTGTCGTTGATCCTGCTGAAGGTCGACCCATCGTCGCCGCAAGCCAAGTGGAATGCGGCGCTGGAGGAGGGCACGGCGATCGTGCGGCGCTTGCGCGGTGGGGCCGACTTTGCCCAGCTGGCCAAGGTGCACTCGGGTGACCAGAGTGCCGGCAAGGGCGGGGACCTGGGCTATCTGCACCAGGGCATGCTGCCCGACCCCGCGCAGGCGGCGGTCGACAAGCTGCAGCCCGGGGGGATCTCCGACGCGTTTGCAATGCTCGAAGGCGTCGCGGTGTTGCGGCTGGAAGACCGCAAGCCGGCCAAGCTCAATCCGCTGTCGGCGGTGCAGGAGCGCGCCCACGACTTGCTGGTGCGCGACCTGGGCGATCAGGCGTGGAGCGGTCTGCTCGCGCGATTGCGCAAGGAGACGCCGGCCAAGATCGACGAGTCGCGCTTCCTGCCGCTGGCGATGGCCAAGCCGCCGGCCACCGCGGCCGCGACGCAGAAGTGAGGCGCACCTCGTGCACTGGCGCGGCCTCTGGCTGCTTGCTGTTTCGGCGGTCGGCCCGGTCTTCGGGCAGGCAGGGTCGGCTTCCGGCGACGCGGACCCGCCGGGTGGGGCGCCGGTGCTGGCGGCGGATCCAGCAGCGGTCGATGAGATAGCCGACCCGTCGGGCCTGCCACCGGGCAGCGCGCCGGCGACAGCCGTGGTGCTGGCGCAAGGAGAAGCCATGACCGGTGAACCGGGCCTGTCGCCCGGCAGCCCGCCGGGCGACAGGCCCGTCGAACCGTCCGTCGGGCCGGGCCTGAACTGGCGCATTCCGCCGGTCATCTGGAGCGGCGCGATCGGTTATGACCTGCGCCTGGACCGCACGGGCAGCGAGCCGCACAGCACCCAGCAGTTGCTGAGCACAACGCTGAACGCGCTGACCTACATCTTCCAGCCGTGGCTGGCGACGGTCAACGGATCGGTCAGCGTGAACCAGGGCCGGGACAGCGGTGGCCTCGACCAGCGCGTCGACCACGATCAGTTCGTCAGCGGGAGTCTGCGGCTGGACGTCTTTCCGCGCAGCCGCTTTCCACTCGAAGTCCGCTACGACGTCAGCGACAGCCGCACCGACGCGAGCCTGGGCGGCAACGTGGACTATCGGGCGCGCAATCTCGCGGTGACGCAACGCTACCGGCCGGCGGACGGCGGGTTCAACCTGAGCGCCTCGTATGAACGGCGCGCCCAGGAAGGGCAGTCGATCGGTGAAGATTCTCAGGAGTCGCTGATGGCCGACTTCAGCACGCGCTGGAAGCGCCAGGCGCTCACCGCCAACCTGACGCGCAGCATCAACCGGCGCCAGCTGACGGACGAGGAAATCGATTTCCGCTCGGTCGTTGCGCGCCACACCTACGCGGAAGGTTCGGAGCTGACCGTCGAGACCGGGGCCAACTGGGCGCAGTCCGACGAACGGCTGCTGCTGGGGCCGAATTCGGCCCAGGTCGCCCAATGGTCCAGTGTCGCGCTGTGGCGTCCGGAAGGCCGGGGCTTGACGGTCAGCGCCAGCGCGCGAGGCTTCTCGCTCGACAGCGAGCAGCAGGGTAATACCGAGACAGTCAGCGCAAGCCTCGGAGCGAGTTACGAGCTGACGCACAACCTGCGCCTCAACGGCAATGTCACGTTGACGCGCACCAACGGGGTCACCGCGTCGGTGTGGGTCGGCGCGCTCAGCGGCAGTTACCAGGGTGACACGCTGAAGTTCGGTGAGGCCAACTACAACTGGTATGGCAGCGCGTCGATGAGCCAGTCGCGCACCCAGGGCCTGGAGGACAACACGCTGTCGACCCAGCTCGGTCATGCGCTCAGCCGCACCTGGCCCCTGGACAGCCAGTCGGCATGGACCGGCAATCTGAGCCAGACGCTCAGCACGTCGTACAGCTTCGGTGATGCCCAGGTGCCCGGTCGTCCGGAGAATGGGCTGTCGCGGGCGCTGACGCACTCGGCCGGGCTGACCTGGTACGCCAACGCCGCGGACCGCAATGCCTACGCGCGAATCTCGGCCTCGGATGCACGGCAGCTCGACGGCGAGCGCGATCGATTCCAGCTGCTGAACCTGCAGGTGTCGGGCACCTACGAAGTGGATCGTTACCGCAGCTGGTCGGGGGATCTGACGGTCCAGCGCGTCTTGCAGCGCTCGCAGAATCTGCCGATCGCGCCGCAGGACCCGCTTGGCTTCGATCGCCAGGTCTCGCAAACCGCCAGCGGCGAGATCACCTGGAGGCAGCAGCGCCTGTTCGATGTGCCGCGGCTGCGTTTCCAGTCGCGCCTGCGGCTGTCGCAGGACGCGCGCAGCCAATCCAACGCGTTGCTGTCGATACCCGATCGCGAGGACGCCAGTTGGGAGAACCGGATCGACTACGAGATCGGCCGACTGCAAACCAGTGGCACGATTCGGGTGAGTCGCACCGATGGGTTGTGGCGCGGGCTGGTTCTTTGGCGTTTGCAGCGCAGTTTTTGAAGGGCAATGCGGCGCCGGCCTGCACAGTCTGGCGCCATTGGGAGAGATGGATGAACGCAAGCAGATGGATCAACGGTGTGCGGCGCGGCCTCGGCGCGGCGGCGGCTGCGCTCGTGCTGGCGCTCGGCGTCGCGCCGGCGCATGCCGAGTACGGCGACGTGGTGATGAACAACTACTCCGACGCCGCCGGCATGCGCCCGGTGGTGTTCCCGCACTGGTTCCACCGCATCCGCTACCGCTGCAAGGTCTGCCATGCCGACCTCGGCTTCAAGTTCAAGGCCGGCGGCAACGAGATCAACATGCTCAAGGTGATCGACGGCCAGTTCTGCGGGGCCTGCCACAACGGCGACGTGGCCTGGTCGATCGAGAACTGCAACATGTGCCACTCGGCCAAACCGGGCACGCCGACGCAGGTGCACGAGAGCACGACGCAGGCGCTGGTGATCCGCACGCAGGCCCCGGCCGCGTCGGCGCCGGCGGCCAAGTAGGAGGCCGCGATGAGACTGCAGCTGCCATCCATCCGCTCGGCCACGGTGGCGCTGGCCGCCGCGTGCGTCGCGGTCGCCGCCGGTGCCCAGGACGATCCATTGGGCAGGGCCACCTACCAGTCCGGCTGCGTGGCCTGCCACGGCACCGGCGTCGCCGGCGCGCCGAAGGTCGGCGACGCGGCGGCCTGGGCGCCACGCATCAAGGCCGGCCTGAATTCGCTGTATGCCAGCGCGCTGAAGGGCAAGGGCGCGATGCCGGCCAAGGGCGGCAACACCGCGCTGCCCGACGACGCGGTGCAGGCGGCCGTGCGCCACATGGTGGCGCTGTCGCAGGGCTCGGCCGCCGGCGCGCCAGCCAAGGCGGCCGCAGCCGTGCCGGCCCCGGCGACGGTGGCGCCGAAGGCCGCTGCGGCGGCTGCACCCGCTGCGACCAAGGGCACTGCAGCCCCTCCACCCGCCGCGACCAAGGGCGCCGCGGCCGCTCCAGCCGCTGCGACCAAGGGCGCCGCGGTCCCTCCGCCCGCCGGCGCCGCCGCAGCCCCAACCGCCGCGGCGGCTGCGCCGGCACCCGCTGCGCCAACGGCACCCGCTGCGCCAACGGCGGCCGCCGCGGCATCGTCGCCCGCCGCGGCACCCACCCCCACGGCCGCGGCAGCGCCCTCGGCAGCGGTCGCCGCCCCGGCGCCGGTGGCCGCCGCCGGTGGCGCCAATGCCTTCAACCGCCTGTTGCGCGCACCGGGCCGGCGCAACCTGCCGCCCGCCGAGGACACGATCCACGACCCGGGCAACGACGGCACGCTGTTGCTGCAGCCGCCGCTGGCCGCGTTCGACCTGATGCCGCGCAGCAACGCCGGCAACCGGGTCGACTGGGTCAAGGCGCTGGGCGAAAAGCGCATCAACCCGCGTGCCGACCGGCTCGACGAAAAGGCCGCGCCGATGGTGATGGACCTGAACATCGTGCGCGAGGTGAAGGGCTCGATGCCCGACGTGGTGTACCCGCACAAGCAGCACACCGAGTGGCTCGACTGCTCGAACTGCCACCCGGCGATCTTCATCCCGCAAAAGGGCGCCAACCAGATCAGCATGGCATCGATCCTGCTCGGCCAAAAGTGCGGCGTGTGCCACGGCAAGGTGGCGTTCCCGGTGTCGGAATGCCGGCTGTGCCATTCCAAACCCAAGGCCACCGCCACCGCGGCCGCCGAGCCGGCCTCGGCACCGGCCAACAAGTGACGCAAGGAGACCTGCCATGCAACGCAAACGATTCGCCGTGCGCCACGCCATGATGGCGCTGGCCGTGCCGGCGCTGCTGGCCCCCGGCGCGGCCGGTTGGGCACAGTCCGACGGTGCGGCGACGCGTCCGGCGCGTGGCGCCGAGGTCTCGCGTCCGGCGCTGGAGCAGAAGGCGGCGATGATCGAAAAGCTGATCTTCAACTCGCCGGTGGCCACGCGCGTGGGCGGCAGCCAGAACGAAGAGGCCCGGCGCCACTTCAACAACGCCCGCGAGCTCTACACCCATGCCCGCGCGCTCACCGGCACCGGCCAGCTGCGCGGCGCCGACCTGTTGCTCAACGAGGCGATCTGGGAGATCGGCCGCGCACAGACGCTGGTGCCCGACCAGGCGGCCCGCCTGGTCGAGGAGCGCACGCGCTACGACCAGCTCAAGGGCAGCGTGGATGCGCTGCTGCGCACCTACCAGCTGGGCCTGAGCGGCAATGCCGTCACGATGCGGCCCGACGCCGTCGGCGAGCGCAACGTGCAGGGTGCGATGGCGGCCAGCGACCAGGCGCGCGCCGCCGCCGATGCGGGTCGTGTGGTGGAAGCCAACCGCTTGCTCGAGCAGGCGCTGACGCTGCTGCTGAAGGATGCGTTGACGCGGCTGGACGGTCAGACGCTGGTGTACGACCGGCGCTTCGCGAGCAGCCGCGAGGAATACGCGTTCGAACTCGCGCGCCATCGCAGCTACGAGAGCCTGGTGCCGCTGGCGATCCTGGAATACCGGCCCTCGCGCGAGGCGCAGGCGCTGATCGACCGCTACGTGACGCAAAGCCGCACGCTGCGCGAGCGCGCCGAAGGTCTGGCCGCCGCCAACGAGCACGCGCAGGCCATCCTCGCGCTGGTGGAAGGCACCGACGGCCTGCAGCGCGCGCTGCAGGCCTCGGGTCTGACCGTGCCTCAGACCATGGGAGCCTCGAAATGACCCTCCGTCTCGCGGTCCCCGCGTTGCGCACATCCGTGCGCGCGCTCGCTTGCCTCGCATTGGCCGTGGCGGTGCACGGTCTGGCGCACGGGCAGGCCAGCGCGCCGCCGGGCGCCGGCGTGCCGCCGACACGCGAGCAGGTGCAGCGCGGCATCACCTCCACCGGCGCGCTGGTGGGCCAGTCTTCCGCTGCGAAGCAGATCGAGTCCAGCGCCAACATCGACGCCAAGATCCAGCTCGCCAAGGCCCGCGAACTGCACGCACAGGCCAAGGCCATGCTCGACACCGGCAACGTCGAAGCGACGCACAAGCTGCTGCAGGCGGCCGCGCGCACGATGATGGAGGCGGCGCGCATGGCCTCCCCCGACCAGGTGCACGCCCGCAAGGACCGCGCCGACTTCGACGCGCGCCGCGAGTCCACCCGCGCGCTGCTCGATGCCGGCCAGCGCATCGCGGCCGAGAAGGGTGCAGGGCCGCGCAATGCCGAGCTGATGAAGCGCATCGAGACGATGATCGTCGAGGCCGACCGGCAGGCGGGCGCCGGGCAGTTGACCGAGGGTCGGCGCACGCTCGACCAGGCCTATGGCGCGGTGCGTGCCGCGGTCAGCGGCCTGCGCGGTGGCGAGACGCTGGTGCGCTCGCTGAACTTCGCCAGCAAGGAAGAGGAGTTCCACTACGAGATCGACCGCAACGAGACGCACCGCATGTTGATCACGTTGCTGCTGCAGGACCGTGGCGGCGGATCGGTGGACGCGATGGTCGAGCGCGCGCTGGACGCCTCGGCCAAATTGCGCAAGCAGGCCGACGAGCAGGCGCAGCGCCGCGAGTACGAGGCCGGTGTGAAGTCGCTCGAAGACTCCACGCGCGAGCTGCAGCGCGCGATCCGCGCCGCCGGCGTGTACATCCCGGGCTGAGCCGCCCCCACGACCGGACGCCCGCCCGCATGCCGCACCCGCGCCGACACAGATGGTGGATCGCCGCACTGCTGCTCGGTGTGGGCCTGGCCGTGGCGGCGGCCAAGTGGGCGCCGCTCGCGCTGGACGGCGTGCACGATCCCACCAGCCCGGCGATCGGCGTGCTGCAGGAGCCGGCCGAGGCCTTGTCCACGCTGCCGCCCGACACCGCGGGCAATCAGGTGTTGTGGGTGCGCGCACTCGACGAAGGCCACATCAACCCGCGCACCAACATCCTGCCCGAGACCAAGGTCAACCTGCGCACGACCGACATCCTGCTGAAGAACACCGGCGAGGCGGCGCTGGTGCGTTTTCCGCACCGCCAGCACACCGCCTGGCTCGACTGCTCCAACTGCCACGACCAGCTTTTTCAGCAGACCGCCGGCGCGACGAAACTGAGCATGTTCCGTATCCTGCAGGGCGAAAGCTGCGGTCTGTGCCACGGCGCGGTGGCATTTCCGCTCACCGAATGTGGCCGCTGCCACAGTGTGCTGCGTGGCAGCCCGGAGGCGGCAGCCTTCGGCAAATCGCTGGTGCTGCAGCGCTGAGGCGCGCACCCGATGACGAAAGGGACTCCATGGCTGCGCACGCTGGTGTTACTGCTGCTGGCTCTGACGGCTGCGGCGGCGACGGCCGAGTATGGCGACGTGGTGCTGAACCACCGCTCGGAACTCGAGGGCGTCCGGCCGGTGGTGTTCCCGCATTGGTTCCACCGCATCCGCTTCCGCTGCAAGGTCTGTCATTCGGAACTGGGGTTTCGCATGCGCGCGGGTTCAAACCAGGTGCTGATGAAGGACATCATCGACGGGCGCTATTGCGGCATGTGCCACAACAACCAGGTCGCCTGGGGTCCCGAACGCTGCGAGCTGTGCCATTCCGGCAAGCCGGGTCTGAAGACGGGCATCATCGGCGGCGCGGAAACCACCGGGCCTGGACGATGGTGAACACCTTCATGCGCCACGGCGCAGGCGTGGTGGCCGCGTTGGCATTGACGGCCTGTGCGCCGGTCGAGCCCGAGCGGGCCGCGAAGGCCAATCCGACGTCCGCTCCGGCGCTGATCACGCCGTGGATGACGCTCTCCGGTGCCTGGCGCGCACCGGCCGGCGCGATCGCACCCGGGCTGGTTCCGCTGCCGCCCACGGTGCCCGCGCCGCCGCTGGCGGCGCAGCGCCTGAACTTCCAGCTGCCGGTCGGCGTGGCGGCCAGCGGCGATCGGGTGTGGATTGCCGATGCGGGCTGGCGCCAGCTGTTTCGCCTGGAGCGTTCGCGCGACCAGCTGGTGGCGCTCGGCCCCTATGCAAGCGCCCTCGCGGCCGACCACGCGACGTCGATGCAGCCGACCTCCGACGGTGGCCTCTGGCTCGCCGACCCCGGCGGTCGCCGCGTGATTCAGCTCGATTCGATCGGCCGTGTGCGCCGCACGCTCAGCGACGAGCGTCTGGCTTCGCGCCCGGTGGCGGTGGTGGCCACCGAATCACCGGGCGATGTCTATGTGGCCGACTCCACCGAGGCGAAGGTCGTGGTCTTCGAGCCTTTCGGGCGCGTGCTGCGCCGCTTCGGCGGCGACAAGCTGCAAAGCGTGGCGGCAATGGTTCGGGGCCCGGACGGCCTGTACGTCGTGGACCGGTTGGCGCAGCAGGTGGTGGTCTTCGGCTTCGATGGCGTGGTACGCCTCACCTTCGGCGAGGGCACGCTGGTGTCGCCGCGCGCCATTGCGGTGGATGCGGCGCGGCGCGTGTTCGTCGCCGACGACGCCGACCAGCGCATCAAGGTGTTCCTCGACGGCGAGCCGATCGCGGTGTTCGGCGGCGGTGTCGGTACGCGCTTTGGCAAGATCGACGCGCTGGCGGTCGACGGCCAGCTGTTGTACGTGGCCGACAGCCTGAACGCTCGGGTACAGATCCTGCTCGTGAGTCCGGAGTCGTTGCGGGTGCCACCGTCGCGCTGACATGCTGAACAAGCCCACGTCCTGGATCGCTGCCGCGCTGCTGGCCCTGGCCGGTTGCGCCAGCGATCCGTTGGTGATGCGCTTCGACACCAATGGCAGCGACGGGCGCGTGTGGCCGGCGCAGCAGACCCAGGAGGTGCCTCGTTATCGCTACATCGGCCAGCTCACTGGCGAATCGAACTTCAAGTCGGCCAACAGCGAGCCCGGCACCGGGCGGCGGCTGTTCAACTGGCTGGTCGGCCTGTCGCAGCGCGACCCCTCGCCGCTGGTGCTGCAGCGCCCGCAAAGCGGCATGGTCGATGCGCGCGGCCGCGTGCTGGTCACCGACGTCAGTCGCGCCGCGGTGTTCGTGTTCGACGAAGCCGCGGGCCGCCTGGACCTATGGGAGCGTGCGGGCGCGGGCGAGCGGTTCGTCGCGCCGGTGGGCATCGTGAGCGGCCGCCAGGGCGAGATCTTGGTGGCCGATGCCGAGCTGGCCCGCGTGGTGCGACTGAGTGCCGACGGCACGCCGCTGGGCGAGTTCGGCAAGGGCCTGCTGAAACGTCCGACCGGCCTGGCGCGCGACGCGAAGCGAGGCCGCGTGTTCGTTGCCGACACCCACGGCCACGACATCAAGGTCTTCGACGACGACGGGCGCCTGATCGAACAGTGGGGCCAGCGCGGAGACGCCGCCGGCGACCTGAACTTCCCGACGCATCTGACCTGGTCGGAAGGAAAGCTCTACGTTTCCGACGCGATCAACGCACGCGTGCAGGTCTTCGACGAGGGCGGTCAGCCGCTGCGCCAGATCGGGCAGCGCGGCCTGTATGTCGGCAACCTGGTGCGGCCCAAGGGCGTGGCCACCGACGACGAGGGCAACCTGTACGTGATCGAGTCGATGCACGACACGCTGCTGGTGTTCGACACGACGGGCCGGTTGCTGATCTCGATCGGCGGCACCGGCACCGACGTCGGCCGGTTCTACCTTCCGGCCGGCGTCTGGGTCGATGCACGCAACCGGGTCTTCGTCGCCGACATGTTCAACGGCCGCATCGTGGTCTTTCAGTTCCTGGGAGGCGGGTGATGCGAGGCTGGCGAATCCTGGCGGCCACGGCCGCCGGCGTGCTGGTGCTGAGCGCGACGCAGGTCGGTCGCGTCGGCGCGGCCAAGGTGCCCGATGTCAGCAACACCAAGCACAACCTGTCGGTCACCGGTCCGGGCCCGCTGAAGGCCACCACCGAGTCGCAGATCTGCGTCTTCTGCCACACGCCGCACGGCGCCGAGAGCATCCCGTCGGCGCCGCTGTGGAATCGCAAGCTCTCCGGGGCCACCTATTCGGGCCAGACCTACACCTCGAGCTCGATCGAAGCCAACGCGGCCGAACTGGCCGCGGGCCCGGGTGGCAGCTCCAAGTTGTGCCTGTCGTGCCACGACGGCACGATGGCGATCGGCAATGTCAACGTGCTGAACGGCCAGGCCAACGCGAGCATCGCGCTGCTGGGCACCGGCCCCGGTGGCACGATGGCCGCTGGCGCGGGCACGACCACCGGCTTCACCCGCAACCTGGGCGTCGATCTGCGCAACGATCACCCGATCTCGTTCACCTACGACGCCGCACTCGCGGCGGCCGACGGTGAACTGCGCGTGCCGAACGGCACCACGGTGGGCACGCGTGTGGCCGGCCAGCCGAGGCCGAAGATGCCGCTCGAAGCAGGGCAGATGCAGTGCGCCACCTGCCACGACCCGCACCTGCGCGAGACCGACCCGCTCAAGGGGTCGGCCAAGTTCCTGCGCGTCAACCGTTTCCAGGAGGTGGCGCCCAGCGGCGGCGCATTCTCCGAGACCGCCGACATCGTGTGCCTGGCTTGTCACGACAAGTCGGGTCTGGCCTGGGCGTTTTCGGCCCATGCCCACCCGCAGGTGGCCGACGAGATCTTCAGCGCCACCGCCGCAACGCTGCGCGAGTTCCCGGCCAACCAGCCGGTCTGGAAGGCCTCGTGCTTGAGTTGCCACGACACGCACACGGTGCAGGGCGCGCGCCGCCTGCTGCGCGAGGGCACCGACAGCGTCGCGGTGCCGAAAGCCGGCGGCAACTCGGCGATCGAGCAGACCTGCTACCAATGCCACGCGAGCCTGGGCCAAAGCGCGTTGACCAGCGTCACCAACGTGCCCAACATCCGCGACGACTTCTCGTTGCCGCGGCGCATGCCGATCACCGACGCCGACCAGGGCGGGCCCGAGGTGCACGATATCGGCACCGGCACCGGCGCTCAGCGCGGCAAGGACCTGGTCGAGTCGCCCACGCTGCTGGGCAAGGGCGCATCGGCAAACCGGCATGTCGAGTGCACCGACTGCCACAACCCGCACCGCGTGGTCAAGAACCGCCTGTTCAATGCCAATGCCGCCACGCCCGACGCCGCCGGCACCCACAACCATGCCGCCGGCCACACCAACCTGGCCTCGGGCGTATTGAGGGGCATCACCGGTGTCGAGCCGATCTACGGCGCGGCCGCGTTCGGCAGCGTGCCGCTCGGCTTCGACTTCAAGCGCGGCGACGGTGGCATCGGGGCCGCCACCGCGGCCGGCAGCGCCTGGGTCACGCGCGAGTACCAGGTGTGCCTGAAGTGCCACTCGAACTACGCCTACGACACGCCGCCGCTGCTGGGCAGCTCGGGTGGCGGCACACCCACCGGCACCAACGGCCTGACCCAATACACCAACCAGGCGATGGAGTTCCAGGCGCCGGCGTTGCACAAGGGCGAGGTCACGCGCACCGACAGTGGCGCGTTCGCGGGCACGCCGCCGGGTCAGGCCTACAGCGTGAACTTCCAGACCGCCAATCACCGCGGCTGGCACCCGGTGATCGACTCCACCGGCCGCAGCAACGCCATCCGCACCACCACCACCGCATCGTGGATCACCCCCTGGGGCGGCGATGCCGATGTCGGCACGCAGACGATGTACTGCAGCGACTGCCACGGCTCGGACACCACCGGCAACACCGTGGTGCCCAACGGAGGCGAGGACGGCAACCCCTGGGGTCCGCATGGCTCGACCAACAATTTCATTCTCAAGGGCGAATGGAGTTCGACCACCGGCGCGGCCACGCGCGATACGCAGACGGCCAATGGGCTGTGCTTCAAGTGCCACAATCCCAACACCTATGCCAACCGCAATGGCACCGGCGGCACGGGGTTCTTCAATTCGAGCCAGGGCAACCTGCATGCCTTCCACACCGACAAGCTGAACAGGCTGCGCTGCAGCTGGTGCCACGTCGCCGTGCCGCATGGCTGGAAGAACAAGGCGCTGCTGGTCAACCTGAACGACGTGGGCCCCGAGGTCGGCCTGGCCGCCGGCACGCAGGTGCGCAACAACACCACCGCGCCGTACACCAACCCACCGTACTACAACGGCGCCGTGCTCAAGGTGCGCACCTTTGCCACCAGCGGCAACTGGAGCGACGTCAACTGCGGCTCGGTCGGCGCCCCGGGCAACGGCCAATCGGGCCGCAGCTGGATGCGCGACTCGAGCGAGAACTGCGCCAACCTGCCATGAAGACGATGCGCACCGTTCTGGCTTCGCCGCGGCTCACGCTGGCCGGCTTTGCACTGCTCGCGCTGATGGTCTGGGCCACGTCGGCCGACGCGCGCGTGTCCAGCAGCTGGATCGCGTTGCCGTCGGCCGTGCTCGCGGCGAACCTCGGGGCCACGATGGTCGTGCACCGCGCGCTGCGCCGCGGCGGGTTGGGGCTGTTCCATGCCGCGCTGCTGGTCGGCATGCTGGTGGTCGCGCTCGGCCGCATGCTGCACTTCGAGGGCCGCGTCGAGGTGACGCAAGGCGGCGAGCTCGCGGCCGAGGCGATCGAGCCGCTGTCGATCGGGCCGTGGAACAACCATGCCTGGCGCGGCGTGCGCTTCGAGCAGGGGCCGATCCGGGTGCACTACGCCGCTGGCGTGCGCCGCGCGCAGACGGTCAGCGAGGTGCTGGTACCGGCGGATGGCGCCGCGCCGGCTGCGCAACAGGTCGGCGACACCACGCCGCTGGTGATCGATGGCTACCGCTTCTACACCACGCACAACAAGGGCTACGCACCGCTGCTGAGCTGGCAGGCGCCGGAACGAGACACGACGACCGGCGCCGTGCACCTGCCGTCGTACCCGCTGTTCGACTGGAAGCAGGAGCAGCACTGGCGCACGCCCGACGGCGTTGACGTGAAGCTGTGGCTGCGCCCGGACGCGCCGCTGAACGAGCGCGAGGCGTGGGTCTTCGAACCCGCGGCGCAGGCGGCCACGCTGGTGGTCGAGCTGCAGGGCCAGCGCTTCGAGCTGCGGCCCGGCGACGAGGCGCGTGTCGCCGCCGGCAGGTTGCGCTACGAGCGGCTGCTCGGCTGGATGGGCTACCGCATCCACCACGATCCGATGCTGCTGCCGCTGTTCTGGCTCGCGCTGCTGGGCATCGCGGGGCTGGCGTGGCACCTCTGGCCGCGCTGGGTCACGCCGCGCTGGCGGCGGCTCGAATGGTCACGGCCGATCGAAGGGGTCGACATGAACGCGGTATCGGCGCCGCTGGTGTCGATGCCCGAGCTGCCCTGGTTGTGGGCCGGCGTGCTGACGTGTCTCGCCGCGGCCGGCCTGGCATGGGCCGGCCTGCGCGCGCCGCGCGCCCGCGCACGACATGCCGGGGGCCCGCGGGCAACACCCGTGGCGCTTGCTCGAGCTTGCGCTGGTGCTCGTGGCGGTGGGCCTCGCGCAGCGCTGGTGGCGACTGGGTCACGGACCGTTTCTCGACATGTTCGAGATTCTCGCGAGCAGCCTGCTCAGCCTGGGCCTGATCGCGGCGTGGGCGTCGCGCCGCGACGCAGCGCTGCGCGCCGCCGCGCCGGTGGTGCTCAGCCTGCTGGCGTTGATGGGGCTGTGGCTGCTGGTCACCGACCCGGCCGACACGCATTTGCCCGCGACCTACCAGACGCCGGTGCTGTGGTTCCACGTGCTGCTGGGCAAGTTGTTCCTCGGCTGCGCGTTGTGGGCGCTCGGTCTGGCCGGCCTGGTGCTGATGCGTCGCACCCGCTTGGGCGCCCGCTGCCTGCTGCGGCTGCCCGGCGACGACGCGCTCGACTCGTCGGCCTGGCGGGTGATGCAGTTCGCGCTGTTGTTCGAGAGCCTGATGCTCGTGGCCGGCGCGGTGTGGGCACAGGACGCCTGGGGGCGCTACTGGGCCTGGGACCCGCTCGAGACCTGGGCCTTCCTCACCTGGCTGCTGCTGGTGGGTGCGCTGCACGCACGGCGATCGATGCGGCTGTCGAGCGCAACCAGCGCCTGGCTGGTGGTGGCGGTGTTCACGGTGGCCTTCCTCACGTTCTTCGGCGTGCCGTTCGTCAGCGTCGCGCCGCACAAGGGTGCGGTATGAACCTCGGCGTCCAGGGCCTGAGTCGGCGCCGGCGCTGGCAGGCGCTGGCGCTGCTGGCGGTGGGCGGCGCACTCGTCAGCTTCGTCGCGCCGCAACGTGAGTGGCTGCATGGCGCCGCAGGCCAGCCGGTGGCCGACGTCAACGCACACGCCAGCGCGCAGCGCGCGCGCGAGGTGCGCGAGCGCTTCGACCAGGCCGTGCTGATGCTGCACGCCAAGCAGTACGAACACGCGGTGACAGCGCTGCAGCGCGTGATCGAACTCGCCCCGCGACTGCCCGAGGCGCGCGCTAACCTTGGCTTCGCCTGGTTGGGCCTGCATGACGGCGCGCAGGCCCAACAGGCCTTCGAGGCCGCGATCGAGCTGCGGCCTGGCCAGGCCAACGCGTACTACGGCCTGGCGATGGCGCTCGAACAGCGCGGCGATCTCGAGACCGCATTGGGTGCGATGCGCAGCTATCTGCATCTGTCGCGCGCCGACGACGGCCACCGCGCCCGGGCGCGCGCCGCGCTCTGGGAGTGGGAACAGAAGCTCGGCCGTCAGCCGCAGCCGGTCAGAAAACCGAACGGCCCGGGGCCCGCGCCGCGCTGACGGCGCACAGCTGCCGACCATTCCCAGCCTTGGGAACGCCCGGCGGTTCGATTCCGGGCCCCGGGAACGGCGGGCCGCATCCGGCTCGCGGACGCGTGGTTTCGCTCATTCGGGCCGTTCGTCCGAATGGCACGAACGATGCTTCTCACAACCGGACCGGTTTGGAGTTGCGATGCATCAATGGCCAGGCCCGTCGCTCCGGCGACGGCGCTAGCACATGGGACGAGATCTGCCGCAGGCCATGGCTGCGCAGCCGTTCGCGCTGCCGTGGCGCACCTGCGCCGTGGGCATGCCCGCGGCCATCGCGGTAGGCGCGGCCGTGCAGAGCCAATGGCTGCGCAGCGCGACGCAGCCGGTGGCCACCCTGTCGATGCACTGGAGCGTCGGTGCGGCGTGGCTGCTCGCGCTGGCGGCGGCGTTGTACCTGGTGGCTCGCGCGGCCTGGCCGGCGCTGTTGGGACGCTGGGCATCATGGCTCGCGCTGTTTGGCGCGAGCGGCTTGCTGGCCGCCTCGGCGCTGCGTGCGATGGAGTCGGCCTGGTTGCTGCCGTCGTTTCCGTTCGCCGAGCAATTCGAGGTGCCGTCATGGATCGTGGCCATCGCGGTGCTCGTCTACCTGCGTGTCGAGCAGGCGTGGCACTCGCGCGATGGCGGCGCGATGGTGCTGCTGCTGGTGTTGGCCGCGCTGTGGATCGACCTGTGGCTGATGGCCTGGACTTCCGGCATGCCCGGCACGCTGGCCGACGTGGTGCGCGCCCACCTGGGCTGGCTCTGGCACGTCGGCGGCAAGCTCGGTGTCGTGGCCTGCGTGTTCCTCGGCGCCTGGTGTCTGGCCGGTGCGGTGCCCAGCCTGGGCCGCTGGGTGCGAAGACGACCTGCGGCTGCAGGCTGCGATGTGCACCGGCCTGGCTGGCTTCACGCTGGCCTTGCTGTCGGCGCTGGCGTTGCTGGTGCTGCCGGGCGACCACTGGGAAGCGATCTCGCGCTTTCTCGCGGGCGCAGCGGTGTGGGTGAACTTCGGCGCCCTGTACCTGGTGTGGCGGCGCTGGCGGATGGTCGAGTCGCTGTTCGGCTGGGGCATCGCCCTGGCGCTGGTGATGGCGCTGCTCGGCTATCTGGGCGCCGGCGCGATGGAGCGCTTGGTATGAGGCGCCGGCACTGGTTCGTCGCGCTGGCCGGGCTGGGTCTGGTGCCACCGTGGTTGTTGGCCCAGGTGGCTGAAACCGCGCCGCGGCGCACGCGGCCTGCGTCGCGAGACCCGGCCGTGCTGTCGTTGCCGTGGCCCGATCTCGAAGGTCGCGAGCACCGCCTGGTGGATGGAACGCCGCGCCTGCGCATCGTCAACGTCTGGGCGCGCTGGTGCGCGCCGTGCCGGCGCGAATTGCCGAGCCTGCAGCGCCTGGCGTCCCGGCTCGATGCCCAGCGCTACGAGCTGCTGACCGTGGCGCTCGACGACGACGCGTTTGCGTTGCGCGAATACGCGCGCGGCTTGAACTTCACGCTGCCGATCCTGCAGGCCCGGCAAGCCGAGTTGCCCGCGCCGCTGCGCGTGCAGAGCCTGCCGCAGACGGTGCTGCTCGGCTCCGACGGTCAGGTGCTCGGCCGCGTGGTGGGTGCCCGCGACTGGGACCAGCCGGCCGCGGTGGCCGCGCTGCTCGAACCCACCCGCCGCGCACGCTGAGTCCATGATTGCACCGCCAGGCCCGTCGCCGACCCCGGTGCACCCACCCGGCGACGCGCACGCTGGTCGCGCCGAGGGCTCGTTGCGGCGCCAGGGCTGGTGGGCCTTGTTCGGCGTGCTGGCGCTGGCCGCGGTGCTCGGCCTGTCTGCCGCCTGGTACCACGGCGCGGTGTCGATGGACCTCGCGGCACTGGACCGCGCGCGCCAGCAGGTGCTCGAAGCGGGCGTGCAGCTGCCCGCGCTCGCGCCGGCGGCGCAGGCCCTGGACGCGAGCGTGTCGCGGCTGCGCGAGCGCGAACACCGGATCGGCTGGCTCTCGGCGCTGCTGGCGATCGTGGTACTGCTGGCCATTGGCATCGCACAACGCTCGTACCTGGCACGCCTGGCCGCCGACCTGGCCGCACTGCGCCGCCGCGCCCAGGCCGTGGTGGCCGGCGAGCGCCCGAGCGCGCCCACCCTGCAGCGCGACGACGAGCTCGGTCAGCTCGGCGCGGCGCTCGACGGCATGGTGGCTGCGCTGGCCGCGCGCGAGCACGACCTCGAGGTCGAGCGGCGCAAGGTGTTTCACCAGGAAAAGATGGCCGCGGTGGGCGCCATGGCCGCCGGCGTGCTGCACGATATCGGCAACCCGATCGCCGCCATCGACGGCGTGGCGCGGGCGATGAAAGAGGCGCATGCCAGCGGCGAATGCGTCACCGCAGGGGGGCTGTGCGACCCGGAACTCATCCTGCGCGAGACCGCACGGCTGCAGGGCTTCACGCAGATGATCGCGGGGCTGGCGGCCACGCAGTCCACCGAGCCTCAGCTGCTGAGCCTGAACGAGCTGATACAGACTGCGCTGCTGCTGCTGCGTTTCGATCCCCGACTGGCCGGCGTGCGCATCCAGACCGACCTCGATCCGCAGTTGCCGGCGATGACGGGCGTCAGCGACAGCCTGCTACAGTTGCTGCTGAACCTGCTGGTCAACGCCGCCGACGCCGTGCGGGCGTCGCCGCGGGACCGTCCGATGATTGAAGTCAAGACCGGAGCGGACGCCGCCGGCGTGCGGCTGACGATCGCCGACAATGGTTGCGGCATGAACGAAGACACCTTGCGGCGCGCATTCCAGCCGATGTTCACCACCAAGCCCGCCGGCCGAGGCACCGGGCTGGGCCTGCCGCTGGTGCGGGCGATCGCCGAGCAGCACGGCGGCGACGTGGCGATCGCTTCGGCGCCCGAGCAAGGGGCGCGGGTGGACGTGCGCCTGGCTCTGCGATCACCGCTGGCGCACTGAGCGAGTGGCGCGGTGAGCTCGCTGCAGATCATCGTCATCGACGACGAACCGGCGATCCGCCAGATCCTTGCCGCGAACCTGGCCAAGGCCGGTCATGCGGTCGACGTCGCCGGCAGCGGCCACGAGGCGCTGAAGCGCCTGATCAAGGGCGATGTCGACGTCGCAGTGTGCGACCTCAACATGCCCGACCTGACCGGCATCGAGGTCATCCGCCAGGCCCGCGCGGCCGGGGTCGAAACCACCTTCATCATGATGACCGCCTACTCGTCGGTGGACACCGCGATCGAGGCCATGAAGGCGGGTGCGGTCGACTACATGATCAAGCCGTTGCGCACCGCCGAGCTGATGCAGCGGCTGATCCAGATCGGCGAGCTGCGTGGCCTGAAGCGCGAAAACGATGCGCTGAGGAAGCTGGTGGTCGGCAGCAGCGACGAACTCTGCGCGGCCAACTCCGCGGCGATGCGCGCGGTCGACCGCCTGGTGGCGAAGGTGGCGCCGATCGATTCCACCGTGCTGATCACCGGCGAGTCCGGCACCGGCAAGGGCGTGGTCGCGCGGCGCATCCACCAGCAGAGCCACCGCGCCGCGCAGCCGTTCATCCCGGTGAACTGCGGCGCGATTCCCGAGAACCTGCTGGAAAGCGAGTTCTTCGGCCACACGAAAGGCGCCTTCACCGGCGCCGACAAGGCGCGCAAGGGCCTGTTCCTCGAGGCCGACCGCGGCACGATCTTCCTCGACGAGATCGGCGAGCTGCCGCTGGCGCTGCAGGTGAAGCTGCTGCACGTGCTGGAGGCCAAGGAGATCCGGCCGCTGGGCAGCGAGCAGACGCGCAAGATCGACGTGCGCATCGTCGCCGCCACCAACCGCGACCTGCGCGCGATGTGTGCCGACGGGCGCTTCCGGGAGGATCTTTACTTCCGGCTGAGCGGCTTTCACATCGACGTGCCGCCGCTGCGCGAGCGCCGGGAGGACCTGCCGGCGCTGATCCGTTTCCTGCTGGCGCGCGGCCCGCAGCGTTTCGGCCTGACCCAGGCGCCGCAGCCCGACGCCGAGGCCGAAGAGATCCTGGTGAATTACGACTGGCCGGGCAATGTGCGCGAGCTGGAGAACGTGCTGCACC
Source organism: uncultured beta proteobacterium (assembly GCA_963814435.1). Lineage (GTDB taxonomy): Bacteria > Pseudomonadota > Gammaproteobacteria > Burkholderiales > Burkholderiaceae_C > JAEUPI01. The sequence goes on from CAWFCV010000003.1 coordinate 142,149, forward strand.
GCGCGATGATCCTGGCCGAGGACGGCCGCATCACCGTGGCCGACCTGCCGCCGCAGATCACGCCGCCGCCGGCGGCCGCGCCGGCGGGCTTGCAAGCAGCGCTGCCGCGCAGCGGGTTGCCGCTGCGCGAGCAGGTGCGCCAGTTCGAGCATTCACTGATCCTGCAGGCCATCGACGCCTGCGGCGGTGACCGCCGCAGCGCGGCGCAGAGCCTGGGCATCGGCTTGTCGAGTCTTTACCGCAAGCTCGAGGAATTCGATGTCGAGCCGTCCCCGGCCGGATCGCCCGCGGCAGCCGGGTGATGCTGCCGCGCTGGCCTGCTTCTTGCCTTTTGCAGGTGATGAAGACCCAGATCGCCCGCCTTCCTTGGGCCGTGCGTGCTGGCCGGCATCGGGCTGCTCGCCGTCGGCGCAGCCTTTGCCGGGCCGAAGGAAGACACCGATCGCGCGGAGCAATCGTTCCGCAGCGGTGACGTGATCGCCGCGATGGCCTTGCTGCGCAAGGCTGCCGACCAGGGTTATGCGCCGGCACAGGCCCGCCTGGCCGACCTGCTGGACGCTTCGGAGCAGGATGCCGAGGCCGTGGCGCTGTACCGCAAGGCCGCCGAGCAGGGCGACCCCGCCGGCGAGTTCGGCCTGGGCCGGATGCTGGCGAACGGCGAGGGCGTGGCGCGCGACCCGGTTGCCGCACTGCAGTGGTACCGCAAGGCCGTGGCACGCGAGCATGCGCCAGCCATCGAGGCGCTGGCGCGCGCCTTGCGCAGCGGCGATCTGGGGCTGGCGCGCGATCCGGCCGAGGCCGAGCGGCTCGAAGCCCGCGCGAAGGCGCTGCGCGCGCAGAGCGCGCAGGTGTCGCGATGAGTGCAGGTTGCGCGGTGCACCCCGCACGCACGCGCTGGCTGTGGCCGATCGCCGTGCTGATGGCGTGTCTGATCGGCGCGCCGGCCGGCGCCGCCAGCCTCGACCGCGGCCGGCAGCTCTACACCAGCCATTGCGCCAACTGCCACGGCGAACGTGGCGCGCCGGTGTGGCCCGGCACGCCCGACTTCAAGCACACCGCCACGCTGATGCGCTCCGACGCGCAGCTGATCGCGGTGATCCGCCGCGGCAAGGGCGTGATGCCGGCCTATGCCGGCATTCTGCGCGACCGCGAACTGCTCGACCTGGTCGCCTACCTGAGGACGTTGAACTGATGTCGCCGTTGCTGCGGACCCTGCGTCGAGTTCTGACCATCGTGCTGGCCGCGACCGCCGCACCGGTGTGGGCGCAAGCCGCCAGCGCGGCGGCCGCCAAACCCTGGCGTGTGGCGGACACGTTCGAAGTCGGCAACAGCGTGTACGTGCGCGCGCTCACCGTCGAGGCCGCACGCGGTGCGATCTGGGTCGGCACCTCCGCCGGCGTGCACGAGATCGACCTCGATACGCAGAAGGCGCGCCAGACCTACACCCGCAAGGAAGGCCTGGCCAACGAATACGTGTTCTCGGTCGGGGTCGACGCGCAGGGCTACAAATGGTTCGGCACCAACGCCGGCGGCACCTCGCGATTCAAGGACGGCCAGTGGAAGACCTATTTCCCGATGCACGGCCTGGCCGACTACTGGATCTACTCGTTCGCCTCGCAGAAGGACGGCACGCTGTGGATCGGCACCTGGGCCGGCGCCAACAAGGTCGACCTGAAGACGATGAAGTTCACCACCTACGTGAAGCAACTCGTCAACGAATGGGTTTACGGCCTGGGCGTCGACTCGAAGGACCGCGTCTGGTTCGGCACCGAGGGCGGCGTGACGATGTACGACGGCAAGGCCTGGAAGAGCTGGACGCACAAGGACGGCCTCGGCGCCGCCAACGACGAGAACCTGCCGTTCTCGGCCAACACGGGCCTGGGCACGCGCACGCGCCACGACCTGACCATCTCCAACGAGGGTCGCGCCACCTACAACCCGAACTACGTGTTCGCGATCCACATCGCACCCGACGATGCGGTGTGGGCCGGCACCTGGGGTGGTGGTGTGTCGCGCTTCGACGGCAAGCGCTGGACCAACCTCACCGCCAAGGACGGTCTGGTCGGCAACATCGTCTACTCGATCGCGCAGGGCCAGGACGGCGCGCTCTGGTTCGGTACCAACAAGGGCGTGTCGCGCTTCGACGGCAAGGTCTGGCAGAACTTCACCAAGAAGGAAGGCCTGCTCGAGGACAACGTCTACGCACTGGCCATCACGCCGAAGGGCGAGGTCTGGGCCGGCACCCGGCGTGGCGTGGCGCGCATCGCCCGTTAGCCATTTCGAAAGGCAAATGCATCATGCAGCTCGGAAGATCCACCCTCGCGCTCGGCACCGTGGCCGTCGTCGGCCTGGTGGCCGGCGCCTACCTGGTAGGACAGCGGCACCAATCGCCCGCGGCGCCGCCGGTTGCCGCGGCCACGCCCGCACCGGGCCATGCCGCATTGCCGTTGCCGGCCATGCAGCCGCCGGCCAACCATCCGCCGATGGGCACCGCGCCGGCGCCGGCGGCGCTGCCCGAACTCACCGGCAACGTCAGCGTCGACCCGAACGCGAAGTTCGTGCACTTCCGCGTCGGCAATCGCAACGTCAAGGACATCCTGGCCGACGGCTCGGTCCTGTGGGTCGGCACCTCGGGCGGCGTGATCCGCTACGACACCAAGACTGACAAGTACGACCTGCTCGACACGCGCAGCGGCCTGCTGTCCAACGGCGTGTTCCATGTCAGCCGGCTCGATGGCCGGTTGGCGGTCGGCACCTATGGTGGTGGGCTGTCGCTGCTCGACGAGAAGACCGGGAAATGGCAGACCTACAACATTCCGGACGGCCTGGGCGACGCCTTCGTCTACGACCTGCTGAAGACCAGGAACGGCGACGCCTGGATCGCCACCTGGTCGGGCGTGAACCGCGTGCGCGGCGGCAAGCTCGCCGATCGCTCGCAGTGGGAGCTGCACACCGTGGAGAGCACCAAGGGCGGCCTGCCCAACGACTGGGTCTACGGCCTGGCCGAAGGCAAGAACGGCGAGGTCTGGCTCGCCACCGAAGGCGGCCTGGCGCGCTACGTCAACGGCAAGTGGGACAACTGGAACCACGCCAAGGGCCTGGGCGCGCCGTACGAGGTGGTGAAGAACGACCCGACCTTCAACAACGACCCGGCCAAGGTATCGAGTCACCACGCCAAGCAGAAGCAGGAGATGGGACTCCAGGGCATCGACACCGCCTACAACCCGAACTACATCGTCTCGCTGGCCGTCGATCGCGACGGCGTGGTGTGGGCCGGCACCTGGGGCGGCGGCCTGTCGCGCTTCGACGGCAAGGACTGGAAGCACATCACGATGAAGGACGGCCTGCCCGGCAACCACGTCTTCATGCTGCACGTCGATACCAAGGGCACACTGTGGATCGGCACCAACAACGGCCTGGCCCGGCGCGAAGGAGACCAGTTCAAGGTGCTGACGACGCAGGACGGGCTGTTCTCGAACACCGTGTTCTCGATGGCCACCGGCGCCGACGGCAGCCTGTGGGTCGGCAGCTTCGGCGGCGTGTCGCATCTGACAGCGGTGCGGTAGCACCGGCGCGCTGAAGGCGCCCGCGCGGCGCCAGCGTGCTCACGGCGGCGGCGTCTGTGCCGGGCTACGCGAGCCGCTGCAACTCCGCCCGCGTGCGCGCGAACCGCATCTCGAGCTGGTCGATCAGCGCAGGCAGGCTGGTCAGGTCGCCGATGGCGATCTGTTGCTCGATGCGCCGGCACACGTCGGCCACGCCGCGTGCGCCGAGGCTGGCGCTGATGCCGCCGAGCTTGTGGGCACGAACGGCCAGCGGCGCGGCTTCGCGGCGGTCGGCCAGGTGCTTGATGTCGCCGATGGTGGCCGGGGCCTCGCGAAGATAGTCCTGCAGCAGGCTGGTCAGCAGCGGGCCGGACGCCGGGCCGTCGAGCTGTCGCAGTTCGTCGACGATGCGGCTGTCGATCAGCGGCTGCTGCTCGGGGTCGTGGGGCGCCGGCGCCTGCCGTGCGCTGCACAGGCGTTCGATCACCGCCTGCACGTCCACCGGCAGGATCGGCTTGGCGATGTAGTCGTCCATGCCGGCCTCGAGGCAGCGCTCGCGGTCGCCGGCCAGGGCATTGGCCGTCATCGCCACGATGCGCGGGCGCTGGTGTGCCGGTTGCTCGGCGACGATCCGGCGCGTCGCCTCCAGCCCATCGAGCTCCGGCATCTGCAGGTCCATCAGCACCAGGTCGTAGTGGTTGATGCGCACCAGCTCCAGCGTCTCGAGGCCGTTGTCGGCCACGTCGCTGGCGTAGCCCAGCTTGGCGAGGATGCCGACGGCGAGCTTCTGGTTGATCGCGCTGTCCTCGGCGATCAGGATCTTCAGCGGCACGCGTTGTGCGAGCGTCGGGTCGAGCCGGCGCGTCGAGCCGGCGCCACCCGCCGGGCCGGCGGCCGGGTGCACCACCTGGGTCAGCGTCGCGAACAGCTGCGTGTGCTTCACCGGCTTGGCCAGGCGGGCCGCGAACAGCTCGGCCTGGTCGACGCCGCGGCGCCGCTGCATGCTCGACGACAGCAGCACCAGCGCCGGCGTCGTGCCCGGGCACAGCCAGCGGATCTGCCGCGCCAGTTGCACGCCATCCATACCCGGCATGTGCAGGTCGAGCACCGCCACGTCGAACAGGCGGTCGCGGTCGAGCAGCGCCAGCGCGTCGCTGGCGCTGCTGGCGCAGGCCACCTCCATGCCCCAGCGCCGGCACAGCGACTCCAGGATTTGCAGGTTGGTCGGGTTGTCGTCGACCAGCAGCACGCGCTTGTCCCTGAGCTGCGGCTGCTCGTCGCTGACGTAGCGCGAGGGCAGGGCCGAGTCGGCCCAGTCGGCGCTGATCGAGAAGCCGAAGGTCGAGCCGCGGCCCTCAACGCTCTCGACCGCGATGTCGCCGCCCATCAACTGCACCAGACGCTGGCAGATCGTCAGGCCCAGGCCGGTCCCGCCGTACTTGCGCGTGGTCGACGAATCGGCCTGCGAGAACGCGCGGAACAGGTGGGTGCGCTTGTCGGCCGCAATGCCGATGCCGGTGTCGCGCACCGAGAACTGCAGTCGCACCCGCGAGCCTTCGCGCGCGGCCAGCGACGCGGTCATGCACACCTCGCCCTGATGGGTGAACTTCACCGCGTTGGACAGCAGGTTGATGAACACCTGGCGCAGCCGCGTCGCGTCGCCGGTGATCCAGCGCGGCACGTCGTCGTCGATCACGTACAGCAGGTCGATGCCCTTCTCGGCGGCGCGCGGCGCCAGCATGTCGAAGGCCTCCTCGATGCAGGCGCCGACCTCGAAGGGCCGGCGCTCCAGTTCGAGCATGCCCGACTCGATCTTCGAGAAGTCGAGGATGTCGTTGATCACCGCCAGCAGCGCGTCGCCGCCGACGCGAATCGTCTCCAGGTAGTTGCGCTGCTCGGCCGTGAGGGCGGTTTCCTCCAGCAAGGCGGTCATGCCGATCACCGCGTTCATCGGCGTGCGGATCTCGTGGCTCATGTTGGCCAGGAAACCCGCCTTGGCCTCGGCCGCCTGCAGCGCCTGCTCGCGCGCGGCCACCAGCTCGCCCTCGATGCGCCGGCGCTCGTGGATCTCCTGCTGCAGCGCCACGTTCGTCTGCGACAGCACCTCGGTGCGCTCCTGCACGCGCACTTCCAGCGTCTCGCGCTCCTCGCGCAGCGCGGCTTCAGCCTGGCGGCGCTGCGTGATGTCGCGCACGATGCCGCAGAAGAAGCGCTGGTCGCCGATGCGCATGTTGCTGACACCCAGCTCCATCGGGAAGGTGCTGCCGTCCTTGCGCAGGCCGGTGACCTCGCGGCCGATGCCGATGATCTGCGCCTGGCCGGTCTGCAGGTAGTTGCGCAGGTAGCCGTCGTGCCTGCGGTGGTCGGGCTCGGGCATCAACATGCTGACGTTGCGCCCGATCACCTCGTCGGCGGCGTGGCCGAAGGTGCGTTCGGCCGCCGGATTGAAGGTCTGCACGATGCCGTGCTCGTCGATCGTGATGATCGAGTCGAGCGCATGGTCGACCACCGCGCGCATCTGCGTTTCGCTGGACTCCGAGCGCGCGAGTGCCGAACGCAGCTCGCCGGTGCGCGATTGCACCAGGCCCAGCGCGCGGGTGCGTTGCCCGGCCAGCGTGCCCACCAGCCCGGCCAGCAGCAGGCTCACCAGGCCGCCCGCAATCAGCAGCAGGTACGGTTGGTCCGACTCTGTGCCGGCGAGGTAGCTTGGCAGCGCCACGAACTGCAGCGTCCAGGTGTGCGCACCGAACTCGATCATCGCGGCGCGTTGCAGGGTCGGCTGGAACCCGAGCGCCAGCTCGCGTTTCATCTCGGGGCACGTGAACAGCGACAGGTCACCGTCGAGGACCTTCATGCCGATCAGCTTGGCGTCCGGCCCCAGGGCGCTGCCGGCGGTTTCCATCGGGTTGAAGACTTCCAGCAGGAAGCCCGACACGGCAGCCTGGCGCTCGTCGGCCGATGCCGGCACCGACGCTCCGCTGAAGATCGGCACCACGAGCCCCCAGACCTGGTCGTCCTCGGCCCGGCTGCGCGACCACGCCAGAGGGCCAGCGACGATGGCGCGCGCTTCGCGGGCGGCCCGCATCATCGCGCCGACCGCCACCGGATCGTCGGCGAGATCGGTGCCCAGTGCGACACCGAGCTTGTCCACCACGGCCTTGTCGCCGACGCGGCGCATGAAGGCCATCGGATAGCGGTCGTTCGACGCGGTGGCGTCGCGGCTGCGCACCCGGTAGTCGGCGATGCCTTCGGCCCGCGCGATGTGCTCATGCGCCGCCACGTCGACCGCCCGCACGCGCGGGGCGAAAGCCAGGAACAGACGCCCGGGGTATTCGTCGACCGGTTGAGCCTTGTCGAAATAGCGTCGCCACGCACCGCGATCGAAACCCGGGCGTGCGCCGATCAGGCCGGCCACGCTGCGCAGCGTGCCCTCGTAGCCTTCGAGCCGGTGGCTCAGTTCGTTGCGGATGCGCTCGGTGCGGTATTCGAATCGGGCCTCGACCGCGGTGCGGTGGCGCGCCTGCGCGTCGCGCCACAACGTGACCGTGACCCACAGGCAGGCCAGCAGCACGCTCACCGCCAGCAGCGTCGCCGATGCATGGCGCTGCCAGCGCGGGGGCAGCTGCGCTGCGGCAGAGTCCGCGATGGTGCCGAACGATGAGGGCATGCGCACGCCAGTGTTGCCCGGTGAAAGCCAGTGACCGCGCCAGTTTAGGTGATCACCGCCTTCGGACGGCGCAACAGGGGCAAGCGCTGCGTGTCACTCGCCTCGTTGCAGCAAGGGATCGTTGGCGTCCGCGAAGTCGAGCCACGCTGTGACGGTAGCCCAGCGGTCGCGCCCCAGCGCCGCCTCGCAGTCGCGCGCGGCGCCGCACAGCACCGCTTGCGCCAGTTCCTGGACGTGCGAATCGTCGAATGGTTCGTTGAACAGCGGAATGCGCACCGTACGGCCTCGCCAGGTGGCCGGGCGCATGCGCAGCTCGCGCACGATCGACGGCAGCCGCGGGTCGCCTGCCGCTGCGGGCGCTGCCGCCGCCTGCTCGAGGAAACACACCAGGTGTTGCTCGGCCACCCGGCAACCCCAGCGCGTGCGTGCGTCGCCGGCCGCGCCGTCGGCGGCACCGGCCAGACCCAGATTCGCACCGAGTAACGCCACCACCGCCCAGTTGTGCGCAGCCATCGTCGAAAGGCCTCCGAGGAGGCACGGCGGCCCCTGATCGGAGGAGTTCGGCGCCGCGCGCCTGAACTTGACGTCGGTGCCGGCTGGCCGCCGCGCAATCGGTCACGCGCGGGCCAGCGACACGACGATCACGAGTGCGTCACCCACGACGACGCGTCAACGGCTTCCAGGTGGGGCAGCGCATTGAAGGTGACGAGCGTGTGACGTTTGGCCGTGAATGCAAACTCGGTCACGGCGCTATTGCGCAGGCGCAGGTTGAGTTCGACCACCGTCTGCGGCGGCGTGCCGAGCACGTGGCCCACGGCAGTGGCGATCGGCCCGCCGCTGGAGACGATCAGCACGTCGCCGGCTTGCTGCAAGCGCACGCGGTCCAGCGCGTCCACCACGCCGGCGGAAAAGTCCGGCCAGCTGGGCATGCCCTCGGGCTGCACGCGGCCGCCCATCCACTGGTTCAGGCCCTCGCGCAACAGGCGGAAGTGGTGCCGCACCAGCTCCGGCGTGTCGGGGCGCGGCAGCGGTTGCGGATGTATCGCGCGCAGGACCGCTTCGGCGTCGTATTCGTTCAGGCCGGGCAGGGTGGTCGCATCGAGGTCCTGTGCGAGACCTTCGGCGATCGCCGCGAACGACTGCGCATGTCGCACCAGCGTGCCGGTCAGCACGCTTTCGAAGCGCACAGCCTTGGCGCGAAAGTACTCGCCCAGGCGGCGGCACTGGCGCGTGCCCAGCTCGCTCAGGCGGTCGTAGTCGTCGCTGCCGAACGACGCCTGGCCGTGGCGCACGAGGTAGAGCGTTCCCATGATGGGCGGCATTGTGCGGCGGCTGCGGTGGCAGCGCTGTCGCGGCGGCGACCCGGCGATCGAACGGCTCGGTCCGGGCCCTGTGCACAATCACGCCTGTCGAACGAACCAGGAGCGCCACGATGGCCGCAGTGAAGATCCTTGTCGCCCAGGGCGGCGGCCCGACCGCCGTGATCAACCAGTCGCTGGTCGGCGTGGCGCTGGAGGCCCGGCGCTTCGGCCACGTCGACCGCATCTACGGTGCGCGCCACGGTGTGCGCGGCATCGTCAACGAGGACTTCGTCGATCTGACGCAGGAGACGAGCCACAACCTCGAGCTGGTGGCCGCCACACCGGCCTCGGCGCTCGGCTCCACCCGCGACAAGCCCGACCTGAAGTACTGCCACGAGATCTTCGAAGTGCTGCGCGCGCACGGCATCGGGCACTTCTTCTACATCGGCGGCAACGACTCCTCGGACACCGTGCGCATCGTCAGTCAGGAGGCTCGCAAGGCCGGCTACCCGATTCGTTGCATCCACATCCCGAAGACGATCGACAACGACCTGGTGGCCAACGACCACACGCCGGGTTTCCCGTCGGCCGCGCGTTTCGTCGCGCAGGCTTTCGCCGGCGCCAACCTCGACAACGCGGCGCTGCCCGGCGTCTACGTGGCGGTGGTGATGGGCCGTCACGCCGGCTTTTTGACGGCCGCGTCGGCACTGGGCAAGAAATTCCCGGACGATGGCCCGCACCTGATCTACGTGCCCGAGCGCACGTTTGCCATCGACAAGTTCCTCGCCGACGTGAAGGCCACCAACGACCGCTACGGCCGCTGCGTGGTGGCGGTGTCGGAGGGCATCCACGACGCTTCGGGCAAACCGATCGCGGCACAGCTGGCCAAGCAGCTCGAGCACGATGCCCACGGCAACCTGCAGTTGTCGGGCAGCGGCGCGCTGGCCGATCTGCTGTGCGAGGAGATCAAGGCCGGTCTCGGCCTGAAGCGCGTGCGCGGCGACACCTTCGGCTACCTGCAGCGCAGCTTCGTCGGCTGTGTCAGCGACGTCGATGCGCGCGAGGCGCGCGAGGTCGGCGAGAAGGCGGTGCAGTTCGCGATGTGGGGCGATCGCGATGGTTCGGTGGCGATCAAACGGATCGGCTTCTACTCGGCCGACTACGAACTGGTGCCGCTCGACGTGGTGGCCGGCAAGACGCGCGTGATGGACGACGCCTTCATCGCCGACAGCGGCACCGACGTGACCGACGCCTTCCGGCTGTACCTGCGCCCGCTGCTGGGCTCGGGCATGCCGGACGCCTATCGGCTCCGGCCGGCGCCGGTGGCCAAGGTGCGCCACGCCAAACCGTGAATCGGGCGGGCGGCTGGCGCCGGGCGTGGCCCCGGCGTCTCAGCTCGCTTCCAGCGCCTTGGTCACGATCTCGCGCACATCGTCGCTGAGTTCGGTGCGCGCCGCCACGCGGGTGATGGCTTCGCGCGCGGCGCTGCGGTAGGGCTCGGCCCAGTGGCTCCAGCGGTCCATGCCGCGGGCCAGACGCGAGGCCAGCTGCGGGTTCAGCGCGTCGAGCTCGATCACGCGCTCGGCCCAGAACACATAGCCCGCGGCATCGGTGCGATGGAAGGCGCCCGGGTTGCGCAGACACAGGCTCAGAATCAGGCTGCGCGCGCGGTTCGGGTTGCGCAGCGTGAAGTCGCGGTGCTGCATCAGCGCACGCACCCGCGAGAACACCCGGCCGTCGCGCTCCGGCGCCATGGCCTGCAGCGCGAACCACTTGTCGATCACCAGCGCGTCGCCGGCGAAATGGTCGTGGAACTGCCGCAGCGCGGGCTCGGCCAGCTCGTGGTGGGCCTCCACCAGTGCCGACAGCGCACCGAGGCGGTCGGTCATGTTGCTGGCATCCTTGAAGCGCTGCAGCGCTCTGCCGGGCCACACCGGATCGCCGATGCGCGTGGCGTGCCGCACCAGCATCGCCAGTGCCAGATTGGCCAGCGCGCGCCGGCCGGCCTGCCGCGGCTCGGGCCGATAGCCCTCGAGCACCTGATGCGATTCGAAGGCCCACAGCCAGTCGGCCTGCAGGTAGGCGGCCGTCTGGTCCAGTGCGAGTTCGCGCAGCGCATGGATGCGCGCCGGATCGGCCGGGGTGACGCGCTCGGCGAGGTAGCCTTCGGGCGGCAGTTGCAGCACCAGCGCCTTCAGCGCCGCGTCGAGCGCGCCGTGGCGCAACACGACGCGCAGCGCGTCGATCGTCGGCGCCTCGAGGTGCAGCGCCGCGTTGCCGTGCAGCGCGGCGACGATGACCTGCTGCGCCAGCTGCTGGGCGGACTCCCAGCGGTTGAACGGGTCGCTGTCGTGGGCGAGCAGCGTGCGCAGATCGGCGGCATCCATCGCATCGTCGAGCTGCACCGGCGCGGAGAAGCCACGCAGCAGCGATGGCACCGGATGCTGCGCCACGTCGACGAACGTGAAACTGTGGCTGACCTCGTGCAGCACCATCACGCGCTCGGTGCCGCCGGCCAGCGGTTCGCCTTGCAGCCGCAGCGGCAGCGCGTGGCCCTCGCGCGAGATCAGCGACAGCGCCACCGGAATCACGAACGGCAGCTTCTCGGCCTGGCCCGGCGTGGGTGGGCAGCGCTGGCCCAGGCGCAGCGTGTAGGTGCGTGCGGCCTCGTCGTAGTGACCGTGTGCCAGCAGCACCGGCGTGCCCGACTGGGCATACCAGCGCTTGAAGGCGGCGAGGTGTTCGGCCAGCCAGCTGCCGGGGTTGGCGTCGGCGATGGCCTGCGCGAAGTCGTCGCAGGTGACGGCCTGGCCGTCGTGGCGCTGGAAGTACAGGTCCATGCCCTTGCGAAATCCGTCGCGGCCGACCAGCGTGTGCATCATGCGCACCACCTCGGCGCCCTTTTCGTAGACGGTGGCGGTGTAGAAGTTGTCGATCGCCTCGTAGGCGTCCGGCCGCACCGGGTGCGCCATCGGGCCGGCGTCCTCGGGGAACTGCAGCGTGCGCAGGTCGCGCACGTCTTCGATGCGCTTGACCGCACGCGCCGACACGCTGTCGGCCATGTCCATCGAGAACTCCTGGTCGCGAAAGACGGTCAGGCCCTCCTTGAGCGACAGCTGGAACCAGTCGCGGCAGGTGATGCGGTTGCCGGTCCAGTTGTGGAAGTACTCGTGGCCGACGACACTTTCGATGGCCATGAAATCGGCGTCGGTGGCGGTGGCGGGGCTGGCCAGCACGTACTTGGTGTTGAACAGGTTCAGGCCCTTGTTCTCCATCGCGCCCATGTTGAAGTCGCCCACCGCGACGATCATGAAGCGCTCCAGGTCGAGCGTCAGCCCGAAGCGCGCCTCGTCCCAGGCGATCGCGGCGATCAGCGAGTTCATCGCGTGCTCGGTCTTGTCGACATCGGCGCGGCTGACGTAGATCTGCAGCAGGTGGTCGCGGCCGGCGCGGCTGCGGATGCGCTGCTCGCGGCAGGCCAGGTCGGCGGCCACCAGCGCGAACAGGTAGCTCGGCTTGGGAAAGGGGTCGTGCCAGGTGGCGAAGTGGCGGCCGCCCTCCAGCGCGCCCTCGGCCACCAGGTTGCCGTTGCACAGCAGCTCGGGATAGCGCGCCTTGTCGGCGCGCAGCGTCACGGTGTAGACCGCCATCACGTCGGGCCGGTCGAGGAAGTAGGTGATGCGCCGGAAGCCCTCGGCCTCGCACTGGGTGAACAGCCCGCCGCTCGAGGTGTACAGGCCCGACAGCTCGGTGTTGGCCTCGGGCAGGCAGGTGTTGCGGATTTCGAGCGTGAAGGTCGGCCGCAGCGGCGGGTTGTCGATCACCAACTCGCCGTCCTCGTGGCGGAAGGCCACGCTGTCGCCGTCGATCAGCACGCGCAGCAGCAGCAACGCCTCGCCGTGCAGGCGCAGCGGCTCCAGCGGACGGCCGGGATTGCGCTCGATCGCCATCTTGCTGTGCACGATGGTCTTGGCCGGGTCGAGGTCGAACGTCAACTCGACGCTGCGGATCCAGAACGGCGGCGGCGCGTAGTCTTCCCGCCGCACGAGTTTGGGTTGGCCTTCACGCATGATGGATCACCTGGTTGTGCTGAGTGAGTGACGCGACACGCAACGTCGTGAAATCCGGGGCGGTGGCGACGAGGTTCGGGAACTGCGCAAACGCCGTCGCCGGCAGCGACGTGGTGAGCGCCACCGCGCGCATGCCGGCGCGGCGCGCGGCCTCGATGCCCAGCGGGGCGTCCTCGAACACGGTGCACTGCGGCGGCGCCACGCCCAGCCGACGCGCCGCTTCGACGAAGATGTCCGGGTGCGGCTTGCCGCGCAGGCCGTCGGCCGGGCTGGTGATCGACGTCGACCAAGCTTGTCGAGGCCGAAGCGGCGAAACGCCAGCGCCATGTTGTCCGGCGGCGCGGCGGTGCAGATGCCCAGCGCCAGACCGGCTTCGCGCGCGGCACGGTGAAAGGCCGTGAAGCCGGCGATCGGCTGCAGCGAGCACTCGGCGAGCTCGCGGTAGATCGTCTCCTTGCGCTGGGCCAGCGCGTCGCGCTCGGCGAGCTGCACTGCGGAAACAGGTCGGCCAGGATCTCGGCGTTGGTGCGGCCGGCGGTGGCCTCGAAGAAGCCGCCTTCGTCGAAGGCAGGCCGCGCTCGGCAAACCAGCGGCGCCAGGCCTCGTGGTGCAGCGGCATGCTGTCGATCAGCGTACCGTCGAGGTCGAACAGGAACGCTTGCGCGCGCCATCAAAGACCCTGCTTCAGGCTGGCCTCGATGAACGGGTCGAGGTCGCCGTCGAGCACCTTCTGCGTGTTGCTGATCTCGACGTTGGTGCGCAGGTCCTTGATGCGGCTCTGGTCGAGCACGTAGCTGCGGATCTGGTGGCCCCAGCCGACGTCGGTCTTGCTGTCCTCGAGCTTCTGCTGCTCTTCGCGCTGCTTGCGCATCTCGTGCTCGTACAGCCGGCTCTTCAGCATCGCCCAGGCCTCGTCGCGGTTGCGGTGCTGCGAGCGGTCGTTCTGGCACTGCACCACGATGCCGGTGGGGATGTGCGTCAGGCGCACCGCCGAGTCGGTCTTGTTGATGTGCTGGCCGCCGGCGCCGCTGGCGCGGAAGGTGTCGGTGCGCACGTCGGCCGGGTTGATGTCGATCTCGATCGAGTCGTCGACCTCGGGGTAGACGAACACGCTGGCGAAGCTGGTGTGGCGGCCGCCCGAGCTGTCGAACGGGCTCTTGCGCACCAGGCGGTGCACGCCGGTCTCGGTGCGCAGGTGGCCGAAGGCGTAGTCGCCCTCGATCTTGATCGTGGCGCTCTTGATGCCGGCCACGTCGCCCTCGCTCTCTTCGAGCAGCTCGGCCTTGAAGCCCTTGCGCTCGCAGTACTTGAGGTACTGGCGCAGCAGCATCTGCGCCCAGTCGCAGGCCTCGGTGCCGCCGGCGCCGGCCTGGATGTCGAGGAAGCAGTTGCTCGGGTCGGCCGGGTTGCTGAACATGCGGCGGAATTCGAGCTCCTCGACGATGCCGCGCAGCTTGGCGGCCTCGGCCTCGATCGAGGCCAGGCTCGCCAGGTCCTCGTCGGCCTTGACCATCTCGAACAGCTCGGCGTTGTCGGCGAGCTGGCTGCTCAGGTGGTCGATCGTGCCGACCACCGTTTCCAGCGACTTCTTCTCGCGGCCCAGCTCCTGCGCGCGCTTGGGCTCGTTCCAGACGCCCGGGTTCTCGAGCGCGGCGTTGACTTCGTTCAGCCGCAGTGCTTTGCGGTCGTAGTCAAAGATACCCCCGGAGCGCTTCGGTGCGTGCGGTCAGATCGGCCAGCAGCGTGCCGATGGCGTTGATGCGTTCGATGTCCATGATGGTCTTCTTGTGCGATGCGACGCGCATTTTCACATGCGCGTTCAACCGGGGGTCGAACGAGGGTGCTGTTGCGCTGCGACACCGGAACGCGGGGTGTGTGCGGGTTTTCCCGGGGCGGGTAAGCGCGCGCGACGGGCGTTCTTGTCAGAGACCTGTAAGTGGCTGCGTCGACCCTGCGGCCCAGTTCCAACCTGGATCGCGCCGTGCTGCTGTTCGTGTCTTCGCTGAAGCTGATCGCCGAGATCGCGCTGATGGCGCTGCTCGGCCAGTGGCTGCTCGGGTCTGCTGGCCGGCGCCAAGCGCGACAGCAACGTCTTCTACAAGCTGCTGCAGATCGCTGACGCAGCCGTTCATCCGCGTCGCCCGGCTGATCAGCCCGCGCGTCGTGATCGATCGCCACATGCCGCTGGTGGCCTTCCTGCTGCTGGCCTTCGGCTGGCTCGTCGCCACGATTGCCAAGATCAACCTGTGCCTGCAGATCGGCGTGGAGGCCTGCAGATGAGCGCGCTCGGCGAGCGCTTCGACTTCTGGCGCCTGAAGGCTGCAGCGCCAAGGGCTGGCTGCTGATCGGCCGCATCGGCGCAGGCCGAGGCGGTGTTCACCGACATGCTGGCGCGCTGGCCGGCCAACGCCTACGCGCTGGCCAGCCGGGCGCATCTGCGCGCGCAGGCGCGGCGCCACGCCGAGGCCCTGGTCGATGCGCAGCGCGCTGGTGGCCGCCCACCCCGAGCGCAGCGCGGGCGACTGGTTCAACCTGGCGTACCTGCACGAGGCCGCGACCAGCTGGCCGACGCCGAGGCCGCCTTCCGGCGCGCGCGTGGCGCTCGACCCGAAGCTCGACCGCGCCTGGTACGGCCTGGGGCTGGTGCTGATCCGCCAGCAGCGCTTCGACGAAGCCGTGGCGGCGCTGAAGCGCAACACCGAGCTGCAGCCGATGAGCCCGTACGGCTGGTACCAGCTGGCGCGGGTGCACGTGGACCGGCAGAGCCCGACGAGGCGCGCAAGATCATTCGCCACCTGAAGGGGTTCGAGCCCAAGGTCGCCGCGCAGCTCGAGCGCGAGACCGGGCTGTCGACATGACGCGCAAACGGTCGCCGGCAGCGTGCTGCCAGGCCGCTTGGCGTCTGGGGCGGATGCCGCCGCGCAGCGGCGGTGTCGATCGGGGTCGTGCGCTGTCGGACGCACGGGGTTCAGCAACTTGGAGGTGACAGCAATGCAGATTGTCAGAGAATCACCGCCAGTACTGGCCGAAGAACCTGCGCATCACCGCGGATTCTGCTGGCCATCTGGTTCTTCGTGACGTTCGTCGATCGGGTTACTTCGCCCGCGACCTGAACTTCACGTTCTTCGGCTGGCCGTTCAGCTTCTGGGTCGGTGCCCAGGGTGCGCTGATCGTCTACTGTCTGATCATCTGGTACTACGCCAGACTACATGAACAAGCTGGACATGAACACGGCGTTGCCGAGGAGGAATGACATGGCTGGCGTGAGTTTCGAACATGGCAGCGGCTATTCCGCCGCCGACAAGAAGGCCTTCAAGGGGCAGCTGAACAAGGTCTACACGCTGGTACACCGGCGGCTTCATCGCGTTCATCATGGTCCTGGCGGTGCTCGAGCAGATGGGCCTGCCGCGAACCTGGATCGGCTTCATCTTCCTGCTCGCCACCGTGGCGCCTGTATGCCGGCATCGGCATCATGAGCCGCACCACCGACGCGGCCGAGTACTACGTGGCCGGGCGGCGCGTGCCGGCGATCTACAACGGCATGGCCACCGGCGCCGACTGGATGAGCGCGGCCTCGTTCATCGGCATGGCCGGCACGCTGTACCTCACCGGCTACGGCGGCCTGGCCTTCATCATGGGCTGGACCGGCGGCTACTGCCTGGTGGCGCTGTTCCTGGCGCCGTACCTGCGCAAGTTCGGGCAGTTCACGATTCCCGACTTCCTGGGCGCGCGCTACGAAGGCAACCTGCCGCGCTTCATCGGCATCATCGCGGCGATCCTGTGCTCGTTCACCTACGTGGTGGCGCAGATCTACGGCGTGGGCCTGATCACCGACGCGGCTGTCGGGCCTGGCGTTCGAGATCGGCATCTTCGTCGGCCTGGGCGGCATCCTGGTGTGTTCGTTCCTCGGCGGCATGCGTGCCGTCACGTGGACGCAGGTGGCGCAGTACATCATCCTGATCATGGCCTACATGATGCCGGTGGTGTGGCTGTCGGTCAAGCAGACCAGCGTGCCGATCCCGCAGGCGATCTACGGCTACCAGCTCGAGAAGGTCACCGCGAACGCGAGAAGCAGCTGCTGCGACGACCCGAAGGAGAAGGAGGTCATCGCCATCTTCAAGCAGCGTGCCGACGAGTTCGACGCCAAGCTGAAGGACTCCGGCGGCCGCGCTGGCGGCCGACAAGGCCGCCGCCGAGCAAGAAGCTGGCCGACCTGAAGGCCGCCAACGCGCCGGCCAGGCCGACGTGCAGGCCGCCGAGAAGGCGCTGGCCGCGCTGCCCAAGGACGCCGAGGACGCCAAGAAGGCCTGGACGGCCGCCAAGGCCGCCAACACGGCCCGCGCCGCGCCGCTGGCCGGCATGCCGCCGCACGCGCAGCAGTTCGCCGGCGACCCGAACGGCGACGAGAAGGCGCAGAAGGCCTACGACGTGTCGCGGCGCAACTTCCTGGCGCTGGTGTTCTGCCTGATGGTCGGCACGGCCGCGCTGCCGCACATCCTGATGCGCTACTACACCACGCCGTCGGTGAAGGAGGCGCGCGAGTCGGTGACCTGGTCGCTGTTCTTCATCTTCCTGCTGTACTTCACGGCGCCGGCCCTGGCGGTGCTGGTCAAGTTCGAGGTCTTCAACGTGCTGGTGGGCACGCCGTTCGACAAGTTGCCGGCGCTGGATCGCCAACTGGGCGCAAGGTCGACCCGACGCTGCTGTCGGTGGTCGACATCAACAAGGACGGCATCTTCCAGCTCGGCGAGATGCGGATCGGCGGCGACATCATCGTGCTGGCCACGCCGGAGATCGGCGGCCTGCCGTACGTGATCTCGGGCATGGTGGCCGCGGGCGGCCTGGCGGCGGCGCTGTCCACCGCCGACGGCCTGCTGCTGACGATCGCCAACGCGCTGAGCCACGATCTGTACTACAAGATGATCGACCCGAACGCCTCCACCGCGCGCCGGGTGACGATCTCCAAGGTGCTGCTGCTGGTGGTGGCCTTGCGCGCGGCCTACGTGGCGGCGCAGAAACCGGCGGACATCCTGTTCCTGGTGTCGGCGGCGTTCTCGTTCGCGGCGGCGGCGTTCTTCCCGGCGCTGGTGCTGCGGCGTGTTCTGGAAGCGCGCCAACAAGTGGGGCGCCACGCTGGGCATGATCGCCGGCCTGGGCATCACCTTCTACTACATGGTGACGACGCAGCCGTGGATGCGCGGCCTGTTCGGCGTCACCAAGCCGGTCGAGCTGTGGTGGGACATCCAGCCGATCTCGGCCGGCCTGTTCGGCGTGCCGCTCGGCTTCGCGGTGATCATCATCGTCAGCCTGCTGACGCCGGCGCCGAAGCGCGAGACGCAGGAGCTGGTGGAGCACGTGCGTTACCCGACCTGAAGGCCGGCCAAGGCCTGAGCCCACGACGGCTGCGTCGGTCCGAGGCCGCGCCCTGCAACGGGTGCGGCCTTTTTTTTGGTCACGGCGAAGCCGCTTGACCCGGCGCAAGCGACGCGTCGCGATCGGCGATCGGGCCGCCACCTAAGATCGAGTCCCGTCGAACCCACCGAGACCGGCCCGCATGCCCGCCACGACGCCGTCGACCAGCCTGGTCAGCAACCTGCGCATCGAACTGATGAGCCATGCGCCGTTCGCGCAGATGGCACCGGCCCACGTCGACCAGTTCATCGCGCAGTCGCGGCAAGCCTATTTCGCGCCCGACGAGGTGGTGCTCGAGCCGGCGATGGGCCCGGTGCGGACGCTGTACCTGCTGCGGCAGGGCAGCATCACCGGCCGGCGCGGTATCGCCGAGTTGTCCGGCGGCCTGCAGTACGAGGCGGGCGACCTGTTCCCGGTCGGCTCGGTGCTGGGCGCCCGGCCGGTGACCTCGACCTACACCGCCAACGAGGACACCTTCTGTCTGCTGCTGCCGGCCGACGCGGTGCAACGGCTGGCCAGCCAGAGCCCGCCGTTCGCCGACTTCCTGAAGCGGCGGGCGCTGCACTTCTTCGAGTTGTCGCGGCGCGCGGTCAGTGCCAGTTATGCGTCCGAGGCGCTCGAGCAGCAGTCGCTCGAGTCGCGCCTGGGCAGCTTGCCGCGCAAGCAGACGCTGGCCTGCACCGCCGACACGCCGCTGCAACAGGCCTTGACGCAGATGCATGAACGCCACGTCGGCTCGGTCCTGGTGGTCGACGCGCTCGGCGCGCCGCAGGGCATTCTGACGCGCCACGACATCCTGAGCCGCGTGACGCTGCCGCGGGTGCCGCTGGAGTCGGCCATCGGTACGGTGATGAGCCGGCCCCTGCACGCGCTGACGACCGACGACACGCTGCAGGATGCGGCGCTGCTGATGTCGCGCCACGGCATCCGGCACGTGCCGCTGTGCGAGGGCGGCCGCCTGTTCAGCATCGTCTCCGAGCGCGACCTGTTCTCGTTGCAGCGCCTGTCGCTCAAGCAGCTCAGCACGCGCATTCGTGCGGCGCGCGACCTCGAGGACTACCAGCGCTGCGCAGCCGACATCCGGCGCTTCGCGCGCACGCTGCTGGGCCAGGGCGTGCATGCGCGCCAGCTGACCGAGCTGATCAGCCACCTCAACGACGTGCTCACCGAGTCGCTGGTGCAGTGGCTGGCGCGCGAGCAGGGCATCGAGCTGCGGCAGGCCTGCTGGCTGGCCTTCGGCTCTGAAGGGCGCAGCGAACAGACCATCGCCACCGATCAGGACAACGGCCTGGTCTTTCAGAGCGACGATGCCAGGCGCGACCGCCCCGACTGGTTGCGTTTCGCGCGCAGCGTGAACGAGGCGCTCGACGCCTGTGGCTACCCGCTGTGCAAGGGCAACGTGATGGCCAGCAATCCGGCCTGCTGCCTGACCGCCGACGAGTGGCAACACCGCTTCACGGAGTGGATCGAGCACGGTGCGCCCGAAGATCTGCTGAACGCCAGCATCTATTTCGACCTGCGGCCGCTGGCCGGCGCCACGGCGTTGGCGCAGCCCTTGCGCGAGATGCTGGTGCGCCAGAGCGCCGCGGTGCCGCGCTTCATCCGGCAGATGGCCGAAAACGCGCTGCGCAGCCGTTCGCCACTGAACTGGCGCGGCGCCATCGACACCACCGAGATCGACGGGCGCGACTGCCTCGATGTGAAGCTTCGCGGCACCGCGATCTTCGTCGACGCCGCGCGGCTGTATGCGCTGGCGCGCGGCATCGATGCGCTGAGCACGCGCGACCGCCTGGCCGGCATGGCCCGCGCGCTCGGCGTCGAAGCGCAGGAGGGCGAGGGCTGGGTTGCGGCATTCGAGTTCCTGCAGATGTTGCGCTTGCGCGTGCAGCTGCAGCGACAGGCGCCGTCGGACTCCGATTCGCTGCGCCCGATGGCGCAGGTGGACCAGCCCAATCTGCTGGATGTGGGCAGCCTCAACGAGCTGGACCGGCGCCTGCTGAAGGAGACGTTGCGCGTGGCCAAGCAACTGCAGCAGCGCATCGAGCTCGACTACATGCGGTAAGTCCCTGTTGCCGCAGCCGCAGCGGCGCCGCAGGATGCAGACCGGCGCGTGTGTCGAGCGCGCCGAGGGTGGGAGGCAGGCGTGGCACTCGGAACCGAACAATCGCAGCGACTGGTCGCCCTGTTCGCGCTCGGCTGCCTGATGTTCTCCTACCCGTTGATGGCGCTGTTCAACGTCGCAGGCACGCTGTTCGGCGTGCCGATGCTGTACGCGTGGTTGTTCGGCACCTGGGCCGTCCTGATCTCGCTGATGGCGCTGGCGGTCACCCGCACGGGCTGAGTCCGGCGACGAGGTTGCACGATGCTGCTCGGCGGTGTCATCCTGCTGATCTCGTTCGCCTACCTGGGCATTCTGTTCGCCATCGCTTACGTGGGCGACAAGCGCGCCGATGCGGGGCGTTCGATCATCGCCAACCCGACCATCTATGCGCTGTCGATGGCGGTCTACGCCACGTCGTGGACGTTCTACGGCAGCGTCGGCCGCGCGGCGGCCAGCGGCGCGGGGTTCCTGCCGATCTACCTCGGCCCGACGCTGGTCGCTGCACTCGGCTGGGTGGTGCTGCGCAAGATGATCCGCATCAGCAAGGCGCACCGCATCACCTCGATCGCCGATTTCGTGGCCGCGCGTTACGGCAAGAGCGCGCTGCTGGGTGGGCTGGTCACGCTGATTGCAGTGGTCGGCATCATTCCGTACATCTCGCTGCAGCTGAAGGCGGTATCGGCAAGTTTCGAGATCCTGCTGCAGTACCCGGCGGTGGTGATGCCGCCCAAGGGCCAGGCGGTGGACCTGCTGCGCGACAAGGCGCTGTACGTCGCGCTGCTGCTGGCGGCATTCACCGTGCTGTTCGGCACGCGCCACCTCGACGCCACCGAGCGCCACGAGGGCATGGTGGCGGCCATCGCCTTCGAGTCGATCGTCAAGCTGATGGCGTTCCTGGCGGTCGGCGTGTTCGTCACCTACGTCGTCTACGACGGATTCGGCGACGTGTTCGCCCACGCCGCCCGCGAGCCCCGGCTGAGCAAGCTGATGACGCTGGACGCCGGCGCCTATGGTTCATGGGCCTCGCTGGTGCTGCTGTCGATGATGGCGATCCTCTTCCTGCCGCGTCAGTTCCAGGTCGGGGTGGTCGAGAACGTCAACGAAGAGCACGTGGTCAAGGCGATCTGGCTGTTCCCGCTGTACCTGCTGGCGATCAACATCTTCGTGCTGCCGATCACCTTCGCCGGGCTGATGCACTTTCCGGCCGGGCAGATCGACGCCGATACCTTCGTGCTCACGCTGCCGATGGCGCACAAGCAGGAGGCGCTGGCCTTGTTCGTCTTCATCGGCGGGCTGTCGGCGGCCACCGGCATGGTGATCGTCGAGACGATCGCACTGTCGACGATGATCTGCAACGACCTGGTGATGCCGGTGCTGTTGCGCTGGCGCGCGCTGGCGCTGGCCCGGCGCGCCGACCTGACCGGCCTGCTGCTGGGCATCCGCCGCGGCGCGATCGTCGGGCTGATGATGCTCGGCTATGTCTACTACCGCGCGGCCGGCGAGGCCTATGCGCTGGTGTCGATCGGCCTGGTGTCGTTCGCCGCGGTGGCGCAGTTCGCGCCGGCGATGCTGGGCGGTATGTACTGGAAGCAGGGCACGCGGCTGGGCGCACTGACCGGGTTGCTGCTGGGCTTCTTGGTCTGGGTCTACACCTTGCTGCTGCCGTCGTTCGCCAAGTCGGGCTGGCTGCCGTATTCGTTCATCCAGGACGGACCGCTCGGCCTCACGCTGCTGCGGCCGCTGGCGCTGTTCGGCCTGACCGGCCTGGACGACATCAGTCACGCGCTGTTCTGGAGCATGCTGGCCAACGTGGGCGGCTATGTGTCGGTGTCGCTGCTCGGCCGCCAGGGTGGCAGCGAGCGCACGCAGGCGCAGCTGTTCGTCGATGCCTTCCGGCGCGAGGGGCTGCCCGGCAGCACCTGGCGCGGCAGCGCGTCGGTGCAGGACATGACGGCGCTGCTGTCGCGCTTCCTCGGCCCGGCGCGCGCCGCGAGCGCGCTGGCCGACTACGCCCGCCGCGCCAACCTCCCGTCGGTCGAGCAGATCCGCCCCGACAACGCGCTGGTGGGTTTTTCCGAGAACCTGCTGGCCGGGGCGATCGGCGCATCGTCGGCGCGCGTGATGGTGGCCTCGGTCGTCAAGGAGGAGCCGTTGGGCATGGACGACGTGCTGCACATCCTGGACGAGGCATCGCAGGTCATTGCCTACAGCCATGAACTGGAGCAGAAGTCGCGCGCGCTGGAGCTGGCCACCACCGAACTGCGCGCCGCCAACGCGCGGCTGCAGGAGCTCGACCGGCTGAAGGACGACTTCATCTCCACCGTGACGCACGAATTGCGCACCCCGCTGACATCGATCCGCGCGATGGCCGAGATCCTGCAGTCGCGCCCCGACCTCGATGCGACGCGGCGCACGAACTTCGTCGCGGTGATCGTCAAGGAGAGCGAGCGCCTGACCCGCCTGATCAACCAGGTGCTCGACCTGGCCAAGCTCGAGTCCGGCGCCGCCGACTGGCACTCGGGCGAGGTGGACCTGCGGGCCCTGATCGAGGATGCGGCGGCCAGCACCGCCGCGGTGCTGCGCGAACGCGCGGTGCAGCTGTCACTGAACATCCCGGTCGACGTGCCGACCGTGCGCTCCGACCGCGACCGCCTGATGCAAGTGCTGCTCAACCTGCTGTCCAACGCCGCCAAGTTCTGCGAGCCGGGCAGGGGCCGGATCACCATCGACCTGCGGGTGCGCCCGGGTGAGTTGCAGGTCGACGTTGCCGACAATGGCATCGGCATCGAACCGGCCGACCAGGCATCGATCTTCGAGAAATTCCGCCAGGTCGGCGACACGCTGACCGACAAGCCTCAGGGTACCGGACTCGGCCTGCCGATCAGCCGCGAGATCATCCAGCGCCTGGGCGGGCGGCTGTGGGTGGACAGCACGCCGGGCATGGGCGCCAGGTTTTCGTTCACTTTGCCGCGTGACGTGCCGCCCGCCGCCGCCGAGCATGCCACCGCCGTTGATGGAGCCAGCCGCTGATGAGCCACTCGATCCTGATCGCCGATGACGAGCCGAACATCGTGTTGTCGCTCGAGTTCCTGCTCGAGGAAGCCGGTTACCGCGTGCGTGTGGCACGCGACGGGCAGGAGGCCATCGACGCGGTGGCCATCGAACCCCCGGACCTGATCCTGCTCGACGTGATGCTGCCCAGGCTGAGCGGCTTCGACGTCTGCCAGCGCATCCGCGCCAACCCGGCCTGGCGTGGCATCCGCGTCGTGATGCTCAGCGCCAAGGGGCGCGAGGTCGAGGTGCACAAGGGTCTGGCGCTCGGCGCCGATGCCTATGTGACCAAGCCGTTTGCCATCAACGACTTGCTCGCCGAGGTGGCACGCCAAATGCAACGCGAGCCCGGCTCCGGCTGACGACCGATGAAGCCGGGCCGGTCGCTGCCGATCGCAATCGCCGTGTTGTCGTTGTTCACGCTGGCCTGGGCTGCTGCCCTGGCCTGGGCGGTGTGGAACGACACCGATGGCGCGCAGCGCGAACTGCTGCGCGCCGCGATCGGCGCGCGCGTGGCGTTCGTGGCGTTGTTTGTGCTGTTGCTGCCGGTGCTGCTCGGGCTGCTGCTTCGCCCGTGGTGGCGCAACTGGCCGGGCGCGGCCACGCGGCTGCGCGACGAGGTGATGGTGGCCGCCACCGGACATGTCGCGCCGGCGATCACGCCGGTCGGCTCGGCGGAGATGCGTGCGCTGGCGCAGGCGACGGCGCTGCTCGCCCAACGCTACGCCGCGTTGCAGGGTGACGTCGATGGCCGCATCGCCCAGGCCAATGCGCGCCTGGCGCAGGAGACGCGGCGCCTGGCGGCGCTGATGTCCGAACTCACGCAGGGCGTGCTGGTGTGCAACCACGACGGCCGCATCCTGCTGTACAACGCGCACGCCGCCGCACTGTTCGAGCGCGACGACCACGCCGACGGCATGGCCCTGGGCACCGGCATCGGGCTGGGGCGCTCGGTGTTCGGCGTGCTCGACAAGGCGGCGATCGTGCATGCGCTCGACCAGGCGAGCCGGCGCGCGGCGCAACCCGGCGCCTCGCCGACCGCGCAGCTGATCACCACCCGGCGGCCTGCCGCACGCGCTGACGACGTGCCCGCAAACGGCGGCCAGCTTCTGCGCGTGCAAATGGTGCTGGTGCGCGACGACGGTGGCGACAACAGCGGCTATGTGCTGATCCTGGACGACATCACCCGTGCCGTCGAGAACGACAGTCGGCGCGAGGCCTTGTTGCACCAGCTCACCGAGGGTCAGCGCGCCGCGCTGGGCAGCCTGCGCGCGGCGGCCGAGACGCTGCAGCGCTACCCGACGATGGATGAGCGCAGGCGGGCCCGATTCACGCAGGTCATCGACGACGAATCCGCCAGGCTGTCACGACAGCTCGACGAAGCGGCGACGCGCGGCGCCGATCCGTTGCGCAGCGCCTGGCCGCGCGAGGACATGCTGGCCAGCGACCTGCTGTTCGCGATGCAGCGCAGCCTGGACGCCGGGCTCGGCGTGACCGGCAGCGTGGAAGCCGCCGCCGCCGCGTTGTGGCTGCAACTGGACAGCCATGCGATGGTGCAGGCGTTGGTGCACCTGGCGGCCGGCCTGGTGGCCGACTGTGGTGTGCGCAGTCTGGCGCTGGCGGCGACGGACCACGGCCGCTTTGCCTGGATCGAGGTGCGCTGGACCGGGGCTGCGCTCGAAGCCGAACGCCTGCACCGCTGGGAGGAACAGGTGTTCTCGCTGGGTTCGCAGGGGCGGGTCACCAGCTTGAAGGAAGTGCTGGCCCAGCACGGCGCGGAAATCTGGGCCCGCACCGACCCCGGCGGCGGACCGCACGCCATCTGCCTGCAGCTGCCCCGCGCGCAGCCCGGGCGGCTGGCCCGCACGTCGCCTGGCCGCAGCCGGCCGGTGTACTACGACTTCGACCTGTTCCACCAGCGCGGCCAGAGCGTGGCGCTCGACGAAACGGCGCTCACGGCGCTGACCTTCACGGTGTTCGATACCGAGACGACCGGGCTCTCGCCGTCGGGCGGCGACGAGATCATCTCGATCGGCGCGGTGCGCATCGTCAATGGCCGGCTGCTGGAACACGAATGCTTCGATCGGCTGGTCAGGCCGCACCGCGCGGTGGGCCACGAGGCGCTACAGGTACACGGCATCAGCGACGAGATGCTCGAGCACCAGCCGGTACTGGAGCAGGTGCTGCCGGGCTTCGCGCGTTTCTGTGCCGACACCGTGCTGGTGGCCCACAACGCCGCCTTCGACATGCGTTTCCTCGAGCTGGCGCGCGAGCGCACCGGCGTGGTGTTCGACCAGCCGGTGCTCGACACGTTGCTGCTGTCGGAGGCGGTGCACGCGGGACACGCCAGCGACGAGCACCATCTCGAGCAGATCGCCGAGCGGCTGGGCGTCGCGGTGCTGGGTCGGCACACCGCACTGGGCGACGCCATCGTCACCGGCGAGGTGCTGCTCAAGCTGTTGCCGTTGCTGGCCGAGCGGGGTGTGCACACGCTGGGCCAGGCGCGTGAGGCGTCGCAACGCACTTCGCATGCCAGGCTGAGGTATTGAATGGCGAGCCCGATCTTGCCGGCGCTTCCCGTCCGCAGTCCGGTCGACGTCGAAACGGGCGCTCGCCCGGCGTCGCGCGTCACGCCGGATGCGGTTCGCGGCGCGATCGCCCAGGCGTACGGCCAGGCCGCGCTGGCCGCCGCGGCCGCCACGATTCGCGCGTACGCCATCGACGCGCTGGCCGCAGGCTGCGACGTGCTGGCCACCACGCGGACGATCAGCGACCTGAACGACGAGGTCACGCGACAGGTCGTCGAACAGACCGCCGCGGCGATGGCGATCGACCTGCATGAGGCCTGCTGGCTGACCTTCGGCTCGCAGGGTCGCGGCGAGCAGACCATCGCCACCGACCAAGACAACGGGCTCGTCTTCGCATCCGGCGAGCACGAACGGTGGCGCGCGTTCGGTGCGCAGGTCAACGACACGCTCGCCGCCTGCGGCTATCCCTTGTGCAGCGGCCGCGTGATGGCCGGCCAGCCGCTGTGTTGTCTGACGGTGGACGAGTGGTGCCGGCGTTTCGACCACTGGATGGCGCATGGCAGCGGCAACGACCTGCTGGCCGCGCGCATCTATTTCGACCTGCGTCCGCTGGTCGGGCGCTTGGAGCTGGCGGCGCCGTTGACCGAGCGCCTGCGTTCGCGCGCGGCGTCGACCCCGCGCTTCATCAAGCAGATGGCCGATGTCGTGCTGTGCAACCACGTGCCCTTGAACTGGCTCGGCCGCGTGATGACCGAGCGGCGCGACGGGCGTGCGATGTTCGATCTGAAACAGGGTGGCACCGCCTTGTACGTCGATGCTGCGCGCCTGTGGGCGTTGGCCCACTCGATCGCCGACACCGCGACCGACCGGCGCCTGCAGGCCGCGGCCTCGGCCATGCAGGTGCCTTCGCACGAGGCCCTGAGCTGGCAGCGGGGGTTCGAGGCGCTGCAGTTGCTGCGCCTGCAGGTGCAGCGCGGCCGTGACGACAGTGCCGATCCCGAGACTCGCAACTGGGTGGCCTGGGACGATCTCGATGCGACGCAGCGCGGCGCGCTGAGATCCGCATTGCGCACAGCCAGCCTGCTGCAGCAGCGCATCACCCTGGACTACCGGCGCTGACGACCCGACAACATGTGGGCGCGATGGTGGTCGTCATGGCAACGGGGCCGGCGGGGCGTCGACGAATCGCGCTGGGTCGTGCTGGACGTCGAGGCCAGCGGCCTGGATGCCGCGCACGACAGGCTGTTGGCCATCGCGGCGATCGGCGTGCGCTTCGCCGGCCGCCAGGCCTGGATCGAGCTGGGCGACAGTTTCGAGGTCGTGCTGCGCCAGGCGGGTGCCCAGGCAACGCCGGACAAGGCAAACATCCTGCTGCACGGCATCGGGCTCGGCGCGCAGCGCGGTGGTGTCGACCCGCGCGAGGCGCTGCTGGCCCTGGCCGAGTTCGTGCGCGATGCGCCGCTGGTGGCGTTTCATGCCCAGTTCGATCGCACGCTGATCGAGCGCGCCTGCAAGGCGACCCTCGGCCAACGATTGCACAATCACTGGCTGGATCTTGAGCCGCTGGCCGCGGTGCTGTACCCTCAGGTCAAGGCGCGGGCGCTCGATGAATGGATGGCGCACTTCGGCATTCGGTGTGCGGTGCGCCACCAGGCCGCGGCCGACACGCTGGCCACCGCGGAGCTGCTGCTGCGGTTGTGGCCGGCACTGTGCCGGCAGCAGGCCGAGCCGGGCTTTCGCGTCGCCGCGCAGCTGGCCGGTCAGCGCCGCTGGCTGCAGCCGCCGTAGCCGGATGCGCAAAACCGTAGCATGGTCGCCAACCAGGCCTGAGTTGATGCCGCGACGGCGCGGCGGCTTGAACCGGGTTGTTGTCGATGTAAGCTAGGCGGGTCTGGAACGGTGTATTTCTTCGTCCTGGCAAAGCACCGGCACGAATCGAATCGTTGGGAAACTCGGCATGGCCACGATTTTCCGCAAGACAGCCAAGGGTGTCGACGAGATCGCGACGCGGGCCAACCGCCTGGTGCCGCGGCTGCGCACGGCGTTGATCCTGGTCGATGGCACGCGCAGCCAGGCCGAACTGGGCAAATTGATCGCGCAGAACGCCGACGAGACGCTGCAGGAGCTGGTTCGTCAGGGTTACATCGAGGCGACTGCCGTCGTCGACGCGCCCAGCAAGCCCGTCCGGGCCGCGGCACCCCCAACCGGGCACGGCGAGCTGGAGGGGTCGTCGTTCGCGAAATTCCGTGCCGATGCCGTGCGCGCGTTCAACGACCTGACCGGGCCGACGGGCGAAGCCCTGGCCATCAAGATGGAGAAGGCTGCAACGCGCGAGCAGTTGGGGCCGCTGCTGCAGACGGCCTACCAGATCATCGGCAACGCGCGCGGCGCGCAGGCCGCGATCGAATTCAAGGCGCGCTTCGCGACGTTCTGAAGCTTCCGCTTCGCCTCAACGCAGAAAGTCGTCCAGTCGTCTGGCCAACGCCTCGGGCTGGTCGAAGTGCAGCATGTGTCCGCACGACGCGAGCCGCTCGCGTTCGAGCCGCGGCACGAGTGCAATGCGCGCTTCGAACTCGCTGCGCGGGTAGCGGTGGCCCCACCACCGGTCGGGATCGGTCTCGTCGCCTTCGACCCACAGCGTCGGCGCCGCGATCTGCTTCCAGCCCTCGAGCACCTCGTCCTTGCGATACAGGATCGGTGTGACGCGCCTGTGTGCCGGGTCGCCGAGCACGTGCCACAGACCGTCGGCGCGCCGCTCGGCCCAGTGCGCGGCGAGCCACATGGCGCGTTCGGCGCTCAGCCGAGGGTTGTTCTTGACCAGCCGCGCGGCCACCGCATCGAGCGAGGCGTAGGGCCGCAGCTGCTGCGGCGTCTTCAGTTCGTCGAGCCACTGCTTCAGCCGCCTGGGCGCCTGCTCGGCGCGGGTCTCCGGCATGCCGAAACCCTCCATGTTGACCAGGCGCCGCACGCGCTCGGGTCGCACCGCGGCGTAGCTCATCACCACATTACCGCCCATGCTGTGGCCGGCCAGGTCGACCGGCGCGCCGGGCGACAGCGCGTCGAGCAGCGCGTCGAGGTCGCCGAGGTAGTCGTGGAACCAGTAGCAATCGGTGGCCGGTGCGGTGCTGCGCCCGAAGCCGCGCCAGTCGGCCGCGGCGATCGCGCGGCCGTGGTCCAGAGCGTCGACGACGAACTGAAACGACGCGCCCACGTCCATCCAGCCGTGCATCAGCACCAGCAGCGGTCGCTCGCGGCGCACCTGCGCCGGCTCGCCCCACAGATTGGTGTGGTAACGCAGGCCGCGCACCGGAATGAAATAGCTGCGTGCGGCGCGGCGCACGCGATAGGCAGAGCTCATGCGGCGCACTGTAGTGGAGACCATCACGTCAGGCTGTAGCGCGGGTGACAGAATTGCGGCATGAACCCACCTTTCGAAGTGCGCGCGGCCGAACCGCGCGACGTGCCGGCGATCGTCGGCCTCATCACCGAGTTGGCCGAGTTCGAGCGCCTGACGCATCTGCTGCAGGTCACGCCGCAGTCGCTGCATCCGCACCTGTTCGGCCCAAGGCCGGCGGCCGAGGCGATGGTCGCCCAGCTCGGTGGCGACGTGGTCGCTTTCGCGCTGTTCTTCACCAACTTCTCGACCTTCCTCGCCAGGCCGGGCCTGTATCTGGAAGACCTGTACGTGCAGCCGGCTCACCGTGGCCGCGGGCTCGGCCGCGCGTTGCTCGAGCGTCTGGGCGCGCTGGCCGTGGAGCGCGGCTACGGCCGCTTCGAATGGAGCGTGCTCGACTGGAACGAGAACGCGATCCGCTTCTACGAAAAGATGGGCGCATCGCTGCTGCCCGATTGGCGCATCTGCCGCGTCACCGGGCCGGCGCTGGAGCGATTCGGCCGCTGACACCGCGAGACCATGCACGAACCCGACGAGTACGACGCGCTGTACGGCCAGTTTCGCTGGCACGTCCCGCAGCGGTTCAACATCGCTCAGGTCTGCTGCACCCGCTGGGCACGCGACACGCCCGACGCGATCGCCATCCGCGCCGAACACGAGGACGGCACGCGGCTGCGCGTCAGCTACGTCCAGCTGCAGCGCCAGGCCGACCGTGCGTCGAACCTGCTGCGCCGCCTGGGCGTGCAGCGCGGCGACCGGGTCGCGATCGTGATGCCGCAGCGCATCGAGACCGCGGTCGCGCACATGGCGGTCTATCAGCTCGGCGCCATCGCGATGCCGCTGTCGATGCTGTTCGGCGTCGACGCGCTTGCGTACCGCCTGCGCGACAGCGGCGCGGTGTGCGCGATCGTCGACGAGTCGGCGATCGACAACCTGCTGGCCGCGCGCCCGGTGGTGGCGGCGCTGCGGCAGGTGGTGGCCGTGGGCGGCGCCCACGGCCGCGGCGACGTCGACTGGCTCGAGGCCCTGCGGGCCGAGGCCGCCGCGTTCGACGCGGTGGACACCGCCGCCGACGACGCCGGCGTGCTGATCTACACCAGCGGCACGACCGGCCCGCCCAAGGGCGCGCTGATCGCGCACCGCGGGCTGATCGGCAACCTCACCGGCTTCGTCTGCAGCCAGAACTGGTTCGGCTTTGCCGATCCGACCATCGGGCCCCCTTCCCCGGGGAAGGGGAGCGGGGGCAGG
Source organism: uncultured beta proteobacterium (assembly GCA_963814435.1). Classification (GTDB taxonomy): domain Bacteria; phylum Pseudomonadota; class Gammaproteobacteria; order Burkholderiales; family Burkholderiaceae_C; genus JAEUPI01. Next base: position 172,466 of record CAWFCV010000003.1, read on the forward strand.
GGGGCGTCAGTTCAGGGCCGACGCCCCGCCGCGGGACCGAGAACGCCCAGCGTCTTCTGGAGCCCCGCGGACTGGGCCTGGACCGGCGGCCTGATGGACGCGCTGCTGCCCACGCTGTATTTCGGCCGCGAGATCGTCGGCTACCAGGGCCGCTTCGACCCGGTCAAGGCGTTCGAGCTGATGCAGCGCTATCGCGTGACGCACGCCTTCCTGTTCCCCACCGCGCTGAAGGCGATGATGAAGGCCGTGCCCGACCCGCGCGAGCGCTACGAGCTGCAGCTGCGCGCGATCATGAGCGCCGGCGAGGCGGTGGGTGACGCGGTGTTCCACTACTGCCGCGAGCGCCTGGGCGTCACGGTCAACGAGATGTTCGGCCAGACCGAGATCAACTACATCGTCGGCAACTGCGCGCGTGCGCTGGCCGGCGCGCGCCGGCAGCATGGGCCGGCCGTACCCGGGCCACCGCGTCGCGGTGATCGACGACGACGGCCGCGAATGCCGCGCGCGGCACGCCGGGCGACGTGGCGGTGCACCGGCGCGACATCCACGGCCACCCCGACCCGGTGTTCTTCCTCGGCTACTGGAAGAACGACGGCGGCGACGCGCGCCAAGTTCACCGGCGCGCCCGACGACAGCTGGTGCCGCACCGGCGACATCGCGGTGATGGACGAGCAGGGCTACCTCTGGTACCAGGGCCGCAGCGACGACATGTTCAAGGCCGCCGGCTACCGCATCGGGCCGAGCGAGGTCGAGAACTGCCTCGTCAAGCACCCGGCGGTGGCCAATGCGGCGGTGGTGCCGAAGCCCGACGCCGAGCGCGGCGCGCTGGTCAAGGCCTTCGTCGTGCTGGCCCCGGGCTTCAGCCGGCGACGCGGCGCTGATCGAGCAGCTGCAGCAGCACGTGCGCGGCAAGCTCGCGCCCTACGAGTACCCGAAGGAGATCGAATTCATCGACGCGTTGCCGATGACCACCACCGGCAAGGTGCAGCGCGTGGTGCTGCGCAAGCTGGAGGAGCAACGCGCGGCTGCGCGCGGCGGTTGAGCCCGGGTGCCGCGCGATGACAAGGGCCCGGTCGCGCCGGGCCCTCAGTTCATCGCGCGCGCCGCTACCTACCAGTTCACCGGGTGCGCGTAGAGCACCACCCAGCGCCCGTTGGGCACGTCGCGATAGAACCAGGCCCGCACCAGCGCGCCGTTGACCACGCCCGCTGTCACGGTGCTCGCTGGCGTGATGGCCATCGGCACCAAGTTGACCCACATCGATACGCCGGGCACCACATGGTGCGCGATGCCCAGCGCGCTGAACACCAGACCGCCGGTGGGCGAAGTGGGCGGCGTGTCGTCGAGCACCACGCGCAGCAGCAGGAAGCCATTGCCAGGCCCCTGGTACACGCCACGCACGGCCACGTACTGGCCATCGGCGAGCGATGCGGCGTGGCGCCGTTGCTGAACACCGTGTTGTCGTCCCAGTGCAGCGTGACGGCGCCCAGCAGCGGGCGGTTGGTGATGTGGAACGTCTTGGCGTTGGCGTCGAGCTGGTTGATCGGACCGTAGGCATCGACCACCGTGCCCACCGCGAGCGTCGGGCACTCGATGCGTGCGGCCAGCACCGACGAGCCACTGATCTGGCCGGCGACGGCGACAATCTTGTCGTTGTCGTCGTTTGTCAGGCTGCAGTTGTTGCCGAACGTCGTGGTGCTGTTCGCCGTCACCGGCACGCCGCGAACGCGGAAGTTCTTCGTCGCCCCGTCATCGGCGAAGTCGCTGACGCTGCCGAGCAGCGTGACCACGCCGTCGGACAGGCGCCGCACCGCGACCGCACGCGCCACCAGCTTGCCGCTGGTGGCGTCGAAGGAGCCGCGCACGTGCATCGTCTTGCCGTCGACCACGTCGGCTGGCGTGCCGACGGTGAACACGGTGTTGGCGGTGATCTGCACCGTGATGCCGTCGATCACCGGCTCGGTGCACGGGTTCGCGCCGTTGCAGCCACTCACCGGGCCCTGCACCCGCACCCTCTGCTGGTCGGCGAACTGGCGGCGCAGCACGCGGATGAAGCGCGCATTGACGTCGTTGGTGCCCGACACCGCGCCGGTGCTCCACATCGCCACGGTGAGCCCGTCGCGCAAGCGTGGAGCCGGCGGGGAAGATCGTCGTGCCCGGCGCCGTAGTGCACCGTCAGCCCGCCGAGGGTGAAGGTGCCGCGCTGGCGTTCAGGTTGCCGATCACGCCGGCCACGCGCACCCAGGTGTCGGTGGCAGGGCTTGCGCTCGATGCGGGTGGCCTGGATGGCCACGCCGGCGCCGTGCGGCACGGCCTTGCCGTGCACCTCGACGCGGTCGCCGACGCCGATGTCGGCCGCGCTGTCGTAGCCCTCGAACACGGTCACCGGGCCTAGGGCGGGATCGGTATTCACGAGCACTTCGGCATGCCGGCCACCGTGAGTGGCGCGGTGGAGCTGACCAGCCCGATCAGCTCGGGCGCGATTCGCGCGACCAGGATCCTGCACGCCGCGGCGTTGCCGTCGAGGTCGAGTTCCAGGCGCTGGCCGAGCTTGACCTCGGGATTGATCGGCGTCTCGGGGCCACCCGTGACGGTGTCGCAGACGACGCGCGCGCCGAGGTGGTCGCAGCGCTCGCCGCCGATGAAGATGCTGCCGAAGCCGTCGACCGTGCCGGCCGCAAAGGTCTCGGGCGTCCGCGCCGGTGCCGCCCGAGCCGAGCCCGCTGCCGCCGCAGGCGCTGAGCAGCGACACGGCGGTGGCCGCGGCCAGCAGCCAGCGGTGGAGGTGAGTGGTGGGTGTCATCGTGGGCTCCCTGAGGTGGTCTTGGTCGTGGAACGTGGCCGTGCCGTGGGGCGCGGCTGCGCTCGCCGGCGCGTCCTGCGGCTCGGCGTAGTAATAGACACCGAAGCGCATGCGCATCGAGGTCTCGTGTTTCTTGGCGTCCTGCTTCAGGCGTGGCGCGGCTTCGCTGGCCATCTGCTGGAAGGCGCTCTGCCACAGGCGGCGTGCCACGCGCGCCGAGTTGCTCGGTCGACTGCGTCGACAGGCCGCTGCCGAAGATGCTCTGCTCGAGGAACTTGTCCGGTGCGCCGCGCAGGTTGTGTGCCGCGGCGGCCAGGTGGTCGCCCACGTTGGCCGCGAAGAGATCGGTCATTTCCTCGAATCCCTGCTGCGGCACGAACGCCTGCGCCTGCAATCGCACGAGGTCGCCGTCGACCTGCACCAGCCCCAGCCGCTGCATCTCGGCCAGCAGGGTGCGCGGGTGCACGTCCGACGAGATCTGGCGGGCCAGGCCGTCGAACGACAGGGCGTCGCCGCTCTTCGGCATCGCGGCCGGCTGATCGTGCGCATCGCGCAGCTGCGGGTCGGTGAGCCAGCGCGTGAACACCTGCGACGCCACCGAGGGGGTCTTGGGCTGCGCGTCGGTCGGAGAGGACTCGCCCATCGCCCGGATGTCGCGCCGGTGCACGCCCGACAGCACGCTGAGCGCCGAGTCGGTGAGCTTGCCGTCGTGCTCGGCCAGCTCACGCCGGGCCGCCTCGACGAACACGGTCTTCAGCGCCGGGGCGAAGCTCGCGTAGTGCACGCCGTTGCGCACCAGCCAGCGCGCCAGCGGCACCAGCATCGCCAGCGCCGCGCGCAGCGCGATGCGGGCGCGGGCGTCGGTCGGCTCCACGCTGGAGAGGGGTTGGGCGGTGTCGTTCATGGAATTTCTGTCCATTTGTTGAAATGGAATATATGTCCATCCGGTTGACCGTGGCAAGGCCCATTCGCGGGTTTTTCGGTAAAGAAGCGTGAACAACGCCGCATTCGGCGCCGCCGCCGCCCGCGGTGCCCGATCGGGCACACTGCCCAGCCTTGAAGCAATGGAAGTCGCGATGGACCACGTGAATCTCGGGCGCAGCGACCTGCGCGTCAGCCGCGTCTGCCTCGGCACGATGACCTTCGGCGAGCAGGTCGACGAGCCGACCACGCACGCCATCCTCGACCGTGCGCTCGAGCGCGGCGTCACGTTCGTCGACACCGCCGAGATGTACGCCTTCCCGCCGCGGCGCGAGACCTATGGCGCCACCGAGGCGATGATCGGGCGCTGGTTCGCGGCGCGCCCGGGCGTGCGCCGGCGCGTGGTGCTCGCCACCAAGGCCGCCGGCCCGTCGCGCGGCATGGATTGGGTGCACGGTGGCAGTCTGGACCTCACGCCGGCGCAGATCGCGCGGGCGTGCGACGACGAGTCTGCAGCGCCTGCGCACCGACGTGATCGACCTGTACCAGATCCATTGGCCCAACCGCAACGTGCCGAGCTTCGGCGCGCTCTTCTACGATCCGAAGCTCGAACGCCCGCAAACCAGCATCCACGACCAGCTGCAGGCGCTGACCGCGCTGGTGCGCGCCGGCAAGGTGCGGCAGATCGGGCTGTCCAACGAAACGCCGTGGGGTGTGGCGCAGTTCGTCCAGGCGGCCGAGGTGCACGGGCTGGCACGGATCGTCTCGGTGCAGAACCCGTACGCGCTGGTCAATCGCACGGTGGACAACGGGCTGGACGAGGCGCTGCACCATGAGGGCGTGTCGCTGCTGGCCTACTCGCCGCTCGGCATGGGCACGCTCACCGGCAAGTACGACGCGCAGGGCGTCGACGTGTCGCGCCCGGAGTCGGGTCGCCTCGCACGCTTCGAGCGCGTGCGCACGCAGCGCTGGGGCCGGCCCGAGACGCTGGCCGCGGCGCGCCGCTACAACGCGCTGGCGCGCGAGCACGGTATGACGCCGACGCGCATGGCGCTGGCGTTCGTCTACGGCAACTGGCGCGTGACCAGCACGATCCTCGGCGTGGTCAGCGTGGCGCAGCTCGACGAATGCCTCGATGCCTGGGGCACGACGCTGGCGCCCGAGGTGCTGAGCGCGATCGACCGCATCCGCTGGGAGATTCGGGATCCGGGGCAATAGCCCCGGGTGCCGCGACCCGGTTCAGCGAATCTCGAGATGGCGAAGAAAGACAAACACGTCAGCGCCACGCCCGCCACCGAGTGGTTGCGCGCGCACGGCGTGGCCTTCACCGAGCATGTCTACGACTACGTCGACCACGGCGGCACCGCCGAGTCGGCACGCCAGCTCGGCGTCGACGAGCACCGGGTGGTCAAGACGCTGGTGATGCAGGACGAGCGCGGCGAGGCGTTGATCGTGCTGATGCACGGCGACGCCAGCGTCAGCACCAAGAACCTGGCACGCGCCATCGGCGCCAAGAGCGTCGAGCCGTGCAAGCCCGAAGTCGCGCAGCGCCACAGCGGCTATCTCGTCGGCGGCACCTCGCCGTTCGGCACGCGCAAGGCGATGCCGGTGTACGTGCAGATCAGCGTGCTCGAGCTGCCGCAGGTGCTGATCAACGGCGGGCGGCGCGGCTACCTGGTGGGCATCGAGCCGCGGATCCTGGTGGATACGCTGCTCGCGACCCCGGTGCATTGCGCGATCCAATAATCCCCTGGCGGCTGCCAGGTTTCCTTCAAGTCACGGATCACACCATGATCGACCAGCCCATCACCGGCCGCCTGCGCAATCTGGTCGCCGCCACCGCGCTGGGCTTGTCGCTGGTCGGCGCGCAGGCCCAGGATCTGGCGCTGCGACTTGTCGCGCAGGGCCTCGTGTCGCCGATTCAGCTCGACGAACTGCCCGACGGCAGCGGCCGCAAACTCATCGTGCAACAGGACGGCGTCGTGCGCGTGCTGCTGCCCGACGGCCATGTCGCCGCCGAGCCGCTGCTGGATCTGCGGCCGCACATGCTGCCGGTGGCCAACGATTTCGAGGAGCGCGGGTTGCTCGGCCTGGCGCTGCATCCGCAGTTCGCACGCAACGGGCGTCTGTTCATCACCTACAGTGCGCCGCTGCGCCCCAGCGCGCCGCGCAACTGGAACTACACGCGCCGAGTGTCCGAGCTGAGTCTCAAGCCCGGCACGCTGGGTCCGGTGGACCTCGGCACCGAGCGTGTGCTGATCGAGTTGGACTGGCCGAGCCGCAAGCACAACGGCGGCGCGCTGGCGTTCGGGCCTGACGGCCTGCTCTACATCGGTTTCGGCGACAGCGGGGCGTCGCACGGCATCGGGCCCAAGGTGCTCCACGAAGCGTTCGACGTGCCGGCCGAACTGTTGATCTGGGACCATCTCGCCCAGGACCTGCACTCGCTGTACGGCAAGGTGCTGCGCATCGACGTCGACCGGGGCTTCCCCGGCTATGCGATACCGCCCGGCAACCCGCTGGTCGGCAAGGCCGGGCGCCCCGAGGTGTATGCCTGGGGATTTCGCAACCCGTATCGCATCGCGTTCGACAGCGACGGCAGCGGCGACTTCTACATCACCGCCACGGCAGAGACGCTGTGGGAGGCGGCCTACCGCGTGCGCAAGCCCGGCAACTTCGGCTGGCCGCTGATGGAAGGCGCGCATTGCGTCGACCGGTTGAAGCCCCGCGAGCCGCCGGCGAGCTGCGCGCGGACGGACGCCGCGGGAGCGCCGCTCGAGTTGCCGGTGGTGGAGTATCCGAACATGCAGGTCCAGCATCCAGCATCGAAGCTCGGCCTCAAGGGCGTCGGCACCGCGATCACCGGCGCGCGCGTCTACCGGGGCAAGGCGATCGCCCACCTGCAGGGCCGCCTGCTGTTCAGTGACTGGAGCGCTGCCTTCCGCCAGCCCTCGGGGCAGCTTTTCATCGCTCAGGCGGCCGATCGGGCCGGCGCGCCCTGGCCCTACGAGCGTCTGCTGCAGATCGACAGCCGCATCATCGGCCTGGCCGAGGACCGTGCCGGCGAGATCTACGTGCTCACGCACGAAGGTCTGGGGCCCTTTGGCGAGACGGGCAAGGTCTTCGAGCTGGTCGTGGCGCCGTGACGGTCTCTAGCGTCAGAACGGATGCTCGACGTAGAGCACGATGTAGTTGGAACCACCGATCACCTTGCCCAGCAGGCGCGAGTTGGCGAACATGCCCGAGCGGTGGGTGACGCCCAGGCCGACGAAGGTCTGCTTCCACTCGGGCTTGCCGATCGCATCGCCGAGGCTCAGGTCGATCGACGGATCGATATAGTTCAGCACGCGTGATGTGCGCCGGCCGCGGGAGGCCTGCTCGAGCACTTCGGCGTAGGGCACCGGATCGGCGACGGTGATGCCCCAGCCCAAGCCGATGCGGGTCAACACGCGTTCGCTCCAGGGCAGGCCGCGGTAGTAGGCCTTCATGAACAAGTTCAGCTCGGCGCCGTCGCGCTGGAACGGCCGGTCGTGGTGATGGATGAATCCCGCGTAGCCGACGAGGTCCAGCGGCCAGCCGCGAAAACCTTCCACCAGCGTCTTGCCCACGGTCAGCCCGATCACCTCGGTCGGTGCGGCGGTGTTGATCGCGGTGCAGCGCAGCATGACGATCATCGCGATGTTGCAGCGGTCCTCCGCCGCGCGACCGTAGAGCACGCGCACCCAGGTGGGTGATTGTTCGGCCTGCCAATGGATCTTCTCGTGCGCCAGGCTGTAGACCGCGCCGATGAGGCCGCCCACATGCGTGCCGGGCTCGACGATCGGGCTCGCACGCACGGTGCGCGCATACTGCGTTGCACCCACGCCGCCGATCACGTGCCAACCCTCGCTGAGGCGATAGCTGCCGTACAACCCGGCCGACATGTCCACGCCGGCGCCGGGCCGGTAGGCAGGACGATCGGGCGTGGCCTCGTCGGCCGACACGCCGTAGTAGAAGTTGTTGGTGCGACTGCTGCGCCACGTGAAGCTCGCCGCGGGCCGCAGCGTCCAGCGGCCGAACTGCCAATCGGTGAAGGCGCCCACGCCGAGTTCCTGGCCGCGTGCTTCATGGCCGATGTTCTGGGTCAGGCTCGCGTGGATCTGGCTCTCGCCCACGTGGCGGCGCCAGCTGAGTCCCAGGTCCATGCCGCCGTTGCGCGTGGTCAGGCCCTGCAGCGGCGGTGGCACGCGGTCCAACGGGAAGCCTTCCACCCGGCGGCGCAGGTAAACATCGATTGCCTGCTGCACGCCCGGCGCGAACTTCAACCCGAAACGGTCCGAGCGCAGGAAGAATCGCTCGCCTTCGTACAGATAGACCGGCACGATGTCGCTTTGCTGACTGTCGCCGCGGTACGGCGAGCGCTCCGCGCTGATCAGCCACCCCAAGCCCACACCCGCGGGCTTGGAGACGAGGTCCACCACGGCCTCACCGTTGCCGATCTGTGCGGTGGCCGACAGCGGCAGCGCCAGCCAAGCCGCTGTGCGCAGGGTGAGGAGAGCCAGGCGAAGTGAGCGCAGCATGGCCTGCACGGAGGCCAACGGCCCTGTGGCGGCCCGCGATCGCCATAGCCTCGCGTCCGGAGCCTCCGTGATCGTCTCGACAGCCATGTCGTCGTCCGCCGACGATGATGACCCTTCTGCGCCGCGGTCGCCTCAAGACGCGGCGGGTTCATTGACGCCGAGCAACGTGCACAGGGTGAACGTGACGAGCATCGCGTGGCGCCGCGATCAGCTCCGACAGTTCCCGGCCCGCGCCGCCCAGCCATGCGGGCCTGCGTCGCTGGGCTGGTCTTGCCTGTCAGTGCTTCATGTCGTGTCCGGGCGTGGCCAGCGGCTTCACCGGCGCCTTGATCTCGACCGTCTCGCGCTTGCCGTCCTTGCCCTCGACGGTGAGTGTCAGCGCAACCGTCTCGCCAGGCTTGAGCTGCTGCTTCAGGTCCAGCAGCATCACGTGGTAGCCGCCGGGCTTGAGCTCCACCGCCTTGCCGGCGGGCAGTTCGAGCGCCGGCACCGCGCGCATCTTCATCACGTTGCCGTCCATCGCCATCTCGTGGATCTCCGCCACGCCGGCCACCGGCGAGCTGACCGAGACCAGCTTGCCGCCGGCGGCGGAGGTGATGTGCATGAAGGCGCCGCTGGCCTTTTGCTGCGCCACCGTGCCGCGCACCCAGGCGCCCTTGACGGTGGTCTGGGCAAACGCGCTGGCGGTGGCAGCGAGCGACAGAACGGCGGCGCAGGCCACCAGGGTGCATCGGGTCGACATGGTGAATTCCTTGGCGTGAGTCTTCAGAACGACTGGGTGTAGCCGACGGCGAGGCTGCTTCGCGGCACCAGTTGAATGCCGTTGGTCTTCTGGTAGACGGGCACTTGCAGGTAGGCGTACACGATGGATTGCGCTGCGACGCTCACCGTCGCACCCGGCGACAGCGACAGCGTCGTCGAGCCGCTATTGTCAGGCTCCGACTGGCTGCCGCTGTCGCGCGCCCTGTTCGACAGGTTGATCTGCAGCGCCGCGCTCCATTGTGTCGAGATCGCGTGCGACCAGCCAGCCGACACGTCGAGGCGGCGGCCGGGCTTGTAGTCCTCCCGCGCGGCCAGCGCTTGGGCCAGTGTCGCTTGCAGGCTCAACGCATCGGCGCCGCCGAAGGCCATGCGCGCCGACACGCCGAGCACCAGGTCCGTCGTGCCGCTGCCCGGTTGCAGTGATCGCTCGGCGCGGGTGCCATCGGCGTTGACGACCTGCCTGCCGCCGGTGGGCAGCTGGAGTCCGCCGGTCAAAGCCCAGCTGAAGTCCGGCGCGTCGGCGACGTTCTGCCAGCGGCCGAGCACCTGTGCATCCCCGACCTTCGTGAACGTCCAGCGCTCGGCCGGGCCGATGGCGCCGGTGATGTCGTCGACCAGATCGTGCAGATGGTCGCGGCGCACCAGCGGCAGCCGCAGCGCGACCGACCACTGGCGGTCGAATGACCGCTCCACGGTACTCACCAAGTTGAGGTTGCGGGTGCGGCGTTCGATGGCTTCTTCGCCGGATACCTCGGCCGCCGAAAGCGTCCGGGTGCCCGAGCGCAGGCGGTTCTGCGCCACGCTCTCGAGCCGGAAGTCCGCACTCCAGCCGAGGTGATCCCAGGTGCCCAGCGCAAACCGGTCGTTGAGCAGGGTGCAGTAGGTGGCGCCGCACGACGCGTGGGCGGCGCCGGTGGCTGCGCCGAGCACGGCGCACAGGGCAAGTCTCTTCAATGTCGTCATGTCGCGCTCCTGATCGGGCGTTCTCGCGCCAGCAAGGATTCGTGGCAACGGTGTGGTTTGCCGCGGCTGGGCGCCGCGGCAAGACGGTGTGTCGCATCGCCACGTGACCACGTGGCAATGCGCGGGCCGTCAATCGGCGAGCGGTGTCAGGCGTGCAAAGGCGGCGCGCGGGGCTGCGCGCCGCGCCACGCGAGCGGCAGCCTCGGCGCGTGCAACGCGCGGGGCGGCGGTTGGCTGGCCGTTGCCTGCACGATCGGCGAGGCAGCCGCCGCGGGCGGTGCGACGCCATCGTGGTGCAACGCGCAGTAGGCGCACGGCGCGAACGGGTGCAGACCCGGTTCGACCGGATTGCCATCTTCGTCGAGCGCGGTGATGAAACGCATCGACCCGGTGGCACTGCACAACAGCGACCACGGCAGCATCTCGCCGCGCGCATGGCGCAGTGCATGCGCCACGCTCGGCGCCAGCGTCGCCAGCGCAAACGCCAGCAGCGCGGTCCAGCGTGCGCTGCGGTGGAGCCAAGCTCGTGCGCGACATGGCCGGCAGTGTAGCCGCGGCGCCGCAGGCCGAACCTTAAGGTCCATCGACCGATCCCCGCGATCCGGGGGCGCGTAAACTCGCGCCCGGTCTCCGGCCGCTTCCGTCACGATGCCCGTCCTCTACAGCCTTGCCGCAATCGTCGTCGCCTACCTGATCGGCTCGCTGTCGTTTGCGGTGATCGTCAGCCGTCTGTTCGGGCTGGCCGACCCGCGCAGCTACGGCTCGAGGAACCCGGGCGCCACCAACGTGCTGCGCTCGGGCCATCGGCAGGCCGCCGTCCTCACGCTGGCGCTCGATGCGCTGAAGGGCTACGTGCCGGTGTGGCTCGCGCTGTGGCTGTCGCCGCAGTTCGGCTGGGGCGCCACCACGATCGGTTTCGTCGGGCTGGCAGCGTTTCTGGGTCACCTGTGGCCGCTGTTCTTCCGCTTCGAGGGCGGCAAGGGCGTGGCCACCGCGGCCGGCGTGTTGATGGCCTTCAACCCCTGGCTGGGGCTGGCCACGTTGGCCACCTGGGTCGTGATCGCGGCGTTCTTCCGCTATGCATCGCTGGCCTCGATCGTCGCGGCGCTGTTCGCGCCGTTCTACCAGTTGCTGATCTGGGAGCCGTCGCCGCTGGCCCTGGCCATCGCGGTGATGAGCCTGCTGCTGGTCTGGCGCCACAGCGGCAACATCCGCAAGTTGCTGGCGGGCACCGAATCGCGGCTCGGCCAGAAGGCCGCGTCAGCGGTGGCGCCCGCCGCGCACCAGGGTCACGGCCACGGCCACGGCCACGGCACGCACGGGCACGGTCACGGCAAGAAGAAGGGGCACACCTGATGGTTCAACGATTCGACGTCGGCTCGCGCATGAGCGAGATGGCCGTGCACAACGGCGTGTGTTACCTGGCCGGGCAGGTGGCCCTCGGCGGCGCCAAGGACGTCGGCGGCCAGACGCGCGAGGTGCTCGCAGCCGTCGATGCCCTGCTGGCCAAGGCCGGCACCGACAAGTCCAAGATCCTGCGCGCGCAGATCTTCCTGGCCAACATCGCCGACTTCCCGGCGATGAACGCAGTGTGGGACCAATGGGTCGTGGCCGGCCACACGCCGCCGCGCGCGACGGTGCAGGCTGCGCTGGCCAAGCCGGAGTGGAAGATCGAGATCGTCGTCACCGCCGCGCTCTAGTCTGGCCGGTGCGCAGGCGCTAGGCGGTGCCGGGCACCGCCAGGCCCAGTCGAGCCGGGTCGCCGCGGCCCAGTCGCAGCACCTGGGGTTCTTCTCCCGTGAGGTCGATCACCGTGGTCGGTTGCGCCGGGCACGCGCCGGCATCGACCACGGCCTGCAGCGCCTTCTGCAGGCGCTTGCGGATCTCCCGCGGGTCATTCAGCGGTTCGTGCTCGCCTGGCGCGATCAGCGTGGTCGCCAGCAGGGGCTGACCCAGGATGGCCAGCAACGCCTGGGTGACGCGGTGCTTGGGCACGCGCAGCCCGATCGTGCGCCGCGACGGGTGCGACAGGCGCCGCGGAACCTCCTTGGTGGCCTCGAGGATGAAGGTGAACGGTCCCGGCGTTGCATGCTTGAGCAGGCGGTATTGCTTGTTGTCCACCCGCGCGTAGCTGGCCAGCTCCGACAGGTCGCGGCACAGCAGCGTGAGGTGATGCTTGTCGTCGACCTGGCGGATGCGTCGCAGGGCCTGCGCGGCGTCCTTGTCGTCGAGGTGGCAGACCAGCGCATAGCTCGAGTCGGTGGGCACCGCGCACACGCCGCCGGCGTCGAGAATCTGCGCCGCCTGCTTCAGCAGGCGCGGCTGCGGATTGTCCGGATGAACCTCGAAGTACTGCGACATGGCCGCATTGTTCCAGGGCGCGGCGGTCGGCGCCGGGCGCGAACCGTCAGGGGTGCCGGATGCGGTGCTGCAGCTCGCTCCACACCGGCACCACGGTTGCGGGCAGATCGGGCAGCCCGCCGAGGTCGATCCGGCTTTCTTCCGGCGAGTGGAAATCACTGCCGCGCGAGGCGAGCAGGCCGAATTCCAGCGCCAGCTTCGCATAGCGGACGGCGTCGCTGGGATGGTGGCTGCTGGTCAGCACCTCGACGCCGCGGCCCCCATGGGCCTTGAACTCGGAGAACAGCGCGTACTCCTCGTTGGCGGTGAACTTGTAGCGTGCGGGGTGCGCCATGACGGCCAGTCCACCGGCATTGGTGATCCAGCGCACGGCATCGCCGAGCGCGGCCCAGCGATGCGGCACGAATCCCGGCTTGCCTTCGGTGAGGTAACGGCGAAAGACCTCGTGCGCGTCGGAGCAGACGCCGGTTTGCACCATCCAGCGCGCGAAGTGCGTGCGCGAGATGAGCGCCGGATTGCCCGCATGATCGAGCGCGCCGTCGAACGCGCCTTCGATGCCCACCCGGCCGAGGCTGTCCGCCATGTCGCGCGCGCGCTGTTCGCGGCCGCCGCGCGTGGCCGCCAGACCGGCCTGGAGCGCGCCGTCTTCGGGATCGATGCCCAATCCGACGACGTGAACGGTCTGCCCCGCAAAACTGACCGAGATCTCGACGCCCGCCAGGTAGGGCAGGCCAATTTCGCGCGCCGTCTGCGCAGCCAGGTGCTGACCGGCGACTTCGTCGTGATCGGTCAAGGCCCAAAGCTCGACGCCCTTGCCCTTGGCGCGCGCAGCGACGTCAGCCGGGCTCAGGGTTCCGTCCGAGACAATCGAATGGCAATGCAGATCGGCGTTCAGGAGGTTCACGGCGCCATTGTAGGAATCAATCCGTGCCGCTCCGCCCCTCGGGGGCAGGGGGTGTGCGTTTGTTGGCCCAGGTCGTTCGTGCCGGCGCCGGCTGCACGGCATCGCAGCGCCGCTGGTGGCCGGAATCGAACGGGCCCTTCAGGGGTCTATGCGGTACATTGACCTGACGCAACGAGTGCCGGGCCGATCCGGCGCGAAACTTCAAGCGCTGGGCCGAACGCCCAAACGCCTACGATGAAAAGGGTTCACACCTCTGCCAACCAGGCGCGGCCGGGCTCGCCAACGCTGGCTATCCCCGGGGCAGCGCCGCTGGGCCTGCCCTTGGTCGAGCGAGGGGGCGCTCAGACAGCCGAGCCGGTCGCTGTCGAGCGGCGGGCTGCGCCGGCCGAGGCTGCGGACAGGACGTCGAAGTTCCGGCCCCACGCGCCGACGCTGTCGGTGGTGCTGCCGTGCCTGAATGAAGCGGCCAACCTGCGCCTGGTGCTGCCCCGCTTGATTGCGGTGTTGCGCGATCTGGTTCCGCGGTGGGAGGTCATCGTCGTCGACGACGGCAGCACCGACGACAGTGCCGCCGTCTGCGCCGAATGGTCTTCGACGCGTGGGGTGTGTGCGCTGCGCCTGTCGCGCAATTTCGGCAAGGAGGCGGCCCTGTCGGCCGGGCTCGAGGCGGCGGCGGGCGACGTGGTCGTGCTGATGGATGCCGACGGCCAGCACGAGCCCGAGTGGATTCCGGAGTTGCTGCGCCGTTGGCGGGACGGCGCCGACATGGTCTGCACGACGCGCTCGGATCGCAACGACGAAGGGCCGGTGAAGCGCCTGGGTTCGCGGTTGTTCTATCGGCTGCTGCGCACCGGCCAGCGGTTCCACGTCGCCGAGGACGCGGGCGACTTTCGTCTGCTCGACCGCCGTGTGGCCGATGCGCTGCGGGCGCTGCCCGAACGCACGCGCTTCATGAAGGGCCTGTATGCCTGGGTCGGGTTTCAGGTCGATCAAGTGCCGTACCGGCCGGCCGCACGGGCACAGGGCCGCAGCCGTTTCAACCTGCGCCGCCTGTTCGGGCTTTCGGTCACCGGCCTGACGGCGTTCACGACCTGGCCGCTGCGTGCGGTGAGCGTGATCGGCGTGTTGCTCGCGCTGGCCTCGTTTGTCTATGGCGCCGTGCTGGCGATCGATTTCCTGCTCAACGGCCATCAGGTGTCGGGCTGGACCACCATCGTCGTGGGCATGTTGTTGCTGTCCGGGGTACAGCTGATGTCGCTGGGTGTCGTGGGCGAGTACCTCTCGCGGGTCTTCGACGAGGTGAAGGCGCGGCCCTTGTACGTGGTGAAGGAGCGCATCGGCAGGGGTCTCGAGGCAGATACGTGAAGTCCGTCTCGGTGTCGCGTGCGTGGCCGACGCTCGCCGCGCTGCTCGGCCTGTGGCTGCTGGCCACCGTCGCGGTGCGGCCGCTGATGTTGCCGGACGAAGGGCGCTACGTCGGCGTCGCGCTGGAGATGCTACGGTCGGGCGACTGGCTGGTGCCCACGCTCGACGGGCTGCCGTACTTCCACAAGCCGCCGCTGTTCTACTGGATCACTGCGTCGGCGATGGCGCTGGGCGGCGTCAACCTGCTGGCGGCGCGTGCGGCGGCGCTGGTGGGAGCGGCGACGGCGCTGCTGTTTCTGGCCTGGTTTGCGCGCCGCTGGATGAGCGAACGTGCATCGGGCTGGACGCCCTGGATTCTGGCGACGATGCCGATGTTCTTCGTGGCCGCGCAGTTCGCCAACCTGGATCTGCTGGTGGCGGCCTGCATCACCGCGAGCATCCTGTGCCTGGCCGATGCCGTGTTGCGCGAGTCGGGCGACCCGGCGATCGGGCGCTCGCTGGCGATCGGCTGGCTGATGATGGCATTGGGTGTGCTGGCCAAAGGGTTGATCGGCTGCGTGCTGCCGCTGGCCGTGATCGTCGGCTGGCTGCTGTGGCGTCGTCGTCGGTCGCCGAGCTCGTTCGCGTCGTTGCGTCGCCTGGTTCGCTGGCCCGCCGTCGTGCTGTTCGCCGCGGTGGCGCTGCCCTGGTACGTGCTGGTGCAACTGCGTCACCCGGGGTTCTTCGACTACTTCGTCGTGCACCAGCATTTCGAGCGGTTTGCGGCGCGTGGCTTCAACAACGAGCAGCCGTTCTGGTTCTACGCGCCGGTCGTGGCGGGTCTGACGCTGCCGTGGTTCGTGTGGCTGCGCCCGGTGGCGGTCGATCATGCGGTTGCGGAGAACTCGCAGCAGGCGCTGCGCTCGCTGGGCTGGTGGTGGCTCGGGGTGATCGTCGTGTTCTTCTCGCTGCCTCGGTCCAAGCTCGTCGGTTATGTGCTGCCGGCGTTGCCGGCCATCGCGATGCTGGTTGCCGATGCGGTGTGCAATCGACCCGAGTCCTGGCTCGGCACGGGGCGCCGGCTGGCGTGGACCGGCGCACTCGCCGCGCTGCTGTGTCTGGCGGCCGTGTTCGCCGTAGCGCGAGCCCAGGTCGATCGTGACCACGCGGCGATTGCGCGCACCCTCGACGCGCAGGCCGCTGCCGGCGCGCCGGTCTACGCGCTGAACCTGCAACCCTATGACCTGGCCTACCACCTGCAGGTCAGGCGGCCGATCGTGCTCGTCGCCGACTGGGCCGATCCGGCAATCGCCCGGCACGACGACTGGCGCAAGGAGCTGGCCGATGCGGCCCGTTTCGCGCCCGGACGCGCGGTCGAGGTGCTGCAGACACGTGCCACCGCTCGGGCGCGCTGGTGCACGCGGTCGGTCAACTGGGTGATCGCAGACCTCGGCGGCGCGGCGCAAGAACCCGAGCTGAAGGATCTGCCGCCGGTCAGTCGGACGAAGGCGGCGGGTTTGTGGCGGCTGGACTGGGCGCAGCTGGAGCGGACGAATGCCTGCCGTTGAACGCCCAGCGCCCGCTGGCGAACCAGGTCAGCACGGCCACGGCCACCAGCACCAGCGCCAGCGCCAGGTCGTAGCGCAAGCCGGCGCCGTGCAACAGCGTGGCGTAGGCGACCTGGTTGATCGCGAAGCCGGCGAGCGAGATCAGCGCGAACCGCGGCAGCGACTGGCGCATCGCTGCGTCCGAGGATCGAAACGTCAAGAGGCGATGGCCCGACCACGACAGCCAGAACGCCACGAACCAGCCCAGCGGATTGGCGGCCAGCGGCGTCATTCCGGCACGCACCGCAAAGAAGACGACCAGCCAGTGCACCGCGGCCGCGGCCGTGCCGACGATCAAGAACCACAGCACCTGCCGGCGCGTGGCCGCAGGTGCGTCGCCCCGATACCCCGATGTTGAACGCGACGGCTCCGCAACCACGCCGCATTGTGCTGTGCGTCGACGACGTCGGGCTCGATGACGCCATCGACGCCGCGGCCCTGGCACTCGCCGACCTGCATCGTGCCTCCGCCGCCAGCATGATGGTGGACGGGCCGAGCTGGTCGCGTGCCTCGGCCCGACTGCGCGAGCGTGCGAACGCGTCGCTCGAACTGGGGCTGCACCTCAACCTGACCGAGGCATTTGCGCCGGGCGGCTGGAGGGTGTCGCTCCCGGCTCTGATCGTCATGGCCTATGGCGGGCTGCTCGACGTCCGGCGTCTGCGCGGCGAGGTGCTGCGCCAGTGCGATGCCTTCGAGCGCGGCGTGGGCAGGCCGCCCGACTTCGTCGACGGTCACCAGCATGTGCAGCAGTTGCCGCGCGTCCGCGAGGCGCTGATCGACGTGCTGCACGATCGCCGGCTGCCGCATCGACCCTGGGTGCGCTGCGGCGCCGCGCCGAGCTGGCCCGCGCACAGCGCCGTTCCCGTGACAGCGCGCGTGAAGTCCGGCGTGATCGATCGTCTGGGCGCGTCCGCGCTGAAGGGCCTGCTGCAGCAACGCGGTCACGCCCATAACCGCGCCCTGCTGGGCGTGCGCCGACTCGACGCTGACGAGCGCCGCTACGACGCAGCGATGCGAGGTTGGCTGTCGGCCGCCGCAGAGGGCGACCTGTTGATGTGCCACCCGGCGCAGCCCGTCGACTCGCCAGAGCCGCTGCACCATGCGCGTGCCATGGAGTACGCGCTGTTGACGAGCGAGTCGTTCGGACGGTGGCTCGAGCGCGAGCGCATCACGATCGTGCCGCTGCGGGCAATCGTTGGCGCGCCGGCCGCATCGAGCACGGGTTGATCAGGCCGCCATCGCCTGCACGATCAGCTGCACGCGCTCGAGGCCCTGAAAACGATCCAGGCTCAGGCGATACGCCAGCCGAACGCGTGGCGGCAGCGGCTCGATGCGTCCGAACCAGATCGCGTCGCGCGGCGCGCCGGCCACGCGCAGCTTGAGCTTCAGATGCTTGTCGCCGACCAGTCGCTGCTGCAGCACGTCGACCTCGTCGCTGAACACCGGCGCGTCGAAGCCCTGGCCCCACACCTGGGCGTCCAGCGCCGACACCGTCTCGCAGTTGAACCACTCGGCTTCGAGCGCGCCGTCGCTCAGCACTCGGCGCTCGAGTGCGGTGGCATCCAGCCATTCGGCGGCCACCTGGCGCAGCGCCGCGTCGAACGGCGCCAGGGCGTCTGCGTCGAGCGTGCAACCGGCGGCCATGGCATGGCCGCCGAACCGGCGCAGCAGGTGCGGATGCCGCTTGCTCACCAGATCGAGGGCATCGCGCAGATGGAAGCCGACGATCGAGCGGCCCGAGCCCTTGAGCAGGCCGTCGGCGCCGCGTGCGAACACGAAGGTCGGCCGGTGCAGCCGGTCCTTGACGCGGCCGGCGACGATGCCGACCACGCCCTCGTGGAAGGCGGGGTCGAACAGCACCACCGCCGGCGGCGCCGCGCCGCCGTCGGGCAGGTCATCGAGCAGCGACTGCGCCTGCTCGTTCATGCCCGCCTCGACCTCGCGCCGCTCGCGGTTGATGCCGTCGAGCATCGCCGCCAGTTCCTGCGCGCGCGTGGCGTCGTCGGTCAGCAGGCACTCGATGCCGAGCGTCATGTCGGCCAGGCGGCCGGCGGCGTTGATGCGCGGCCCGATCGCAAAGCCGAAGTCGAAGGCGCTGCAGCGCGCCGGTTCGCGCGCGGCGGCCGCCAGCAACGCCGCCACGCCGGGTTGAAGCCGGCCGGCACGAATGCGCTTCAGGCCCAGCGCCACCAGCCGCCGGTTGTTGGCGTCCAGACGCACCACGTCGGCCACGGTGCCCAGCGCCACCAGGTCGAGCAGGCCCTCGAGCCGCGGCTGCGACGAAGCGTCGAGCCGGCCACGCCGGCGCAGCTCGGCGCGCAGCGCCAGCAGCACATAGAACATCACGCCGACGCCGGCCAGCGCCTTGCTCTCGAATGCGCAGCCCGGCTGGTTCGGATTGACGATCACATTGGCTTCGGGCAGCTCGATCACGTCGTCGCGCAGCGCGGGCAGGTGGTGGTCGGTGACCAGCACGCCGACGCCGAGTGCGCGCGCATGCGCAACGCCTTCGAGACTGGCGATGCCGTTGTCCACCGTGACCAGCAACGCCGGCGCGTGCGCCAGCGCCAGGTCGACGATGGCCGGCGTCAGGCCATAGCCGTGCACGCGCCGGTCGGGCACCACGTAGCGCAGCGCTTCGCGGCGTGCGCCCAGCAGCGCCAGCCCCCGGATGGCGACGGCGCAGGCGGTGGCGCCATCGCAGTCGTAGTCGGCCACGATGCAGATGCGCCGGTCGGCTTCGATCGTGTCGGCCAGCAGCGTGGCGGCCTCGGCAGCGCCCTTCAGGCTGCTCGGCGGCAACAGGCGTGCGGCGTCGTCGGCCAGTTCGTCGGCCGAGCGCACGCCACGTCCGGCGAACAGCCGCGCGAGCAATGGGTGCACCCCGGCCGACTCGAGCGCGAAGCGCACCCGCGGCGGCGCGTCGCGTTCGATCAATGTGATCGGGGCCGTCACAGCGACTCCAGCACGCTCGATGCCGCGACGCGGCGCCAGCGTTGCCACCAGGGCCTGGCGGCACGGGTGAACGACGCCGCACGGCGTTCGCCGGCGAGCGTGAGCGTCGCGCCGGCGGGCGCCTGGACCAACGCGGCGATCGGGCCGGCGTCGAGTGCCTGCCAGGCGTCGCACCAGGTGGCCCAGTCCTCGGCCAGCGCCGCACGACGCAGCCGCTCGTCGACGGTCGGTGCCGGCCGTTCGCGCCGCCCGGGCATCGCGGCGCCACAGTCGCTGAGCCAGAACGAGTTCACCGCCGGCAGCCCGGTGGCGTCGCGCTCTGCGTTGAAGGCGTGGTCGTGCAGCAGCATCTGCACCTCGCTTTGCAGCCGCCGCACCAGACGCACCGCCGGCGCGTCCGGCAGCCAGGCGTCGACGTGGCGCCCGATCACCCGATCGAGCGACGCGGTGGGCAACACGGCCAGGCTGTCGTGCGCCGCATACCAGCGCAGCGGCGCGCCCCACTGCAGCACGAAGCCCTCGCTGTCGAACAGCGGCCGCACGATCTCGAACAACGCTCGCGACGACGCCTCGTCGAGCTGCAGATCCGCGGGGTCGGTCATCGAGACCTGCTCGGTGCCCAGGTGCAGATGCACCGGCGTCAACAGTCCCCACGGCCGATCGCCGACCGCGACGCCGTCGTCACGGGCCTTCGCGGCGGCCCAGGGAACCAGGCCGTCGGCGGCGGGCCAGCCGAGCGCATGGGCCAGCGCCAGCTCGTGCGGCGTCGACAGCGAACGTTCATCGGCGCCGAATGTCGCGCCCGCAGCGCAGCGCAACAGCAGGCGTTCGAGATGAGGCAGGGCCAGCGTGGAGGCGGCGTGGCGGCCCGCCTCGGAGACCACGGCGGCAAAAGGAACGATGAGGTGCGTCACGTGCGGCCATTATCCGGTCGCGGCATCGCGGTCGGGCGCGGCTGCTAGCATCCGGTCCCCATGAGCTGGCCGTACGAATGGCAACTCGGCTGGCGCTACACCCGCGCCGGCCGCACCGGGCGCCGCAACGGGTTCATCTCGTTCATCTCCGGCGTGTCGATGCTGGGCATCGCGCTCGGCGTCGCGGCGTTGATCATCGTGTTGTCGGTGATGAACGGCTTCCAGAAGGAAGTCACCGACCGCATGCTGAGCGTGATCGCGCACATCGAGGTGTTCGACGGCCGCGGCAACGCGTTGCCCGACTGGCGTGCCACCGCCGACCAGGCGCGGCGCAATCCGGCGGTGGTCGGCGCGGCGCCGTTCATCGCCAACCAGTCGCTGCTGGCGCGCGGCGACGAAATGCGCGGCGCCATCGTGCGCGGCATCGTGCCGGCCGAGGAAGCCAAGGTGACGGCGCTGGCCGCGCGCCTGCGCGACACCACGCTCGCCAAGCTGGAGCCCGGCGCGTGGCGCATCGTGCTCGGTGCCGAGCTCGCGCGCCAGCTGGGCGTGCGCGAGGGCGACCCGGTGACGCTGATCGCGCCCAGCGGCCAGATCACGCCGGCCGGCGTGGTGCCGCGACTGAAGCAGTTCACGGTGGCCGGCACCTTCGATTCCGGGCACTACGAGTACGACAGCGCGCTGGCGTGGATCCACCTCGAGGACGCGCAGCGCCTGTACCGCCTGGAGGGCCCGAGCGGCGTGCAGCTGCAGGCTGCGCCGACCTGCACACGGCGCGCGGCGTGGCGCAGCAACTGGCCAGCCGTGCTCGACCCGGGCCTGGTGGTGCGCGACTGGACGCGCACCAACCGCAACTGGTTCGACGCGGTGCAGATCGAGAAGCGCCTGATGTTCATCATCCTGACGCTGATCGTCGCGGTGGCGGCGTTCAACCTGGTGTCGACGCTGGTGATGACGGTCACCGACAAGCGCGCCGACATCGCGATCCTGCGCACGCTGGGCGCGAGCCCGCGCTCGATCATGGGCATCTTCGTCGTGCAGGGCGCCGCGGCCGGCATCATCGGCACCGCCGGCGGCGTGCTGCTGGGCCTGCTGGTGGCGCTGAACATCGACGTCATCGTGCCGGCGATCGAACGCACGCTCGGCGTCGCGTTCCTGCCGGGCAGCATCTACGTGATCAGCCGCATGCCGAGCGACCCGCGCGTGGCCGACGTGGTGCCGATCGCGCTGATCTCGCTGGTGCTGGCGTTCATCGCCACGCTGTACCCGAGCTGGCGCGCCGCCCGCGTGAACCCGGCCGAGGCGCTGCGTTATGAATAACGCGGTGCTGCACGCATCGGGCCTGGCCAAGCGCTTCACCGAAGGCGGGCTCGACGTGCCGGTGCTGCAGGGCGTGGACCTGGCGCTGCACGCCGGGCAGACGCTGGCGATCGTGGGTGCCTCGGGCTCGGGCAAGAGCACGCTGCTGCACCTGCTGGGTGCGCTGGAGGCACCGACGGCCGGCAGCGTGAGCTGATGGGCCGCGACTTCGCGACGATGGGCGCCGCCGAGCAGGGCGTCTGGCGCAACCGGCATCTCGGCTTCGTGTACCAGTTCCACCATCTGCTGCCCGAGTTCAGCGCGCTCGACAACGTGGCCATGCCGCTGCGCATCCGGCGCGAATCGGTGGCCGCGGCGCGCGCCGCAGCACGCGCGATGCTGGGCGCCGTGGGTCTGGCCGAGCGCGTCGAGCACCGGCCGTCGGAGCTGTCCGGGCGGCGAGCGCCAGCGCGTGGCGATCGCGCGCGCGCTGGTGTCGCAGCCGGCCTGCGTGCTGGCCGACGAGCCGACCGGCAACCTGGACCGCGACACCGCCGGCGTGGTGTTCGACCTGATGCTCACGCTGGCGCGCGAGCGCGGCACGGCCTTCGTGCTGGTGACGCACGACCACGACCTGGCCGGACGCTGCG
Source organism: uncultured beta proteobacterium (assembly GCA_963814435.1). Taxonomy (GTDB): domain Bacteria; phylum Pseudomonadota; class Gammaproteobacteria; order Burkholderiales; family Burkholderiaceae_C; genus JAEUPI01. The sequence continues at coordinate 194,508 of CAWFCV010000003.1, forward strand.
AACGCCGCGCGCGGCTCGAGCACGGCCGTCTGACGGGCTGAGCTCCGTAGTGTGAACAGACCCTTCTAGTTGCGCCGCTCGAGCCGCAACACGTCGGAATCGCGCCGCATCGAGAAACGGCCGAGAAAGCTGTTGCCGAGCAGGATGATCGGCATCTCGGCCTGCACCACCGCGGCGGGCACGTTGAAGACCTCGACATCGCCGATGCGCAGCGAGTTCAGCGACACCAGGTAGGTCGGCACCACGCCGCCGGCCGTGTGGCTCAGGCTGCGCTGGCCGCTCTTCCAGTCGATGCCGATCCGGTCGGCCTCGCTGCGGCTCATCGCCACCGATGTCGCGCCGGTGTCGACCATCAGTTGGACCGACTTGCCGTTGATCGAGCCGGTGGCGACGAAATGCCCACCGGGGCCCGCCGAGATCACGATCTCGCGCCCGCCGCTGCCGCCGCCACCGCCTCCGACGCTGGCCGGTGCACCGCCCATCGTGACGTTCAGCGTGCGGCCGCCGACCTGGATTTCGGCGCCGCCGGGCATCACGCGACGCAACGTCACGCCTTTGACCGTGCTGCCCACCGCCAGCGTGTGCGGCGCGCCGTCGATCATCAGCAAGGCCTTGCTGTCGCCGATGCTGCCGGCCATCGACACGCTCTGCGCCGAGGCCGCGGCACACAGCAGGCTCAGCATCGACGCAAAGACGAGCGCGCGCATGGCATCAATCCCGGAAGTTCTTGTAGCTCAACGGCAGGTCGGTGACGTCGCGGCGCAGCAGCGCCATCGCGCCCTGCAGGTCGTCCTTCTTGCTGCCGCTGATGCGCACCACATCGCCCTGAATGGCCGCCTGGACCTTGAGCTTGCTCTGCTTGATCAGCGTCTGCAGCCGTCTGGCGTCCTCGCTGGCGATGCCGGCCTTGATGGGCAGCACCTGCTGCACCTTGTCGCCGCCCACCTTTTCGGAGTCGCCGTCGAGTTCGACGAAGCGCGCGTCGACGCCGCGCTTGGCCAGCTTGGCCAGCAGGATGTCGCGCACCTGGCCGAGCTGGAAGTCGCTGTCGGCGTGCAGCGTCAGCGCGTCGTCGCCGATTTCGATCTGCGCGCTGCTGCCTTTGAAGTCGAACCGCGTGGCGATCTCGCGCTGGCATTGATCGACCGCATTGCGCAATTCCACGCGGTTCGGCTCGACGACGGCATCGAAGCTGGGCATCTCACTCACTCAGGTTGAAGCGGATCGGTGAAAATTCTGCCATGGGGACCTCCGGCGGCACACTGCAAATCGAACACGGCGTGGCCTTGCGTGCATACAACACGTTCGGTTTGCCCGCGATCGCGCACACCCTCGTGCGCGTGACCAGCGACGCCGACGTGCGCCGCCTGGTCGACCATCCCGAACTCGGCCGCGCGTCGAAGCTGGTGCTCGGTGCGGGCAGCAACCTCATTCTGACCCGCGATCCTGACGCCGTGGTCGTCCGCGTCGAGGTCATGGGTCGCCGCCTGGTGCATGCGCGCGACGACGCCTGGATCGTCGAGGCCGGCGCCGGCGAGAACTGGCACGACATCGTGGCATGGACCCTCGAGCAGGGTTGGCCCGGCCTGGAGAATCTGGCGCTGATTCCCGGCACCGTCGGCGCGGCGCCGGTTCAGAACATCGGCGCCTACGGCCTGGAGTTGCAGGACCGGTTTGATTCGCTCGATGCGGTCGACCTGGTCACCGGCCGCAGCGTGACGCTGGATGCCGCGGCCTGCCGCTTCGGCTATCGCGACAGCGTCTTCAAGCGGGGCGATTTCGGCGGCCTGGCCGGCAAGAGCGTGATCACGCGGCTGCGCATGCGCCTGCCACGGCCGTGGCGCCCGGTGCTCGGCTACCTCGACCTCGAACGCAAGATGGCCGAGACCGGGCAATATGCGCCCGACGCGCGCACCCTGTTCGGCTGGATTTGCGCGATCCGCCGCGCCAAGCTGCCCGACCCGCTGCACGTCGGCAACGCCGGCAGCTTTTTCAAGAACCCGGTGGTCAGCGCGGAGCAGTGCCAGGACATCATCGCGCGCGAACCGCGCATCGTGCATTACCCGCTGCCCGACGGCAGCTTCAAGCTGGCCGCCGGGTGGCTGATCGACGCCTGTGGCTGGAGGGGCAAGTCGATCGGGCGCGCGGGCGTCTACGACAAGCAGGCGCTGGTGCTGATCAACCGTGGTGGTGCCAGCGGAGCCGAGGTGCTGGTGCTGGCGCGGGCGATCCAGGAAAGCGTCTACGGACGCTTCGGCATCCGGCTCGAGCCCGAACCGGTGGTCGTGTAGCGCGCTCAGGCCCGATCGACCAGCGACTCGTTGACGCACAGGTCGCGTGTAGCGGCCAGCGTTTCATCGAAACGCTGCAGCGCCAGCGCCAGCTGGGTCGCATTCAGCGCGGCAGCCTGCTGATTGATGAGGTCGGCCGCGTCGGCCAGCGCGCGCAATCCGAGATTCAATGCGGCGCCCTTGATGCCCTGTGACGCGTGCTGCAGTTCGCCCGCGTCGGCGCCGCGCAGCGCCCGGTGCATGCGCGCCGACGCCTCGCGCGCCTGGACGAACAGGTTGCCGTACAGCGCGGCGGTTTCGCTGCGCGGCAGCAGATCGAGCAGGCGCGCGAGCACGCCACGGTCGACCAGTGGCGCGGCCTGCGTCGCGCCGGCCGCCGGGTCGGCCTCTCCGCTCAGGCCCGCGGCGGTGCCGAAGTGCCGGATCAGCAAGGCCTTCAGCTCCGGCATGCCGAGCGGTTTGGTCAGCACCTCCTGCATGCCCGCCGAAAGGCAGCGCTCGCGTGTGTCGGCCAGCGCGTCGGCGGTCAGCGCGATGATCGGCACCTGCGGATCGTGGCCCTCGAAGGCGCGGATCGTTTCGGTGGCCACGATGCCGTCCATCACCGGCATGTGCACGTCCATCAGCACGATGTCGAAAGGCTGCGCCTTGGCGGCTTGCACCGCCGCCCAACCGTTCTCGACGAAGTGGGCCTGGTGGCCCAGCAGTTCGAGCAGCGAAGCCAGGTACTGGCGGTTCACCGGGTGGTCTTCGGCCACCAGTACTTTCAGTGCCCGGCGCGGCGTGGCCGGTTGCGCCGCCGCGGAACCGGGCGCCTGCGCCGCGGCGGCCGGCAGCTTCAGCGGCAGCCGCAGCGTGAACACGCTGCCCTGGCGCGGCGTGCTGCGCGCGTCGATGTCGCCGCCCATCAGGCGCGCCAGCTTGCGAGCGATCTCCAGCCCCAGCCCGGAGCCTTGCTGCCGGCGCGCACGCGAGGCGTCGATTTGGCCGAAGCGCTCGAACAGACCCTGCAGCGCCGCGGCGTCCATGCCCACGCCGGTGTCGGTGACTTCGAACTCGAGCAGGCCCTGCGCGGCGTCGCAGCGACCGCGCAGCGCCACCGAACCGGCGTCGGTGAACTTGATCGCGTTGGCCATCAGGCTCAGCAGGATCTGCCGCACCCGCGTGCCGTCGAGCACCACCTGGCGTGGCACCAGGGCGTCGATGTCGACACGCAGCGCCAGCCCTTTTGCGCTCGCCGGCGTGCGCACCGAATGCTCGATGGCGCGCACCAGCACGAACGGATCGATCACCTGGGGCAGCAGCGCCAGGGTGCCCGATTCCAGCTTCGACAGATCGAGGATGTCGTTCAACAGCGCCAGCAGATGGCTGGCCGATTCGGTGGCACTGCGCAGGTAGTCGTGCTGGCGCACGTCCAGTTGGGTTTCCTGCAGCAGCGACAGCATGCCCAGCAGGCCGTGGAACGGCGTGCGGATCTCGTGGCTCATGTTCGCCAGGAATTCGCTCTTCGATTGGCTGGCGCGCAGGGCCTGCGCGCGGGCTTCGTGCAGGCGAGCGGCCAGGGCCTCGGCCCTGCGTTGGGCGTCTTGCACCTGGCGCAGACGGCGTATGGCGATCCAGCCGAACGCCAGCACCAGTGCGAGCAGCGAAGCGGTGAGGGCGAGGCTGACGCGGTTGTGGCTGCCGATCGAGCGATTGCGCTCGGTGACCTGTTCGGCGACGCGGTGCGCCGCGCCCAGCAGCAGCTGATGAATTGGTTCGTCCAATGCCTTCAGCTCGGCATACAGCGCCTGCAGCGACGGCGTGCTGAACTGGCCGCGCGGATTCTGGCCCAGGTACAGATCGGCCCGGTCGATGAATTCGCCGAGCGAACGCAGCGCGGTGGCATAGGCGTCCTGATTGGCGAACAGGCGGCTGGCGCGCTCGGTGCGCAGCAATCCGACGCGGCTGACGAAGATCTCGTAGCGCAATTGCAAGGCGTCACGAGCCTGGGCAGGCTCGGCCGCCGACAGGCCCCACTGCTCGCGCAGCCTCAGGTATTCGAGCTCGGTCTGGTACAGGTTGAGCGCCAGGTAGTCGTCCTGGCGCTGCACCGTCTGATCGAGCAGCAGGTACTGATTCGTCTGCACGAAGATCGCGGCCAGCAGCGTGGCGAGCATCACGATGCCGGTGACGCCGAACCACGGCGAGCTGCCGGGCGCCGCGGCGCCGCTCACAGCAGGTCGATTGCCTTCAGTTGCCATACGGAGCGGCTGTAGTAGAGCGCGTTGCGCAGAATCGGTGTGCTGTCGAACGGGTAGATCATGAACAACGGGCCCTTCTCGCGCACCGTCATCGGCAGGTCGTCGAGCAAGCGGGCGAGCACCACGTCGAAGCGCATCACGTCGTCGAACGGAATGTCGATGCGGTAGTCGTTGAGCGCCACGGCGCGAATCGTCTGACCCTGCCCGCCGACGAAACTGAACACGTCGCGCAGCAGCGGGCCAGTGAACTTGCGCGGCTGCGCGTACCAAGGTGTCTTGGTGCTGAAGCTGCGCTGCGGCAGCGCCTCGAGCATCGCAATGTCGAACGCGGCGCGTCCGTCCTGATTGGTGCGCCGCACCTTGCCCCCGATGGTCAGGACGATCGATCCAGTCGGTTCGGGCAGCGGATCGGCCTTCGCGGCGAACGGCCAGGCGGCACCGGCGGCGAGCGCCAGCAATCGCCGGCGGCCGCGGCGGCGCGGCGCATCGTCGAGTGGAATCGACCTGGCGCGAAACATCGGCAACACAAGGTCAGGCGACGGCACGCGGTGCGTGCGGGCTGCCTTCCCGGCGGATGCCGCGGCGCGACGCTCCGCCGCGATCGACGCGGCGTGTGCGGCGCTGACGAGCGAGACGCGGACAAGCGGGCGGCTGCCGAGGGAGGTGCATGGTGTACTGCTGCGGCGCAAAGGCGTCATTCTAGGCAGCCGGATGTAACCGGTTCGAGCGGGGATGGGGCATTCGGCTTGCCCGTCAAACGAGAAACCGGTCACGAACACACACGATGTTGCACGCGGCGACCTCGGACCCCTTCGCTTAAGCTCGTTTGCATCATGTCGAGCCAGCTCAGCGCCGTCGAGGCCGCCAATGCGTTGCCAGTCGGGCACCGGCTGCACGAGTTCGAACTCCGTGGCGTGATCGGCGTGGGGGGCTTCGGCATCGTCTACCGCGCGTTCGACCATTCGCTCGAACGAGAGGTCGCGATCAAGGAGTACATGCCGGCAACGCTGGCCGGACGCAGCGGCAAGCATCAGGTGTCGCTGCTGTCGCAGGCCCACGCCGAAACCTTCGCGCTGGGTCTGGGCTCTTTCGTCAACGAGGCGCGCCTGCTGGCACGCTTCGACCACGCGTCGCTGGTGAAGGTGCACCGCTTCTGGGAAGAGCACGGCACGGCCTACATGGTGATGCCGCTGTACCGCGGTCGCACGCTGCGCGAGCTGCGCCTGTCGATGTCGCAGCCACCCGATGAGGCGTGGATCCGCAACCTGATGGAGCATCTGCTCGGTGCACTGGAGGTCCTGCACCGCGAGGCGGTCTACCACCGCGACATCGCGCCGGACAACATCCTGGTGAGCGGCGACGCAGCGCCGGTGTTGCTGGATTTCGGCGCCGCGCGGCGTGTGATCAGCGATCGCAGCCAGACGCTGACGGCGATTCTCAAGCCGAGTTATGCGCCGATCGAGCAGTACGCCGAGAGCACGGGCCTGCGCCAGGGGCCGTGGACCGATTTCTACGCGCTCGGCGCCACGCTGCATTTCGTGATCACCGGCAAGCCGCCGATGCCGGCGACGGCGCGCGCGATCAACGACGACCAGCCGCGTCTGGCCGGTTCGGGTCAGGGTGGGCTGTCGGACCGGTTGCTGCAGGTGTGCGACTGGATGATCGCGCCGCGGCCGGCGGACCGCCCACAGAACGCGTCCGAAGTGCGCGCGACACTGGCCGGTCGCATGCCGATCCCCGTTCGCACGGCGCCCGCCACCGAGACGTCGTGGCAGAACACGGTCGTGCAGCAGACCCCGCCCGAGCCGGTGTTGGCGGCCGCGGCGCCGCCGCGCCCGCGGCGCACCCGCAAGCTCCTGACGTTGACCACCGCCGCGGCGGTGGCCGCGGTGGCGGTGTTCGCGCTCGGCCGGGGTGTCGGCGAGGGTCGGGCCCGCATGGCCGTCAGCGCCAAGACGACGGCGTCCGCAGGCCCGTCACAACCCGGCGAAACAGTGGCGCACGCCTTGGCTCCCGTCGCGGCTGCGCCGCGCGGATGGGGTGCCGCCACCGCGCGCCGACGCGACGACCGCTGCGCTGGCGGCCTCGGTGCAACCCGCGCCGGCGCGCAACGCGGACGGCGCATCCGCTCCGAGCGTCGCGCGCCGCGGATCGCCGATCACGCCGACCCGCCCGTCGCGCGCGGCCGTGGAACGGGAGCCGCCGCCGGCACCGGCGCCGCCGGCGGAGGCCCCGGCGCGCGCCGTCACGCTTGTGCAGGGCGATCCGCGCGATCAGTGCAGCGGGCGCCACCTGATCGCGCTGCACCGCTGCATGGTGCGCGAGTGCGAGAAGGCCGCCTTCCAGGGCCATCCGCAATGCCAGAAGGTTCGTGCGATCGAAGAACGCACGCGGCGGATGGTCAATGCCTCCTGAGCGCCGGGCCTCGGCGGCAGCAGCACTGCCGTAGACGGGCTTCGCCGCCCACCCGCGGGTTCGACACGATGCGTCGAGGGGCCGGCTTCGGGTACACCGCAGTCTTTGACCCGACAGCCTGAGCGATGAGCCTCATCCCCCATCGGCCGCACCACGCGATCTGGCCGCGCGCGCCTGCCGCGCGAACTGGTGCTGCCGCAGACCTCGCTGTGGTTCAACCTCGAGGTCACGGCCACGCGCTTCCCCGACAAGGCGGCCTACCGGTTCTTCGGCAGCGCGCTGAGCTTTCGCCGAGCTGCGCGAGCAGGCCGAGGCGCTGGCCGGCTGGCTGCAGGCGCACGGCGTCGAGCGCGGCGACCGGGTCGTCGCTGTTCATGCAGAACTGCCCGCAGTACGTGGTCGGCGGTGTACGGCGATCTTGCGCGCCGATGCGGTGGTGGTGCCGGTCAACCCGATGAACCGGGCCGACGAGTTCGGCCACTACATCGCCGACCCGGGCGCCAGGGTGGCGATCTGCACGGCCGACCTGGCCGGCATCGTCGACCAGGCGAATGCCGCAGGCTGCCCGAATCGCGGCGCCTGCGCGACGTGCTGGTGAGCAGCGTTATGCCGACGCGATGCCCGATGGCGCCGATCGACGCCGCCGAGCGCCCGCGCCGGCCGTCGTGGCAATGGCTGCGCGCCGACCCGCCGCTGCCCGGCCGGCTGCACGCGCTGGGTCGACGCGCTGGCCGCAGCGGCGCACGCCCGATGCCGCACGACCGCGGCCCGACGACCTGGCGCTGCTGCCCTACACCTCGGGCACCACCGGGCTGCCCAAGGGCTGCATGCACACCCACCGCACGCTGATGCACAACGTCGATCGGCGGCGGGCAGTGGGGGCATGGCAGCGCCGAGACCGTGGCGCTGGCGCGTGGTGCCGATGTTCCACATCACCGGCATGATGTACTGCGTGCTCGGCGCGTGTGCTACGCGGCGCCACCGTCGGTGATCCTGCCGCGCTGGGACCGCGAACTCGCCGGGCGGCTGATCTCGCGCCACCGCGTGACGCACTGGACCTGCATCCCGACGATGATCATCGACCTGTTCGCGCAGCCCGAACTACAAGAGCTTCGACCTGTCCAGCCTGCGCTACCTGTCGCGGCGGCGGCGCGGCGATGCCGCAGGCCGTGGCCGAGCGGCTGCAGCGCGAATTCGGCCTCACCTTCGCCGAGGGCTACGGCCTGACCGAGACCGCCGCGCCGAGCCATGCCAACCCGCCCGAGCGCGCCAAGCTGCAGTGCCTGGGCATCCCGATCTTCGGCGTCGACTCGCGCGTCGTCGACCCGGACACGCTGCGGGAGCTGCCGGTCGGCGAGATCGGCGAGATCGTCACCCACGGGCCGATGGTGTTCAAGGGCTACTGGGGCCACCCCGAGGCGACGCGCGCCGCCTTCATCGAGCATCGACGGCAAGCCGTTCTTTCGCACCGGCGACCTCGGCCGCATGGACGAGGAGGGCTACTTCTTCATCACCGACCGCCTCAAGCGCATGATCAACGCCAGCGGCTTCAAGGTCTGGCCGGCCGAGGTGGAGGCGCTGCTGTACAAGCACCCGGCCGTGCAGGAGGCCTGCATCATCGCCGCGCGCGACGCCTACCGCGGCGAGACCGTCAAGGCGGTGGTGGTGCTGCGCGCCGAGGCGCGCGGGCAAGACGGCGCCGACAGGACATCATCGACTGGTCGCGCGAGCACATGGCGGCCTACAAGGTGCCGCAGCATCGTGCGAGTTCGTCGACGCGCTGCCCAAGTCGGGCTCGGGCAAGGTGATGTGGCGGCTGCTGCAGGAGCAGAGAGGCCGAGCGGCCGTCAGAAGCCTGAGCCGCGGCTGCTCGCAGGAAGGCGAGCTCTTCGGCCGTCGCTGCGCGGCCGAGCATCGCGTTGCGATGCGGGAAGCGGCCGAAGCGTCGCGATGATGTCGCGGTGGCGCTCGGCCCAGCCGAGCAGGTCGCGCCAGCGCCGGCTCGTCGCGGGCCAGCGCGGCGAAGAGCGCATCGATTCGTCCTGCGGCCGCAAGGTCTTCGGCATGCTCGAAGGGCAGGTAGACGAACTGGCGCTGCACGCCGGGCAATGCGCGGTCGGCGCCGCGCGCCACCAGCGCGCGCGCCAGCGCTCGAGTGCCCGCGCGTCGCCGGCAAAGGCGCGCGCGCGAGCCGCGCAACGCGTTGCGCGTGAACTGGTCGAGCACGACGATCGGCGCCACGGCGCCCTGTGGCTCTGCCGCCCAGGCGTCGAGCGCGCCGCCCAGCGCCGCGCTCGATCAGGGCGCCGAACCGCTGGCGGATCGTGCTGCGTCGAACGCGTCGTCCTTGCGGAACCACTCCGTCCGCGGCCGGTCGCGTGCCGGATCATCGGGCGCGCCGAACCAGAACGTCGAGCACGTCGGCGGCTGCGGCATCGAGCATGGTGGTGGCGCAAGGTTCAGCGTGCGAGCTGCTGCCAGAGGAAGCTGAACTCGAGCGCCAGCATGTCGGCGCGCTGGGCGTTGTCGGCGGCGCCGCCGTGGCCGCCTTCGATGTTCTCGTAGTACAGCACCTCGTGGCCCTGCTCGAGCATCCGCGCCGCCATCTTGCGTGCGTGGCCGGGGTGCACGCGGTCGTCGCGCGTGCTGGTGGTGAACAGCACCGCCGGCAGCTTCATGCCGGCCTTGACGTTCTGGTACGGGCTGTAGCGCGAGATCCAGGCCCATTCGTCCGGCCGGTCCGGGTCGCCGTACTCGGCCATCCACGACGCCCCGGCCAGCAGCTGGTGGTAGCGCCGCATGTCGAGCAGCGGCACCTGGCACACCACGGCGCGGAACAGCTCGGGCCGCTGCAGCATCACCGCGCCGACCAGCAGCCCGCCGTTGCTGCCGCCTTCGATACCGAGGTGGCGCGGGCTGGTGATGCGGCGCGCGATCAGGTCTTCGGCCACGGCGATGAAGTCGTCGTAGCTCGCTGCTTGCGCGCCTGCGTCGCCGCCTGGTGCCAGGCCGGGCCGAACTCGCCGCCGCCGCGGATGTTGGCCACCACCAGCACGCCGCCGCGCTGGTACCAGGCGGTGCCGAACCAGCCCGAGTACCAGGGCACCAATGGGCTCTCGAAGCCGCCATAGCCGTACAGCAGCGTCGGGATTGGTGCCGTCGGCGGTGGCGCCGCGCGGCCAGACGACGAAGTACGGCACGCGCGTGCCGTCCTTCGACGTGGCGAACTGCTGCTCGACGCGCATGCCCGTGGCGTCGAAGAAGACCGGGCGGGACTTCACGCGCTCGCGCGCGTCGCTGCCGGTGTGCGCAAGCATCAACGAATCGGGCGTGAGGAAGTCGCTGTAGCTGAGCCAGTAGGCCTCGGCCAGCGGGTCGTCGTCGCCCACCAGCGGATCGTGCAGCCCGGCGATCGAGATCGTGCCGGGGAACGGCGCGCGAACGCTGCGGCGCGCGCCATCGGGACGCCACTCTTCCAGCCGGCTGGCGACGTTGTCGAGCAGGTTCATCACCACCTGCCGGCGGGTGGTGATGAAGCCCGCCAGCGACCGTTCGGCCGTGGGCTCGAACAGCACCGCGAAGTCGCGGCCACCTGACAGGTAGGCGGCCGCATCGGCCGACAGCAGGCTGCCCTTGGCGTGGCGGCGTCCCGCCACGGTCCAGTCGCTGCGCAGCTGGAGCAGCACGCGGTCGCGCCAGAAGTGCAGCTGCGCATCGTCCGGCTTGTCGATCGGCAGCAGGCGAGCCTCGTGCCATAGCCACTGGCGCGTGTTGTAGAAGTCGATCGAGCGGCCGACCACCGTGCGCTCGAATCCGGGCGTCAGGTCCACCTCGAACCAGGCCGAGACGTCGTCGGTTTGCGCCTCGAAGATCGTCGTCGCCTGCGCCAGCGGCTGGCCGCGCCGCCAGCGACTTCACGACCCGCGGGTAGCCCGACGTCGTCAACGATCCGGCGCCGAAGTCGGTGCCGACCAGCAGCGTGTCGGCATCGAGCCAGGCGGTCTGGCTCTTGGCCTCGGGCAGCGAGAAGCCGCCGGGCACGAAGCGGCGGGTGGCGAGGTCGAATTCGCGCACCACGGTGGCGTCCGCACCGCCGCGCGACAGGCTGACCAGGCACTTGCTGTAGGCCGGCCCCAGGCACGATGCGCCGGCCCAGACCCAATTGGTCGATTCAGCGCGGCCGAGCGCGTCGACGTCGAGCAGCACGTCCCAGGCGATCTCGGCCTTGCGGTACTCGTCGAGCGTCGTGCGGCGCCACAGACCCCGCGGGTGCTCGGCGTCCTGCCAGAAGTTGAACAACCAGTCGCCGCGGCGCGTGACCTGCGCAATGCGGTCGCGCGAATCGAGCACGCCGCGGATGCGCTCGCGCATCGCCCCGAAGTCGGGGAAGGCCTCCAGCCGCTGCCGCGCCACCGCGTTGCGCTGGCGCACCCAGGCCAGCGCCTGCTCGCCGTGCACGTCTTCGAGCCAGAGGTACGGGTCGTCGGGGATCGGGGCGTCGGTGTTCATCGTGACCGGCACGTTCGCGCAACCGGCGACCAGCACGGCGATGGTCGCGAGCAGACGCATGCAACAGACTAACAGCGTGCGGCCGGATCGCCGATTCAGGGCTTCTGCTCGGCCAACGCCTTCAGGTTGGACAGCCCGGCCTCGAAGTCCTTGCCGACCATGCTGTCGGCAAATAGAGCCATCCAGCGCAGCAGCGGGTTGCTGCCCATGTCGCCGTTCATCGACCAGGTGGCCCGCGAGCCGGCGCCCTCGGCGATGAAGGTCAGGTCGCCGCTGGAGGCGGTGCCGAAGTCGGGGAAGTACAGGTCGTAGGCCAGTCGTCGGCCGGGTTCGGCGGCGGTGAAGGTCATCTTGCCGTCGCCTTCGCTGGCGCTCTTCCAGGACCAGCCGGCGCCTGCACCGCTGTCCGGCCCGAAGTACTCGATCGCCATGGCCGGGTCGCGGCGGTTCCAGACGGTCCACTGTTTCCACGACCGCGGGCTCGCGACCAGCGCAAACACGTTTTCAGGTGGTGCGCTGATCGTGATCGATCGCGTCACCTTGAAGGCCGGACTGAGCGCGTAGCCACCCAGCCACAGCACCAGCGCCAGCGCAAGCACGACACCCAGGATCCACTTGACGACGCGCATTTCGAGACCCTCCGCGATACGCAGGGACGTCAGTCTGGAGCGGCCAGCGCCCCTACGGCAAGCGGGGCTACCCCGGGGCGAGGCGGCAGGCGACAGTGGCATGATGCGCGCGCGGCAGCTTGCCGTGGCTGCGGCCGCCAACACAAAACCGATATGGACGTTGCGATCAACCCGTTGCTGGCGCCTTGGGACGACCCTTTCGGGCTGCCTCCGTTCGGGCGAATTCTGCCCGGCCAGTTTCGCGCCGCGTTCGATCATGCGATGGCCGCGCATCGGGCCGAGTTGGCGCTGATCGGTGCGCAGACTGCTGCACCGTCGTTCGACAACACGCTGGCCGCCTTCGATGCGGCAGGGCGCCAGTTGTCGCGCGTGGAGGCGCTGTTCCACAACCTCACCGCATCGGCCACCAACGAGGAGCTGCAAGCCGTGCAGCGCGAGATGGCGGCGCCGCTGGCCGCGCACTGGAGTGCGGTGTACATGGATCCGCCGCTGTTCGAGCGCATCGACCGGCTGCACGCACGGCGTGCGCAGCTGGGCCTCGGCGCGGAGCCGCTGCGGCTGCTGGAACGGGTGCACCTCGATTTCGTGCGTGCCGGCGCCCGGCTGCGCGGCGGGGATCGGCAGCGTTATGCCGCCGTGATGCAGCGTCTGGCCGAGCTGACCACCGCATTCGCACAGAACGTGCTGCACGACGAGGCGTCGTTCCTGCTGCCGCTGGACGGCGAGGCCGACCTGGCCGGCCTGCCGAGCTTCGTGCGTGCCGCCGCCCGTCAGGCCGCTCTGGAGCGCTCGCACGCCAGCCCGTACGTGATCACGTTGGCGCGGTCGTCGATCGTGCCGTTTCTCACCTTCAGCCAGCGCCGCGATCTGCGCGAAACCGCCTGGCGCGCCTGGGTGTCGCGCGGCGAGCACGACGGCGCCCACGACAACCGGCCGATCGCGCGCGAGATCCTGTCGCTGCGCCGCGAACAGGCACGCCTGCACGGTTACCCGAGTTATGCCGACTACGCGCTGGCCGACACGATGGCGCGTGAGCAGTCCCGGGTATGGAAACTGCTCGACGAGGTGTGGTTGCGTTCCAAGGCGGCGCTGGAGCGCGAGCGTGCACTGCTGGAGTCGGTGCGCGACGCGCACGAGGTGCACGACGCGATCGAGGCCTGGGACTGGCGCTACTGGGCCGAACAGGTGCGCCGCGACCGCTACGCGCTCGACGATGCCGAACTGAAGCCGTATTTCGCATTGCCCCGCATGGTGGGGGCGGCGTTCGACTGCGCGTCGCGTCTGTTCGGCCTGCGCTTCCAGCCGCGCGAGGACTTGCACGCGTACCACGAAGACGTTCGCATCTACGAAGTCACCGACGGCGACGGTGCCGAGGTGGGGCTGTTCCTGCAGGACAACTTCGCCCGCGCCGGCAAGCGCAGCGGTGCCTGGATGAGCGCGTTGCGCTGGCAGCATCGCAATGGCGGGTCGGAGCGACCGGTGATCCTGAACAACAACAACTTCGCCCGCGGAGAGGCCGGCACGCCGACGCTGCTGTCGCTGGACGACGTGCGCACGCTGTTCCATGAATTCGGGCACGGCCTGCACGGCCTGTTGTCCGATGTCGGCTACGAACGCCTGTCGGGCACGCAGGTGCTGCGCGACTTCGTCGAACTGCCGTCGCAGCTGTTCGAGCACTGGATCGGCGAGCCCGAGGTGCTGCGCCGCCATGCACGGCACTGGCAATCGGGCGAGGCGATTCCCGACGAGCTGATCGACCGCATCCATGTGGCGCGGCGGTTCGGCCAGGCTTACGAAACGGTGCGCTACACCGCCAGCGCGCTGGTGGACATGGCCGCGCACGCGAGCCCGGAGCCGATCGACGACATCGTCGCCTTCGAGCGGCGCGTCCTGGCCGAGCGCGGGCTGCCGGGCGCGGCCGGGCTGAACCACCGGCTGCCGCACTTCCAGCACCTGTTCGCCGGTTCGGCCTATGCGGCGGGCTACTACGTGTACCTGTGGGCCGAGGTGCTCGATGCCGATGCCTATGGGGCGTTCGTGGAAGCCGGAGATCCGTTCGACGCGCAGGTGGCGCAACGCCTGCGACGCTGGGTCTACGCCAGCGGCGACAGCGTCGAGCCGGGTGCGGCCTACGAGGCCTTTCGCGGGCGCGCTCCGAGCATCGAGCCGATGTTGCGTGACAAGGGCCTGATCGACGCCTGAGCGGCGGTTCAGGCGGCCCGGCCGAACAGCGAGTCCAGCGCGCCCATGAAGTCGCGGAAGTCCAGCGGCTTGGTCCAGTAGTCCGCGAAGCCGGCGCCCAGCGCTGCCTGGATGTCGTCGGGCATCGCGTTGGCCGACAGCGCTATGCACGGAATCGCGGCCGTCGCCGCGTCGGCGCGCAGACGGCGCAGCACTTCGATGCCGTCGATGTCGGGCAGTTGCATGTCCAGCAGGATCAGGTTCGGCAACGCGATGCGCGCGCGTTCGATGCCGCTCAAGCCGTCGGCGGCCTCGTCGAGTTGCAGGTTGGGGCGCTGCGCAATCAGCTCGCGCACGATCAGCGCGTTGACGGGGTTGTCTTCGATGTAGAGGACCCGAGCGACCTTGGACTGCAACGTCGCGACGCCGGTCGGTTGGGTCACCGTCGATGCCGGCGCAGTCGGCGAGGTGAGCGCCGTATGGGTCCCGAGCGTCACCCTGTCGGCATGGGCGATGGCCGGAGCCGCGGCCATGGCGTCGAGCAGGGGTTGCGGTGTGTTCATGCGCGGTGGGGCAAACGGGCGCGAGTCTAGCGGGTTTGCGCTGGCGCGACCGGGATGGCCCGTGGGTGCCGTGCGACATCGCACGCACAATGCGGACCATCGTCACCACATTGCCTCGCCCCGCCGGGCCGGACAAACGCCATGAGTCGAATCCTGACGCACCGTGCCACCGTCCAGGGCGCCGTCACCGCGGTCGAGCTGGACGTCGGCAGCGCCGTGCGGCGCGGGGGTGTGCTGCTGCGCCTGGAGTCGATGAAGATGGAGTTCCCGATCGAGGCCGAAGTCGACGGCGTTGTCCACGCCGTCCACGTGCGCCCGGGCGACGCGGTGGATCACGGCGATGCGCTGGTCGATCTGCTGGCCCAGCCCGCGGCGACGACCGGCGCGCTGTCGAGCGCCACCGCTGATCCGCCGCCGGCCACGGCCGCGCCCCGCGACGGACCTGCGGCGGCGCTGGTCGCGCGCCGCGCCTTGCTCGACGACGCCGCCCGGCCCGACATGGTGGCTGCGCGCCATGCGCTGGGCCGGCGCACCGCCCGCGAGAACCTGGCCGCACTGTTCGACGACGGCAGCTTCGTCGAGTACGGTGCCTTTGCGGTGGCCGCGCAGCGCAGCCGCCGCGACGTCGACGACCTGCAGCGCAACACCCCGGCCGACGGCCTGATCACCGGGCTGGGCACCGTGCAGGCGGCGCAGTTCGGCGTCGAACGCGCACGTTGCGCGGCGATGGTCTACGACTACTCCGTGCTGGCTGGCACGCAGGGCGCGTTCAACCACAGGAAGTCCGATCGGCTGCTCGAACTGGCGGCCGCGCTGAAGTTGCCGGTGGTGTTGTTTGCCGAGGGCGGCGGTGGCCGGCCGGGCGATGTCGACTGGCCGGTGGTGGCGGGGCTCGACTGCACGACCTTTCACCGCCTGGCCGCGCTGTCCGGCGTGGTGCCGCGCATCGGCATCGTCGAGGGCTACTGTTTCGCCGGCAACGCCGCCCTGCTGGGCAGTTGTGATCTGGTGGTTGCCACGCGCGGTGCGAGCATCGGCATGGGCGGACCGGCGATGATCGAGGGTGGCGGCCTGGGTGTCGTGGCGCCGGGCGACGTGGGGCCGGCGCTCACGCTTGCCCAGGCCGGTGCCATCGACCTGCTGGTCGACGACGAGGTGGCGGGCGTCGAGGCGACTCGGCAACTGCTGGGCTGGTACCACGGCGCGCTGCCCGATGCGGGTGCAGGCGATCAGAGCCTGTTGCGCTCGGCGATCCCGCCCGGTCGCCAGGCGCTGTTCGATCCGCGGGCGATCGTGCGCACGCTGGCCGACCGCGACAGCGTGATCGAACTGCGCGCCGAGTTTGGCGCCGGCGTCGTGACGTCATTGGCGCGCCTGGGCGGCCATCCGGTGGCGATCGCGGCAACCAACCCGCGGCATCTGGGCGGCGCAATCGACGTCGCCGGTTGCGACAAGCTCGCGCGCTTCATGCAATTGGCCGACGCCGCGGGCTGGCCGCTCGTGACGCTGGTCGACACGCCCGGCTTCATGGTCGGGCCGGCGGTCGAGGCCCAGGGCATGACGCGCCACGCCGGGCGCTTGTTCGTCACCGCCGCCTCGTTGCGCGTGCCGGTGGCGTCGGTGGTGCTGCGGCGCGGCTTCGGGCTGGGCGCGATGGCGATGACGGCGGGCCACTTCCACGCGCCGGTGGCCACCGCCGCGTGGCCCGCCGCCGAGTTCGGCGCGATGGGTCTGGAGGGCGCCGTGCGGCTGGGCTTCCGCAAGGAACTTGCCGCAGCGCCCGAAGGCGAGCGCGGCGCCTTGTTCGAGCGGCTGCTGGCGTTGTCGCGCGAGCGCGGTCAGGCGCTGAACATGGCCAGCCCACCTGGAGATCGACGACGTCATCGACCCGGCCGAGACACGCGCCTGGCTGATGCGCGTGCTGGCGGTCGCACGGACTCGGCCGCTGGCGCCGCGCAGGCCGTTCGTCGACACTTGGTAGATCCTCACGCAGGTCGTGCGCGCGCTTGCGGTTACCCTTGGCGCATCGAACCGATCGGGGACCAGCCATGTTCGCCACCGCCGTCGCCGGAAGCCTGCCCAAGCCCGCGTGGCTGGCCGAGACCCACAAGCTGTGGCCCCGCTGGCGCGAGGAGGGCGCCGCGCTGCGCAGGCCAAGCTCGACGCCACGCTGGTGTGGATCAAGGCCCAGGAAGATGCGGGGCTCGACGTCATCGGCGACGGCGAGCAGTCGCGCCAGCATTTCGTGCACGGCTTCCTCGAGCGGGTGGACGGAATCGACTTCGAGCACAAGGTCGAGATGGGCATCCGGGCCGACCGCTACAAGGCCATGGTGCCGCAGGTGGTGTCGGCGGTGCGGCTGAGGGGTCGTGTGCACGAGACCGAAGCGCGCTTCCTGCGCGCGCACACCACACGCAGGATCAAGTTCACGTTGCCGGGGCCGATGACCATCGTCGACACGGTGGCCGACCGCTTCTATGGCGATCGCGAGAAACTCGCGTTCGCGCTGGCCGCGTTGCTGAACCAGGAGGCGCTGGCGCTGCAGGCCGACGGCGTCGACGTGATCCAGTTCGACGAACCGGCGTTCAACGTCTATCCGGCCGAGGTCAACCAATGGGGCGTTCGCGCGCTCGAGCGCGCGGCGCAGAGCCTGACCTGCAAAACCGCGGTGCACATCTGCTACGGCTACGGCATCCAGGCCAACATCGACTGGAAGAAATCGCTCGGTGACCAGTGGCGCCAGTACGAGCAGGTGTTCCCGGCGCTGGCCGCCAGCCGCATCGACCAGGTATCGCTGGAGTGCCTGCATTCGCACGTGCCGCCCGACCTGATGGCGCTGCTGAAAGGCAAGGAGGTGATGGTCGGCGTGATCGACGTCGCCAGCGACGAGATCGAGTCACCCGAGACCGTGGCGCAGACCATCGAGACCGCGCTGCGCTTCGTGCCGGCCGGCAAACTGATCGCCTGCACCAACTGCGGCATGGCGCCGATGGATCGCGCGATCGCGCTGGCGAAGATCGAAGCGTTGGTGAAGGGCGCCGCACTGGCGCGGCAGCGTCACGCGGGCAGCGGCGCGGTGCCATGACGGCGTTGCTGAGCCCGCCGCTGACCGCGGCCGGCGACGTCGACGCCACGTTGCGGCGCGACGGGCATGCGGTGCTGTCGGCCGCGTCGCTGCGTGCACTGTGCGGGCTGGCCGGGCCGGCATTCGAGCCCTGGCTGCGCTTCTGGGGCGACCTGCCGCCCGACTGGCATCTGCGCGACGGCGGGCGCTACCGCCATCGCCGCCATTCGTGCTTCGTCGTGCGCGGTGAACAGGTCGAACTCGTGCCGCATCGGACGCATTGGCAGCCGGTGGAGTACAACGCGCTGCATGGTGGCATCGAGCGTCACTTCGAACCGATGCCACCTGAGTGGATCGACGATCCGGCCTGGACGCGCCTGCTCGCCGCGCTGGCCGCGCGCGCGACGGCGTTGCGCGGGGCCCAAGACTGGTACGTCGAGGCGCACCCGTTTCGCATCGACACCACCGACGGCATCGGACGGCCGACGCCCGAAGGCGCGCACCGTGACGGCGTCGATCTGGTTGCGGTGTTGCTGGTCGATCGCCGCGACGTGAAGGGCGGCGAGACGCGCGTCTTCGACGCACACGGACCGCTCGGTCTGCGCTTCACGCTCACCGAGTCCTTCAGCGTGCTGCTGCTCGACGATGCGCGCGTGGTCCACGAGACCACGCCGATCCAGCCGATCGACGCAGCACGCGCGGGTCATCGCGACACCTTGGTGCTGACGTTTCGGGCGCAGGGTTTTCAGGGGCCGGCGCACTGAGCGTGCGCGGTCGCGCACCGCTCAGTGACCCGAGGCGCTGAGCGCCGTGTCCAGGCGCGCCGCACACCAGCGCAGCGTTTCACCCCGGCAGGCCAGCGCCCGCTGCAGGCAAGCCCGCGCATACGCGCCGTCCGATTGCAGTCGCTCCAGGTGCACCGGGTGACCTTCGGCCGCCATCAGCCACTTGAAGTCGACCAGATCGGTCAGCGTGGGAAAACCTTCGACAACGGCAAACACCATTCGCCTCGCACTCCGTGGCCTGCGCCACATCGCCGTGCCTAACTTGGTCAACGCGCATCGGGAATACCCCAGAAAGCGCCGCAAAGGCACCCCCATTCAACGGCCGGCTATGCTGTGAGGATGACGTTGGCCATCGATTTCGACGACGTGCGTGCCGCGGCCGACCGGCTGGCCGGCGTGGCACACAAGACCCCGGTCTTGACATCGCGCACCGCCGATGCGCGCTGCGGCGCGCAGGTGTTCTTCAAGTGCGAGAACCTGCAGCGCATGGGGGCTTTCAAGTTCCGTGGTGCCTACAACGCGCTGGCGCAGTTCGACGCGGCTCGGCGCAGGGCCGGGGTGATCGCGTTCTCCTCCGGCAATCACGCCCAGGCGATCGCGTTGGCCGCACGCCTGCTCGCCATGCCCTCGGTGATCGTGATGCCGAACGACGCGCCGCCGGTCAAGCTGGCGGCCACGCGCGAGTACCAGGCCGGGCAGCCGGGCAGCGAAGTGGTGCTGTACGACCGCTACACCGAAGACCGCGAAGCCATCGGCCGGCGCATCGCGCAAAGCCGTGGCATGACGCTGATTCCGCCCTACGACCATGCGCACGTCATGGCCGGGCAGGGCACGGCCGCACTGGAGCTCATCGAGGCGGTGGGGCCGCTGGACCGCCTGGTGGTGTGCGTCGGCGGTGGCGGGCTGATCGCCGGCAGTGCCGTGGCCGCCACGCACCTTGTGCCGGGGATCGCCGTGCACGGCGTCGAGCCGCAGGCCGGCAACGACACGCAGCAAAGCCTCGCCAAGGGTGAAGTGGTGCGCATCGATGTGCCCGCAGACCATCGCCGACGGCGCGCAGACGCAGTCCAGCGGGCAGCTGACGTTCCCGGTCATCCGCGCGCTGGTCAGGAGCATCGAGACGGTGACCGACGCGCAGCTGATCACCACGATGCGCTTCATGGCCGAGCGCATGAAGCTGGTGGTCGAGCCCACCGGCTGCCTGGCCGCGGCCGCGGTGCTCGAGCGGATGATCGACGTGCGCGGCCAGCGCGTGGGCGTCATCCTCAGCGGCGGCAACGTCGATCGCCGGAAATACGCGCAGTGGCTGGCGGCCGATTGACGACAACCAGGGAGATGCGATGAGCGAAGCCACCCCGCCCAAACCGGACGCCGACGCCGACAAGCGCCAGCGCGAGGCGGTGGACGCGCTGCTCAAGCGGCCGTCGGTGCTCAAGCCCGGGGCCGTGACGCTGGCCAGCGGCCAGCGGCTCGAATACGACGTGCACGCCGAGTTCGTGCCCGTCGCACGCGGTGGCGTCGATGCCCAGCGCGGCGAACCGGACGCGGCGGTCTTCTGTGTCGCCTACCTGGCCAAGGTGGCCGCGCCGCGGCCGATCTGCTTCGCCTTCAACGGCGGGCCGGGCTCGGCCTCGGTGTGGCTGCATCTGGGCGCGCTCGGGCCGAAGCGCGTGCCGATCCACGATGACGGCACCATGCCGCCGCCGCCGTATGCGGTGCAGGACAACCCGCTGACCTGGCTGGAGCATTTCGACCTGGTGTTCGTCGATCCGCCGCACACCGGCTATTCACTGGCCGTGGGCGACGACGCGCGCAAGAAGCTGTTCTCGGTCGACGGCGATGCCGAGGCGTTGACCGAGGTGATGCGCATCTGGCTGGCGCGGCACAACCGCTTCGGCTCGGCGCTGTACCTGGCGGGCGAGAGCTACGGCACGACGCGCGGCGCCGCGATCGCCGACCGCCTGCACGGTGCCGGCGTGGCATTGGCCGGCGTGATCCTGGTGTCGTGCGCGATGGACCTGCATTCGCTGGTGTTCGCGCCGGGCAACGACCTGCCGTACGCGTTGTTCCTGCCGGCGTTCGCCAACGCCGCGCAATTCCACGGCCGGCTGGATGGCGCGCTGGGCCGATCGAGCGACGCGGCGCGCAGCGCGGCCGAAGCCTTCGTGGCCGAGGACTACCTGGCCGCACTGCACGCCGGCGCACGGCTCGACGCCCGCGCGCGCGCGCGCATCGAGAAACGCCTGGCCGAACTGACCGGCCTGCCGCGCGCGCTGGTGCAGGAGAAGAACCTGCGCATCAGCGACGCCACGTTCTTCTTCGAGCTGCTGCGCGATGCGGGCCGCATCGTCGGCCGGCTCGAGGCGCGTGTCACCGGGCCGATGGCCGCCAGCCGCAGCCGCGAGTGGGAGTTCGATCCTGGCATCGAGTCGCTCAACGCGCCGTACACGATGGCCAGCATGGCGTACTTCCACGAGCTGGGCATCGGCAGCGAGACGCGCTACGAGGTGCTGAACCTGGAGGTGAACAAGACCTGGAACTGGAACCGCGGCGAGGCCAAGGGCAATGGCTTCGCCTGCACCAGCCCCGACCTGGCGCGCGCGCTGCGGCGCAACCCGCACCTGCGCGTCTGGGTGGCCAGCGGCCGCTACGACCTGGGCACGCCGTACAGCGCCAGCGACTGGTCGCTGGCGCAACTCGACGCGCCGGCCGAGGTGCTCCAGCGCGTGACGCACCACTACTACGACGCCGGCCACATGATGTACACGCGCGGTGCCGACCTGCAGCAGATGAAGGCCGATCTGGCCAGCTGGCTGCAGCAGCCCTGAGCGCATCGAGCGGCGGCGACCAATGCACATCGGCGTGTTGACCGGCGGTGGCGATTGCCCGGGGCTGAACGCCGTGATCCGCGCCGTCACGCTGGCGCTGGTGCGCGAGTGCGGTGCTCGGGTGACCGGGGTCGAGCGCGGATTCGAGGGCCTGCTGACCGGGCGCACCCGCCCGCTGATGCCCGCGCGACGTGCAGGACATCCTGGCGCAGGGCGGCACGATCCTCGGCACGCAGAACCGCTGCAACCCGTTTTGCGATGACACGCCGGCCGGTGCCGATCATTCGGCGAAGGCGATGGCGACGGTGGGCGCGCTCGGGCTCGATGCGCTGGTGGTCATCGGCGGCGACGGCACGATGGAGATCGCGCACCGGTTCGCATTGCTCGGTCTGCCGGTGGTCGGCGTGCCCAAGACCATCGACAACGACTTGTGCCACACCGACCGCAGCTTCGGTTTCGACAGCGCCGTGGCCGTGGTGGCGGAGGCGCTGGACCGATTGGCCACCACGGCGCGCAGCCACGGCCGCGTGATGATCGCCGAGACCATGGGCCGTCACGCCGGCTGGATCGCGCTCGAAGGCGGCATCGCCGGCGCGGCCGACGTGATCCTGATTCCGGAGCTGCCCTACCAGATCGAGGCGCTGGCGCAGCAGATCCGGCAGCGCCTGGCCGAGCAGGGCCACGTGCTGTTGTGCGTGGCCGAGGGCGCGTGCGCTGCGGGCGGGTCGCCGGTCACGCAAACCGCCGCGGCGGCCGGCGAGCCGGCGCGCCTGGGCGGCATCGCGCACGTGCTGGAGCGCGAACTCGCGGCCCGGCTGCCGGGCGAAGTCCGCGCCACCGTGCTGGGCCACCTGCAGCGCGGCGGCACGCCGACGCCGTTCGACCGGGTGCTGGCCACGCAGCTGGGGTTCGAGGCGGCGCAGCGTGTGCGCCGAGGCGAGTTCGGCTGCATGGTCACGGTTCAGGGCGGCGTGATCGGCAACGTGGCGCTCGCCGACGTGGCCGGGCGCTATCGCGCCGTGGAGGCCGGGCACCCGTTGTTGCGCGCCGCGCAGGGCCTTGGCGTGTCGTTCGGCACCTCGGCGCGCTGATCCGCCGCTAACGGCGTCGCCGATTGCCCTCGCGCACGGCCTCGCGCCGCTGCTCGATGTCGTGGGCGTCGACCCGGCTGTTGAAGTCGCGTGCGCGCTGGCGCTCCAGCGCCATGCCTTCGCCGAAGGGCAGTGCGAAGCCGTCGTTGATGATCGACTTGTAGCGCTGCAGCATGCCCGGTTGCGCCTGCAGCATGTCGGCCGCCAGCGCGCGCGCCGTGTCCAGCAGCGCCGCCGGCTCGACCACGTGGTTGACGAAGCCCCAGCTGGCGGCCTGCTCGGCGCTGACCCAGTGGCCGCCCAGCGAGATCTCGCGCGCCCGATAGATGCCGACGGCGCGGCTGAGCTTCTGCGACAGGCCCCAGCCCGACGCCAGGCCCACGCGCGCGTGGGTGTCGGCAAATCGCGCCTCGCTGCTGGCCAGCAGCACGTCGCAGGCCAGCGCCAGCTCGAAGCCGCCGGTGACCGCCGCGCCGTTGATGGCACCGATCACCGGCCCGGCAAAGCGCTCGAGCGCGGCCACCGGATCGCCGGACACCGGCGTCGCGCTGCTGGCCGACGCTGCCGCGCCCCGCGCCGATCTCCTTCAGGTCGAGCCCGGCGCAGAAGGCCCGGCCCGCGCCGGTGAGGATCAACACGCGCACGCGCGGGTCGGCCCCCAGCTCGTCGATCGCGACGGCGAGGCGGTCGAGCAGTTCGCGCGACAGGGCATTGAGTACCTGGGGGCGATTGAGTGTGACGAGCGCGATGCCTTGCGCATCGACTTCGCAGCGGACGACAGGTTCGGTCATGCGGCCCTCATCAGCTCAGCGTCTCGACACGATTGCGACCGTTGTGCTTGGCGTGATACAGCGCCGCATCGGCACCATGCACCAGCGTCGCGGCGCCTCCTCCGGCCATCGGAACCGTGGAGGCCACGCCGATGGACACCGTGATCGCCGGTCCGTCGGCGATGATGGCGCTGTAGCTCGTGGTCATGATGGCGCGGCGTATCGATTCGGCGATGTCGAGCGCACCCGACGCGGCGGTGCCCGGCAGCACCACCGCGAACTCCTCGCCGCCGTAGCGGGCGGCCAGGTCGCCGGCGCGGCGCACGTTGCGCTCGATCACGCCGGCCACCGCCGCGAGGTAGGCGTCGCCGATCTGGTGGCCGAAACGATCGTTCAGCGGCTTGAAGTGGTCGATGTCGATCATCAGCAGCGCCAGCGGCGCGCCGTCGCGCAGCGCGCGGAACCACTCCTTGCGCAGCGTGGCGTCGAACTGGCGCCGGTTCGCCAGGCCGGTGAGGGCATCGGTCGACGCGAGCGCGCTCAACTCGGCGTTGGCCTGGCCGAGTGCCAGCTCGGCGCGCTTGCGCTGCTCGGCGTCGCGCAGTGTGACCAGGTAGTCGCCCAGCCCGTTGCCCGGCGGCAGCGGAGCCACGCGGGCCTCGATCCACAACGTGCTGCCGTCGTGGCGCTGCGCGCGAAACAGGTCGCCGGTGCTCGGCCCGCGGCGATTGGCGTGCATGAAGTGGCGCGCGATGAACGCGGCCCGGTCGTCGGGCACCAGCAGCTCGGCCAGCGTGCGGCCATGCAGTTCATCGGGCGCGATGCCCAGCATCGAGGCCGCCGCCTGCGACGCAAAGCGGATCGCCAGGTCGGCGTCCACCGCGACGATCAGGTCGCTGGCGTGTTCGGCCAGCAGGCGAAAACGCAGCCGCGCCTCGGCATTGCGGCGCTCGGCCTCGGCATCGGGCACGAGCACGATGCGCCTCCCGTCGAAGAGGTTCATCGACACGGTGCGCGGCGCATCGGCGAGCGGGTCGCGGGGCCGGGCCCGGCTGTCGATCAGCGGCCGGCCTTCGGCGTCGGTCAGGTTCAGCGTGATGCCGAAGCCAGCCAGCAACTGGGCGAGGGTCTGCAATTCGGCGTCGGTCACAACGAGTCCTGCGTGCGCGGCCGGCAAGACCCCCTCGCGTGCATCCGCCGGCCTGACGATGGCATCGTACAGGTTTGTGCGGCACCACGAGCGGCAAGCCGTGCGAGCACGCGATCAGAAAGGGGCCGGGCTTCGGAACGTCCGCGTCGTCCCCTGCAACGGGTGTTCGAATTCGAGCCCGGTGGCATGCAGCATCATGCGCGCGGGATCTGACCCCGTCGGTGCGACGGCATACAAGGGGTCGCCCACGATCGGATGACCGAGCCAGGCCATGTGCACCCGCAACTGGTGCGAGCGGCCGGTCTCGGGCATCAGCGCGACCCGGGTCTGCTGCTGCGCGGCGTCGCGCCCGATCACCCGCCAATGTGTCAGCGCGGGCTTGCCGTGCGCGACGTCGACACGCTGACGCGGCCGGTTCGGCCAGTCGGCCGACAGCGGCGCGTCGATGCGGCCGTGCTCGCCGGCCAGCGCACCGTGCACCACGGCTTCGTACAGCTTGCGCACGCGCCGCTGCGCGAACGCGATGCCGAGCCTCCGTTGCACCTGCGTGCCGCGCGCCAGCAGCATCAAGCCCGAGGTTGCCTGATCGAGCCGGTGCACGATCAGCACATCGGCAAACTGCCGCGCGACCCGCAGCCACGCACAGTCGGGCTGCATGCGGCCGGGCACGGCCAGCAGGCCGGCTGGTTTGTCGATGACGACGATGGCGTCGTCGGCAAAGACGATCATCGGGGCGGCGGTGCTGCTCGTGCCCAGCCCGTGCTTCGAGTCGTCATTGGCGGACGCTGGACATGCCGGCATCACGGTTCGTGATCCATGGGTCACATCGGCGGCTCGGCGCTTTGGATCGGCGGCCTCGCCACCAGGCGCCCGTGCAACGACTGGGATTGACGACGTGCGCCGTGGCGGCGCACACTGCGCGCCTCGTCTTTCAACCGAAGCAGGAGGCCGACATGACAAAGCAAACCGTTGTCCTTTCCTTCGGCCCCTGCGCAAACCGCAGGTCTTGATCGACCGGGATTGACGGCCCTCGAGCCGTCGTCGAACCGCAAGACCAGGCCCGCTGCGCGGGCCGAACCCACACACCCCAGTTCCGCCGCCGCGTCGTGCATGCGGTGCGGTTCCATGCGCCGTGGCTCAAGCGCCGTGGCGCGGTTGTCTTGCGGATGAATCCCTATGAATGTACTTTCTCCCACGGATGCGCTGATCGGTCTCGGCCTGACGGCGCCCATGTTGCAGAGACTGATGGCGCGTGAGTTGTGCGACGGCGAGTCGCCGATGCGGGTGATCGAGGTCCGGCGCGACCAGGTCAGCCTTCACGATGGCCTGCGCGAGGTGCAGGCGCGGGTGCCGCCGTCGCTGAACGAGGCGTTCGAAAACGACGACCTGGCGGTCGGCGACTGGGTGCTCGCGCACGAACCGGCGCCGGGGCACTGGCGTGTGGTCGAGCGTGTGGCGCCGATCACGCAGATTGCCCGCCGCACCAACGACGGCCGCGGTGCGCCCAGGCGCCAGGTGCTGGTCAGCAACGTCGATACCACCTTGCTGGTGATGGGGCTGGACCACGACTTCAACCTGCGCCGGCTGGAGCGTTACCTGGCGTTGGCGCGGCTGGCCGGCGTGACCGCGGTGGTCGTGCTGACCAAGTGCGATACGCTGGACGAGGGGTCACGCGCGCGACGCTGCGAGCAGGCGCGCAGCGTGATCGGCGACACCACGCCGCTGCTCGCGGTCGACACGCGCGAGGCGGCCGTCGCGACGCTGCTGGCGCCCTGGCTGGCGCGTGGCCAGACCCTGGTGCTGCTGGGCAGCAGCGGCGCGGGCAAGAGCACCTTGACCAACACCCTGTGCGCCGCGCCGCTTCAGGACACCGGGCCGATCCGGGTCGACGACGGCCGCGGGCGCCACACGACGACCACACGCACGCTGCGATTTGCTGCTGCCGGTGCCTGCGTGATCGACACACCGGGCCTGCGCGCGCTGCGCCTGGATCTCGACGACGCCGCGGCATTGAACGTGGCGTTTGACGACGTGGCCGCGCTGGCGCCGCGCTGCCGCTTTCGCGACTGCCGCCATCGCGATGAGCCCGGCTGCGCGGTGCGCGAGCAGCTGCCCGAGGAACGGGTGCGCAACTACCACAAGCTGCTGCGCGAGGCGCGGCGCGACTCGATGAACGCGCTGCAGATGCGCGAGCAGCGGGCGCAGTGGAAGGCGCGCGGCCGCGAGGGCACGATGCGCGCAAGGGCGAAGCGGGGATGACCACCCGAATCGCGTCGGCCTTGATCCCCAAGTGCACACCGCGGAACCGGCTCAGCCGGGCCGCCGGTGTGGCCCCCTCGAGGGGGAGGCGGCCGCCAGGCCGGTACGGGGGCGGTCAATAGTTCAACCCCATCGCCTCGCGCACGTCCTTCATCGTCGAGCGGGCGACGGTGCGCGCACGCTCGGTGCCCATCTCGACGATCCAGTGCACCTGCTTCGGGTTGGCCAGGTAGGCCTCGGCGCGCTCGCGCCAGGGCTTCTGCTCCGCGAGGATCGCGTCGATCACCGGTTGTTTGCATTCCAGGCATCCGATGCCGGCGGTGGTGCAGCCCTTGACGACCCAGTCGCGAACCTCGGCGTGTCGAGTAGACCTTGTGGAACTGCCACACCGGGCAATCCTCGGGGTTGCCGGGGTCGCTGCGGCGCGCGCGCCTGGGGTCGGTGCGCATGGTGCGGATCTTGTGCTCCACCTGCGCCGGCTCTTCGCGCATCGCGATGGCATTGCCGTAGCTCTTGCTCATCTTCTCGCCGTCCAGGCCCGGCAGCTTGCGTACCTCGGTGTGCAACGCTGCCGGCTCGGTGAGGATCGTCTTGCCGCTGCCCTTCAGGTGGCCGAGCAGCAATTCGGTGTCATCCTCGCTCCAGCCGGCCGCGCTGCCCGCGAGCTTGCGAATCAGCGCCTCGCCCTTGGCCAGCGCCTCGGGCTTGCCGCTTTCCTGGTGGTCGCGTCGCTGTTTCTCGAGGTAGCGCGCGTCGTCCTTGCTCAATCGCGCCAGCACCGCGTCGATGCGTGCGTGGTAATCGGGCGCCCGGCCGTACAGGTGGTTGAAGCGTCGCGCCACCTCGCGCGTGAGCTCCACGTGCGACGACTGGTCCTCGCCCACCGGCACGTAGGCCGCCTTGTAGATCAGGATGTCGGCGGCCTGCAGCAGCGGGTAGCCGAGGAAGCCGTAGGTCGCGAGGTCGCGGTCCTTCAGCTTGTCGATCTGGTCCTTGTAGGTCGGCACGCGTTCGAGCCAGCCCAGCGGCGTGCCCATCGCCAGCAGCGTGAACAGCTCGGCGTGCTCGGGCAGCCGGCTCTGGATGAAGATCGTCGAGCGCTCGGGGTCGAGACCGGCGGCGAGCCAGTCGATCACCATGTCGTAGACGTTCTGCTCGATCGTCTCGCGCTCCTCGTAGTGCGTGGTCAGCGCGTGCCAGTCGGCGACGAAATAGAAGCAGTCGTAGTCGTCCTGCAGCCGCACCCAGTTGCGCAGCGCGCCATGGTAGTGGCCGAGGTGCAGGGCGCCGGTGGGGCGCATACCGGAGAGGACGCGTGCTCGCATGGTGGTGGGTCTCGAAGCAGGGCGACATTCTGTCAGACGCGCACATCGCAGCCTTACACTCTCGCGCCGCCATGAAACGCATCGTGATCCTGATCTCCGGTCGAGGCTCCAACATGGAGTCGATCGTGCGCGCCTGCGACGAACAGCGTTGGCCGGCGTCGGTGGTGGCGGTGATCGCGAACCGGCCGGATGCCGCTGGCCTGGCTTTCGCGGCCGCCCGCGGCATCGCCACGGCGGTGGTCGACCACCGGACCCAGCCGTCGCGCGAAGCCTTCGATGCGGCGCTGGGCGAACAGATCGACCACCACGACCCCGACCTGGTGGTGCTGGCCGGATTCATGCGCATCCTGGGGCCGGCCTTCGTGCGGCACTATGAGGGGCGCCTGGTGAACATCCACCCGTCGCTGCTGCCCGCCTTTCCGGGCCTGCACACCCACCGGCGCGTGCTGCAGGCGGGCTGCAAGCTGAGCGGTGCGACGGTGCACTTCGTCACCACCGATCTGGACCATGGTCCGATCGTGATGCAGTCGGTCGTGCCGGTGCGCGCCGACGACACCGAGGACAGCCTGGCGGCACGTGTGCTGGCCAGCGAGCATCGCATCTATCCCATCGCGGTGCAGTGGTTCGTGCGCGAACGGATCGTGGTTGATCACGGCGTGGTGCGGCAGCTCGACGGTGAAGCACAGCTGCTGCAGTAGTGGTGCCGCGCGCTCGCCGCCGTCTGCGACATGCGACCCAACTCATTGATCGATCACGCCGCGCAGCTGCTGCGCGCGGTGCTGAAGTTCGACGCGGCCGCCGATGCCACGACCGCCAGCTACTTCCGCCAGCACCGTTCGCTGGGGCCGCGCGAACGCCACGCGCTGGCCGAAACCATCTACGTGGTGCTGCGCCAGCGATTGCGTCTGCAGCACCTGGCACGCGACGGCGCGGGCCCGATCGAGCGGCGCCTGGCCATCGTCGCCTGGTGCGGCGACGAGCGTCTGCTGCAGGCGGCGTTGTCGCAGACCGAGCGCCAGTGGCTGGCCCAGGTGCGCGCGGTCGACGGCAACACCTTGCCCGACGAGGCGCGCCACAACCTGCCCGCCTGGCTGGTCGAGGCCCTGCGCGCGTCGGGTGACGACGCCTGGTTCTGGTCGCTGGCGCAGGCGCTGCTGCAGCCGGCGCCTCTGGACCTGAGGGTCAACACGCTGAAGGCGCGGCGTGACGAGGTGCTGCGGTCGCTGGCCGATGGGGGCATCGTCGCTCGCGTCACCCCGTACTCGCCCTGGGGTCTGCGCCTGGACGGCCAACCCGCAGTGAACCGTTTGGAGCTCTACCGGCGCGGTGCGTTCGAGGTGCAGGACGAAGGCAGTCAGCTGTTGGCGTTGCTGGTGGAGGCCAGGCGCGGCGAAGTGGTGGTCGACTTCTGCGCCGGCGCCGGTGGCAAGACGCTGGCGCTGGGGGCCGCGATGCGCAATACCGGCCGCCTCTACGCGTTCGACCTGTCGGGGCACCGCCTCGACGCGATGCGGCCGCGCCTCGAGCGCGCCGGTTTGGCGAACGTGCACACATTGCAGCTTGCCCATGAGCGCGACGATCGCCTCCAGCGTCTGGCGGCCAAGGCAGATCGGGTGCTGGTGGATGCGCCGTGCTCGGGCCTGGGCACCTTGCGTCGCAACCCCGACCTCAAATGGCGCCAAAGCGAGTCGGCGATCGAAGCACTGAGGGAGCGGCAAGTGGCGATCCTGGACAGCGCGGCCGCCCTGGTGAAGCCCGGCGGGCGCCTGGTCTATGGCACCTGCAGCCTGCTGCCCATTGAAAACGAGTCGGTCGCGCATACGATTCAACCAAACGCATCCCGGTTATCGAAGCCTGGATGTGGCGGAAGTGCTGTCTCGTGGTCATGTCGCCGAGGCGGCATTGCTCAGCACCGATGGCCACTTGCGCTTGTGGCCCCACCGACATGAAACCGATGGTTTCTTTGCGGCGATCTGGCAGCGGGATCGGTGATGGCGGTCAGCGGCAAGAAGGTCGGGTAAACCTGCGCGCAATCGGGCGCTTGGCAGTGTGTAACCGTCGCCTACAATAAGGGGCACATCGCCCGATCGGTGTGAAGGCTAGTCAATGAATGAAATCTCGATCGCTTGGGAACTGCTGCTGCGCTGGTTGAGCGACGGGCTGTGGTCGCAGGCCACTTGGTGGCAGGTGGTGCTGTTCACGCTGGTGACGACGCACCTGACGATCGCCTCGGTCACGATCTTCCTGCACCGCGCGCAGGCCCACCGCGCGCTGGAACTGCACGCGATACCGTCGCACTTCTTCCGCTTCTGGCTGTGGCTGACCACCGGCATGGTGACGAAGGAATGGGTGGCGATTCACCGCAAGCACCACGCCAAGTGCGAAACGGCCGACGACCCGCACAGCCCGGTCACGCGGGGCATCCGCACCGTGCTGTTGCAGGGCAGCGAGCTTTACCGCGCCGAGTCGGCGAACCAGGAAACCCTGGACAAGTTCGGGCACCACACGCCGAGCGACTGGATCGAGCGGCACCTGTACAGCGGTCACTCGGTGCTGGGCGTGTCGCTGCTGCTGATCGTGGACATGGCGCTGTTCGGCGCGATCGGGGCCACGGTGTGGGCGATCCAGATGCTGTGGATTCCGATCACCGCTGCGGGGGTCATCAATGGCATCGGTCACTACTGGGGTTACCGCAACTTCGAGTCGCCCGATGCGTCGACCAACATCGTGCCCTGGGGTGTCATCATCGGCGGCGAAGAACTGCACAACAACCACCACACGTATCCCACGTCGGCCAAGCTGTCGGTCAAGCCGTTCGAGTTCGACATCGGCTGGCTCTATATCCGGCTGCTGGAGCTCGCCGGCCTGGCGACCGTGCGCAAGACGCCACCGAAGCTGGCGCTGGGTTCGATTCGCGCCGAGGTCGATTCGCGCAGCCTGGAGGCCCTGATTGCCAACCGCTACGAGGTGATGGCGCATTACGCCAGCCAGCTGCGCCGGGTGTGCGGCACCGAGCTGTCGCGCTTGCGCGCGCAGGGTGTGTCGCAAGGTGCACGCTGGGCCAACATGCGCCTGGCGCGTCGCTGGCTGCACCGCGACGACGACAAGATTCCGGTTGAGTTGAAGCCGCAGCTGGCCAGCGCGATGGACGAGCATCCGAAGCTCGCCAAGCTGGTGGCGATGCGCGAGGAGCTGCGTCTGCTGTGGACGCGCACCAACGTGTCGGCGGAACAGCTGGTGACCGATTTGCAGGCCTGGTGCCGCAAGGCCGAGGAGAGCGGCATCGCGATGCTGCAGGAGTTCTCGCTGCGTCTGAAGGCCGCCCAAGCCTGATCGAGCGCGCTGCTTAGCGGCCAACCAAGAAGAAGGGCCGCAGCGCGGCCCTTCACTGAACCGGGGTCGCGACAGCGACCCCGCCTTCGTGGTTACTTCAGCTTGGTTTCCTTGTACATCACGTGCTTGCGCGCCTTGGGGTCGAATTTCATCATTTCGAGCTTCTCCGGCGTGGTCTTCTTGTTCTTGTTCGTGGTGTAGAAGTGCCCGGTTCCGGCACTGGACTCCAGCTTGATCTTCTCGCGTGCACCTTTGGCCATGTTGCGCTCCGGCTTGGTTTGTGTCGAGTCAGAGCTCGCCGCGCTTGCGCAGGTCGGCGACGATCTGGTCGATGCCCACCTTGTCGATCAGGCGCAGCGCCGCGTTGGTGACCCGCAGACGGACCCAGCGGTTTTCGCTCTCGAGCCAGAAGCGGCGGTACTGCAGGTTCGGCAGCCACCGGCGCTTGGTCCTGTTGTTGGCGTGGGAGACGTTGTTTCCCACCATCGGGCCCTTGCCCGTTACCTGACAGACGCGTGCCATGACGCTGCTCCGAATCAAAGTCTAAAAGGGGACTGCCGCAATCGGCAAAGAGCGCGATTATAGCCCGGCGGCGCAGGCCGGGCGCGGCTCACTGCTCGAGGAAGCGCTGTGCGTCCAGCGCCGCCATGCAGCCGGTACCGGCCGACGTGATGGCCTGCCGATACACGTGGTCCTGCACGTCGCCGGCCGCAAACACGCCGGGCACGCTGGTCATCGTGGCCAGCCCGGACAGCCCGGAGCGGGTGATGATGTAGCCGTCCTTCATCTCCAGCTGGCCCTTGAAGATGTCGGTGTTGGGCTGATGCCCGATCGCGATGAAACAGCCCTTCACGGCCAGCTCGCGCGTCGAGCCGCCCTGAGCTGCCTTGAGCCGCACGCCGGTGACGCCGCTCGCGTCGCCCAGCACCTCGTCCAGCGTCTGGAACAGTTGCAGCTCGATCTTGCCGGCGGCCACCTTCTCCATCAGCTTGTCGACCAAGATCGGCTCGGCGCGGAACTTGTCGCGCCGATGGATCAGGTGCACCTTGCTGGCGATGTTGGACAGGTACAGCGCCTCTTCGACCGCGGTATTGCCGCCGCCGACGACACAGACGTCCTGACTCTTGTAGAAGAAGCCGTCGCAGGTGGCGCAGCCGCTGACGCCGCGGCCCATGAAGCTCTGTTCGGACGGCAGCCCCAGGTACTTGGCGCTCGCACCGGTGGCGATGACCAGCGCGTCGCAGGTGTAGGTACCGCTGTCGCCGGCGACGCGGAACGGACGCTGGCCCAGATCGACCGTGTGGATGTGGTCGAAGACGATCTGGGTCGCGAAGCGCTCGGCATGCTGCTGGAAGCGCTGCATCAGCTCTGGCCCCTGCACGCCGTGCACGTCGGCCGGCCAGTTGTCGACGTCGGTGGTCGTCATCAACTGGCCGCCCTGCGCGATGCCGGTGATCAGCGTCGGCTTCAGGTTGGCGCGCGCCGCGTAGACGGCGGCGGTGTATCCGGCCGGGCCTGAACCGAGGATCAGGACCCTCGAATGGACTGTGGATTGGCTCATGACGGGGGTATTCTGTTCGGGCTCAGCGTCGCGCGCAGCCGACGCTGATTGTCACATGGGGTGCATTCCGCTGGCGGCAAGCGCATCAATCGGCACAATAGAGGCAGTCTTGCATGGCGCGGCCTTCAGACCGCCAAGACGGATCTGTCCACCCGGGCGGAAGATAGACCGACGAAACCAAAGAAGGAAGGGGACTTCAAGATGTCGATGTTGTCGAATCTCGACTTGATCCGCCGCGTGCCGCTGTTTTCGATGTTGACCGTCGAGCAGGCGCAGGCGGTGGCCGATGCGGTCGTCAAGCGGCGTTTCCGCCGTGGCGAACTGGTCGTCGAACAGGGGCGCAAGAGCAACGCCCTGTACATCTTGCTCAACGGCCGGGCCAGGGTGCTGACGTCCGACTCGCGTGGACGCGAGGTGATTCTTGCGGTGCTGGAGTCGGGCGACTACGTCGGCGAAATGAGCCTGATCGACAACGAGGCCCACTCGGCCACCGTGCGTTGCGAAGTGCAGACCGACATGCTGATCCTCGGCCGGGCCGACTTCGCCCGCTGCCTGCCCGAGAACTCGACGCTGTCGTACGCGATCCTGCGCGGCCTGGTGCGACGCCTGCGCCATGCCGACCGCCAGATCGAATCGCTGGCCCTGCTGGACGTCTACGGCCGGGTCGCGCGCACGTTGCTCGAGATGGCCGAAGAGGTCGACGGCATCAAGATCATCCGCAGCAAGGTCTCGCGCCAGGACATGGCCAAGGTGGTGGGCGCGTCCCGCGAGATGGTCAGCCGGGTGATGAAGGATCTCGAGGAGCGCGGTGTCATCGAGACGCAGGAAAACGGCTCGGTCGTGCTGAAGGAACGTCTGCACACCGAGTGATGCGCCGGGCCCACGCCGCCTCGGCAACCGGCCCGGGCAGCTCACCGCATCGGCCACAATCATCGGCATGACGTTTCCGCTGGGATCGCTGGGTACCGGCGCCACCACCGCCGGTGCCATGTCCGACGTCGCGACCGCCGACATGGCGCACCAAGTTGGCGCTGGTGGGCGGCGGCGTGTTGTGGCTGCTGTTGTTTCTCGCGCTGGTCACGCACCAGGCCGCCGACCCCGCCTTCTCGACCACCGGCGCGAGCGATGCCGTGCGCAACAAGGCCGGCCAGCTGGGCGCGTGGGTGTCGGACATCGCGTTGTTCCTGTTCGGCTACTCGGCGTGGTGGTTGCCGGTGGTCGGCCTGCGGCTGTGGCTGTCGGCACTGGCCGGGTGGCTGCGCGCGCAGGACGCTCCGGTGCAGCCGACGCGTTTGCCCCGCTCGGCCTTCTGGCTCGGACTGCTGCTGTTGATGGCGGCAAGCTGCGCGCTGGAGTGGACGCGGCTGTATCGGTTCGATGGCCAGTTGCCCGGCGGCCAGGCCGGCGGCGTGTTGGGCGCGCTGCTGGGGCCGTTCTCGATGCGTTGGCTGGGGTTCGCCGGCTCGGGCGTGGCCTGGATCGCGGCACTGGTGCTGGGCGCGTCGCTGGCGCTGCGGTTCTCATGGCTCGGCGTGGCCGATCGCATCGGATCCTGGGTCGATGCCTGGCGTGAGCGCCGCATTGAGGCCCAGGAGCGTGCTGAAGACCTGCGCATCGGGCAGGAGGCGCTTGCGCGAACGCGAGATGCTCGTCGCCAGCGACCGGCTGGGGGAGGAGGATCACGTGCCGATCGTGATCGAGAAGCCGGTGGCCGAGATCCCGAAATCCGAGCGCGTGGCCAAGGAGCGCCAGAAGCCGCTGTTCAGCGAGCTGGCCGACGCCAAGCTGCCGCAGGTGGACCTGCTCGACGCCGCGCCCGGCCGGCTGGAGGCCGTGACGCCCGAGTCGCTGGAGATGACCAGCCGCCTGATCGAGAAGAGGCTCAAGGATTTCGGCGTCGAGGTGCGCGTCGTGGCCGCGTCGCCCGGGCCGGTGATCACGCGCTACGAGATCGAACCGGCCATCGGCGTCAAGGGCTCGCAGGTGGTGGGCCTGGCCAAGGACCTGGCGCGCTCGCTGTCGCTGGTGAGCATCCGCGTCGTCGAGACCATTCCCGGCAAGAACTTCATGGCGCTCGAGCTGCCGAACGCGAAGCGCCAGACGATCCGGCTCGCCGAGATCCTGGGCTCGGAGGTCTACAACGACGCCGCCTCGCAGCTGACGCTGGGCTTGGGCAAGGACATCGTCGGCAACCCGGTCGTCGCCGACCTGTCGAAGATGCCGCACCTGCTGGTGGCCGGCACCACCGGTTCGGGCAAGTCGGTGGGCATCAACGCGATGATTCTCAGCCTGCTCTACAAGGCCGAGGCGCGCGACGTCCGCTTGATCCTGATCGATCCCAAGATGCTCGAGATGAGCGTCTACGAGGCCATTCCGCACCTGTTGTGCCCGGTGGTCACCGACATGAAGCAGGCGTCCAATGCGCTGATCTGGTGTGTCGGCGAAATGGATCGGCGCTACCGCCTGATGAGCAAGCTCGGCGTGCGCAACCTGTCGGGCTACAACCGCAAGATTGCCGAGAGCATCGAGCGCAAGGAGCCGATTGCCAACCCCTTCAGTCTGACGCCCGAGGCGCCGGAGCCGCTGGAGCGCCTGCCCCATGTGGTGGTGGTGATCGACGAACTCGCCGACCTGATGATGGTCGTCGGCAAGAAGATCGAGGAGCTGATCGCCCGGCTGGCACAGAAGGCGCGGGCCGCCGGCATCCACCTGATCCTGGCCACGCAGCGGCCGAGCGTCGACGTCATCACCGGCCTGATCAAGGCCAACATACCCACCCGCATCGCGTTCCAGGTGTCGAGCAAGATCGACAGCCGCACCATCCTCGACCAGATGGGCGCCGAAGCGCTGCTGGGGCAGGGCGACATGCTGTACCTGCCACCGGGCAGCGGGTTGCCGGTGCGGGTGCATGGGGCCTTCGTCGGCGACGACGAGGTGCACCGGGTCGTGGATTACCTGCGCAAGCAGGGCGAGCCCAACTACATCGAAGGCATTCTCGAAGGCGGCACGCTCGACGGCGACGCGGCGGCACTGGTCGAAGGCGGTGCCGGCGGCGACGCCGAGGCGGACCCGATGTACGACCAGGCCGTGGCCATTGTGCTGCAGCACCGGCGTGCATCGATTTCGCTCGTGCAGCGCCACCTGCGCATCGGCTACAACCGCGCCGCGCGATTGCTGGAACAAATGGAGAAATCCGGACTCGTATCGGCCATGGCCAGCAACGGTAATCGGGACATCTTGCTTCCGAAGCGTGACGAATGAGAGCGCTCGCCGCCATGGCATGCCTCGGCTTTGCACTGGGCGCGCGGGCCGACGGTGTCGATGCGCTGCGCGCCTTCGCGCGCGACGTGCACTCGGCGCGCACAGCGTTCACGCAAACCGTGACAGCGCCCGATGGC
This sequence comes from uncultured beta proteobacterium, assembly GCA_963814435.1. Taxonomy (GTDB): domain Bacteria; phylum Pseudomonadota; class Gammaproteobacteria; order Burkholderiales; family Burkholderiaceae_C; genus JAEUPI01. The sequence goes on from CAWFCV010000003.1 coordinate 230,903, forward strand.
GCGCGCAAGAAGCAGTCGAACGGCCGCTTCGAGTTTGCCAGGCCCAATCGCTTTCGGTTCGTCTACGAGAAGCCCTATGAGCAGCACATCGTGGCCGATGGCCAGAAGGTGTGGCTGTACGACGTGGACCTGAATCAGGTGACCGTGCGTGCGATGAACAACGCACTGGGGGCCACGCCGGCGGCGCTGCTGGCAGGTTCGGCGATCGACAAGGAGTTCGTGTTGTCGCCTCAACCGGCGCGCGACGGACTCGAGTGGGCCCAGGCGGTGCCGCGGGCCAGCGAGGGCACGATTCAGGCCATTCGCATCGGGTTCAAGGGTGGGAGTCTGGCTGCGCTCGAGATCGTCGACTCGTTCGGTCAGCGATCGATGTTGCAGTTCACATCGGTCGAGCCCAACGTCCGGCTTGCCGAGGAGAGCTTCCGATTCGTGCCGCCCAAGGGCGTGGACGTGATCGAGCAATAGGCTGCGCGGGCGCGCCTGCATCGGCGGCCGTTCGCCGCTGCCACAATGCAGCCCATGACACCGCAGGAATCGCTGTTCGACGCCGCAGTGCGAGCCGGCGGCGGCGGCGCAGGGCGACGCGGTCGGTGCCGGACCGGTCCCGCTGGCGGAGCGGCTGCGGCCCCGGCGGCTCGACGAGGTGATCGGCCAGCGCACCTGCTCGGACGCCGGGCGGCCGCTGCGCGGCGCGTTCGAGTCGGGCCGCTTGCACTCGATGATCCTGTGGGGCCCGCCCGGCGTGGGCAAGACGACGCTGGCGCGTCTGGTGGCCGGCAGCGTTCGACGCGCAGTTCATCGTGCTCGTCGGCGGTGTTGTCCGGGGTGAAGGACATCCGCGAGGCGGTCGAGCGCGCCCGCGCGGCGCGCCAGGCGGGCCGCGCGACGATCGTCTTCGTCGACGAGGTGCACCGCTTCAACAAGGCGCAGCAGGACGCGTTCCTGCCGCACGTGGAATCGGGCCTGTTCACCTTCATCGGCGCCACCACCGAGAACCCGTCGTTCGAGGTCAACTCGGCGCTGCTGTCGCGCGCCACGGTGCACGTGCTGAAGCCGCTCGACGACGACGACCTGTCGTTGCTGCTCGACCGTGCGCAGCGCGGCGCTGCCGGCCGCCGCCATTGACGCCTGCGGCGCGCCAGCGGCTCGATCGGCTACGCCGACGGCGATGCGCAGGCGGCTGCTCAACGCCTACGAGAACCTGGCCTCGATGGCCGCGCGAGGTGGCCGAACTCGACGAGCCGCAGCTCGAACGCGCGCTGGGCGAGATGCTGCGGCGCTACGACAAGGGCGGCGAGCAGTTCTACGACTCGATCTCGGCGCTGCACAAGTCGGTGCGCGGCTCGGACCCGGACGCGGCGCTGTACTGGCTGGCGCGCATGCTCGACGGTGGCGTCGATCCGCGCTACGTGGCGCGGCGCGTGGTGCGCATGGCCAGCGAGGACATCGGACTGGCCGACCCGCGAGGCCTGCGCATCGCGCTCGACGCGTCGCAGGTGTACGAGCGGCTGGGCAGTCCGGAAGGCGAACTGGCGCTGGCGCAGGCCGTCGTGTACCTGAGCGTGGCGCCGAAATCGAACGCCACCTACACGGCCTGGAACGCGGTGCGCGCCTTCGTTCAGCAGGACGGCACCCGACCCGTGCCACTGCACCTGCGCAATGCGCCGACCAAGCTGATGAAGGGCCTGGGCTACGGCCGCGGCTACCGCTACGCGCACGACGAGCCCGAAGGCGTGGCCGCGCACGAGAACTACTGGCCCGATGGCCTGTCGCCGCAGCGGTTCTACGAACCGGTGCCGCGCGGACTCGAGCAGCGCATTGCCGATCGGCTGGCCGAGTTGCGCGCGTTGCTGCGGGCCGACGAGACGCCGAAGTAGCGCGCTGCGCCAGCGGGTATCCACCGCCTCGGCCCCGGATGGGGCGAACCTACAATCCGCGCGACGATTCGGGCCGGCGCCGCCCGCCCACAAGAGGAGAACCGCGCAATGGACACCTTTGTGCAGCAGATCATCAATGGTCTGGTGCTCGGCAGCGTGTACGCGCTGGTGGCGCTCGGCTACACGATGGTCTACGGGATCATCAATCTGATCAACTTCGCGCACGGCGAGGTGCTGATGGTCGGTGCGCTGACCAGCTGGACCGTGGTCACGTTTCTGGCCGATGCCGGCCTGCCGGGCTGGCTGTTGTTGCTGCTGTCGCTGCTGGCCGCGATCGTCGTCTGCGCGGTGCTCAACTTCGCGATCGAGAAGGTCGCCTACCGGCCGCTGCGCAGTGCGCCGCGGCTGGCACCGCTGATCACCGCGATGGGCATGAGCCTGCTGCTGCAGACGCTGGCGATGATCATCTGGAAGCCGAACTACAAGCCGTTTCCGATCCTGCTGCCGGCGGAGCCGTTCAACATCGGTGGCGCGGTGATCAACACGACGCAGATCCTGATCCTCGGTGCCACGGTGGTCACGCTGATCGGCCTGATGTGGCTGGTCAACCGCACCAAGCTCGGCCGCGCGATGCGCGCCACTGCCGAGAACCCGCGCGTGGCCGCGCTGATGGGCGTGAAGCCCGACATGGTGATCTCGGCCACGTTCGTGATCGGCGCGGCGCTGGCGGCGCTGGCCGGCGTGATGTACGCGGCCAATTACGGCTCGGTGCAGCACACGATGGGCTTTCTGCCGGGGCTGAAGGCCTTCACCGCTGCGGTGTTCGGCGGCATCGGCAACCTGGCCGGCGCGGTGGTCGGCGGCGTGCTGCTGGGGCTGATCGAAGCCATGGGCGCCGGCTACATCGGCGCGCTGACCGGTGGCGTGCTGGGCAGCCACTACCAGGACATCTTCGCCTTCATCGTGCTGATTCTTGTGCTGACGATCCGACCGCAGGGCCTGCTGGGCGAGCGGGTGGCCGACCGGGCTTGAGGTGGCGGGAGACCTGCGCATGAAGAACAAACTGGTCGTCTTCCTGCTGGCGGGCGTGGCCCTGCTGGTGCTGCCGTTGGTGGCGCAGTACGCCGGCAACTTCTGGGTGCGCATCATCGACTTCGCGCTGCTGTACGTGCTGCTGGCCCTGGGCCTGAACATCGTGGTCGGCTTCGCCGGACTGCTCGATCTGGGCTACATCGCGTTCTACGCGGTCGGCGCCTATGTGTTCGGCCTGCTCGCGTCGCCGCACCTGGCGGAGACCTTTCCGGCCATCAAGGCGCTGTTTCCCGGCGGCCTGCACACGCCGATCTGGGTGGCCATTCCACTGGGCGCGGCCATTGCGGGACTGGCCGGTGCGCTGCTGGGCGCGCCGACGCTGAAGCTGCGCGGCGACTACCTGGCCATCGTGACGCTGGGTTTCGGCGAGATCATCCGCGTGTTCCTGAACAACCTGGACGCGCCGGTCAACATCACCAACGGGCCGAAAGGGCTGCTGCAGATCGACAGCCTGAAGATCCCGCTGGTCGGCATCGACCTGGGCAAGACCGGTTCGCTGTTCGGCTTTCCGCTGTCGTCGGTGACCAAGTACTACTACCTGTTCCTGCTGATCGTGCGTGGTCAGCGTGGTGATCTGCTACCGGCTGGAACGCTCGCGCATCGGCCGTGCCTGGATGGCGATCCGCGAAGACGAGGTGGCGGCCAAGGCCATGGGCATCAACACGCGCAACCTCAAGTTGCTGGCCTTCGGCATGGGCGCCACTTTCGGCGGCGTGTCGGGCGTGCTGTTCGCCACCTTCCAGGGTTTCGTCTCGCCCGAGTCGTTCGCGCTGCAGGAGTCGGTGATGGTGGTGGCGATGGTCGTGCTCGGGGGCATCGGCCACATACCCGGCGTGATCCTCGGCGCGGTACTGTTGGCGGGCCTGCCCGAGGTGTTGCGCTGGATCTCCGGCGAGCTCGACTTGCAGATGCTCACCGGCGGCCGGCTGGATGCGGCCATCCTGCGCCAGCTGCTGATTGCGCTGGCGATGATCGCCATCATGCTGGCCCGACCGCGAGGGCTGTGGCCATCGCCCGAGCATGGCAAGGCCGCGCCGGCGCCAGCCGCATGAGCACGGGGGTGGCGGTGGCAAACGTCGTACTCGAAGTCAAGGGCGCGTCCAAGCGATTTGGCGGGGTGCAGGCGCTGTCGGACGTGGGCATCACGATCCAGGCGGGCCAGGTCTACGGTTTGATCGGCCCCAACGGTGCCGGCAAGACGACCTTCTTCAATGTCATCACCGGCCTGTACACGCCCGATTCGGGCAGCTTCGTGCTGGGCGGCAAGGCCTACAAGCCGAGTGCGGTGCACGAAGTGGCCAAGGCCGGCATCGCGCGCACGTTCCAGAACATCCGGCTGTTTCCCGAGATGACCGCGCTGGAGAACGTGATGGTCGGCCGGCACGTGCGCTCGGGCTCCGGGGTGATCGGCGCCATCCTGCGTTCCAAGGGCTTCGTCGCCGAGGAACTCGGCATCGCCAAGATGGCGCAGGAGCTGCTCGACTACGTGGGCATCGGCAAGTACACCGACTACAAGGCACGCACGCTGAGTTATGGCGACCAGAGGCGCCTGGAGGTCGCCCGCGCGCTGGCCACCGAGCCGAAGCTGATCGCGCTCGACGAGCCGGCGGCCGGCATGAACGCCACCGAGAAGGTGGTGCTGCGCGAGCTGATCGACCGCATCCGCAAGGACGGTCGCACCATCCTGCTGATCGAACACGACGTCAAGCTGGTGATGGGTCTGTGCGACCGCGTCACCGTGCTCGACTACGGCAAGCAGATCGCGGAGGGCAACCCCTACGACGTGCAGCGCGACCAGAAGGTGATCGAAGCCTATCTCGGCGTCGGGCACAAGGCGCATTGAATGAACCACCCCCTACGCGCTTCGCGCGCCCCCTCGAGGGGGCCACGCCGGTGGACCGGCAAAGCCGGATCCACGGCGTGCACTTGGTGGCATGGATTCATGCGTCGTGGGTGCCGCTTCGGCGCGATGGAAGACTGACATGGTCAACGACGACATCCTGCTCGAGGTGCTCGGCCTGAAGGTGGCCTATGGCGGCATCCAGGCCGTCAAGGGTGTGAGTTTCAACGTCGGGCGCGGCGAGCTGGTGTGCCTGATCGGTGCCAACGGTGCCGGCAAGACCACGACGCTGAAGGCCATCACCGGCACGCAGCCGGTGCGCGACGGCGACATCAAATTCCTCGGCCGCTCCGTGCGCGGCCAGGGCGCGTGGGACCTGGTGCGCCAGGGCCTGGTGATGGTGCCCGAGGGCCGCGGCGTGTTCGCGCGCATGACGATCGTCGAGAACCTGCAAATGGGTGCCTACGTGCGCGAGGACAAAGAAGTGCAGGACGACGTCGACAAGGTGTTCGGCATTTTTCCGCGCCTGAAGGAGCGTGCCGAACAACTGGCCGGCACGTTGTCGGGCGGCGAGCAGCAGATGCTCGCGATGGGGCGCGCCTTGATGGCAAGGCCCAAGGTGCTGCTGATGGACGAGCCGTCGATGGGACTGTCGCCGATCATGGTCGACAAGGTCTTCGAAGTGGTCGCCGAGATCCACTCGCGGGGCACAACGATCCTGCTGGTCGAGCAGAACGCGAGTCGCGCGCTGCAACTGGCCGATCGCGGCTACGTGATGGAGTCCGGCGAGATCACGATGAACGGCGAATCGAAGGTGCTGCTCAACGACCCGAAGGTGAGGGCGGCTTACCTGGGTGAGTGACTCGCCGCCGGAACTGCCGGCCCGGTCAGTCGACGCGCGCTCCGCTGGCCTGGACCACACCTTTGTACTTCGCGAGCTCTGCGCGCACGAAGGCATCGAACTGCTCCGGGGTCGTCGGGGACAGCTCGGCCATCAGCGTCGTGGCGCGTGCCTTCAGCTCGGGTGACGCCAGCGCGTCGACGAACGCGCGGTTCAGCTTGGCTGTCAGATCGGGCGGCATCTTCGGCGGCGCGAACACGCCGAACCAGGTGTTGACGTCGAACTCACCCAGCCCGAATTCGCGGCCGGTCTCGGCCACCGTCGGCACGTCGGGCATCACGCTGGAGCGCTTGCGGGTCGTCACCGCAATCGCGCGCAGCTTGCCCGCGCGGATGTTGGCCGATGCGGTGGCCAGGTTGTCGAATGTCAGATCGACCTGGCCCGACATCAGTGCCAGCTGCGCTGGCGGCCCGCCGGCGTACGGGATGTGCACCATGAACACGCCGGCTTTGGCCTTGAACATCTCGCCGGCCAGGTGCCCTGCGCTGCCGTTGCCGCCGGAGCCGTAGTTCAGCTTGCCCGGGTTGGCCTTGGCGTAGCGCACCAGATCGCCCACCGAGGCCAACTGCAGGCGCTGCGCGGTGTCGACGTTCATCACGAGCACATTGGGCACCTGGGCGACCAGCGTGATCGGCGTGAAGTCGCGCAGCGGGTCGTACGGGATCTTCGTATACAGCCAGGGGTTGATCGCGTGCGTGGCCACCGCGCCCATCACCAGCGTGGTGCCATCCGGCGCGGCCTTGGCCACCGCATCGGCACCAATGTTGCCGCCGGCACCCGGACGGTTTTCGACAATCACGGCGCCGAGCGTGTCGCGCACCTTGTCGGCCAGCGCGCGCGCCATCACGTCCAGCGGCCCGCCGGCGGGGTAGGGCACGATGAAGCGGATCGGGCGCGGCTGCGCCTGCACCAGCGGCACGGCGGCGAGGAGGGCGAGGAGGGCGAGGGCGGTACGGCGTTTCATGTTGGAATGGTGCTGACGGTGGCGATGGCGGAGACCTGCGCACCGTCACGTTGCTGTGCGACCTGAACCTTCGCCGCAAGCATGGCGACGCTACGCGTCGCCATGCTTGTCGGCCTCCGACGTGAACGCATCGGCGATGAACTCCGATTCGGGCAGGCCGCACCGGGTCGTGAAATCGCTCTTGGCCGATTCCACCATCACCGGCACGCCGCAGGCATAGACCTGATGGCCCGACAGATCGGGCAGATCCTGCATCACGGCACGGTGCACGAATCCGACGCGGCCGCTCCAGTGGTCGCTGTCCTTGGGCTCCGACAGCACCGGCACGTAACGCAGCGTGGGCCACGTCGCGGCGACCTGTTCGACCCAGCGGTGCATGTACAGGTCGGAGGCGGAGCGGCAGCCCCAATACAGCGTGGACGGTCGCGTGACGCCCTTGAACTGCATGTGCTCGATCAGCGCCTTGATCGGTGCAAAGCCGGTGCCCGAGGCGAGCAGCACGATCGGCTTGTCGGAATCCTCGCGCAGCACGAAGCTGCCGAACGGCCCCTCCATGCGCAGGATCTCCTTCTCCTTCATCGCACCGAACACATGGTCGGTGAACTTGCCGCCGGCCATGTGGCGGATGTGCAGCTCGATCGACGGTGGCGTGCCCAGGTTGTGTGGCGCGTTGGCCATCGAATAACTGCGCCGTGCGCCGTCGCGCAGAATGAACTCGACGAACTGGCCGGCGTGATACCGGAACGACTGGTTGGCCGGGAGTTGCAGCCGCAGCACGGCCACGTCGGCGGCAGGCCGTTCGATCTGCAGCACGCGGCTGGGCATCTTGAGCACCGGGAACTCGCCGGCGCCCGGCACGGTGCGGGCCTCGATCACGCAATCGGTCTGCGGCGCGGCGCAGCACGGCAGGATCAGGCCGGCCTCTTCCTCAGCCAGCGACAGCGCCTTGTGCTGATGCGCACCGTGGATGACCCGGCCTTCCAGCAGGCGGCTCTTGCAGGAGCCGCAGGCGCCGTCTCTGCAGCCATAGGGCAGGCCGATGCCGGCACGAATCGCGGCAGCCAGGATCGGCTCGTCGCGTTCAACCTCGAAGCTGCGTTCGGACGGCTTGATGGTGATCGTCAGACTCATGCTGTGGCCGACCCGCTGCCGGATCGGTGCCCCCTACACTTGAACAACCTTCATTGTGCCCGCCTCCCCGAGGCCTGCGTTGCGATGCCATCGAGTCTGCCGCCCTCGCGATCGAGACGATCGCGCCGACCCACCGTGCTGATCGTGGGCTGTGGCGACGTGGGCATGCGGGTGCTTGCGCGAACTGCACGGTCGCTGGCGGGTTCTGGCGCTGACCTCGTCGCCGCAACGCTGTGCCGCCCTGCGTGCCGCGGGTGCGTTGCCCTTGGTGGGCGATCTGGATCGGCCTGAGACCCTGGGCCGGCTGGGCGGCCTGGCCGATGCCGTGCTGCACCTCGCGCCGCCGCCCGGGCAAGGTGTGGTGGACCCCCGCACCGCGGCGCTGCTGCGCGCGCTTGCGCGGGGTGGCCGCGTGCGCCGCGTCGTCTACGCCAGCACCAGCGGCGTGTACGGCGATTGCGGCGGCGACTGGGTCGACGAGTGCCGCCTGCTGCATCCCGCCACCGACCGAGCCCATCGACGCGTCGACGCCGAGGCGCGGCTGCGCTGGTTTGCGCGTGCCTGCAGCGCACGCGTGACGATCCTGCGCGTGCCGGGGATCTATGCGTTCGACCGCGAAGGCGGCGACCCGCGCGAGCGCGTTCGGCGCGCCATGCCAGTGTTGGCGCCCCCGCACGATGTCTTCACCAACCACATTCATGCCGACGATCTGGCGCGCGCGTGCCTGCTGGCACTGCAGCGCGGGCCCAACCTGCGCACGATGAACATCAATGACGACAGCAACGAACTCGTCGGCGACCACCTGGATCGAGTTGCGGACCTGGCCGGCCTGGCGCGGGTGCCGCGCATCACGCGCGAGCAGGCCTCGCGCGAGCTGTCGCCGATGCAGCTGTCGTTTCTCGGCGAGTCGCGCCGCCTGGTCAACCGGCGCCTGAAGCGCGAACTGCGCCTGCGGCTGCGCTACCCGACGATCGACGACGCGTTCAGACGCCTTGCGAGCGCTTGAGCGTCTTGGCGCGGTCGACGCTGTAGATCTTGAGCGTCTCGACTTTGTCCTGGCGCTGGATCTCGAGCGTGACCTCGCGCTCGGGCGCACCGCCGCGCCACAGCGTGAGCCACAGCTGATCCAACGCGCTGACCGGAGTGCCGTCGATGCGCAGGATGCGGTCGCCCTCCTGAATCCCGGCGACGTCGGCCGGGCTGTCGTCGCTGACGCGAATGACGCGCAGCACGCCGTCGTCTTCGACGCAGTTGATGCCGAGCCACGCGCGACGGCTGGCCGCGGTGGTGCCGCTGCGCTTGAGCTCATCGATGATCGGGCGCAGCAAATCCACCGGCACGAACATGTTGCCGGGCAAACGCGGCTGCTTGTCGCCCTTTGCGTAGGTCACCACCAGCGAGCCGACACCCACCAGTTCCCCGCGACCGTTGAACAGGCCCGCGCCGCTGTGATCGCCACGCGGTGGCGCGGTGAACAACGCGCCGTCGATGTGGTACTCCCAGTAGCCGGCGAAAGGCCGGCGCGACACCATGTTCGCCACGCTCACGGCGCCGTCTTCGCCGCCGCTGGCAATCATCAACGGCTCGTCGTCGCTCACGCCCGACGACTGCCCGAGCGGCACCGGCTCGATCTTCAGCGGTGCGAGCGCCTGAACCAGGCCAAAGCCGGTGGCCACGTCATAGCCGACCACGCGGCCGGGTATGACGCGCTCGTCGTCGGTGACCAACTGCACCTGTTCGGCCTCGAGGATCAGGTAGCCGATGGTCAGCACCAGGCCTTGCGAGTCGATCACCACGCCGGAACCCTGGCGGGCCCGGCCCAGGAACTGGTTGGAGCGCGCCTCGTCGACCGCGAGCGCCTTGACGCCCACCACCGCGGTGCTGGCGCGCTGCAGTGCGCGTGATTGCGACTCCAGCTCGCTCGTCTGCGCTCTGAGCAGTGCGGGTGTGGTCGAGGCCACCAGCATCACCAGGCCTGCAAGGCCGCGCCAGAGCGTCGAAATGGGTGGCTGACGCAAGGACATGGCAGTGCTCCCTCGGGGTCGATCCCAGGGCCTCAGCATGATCCAACTCGAACGCCTTGTCATCCCCGGGTGGGGCCGCCCTGCTCGAGCGATGGGGAGCTATGCGCTGAACGCGCGGCGCCAAGGGCGGCTGTGCGGCGGCGCCTTGCGCGGCAAACCGGTCAGCGACGACCGCCGAAGGGCAGGCGGCCGCGCCAGTACAGCAACATCAGCCAGGCGCCGAGCATGCCGCCCAGGTGGGCGAAATGCGCCACGCCGCTCGGCCCCTGCAGCCCGAGCAGCAGCTCGAGTGCGCCGAACACGGCGACGAAGGTGCGCGCCTTCATCGGAATCGGCGGGAACAGCGGCATGATCGTCCGATTCGGGAACAGCATGCCAAAGGACAGCAGCAGCCCGAACAGCGCACCGGAGGCACCCACGGTCGGGGCGCGCGAACCGGTGACGTAGTTGAAGACCAGCTGCACCAGGGCGGCCGCCAGCACGCTGGCCAGCAGCATGTGCAGGTAGCGTTTCTGACCCCACAGGCGCTCGAGTTCGGCGCCGAACATCCACAGGCCCAGCATGTTGAAGAACAGGTGCAGCGGGTCGGCGTGCAGGAACGCGTAGGTCACCAGCTGCCAGGGCCAGAAATGCCCGCTGCCGATCGGAAACAGCGCCAGCCACAGCTCGATCGGCGTCAGCAGGTCGATGCAGAACACCGCCGTGCAGATCAACATCAATGCCTTGGTGACGGGAGGCAACGGTGGCATGCGTGAGGAGTGTGGTGCCCGGGGCCGGACTCGAACCGGCACGCCTTGCGGCGGGGGATTTTGAGTCCCCTGCGTCTACCGATTTCGCCACCCGGGCAGGTGTGGGGGCAAGCGCTTGGGGCGCGGATTATGGCATGCGGTCCTGCGGGCCACCGCCTGCACTGCCACAATTGCGGCTCTGCACTCCAGCTACGAACGGACCCACCGCCATGCCGCGCTACATGACGATCGAGGATGCCATCGGCGGCACGCCGCTCGTGCAATTGCAGCGAGTTCCCGGCCATCTTGGTGCGGATCGTGGCAACGTGATTCTCGGCAAGCTGGAGGGCAACAATCCGGCGGGATCGGTGAAGGACCGACCGGCCATCAGCATGATTCGCCGCGCCGAGGAGCGCGGCGAAATCAAGCCCGGCGACACGCTGATCGAGGCCACTTCGGGCAACACCGGCATCGCGCTGGCGATGGCTGCGGCGATTCGCGGCTACCGCATGGTGCTGGTGATGCCCGAAGACCTGTCGATCGAGCGCGCGCAGACGATGAAGGCGTTTGGCGCCGAACTGATCCTGACGCCGCGCTCGGGTGGCATGGAATACGCGCGCGACCTGGCCGAGCAGATGCAGCGCGACCGCAAGGGCCGTGTGCTCGACCAGTTCGCCAACACCGACAACCCACGCGTGCACTACGAGACCACCGGGCCCGAACTCTGGCAGCAGACCGAAGGGCAGATCACGCATTTCGTCAGTGCCATGGGCACCACCGGCACCATTACCGGCGTCAGCCGCTTTCTGAAGGAACAGCGCGACTCGATCCGCATCGTCGGTGCGCAGCCGGCCGAAGGCTCGCGCATCCCGGGCATCCGTAAGTGGCAGGAGCAGTACCTGCCGAAGATCTACGAACCACAGGCCGTCGACGAACTGGTGCTGGTGTCGCAGGCCGACGCCGAAGACATGGCGCGCCGCCTGGCGCGCGAGGAAGGCCTGTTCGCCGGCATCTCGGCTGCAGGCGCTTGCTGGGTCGCGCTTCGGGTGGCCGAGCAGGTGCGAGACGCGACGATCGTCTTCGTGGTCTGCGACCGCGGCGACCGCTACCTGTCGACCGGCGTGTTCCCGGCCTGAGCCATGGCGCCGGCCTACCGCTTCTGCCCCAGCTGCGCGACGCCGCTGCAGCCATTGGCCGCGGCGGAGGACGGAGGTGAGAAGACACGCCAGCGCTGCCCGGCCTGCGCGTGGACGCATTGGAACAACCCGACACCGGTGCTGGCCGCGGTGGTCGAGTGCACCGACCGCGGTGGCTGCATTCTGCTGGCGCGCAACGCCGCGTGGAGCGGGCGCATGTTTGCCCTGATCACCGGTTTCATGGAGGCCGGCGAGTCGCCTGAAGCGGGCATCCGGCGCGAAGTGGCGGAGGAGACGTCGCTGCAGGTCGACACGCTGAAACTGATCGGCGTCTACGAGTTTCAGCGCATGAACCAGGTCATCATCGCCTATCACGCGCAGGCACGGGGCGAAGTGCGTCTGTCGCCCGAACTGTCGGAGTACAAGTTGTTCGCGCCGGCCGACGTGGTCTGCTGGCCCGCCGGCACCGGCTACGCGCTCGCCGACTGGTTGCGATCACGCGGCCACGAGCCACGGTTCATGGACTTCACGCGCCGCACGTAGAATTTGCACTTCACCGGACACGCCGACATGCAAGCCAACAAAGAACTCGACGCTCGTGGCCTGAACTGCCCCTTGCCGATCCTCAAGGCAAAGAAGGCGCTGGCCGACATGAAGAGCGGCGACGTGCTGAAGGTGCTCGCCACCGATCCGGGCTCGATACGGGACTTCCAGGCGTTTGCCCGTCAGACCGGCAACGAACTGATCGAGCAGTCCAGCGGTGCGGACGAATTCGTGCACTTCCTGCGCCGGCGCTGAGCCAGCGCGGGGCGCTACAGCGCCAGCGAGCGCAGGAACTCGCGAAACCCGGGCCCCAACTCAGGATGATTCAACGCCAGTTCGACATTGGCCTCCAGGAAGCCTTCCTTGCTGCCGCAGTCGTAGCGCCTGCCCTCGTAGCGGTAGGCAAAGACCTTTTCGCGCCGCAGCAGCGAGGAGATGCCGTCCGTCAACTGGATCTCGCCACCCACGCCACGCGGCTGGTTGAGGATTTCGTGAAACACCCCGGGCGTGAGGATGTAGCGGCCGGCCACCCCCAGCCGCGACGGAGCGGACTCGGGGGCGGGCTTTTCGACGATGCGTGTCACGTCCATCACACGCTCGTTCACGGGGGTACCGGCCACGATGCCATAACGCCGGGTATGAGCCGCAGGCACTTCCTGTACCGCCAGGATCGATGCACGCCACTCGGCGAACTGCTCGACCATCTGCTTCAGCACCGAAGGTGAGCCCACCATCAGGTCGTCGGCCAGCAATACCGCGAAGGGCTCGTTGCCGACCAGCCGCTGGCCGCAGAGCACCGCATGGCCGAGGCCCAGCGCCTGAGCCTGCCGCACGTAAATACACTCCATGTCGTCGGGTTTGACCTTGCGAACCACGTCCAGCAGCTCGGTTTTACCCGCCTGTTCAAGGGCTACCTCGAGCTCGAACGTCATGTCAAAGTGGTCCTCAATGGGCCGCTTATGACGCCCAGTCACGAAGATCATCTCCCTCACGCCGGCTTCATAGGCCTCCTCGACGGCATATTGGATCAGCGGCTTATCCACCACTGGCAGCATTTCCTTCGGCTGGGCCTTGGTGGCGGGCAGGAAACGGGTTCCTAGGCCGGCTACAGGGAAGATCGCCTTCTTGATCAACATTCGCTTACATAGAATCGTTGGGAATCACATGAGGGATTCTTGCATGGCGGTCGATGCGTCTTGCTCCAAATGTGAGCCGGAACACGCATGGACGTCCTGATCGTCGAACCCCTTGAACCGGAAGTGATGCATTGGCTCGTCGCGCGCCACGCGGTGCGCTACGCGCCCGACCTCGCACGCGATCCGCGCGCCTTTCGCCAGGCGCTGTTCAACGTGCGTGCGCTGATCATTCCTCCGTCCGTGGCGCTCGACAGCCAGGCGCTTCACTATGCGCCGGTGCTGCGCGCCGTCGGGCGCCTGAGCTCGGGCGCCGAGAACATCGACACCGACGCCTGCGCGCGCGCCGGCGTGGAGGTGGTGCGACCGATCAACGCCAGCGCCACGGCCGAGGCCGAGTTCATGGTCGGGGCGCTGCTGCAGATGTTCCGCCGCGTGCCGGTGCTGAGTGCCGAAGGCCTGCTGGTGGGCCGTGAGCTGGGGGGCGCAACCGTCGGTCTGATCGGCATGACGCCGGCCGCGCGACCCCTGTCGCAACTGCTGGGCGCGTTCGGCTCGCGTGTCGTGGGCTATGACCCCGCGGTGCACGTGTCCGATACGCTGTGGAACCGCTGGAAGGTGGAGCCGCTGGGCCTGCGCGAGTTGATGGAGCAGGCCGACGGGATTTGCGTGATGCTCACGTACTTCTCGCGTTACCACGGCCTGCTGGGCGAGCGTTTCCTGCCGTCGTGCAAGCAGAGCCAGGTGCTGGTCAGCATCGCGCATTCGAGCCTGTTCGACGAGATGGCGCTGGCCGAAGTGCTGGGCTCGGGCCGCATGGCCGCCGCCTGGTTCGACAGCCTGGAGCCCGGCGTGCTCGATCCGGGACGTCCGCTGCACGACGTGGACACGCTGCAGGTGACGCCGCGCGTCGCGAGCACCACTCGCGAGTCGCGCATCCGCAGTGCCTGGGCCGTGGCCCGGCGCATCGACGAGCTGCTGTCGGCGACGCCGGCGCGCGCCGAGTTCAGGCCGACTGCGCCAGACGACCCCGTTGATCTTCAAGCCGGCGAAGCGCCTGTCTGAAGTCGGCCAGCCGGGCACGCTCCTGCTCGACCACGGCCGCCGGCGCGCGGGCCACGAAGCTGGCGTTGCCGAGCTTGGCTTCGGCCTTGGCGATCTCGCCGGTCAGGCGGGCGATCTCCTTGTCGATGCGCGTGCGTTCGGCGTCGGGGTCAATCGGCACGTGCAGCGCCAGCCGGGTTTCGCCCACCACGGCCACCGGTGATTGCGCCGCCGCACGGTTGAACGCCGCCTCGTCATCGAGGCATTCGATCTTTGACAGTCGCGCGAGCGCCATCAGCTGGGCGCAGGCCGAGCCGGCCACCGCGGTGTCCCCGCACGCGTACAGCGGCACGCGTTCGCCCGGCGACAGGTTCATTTCGCCGCGCAGACTGCGCACCGCGAGCACCAGGGCCTTGAACTGCGCCATCCAGGCGTCGGCTTTGCCGTCCACCTTGTCCAGCTGGGCCTTGGGATAGGGCGCGGTGACGATCGACTCGGTCGAGCCGGCCGCCTTGCGCCCGGCCACCACCGCCACCGTGTCCCACAGCTCCGCGGTGATGAACGGCGCCACCGGGTGCAGCAGCCGCAGCACCGTTTCGAGCACGCGGATCAGCGTGCGCCGCGTGGCACGCTGCTCGGCCTCGCCGCCCTGGGCGAGCTGGACCTTCGCGACCTCGATGTACCAGTCGCAGTACTCGTCCCAGACGAACTGGTAGATCGCGTTGGCCACATTGTCGAGCCGGTACTCGGCAAAGCCTTGTTCGACCGCAGCTTCCACCCGCTGCAGCTCGCCGGTGAGCCAGCGGTCGGCGTACGAGAAGCGCAGGTAGCCGTGCGCCTTGCCGCCGGCGCTGCTCGTCGGCCGCTGGGCCGCTCCCGAGGCCGACGAACCCCCTCGGGGGGTGAGCGCCGACAGGGGCTCCGGGGGCTCACAATCTGCCTTGCTGTGCTCCAACAGCCCGCAATCCTTGCCCTCGCAGTTGATCAGCACGAACTTGGTGGCGTTCCAGAGCTTGTTGCAGAAGTTGCGGTAGCCCTCGCAGCGCTTGCTGTCGAAGTTGATGTTGCGTCCGAGCGAGGCCAGTGCTGCGAACGTGAAGCGCAGCGCGTCGGCACCGTAGCCCGGGATGCCGTCGGGAAACTCCTTCTCGGTGGCTTTGCGCACGGCCGACGCGGTTTCGGGCTTGCGCAGACCGGTCGTGCGCTTGTCGAGCAGCGGCTTGAGCGCGATGCCGTCGATCAGGTCCACCGGATCGAGCACGTTGCCCTCGCTCTTGCTCATCTTCTTGCCGTGCGAGTCGCGCACCAGGCCGTGGATATACACGTGCCGGAACGGCACCTTGCCGGTGAAATGCACCGTCATCATGATCATCCGGGCGACCCAGAAGAAGATGATGTCGTAGCCGGTCACGAGCACCGACGAGGGCAGGAAGAGGTCCTGCTCGACCGTCTTCGCCGGCCAACCGAGGGTCGAGAAGGGCACCAGCGCCGACGAGTACCAGGTGTCGAGCACGTCCTCGTCGCGGGTCAGCGTGCCGGCGTAGCCCGCCGCCTTGGCACGCGCGCGTGCCTGCGCTTCATCGCGCCCGACGAAGAGCTCGCCGCCCGTGCCGTACCACGCCGGGATCTGATGCCCCCACCACAGCTGGCGCGAGATGCACCAGTCCTGGATGTTGTGCATCCACTGGTTGTAGGTGTTGACCCATTGTTCGGGCACGAAGCGCACGGCGCCCGAGTCGACCACCGCGATCGCCTTGGCGGCGATGCTCTTGCCGTCGCGCCCCGGCTTGCTGAGCGCCACGAACCATTGGTCGGTGAGCATCGGCTCGACGATCTGCCCGGTGCGCGCGCAGCGCGGCACCGTCAGCCGGTGCTTGCGCGTCTCGACCAGCAGCCCTTGCGCCGCGAGGTCGGCAACAACGCGCTTGCGCGCCACGAAACGGTCGAGCCCGCGGTAGGCGGCCGGCGCCTCGTCGTTCACGGTCGCGTCCAGCGCGAGCACGCCGATGATCGGCAGCCCGTGGCGTTGACCGACCGCGTAGTCGTTGGCGTCGTGTGCCGGCGTGACCTTCACGACGCCGGTGCCGAAGGCGCGGTCGACATACCCGTCGGCAATCACCGGGATCTCGCGGTCCGTCAGCGGCAGGCGCACCCGCTTGCCGACCAGCGCGGCGTAGCGTTCGTCGTCGGGGTGCACCATCACGGCGACGTCACCCAGCATCGTCTCGGGGCGCGTGGTGGCCACGGTCAGGCTGCCGCTGCCGTCGGCCAGCGGGTAGCGGATCAGCCAGAGGAACCCCTCTTCCTCCTCCGACTCCACCTCGAGGTCCGACACTGCCGACTTGAGCACCGGATCCCAGTTGACCAGGCGCTTGCCGCGGTAGATGAGTCCCTCGTCGTACAAGCGCACGAAGGTCTCGGTCACCACCGGCGACAGCTTCTCGTCCATCGTGAAGTACTCGTGCGACCAGCTCACGCTGTCGCCCATGCGGCGCATCTGCTGGGTGATGGTGGCGCCCGAGGTCGCCTTCCAGTCCCACACCTGGGCCACGAAGTTCTTGCGTCCGAGGTCGTGCCGCGACAGCCCGGCCTCCTGCAGCTGGCGCTCGACGACGATCTGCGTGGCGATGCCGGCATGGTCGGTGCCCGGCAGCCACAGCGTGTTGAAGCCGCGCATACGGTGGTAGCGGGTCAACGAGTCCATGATGGTCTGATTGAACGCATGGCCCATGTGCAGCGTGCCGGTCACATTGGGCGGCGGCAGCTGGATGCAGAACGACGGTTTGGATGCGTCCAGGGTCGGCGTGTAGGCGCCGCTGCGCTCCCACAGCGGGGCCCAGCGTGCCTCGATTGCAGCGGGTTCGAAGGACTTCGCGAGCGGTTGGGTCATCGAGTGCGTAACGCGTTGTGACGGCTGATCGGCGTGTCAGCGCGCGGAACGTCGATTCTAGGTGCCGCACATGCAATGGCTGACGCAGCTCAATTTTGCTGCGGCTGTCAACGCCCGGCCGGGCTGCTGGGTTCAATGCCTGTCATGCTGTCGGACAGGCACCGGCAAGCATCGAGCCTGCCAATTGGAGACGGCCATGTCGAAACGCCCAGCGCCCCGCCCCGACAACCACCCGCTCGGCCGCGTCCGCTTCTGGCTCGCGGCCCTGGCGCTGTCCGCGCTGTCGGCGTGCGGTGGCGGAGGCAATGGCGACGTCAGCTCGTGCGACGTCGTCTCGCGCCAGTCATGGCTGCGCGACTACTTCAACGACTGGTACTTCTGGTATGCGCTGAGCCCTTATCCGACTCCCGGCTCGTTGCCGACGGTGGATGCGTACTTCAACGGCCTGCTTTACACCGGTATCGACCCCAACTTTCCGGCCGACCGCTGGAGTTTTCATCAGAGCACCGAGAGCTTCAATCGTTTCTTTGGTGACGGCCAGACGCTGAGCTACGGCATCTCGGTCGCCGGCCTCGAAGTCACGGGACAGCCAACTGAGCCTCTTTACGTGCGCTACATCGAGCCGCAATCACCTGCGGTGGGGAAGGTGTTCCGGGGCGATCGCATCGTGTCGATCAACGGGCGGCCGGCTGCAGACATGATCTCCAGCAACGATTTCTCAGTGCTCGCGCCCAACGCGAGTGGTGACAGGATTCAGGTGGTGCTGCTTGACACCGTTGGTCAGCAGTTCACGGTCGACGTCGCCGCTGCCGTCTTCCCGCTGACACCGGTACCGTCGGTACCGTCTCGCATCGTCACCTCGCCGGCCGGCAAGAAGATGGGCTACCTGATGGTCAAGGACATGATCAGTCAGGCGGGGGGCCCTCTGGCGGATTCGTTCCAGAGCTTTGCCGCGGCGGGCGTGACTGAACTTGTACTCGACCTGCGATACAACGTTGGCGGCCTGGTTACGGTCGGACGCGACATCGCGTCGTACTTGAACCCGGCCCGAACGGCCGGCCAAATCTACACTTCGCTGCTCTACAACAACAAGCGGGCTGGACAGTTCAACACCAGCGTGCTGTTCACGTCACCGCCGAACGCGCTGACGCTGACCCGCGTGTACGTGTTGCAGGGTGCACGCACCGCCTCCGCCAGCGAGCAGCTGGTCAACGCTCTACGGCCCTTCCTTGTCGACGTTGTGCTGATCGGCGACACCACGTTCGGCAAGCCGGTGGGCTTTCTGCCCACAGACGATGCCTGTGGCGAAACCTACAACGTGGTCAACTTCGAGGCGGTCAATGCCAACCTCGAGGGACGCTACTTTGACGGGTTCGCGCCGCGCTGCGCAGTCGCCGAAGACTTCACCGTGCCGCTGGGTAGCCTGGCTGAACCATTGCTCGCGGCGGCGCGCAACCACGCCGATGGCATCGGCTGCCCGACACTCGTCGCGCCGGCACGTGAGCAGACCCAATCGGCGCGCATTCGCGCGGCCTTACGCAAGAACCCCGAGGGCGAGCACCCGGCGATGATTCCGCGCTGACTTCTCTTAGCGGCGGGCCTGCGCCTACCGTGCTACATGAACAGGTGCTCGCCCGCGTTCTCGCCGCCGAGGATCACGTAGTTCACCTTGCGCAGATCGGCCAAGGCGCGCCCGCCGGCGTAGCTGATCGAGCTTTGCAGGTCCTCGCGCATCTCGCGCAGCGTATCGCCCAGCCTGCCCTTGATCGGCTCCAGGATGCGTTTGCCCTCGACGTGCTTGTACTCGCCCTTGTTGAAGTCCGACGCCGAGCCGTAGTACTCCTTGTACAACTTGCCGTCGACCTCGACCGTCTGGCCGGGGGACTCCTCGTGGCCGGCGAACAGCGAGCCGATCATCACCATCGCGGCGCCGAAGCGCACGCTCTTGGCAATGTCGCCATGGTGGCGGATGCCGCCGTCGGCGACGATCGGCTTGGTGGCGACGCGGGCGCACCACTTCAGCGCCGAGAGTTGCCAGCCGCCGGTGCCGAAACCGGTTTTCAGCCGGGTGATGCACACCTTGCCCGGGCCGATGCCGACCTTGGTGGCGTCGGCGCCCCAGTTCTCCAGGTCGATCACGGCTTCGGGCGTGCCCACGTTGCCGGCGATCACGAACGCGCCGGGCAGGCGTTGCTTGATGTGCTCGATCGTCTTGCGCACGCTGTCGGCGTGGCCATGCGCGATGTCGATCGTGATGTAGTCGGCGCCGACGCCCTCGGCGGCGAGGCGGTCGACCATCGCATGGTCAGCCGGTCTGACGCCCGAACTGATCGAGACGAACAGTCCCTGGTCGCGCATGCGTTTGGCGAACGCCACGTTGTCGAGATCGAAGCGGTGCATCACATAGAAGTGCCCGCCGGCGGCCAGGGTTTCGGCAATGCGCTCGTCGATCACGGTGCGCATGTTGGCCGGCACCACCGGCAGCACGAAGCGGCGCGAGCCGAATTCCATCGAGGTGTCGCACTCGCCACGGCTGTCGACCCGGCACTTGCGTGGCAGCAGCAGGATGTTGTCGTAGTCGAATATTTCCATGGCGCGTGGGCAAAAAAATACCGGGCCCTGCGAAATGCAGGCCCGGTAGCCGATTCTACGCCGATGAAGGCCCCTTCAAGCCGTGCCGTGTTTGGTCTCGAAAGAGATGCCGATCTTCTGCAGCAACGGCGTCGGCAGCAGGCCGCCGGCACAGACGATGACCGCGTCGTTGCGAAGTTTCTTCACCCCGCCCTTGGTCTTCAAGTTGACCGCATCGGGCTCGATCGACGCGACGGTCGTTTCGAGTTCGATACGGACCCGGCCGGCACGTCGCGCCTGCTCGAGCAAGTCGCGGTTCTTCTGCTTCACCCGAGAGAACGCCTCGCTGCGGTACGACAGCGTGACATCGGTGCCGGGCTGCTCGCTGAGAGCGATCGCTGCTTCCAGCGCGCTGTCGCCACCACCGACCACCAGCACGGCCTGACCCTCGTACTGGCTCGGGTCGACCAGTCGGTAGACGACCTTGGGCGTCTCCTCGCCGGGCACGTCGAGCTTGCGCGGCGTGCCGCGGCGACCCATCGTCAGCAACACCGATCGAGTGCGGTATTTGTTGAGGTTGGTGCGCACGACGAAGCCATCGCCGTCACGCTCGATGGCTTCCATGCATTCACGGAACGCGATCACCAGGCCGGTCTTCTTGACCACGGTCTGCCAGAATTCCAGCAGCTTCTCTTTCTGCACTTCGCCGAATCTGACCTTGCCGATCAGCGCCAGCTTGACCGGTGCGGTCATCGCGATCTTGTTGCGCGGGTAGTGGAATACCGCGCCGCCGAGCGACTCTTCCTGCTCGATCAGCTTGTAGCGCAGACGATGCTGAATTGCCGACAGTCCGGCCGAGAGCCCCGCGGGACCACAGCCGATGACGACGACGTCGTAGTCGAACGACGCGCCGGAACGCTTGCTGATGACTTCCATCGCCTGACGACCCTGCTCGGCAGCCTTGCGGATCAGGCCCATGCCGCCCAGCTCGCCGGCGATGAAGATGCCCGGTACGTTGGATTCGAAACTCGGCGAAACATTGGGGATGTCGATGCCGCGCTTCTCGGTGCCGAACACCAGCGTGATGGCATCGACCGGGCAAGCGGCCAGGCAGGCGCCGTGGCCGATGCACGACGCGGCGTTGACCAGCACGGCCTTGCCGTTGACGATGCCCAGCGCCTCCTCGGGGCACGCGGTCACGCAGGAGCTCGAGCCCAGGCAGCGCAGCGGATCGATCGCCGGGTGCAGCGACGGCGGCTCCACGAGACCGGCCTCGACCGACTCCTTCAGCTGCTGCGCGTGCTCGCGCTGGATGCGTCGTTGACGCCGAACATACAGCGTCCACAGTGCCAGCAGAACGGCAAGGTACAGGACCAGGTAGTACTTGTCCACGCGGTTGCCCGCCGCAGGCTACTGGCCTACGACCTGCGAAATCTCGATCTTCAGGCCACGCGCGCCCGGGCTGACCGGCGGGGATTGCCCCAGCAAGTCGCCCGGCTGCGGCGTGGCTTCGCCGCGTTTGCTGACCCGCGCGCCGACGATCACGCGCTGCACCGAGGAGATCTTGGTGGCGGGCGTCATGGCCATGCTGTCGTCGAGCGTGAAGTTCAGCGGCAGGTCCTTCACCTGCTTGCGCACGATCGCCAACGGCATGCGCGGCCCGTCGACGGCGCGCGCGAACACGAACACCGTGTCTTGCGGATCCACCTTGCCCGCCAGCGCCGACGACAGGCTCACGACGCCGCTGACGGATGCACCGGTTGTGGCGTCGTCATTGGTCGGTGCCGGCGACGGGGCCCGCACCACCGCCGGCGCGGCAGCCGCCGGCACGCCACCGGCGCCGGCCATCAGTTTGCGTGCCTCTTCGATGCCACCCTGGATCTGCTGCACGAATTGGCTGTTGGGGTCGATCTGCTGCATCTTCTCCCAGTGGCGCAGCGCGCCGGCGTAGTCGCGCCGGTAGAACGCCGCGGTGCCAGCCAGCGACAGCGCCTTCAGGTTGTTCGGGTCGACCTGCAACGCCCGCGCGATCAGCCGGCTCGGCTCACCCTCGAGGTTGCGGCCATTGACCACCGCCATCGCGTCGGCGTAATCGGCGATCAGCACCGCATCGTCGGCGCGCAGCGCCATCGCCTGCTTGAATGCCGGCATCGCCTTCTCGTGTTGGCCCAGCACCGCGTACGAGCGCCCCAGCATGGCCCAGCCGTCGGGGTCGTCCGGGCTCTCCTTCAGCCGGGCGGCCAGCTTTTCGGTCATGCCTTCGATCTGTTCTTTCGTCACCGAATGGCCGGCACCTTCGTCACCGCCCTGCGCCGCACGGGCCGCCACGGCGGCCGGGTCCAACGCGATCGGCGTGCCCAGGCCCAGGTAGCCGGCTGCGGCAACCAGGCAGACGAATCCGGCGAGACCGGCGATGAAGCCCTTCGAGCTGCGAGGGCTCGGGGCCGCCGAGCCTGCGGGCATCTGCGCGACGGCCGCGGCCATCTGCCGCTCGATCACCGCCCTGGCCTGTGCGTGCTGGTTGGCGTCGAGCGCGCCGCTGGCGTGCAGCGCATCCAGCTGTTGCAACTGCTGACGCGCCTGCGCCACCGTGTCGACACCGGGTGTCGCACGCGCCGTGGACCTGAGCCACAGCGGGCGCGTCATCAGCGCGAGCGTCACCAGCGCCAGCAGCAAGGAGAACAAGACGAAGGTCGTCATGGCGTGGCCCCGCGGGTCGGGCCCGGCTCGGCGCCGCCGTTGGCTTCGTCCTCGTCGGGTTCGAACAGCTCCGGTGCCATGCGGGTGCGACGGCGCAGCACGATCGCCAGCACCCCGATGCCGACCAGCAACAGCACCGCCGGGCCGATCCACAGCACGGCGGTGGTGGCCTTGAACGCGGGACGGTAGCGCACGAAATCGCCGTAGCGATCGGTCATGTACTGAATCACCTGCTCGTCGCTGGCGCCGCGCTTGAGCTGTTCGCGTACCTCGCGGCGCAGGTCCTCCGCCAAGCCGGAATGCGAGTCGGCAATGGTCTGGTTCTGACAGACCAGACAGCGCAGCTCGGCAGCGACGCGCAGCATGCTCGCCTCCAGCGCGGGGTCCGCGGCGGCTGGTTCCGCCTCCTTCGCGCCGGCGACCAGGCAGGTCGCCAGCAGCAGCAAGACAATCCACCTAGCCATTGAGTTCCTTCAACAAGGGCATGATGCGGGTTTCGATGATCGTGGGCGTCACAGGGCCGATCTGCTTGAAGCGGATCACGCCCTGCTTGTCGATGATGAATGTCTCCGGCACGCCATAGACGCCGAAGTCGATGCCGACGCGACCGTCCTGGTCGAACAGCGACGCATCGTACGGGTCACCGAATCGCGCCAGCCAGCCGAGCCCATCGGGCCGCGTGTCCTTGTAGTTGAGCCCGATGACCGGCATGACCTTGGTGCGCGCGAACGCCACCAGATGCGGATGCTCGTCGCGGCAGGCGGCACACCACGACGCCCACACGTTGAGCATCCACACCTTGCCCAGCATGTCTTCGCGGCGGATGGTCTTGCCGGCGTCGTCCAGGCGCGTCAGTGCGAAGCCGGGTGCCGGTTTGCCGATCAGCGGGGAGGGCACCTCGCGCGGGTCGAGCTTCAGGCCGGCCGCGAGAAAACCCACCAACACCACAAACACGACCAGCGGCAGGATGAACTTCAGGCTCTTCATGACGTCTTGGCACCCAAGGTGGTCAGCTCGGCCGCGGCGCGCTCGCGGCTTGCGACGCGATAACGGCGGTCCGACGCGGCCAGCCCGCCGCCCAGCGCCATCAGCAGGCAGCCGCACCAGATCCAGTCGACGAAGGGCTTGAAGTAGACGCGCACGATCCACGCGTTGCCGCCGACCGGCTCGCCGAGCGAAACGTACAGGTCACGCGTGAAGCCGGTGTTGATGGCCGCCTCGGTCATCGGGTTCTGCTGCACGCGGTAGATGCGCTTCTCGGGCCGCATCGTGGCCACGGCCTTGCCGTCGCGAGTCACCTCGATCAAACCCTGTGCCCCGGCGTAGTTGGGGCCCTGGATCTCGCGCACGCCGCGATAGGTGAACACGTAGCCGGCGACTTCGGTGGTGTCACCGACGTCCATCTTGAGGTCGCGTTCGACCTCGTAGGTCTTGACCATGCTGACGCCGAACGCGAACGCGGCGACGCCCAGGTGCGCGACCATCATGCCGATCATCGTGCGCGGCAGCATTCGCACACGCGCAATCGCGCCGGTGCCGCCGGCCATGCCGCTCGGGCGCAGCCGTTCCCACAGGTCGGTGCCGATCGAGAACACGATCCACCACGCCATCAGGAAGCCGAGCGAGGCCAAGGCCGAAATGCGCCCCGCGACCCAGCCGGTGGCCAGCGCCGCCACGACGGCGAGGCCGGCGGCCCAGCGCAGCCGGCGCGCCAGTTCGGGCACATCGGCATTGCGCCAGCGCGCGAGCGGCCCCACGCCCATCAGGAACACCACCGGCACCATGATCGGCACGAACACCGAGTCGAAGTACGGCGGGCCGACGGAGATCTTGCCCAGCCCGAGCGCGTCGAGCACCAGCGGGTACAGCGTGCCGAGCAGCACGGTGGCCATCGCCACGACCAGCATCACGTTGTTGCCGAGCAGCATCGATTCGCGCGACACCACCTCGAAACGCGCGCCGAGCCCGACCTTGGGTGCACGCCAGGCGTACAGCGTCAACGAGCCGCCGACCACCACGGCCAGGAAGCCCAGGATGAACAGGCCGCGGCGCGGGTCGGTGGCGAAGGCGTGCACCGACGACAGCACACCCGATCGCACCAGGAAGGTTCCGAGCAACGACAGCGAGAACGCCATGATCGCCAGCAGCACCGTCCAGGACTTGAAGGCGCCGCGTTTCTCGGTCACTGCCAGCGAGTGGATCAACGCCGTGCCGACGAGCCAGGGCATGAAGGAGGCGTTTTCCACCGGGTCCCAGAACCACCAGCCACCCCAGCCGAGTTCGTAATAGGCCCACCAGCTGCCCAGTGCGATGCCCACCGTGAGGAAGATCCACGCCGCGGTGGTCCACGGTCGCGTCCAGCGTGCCCAGGTGGTGTCGAGGTTGCCGCCGATCAGCGCGGCGATGGCAAACGCAAAGGCCACCGAGAACCCGACGTAGCCCATGTAGAGCATCGGCGGGTGAATGACCATGCCCGGATCCTGCAGCAGCGGGTTCAGGTCGCGGCCGTCGGCCGCGGCAGGCAGCAGGCGATCGAACGGATTCGACGTGATCAGCATGAACAGCAGGAATCCCAAGCTCACCAGCCCCATCACCGCGAGGATGCGCGCCACCACCGGCTGCGGCAGGTGGCGGCTGAACTGCGCGACCGCCAAGGTCCACAGATTGAGCATCAGCAGCCACAGCAGCAGCGAGCCTTCGTGGCCGCCCCACACGCCCGCGATGCGGTAGGGCAGCGGCAACGCCGAATTCGAGTTCGACGCCACGTACAACACCGAGAAGTCGTTGTAGACGAACGAGTACACCAGGCAGCCGAACGCGAACACCACCAGCAGGCATTGCGTCTGCGCCGCGGGGCGGGCCAATGCCATCCAGTCGTGCCGGCCGCGCGCCGCGCCGGCGATCGGGAAGGTGCCGAGGACGATCGCCACCGCCAGCGCCAGCAGCAGCGCGATCTGGCCCAGTTCGGGGATCATTTCTTGGCTCCCTGGACCACCGAATTGGCGATCTTGTCGTTGGCCTGTTGTGCGCGCTTCAATGCCTCGCCTGCCTCGGGCGGCATGTAGTTCTCGTCGTGCTTGGCCAGCACCTCGCGCGCGACGAACACGCCGTCGTCGCGCAGCTGGCCCTGGGCCACGACGCCTTTGCCTTCCTTGAACAGGTCGGGCAGGATGCCCTGGTATTGCACCGCGATGGTCTTCGCTGTATCGGTCACCGCGAACTGCACCACCGTGCCGTCGCGCTTGACGCTGCCTTCCTTGACCAGGCCACCGAGCCGGAACGTGCGGCTCGTGGGCGCCTCGTTCGCCGCGATCTGCGACGGCGAGTAGAAGAACACCAAATTGCTCTGGAATGCATTGAGCACCAGCCCTGCGGCCACGGCCACAGCGCCGACGATGCCGCCGATGATGGCCAGGCGTTTGTGACGCGGTTTCATGACGATTGATCCTCCGTGGCCGGTCGAGCGGCCGCTTGCAGGGCACGGCGGCGATGGCGCAGCACGAGCCAGGGTTCCAACAACATCAGCGCGGCCGTGACGATATACGAGCCCCACACGTAAAGCCCATAGCCGCGCATGGACAGGAAATCGGACAGGCTGGACCACTGCATCATGACTCCTTGCTCGCCAGCGCCAGGTCGCGCACCCACTCGGTGTCGCGTTCGCGTTCGAGGGCCAACGCCTGAGCGCGCGCGAACACCGTGGCAAACGCATAGGCCCAGAAGGCAAAGGTCATCAACATCATCGCAACCAGCATCGTATGTGCCATTTTCGGTGCTGCGGTCATGCTGATGGTGGCACCTTGATGCAAGGTGTTCCACCAGCGGACCGAGAAGTAAATGATCGGTACGTTGACGGCGCCGATGATGGCCAGCACTGCGCCGGCCTTGTCGCCACGCACCATGTCGTCGATCGACGCCACCAGCGCGATATAACCTAGATACAGAAACAGCAGGATCAGTTCCGACGTGAGCCGCGCGTCCCACACCCACCAGGTGCCCCAGGTGGGTTTGCCCCAGAACGCGCCCGTCCACAACGCGAGGAACGTGAACATCGCTCCGGTCGGGGCCAGCGCGCGGGCCAGCATCGAGGCCATGCGGGCATTGAACATCCAGCCCATCGCGGCCCAGAACGCCATCGCAAGGTACAGCACCATCGACATCCACGCCGCCGGTACGTGTATGAAGATGATTCGATACGACTCGCCCTGTGTGGCGTCGGTGGGTGCGACGAAAAACCCTACATAGAGCCCGGCCAATGCCAGCGCGACGGTCAGCGCCCACAGCCAGGGGTTGATCGCACCGACGAGCCGATAGAAGCGCGACGGGGCGGCGAACGTGAACCATCGGATCGGCCGGTTCATTGCGGTCACTCCAACGCAATGTGCAACGCAAACGAGGTGGCCAGTGGCGCCGTCAATCCGGTCAGGATGAGCAGCGCGCCCAGCAGCGAAAAGTGTCCCGAGGTCGACAACCCGCTGTCGACGGCACTCACCGCGCCGGCACCGAAGATCAAGGCCGGTACGGCCAGCGGCAGGATCAACAGGATCAGCAGCACACCGGCGCTGCGCAGCCCGAGCGTGAGCGCCGCGCCCATGCCGCCGAGCAGGCTGAGGATCGGCGTGCCCAGCAGCAGCGACGCCACCAGTGTGGCGAGCGCGACGCCGCTCATGTCCATCAGCAGGCCGATCAGCGGCGCGGCCAGCACCAGCGGCGCGCCAGTGACCGTCCAGTGCGCAGCCGCCTTCGCACTGGCCACGACGAATCCCGATTGTCCGGACAAGATCATTTGTTCGAGCGATCCATCGGCATGGTCACCGGCGTACAGGCTGGTGACCGACAACATCGACGCCAGCAGCGCACTGACCCACACCACACCCGCCGCAATCTGGCGCAGCGTCTGCGGCTCGGGCCCGACGCCCAGTGGAAACAGGCTGACGGCGACGATGAAGAACACCACCGGCAGCAACGCCTCCACCCGCCGGCGCAAGGCCAGACGCAGGTCTCGGACATACACAGCGCTGAAAGCGGCTCCCATCAATGATCGCTCAAGCAAGTTTCAGGCAAATGGATCTAGATCAAATTCGGCCATCGCCGGCGCATCGGCACCAGGTGCCTGGTGACTCGTCAGCAGAATGCTGCCGCCATGGGCGAGATGCCGGTGCAGCAGTTCGTTCACGGCCAGCACGCCGTCGGCATCCAGAGCGTCGTAGGGTTCGTCGAGGATCCAGATCGACGCCTCGCGCTCGAGCGCCAGGCGTGCCAGCGTGGCCCGGCGACGTTGGCCCTGCGACAGCGTGCGCACCAGCGCTTCTCTACGCGACGCCATGCCCACCAGGTTCAACGCCGCCTGCACCGACGCCGGGTCGCTCGGCCGCTCGTGCATGCGCGCCAGAAACGTCAGTGACTCGGTGACCGTGAGATCGTCCTTCAGGGCATTCGCGTGTCCGACGTAGACCCGCTGCTGCGCGTAGCCCGGCGCGTTGCGCACCGGCGTGTCACCCCAGAGCAACCTGCCGGCCTCGGGAATGGCTAGTCCCGCGGCCAAGCGCAACAGGCTGGTCTTGCCGCGGCCATTGCGACCGCGCAGCCATGTGGCCTGGCCCTTTCGCACTTCGAGGTTCACGCCTCTGAACAGAATTCGATTGCCGCGCCGACACGCCAGATCGATGGCTGCAAGCGTGGGCAGGCCGTCAGCACTCGTTGCGGGCACAGCGTGATTCGTCGGCACGTTGGGTCGATGGCTTCGTCATGTGGTGGTCCGGTGAATCGCCGAGGGACTCCGGCCAGGCTTCGGACGATGATCGCGATCGACCGACCGTGGCCGCCGGCATTTCTCGGGTGCGTCGAGCGGGGAGGCAATCCGCCGCCGCCGCCGTTTCTAACCTCTTGAATGGGCACGCGTATTGTAGGTCGGCCAGGGCCGGTCGGCGCCGCACGGAGTCGGTGGCCGTGACCCGCGGGCTGCGGGCGCGACCGACGTGTCCGTCCAGGTAAGCAGACGCAAGGCATGGCTCGATTGCGTCCGGGATTCACAGCGCGTTCTCCGAGCCATCGCGGGCACCGGCTCGGTCCTCGGGCCGGGTGCGGCGCCGATAATGCAACTCGATCTGCTGCGCAGCGTGTGACGTTGCCCGCCATCGCGCTGTCAAGGGGGAGTTGGTTTGGCCGCACGCGTCCGTCATCGGCCGCAGTCTCGTTCGCGCTCGAAGAAGCGATCCAGATTCTGGCGACGTCTGCGACGGGCCACGATCTCCATCAGAACGGCGCTGCTGATCTCGCTCACCGCTCACGCGCTTCTGCTGACGCTGCGTTTTGATGTGCCTGGCGTCGGCCTGCCAGCGGCTCGGCTGCCATGGGCAGAGCGCAGGTTGCAGGCGCCGGACATCGCCGTGGTGCTGGCGCCGCCGCCGATTCGCGACGGCCGCCGCGAGCCGACACCCGAAGCCGCGGCCGCGCGGCCGGTGGTGCCGCCCACCGCGCGGCCCACGCCTTCGGCGACACCGACCGAGCCCGCAACCACGTGGAGCGGCCTCGAAGTCGAATTGCGTGATGCCCCCGCCAGGCAGCCTGCGGATGTGCGCCAGGCACCGGCGCGACGTGCCGCTGCGACGCCCAGGAACAAGACCGCTGCGACTGTGGCCGCGAAAGCCGCCCCTGCGGTGGCGCGCGTGTCGCCCGCTCGTCGTCGATCCGCGCCGCCCGTGCCGCAGCCCGTCAAACAGGCCGCCGTGATCGCGCAGGCGACACCGCGGGTCGAATCATTTCGCGTTCCGCAGCCGGCGGATGCTGCCGCAAGCAGCCCGGCGCCAGACCCGCCCTTGCAAGCGCCTGTCCACCCGTCGGACCTGCCGTCGTTCAATGTCGATGAGTCGACGGAGCGGGACCGTCTGGCCAAGGCTTTGGCAACGGCCGAACGCGAATTGGCCCAGCGCGCGCAGGACGCCGAGGCGCAGCTTCAAGAGGCCCTGCGCCGGGAGGCGCAGCGGCAGGAAGCCGTCCGTCAAGAGGCCGAGCGGCAGGAAGCACAGAGGCTCGAGGCGGTGGCGCGACAGCAAGCGACGCTGCGTCAGGAGGCTCTGCAGCAGGAAGCGCAACGACAGGAGGCGCTGCAGCGCGAGATTCAGCGGCAGGAGACGCAACGCCGCGAAGCGCAACGGCAGGGGGATCTGCGGCGCGACGCCGAGCGGCAGGAAGCGGAGCGACAAGAGTCCCAGCGACTGGAAGTCGCGCGACAGGAGGCGTTGCGGCGCGAGGCACAGCAGCAAGAGCTGCAGCGGCAAGAGGCTCTGCGTCAGGAAGCGGTTCGGCAAGAGGCGCTTCGGCAGGAAACCGAGCGACGCGAGGCCCAGCGGCAGGAAGCGTTGCGGCGCGAGGCACAGCAGCAGGAAGAACAACGGCAACAGGTGCTGCGTCAGGAATCGGTTCGGCAAGAGCTGCAGCGGCAAGAGGCTCTGCGTCAGGAAGCGGTTCGGCAAGAGGCGCTTCGGCAGGAAACCGAGCGACGCGAGGCCCAGCGGCAGGAAGCGTTGCGGCGCGAGGCACAGCAGCAGGAAGAACAACGGCAACAGGTGCTGCGTCAGGAATCGGTTCGGCAAGAGGCGCTGCGGCAAGAGGCGCTGCGGCAGGAGGCACTGCGGCAGGAAGCCGAGCGACGGGAGGTGCAACGACAGGAAGCACTCCGGCGCGAGGCGCAACAGCAAGAGGCGCTTCGGCAACAGGCGCTGGCAGCGGCGCAACAGAAGGCTGCAGACGAACGTGCAGCGCTTGAACGAGATGAGCGCCAGGCCCGCGTGCAGGCCGAACAGCTGGCCGCCGAGCAAGCGGCCAGCCGCGCGCGGGAAGGCCCTCGCGCCGGCGCTGAATCCCAGGTCGGCGCTGTGGGAGTGGCGCGCCCGGGACCATCGCCGTCAGGCGCCGAGAGCCCCAGGGCGGCTCAGGGTCCGGCCCCCGAGGTCGCGGCGGCCACGAAAAAACCGATCGACAGCGTGGCCGCCCCGGCGCAACCCGTGCAGCGTTCGGCCGCTCCGCCGGAGCGCGTCAGGCGGCGCACCATCATCGGCCGCACCGACACCGACATCGTCGCGATGATGTATGCCGAGAAGTGGCGGCAGAAGGTCGAATTGAATGCAGCGTTCGATCTGCTCAAGCAAGCCAAGACCGGACCCTACGAGAACCCGGTGGTGACCGTGGCCCTGCGCAGCGATGGCAGCGTCGAGGCGGTGACGATCAACCGCTCCAGTGGCGTTGCGGAAATCGATCGCGCGGTGCGGGCCATCGTGATGTCGCTGTCGCCCTATCCCGCATTCCCGCGCGACCTGGCCATGGACTACGACGTGGTGGAGATCCGGCGGGTGTGGAGCTTCGACACGGCGCTGCGCCTTTTCTCAGGTGGCCGGTGACAACTTTCCGGTCAGCGCACCAGGCGATGGGCGTTGCGATCCTGACGCAATCTTAAGCAACGCATACACGGAAGTTTCTACACTTCCTGTTTCAGCGCCGCACCTGCTGAGCCGCCGCGTGACGGCGCGCGATGCTAAGGTCGATCAGCTTGCGTTTACCGATGATCGTTGATTCGAACGTCGCCACCCAATCAAGCGCACCGCCGTGTGCGCAAGGAGACCCGATGCGGCTTGCGCTGGTCCTTCAGGGCAACGTGTGGATGCGCCATCTGTTGCACGCGATTCGATCGCTCGTCGCCGTGGCGGCGGTGCTGCTCGGGCCCACCGCCGACGTGCTGGCCCAATCGGGTGGAAGCTGGAACAGCGTGGGTCCCCCGGGTGGCACCGTGCTGTCGATCCTGAAGAGCCCGCGGTCCGAATCCGTGCTGTATGCGGGCACCGCCCGGAATGGTGTGTTCATGAGCGCCGATGGTGGCCAGAGCTGGTCCGCGGCGAACGCCGGCTTGGCCGTCACGGCAGGTTCGTCCGGGCGCACCGTGCGCGCACTCGTGTCGGATGGCCAATACGTCTACGCGGCCACCGAGGCGGGCCTCTTTTTCGCCGCCGCGGGCGCCGCGGCCAGCGATGTGCCGAGCTGGAGCGCACTGAGCTCGCCGGCTGGAATGTCGACTGCCGCATACATGGCGTTCGACGATTCGACGGGTTCGCTCTTTGTCGCCGCGTCGATCGCGACGCTCGGTGCCGTTCCGGTCGTCTTTCGCATGTCGGTTCCTGCCTTGGGCGTCGCCCCGACAGCCAACTGGGTGGCCTCGCCGTTGCCGGCCAACACCAGCGAGTCGGCCGTCGGCGCGCTGACCGTGGTGCCGGCCAGCGGGGCGAATCCAGCCGGGCTGCTGGTCGGCGCAGCCAATCGCGTCTTCGTGGCCTCGATCGTTGCGGGCACCGCCGCGTTGAACTGGACCGACGCCGACCCGTCCGCGACGTTCTTCGCGACCGGGGCGATCGAGGCACTGCATTTCAGTGCCGATTTTTCGCAGGCCTACGCCTGCAGCGCCGGCCGGCTGTTCGTGGCCACCGATCCGTTGAACCCGGCACTGAATGCCTGGCTCCCAGCGCCGGTATCGCCGACTCCGGCGGCGCTGTTCGCCTGCGCGTCGATCACCTCCGGTGGCCTCGCCGGCGGCGCATCGCCGGTCGTGGCCGTGGCCACCAGCGCCGGCGTCTACGTCTCGGGCGACGGCACGACGTTCAGCGCGACGAGCGCCGTCGGCGCCAGCCCTGCCGCCAACGCCATGGCCATTGCCGGGATCGGTGCACCGGCGCTGCTTGTCGGTACCGGCTTCGGGGTGGCCAGCCAGCCGCTGTCGTCGCTGTCGTCGACCTCGGCGTGGATGGCCGTCAACGGGCCAGGCGCCGTGAGCGCCGGTGGCTCGAACGGGCGCCTGAACAACGCCAACGTGACCGACAGTGCCGTGATCGGGACGTCGCTGTTCGCGGCCGTGGTGTCGGAGCAATACGCCGACGTGCTGCGCAGCAACGACGCGGGCGCCACCTGGAGCCCGACCCGCTTGAATGCGGTCGCGGGCGAGATGGTGGACATCGCTGCGCTCACCGCGGACCCGGGCAATGGCATCGTCTACGCGGCGACGAGCAATGGGGTGTTTGCACTGTCCGCCACGGCGGGAACCTGGGTCGCCGTGTCGGCGGCCAATCTGTCGAGCGGCAACGCGCTGGTGCGCGGCGCTGCGGCGTTGTACGTCGGCACCGACGTCGGCATCTTCTCGCTGCCGCTGAGCGCCACGCCCTCGAACGTGGCAGCCACGCCGGCCGGCATCGCCGGGCTGCGGGTCAGTGCGCTGCAGGTGGCCGATGGCAAGGTCTATGCCGGAATCTTCGACTTCAACACCAGCCTGGCGTCGGTGCTGGTGGCCACCGATGGGTCTGGTGTGGCGCCCAACTGGGTTGAATTCGCCACCGGTGCGGTGGGACCGAACCGCATCTTCAGCCTCGCAGTGATTGGCAATTCATTGCTGGCGGCCACGCGGGGCGGGCTCGTTCGCGTGGCGGCGCCCGGTGGGGCCTGGACCAGCGCCAACACCAGCTCGTCGCCGACCGATTGGGTCAGCGATCCGAATGGTGTCGTGACGTCGCTGTTCAGCGACGGGACGACGGTCTATGCGGCGACGGGCAGCAACGGGATCTTTGCATCGCCGGTCGGTGCCACGTTCACCTGGACGCCATTCAATGGCACTCCGGGCCAGGCTCTGCCCGCGCTCGAAGTGCATCGACTGCGCGCCTCGGGCGCGGCGCTCTATGCGTCGACCGCCGGTGGCATCGCCGTGTTCAACGGTGGCGGCGCACCACCGGCGCCGGCTGCGCCGGCGGTCGACGGCGGCGGCGGTGGCGGCAGCGTCGACGGTTGGTCGCTGCTCGGTCTTGCGCTGCTGGTCGGTGTGCTGGGTGCGTCAAGCCGGGCGCGGCGTCGGCGGCTCTGAACGCGTAAATGACACAAAGCGATTGCCGGGCGCCTGCGCTCGGGTTCAGAAGGCGTACCACGGGCCGTTGGGCGAGAGCGCCTGGCCCCAGATCGACGTGAAGACCTTGCGACCGTAAAAGAAGGGCATGCCCACAGAGAGGCTCTGCGCGCCCTGGCCCGCGCTGCCCGCCAGGTTGGCGAATGCGCTCGCGCCGGTGCTGAACAGCGTGTCGGCGCTGGACACCGTGAGGTCGAACGAACCGGTTGCGCCCGCGAAATCGGTCAAGGTCGCCGTCTGGCGCCAGGTGGCGGTCGGGCAGTACCACTGGCCCTGTTGACCGCTCGACACCGAGCAGGCCCTTGACAACATGGGGTCGTCGAAGAACATCGCGTTCGACCCGGTGTCGATGAAGCTCTGCGGGTAGTCGCGGGCGTTGACCCGGAATGACACATAGAGGTAGTCGGGACTGGTCGGACGATTGTCGACTTGATACATCGTCGCCGCGGGCGGGAGCTGATTGTTGCTCTGCGTTCCGATGCCGAACACGAGACGGCCCCTGGCCACCAGCGCACCCAGCTCCGGCAGGCTCGGCATCGCGATCATCGTGCCGTTGTTGTTGACGGCGAATCGGGCCACCGGGTTCTGCACCTGCGACGCCATCGGCACCCCCGCCGGCATGCAGGCGCCGCCGCCAGGCGGACACGAGTAGTAGACGACATAGGTGCCGGCGTAGCTGTTGGTGAGGCAGATGACACCGCAATCGACACCCACCATGCCGATGCCCAGGATGCCGTTCGCCTGCAGCGACGCGACACTCCTCAGCAACGCGCCCTGGGCAGCGTCCCTGCAGTTCTGCGGTGTTGCATAGGCCGGCGTGGCGTCATCGTCGATCAGTTGAATGCTCAATCCCGCTGCGGTTTCGCCACCCACGTGCACATCGGCGGTGGCCAGCGGCCCCCACACCGCGCCGAGCACGAACGCATAACATTCGGCCGCGTTGCCGGCGGGCGTCCCATCCATGGCCGCCGCCACCGGGACAGCGGGCAAGCCGAGCGGGGCCTTGCTTTTCAACAGCCGCAGGCCATACGAGCCGGTGTCGAGCAGCACGTGATCAACGGTCGCGCACTGCGTCGTCGAACCCGGCGCGCAGACCGTGACCGTCACATAGGGCAGGTTGGTCACGCCGAGCGCAAACGCGTCCGTCGGCCCGCTGTCGACGACGATCTCGGTCGTGTTCGTGCCGGTCGGCGTGTCCTGCACGACTTCTTGCGCGACGCAGACGTTGGGATCCCTGCAGATGACGGTCGTCGACGATGAGTTCTCGCCGCCGCAACTGCCGAGCAGCACCGCCGCCGCCGTCAGCAGCAGCGTCGTTGCACGCCGGGTCAACGCCTCAGCGTACCGCATCGGATCTCGTGCCCGGCGGCAGCTGCGATTTCAGCCACGCCCTGCCGACGAATGCCCCGGGCCTGCCAGCGGAGTGCACGACGAGGTCGCCGCGATCCACCGCGGCGCTGCGTTGCAGTCCCGGCTTTCTGCGATTGCGCGGACACGCCAGCGTCGAAGTCGGCCGCGTGACGCCCGAGCATCTGGGTGAAGTCCGGTTTCAGCCGCGTGCTCCATGCCACCGCATACACGATGCCTTGCGCATTGACGAACTCGCGGATCGACGAGCCATCGGGCATGCGAATCTCGTGCACGGTGCCTCCTTGCACGGCATTGGTTGTTTGCCGCGTGGCCCGCATCCGCAACTGATCGGCCTGGACGCTGGCCACGTCGCCACCCAACACCGCCCAGGAGGGCGAGCATGACAGTGCCAAAGCCCACGCAGCCCAGTGGGTTCGTCCGCGCCCGTGCGCTCTCATTTCACGACCTCCGCAATCTCCAAACGCAGACCTGGCGTGCCCACGGCCACCGGGGCACTGAAGCCCTGCAGGTCACCGGCCTGCGGCGAGGCATCGCCGCGTTTGGAGACGCGCGCGCCGACGATGACGCGAGCCTGGGTGGACAGCCTCGCTTGCGGCACCATCGCCATCGAATCATCGAGCCGGAACTCGATCGGAAGTTCGCTCGCGCGCCTGCGCATCAGCGCGATGGGCATGCGCGACCCCTCGACGGGTCGAGCAAAGACGAACAGCACATCGTTGGCCGACACCTGCGACTTCAACTTGTCCGACAAGACGATCCGGCCGCTGACAAAGGCCGCCGGATTGGGCGGCGCGATCTGCGCAGGCGCCGCGGCGACGGCCGATGCGGGCCGGGCTTGCAGCGCGCGTGCCTCGGCGATCCGTTCGTCGAACTCGCGTGTCAGCACGGGGTCGGTCACCAGCGAGCGCGCTCGTTGCCAGTAGGCCACGGCCCGGGTCGGATCGTTGCGATCGAGCGCCTCCGTGCCGGCCAGCGACAGCGCCTTGAGGTTCTTCGGGTCCAGCGCCAGCGCGCGTTCGATCAGTTTCATCGGTTCGCCCTGCAGTCGCCTGCCGCGCGACAGCGCCAGCGAATCGGCTGCATCCGCCAGCACCTGTGGATCGGTGGGAGCAAGTTCGATCAGCTGCGCGTAGGCGGCGCTGGCCTCGGTATGGCGCCCGAGCATGTCATACGAGTGGGCCAGCATGGCCCAGGACGTTGCGTCCTTCGAATTCTGCTTCACTTGATCGCGCATTTTCGCGACCGTGCGATCGAGCTGCTCGGCGCTCAACGGGTGCGCCGCCGAGGCGGCCTGGGACGCCGATTGCGCCGGTGCGTCGCCACCGGGCGCGAGTCGCAGCTTCGGCCAGACCAGCAGGCCCGCGCCCAGCATCAGGCAAGTGGCCGCCAGGGCCATGAGCGCCAAGTCCCGGGGGTTCCCGGTCATCGAAGGGTGGCCGTCTCGCGTCAGCTCGGCCAGCCGCCCGGCGAGCTGGCGCTGGTGGGCGTGGTAGGTCGACTCATTGAACTTGCCATTCTTGTATGCGACCTTCAGCGCAGCGAGCCTGCGGCGCAAGCGTTGGTACTCATCGCGCGCCGGCGAGGCGACCCGTGCGGCGAGCCTGGCCCGCCACGCCAGCAGCGCGACGACGACGAGGCCGAGCAGGATGGCGACCGCGGCACTGACCTTGATCATGACTCTGAGCGGCTCTCGCGCCTCGACGTTGCGGGCGTTTCAGTTGAACTCGTAGCGA
This sequence comes from uncultured beta proteobacterium, assembly GCA_963814435.1. Lineage (GTDB taxonomy): Bacteria > Pseudomonadota > Gammaproteobacteria > Burkholderiales > Burkholderiaceae_C > JAEUPI01. The sequence continues at coordinate 267,514 of CAWFCV010000003.1, forward strand.
TATCCGAGATAGAAGAATATCGAGTTCGTCTTGTCATTGCCGCTCGGTCCGTCCGTCTTCGAATATTCGACGATCGACTCGCCGATCAGGCTCGCGCGACGCGAGACACGGTACGACACGCGCATTCCCGGTGTCACGCGCATCAGCTTCAGGCCGTCGGTGCTGTTCTGGCCGTACAGGCGGATCGAGGGTTCGAGCGTCACGTCGCCGTCGCGCAGACCGGTGAGGTTGCTGTAGGAGAACTGCGCGCCGTTGAATTGCGGCGAGTGCGTCGCACTGAGGCTGAAGGTGTTGATGTCGCGCAGAGAGTAGAGGTTCGATCCGGTGAGTTGCGCCGTGGCGGCGATTTGCGCGCCGGTCGACGGGGTGGCCTCGAAATCTCCGACCGCCGGGAGCGCGCCGATCTGGCTGTAGCGCAGGTCGACGCCGAGCTGCCAGCGCTCGTTGAGCGGTCGTGCCGCGCTGATCAGACCCTGGCGCGCGTTCGCCGTGATGGCCAGTGCGGCCGCGCGAGCCTGTTCGAGCGAATGCCCGAGCAGGTAGTCCTTCAGCGACGTCTGGCCCGTGCTGATCAGGGCGTTGGACAGCTGAAGCGAGGGTGCCTTGCGGTTGTCGATCAACGCCGTGATCGTCGTCTGCCCTGGCGCCTGAAAGGACCCCTGCAGCGTGACCGCGTTCAGCGTCTTGAAGTTGACGTCGTAGTCGATCAACGAGAAGGCGGAGAAGCTTTCTGCGGAATAGCGGACCTCCGCACCAATGGCCCGGCGGTTGGTGAAGCCTTCGACGGTCTGGTCGAGCAAGTAGACGTTGCCGCCCCAGCCATCGAGCAGGCCGTCGACCTCGACCAGCGCCGCAGCCAGGCGCTGCGACGGCGCGGACACCAGGGTATTGGCCGGCACGCCGCCCATCAGGTTGAACTTGATGCCCGAGCGCACCGGGTAGACCATCGACACGCCGTCGAACAGGCCCAGCAGGCCGCCATTGATCGCCGACTGACGCCCGGCGCGCACGCCGATTCCCGATTCCGTGCGACGGTAGTCGACGTAGGCGGAGTTCAGCAGGCCGGTGTTCTTCGACTCGCTCGACAGGTTCGATGCGCCGGTGCCGCGCACGACCACCCGCGTCTCGTAGTCGGGCTTGACGAAGCGCGCGTTCAGGTCGGCGCTGGTGACGATGGCCGACTGGGTGGTATTGGTCAATGTCTGCTGGTCGACGCCGGCGATCACGTTGACCAGCGATTGGCTGCGCGCCCGGCCACCGTAGTAGTACTGCGCGAGGCTGCCGGTGTAGGTCTTTTCGGGCGCGGCGGCAGCAGCCGCGGGTTTGGCCTCGCCGGCCGGCGTCGACGGCGTGGCCGCAGTCGGACCGCCTTCGAGCGACGCGAGCCGCTGCTTCACGCGATCAGCGCCTTCGCCTTCCGGAAAGAGCTTCAGGTACAGCTCGTACTCGGTGCGGGCCCGCGCGTTGCTGCCGGAGCGCTCCCAGGCCAGGCCGATCAGCTCCTGCGCGTCCTTCGATGCCGGATTGGGCGGCAGCAGCAGCAGCTGGTTCAACAGGTCGATCGCTGCCTCGTGGCGCTTTTCGGTCAATGCCTGGCGCGCCCTGTTCAGCAGGTCGGCCGCGCGCTGGTCGATCTCCGAGATCGGCGCCGTGGGCGTGCTTGCTGCGGGCGCTGCCGGTGCCGCAGGCGCTGGCGCCTGCGGCACCACAGCCACCGGCGGTTGAGGCGCGGGTAACGGCGGCGCAACCGGCGGCGGTGGAGGGGCGGGCCGCGGCGCGGGAACCGCAGGCGGCGGCGCAGGGGGTGCAGCAGGTGCAGGCGCGGGCACCGGTGGCACCACCACGGGTGGAGGCGCGACGATCACCGGCGCCGGCACGACCACGGGCGGCGTCGGCGCTGGCATCGGGGCAGGGGCCGCGGGTTGGGCCTGGGCCAGCTCGGATGCCGCCTTCAGCACCTCGCCTCGACGCTTGGCCAGATCGAGGACCGCGGCACCGGGAAACCGCGCGGCCGCCTGGGCGCGCACACGCTCGGCCTGCGCTTCGGTCTCGAAGTAACCCAGGTTCACCTGAACGCTGGGCACCCCGGCAACCATCACGTTGATGCTGAAGACATCGTAGGCCTGAAACTGCACCGGCACCGGCAGCATCATCTCCGGCGAGTTCAACGGCACGGTCTGCAGCGTCACCGCCCAGCGCCGGTCGGAAACCGGCGCGATCGGTTGCGCCGACGCCGCGCCGGGGAGAACGAACTCGATGCTGCGCGAGTTGATGCCCTGGCGGACTCGCACCACCGAAGCCCGGCTGAGCTGCAGCGTCAATTGCTTGATGCGGGCCCGCGGCACGGCCACATACGTCAGCGTGATGTCCGGCGCATTGCCCTGTCCGGGCGCGGTGCGGCTTTCCTCCGTGCTCTGGTTCATCACGCTCTCGTCGGCGGCGACGAGTTCGAACTCGACCCGGAGCAGCTGCGTCGCCGTCATCGGCGCCTGCCGGACGAACCTCACGCTGCCATTGAAGCGCGCGCGCGCGACCAGGTCCGACCCTTGCGTGAAGACGGTCAGGTCCTCGATGGTCTGCGCCGCGACCTGCGAGACGGCGAGCGGCAGTGCCGCCGCGATCAGGCGCGGCATCGTGAGCTGCGCCAACAGCGTGACTTCGGAACCGCGCAGGCTCATCACCGATTCGTTCTTCTTGTGTCGGGGTCAGTGTCGGAATACCGGTGCATCAAGGTCCGGGAGTCGCGGGAATCGGGCGTACACGTGGATTGCCGTGCATCAAACGCGGGATGAATTCGCCGTTTGTAACATGACAACTGACGCAGGTGGGCTTGTCCGCAACCGGTCGGTACGCGGCGGAGAGGTGCGAGTAGGTCACGGGCAGCCAGGCCATCGTGCGATGGCACGAGTCGCACGACCGTGCCGTGAGGAAGTGCGAACCGGGCTTGCCGCTGGCCTGGATGCCGTTGTGGCAGCTCGAGCATTGGCCGGCCACCGTGCCCTGGTGGTTGAACTGAGCCGGCCGCCAAGCCGTGGTGCGGTGGCAAGAGTCGCACGAAACTTTCACCGGCAGATGCTTCGCCGGCAGTCCGCGCGCGGCCACGCCGTTGTGGCAAGTCTTGCACTGGCCCGGCAGAACGCCCTGGTGGTCGAAGATCAACGGGTTGTTGCCCGGGTTGGTGCCTGGCAACAGCATGCCGCCTGGCAGCAGGCGCGGGCCTGAACCGAGGATGGCCGATCGCAGCACCGGGCGCAGCACGCCTGAGAATCCGGTGAACTTGGTCCTGCTGTGGCAGCCCGAGCCGGCGCAGTCCTGGCCCGCCTTGCGCCCTTCGTGGCCGACGTTGCGGGTCACGATGGTCACGCCGAACCAGGTGTACCCGCCCTCGTGGCAGGTGATGCAGGTGTAGGCCCCGACCGCGTTGTGCGCCGTCGTGTTGCCCTTCATGTTCATGCCGGCAAACGACGTGAAGTTGGTGGGCGAGTGGCACTTCTCGCAAGCGATGCCGACCGCGGGTACGTGGGTCTGCTTTGACGGCGCGTACGGCGAGGTGCCCGCGGCCAGCGGCATCGGCTTGGGCTGATAGGTCAAAGGCGGCGGCGACGCGCAGGCGGCCTGCGTCGCGCAGCCCGCAAACGGCCCGGCGCCAGTGCCTACGGTGTGGCAAGCAATGCAGTTGCTGGCGATGCCGGTGTGCATCGTGGCCTTGCTGGCAGTGAGTCCGGCGATCGAGAAGTCGCCGGCAACGACGTGACAGGTCGAGCACGGCAGCTGCGTCGGGATGTGGCCGTTGGGTTTTGCCTGAGCGGTGAACGCGGTGGTGCCACTGTGGCAGTCGCCGCAGTCGCCCGTGGCCGGGTGGGTGGCGTCGGCAACGTTGAAGGTGCCGGCAGCGGCGCGCGGCCGGGTTTGGAACCCTCGGTACTGCGCACCAGCAGTCTTCACGGTCGGACTGATCGGATAAGCGCTCATGCCCATCCAGTTGAAGCTCGCTTCGTGGCAGGTGTTGCAGCCGCCAGTGATGCCGGTGTGGATCTGTGGGCCCGTCGGCGCCGGTGTGGCGAACAGCGAGCCCGGCACGCTGCGTGTGGCGTTGGCCGGGATCAGGCCGCTGACATTGGCCAGCGTGCCCAGGTGGCAGGCTTCGCAGGTGGTGCTCGATGGAATGTGCGACGTCACACCCATCGGGCTGGTGCGAGGCATGCCGATGATGGTGGTGATGCCAGCGAAGTTGACCACCGAGCCCGAGGGCTTGTGGCAGGCCACACAGTTGTTGGTGATGCCGGCGTGGCTCATGCGCGAGCCGCTGAACTTGGCGCCGTTGGGCACCGGCAGCACCGGCACGCTGGAGCCGGTGCCGACGTGGCATTGCTCGCACGGCGCACTGGTCGGAATGTGGTTGGTCGGCAGCCCGACGATGGAGAAGTTGGCGCCGGGAATAGCGAAGCTGGCGGCGGCCGCGCCGTGGCACTGCGCACAGTTGGTGGTGGTGCTCGGCGCGTTGGCGTGGATGTTGGCCAGCGTGGGCATGACCGAGAAGTCGGTGCTGGTGTGGCACGACGTGCACTGCGCGGTGGGCGCGTACGGGATGTGATTCGCCGGCTTGTCCTGCGCGGAGAAGAAGTTCGTGCCGCTGTGGCACTGCGAGCAGTCGCCCGTGGCCGGGTGCGCCGCGTCGGCGACGTTGAAGGTGCCGGCCGCGGCGCGCGGCCGGGTGTGGAAGCCGGTGTACTGCGCGCCGGTGGTCTTCACGGTCGGCGCGATCGGATAGGCGCTCATGCCCATCCAGGTGAAGCTGGCTTCGTGGCAGGTGTTGCAGCCACTGGTGATGCCGCTGTGGATCTGCGCCGTGGTCGGCGCCGGTGTGGCGAACAGCGAGCCCGGCACGCTGCGCGTGGCGTTGGCCGGGATCAGGCCTGGGACATTGGCCAGTGTGCCGAGGTGGCAACTCTCGCACGTCGTGCTCGACGGGATGTGCGAGCCCGGCCCCATCGGGCTGGTCGGCGGCATCCGCACGATGTTCGTGATGCCGGCGAAGTTGGCCGCGGTACCGGAGGCCACGTGGCACGACACGCAGTTGCTGGTGATGCCGGCGTGGCTCATGCGCGAGCCGCTGAACTTGGCGCCGTTGGGCACCGGCAGCACCGGCACGCTGGAGCCGGTGCCGACGTGGCATTGCTCGCACGGCGCACTGGTCGGAATGTGGTTGGTCGGCAGCCCGACGATGGAGAAGTTGGCGCCGGGAATAGCGAAGCTGGCGGCCGCAGCGCCGTGGCACTGCGCGCAATTGGTGGTCCTGCTCGGCGCGTTGGCGTGGATGTTGGCCAGCGTGGGCATGACCGAGAAGTCGGTGCTGGTGTGGCAGGCCGTGCACTGCGCAGTGGGCGCATACGGGATGTGATTCGCCGGCTTGTCCTGCGCGGAGAAGAAGTTCGTGCCGCTGTGGCACTGCGAGCAGTCGCCCGTGGCCGGGTGCGCCGCGTCGGCGACGTTGAAGGTGCCGGCTGCGGCGCGCGGCCGGGTGTGGAAGCCGGTGTACTGCGCGCCGGTGGTCTTCACGGTCGGCGCGATCGGGTAGGCGCTCATGCCCATCCAGGTGAAGCTGGCTTCGTGGCAGGTGTTGCAGCCACTGGTGATGCCGCTGTGGATCTGCGTCGTGGTCGGCGCCGGTGTGGCGAAGGCCGTGCCTGGGGCGGTCTTGGTCGCGTTGGCGGGAATCAAACCGCCGACATTGGCCAGCGTGCCGAGGTGGCAGCTCTCGCAGGTGGTGCTCGACGGAATGTGCGAGCCCGGCCCCATCGGGCTGGTCGGCGGCATGCCGACGATCGACGTGATGCCGGCGAAGTTGGGCGGTGTGCCCGAGGGCTTGTGGCAGGCCACGCAGTTGCTGGTGATGCCGGTGTGGCTCATTCGCGAGCCGCTGAACTTGGCGCCGTTGGGCACCGGAGTGGCCGCGATGCTGGAGCCGGCGCCGACGTGGCAGACCTCGCAGGAGGCGGTGGTTGGGATGTGGTTGGTCGGCAGCCCGACGATGGAGAAGTTAGCGCCGGGAATAGCGAAGCTGGCGGCGGCCGCGCCGTGGCACTGCGCACAGTTGGTGGTGGTGCTCGGTGCGTTGGCGTGGATGTTGGCCAGCGTGGGCATGACCGCGAAGTCGGGATTGGTGTGGCAGGCCGTGCACTGCGCGGTGGGCGCGTACGGAATGTGATTCGCCGGCTTGTCCTGGCCGCTGAATTGATTTGCCGGGCTGTGGCAGTCGCCGCAATCGCCATTGGCCGGATGCGTGGCATCGGCGACGTTGAAGGTGCCTGCCGCCGCGCGCGGCCGCGTGTGGAAGCCGGTGTACAGCGCACCGGCGGTCTTCACGGTCGGCGAGATCGGATAGGCACTCATGCCCATCCAGACGAAACTCGCCTCGTGGCAGCTGCTGCAACCGCTGGTGAGCCCGCCATGGATCTGCGCGCTCGTCGGCGCCGGCGTGGCGAAAAGCGTGCCCGGCGCCGCGCGGGTGGCGTTCGCCGGGATCAGGCCGCTGACGTTGCCCAGGCTGCCGAGGTGGCAGCTCTCGCAGGTGGTGCTCGACGGGATGTGCGAGTTCGGCCCCATCGGGCTTGTCGGCGGCATGCCCACGATGGCGGTGATGCCGGCGAAGTTGGGCGCCGTGCCCGCAGGCACGTGGCACGAGACGCAGTTGTTGGTGATGCCGGTGTGGCTCATGCGCGAGCCGCTGAAGCGGGCGCCGTCGACCACCGGTGTGGTGGGGATGCTCGAGCCGGTGCCCACGTGGCATTGCTCGCACGGCGCGCCGGTGGGAATGTGATTGGTCGGCAGCCCGACGATGGAGAAGTTGGCCCCCGGGATCGCGAAGCTGGCTGCGGCGGCGCCGTGACACTGCGCGCAGTTGTTGGTCGTGCTCGGTGCGTTGGCGTGGATGTTGGTCAGCGACGGCATGACCGCGAAGTCGGGATTGGTATGGCACGACGTGCACTGCGCCGCCGGCGCGTACGGAATGTGGTTGCCGGGTTTGTCGACACCGCTGAAGGCGTTGGTGTTGCTGTGGCACTGGCTGCAGTCGCCCGTGGCCGGGTGCGACGCGTCGGCGACGTTGAACGTGCCGGCCGCGGCCCGCGGCCGCGTCTGGAACCCGGTGTACTGCGCTCCGGCGGTCTTCACCGTCGGCGAGATCGGATACGCGCTCACGCCCATCCACACGTAGCTCGCTTCGTGGCAGGCGGAGCAGCCGCTGGTCACGCCGTTGTGGATCTGCGCCGCCGTCGGCCGGGGCGAGGCGAACAGCGTTCCCGGCGCGCTGCGGGTGGCGTTGGCCGGCACCAGCGCTGCGGGCGTGGAGCCCAGATGACAGCTCTCGCAATTGGTGCCGACCGGGATGTGCGAGTTAGGGCCCATCGGCGACGTCGGCGGCTGCACCACGATGTTGCTGACGCCGAAGAACGATGTGCCGGTGATCGCGGGCCCGTGACAGGCCGCGCAGTTGCTCGTGATGCCGCTGTGGCTCATCTGGCCGTTGGCGAACGTGGTCGCACCGACCGACGCGGCGCCGGTGGCCGGAATCAGCTGCGAGGGGATTGCATTGGAATGGCAGGCCTCGCAGACCTCCGAGGTCGGCAGGTGCGGTGGGACCAGGCCGACGTTGGTCTTGGGCGTGACGCCGATGAACGTGCCCGCCACGACGCTCGGAGCCATGGCAGATGGAGCAGTTGCCGGTGATGCCGGCATGGCTCATGCGCCCGCCGGCGAACGTGGTCGCGCCACCGGTCGCCCCGGTGGCGGGGATCAGCATCGTCGGCACGCTGGTGTGGCAGGTCTCGCAGTTGTCGGATGCCGGAATGTGCGGCGGCGAGGTGAGCGAGGACTTGATCTGCACGCCGAAGAAGCTCGACGCCACCGACGGCGCATGGCACTGCGCGCAAGTCGGTGTAGCCGGCGTGATTCATTTGCGCGCCGGCGAACGAGCCGCCGGTGGCCACGTTGATGTGGCAGCTTTCGCAGCGGGACGCGGCCAGTGTGGGGATGTGGTTCGCCGGCCGCGTGATGCTGGCGAACGAAATCGTCGTGTGGCAGTTGCTGCAGGGGGCAGTCGTCTGCGGGTGGTTCGCCGGCTTGCCGGTCGCGCGCATGCCGTTGTGGCACGACGCGCAGGTCTGGCCCATCGCCATCACGTGGTTGAAGCGTGCGCCGCCGAAGGTCGACGTTGAATGGCAGGCGTCGCAGGTCTGCGTCGTCTGCACGTGATTGACCGGCATCGCCAGCGCGCTGCGCGGGTTGTTCTGCACGTGGCAGCCGGCGCAGTCGCGCGGCGTGCCTTTGAAGATGCCCTTGATGTGGCAGGTTTCGCAGCGCACGTCTTCATGCGCGCCGGTCAGCGCAAATCCGGTGGTCAGGTGGTCGAAGCCGGATTGGCCGGCTTGCGCCGACGCCAGACCGGGTGCCAGCAGGCCGAGCCCGGCGACGACGAGCGCCAGCAGCGCGCGCAGCGTTGCCCGCCCAGACACCTCCCAAGACCGTTTGGCTGTTCGCATCATTCGGCCCCTGCTGTCGTTGACGCCGCCGACCGGTCGGCAGACAAGGCCGCAGCGCGCCAGGCAGCCTCGGGTATCGCAGGCTGACCGCGGCGCAGAACGTCCAGCGAACTCGTTGGTGTTCCCTTGCGCGAGCGAATCGTCTTGAACGACGACGTCACATGGCATTGTTCGCACTGTCGGCCATAGGTGCCGTCGTGCACATCGCTCTTCGCGTGGCAGCTGTAGCAGCGCGTGGACGTGATGACCTTGTCTTCCATCGGCTGCGTGTGGCAGGCTTTGCAGGCCACGCCCTTGTGCTTGCCGTCGAGCGCGTACTTGGTGCGCTTGTCGTGATCGAAGTCCCACGCCTTCCAGCTGCGCGCGTTGTGGCAGGGCTCGCAGGCCGGCCCCAGGGTCTTCTTGTGCACGTCATCCTTCAGATGGCAGGCCACGCAGGCGATCTTGGCGTCCTTGAATCGCGCGTTCTTGTGGCAGTCCTTGCACTCGACCTTGTCGTGCTTGCCGAGCAACGGAAATCGCGTCAGTCCATGGTCGAAGACGGTCGTCTTCCAGTCGCGGTCGTTGTGGCAGGTTGCGCACTTCAGGCTCAACTGACCCTCGTGCTTGTCGTCCTTCTTGTGGCACGCGTAGCAATCCATCGGCGTGTCGCGATAGTGCTTGAGGTCGCTGTGGCAATCCTTGCACACCACCTTCTTGGCCGCGTGCGCGTTGCGCAGCTTGAATTTCGTCTTGTCGTGGTCGAAGCGCTTCACGTCCTTCCAGTCGCGCTCGCTGTGGCACGACTCGCACTTCGTGCCCAGGGTGGCCTCGTGCTTGTCGTCCTTCTTGTGGCAGCTGTAGCAGTCTTTCGGCGCTTCCTTGTATTTGGTGCTCTTGTGGCAGTCGGCGCACTTGACGTCGCGGTGTTTGCCCAGCAGCGGGTAGTCGGTCTTGTCGTGGTCGAACTTGCCTTTTTCCTTCCAGCCGGCCTCGACGTGGCAGGCGGCGCAGTCGCGCCCCAGGTTGCCCTTGTGGCCCTTGGCGCTGTCGTCGTCCTTCTTGTGGCAGTCGATGCACGTCCGAGCCGACCTTGTCCTTGTAGAGGTGCCCGGTGTGGCAGTCGGCGCACTTGGTGCTGCGGTGCTTGCCGCGCAGCGCGTACTTGGTGTCGGTGTCGTGGTTGAAGGTCGCCGGCTTCCAGGCCTTGGCGCCATGGCAGGTGTCGCACTTCTCGCCGTACAGGCCCTTGTGGCCCTTCTTGCCCTCGTCGTCTTTCTTGTGGCAGCCGATGCAGGTGCGCGGCGCATTCTTGTAGTCGTCGCCCTTCTTGTGACAGTCGACGCACTTGGTATCGACGTGTTTGCCCTTCAACGCGAAACGCGTCTTGTCGTGGTCGAACTTGGGCGTTTCCTTCCAATCGTTGTCGGTGTGGCAGTCGGCGCACTTGGCGCCCAGCGCGCCCTTGTGCACGTCGTCTTTCTTGTGGCAGGCGTTGCAGTCCGACGGCGCCTCCCAGTACTTCTTCTTCGGCTCGTGGCACTTCTCGCACTTCACGTCGCGGTGCTTGCCGCGCAACGCGTAGTCCGACTCGTCGTGGTCGAACTTCTGCTTGTCGAACACCACGATGCGCGCCGCCCGACCCTTGTGGTCGGTGTGGCAGCTGCGGCAGGTGGCCTGCGCTTTCTGCCGCCCGTGGTAGCCGGTGCGGTCACGCATGTCGACGCCCACTTCCTTGTGGCAGTCCACGCACAGCCGGTCCTGCGCCGCGCGCTCGAAACGCACGTGGCACTTGGTGCATTCCTCTTCCCACTTGGCGTGGCCCTGGATCAGCTCGCCCGGGCGCAGCACCGACTCGACGTTTTGCGCCAACGCGGGTGCAACGCCGGTCAGCGCCAGCAACAGGGCGAGCAGCCACCGGAAAAGCTTCAAGCGGGAGCGCGAGTGCCACGATGCCAATCCGGCGCTCGTCAGTACGCGTGCACCGCCACCACGTGCACGATGGCACTGATGACCAGGAGGTAGATGAACGGCAGATGCGCCAGGTGCCACAGTGCGAACAGTCTCTCGTAGGCGGTGTACTGTGCGACCCGAACGACGGCGTTCAGGTACTGGTCGACCAGCCGGCGCGCGCGCCGCCTGCGGCGCCGCAGATCGCTCGGACTCCAGTTGTACTTTTCGGCCAGCTTGTGCAACGGCCGCTGCAGTTCGATGACGCAACGAACATAGGTGATCCACTGTTGGAGGGGCAACAACGTGACCTGGCGCAGGTGCGTGGCCCAGGTCATGTTCGAATGCAGCTCATTGTGCTCGAAGGCCAGCAGCCGCTTTTCCACCTGGGGCGAAAAATGCAGCCGCGAGCGTGCGGTTGTCTCGACAAGTCCCGCCCGTTCGCGCAGGCTGTGCAACGACGTCCGCTCACCGTTCAGACCGCGGTGGATGCGCACATAGATGAAGCGGCCGATCACGCCGCTGACCACGACAATGCCCATGCTGTACAGCGCCACGCCCGCGTTCAGCGACCGGGTTTCGAAGCCCGAGTGCACCAGGATCAGCCAGGGCCCGCCAATGCCCATCACGAGGTGGAACCAGAACCAGCCCTTCACCTTGCCCAGGCCGCGCATGAAGCCCACGTACTTGCGCAGCGGGTAGACGAACAACGCGAGCATCATCGAGCCGCCGACGACGCCGATCCAATAGGTGGAGTCGTCGGTGGGCTTGAACAGCCCCATGCGGGTGATCTGCCAGGCGGCAAAGACGAGTGCAGCCAGCAGCGCATACAGAATGATGTCGCCGCGCGCGGGCTCTTCGGCGCTGATGATCTTGCGTGGCGGTACGGTGGCGTCGAGCTCACGCTCTCGCGCGTCGTCCTTTACGCTCGCCGGTATCTGCACCGCCACAGGCGGCTTCGCGGGCGGCTCAACGCGGGCGCGCCGCTTGCCGCGCGGAAAGACGGTCTCGTCCAACGGTTCGACGTTGGGTACGAGATTCACGGCGGTGGTGGTGTTCATGGGTTCGGCGGGGATACTTGAAAGGCCATTGACGGGGCCGTGGGTCCGTTCGGCTGAGCGGTAGATGGGCAGAATGTACTTATCGCGGGTGCCATTGTCAGGTCGGTGTCTCCCCACGATGGTGTGAAAAGGTTGCGAAGCATTCCGCGTGACACCTGGACCGGGTGGCTCGAGGCGCCGAGTCTTAGTGCGCCTTAAGGAGTCTTCGTGCCGTTTGCACGATGCGGTGTCATAGGTGGCGCGTAGCCACCGAGTGAGTACCGAACCCTACGCGCTCGCGCGGATGCAACCGAATGGGTAACAGTGCGCGTGGGTAGCATTCGGTTGCGAGTCGGCACAGGCGTCGCTGCGCGAAGACCGCAATGTCGGCTGGGTCACTCGTTAAATTAAGGCTCGTTTCAGATTCGCCTCAACTGCGATCGGCCGGCGGCCGGTGGTGGCCGAACAGATGCTGCAGGTCTGCGCTGGCGCGCACACCGATCGCCTCACCATGCCGACCCAACCACGCCCCGGCGCGGGCGCGTCCGGCGTCGCACAGCCGTTGCAGCAGCTGCGGGTGCGCGAGCATCTTGCTTTCGGCCGGCAGCGTCGACAGGTCGTCGTGGCCGTCGATCAGATGCCAGCGCAATCGGCGCAGACGGCGCTCCAGCGGACCGGGCCACCAGGCACCGCGCGCCATCTCGGTGGCGCTGGCCAGCCATTGCATCTCGCGCAGGAACGCCGCGTTGAACGCGATCTCGACCGCGCGGGCGCGAATCTCGCTCGCCTGGCTCGGCGTTTCGCCCAGCGACCACGGGCTCAGCATCACCACCAGCACGTCGCGGTTCGACACGTCGTACACCAGCGGAAACAGCGCTGGGTTGGCGCTGTAGCCGCCGTCCCAATAGGGCTCGCCGTCGATCGAGACTGCAAGCTGCAACGTCGGCAGGCAGGCCGACGCCAGCACCGCATCGGCCGTGAGCTCATCGTTGCCGAAGATGCGCAGCCGGCCGCTGTTGGCGTGGGTGGCGGCGACGAACAGTCGCAGGTTGCGCTGGCGGCGCAGGCGGTCGAAATCCACCTGCTGGGTCAGCAGGTCGCGCAACGGATCCCGGCGCAGCGGGTTCGCCTGGGTCGGCGAGAACATCGAGGCCCACTGCAACATCAAGCGACCGGCCGGCGTGAGTCGATCGCCGGAGGCACCGACAAGGCCCATCGCATCCCACGACACCGCGCGACCCATCGCATCCCAGAAGCCGGCCCAGCGCGGCGCGTGCACCCTCACGCCCCGCCTCGAGCAGGCCGTGGGCCATCACGACGGCGTTCACCGCGCCCGCGCTGGTGCCGCTCAGCGCGACGAACTCGTGCGTGGTGTGTTCGAGCAGCGCATCGAGCACACCCCAGGTGTACGCGCCATGTGCTCCGCCGCCCTGAAGAGCCAGGCTCAGTGGTCGCGCGCTCGTGCTCAAACCGATCATCGAGGCGCCGAGCATGCCATGCGCCTGCGGCAGGGCTGTTGTGCTTAAGTCGTCTTAAGGTAACGCCGATCAGGATGGGCACAATGCCCACATATTGATCGGAGTCATTGACAACGCATGCGCCTGCTGCTGGTTGAAGACGATGACCTCTTGGGCGCGGCTGTGCAGAAGGGGCTGACGCGACTGGGCTATGCGGTCGACTGGATCCGCAAGGGCAACGATCTGGCCGTTGCGCTGCATACGCACGAGTACCACGGCGTGCTGCTCGATCTGGGGCTGCCCGACGCATGCGGGAAGACGCTGCTCAAATACGTCAAGGCCCACAAACCCGGCGTACCGGTGGTCGTGACCACGGCGCGTGGCGCCGTCGCCGATCGCGTGGGCGTGCTCGACCTCGGCGCCGACGACTACATGGTCAAACCGATCGACCTTGATGAACTCGGTGCCAGGCTGCGAGCGGTGACGCGGCGAGCGTCGGCGCCGAAAAACGTGGTGCAGGCGTTGGAACACGGCGCGTTGAAGCTGGTGCCGGCGAACCGTGCGGTCACTTGGCAGGGCGAGCCCGTGCAGCTGACGCAGAAGGAGTACCTGGTGCTGGAGTTCTTCTTGCGCAAGAAGCATCAGGTCGTCACCCGGGCGCAGCTCGAGGCGGCGCTGTACGCCGACGGCGGCGAGATCGGCAGCAACACGGTGGAGGTCTACGTCCACTACCTGCGCCGCAAGTTGAGCAATTCACTGATCCAGACTGTGCGCGGCGTGGGCTACCAACTCGGCGAAGTCACGCGCTTCGACGCGTGACGACCTTCGCACCGCGCCGCGCGATCGCCGTCGTGGCCTAACCGACGGGTCAAGCGGGTCGACCTCCCGCTTCGAACAAGCCGCCCCATCCGGGCGGAATCCCCCTGACTGAGGGGGCGAGCGCGGTGGCGCTGAATCCGCCGCTTCAGGCGCATTTAAGAAACGCCTGCACTCCCGCATCTTCTTGGCGTTCGATGGCGGGATCACCCTATTTTTCGTGGCGGGTCCTCCCCCAACGACGTAAGTTCTTTGCGCCGGTACCTTGACAACCCATGCGAGGCCCGAAAAGGGCGTTGCGTCACAAGCGGACAAAACCTGTCCGGGGGATGTCATGAATTCAGGCTCGAACTCCACGACATGCAGTTTGCAGACTGATCGCCAGACGGCGGGTCTGAGGGTCGCGCATGGCGACGATGGGCATCCAAAGCAGCGTCGCAACGCGCTCGGATTCATCGGCCTGTTCGGAAGATATCTGTCGACATCTGGGAGGTCAGCAATGACTGCACAAAACAAGTCTGCTTCGGGTCGAGTCATTCGATCGATCGCGCGCTGGACGGTCGTGTTCACGGTCATGGCGTTGGGCGGCGTGACCGCGGCGGAGGCTGCCAACGTGACGCTGAAGGTGGTCAGCGCGCGCACTGAGCCCAAGGCATTCGGCGGCGCAGGGGTGGTCAAGGGCGCCCCAGTCGCCACCTACAAGTACCTCATCAACGTCGACAACACAGGCACCACGACGCAGCGCTCGCCGAACCTCGGCACCGGTTGCAACTATGCGGACCCGGGATACCCGGACAGTTGCAAGTGGACTTCGATCGCCGGCACGCCCGGTTCGAGCCCGATCTACACGCAGGGGACGCAGACGGACTTCGCAACCCCGATGAGCATTCCTGACGGCCGATACTTGATCTCGGTGCTGGCCGATGGCTACAAGCTCGACGGCAGGCACTTCAAGGTTTCCGGCAGCGGCAACGCGCGTCACCTGGGAAGGCAAGGCAGCGGGTGATCCGGCGACCGAAGTCAAGGTGGAACTGCAGCCCGGTCCGCTGCCCGACGCGCAGATCCAGGCGGCGGTGTTCGAAGACATCTCGCCCGTCAACAGCGCGCCCGACCTTCCTGCCGAGCACGGCCTGGCCGGGTTCCAGGGGCACATCACCGACTACCTCGGCGAAGTCACGACCAACGTCTACGGCGACCCGCTGTGCTCAAATACGACAAGCGGCGATCTCATTCCGGCACGGCGGTAAGTGCCTGAGCGCGTGCTACGTCGTGAGCGGCGGCGTCGATCTCGGAACGGTTGCGCCGGTCGACGCAGCCGGGCGCTGCCCGGTGGATCCCACACTGGCCGATGGCAGTCCGCGGCCGATGCTGGAGGGCGGCTTCGCACCGGCCGGAGCCGTCATCGAAGGCAAGGTCAAGATCCCCAACCTCGGCCCGAACCGCTACGCGCTCTCGGTCACGCCGCCGGATGGCTCCGGCTGGATCCAGACCACCACGCTCGAAGGCAACCACGACTGGGACGCGTGGGTCATGGAAGGCGCCACCGGCCTCGACACCGAATTCATCATCGCCGGCGAGCCGTTCCCGGCGATCATCTTCGGCTACGTGCCCGCGCCCGGCACTGCCGTCCGGCCGTCGCGCAACGCTCGTCGTCCGTCCTCGCTGACGGGCACCGGCACCATCAAGGGCGTCGTCGACGCCGTCAAGATCTACGTGCCCACGACCGGCGGCGTGCCCGGCTTGCCCGGCCAGATCTGGGGCGGCCTGCAGGGCGCCAGGATCGACAAGCCGATCGCGTATCCCTGGGTCACGCTGACCAATCTCGGCAATGGCGACACGGTCGTCTGGGTCGGCAAGGGCGACGCCAACGGCAAGTTCACGATCCCCAACGTCCCGGCCGGCACCTACACGCTGACCTGGTGGGACGAACCGCAGAACACCATCCTCGACCTCGTCAACGTCACCGTGGGTGCGGGCGAAACCGTCGACATGGGCATCCTGCCGCTGACCGGCTGGTGGACCTTCTTCGACGGCTACGTCTTCAACGACACCAATCGCAACGGCATCAAGGACGCCGGCGAACCGGGCCTGCCCGGCTACACGCTCACGATGCGCAAGCGCGAGAACTCGCTGATGGACCGCGGCACCACGGTCGCGACCACCGACGCGAACGGCTACTACAAGTTCGAGGCCGCCTATCCGATGACGCAGTGGCTGGTGATGGAGGCCTACGACGACCTGCACTACACCACCGGCGTCACCTACCAGGCCGACAACCAGCCCACGCCGACGACGATCATCGGCGCCGGCGTGGACGTCAGCGTGCACCCGATCATCGGCCTCAGCGGCCGCATGGATTGGGGCAAGCACACCTACGACGCGACGGGCGCCAACGGCATCGACCCGCGCAACGGCGGCATCGTCGGCACCGTCAGCTACGACACCACGCGCAACGAGACTCGACCCGCGCTATGCGGCCGTCGAGGACTGGCAGCCCAGCATTCCCAACCTGACGGTCAAGCTGTATGCGCCGGTCGCCTGCGGAACCAACCGCTGGCGCGCCTGCGATCGCGTCGGGCCGGTACGCGCTCGCGGCCGACGGTTCCTATCGCCAAGGGCAAGCTCCTCAACACCTACCTGACCGAGACCTGGCAGCGGCCGACGGGCTGCGTGGCCCGCGGCGTCGACGGCAACGCCGCTCGTTCACGGCACCGACGAGCAGGTGCTGCCGCTGGATCCCGACGGCGAGTGCATCGAAGCCCCGCTGATGGGCATCCAGTTCGGCACCTATGCGACCGACCAGGGAACCCCCGACGCGAATTTCGGCGCCGCCGTCGACGGCAACTACGGCTTCGGCGACGGCTGCTTCAACGGAACGCTGGATGCCGACCGATCCATCCGCTCCCGTCTGCGTCGGCGGCGATTTCACGCGCTGCCCGCGGCGCGACTACCTGGTCGAGGTCGACGATCCCCAACGACGCCACGGGTCGCCCGATGTACAAGGTGACGCGCGAAGAAGACATCAACATCGGCAACGGCGACGAGTTCGTCCCGGCCGTGCCGCCGTCGGCCTGCGCCGGCCCGCTGCATACCGTGCGATTCGTCGCGGCAACGCCAACTTCCCGGGCGGGCCGGGCACCTCGCCCTACGAGGGCCAGCAGAAGCCGCTGTGCGACATGAAGCTCGTCACGCTCGCCAACGGCAAGTCGATCGCGCCGGCGTTCAACCTCTTCACCGACGTGCCGATCCCGGGCCGCCACTGGTTCATCATCATCGACGACCTCAACTTCTCGAGCAACCCGAAGTCGATCACCTTCGGCGAGAAGGCCGGCATGCCGTTCGTGCCGGTGGGCATCTACGACTACACCGACCGGCTCGTCACCACCGTCGAGTCCGACTACAACGGCCTGGCCGACGTGCTGCTGCCGTCGACCAACCGCATCAGCTGCCCGACGCCGTCCGGCGTCTGCGCCAACCTGTACCGCTACGTCGGCAACGACCCGGGCGTGCCGGGCCGCCTGAACCTGAACTACAACCCGCTGTTCCGCACCATCGCCGCCGAGTTCGAGGTCCTTCCCGGCCTGCTCGTCCCGGCCGACCTGGCGCCGACGCAGGTGGGCGTGACCGTGCAACTGCCGGGTGCGCAGACCACGTCGCCGGTGATGTGCATGCTCGACGACACGACGCCGCAGCTGTACGCGGTGAACCAGCCGTACGCCAACGTCAGCGGCAACACGCGGTCGCTCGGTCACGATCACGGGCCAGGGCTTCGGCGCGACCAAGGGCAGCGGCCAGGTCACCTTGAACGGTGTCAACGCTGCCCACCACAGCGTGGAGCGACACCTCGATCACTGCGACCGTTCCTGGCAGCACGTCCGGGCGGACCGCAGCAGCTCCTGATCACCGCCGCCAACGGCCAGAGCACGGTCAACGGGCTCACCTTCCACGTGATCGGACGACCGGGCCCAGCGCTCAGCGACTACAACCCGAAGATCTACGAGGTCGGCCCGGGCAGGACCTACGCGCCGGCAGAGACGCTGCCGGCCGCCGCCAATCACGCCATCCAGCGCGCGCTCGACGCCGCGGCGACATTCATCGCTGCGTCGAACGCCAACTCCGACCGCGGCGCGCTGGTGGTGGTCTACCCGAACAACCCGAGCGCACAACCCGCGCCAGAACCCGCGCGGCGCGTACTACGAGAACCTGATCATCACCAGCAAGGTCAAGCTGCAGGGCGTCGGCCCGGGCAGCCCCGACGGCGCGGTGCGCGGCTCGATCATCGACGGTGCCGCCTTCGCCGGCGACAGCCCGGTGGCGACCGACTGGTACACCCGCATCCTCAGGAGACGACGTGGACGCTGCACCGGCAACGCGATCCCGAACTGGGGCGGCAATCCGACCATCTACGACGGCGCGGTGATCTCGATCTACGTGCCGGCGCCACCGGCAACGCAAGCACCGCGCTGGCCGCAGTGCCTTCCCGACGGCGTACACCGCCAACACGGCGCCCTCGATCGACGGCTTCGACCTGCGCGGCGGCGACCAGCAGGGCTTCCCCGGCAACATCAACGCCATCGGCGGCGGGCCCACCGGCCTGCCCGGCGGCCTGATCACCCAGGGCGGCGCGATCTTCGCCAACGCCTATGCCCGCAACCTGCAGATCACCAACAACGTGGTCCAGAACAACGGCGGCGCCTACGGCACCATCCGCATCGGCACGCCGGACCTGCCGGCGCCCGACACCAACAGCCACAACGAGAGCGTCGCGATCGCCTACAACCGGGTGATCGCCAACGCCGGCACCAACCTGGCCGGCGGCATCGGGCTGTTCGCCGGCTCCGACAACTACAGGTGGTCCAGAACGACATCTGCGGCAACTTCTCGGCCGAGTACGGCGGCGGCGTGAGCGCGGTGGGCCTGCAGCCCCGAGCGGCACGATCCACAACAACCGCATCTACTTCAACCGCTCGTACGACGAAGGCGGCGGCATCATGATCGCCGGCGCGCTGCCGGCCACCACGACCGCGCTGTCGCCGGGCTCCGGGCCGGTCGACATCACAACAACCTGATCCAGGCCAACCTGGCCAACGACGACGGCGGCGGCATCCGCTTCCTGATGGCCGGCAACTTCCCGATGAATGTCTACAACAACTTCATCGTGAACAACATCTCGACCCACGAAGGCGGCGGCATCGCGCTCAACGACGCCCCCAACGTGCGCGTGTCTCAACAACACGATCATGAAGAACCTGACCACGGCCACCGCGATCACCAGCACTGGCGCCGCCGGCACCGGCCGGGTCTGTCGACGTCGCTGAACAGCGCCCTGCTGCGGCCACGCTGCCGGGCGGCTCGCCGCTCTTCAGCAACCCGCTGCTGTTCAACAACATCTTCTGGGACAACCGGGCGGGCACGCGGCCGGCAGCCGGTGACCGGCCTCGGCACTGCGGTGACGCGACGCCGATCGACTACTGGGACCTGGGCGTGGCCGACGGCGCCGGGCCTGCTGGCGCCGACGAACTCGATCGTCCAGCAGAACGCGGGCACCCACCCGTACACGACGAGTCCCACCAACTCGGCGGCTGACCCGGCCGTCGTCGCGCCCTACGACGTCGCGGTGACCTTCAACGCCTGGCGCAACAACCCGGCCTTCCTCGGCGCCATCATGATCGCGGCGGACCTGCCGCCGAACCTGATGGGCAACTACCACATCACCGGCACTGGTCGCCCGGCATTCAACCTGCGGCGCGGCCGAACAAGACGGTGGGGTCGAACGCCGCCGACGACCGACATCGACAACCAGGCCGCCCGGCGTTCGGCGGCTTCGACACCGGCGCGGACGAAGTCCCGGCGCGTGCCGACGCGAACCTTGTCGATCACCAAGACCGATGGCGTGACCAGCGTCACCCCCGGGCAGGCCGCTCGACCTACACCATCACGGTCACCAACGCCGGCCCCAACGCCGTCACCGGTGCCACGGTGACCGACACCATGCCCGCCGCGCTGACCGGCGTGACCTGGACGTGCGCGCACCGGCTGGCTCGAGCTGCGGCGCAGCCAGCGGTAGCGGCAACATCAGCCACCACGGTGAACCTGGCGCAACGGTGGCAGCGCAACCTTCACGGTCAACGCCACGGTCGCCGCAACGGCCACCGGCACGCGTGGTCAACACCGCGACGGTGGCGGCGCCGGCTGGCATCGACCGACCCGACGCCGGGCAACAACAGCGCGACGGACACCGACACGGTCGTGCTGCCGCTGCCGGCGCTCGCGCTGCTCGACAACTTCAACCGCGCGAACGCGGCAACACGCTCGGCGCGAATTGGAGTCAGACGACAGGTGCTCGGTCACGCGTCATCCGAGTCAACGGCAACCAGGCCAACTGCGCTCTGCGGCAACTGCTTGGCCGGCACGGCGATCTGGAACGGCACGCGCAACGTCTTCGGCACGAAGCAGGGTGCGGCCTTCACCTACGCCGACGCACGTCGCAGCTGACGGCCTAGCCTGATCCTGAAGGCCAGCGGCGGCACCGCCAGCAGCGCCTGCCGAACTACATCCGTGTGCGCTACACCAGGGACCCCAGGTGATGGTCGAGACGACGACGAACGGCGGCGGCGCGACTTCACCACCACGCGGCACGTTCGCGCGGGCACGCTTCGCCAGCGGCGACACGTTGACGGCGGTGGCCAACGCCGATGGTCGGTGGACGTGTGGAAGACGACCGCCGCCAACGTCACCACCTACCTCGGACGCAGCTCGGCAGTGGCCGCCTTCACGGGCACCGGCCGGATCGGCATGCAGCTCCTGGTCACGGCCCAGGTCGACAACTTCAGCGGCGGCACGCGTGCCCTAAGACGGAGCGCAGGGGGGCGGGTGGCCACACTCGCCCCGCCTCAGGAACCCAACAGGAGATTCGAGATGACCAAGCGTTCGCCGGCAAGTCACTCAGCCGCCGCCGCTTCTTCAAGATGGCCGGTGGCGCCACCGTCGCGGCGGCCGGGATGGGCGTGCTGCCGACCCGTTCAAGAAGCTGCTGGGGCCCGTGGGGATTTCCGAGGCCCAGGCCCAGAGCTTCCCGCCGCCCGACCTGTTCTTCGCCGGCACCGACGGCTGGATCAGCCTGCCGCAGACGCCCGACCATTTCGCGTCTGGGCTGGGGTCATGACCCATCCGGACAACCTGGCGCCCGACGCGCGTTCACCACCTACATCTTCGGCTTCCGCAACGTCACCGGGCTCGACGACACGCAGCGCGCGGACCAGAAGAACAAGGCGCAGCACACCGCGCCGATGTTCTGGGTCGATCAGTTCAATCCGGCAGCCCAACGAGTTCCGGATGCAGCTCACCAACCTGGGCCTGGCGCTGCGCCCCGACCTGTTCGACGCGCACACCATCCACTGGCACGGCTTCCGCAACGTCATCCCGTTCTTCGACGGCGAGCCGACCGGCTCGGTCGCGGTGACCACCGGGCGCATCTTCCAGTACATCTACCGTCCGCGCGACCCCGGCACCTACATGTTCCACTGCCACGTGGAGGACGTCGAGCACGTCCACATGGGCATGACCGGCCCGGTGTTCGTGCGGCCGCTGCAGAACGGCAACGACCATCGGCGGCTATCCGAGCGCAAGTTCGCCTACAACGACGGCGACGGCTCGACCGGCTACGACCGCGAGTTCTGCATGCTGCTCTCCGAGGTGTGGGCCGATTCGCACTGGGCCGACGCGCACATCCAGCTGCCCGAGTGGAGCGACTACCGCGCCGACTTCTGCCTGCTGAACGGGCGCGTCTACCCCGACACGCTGGCGCCCAACTGCGCCGATCGACGCGGGCGCATCCACCCATTCGCTGACGATGCAGACCGACGCGAGTGGCGACCTGGTCGATTCCCGCCGCGCCGACGAGCACCTGCAGTACCAGCCGCTCTCGGCCCTGGTGACCTGCAACGCCGGCGAGCGCGTGCTGCTGCGCTTCGCCAACCTGGGCTTCAAGGAGTCGGCGATGACGCTGGCGGGCATCAAGATGAGGGTGGTCGGCAAGGACGCCACGCCGATGAAGGGGCGCGACGGCACCGACACCAGCTACGAGGCCAGCACCGTCTCGTTCGGCGCCGGCGAGAGCATCGACGCGATCTTCACCGCGCCGGCTTCAGCGGCAGACCGGCAGTCGGGCTGGCTACGACACCTACGTCCTCTACGACCGCGCCTACGAGCGCTCGAACAACCTGGCCCGAGGGCGGCGTCCCTACGGCGGCCGGCGGACCGAGGTGCGCGTCTACGCGGCCGGCACCCTGCCGCCGCAGTCGCTCCCGAACACCTAGCCCCGTACCCGCACGACCCGCGAGGAGAGACTCACCATGCAAGCATCATCTTCCAACCGAATCCGGCGCGGCAAGGCCTCAGGCTGGGCTTGGCATTGCTGACCGCCGGCCTCGCGCCGCTTGCTGCAGCCGGGGGCCGCGCAAGCCGCGCCGCCGCAGACCGGCGTCGCGTGCACGACGAGCGCCAGCCCGAACCCGACGTTCACGCTGGACACCAAGGAAGGCTACATCCAGCTCCCGGACGGCAACACGATGTACATGTGGGGGTACTCCGCAGGGCGGCGGCGCCTTCCAGCACCCGGGCCCGGTGCTGTGCGTCAACCAGGGCGACACCGTCACGGTGATTCTCAACAACTCGCTGCCCGAGGCCGTCTCGATCATGTTCCCCGGACAGGAGGGCGTGCTCGCGAACGGCGCGCCGGCGCAGCCGCAATTTGACGGCACCGGCGCGCTGACCTCGCTGACCAATGTCGCTGCCGCGAGTGGCGGCAGCGTCACCTACAGCTTCGTGGCCTCCAACCCGGGCAGCTACATCTACGAGAGCGGCACCAATCCGCAGAAGCAGGTGCGCATGGGCTTGTTCGGCGCGCTGGTGGTGCGGCCCACGATGGGCGCCGCATTCGCCTACAACCGCGCCGACAGCCAGCTTCACCCCGACCGAAGAATTCATGGTGCTGCTGTCGGAGATCGACCCCTACCAGCACCAGGCGGCCGAACAGGGGACGAATTTCAACCTGAACTACTACCACCCGCGCTACTGGTTGATCAACGGCCGCGGCTTCCCGGACTCGATCTCCGACAACTTCGCGCCGTTCCTGCCCGACCAGCCCTACGGCGCGCTGGCGCGCATCCACCCCAATCACGCCACGAACCACCCGTACCCCGGCGCGATCCGCTACCTCAACGTGGGCAGCGAGGAGTTCCCCTTCCACCCGCACGGCAACAACGGCCTGGTGATCGGGCGCGACGGGCGTGCACTGGAAGGGCCGGCGGGGCAGGACCTCTCGTTCGAGAAGTTCGCGATCAACATCGGCCCCGGGCAGACCTGGGACGTGATCTTCAAGTGGTACGACGCCGAAAACTACTCCGAGGCGAACCCGGTCCCGGTGACGATTCCGCAGGTGAACAACCAGGAATTCGGCATGTTCTACAGCGGCAGTCCGTACCTGGGCAAGACCGGCCCGCTGCCGCCCGGGGCATCGACGCTCAACGACTGCGGCGAGTTCTACATCATTTCGCACAACCACGCGCTGTACCAGATCACCTCCTGGGGCGTGAACATGAGCGGGCCGATCACCTATGTACGGGTCGACCCGCCGCTGCCGAACAGCTGCCCGTAATCCGATGGACACCGCAGGAAGCCAGGAGATCAACATGCTGAACACGTTGCGAAACCAATCGATGTGGGGCGCGCGGCTGAAGGGTGTCCTGGCGGCGTTCGTGCTCGCGGGCAGCGGCGCTGCGCTGGCGGCGAACGTCACGGTGGATCTGTGTGCGACCACGGGCACCGTCAGCGCCATGCCCGCCTTGCCAAGCGCGATCAACGTGTCCGTTTTGGGATACGTAACGGGAGCGTGTTTGCCGAGTACAACCGTCAGCGCACCAGGCGGCCCGGTCATCGACGTCAATGTGGGCGACGTCGTCACGGTCAATCTGCAGAACAAATTGTCCAAAGCCACAGGCCTGCTCTTCCAGGGACAAAGCATGGTGCCGGACACGACGGGCGCACCGGCGGCAGGGGCACTTACGGAGCGAAGTCCTATATGTTCACGGCCAGCAACCCCGGCACGTTCCTGTACGAAGCAGCGCTCCTGCCGAACGCCGAGCACCAGGCGGCGATGGGCCTGTACGGCGCGCTGATCGTGCGGCCGGCGGCGATACCACCTCGAACCGACACGGGTACGGGTCGTCACGAGCGGATCAACACGTTGTCACTGACGCGTGCCATCCAATCAACGGACGTCGGCTCCTCGGTCAGTGGCACCGGTATCCCTGCAGGAGCGACCATCACCGCGGTCACGGCCGGTGTCTCCTTCACCATGAGCGCTGCCGCCACCGCGGCTGGTGACGGTACGGTTGTGGTGACCCGAGTCGCTGCCTACGTTGATCCCGCGACCGCCTACAAAGACGAAGCGGTGCTGGTGCTGAGCGAGATCGACCCTGCGCTCAACAACAGCGTCGACCCAGCCGCTTTCGACATGCGCAAATTCGCGCCCAGGTACTTCCTGATCAACGGCAAGGTCTATCCAAACACCGCCGCGATTGCCAGCGCTGCCGGCCACAAGGTGCTGCTGCGTTACGTCAACGCCGGCGCCAAGCATCACTCCATGGCGGTGCTGGGCTTGCGCCAGGTCTTCGTGGCCAAGGACGCGAGCCTGCTGCCGACGCTCAACCACAACGTGGCGGCAGAAACGCTCGCCCCTGGGCAGACCGGCGACGCCATCGTCACCATCCCGGCTCGGCGACCGACGGAAGCAAGTTCGCCGTCTACGACGCCAGCCTGAAGTTGCACAACAGCAACGCTGCGGGTATCGGCGGCATGCTCACCTTCGTGACCGCGACCGGCACCTCCACAGTCCCCGGACCGGCACGTTACCGCGCTCACGCTGACGGGCAATCCGCAGACGGCATTGGCGGCAACGATCACGGCCAGCACCGGCCGGACAGTCACCAACTGGCAGTACTGGGTCGACAACGGCGCGCCCACGACCACCGCCATCACGACCCCATCGCCGACGGTGAATGTGACCGCGACCATCCCCGCCCAGCCGACCGGGAACCACAACCTTTACGTACGTGGCCAAGACGATGCCAGCCCGACCGGCACTTGGGGCGCGATCAGGACCCTGTCGTTCGAACCTGGAAAAGACGGGCCCGGTTACCAGCGGACTGACGCTGACGCCGAATCCGAGCAGCGGCTCGGTCACCGTCGCGCTGCACGCCACCGGCAATGACACGCAACCGGCGGATCGAACATCACGGCGGCCGAGTACACCATCGACGCGTGGCGCGAGCGGCTCCGATGACCCGCGATGGCGGTCAACTCGCGCCCCGTCCGCGAGCCTCGACGCGACCATCGCCGCCGGCCTTGCAGCGGAGCGCCATCCGGTCTCGGTCCACAGCCAGGACGCGTTGGGCAACTGGGGTGCCTGTCGCCGACGATCACGCTCAACGTGGTTGCCGGCGGCCCGGTCACGTCCGCTGTCAGCGCGCACCAAGAATCCCAACAACGGTGCGCTGCCGCTGAACGCGAGCCAGCCCGTCGTGCGGGTCACGGCGACCATGACCAGCACCGGGATCCACCGTCAGCGGCGCCGAGGGCTTCATCGATACGGTCGGCAGCCGCCGGCACGCGGCTTCCCGTTCGTTCCGAGCGACGGCGCTCTGGAACGGCGCGACCGAGATCGGTACCGCCGACATCCCGCTGGCGACCATCAATGCGCTGCCGGAGGGCAACCACACCATCTACGTGCGCGGCAAGGACGCGGCGGGCAACTGGGGTCATTGACTGACACTGTCGCGACATGGCCTGCAGCCGCGAGGTCTCCGTTGATCGACAAGACGGCGCCACGTTCACCGGCATCTCGTTGGCGCCGACCCCGACCCATGGCGCCGCCAGCGTAGTGCTGACCCTGAATGGTGCGGCCGATCCCCTGGGCGGTGGCCTTGCCAGCGGCGTTGCCGGCGGCGAGTACTGGATCGATCCGCCGACACGACGACCGCGCGCCGGCGAGCGGGCACAGCCTTCAGCGGCCTGACCGCCACGCATCTCCGATCGGCTCACTCGCGACGGCACGTACACCGTGCGCGCCCGGATCCGCGACGCCGCGGCAACTGGAGCACGCGGCGACCAACGGCGTCCGCCGGCGACGCTGACGGTCGCGCCGCGATGCCATCTTCTCCGATGGCTTCGAGACCGGCGACGGCCCCGTGGGGCTGGACCAGTCGCTCAACCACCACCACCACGCGCCTGAACGGACGGCCGCGGCGGCACTGGTCGGCGCACGGGGCCTGCAGGCCCAGGGCAACAACACCAACTACGTGCAGTACAACTTCGGCACCGCCGCCAGCCCGGCGACGCGCGACCTTCGACGCGAGGTTCTACTTCAGGCCGAACGGGAATACGCTCACACCGGCAAGGACATCTTCGTTGCTGCGACGACGACGGATTTGGCACCACGCGTGTTCCGCGTGCGCTACCGCCTGAATGCGGGCAGACGCAGGTGCAGATCCAGGTGGGACCGGCAACACCAACACCACGTGGACCAACGTCAATAGCAGCGTGCCAACAACGTCATCGAGGTGGTGTGGCAGTCGCGGTACCAACGCTGCAGCTCTACGTGAACGGTGTGCTGTCCCAGACCCTGACCACGACGAGCACCAACTCGGTGGGTGCGGTTCGCTGGGCTCGGTGACGAGGCCGGCAACAACACGCTCGATGTACTTCGACGCCTTCGCTTCCAAGCGCACGGTGTCGCCGCTGATCGGCCCGTAAGACAAGAGGTGCAACAAAACCGGGCAGGTCTTCTCGGCAGAAACATCATGCCGGGATTCCTGCCCGGAGTCGCAAGACGAATCGAGTGGCGAGTGCATGGAGGTCCCGGCGCAATCGCCTCCAAGTCTGTGGATTGAGAGACGGGAGAGAACCATGAAGAACACTTGCTACAGAGTGGCCCTGTTGACCGCGATGCTGCCGCTGGTCGTGGCCGGGTGCGCGACGCAGGGCGTGCGGAACGTCGACAGTGCCGAAGCGGCGAAGCCCGAGGCGAGCGCGCCGCGGGTGGCCGCAGCGGCGCCGCAACCGGCCGCGGCTGCGCCGCATGCCGTCAAACCGATGCAGGCGCTCCCGCCGCCTAGTGCGCTCGAGACTCAGCACGGCATCCAGATCGCACAGGTCGGCCTGACCGCAGCAGGAGGGTTGGTCGACGTGCGCTTCAAGGTGCTCGACGCGGCCAAGGCCAGGGCGCTGCTGGGCAACCCGGCCAACGCGCCGATGCTGATCGCCGGCGACAACCCGCCGCTGATGCCGCCGCACCACGCACTGAAGGGCGCCAAGTTCGGCAACGGCCAGGTCTTCTACATCCTGTACCCCAACGTACGCAGCGCGATCAAACCAGGCGTCGAAGTGACGGTGGCCATGGGCGACGTGCGCCTGGGGCCGGTGACGGTGCAGTGACATGGAACCGAACCTCACCATCCGACCGGTATCTCGCATCGCCCTGCCAGGTGGCTGCGCTTTGCAATCGGATCGAATCTCGTCGCGGTGCTGGCCCTCGGCATGGCCGCCCTGCTGGCGGGCGGCGCGGCACAGGCGCAGCAGCCGACCCGCTGGGTCAGCGGCGAACTGCTGGTCGGGTTTCGCGCCGGCGTCGGGCCGGCAGGGCGCTTCGCGCTCTTCCGCGACCACGGGGCGACCTTCGTCGAGGATATCGGGCAGAACATCCGGGTGGTGCGCATCCGCGTTCCTGCGCCGCTGCTGGAGGCGGTGAAGCGCAGGCTCGAGCGCCGGCCGGAGGTCAAGTTCGTCGAAAAGAACTACGAGTTCGATCCGGCGCTGTTGCCCAACGACGCGCAGTATGCGAGCCAGTGGCACCTGCCCCAGATCCTCGCGCCCCAGGCCTGGGACCTGACGCAGGGCGCGCCCGGCGCGGTGATCGCCATCCTCGACAGCGGCGTCGATGCCACGCACCC
Organism: uncultured beta proteobacterium; assembly: GCA_963814435.1. GTDB lineage: Bacteria > Pseudomonadota > Gammaproteobacteria > Burkholderiales > Burkholderiaceae_C > JAEUPI01. Next base: position 295,305 of record CAWFCV010000003.1, read on the forward strand.
GGACTTGGCGGGCAAACTGGTGGCCGGCTGGAACACCTTCGCCAATACCAGCAACACCGCAGACCAGTACGGCCACGGCACCGAGGTGGCGGGCGCTGCGGCCGCGCTGACCAACAACGCCGAGGGCATCGCAGGCGTGGCCGGACTGTCGCCAATCATGCCGGTGCGCGTCACCAACGCCACGGGGGGCGCCACTTCGGCGAGCATCGCCAACGGGATCATCTGGGCCGCCGATCACGGTGCCCGCGTCGTGAACCTGAGCTTCAACGGCATCGCCGGCAAACACCACGATCCGCACTGCGGCCGAGTACGCGGTCAACCACGGCACGCTGGTGGTCGCCGCGTCAGGCAACTGCGGCTGCGCGGACCCGACGCCGGAGAATCCGTTCATCCTCTCGGTCTCGGCCACCGACGAAACCGATGGCCTCGCCTATTTCTCCAGCACCGGGCCGTTTGTCGACCTGTCGGCACCCGGCACCAACATCCTCACCACGGCGATGTACGGCCTGTACCTCGCCGAATCCGGCACTTCTCTGGCCAGCCCGATCGTCGCGGGCGTTGCCGCGCTCATGTTCTCCGCCAACGCCGCGCTCACGCCGGCGCTGGTGACGCAGCTGCTCGAGGCGACCGCGGTCGACCCCAACGGCAACGGCTACGACGAGGGCTTCGGCTACGGCCGCGTGAACGCCTCCGCCGCGGTCACCGTCGCAGCCGGCTACACGCCGCCGCCGGACACGACGGCCCCGACGGTCGCCATGACCGCCCCGCTCGCGGGCGCCACGGTCTCCGGCACCGCGGTCGTCGACGTGACGGCCAGCGACGACGTGGGCGTGGTGAAGGTCGATCTGTACGTCGATGGCGTGTTCTTCGTCAGCGACACCGCGTCGCCGTATTCCTTTGCCTGGGACACGAGCACGCTGCCCAACGGTTCGCACACGCTGCAAGCGGTCGCGAGCGACGCGGCGAGCAACAGCGCGAGCACCGCGCCGATATCGGTGACGGTGTCCAACACGCCGCCGGACACCACGCCGCCGGTCGTCTCGATCGGCGCGCCGGCCGCCGGTGCGACCGTGTCCGGGACCACCACCGTTTCGGCCACCGCCTCGGACAACGTCGGCGTGACGAAGGTGGAGTTCTACGTCGACGGCGTGCTCTACGGCACCGACACCACGGCGCCGTACTCGTTCTCCTGGAACACGACCGCCCTGCCCAACGGTTCGCACACGCTCCTCGCGGTCGCGACCGACGCGGCGAGCAACAGCGCGAGCGCTGCGCCGATACCGGTGACGGTGTCGAACACGCCACCGGACACCACGCCGCCCGTCGTTTCGATCGGCGCGCCGGCCGCCGGTGCGACCGTGTCCGGAACGACCACCGTGTCGGCCAGCGCCTCGGACAACGTCGGCGTGACGAAGGTGGAGCTCTACGTCGACGGCGTGCTCTACGGCACCGACACCACTGCGCCGTATTCGTTCGCCTGGAACACCACCCAGTCGCTCAACGGCTCGCACTCGCTCCAGGTGGTTGCGGCCGACGCAGCGGGCAACACCGCGAGCGCGACGCGGACGGTCACGGTGGCCAACAATACGGCGCCGGTCGCGGTCAACGATTCGTTCACCGCACCCTACCGTGCCGGTTTGAGCTACACGGCGCAGGTGTTCAGCGTGCTCGCCAACGACAGCGATGCCGACGGCAGCCTGAACTCGGCGAGCGTCAAGATCGTCAATGCGCCGAACAAGGGCGGCACGGTGACGGTCAAGACCAACGGCACGGTGTCCTACAAGCCGAAGATCGGCTACCGCGGCGCGGAGACCTTCACCTACAACGTGAAGGACAACCTCGGCGTGACCTCGAACACCGCCACGGTGACGGTCACCGTACAGTGAGCGGCACACGCCGAGAGCCGATGGCCAGCGGGCTGGCAGCGTTTCTTCTGGCCGCCCTGGCCACCCTGCCGAATCTGGCGTGGCCGCAAGGATCGGGCGGCACGGACGCCGATCCGCTGGCGATCGGGCGGCGCATCTACCGCGAAGGCATCCTCCCCTCGGGCCAACCCTTGCAGGGCCACGGACCGGCGAACGTGACGCTGGCTGGCGCGCAAGCCGCCTGCGCGACCTGCCACCGGCGCAGCGGCTACGGTTCCAGCGAGGGGCCCATCGAGGTCCGCTCCATCACCGGCCCCGCGCTGTTCGGCAGCCCGCTCGCACCAACCGCTCCAGTCAGCGCAAACGCGCCTGCGGGGGCGACCGCTCAGGCCGGCCTCTCGCCCGCCGAAGCGGCCCGCGCCAACGCGATCGCGCTACGCGCCGCGCGGACGGCCGCGTTTGCCGGCACGCGCCAGCGGCCGGTGTACGACGAGAACACGCTGGCACGGGCGATCCGCGAAGGGGTCGACGTCACGGGCCGCAGCATGCACGCGGCCATGCCGCGCTACGCGTTCGAGCCGGCCGCGCTCGAGTCGCTCAGCGCCTATTTGAAGACGCTGTCGGCGCAGGCCTCGCCGGGGGTCACCGAGGATAGGGTTCATTTCGCGACCGTGATTCAGCCGGGCACCGACCCGGCGCAGCGGCGCGCGTTGCTCGAGGTGCTGCAGACCTACATGCAGGACCGCAACCTCGGTCAGCGCACCGAAGTGCGGCGCGAGGAGGCGGGCATCGTGCGCCTGAAACGCACTTACCGCGAGTGGGTGCTGCATGTCTGGGATCTGACCGGTCCGAGTGAGTCCTGGGGTCGGCAACTGGAGGCCTACAACCAGCAGCAGCCGGTGTTCGCGCTGGTCAGCGGCCTGGGCCGTTCGAGCTGGCGCCCGATCCACGAATTCAGCGAGCGCTTCGAGGTGCCGTGCATCCTGCCGCAGGCCGATGTGCCGGTGCTGGCCGATCGCGATTTCTATACCGTGTACATCTCCAAGGGAATGGTGCTGGAAGCGCAGGCGCTGGCCAAGTTCCTGCACGACGAGGGCGAGCGCGGCCCGGTGATGCAAGTGCTTCGGCGTGACGAGGCGAGTGCCGCGGGCGCCGAGGCGTTTCGCCGCGCGTGGACGGCTGCCACGGGTGCTGCGCCGCTGGAACGACTGTTGGACGAGGTGCCTGGCGCGGCGTTCTGGGAGCAGATCGCACAGCAGACACGGGGTGCAACGTTGGTGCTGTGGCTGCCACCGCACGATATGGTGAAAGCGCAGGCGCTGACCGCGGCCGGGTCGAAGGTCAGGGCGATCTACCTGTCGTCGAGCCTCAACGATGGCCCGCGCACCGGCCTCGCAGCCGATGGCGATGGCCGCGTGCGACTGATCTATCCGCAGGATCTGCCGTCGGTGCGCGAGGCGCGGCTCGACGTCGCCCGGCGCTGGCTGCGCAACAAGGGCATCACGCTCACCGACGAAAAGCTGCAGTTGAACGCGTACCTGGCGGCCACCGTCACCGGCATGGCGGTCTCGCACAGCATCGACACGTATTCGCGCGAGTTTCTGGTGGAGCGACTGGAGCATCGATTGGGCACCGCCAATGAGCTCTCGATCTACCCGCGCATGAGCCTCGGGCCGGGCCAGCGGTATGCCTCGAAGGGCAGCTACATCGTGCAGGTCGGCGGCGCGGACGACCGGCAGTTGAAGCCGCTGTCCGCCTGGATCGTGCCCTAGCGGCTGCCACGCCGCGTGATGCCCGTCTCACCCACCAACGAATGGACCATGCCATGAACCTGCGCTCGAGATCCCGTCGTCGCTGGCTGGCGGCCGCGTGCTGCGCCGGGGCGGCTTTGCTTCAGACGAGCGCCGCGCTCGCCCACGACGCGAAACAGCATGCGGCCGCGTGGCCGGGAGGCAACCATTACGAGCGCTCGGTGCGCGCCTACACGGTCCCCGACGTGGTACTGCTCGATGCCGACGCGCGGCCGGTCAAGCTGCGCGAGCTACTCGCCTCCAACGACCCAGTGATGGTGAACTTCATTTTTACCACCTGCAGCACGATCTGTCCGGTGATGGTCAAGGTCTTCGCCGATGTGCCATCGCGGCTCGGCGCTGCGGCCAAGGATCTGCGCATGATCTCGATCTCGATCGATCCGGAAAACGACACCCCGGCGCAGCTCAAGTCGTATGCAAAGAACTTCGGCGAGGGCAAGCACTGGCGCTTCCTGACCGGGCGCGTCGACGACATCAAGACCGTGCAGCGCGCCTTCGACACTTACCGAGGCGACAAGATGAATCACGAGCCGCTGACGCTGATGCGCTACGCGCGGGGCAAGTCCTGGGTGCGCATCGACGGCTTTGCGAACCCGGACGAACTGGCGCGCGAGTACCGCAGGGTCGCGACCCCTTAACGCAGCAACGGCGCGGCGCCTGGAAACCTGGGGCGCTGCGCGTTGAGTGCGTGGTGCGCGAAAATCGGGCGTCGTCGGGGGGCTCAGGCGGCGTATCCGCCTTCCGTTGACTCTTTCGCCACGCGGGCGAATGCAAAAGGCCGCTCGATCAGTCCGAGCTCGAGCGCGATCAGCGTCAGCTCGGCGGCGTTGCGCAGGCCCAGCTTGTGCATCAGGTTCGCACGGTGCTTCTCCACCGTCTTCGGGCTGACGCTGAGAAACTCCGCCGCGGTGCGGTTGGTGCGGCCCTCGGCGATCAGCTGCAGGATGCTGCGCTCGCGGTTGGTCAGCATCTCCAGCGGCGAGGCCGTGGCGCCGTTGCCTTCCGGGTGCAGGAAGCTCTGCACGACATGGCGCGACACATCGGGGCTGAGGTAGTTCTTGCCGCTGGCCACCGAGCGGATCGCCATCAGCAGCTCGTCGAGCGAGGCGTCCTTCAGCACATAGCCGTCGGCGCCGGCGCGCAGCGCCTGGCGCACGTAGTCCTCGGTCTTCAGCGTGGTCAGCATCACTACCTTCACCTGCGGCTGCCGGCGCTTGATCTGCGACACGATCTCCAACCCGCTCACGCCGGCCAGCACGATGTCCATCAGCACCACATCGGGGTCGACGCTCAGCGACGCCTGGATCGCCTCCCTGCCGTTGCTGAAGTGCGCCAGCACCGTGAACTCGTCCTGGGTCGAGATCAGCGCGCTGAGCCCCAGGCGAAACAGGTTGTTGTCATCGACGAGTAGGACGCGGATGCTCATGATTCTTTCCGGGGAACCGGCCGTGGCGTGGGAACAGAGGGGGCGCCACCGCTGTCGGGTGCGCCAGGGGACTTCGGTAGGACGACAAGAGGTTGGCCCGTGGTGGCGATCGCGAACAACCAGTTGCGGTACGACTTCATGCCTTCGAAATGCTGGTAGCCCGCCGCAAACCCGGCTTGCTTGACCGGCTCCTTGTCCGACAGGCTGTGCACGCCGGCGATGCGGTCGCCGATGCGCAGCACGCCCCAGTCGTCGCTGCCGGTGATCGGGTCGCGATAGGCTCGCCTGAGGTGGCGCACCGGCATCGGGTAGCGGTCGTCTTCGAGCAGGTCTCTCGAGACTGGCGGGCAACACGCGGGGCGTGCCCGGTGGCGCACCGAAGTAGTAGCGCTGGATGGCCCGCCGATACTGGTCGCCGACGAAGAGCAACTCTTGCTCCTGCGCCGCGCTGGCGCGCCAACGCCCACACGTCCACCGCGGCCATCAGCGCGATGCCGCCGAGCGTCAGCGCGATCAGCAGCGCGAGCAAGACCATGCCGGCGTCGGCCTGGCCCGTGCGGCGTCGGCATGCGCGGTTGGTTGGCTCAGTCATTCATTTCCCCTCGGGCGCGCCGGTGGCCGGGCCGTTGGCCGGCTTGGACGCGGGCTGCACGTCGTACACCGCGCCCAGCGTCGGATCGAGCGGCGCGACCACAACCCAGTTGGGTGCTTCGGACACCGGGTCCATCGGCAGTTCACGCAGGTAGCGCTTGGCCACCAGTTCGTCGAGCGTTTGCGGGTACTTGCCCTGGTCGCCGTAGAACTTGTCGATCGCGTCGCGGATCGCGGCCACGTTCTGCCGCTGCACGTTCAGCCGCCCGTTGTCGATCGCGGAGAAGTAGCGCGGTACGGCCAGTGTGAGCAGGATCGCGATCAGCGTCATCACGACCATCATCTCGATCAGCGTGAAACCCCGCGCGCCCGACGAACGCGGTCGCGGGGCAAGGATGTGGCGAGCGGCGTCGTGCATGGGGCGGGCCTACCAGCTGCTGTAAGGGGTGCCATCGAGTCCGATGCGCGTGGACATGGAAGACACATCGAACACATCGGCGCCGGACGACGTGTCTTCCGGGCGGCTCGCATAGGCGCGGGTATTCCAGGTCTGCGCGGCGGGCACCTGCGGGTCGGGAAAGAACGGGTCGCGCGGCAGCTGGCGCAGGATGACCATGCGCTGCGAGGCCTCGCCAGCGTTCAGGCCGAAGTCGCGCTTGTTGGCCTTCTCCAGCACCTGGGTCAACGTGTCGAGCGAAGGCGGATAACCCGATTCGCCGGCTGCCTTGGCCAAGATGCCGGCATCGGTGGCCTCCTTGTAGGCGTCCAGTCCGGCGCGGATGGTCCTGAGGGCCTGCCGCAGCTCGGTCTCCTTGACGCGCGTGGTGGTGACCTCGTACAGCGGCATCGCCACCATCGCGAGCAGCCCGACGATCGCCAACGTGATCAGCATCTCCACGAGCGTGAAGCCCCGGGCAAGCGATGAATGCGCAAGGTGTCTCACTGTGTCGCCTTCGGGGGTTCGGCAGGCGCCGGCGCACTCGGCGCTGGGTCTTGCGACGCGGGGGGCGTGCCGGCCGTGTCAGCCGCGCTGCCATCGGGCTGCGGCACTCTGCTGCCGCGTATGACCCCAGTCGGCTGCGGTCGGGCCGGGGTGGGACGCGAGCCCGACGCCGGTGCGACTGCGCCACCGTTGGGCTGGGGCGCCGCCGCGCCGCCCGTGGACTGGCCCGTGGCCGAGCCGATCGGATCGAGCTGCAGCGCCCGCTCGCGCATGCTGCTTTCGGTGCCCGAGAACACGTTGCGAACCGATGCGTCGAGCGTCGCGGGCGGCCGCACGATGCGCGGGGTGATCGACAGCACGATTTCGGTCTTCTTCGCGTTGCCGCTGTTGTTGCCGAACAGTTTGCCCACCATCGGCAGGTGCCCGACGCCGGGCACGCGGGCCGAGGTGTTGCGATCCTCGGCCGAGATCAGGCCGCCGAGGATCTGCGTTTCGCCGTCGCGCAGGCGCACCACCGTCTGCGCGTTGCGGGTGCCGATCTGGTAGGCGAGCGAGCCGTTCGGGCCGGCGATTTCCTTGACGATGCTGCTCACCTCCAGGCTGATGCGGATGCCGACCTCCTGGTCGGAGTAGACCTGGGGCTCGAACTCGAGCTTCAGGCCGACGTCCTGATACTGGACCGAACCGGTCACCACACCGCTGCCGCTTTGCACCGGCGTGACCGTGTTGGTGATGATCGGTACCCGGTCGCCGATCAGGATGCGCGCCTTCTCCTTGTTGCGGGCGCGGATGCGCGGGCTCGCCAGCAGGTTGGAGTCGGAGTCCTCCAGCCGCAGGTTGATGCCCACGCCGAGCTTGGACACCAGCAGCTCGTTGCGAGTCAGGGCCTTGAGCCCGCCGATGGTGTTGGCGCTGTCGGGCGTGGAGATGCTGAGCGAGTTCGGCGGCTCGAAGCCGATATTGGACAGGCGGTCGTGCGACACCTCGAGCACCTCGACTTCGAGCATCACCTCGGCCTCGGGCACATCGTGCGCGGCAATCACCTTGGCGGCGACCGCGATGGCGTCGGCCGTGTCGCGCATCACCAGCGTGCCGCTGCGTTCGTCGACCGAGATGTCCTTGATCTTCAGCACCGACTTCAGCACCGTCTGCAGGTACTTGAGGTCGACGTTGGTGACCTGGAACGTGCGCACCTGGAGATCCTGGTATTCCTTCAGCTTGGCCGCGGTGGCCGGATAGATGAACAGCGTGTTCGCGTTCAGCGAGCGCTTTTCCAGCTGGTTCTGCAGCAGGATCAGGTCCACCGTGTCCTCGACCGCGGCGTCCTTGACGAAGATCGTGGTCTTCAGGTCGGCGCGCACGTCGCGGTCGAGGATCACGTTCAGCCCTGTTGTGCGCGACAGCGCCTCGAACACCATGCGCAGGTTGGCGTCGCGAAACTGCAGCGTCACCGGCTTGTTCATCACCGACTGCGCCGCGGCCTGCGCGGCGCGCGCCTGGCGCGCCTTCTCGACCTGCTCGCGGATCACCGCGGCCTGGCGCTGCGCGGCCGCGTTGGCGGGGTTGTCGGCCAGCGCCGCGTCGACCCGTTCCTGCGCAGCGCCGATGTTGCCCTCGCGCAGCAGCTTGTCCGATTCGGCGAGCAGCCTGGCGCTGCGCACATCGAGCTCGAGCCCCTTGAGCCCACGCCGTGCGCGATCGTTGGTGGCGTCGACCTGCAGCGCCTTGGTGAACAGCGCGCTCGCCTCGGCGGCATTGCCGTTGCGTCGTGCCGCCTCGGCGCGCTCCACCAGGTCGCGGCCATATGCCTGGGTGGCCATCAGCAGGTCGATGCGGTACTCGGAGTTGGTCGGCTCGAGCCGGCTCGCCTCCTGCAGCTTGGCGATCGCCGCATCGCGATCGCCTTCGGTCATCAGCCGCATGCCTTCGGAATGGATCACGTTGCCGGCGCAGCCCCACAGCAGCGCGGCGACGACCAGAGGTGCCCAACGTGCCGCGCGTTTGATGGATTTCACTTGGTTCTCCCGGAGACATTGAGCGTCTGTTGCACGTTCATCGGCAGGTACGTCATTACCACTTCGTTGGCATTCAGGGCGTCGACGCGATAGGTGTTGTTGTCCAGCATGTCGCCGACCGACACCACCAGCAGCGCATCGCCCTTGGCCAGGAAGGCCTGGGGCGTGGCGTTGCCGCGCTCGAGCATGCCGACGAAGGTGAACGGCAGCGGTGGCGTCACCGGTTGCGGCGGTTTGGGCGGTGGTGCCGGCGGCGGCGGCGGGGGCGGCGGGGGCAGCCAGCTCAGGTTCGCAAACAGGTCACCCTTGGTCCGCGGGATGGTCCTGGAGCGATCGATGGCTCCCGGTGCCGTGTCGCGCGCCACATCGGCTGGCACGGCGGCTGGCGCCGTGGCCGAGGCCGCCGCTGCCGCGGGGGCGGCACGCGGCGCGACCTCGACGACCCCGTCGTTCGCGTCGCGCTGGCTTCGGCTCCACTGGGCGCTGACGTAGAACGTCGAGATCCCGGCGCAGGCCAGCAGCAGCAGGCGCATCGGTTTGCTCAGCACGGCCACGTCTTCATGGGGTTCGGTAGACGAACGTGAAACGAACGACGGAGTCCAGCGCGTTGCTCACGGCGTCGGTCCGGCTCATGCGCAGCTCGTCCATCGAGACATGCGGCAGGGCTTCCAGCACATCGGCCGCAAACGCCTTCAGGGCGCCGTAGCCGTTGCGAACCGGGAACGTGGCGCTGTACGACACCATCGACAGGTTCGGCTCGGTCTTCAGCTGGTACTCGCCCTTCAGCAGCGCGACATCGCGGCGCTTGGCCAGCGCGAACACCTGTTCCAGATCGCTCGAACTCTGCGCCAGCGGCGGGAAACGAGCCATGAACTCGTTTACTTGCTCGCCGTGGGTCATCGGGCGGCGCACCGGCTCGCCTGGGCGGGCCAGGGCCTCGGTCTTCGCGGCCAACGCAGCGCGCAGTTCGTCCGCATGCCGGCTCAGCTGCGGCAACCACCCGGTGATCGCGAGGCTGGGAATCAGCAGCGCCAGCGCGAGCAGGCCCGACTGGCCGAGCCGGCGCACGGCGCCATGCCAGCAGCGTTGCAGCAGGCGGTTCACGGCAGCGCTCCCCACCCGGCCTGGATCTGGAACCGCACCGGCGTTCCCGGCGACTGGACTTGAACCTGGTGCGAGACGAGCACGGCAGTGTTCAGGCGCGGGTCGCGCTGCAGCGCGCTCAGGTAGGCGAGCATGTCCTGAGGATTGCGCGCCTCGGCCGTGATGCGAATGCTCTGCTTGCTGATCGACGGTTCGACCGACAGCAGGGCGACCGATTGAACGGGTGCCGACTCCAGCGAGTCCAGCAGGTCGGCCCAGGGCGTGGTGAGACGCTGCGCGACCTGGCGCACGACCCGTGTTCGCGCCAGCTCGCCCGGCTCGGGCGCAGCCTTGCGCGGCGCGCCGGCCGCGGCGACGCTGCGCCGTGACTCCAGCGCGGCCAGCGTGTCGGCCTGTCGGGCGTTGTCGGCGAGCATCAGCGCCAGCTGAACGGCGCCCGCCACCAGCGCCACGGCACTGACGATCAGCATCACGCTGCCCAGCGTGACGCCCTGGTGGGCGTGGGGCGCGAACTCGAGGTGCAGTCGAGTCGGCTTCATCGCGCCGGTGCCTCCCGATTCAACACCGTCCAGCGCGACGACACGGCCTTGTCCGGCACCTGGGGGGCGACCAGCAGGTAGGCGTGCTGGTCCTTGGCATCCAGCCCGGCACAGGCCAGCAGGCGGTCGACGCGGGCATCCAGCGCGCCCGCGGTGGTCGAGGGCTCCAGCCCGAAACCACACATCAGACGCTGGGCGTTGGCATTGACCAGCCCGCCCGAGACGTGACGGTCCAGCCAGGCGCCATGGCTGATGGCTGCGACCGCGCCGTTGCACACCTGGGCAACGACCGCTTCAAGCCCGCTGGCCACGGCAAACACCGCCGACCCGGCCTTCAGCACACCGGCGTAGCGGTTCCATTGCAGACAGAAGTCGGGCTGCACGCTGCACAGCGTCAGGCCATGCCGCGCGGCAACCTCGGACAGCGACTGGATCAAGTCGCGGGCGATCGCACCGATGAGCAGATGCTGGCCACCCCGCTGCAGTTGCCAGCGGATTTCATGCTGCGGGGTCGCCTCGCCCAGCAGCTCGTCGACGCAGGCGACGGCGATCGATTGCAGCTTGCGGTCGCTGTCGCCGGCAAAGTCACCCGCCACCACGTCCAGGTGCATCAGCGAATCGGCCAGCTCGACGTGCAGCTGCGCGCCGCGCAGCGCAGCGGTCTTGGCCAGTTCGCGCAGCACGACTTCGATGGCCTGCAGGGGCTCTTCGTTGGCATGGGCCGACGGCGTTGTCTCGGCTGCGTCCGGCGGGTCCGTGGCCTGGTTCGCGCGCGCCAGCACCTTCGGGCGCAGCCAGCCGCGCTCCAGCGTGCCGCAGACCGAGCCCGGCACGACGCGCAGCCGCACCGACTTACTCCACGGGGGTGACACGGTTGATCTCCTCCAGCGTCGTCTCGCCGGCCAGCGCGAGCGCAACCGCGGCGTCACGCAGGCTCGTGAAGCCGCTGTCGCGTGCCGATTGGCGGATCTGCGACAGCGGCGCCCGCTGCACCAGCTGGTCGCGCAGCGTGTCGTTCATCGGCAGGGTCTCGGCGATGGCGCGGCGCCCCTTGTAGCCGGTGCCACGGCAGTGCGCGCAGCCCAGGCCGCGCATGAACGACGCGCCGGCACTGCGCTCGGCGCTGAGGCCGCTGCGGCGAGTGAGTTCGGCCGGTACCGCACAGGCGGCGGCGCAACTCGGGCAATTCATGCGCAGCAGCCGCTGCGCCACGATGCCGTTGAGCGCGGCCACCAGGCTGTAGCTGTCGACCCCCATGTTGGCGAAGCGGCCGATCACGTCGAACACGTTGTTGGCGTGGACCGTGGTGAACACCTGGTGGCCGGTGAGCGCCGCCTGCACGGCGATGTGCGCGGTCTCGGCGTCGCGGATCTCGCCGACCATGATCTTGTCCGGGTCGTGCCGCAGGATCGAGCGCAGCCCGCGGGCGAAGGTCAGACCCTTCTTCTCGTTGACCGGGATCTGCAGCACGCCCGGCAACTGGTATTCGATCGGGTCCTCGATCGTCACGATCTTGTCCAGCCCGGTGTTGATCTCCGACAGCGCCGCGTACAGCGTCGTCGTCTTGCCGCTGCCGGTGGGTCCGGTGACCAGCAGCAGGCCATAGGGCATTTCAGCGGCGCCGCGCACGAAGCCCAGCACGCCGGCGTCGAAGCCGAGCGTGTCCAGGCTCAATGCCTTGAACTGACCGGTGAGGTGCTTGCGGTCGAGCACACGAAGCACCGCGTCCTCGCCGAACAGGTTGGGCATGATCGAGACGCGGAAGTCGATGTCGCGCCCATCGACCACCACCTGGAAGCGACCGTCCTGCGGAACGCGGCGCTCGGCGATGTCGAGCTCGGAGACGACCTTGATGCGCGAGATGGCCTGATGTGCGATGTCGATGTTGTCGATCTGTTTCACCACCTCGAGTACACCGTCGAGGCGGTACTTGATCAACATGCCGTTGGGCTGCGTCTCCAGGTGAATGTCGCTGGCACCGGTGCGCAGCGCGTCGTACAACGTGGAGTCGACCAGGCGCACCACCGGGCTTTCGGTCGCGTCGATGTTCGAGATCGAGATCGCCAACCCGTTCTCGAGCGCGGTGGCCGGGCGATCGGCCTGCATCTTGACGGCGTCCATCGCGCGCACCGACTTCTCGGCGCCGACCAGGAACGCCTGCAGGTCCGCCGCGGACGCCAACGCAAGATTGACGTCGCGCGAGCGCAGGCGCACCTCGAGCCATTGGCGCAGGCGCGCATCGGTCGGGTCGGCCAGCACGACCGTCAGCGCCGGCTCGTGGCCGAAGCGCCCGACCAGGCAGCCGCGCCGCTGGCATTCGACGAACGACACCAGATCGAACTCGGGGCGGATCTTGCGCAACGACGCCATGCTCAGCGCCCGCGCGCCGAAATACTTGGCGGCACGCGGCAGCAGGAACTCCTCGCTGACGTCGAGCTGCTCGGCCATCCAGGCCATGCGCGAGCGCGAGCCGGCGCTGCGCAGGGCATCCTGCACCAGCGACGCGTCGAGCGTTCTGGCGTTGATGACGGAATCGCTCAGCGACATGCCGGAGGAAGCCTGGATCGACATCGGGTCTGCCGTTTCGGTGTCACTGAAGGGTGGAGGCCAGATCGAAGATCGGCAGGTACATCAGCACGACGATGGCGCCGATGACGAGCCCGATCACGATCATCAGCAGCGGCTCGAACAGCCGGCTGGTCATCTCGACGGAGCGCTGCAGGCGCGACTCGTGGAACGCGGCAATGCGCTCCAGGATTTCGGCCAACCCGCCGGTGCGTTCGGCCACCGCCAGCATGCTGGCAGCCACCGGATCGGCCAGCCGGGCCTCCTGCAACGCGCTGCTGATGCTGCGACCTTCGTGAATCAAGGTCACGGCGCGCGCCAGCCGCGTGCGGTCGTCGCTGCCGAGTAAGTTGGCCCCGAGTTGGAGCGCACGCGGCGCGGCGATGCCGCCTTTGACGAGCATGCCGGTGGTCCGGTACAGCTGCGCATGGCGGAACTGGCGGATCGTCGGCCCGATCAGCGGTACCGCTTCGATCCAGCGCGCCCGGGCACCCGTGCGCAACACCTGGCGCAGCGCCAGGATCGACACGGCGATCGCGGCCGTGACGCCGGCGGCGACCAACCAGGCATGTTCGGCGACCAGGCGCCCCCAGGTCATCAGCAATTGCGAGGTCCAGGGCAACTGGCGCCGCGTGCTCTCGATCAGCACGGCGAATTTAGGCACCACGACGCCGAGCAGGAACACCACGACCAGAGCGCCCACCGCCAGCAGCAGCATCGGGTAGATCGCGGCGCCGACGACCTTCTCGCGCAGCGCCTTGATGCTCTGCTGGTGCTGGGCGTAGCGCAACAGCGCGGTGCTGAGGTCACCGGTTTGTTCGCTGGCGCTGACGGTGGCGATCAGCAACGGCGGAAAGCGGCCCGGCTGGCGTTCGAGTGCTGCCGACAACGGCAATCCCTCGGAGACACCCCTCACGACCTCGAGCAACATCGACTGTCGGGCGCCCGCCGTTTCGTTGGTGGCCAGCGTTCGCAGCGCATCGACCACCGACAGACCGGCCGCCAGCAACGACGCCAGCTCGTGCGAGAACGTCGCGATGTCCAGCCCGTGGCCGTTGCCACGGACGCTCCGTGCGGCGTGCCCGTGAGCTCCTTCGCGCGGGGTGCAACCGAGCACCTGAAGCCCATCCTGAGCGGCCCTGGCACGCGCCGCGGCCGCATCGGCGGCACTGACGCGCAGGCTGCGCACCGTGCCGCTGGCGGTGCGCACCACGAGATCGAACGGCATCGACATGGCCCGCCCTACGAACCCCAGGAGGTCACGTCGGCGGCTTCGCCGGTGCCCCCCGGTTGGCCGTCCGCACCCAGCGACGACAAATCGTAGTCACCATGATCGCCGGGAAACTTGTAGATGTAGCGTGCGCCCCAGGGATCGGGCGGCACGGCTTTCTTGAGGTAGGGGCCGGACCACTTGTCGAGGTTCTGCGGCCGGTTGTTCAAGGCGTCGAGCCCTTGCTCGGTGGTGGGGTACTTGCCCACGTCGAGCCGGAACTGATCCAGCGCCTTCTCGAGCGATTCGATCTGGGCCTTGGCGATCTTGGTATTGGACTTGCCGAGCTGCTCGAAGTAGCGCGGCGCCACCAGTCCGGCGAGCAGACCGATGATGACGATCACCACCAGCAATTCCAGCAGCGTGAAACCGCGCGTCGCTCGAAACGCCTTGAGCTTGGCGAGCGCGGTGTCGCAACGGGGTGCACATCGGAGCGTCAACTGGGTGGTTCTCATCGTTCGCATCGGCCGATCGGGCAGGTGAATGCAGGCGTACTGACTGACTTCACGAGTGTGTGAAGGGGGCTTAAAGGTGACTTAAGAGCCCGGGATAGGCCCCCTCAGATGGGCGGGCGGTTTTGCCCTTAGCACGCGGCGGGTCCCTACCGCGTGGATCCGCGCGCCGACCAGAAGACTCGCTCGGGCAACGCCGCAAGACCTGCGTTCGACACAGCAGCTTCGCGGCAACGCGCGTCAGCGGCCGCGCGATTCGAAGCTCGGCCCGCTTACTGCGCGCGCGCGGTCACCGCGGAGCTGAAGTGGGCGTGGTACGAGAGCACCTTCGGCACGTAGGCGCGCGTCTCGGCGATGTCCGGGATGCGCCGGCCGGCGCGCAGGACAGCGCCTTCGCCGGCGTTGTACGCGGCCAGCGCCAGCTTCACGTCGCCGGCAAACAGGTCCAGCAGCCATCGCAGGTAGGCCGTGCCGGCGCGCAGGTTCTCCTCCACGGCGAAGGCATCGCGCGCGCCGAAGCGACGAGCGGTCTCGGGCATCAACTGCATCAGCCCCATGGCGCCCTTGACGGAGCGCGCGTTCGGATCGAACCCCGACTCGACCGCGATCACCGCCTTGATCAGCGCTTCGGCCACCGAATAGTCGCGCGCCACGATGCCGATCAACGCCGACGTCGCCGCCGGCGGTGTACGCGGCAGCGGCGGGCGCACATGCACGGCGGCGTCGACGGCCGTCGCCGCGTGCGCGGGCTCGGTGAGCCGTGCGTCGGAGTGGCGGTCCGGCTCGACCAGCAAGACCGGCGTGTACGCCGACGCATGGTTGGACAGCACCACGCGACCGCCGGAGTCGGCGGGATCGTTGGTGTAGATCTGCGCGCAGGCCGGATCCACGGCGCTCCAGAGCAGCGTCGCCCACAACGCCGCGTGCGGCCATCGCGGGCGCGTCGCCGGAACGCGCCCGCGAATCGTCAACCGATGGTCATTCGATCGAATCAAACCAGGGCTCCCGCATACGCCATTCAATCCCGAATTCGACGCAGCGGCCAGCTTGGGTGACCCTGCGGCCGTGGGTAGGGCGTTTCCTACCCAGGCGGTAGGCGTTCAACCCATGCGGGTGCCGCGCCGCCCGCGATCGAGCGGCCTGCGTCGCTACACGAGTTCTTGCGGAAACGCCATTTCCACGCGCAAGCCGCCCAGCGGTGAGTCGAGCAGTCGAAGCGTGGCTCGATGCAGATCGACCACCGAGTGCACGATCGACAGGCCCAGCCCGACGCCTTCGATGTGCGCCTGCCCCAGGCGGTTGAAGCGCTCGAACGCGCGCTCGCGATCTTCGGAGCGAATGCCGGGCCCGGAGTCATCGACGGTCAGCACCACGGCGTTGCCCTGCATCTGCGAGCTGATGGCGACGTGGCCGCCAACGGGTGTGTAGGCAATCGCGTTGGCGAGCAGGTTGCGCAGCAGCACGAACACGGCGAAACGGTGAGCGCGGATCTCGTCGACTGGGAATCGGGCGGCAATCATGATCTGCTTCGCGGCCGCACGCCGATCCAGCTCGTGCATCACGGCTTGGTACACATCCGACAGGCGAACCGGCTCCGCGACAGGCTCGATGTCCTTGGGCATGGTTTCGATGCGGGCCAGGTCCAGCAGCTGCTCGATCAGGTGCGAGGCACGGTCGGCGCCCAGCATCACGGAGTCGAGCGCCTCCTTCAGTTCGTCGTCGGTGCGCGCCTTGGCCGCCAGCTGGGCATGTGCACGCAACCCGGCCAGCGGAGTGCGCATCTCGTGCGCGGCGACCGACGTGAACTTGCGTTCGACCGACAGCGCGTGGCCAACCCGCGCGGTCAGGGCGTCGATCGACTTCAGGATCGGCAGCAGTTCGCGCGGCGGATCGGGCACCTTCACCGGCGACATGTCCATCGGGTTGCGCTCGGCGAGCTGGCCGGCCAGCGAGTCGATCGAGCGCAGCGAGCGCAGCAGCCACAGCAAGGTACCACCGAACACCAGGCCCAGCGGGAGCAGCAGGAAGCCGACGAAGTAACGGCTGATCGTTGCATTCTGCGTCCAGCGTTCGTCGATGTTCTCGGCCACCTGGATCACGAATTCGCGATTGGCGCTGGGCAGCGCGAACGTACGATAGTCTTCGCCGTTGATGCGCACCGTGTCGAATCCGAAACGCGACAGCGCGGTCAGCGGTCGATCCTCGGGAGCCTCGTGGCTGCGCATCAGCAGCGATCCATGCCGTGTCCAGACCTGAAAGCGGTACAGCAGTGCGGCGGATGGCCGCGTCTTCATGTTCAGTGGCATCGCGGAATTGCCCGATGTGACCTGGAGCAACTCGCTCTCGACCTGCCGTTCGAGCAGCGCGAGCACCGTGGCGCCGAGCAGTTCGAGGCGGGAGTCCATGATCTGGTCCTCCTCGATGCCGGTGGCCCAGTACATGGCCACGCCGCCGGCGAGCAGCGATGCCACGAGGGCGATGGTCGCGATCGCCAGATGGCGACCGCGCAGCGACCAGCGGGCGACGCGTTCGGGCATTTCAGGGCAGCAGCGACTCGGGGTTCTGATCGGCGGCGTTCAGGCGCCCGATCAATCGGCCCTCGGGCGACAACAGGACGATACCGAAGTCGTGCATCGTGTGTTCGCCGTAGCGCCAGTAGCGAATGCCGATCTGGTTGGCCAGCCTGCGCGTCGATGCGTCGTTGCCCGAGACGAAATGCCAGTTCGAGCGCAGCAGCTTTCGATCCTCGCGCAGCGCCGCCCAGTCGGCGGGCCGATCCTGGCTTGGGTCCAGCCCGACGACGACGAAGTTGACGCGTTGGTGGCGTTGATCGCTCAGGGTCTGCAGTTGCGTCATGACGCGCACACTGGTGGCGCAGATCCGACGGCAGGCGCCGTAGGCGAGCGTCAGCACCGTCGGCGTTCCGCGCAGCGCCTCGAACTGGAACGCTCGCGACTGGTCGTCCTGCCAAGGACCGGGCTGTCGATACAGATCCTCGGCGAACGCCTGCCCGGCCAATCCCCACAGCATCGTGATGCCGATCACGACGCGAAGACAGCTGGACCTGACGTGGGCGACTGACATGGAATGCTCGCGGAAGCCTACCGCAATTCGCGCGCTGCGGGCCGGATGGTCCCCGGAAATCAGCGTGCAACCCACGTAGACTGCACGGCTCGTCCGCCACGGTGCGGTGTCTGCGTATGCATGAGGACGCGCAATGGACAAGACCTTGACGATGACGTCGGCCGGCAGAGCGCTCTGGATCGCAGCGCTGGTCCTGGCCGCTGCCGCACCAGCGCACGCCGACGAGGCGGGCGATCGCATCAAGGCCCTCGAAGAACGGTTGGCCGCCAGTGTGCAGATGATCGAACGGCTCGCCGCGCGTGTTAGCGAGCTCGAGCGTGCGGCACAGTCCGCGGCCTCCGGTGCGCCGGCAGCCGCGCCTGGGGTGGCGAACGGGGCGGGCGACCCGGCGCGCACGATCACCGACTTGCAGGCGAGCGTGAAGCAGATTTCCGAAGGATTGAGCAGGACCAACAACGAATCCGGCCTGCCGCTGCATGGCTTTGCCGATGTCGGCGTCGGGTGGTCCACCGCGCGTGATCCTGCCCGACTGCGGGGTTTCAACGCCGGGACGCTGGACGTCTACCTGACGCCGCAACTGGGTGACCGCGTCAAATCGCTGGTCGAGGTGGTGTTCGAACACCTGCCCAATGGCGAAAACGAAGTCGACACCGAGCGCCTGCAGATCGGCTACACCGTCAGTGACGCGCTGACGCTGTGGATGGGCCGCTTCCATACGCCGATCGGACTGTGGAACACGGCCTTTCATCATGGCACCTACCTGCAGACCACGATCTTTCGCCCGCGTTTCATCGACTTCGAAGACAAGGGCGGCATCATCCCGACTCACACGGTGGGCCTGTGGGCCAGCGGCAAGACGCGCCTGGGCGACGGCAGGCTCAACTACGACGCCTATCTCGGCAACGGTCCGAGCATTCGCGATCGCGCGCTGGCCATCAATGCGTTCACCGACGATGACAGCAGCAAGACGCTCGGCCTGAATCTGGGCTACCAGCCCGGCGGCACCGCCGGCGATCTCATCGTCGGCGTTCACGCGCGTGGCTCCACGGTCAGCGCCTACGCCAACTCGGGCGGCCTGCTGAGCCGCACCAGGTTCCGGCTCTCCGGCGCGTATTTTCGCTACGATGCCAGTGACTGGGAGGCGCTGGGTGAGTATTACCGTGTCGCCGACAGCGATGCGGCGGGCGGCGCGAAGCGGGTCAGCCACCTCTGGTTCGCGCAGCTCGGCCGCGACTATGGCTCGCTGACGCCCTACGTTCGCTACGAGCGGGCTGCGCTCGACCTGGCCGACAACTACTTCCTAAGCCAGCAGGCCGGACGGCCGTACCGGCGCTGGGTCGCCGGCATGCGCTACGAACTGGACACTCGGTCTTCACTGAAAGCCGAACTGAGTACCACGCGCGAAGCGGACGTCATGCAGATCGATGCCAGCGGCGCGCAGGTGCCATTCGGCGCGGCCCGGTATCGCCGGGCCGCGGTCGAGTACTCGATTGCCTTCTGAGGCTGCGGCGTCGATGAAGCACCGCATCGCGCTGACCGCGCTGGCCATCTGGCTGCCCTGCGCCTCGGCGCTGGCCGGCGAGGTGATTGCCCATCCGTTCGTCAGCCTGAGCGGGAACGACATCCGCGATGTGTTCCTGGGTGAAAAGCAGCTCGCGGGCAGTCTGAGGCTGGTGCCGGTGGCCAACAGCGCGATCCAGCCGGAGTTCCTGATCAAGGTGCTGCAGACCGACGAGCGCAAGTACCAGGCGCGGTGGCTGCGCAAGACATTTCGCGAGGGCCTGCCGCCGCCGCAGGTCAAGGGCAGCGATGCGGAAGTCATTGCGTTCGTTCGTTCGACGCCCGGTGCCGTGGGTTATGTCTCGGCCGTGGGGGATGGCACGACCGGCGTGAAAGTGCTGGAGAGTTTCTAGCCCGGCTGGTCGGACGCGCCTTCCGTGCCGAGCCGATAACCGACACCGCGCACCGTCTGGATGAGGGCGCTGCTGAACTTGCGCCGCAGATAGTGGATGTAGACCTCCACCGTGTTGCTGCCCACCTCTTCGCCCCAGCCGTACAGGGCCTCCTCGAGCTGTGCGCGGGTGACGATCTCGTTCTTTCTGCGCACCAGGCTTTCGAGCAACCAGTATTCCTTGTTCGTCAGCGGCACCACGGTGCCATGCCAGGTGGCGTAGCGCCGCGTGGGAAACAACTTCAGTGCACCATGCTCGGTCTCCTGCAGATCGTCGGCGGCCGTGGCGACGCGGCGCAATACCGCGCGCAGACGCGCGGCCAGTTCGTCCAGGTCGATCGGCTTGATCATGTAGTCGTCGGCGCCGATGTCGAGCAGCGCGACGCGATCCTGCACGCCGCCGCGCGCCGTGATCACGATCACCGGAACGCCGGGGCTGCGGGCGCGCACCCCCATCAGCAAGGTCTCGCCCTGCATGTCGGGCAGGCCCAGGTCGAGCAGCACACCGTCGTATTCGTGAGTGCGCAAGGCGTCGACCATGCCTTCGCCGGTGCGGACCCAGTCGACCGGAAAGCCTTCGCGAAGCAAACCGCGCTGGATCGCCGAACCGACGAGGTCGTCATCCTCGACAACGAGTATTCGCATGCTGCTGCGTTCCCCCACGCATGGCTGGGACACGTCCGAATTCTGCGGGTCGCGACGCCCGACCCCGAGTGACTATGTCGCGGCGTGCTCGTCGACCCTACCCCTCATCCGGGTGGGCGCGATGTGCCGCCGCCACGCGACGGCCGCGATTTGACTCGGGCAACGGGCTGACTAGGGCAACGAGCAGCGTTCGGCCGTCACCGCGATGACACGGCCGTCGGCGGCTTCGATCCATGCCCGTGCGCGCAGCCGCGCCGGCTTGGCGGTCTCGGGCCAGCGCATCGCCTGCAGCGCGCGGACCGGTCGAGCCGGTCGCAGCGCGTCCAGGTTGATCGGCCCGGCCACCGTGCGAACCAGGTGTCGCGCGACGGGTGTGCCGTCGGTGCCTTCGGGCACGATCTCCACCAAGGCGAGCCAGCCGCTGCTGCCGCGGGGCGCGGAGCCCTTGGCATCGAACTGCACCGCGAAGTAGCCGTTCCAGGCCGGGCCCGCGGTGACGCGAAGCTGCAGCCCCGACCGTTGACGCAGCGGCGTGCGTCGCGTGGTTTCCTGGCCATCGGCCAGCGTCGAGCCGGTGCCACGCGCTACGCGTTCGCGCGCCTCGGTGGCCGCCGCCGACGACAGCGCAGCCTCGTCACCCCGCGTGGCGGGCACGATCCAGTCGAACAGCCAATCGTCGTTCGAGGCCGACTCGCGTGGCGTGCGTGTCCAGCAGTCGGCACAGTCTGCGCTGGTGAAGCGTTCAACGACCGTTCCACCCGGTCGTGGGCATTCGACCGGCGATCCGGCGGCCTGCGCGCCGGCCGCCAGGACCGTGGCTCCTAGAATCCATCGATGCATAGCGCCCATTCTGATGGCATTTCGGACGATCTCGCCCCCGGCGCGGCCGCCTCCTTGCTCACCCACCTCAACCCCGAGCAGCGTGCCGCGGTCACGCTGCCGGCGGTGCCGGCGCTGATCCTGGCTGGCGCGGGCTCGGGCAAGACGCGCGTGCTGACCACGCGCATCGCCTGGCTGCTGTCCACCGGGCAGGTCTCGCCCGGTGGCGTATTGGCCGTGACCTTCACCAACAAGGCGGCCAAGGAAATGCTGACGCGGCTGTCGGCGATGTTGCCGATCAACGTGCGCGGCATGTGGATCGGCACCTTTCACGGCCTGTGCAACCGCTTCCTGCGCGCGCACTGGAAGCTGGCGGGCCTGCCGCAGAGCTTTCAGATTCTCGACAGCGCCGATCAGCTGTCGGCGGTGAAGCGCGTGATCAAGGCGATGAACCTCGACGAAGAGCGTTTCGTGCCGAAGCAGGTGAGTTGGTTCATCGCCGGCAGCAAGGACGACGGCCTGCGAGCCAAGGACGTGCCGGTGAGCGACCCGCACACGCGCAAGATGGTCGAGATCTTCCAGGCCTACGAGGACCAGTGCCAGCGCGAAGGCGTGGTCGACTTCGCCGAGCTGATGCTGCGCAGCTACGAGCTGCTGCGCGACCACGACGCGCTGCGCGAACACTATCAGCGGCGCTTCGCGCATGTGCTGGTCGACGAGTTCCAGGACACGAATCGGCTGCAGTATCAGTGGCTGAAGATGTTCGCGCCGCCGCCCGGTAGGGTCGGGCAGGGCGTGTTCGCGGTCGGCGACGACGACCAGAGCATCTACGCCTTTCGGGGTGCGCTGGTCGGCAACATGGCCGACTTCGAGCGCGAGTACCGTGTGCCGCAGGTGATCAAGCTCGAGCGCAACTACCGCTCGTTCGGCAACATCCTCGATACCGCCAACGCGCTGATCGCGCACAACACGCGGCGCCTCGGCAAGAACCTGCGCACCGAGGCGGGCCCGGGCGAGCCGGTGCGCGTGGTCGAGGCCAACAGCGACTACGCCGAGGCGCAGTGGCTGCTCGAGGAGCTGCAGCAGCTGCACCGATCGGGCACGCCGCGCAGCGAACTCGCGCTCCTGTACCGCAGCAACGCGCAAAGCCGCGTGCTGGAAAGTGCGTTGTTCAACGCCGGCGTGCCGTACCGCGTCTATGGCGGGCTGCGCTTCTTCGAGCGCGCCGAGGTCAAGCACGCGCTGGCCTACCTGCGGCTGCTCGAGAACCCGAGCGACGACACCTCGTACCTGCGGGTGGTGAATTTTCCGACGCGCGGCATCGGCGCGCGCAGCATCGAGCAGTTGCAGGACGCCGCGCGGCTGAGCGGGCGCAGCCTCTACCAGAGTGTCGGTGCGCTGACCGGCAAGGCGGGCGCCAACCTGGCCGCGTTCAACGCCTTGATCGATGCGATGCGCGACGCGACGCGTGGCCTGACGCTGCGCGAGATCATCGAGCACGTGCTGCACGCCACCGGGCTGCTCGACTTCTATCGCACCGAGAAGGAAGGCGCCGACCGCATCGAGAACCTGGAGGAGCTGGTCAACGCCGCCGAAGCCTTCGTCACGCAGGAGGGTTTCGGCAAGGACGCGGTGGCGCTGCCTGTCGACGAAACCGCCGGCGCCATCGCGGCTGGAATACCCGAGGCGGTGGCCGCGGTCAAGGTCACGCCCGACGCCGAGACCGGCGAGATCGTCTCGCCGCTGGCGGCGTTTCTGACCCATGCGGCGCTCGAGGCGGGCGACAACCAGGCCCAGGCCGGGCAGGACGCGGTGCAGCTGATGACAGTGCATTCGGCCAAGGGGCTGGAATTCGACTGCGTGTTCATCACCGGGCTCGAGGAGGGTTTGTTCCCGCACGAGAACTCGATGTCGGACGCCGATGGCCTGGAGGAGGAGCGCCGCCTGATGTACGTGGCCATCACGCGCGCACGGCAGGCGGCTGTACCTGAGCTTCAGCCAGACGCGGTTGCTGCACGGCCAGACGCGCTACAACGTCAAGAGCCGTTTCGTCGAGGAGTTGCCGCAGGCCGCGCTGAAGTGGCTGACGCCGCGCAACCAGGGCTTCGGCTCGGGCTACGCACGCCAGTACCAGGAGGCCTGGTCACGCGGCAGCGGGCTGGGGTCGATGATCGGCGCGGGCCGCGTCGAACCACGACCGTCGGCGATGGAAGCCAACCGCAGCGTGGCCACCGGCGTGGCCGGCCAGTCGCTGCGTGTCGGTCAGAGCGTGTTCCACACCAAGTTCGGTGAGGGCGTGATCCTCACGCTCGAAGGCAGCGGCAACGACGCGCGCGCGCAGGTCAATTTCGGCCGGCATGGCGCCAAGTGGCTGGCGCTGGGCATCGCCAAGCTGACGCCGATCACCTAGGCGGGCGGCGCTGGCGCGTCCGAGACCTCGTCGCTGCCGAAGCAGTCGACGAAGGTGAACCACAACGACACGTAGAAGGCCGCCGAAAAGATCAACCCCGCTGGCAGGCCGATCGCACCGATCAACTGGCGCAGGCCGAGCAGGTTGAACAGCAACGCCGCGATCGCGCCGAACAGTCCCACCGCGACGGTCCAGCCCAGGCTGTAGACGAGGAACGCCGCCTTGGCGCGCCACAGCGCCAGCGTGCTGGAGAACAGGGCCTGACTGGCCGACTGGCCGCCCCACACCGCCAGCGCCGGCGCGTGCCAGTACGGGATCGACACCAGCATCACCAGCGTGGCGCGCAGCAGCAGGCCCGGCAGCAACGACGGGTCATTGAGCGCTGCCTCGAGCTCCGCGCGCGGCGCGTCGGGTTTGGCCATCGCCACCTGCAGCCGCTCGAACGCACCGCCGTCGATCCAGTGGCTGAGCATCAACACCGCCACCGATGCCGCACCATACCCGAGACACAGCCTGATCAACGCCGCGCGCCCGGGCGCCCCGCTGCGCAGCGGCGACACGAACAGCAGCGGGCTGAGCGTTTCGTTGCGCAGGGCGGCGCGCGTCGCGGCCATGAAGCCCAGCGTCAGCAGCGGCAGCGTGGCCATGCCGATCAGGCCGCCGACGAGCGGAATGGTCATCAGCAGCATGGCCGCGATCAGGAACACCAGGAACAGCCCGGTGAAGCCCAGCGGCCGGCGAAAGTACAGGCGCAGGCCATCGCGCAGCCAGGTCCAGCCCTGGCGTGCGGCAACGTGCTGCAGTTTGAGTCCCATGGTGTCGATCAATCAGCGCAGAGGGTGCCAGGGTTGCGCGATGCGCTCGCGCAGCAGGCGTTCGAAATGGTGCGGGTCCTTGGGCGCGATGATGGCCGCGTCGCGCGGCAGGTGCAGGTCGGCCAGTCGCGACAGCCAGAAGCGCAGCGCCGCGGCCCGCAGCAGCGCCGGCAGCAGGCGATGCTCCGCCGGCGTCAGCGCGCGCTGTCGCTGATAGGCCAGCATCAGGGCCGTGGCCCGCGTCTCGTCGATGCGCGCGCTGCCGGCGTCGATGCACCAGTCGTTCAGGCACACGGCGAGGTCGAACAGCAGCGTGTCGACGCCGGCGAAGTAGAAATCGACACAACCGGTGAGCACATCGCGCTCGTCCACCGAGTCGAACAGCACGTTGTCGCGGAACAGGTCGGCGTGGACCGCGGCCCGCGGCAGCCCCGCGTACGCCGCCGAGGCGGCCAGCTGCTCCTGGAAGTGCAACTCCTCGTCGAGCAACGCGCAGGCACCGGCGTCGAGGTACGGCCGCACGCGCGGCGCGGTCTCACGCCACCACGGCAGGCCGCGCAGGTTGGGTTGATGCATGCCGAAGTCGGCGGCCGCGCCGTGCAGGCGGGCCAGCGTGCCGCCGAGCTGCGCGCAGTGCGCGAGCGTCGGCAGCTCGACATGACGGCCGGCCAGCCGTGTGCACAGCGCCGCGGGCTTGCCGCGCAGCCGGTGCATGATCTCGCCACCGGCGTCGGCGCGGGGTTCGGGCACTGGCATCGCGTGGCGCGCGAGGTGCTGCATCAAGCGCAGGTAGAAGGGCAGTTGCTCGAAGGTCAGGCGCTCGAACACCGTGAGCACCCAGCGGCCCCGGCTGGTGTCGACGAAGTAGTTGGTGTTCTCGATTCCGGAGCTCACGCCTTCGAGGCCGGTGAGGTCGCCGACGTCCAGGCGCGCCAACCACGCCCGCACCTCATCGAACGCCAGCTCGGTGAAAACCGCCATGCGCGACCGGGAAGCCTAGCGGCAACTCAGAACGAGAACAGGTTCCACAGGCGCTGGCCCGTGAGCCCGCGCTGCTGCGACAGGTCGCGCGAGGCATCGGCCGGCACGATTTCATAGGGCCGCGCACCGGCGGCCTTGGGCGTGACGCTGATGCGCAGCACCTGACCGCGCACACGCAGTTCCTCGATTCGCACGGCGTCGTCCTCGAGCACCACACGCCGCGTTTCGGGCTCGCCGCCCGATGGTGGCGCCGCCGCCGCGGCCGATGTCGACGCCGCCAGCGCCAGCAGACACATCGCGCAGGTCGTGTTCATGGCGCGGATTCTACGGCCGGGGTGCCTGCGAGCGTCGACGCACAATGCCAACCATGACGCTTGCCGGCCCGCTTCGTTCGTCGCCTGCCGAGCGAGGGCGGCACGTTCTCGCGGCTGGAGTTCGCAATGGATGATCACACGCTGATCCTGGTCGACGGCTCGAGCTACCTGTATCGCGCCTACCACGCGATGCCGGACCTGCGTTCGCCCGACGGGTTTCCCACCGGTGCGATCCACGGCATGGTGGCGATGATGAAGAAGCTGCGCGACCAGTTCGGCGCGGGCCATGCCGCCTGCGTGTTCGACGCCAAGGGGCCGACCTTCCGCGACGCCTGGTACCCCGAGTACAAGGCGCACCGTGCGCCGATGCCCGAGGACCTGGTGCGACAGATCGAGCCGATCCACGAGGTCGTGCGCCTGCTCGGCTGGCCGGTGCTGGAGGTGCCGGGCATCGAGGCCGACGATGCCATCGGCACGCTGGCCCGCGTGGCGGCAGCCAGCGGTCACAAGGTGATCATCTCCACCGGCGACAAGGACCTGGCGCAACTGGTGAACGATCGGGTGCAGCTGATCAACACGATGAGCAACGAGACGCTCGACGTGGCCGGCGTGGCCGCCAAGTTCGGCGTGCCGCCGCAGCGCATCGTCGACTACCTGACGCTGATCGGCGACGCAGTCGACAACGTACCGGGGGTCGACAAGGTCGGCCCGAAGACCGCGGCCAAGTGGATCGCCGAATTCGGCTCGCTCGACGGTGTGATCGCGGCGGCCGCCTCGATCAAGGGCGCGGCGGGCGAGAACCTGCGCAAGGCGCTCGACTGGCTGCCGCAGGGCCGGCGGCTGGTCACGGTGGCCACCGACTGCGATCTGTCGGGCCAGGTGACCGACTGGCCCGCGCTGGAGTCGTTGGCGCTGCGCGAGGTGGACCGGCCGGCGCTGCTGGCGTTCTATCAGCGCTTTGGTTTTCGCGCCTGGAGCAAGGAGCTCGAGGCCAGCCTCGGCGTCGCCGCTGCGCCGGCGCCACCGGCCCAGGTGGGCCGTTTCGACAACCCCGCGCCGTCCGACGTGTCGAATCTGCAGCGCCACTACGAGACCGTGCTCACGCGCGAGCGGCTCGACGCCTGGCTCGAGCGGCTGCGTGCCGCGCCGCTGTGCGCACTGGACACCGAAACCGATTCGCTGGACCCGATGCGCGCGCACATCGTCGGCATTTCGTTCGCGGTGCAGCCGGGCGAGGCCGCCTACGTGCCGGTGACACACGACTACCCCGGTGCACCGGCCCAGCTGCCGCGCGACGAGGTGCTGGCGGCGATGGGGCCCTGGCTCGAGGACGCCGCCGCGCCGAAGGTGGGGCAGAACATCAAGTACGACACCCACGTGCTCGCCAACCACGGCATCACCGTGCGCGGCTGGCAGCACGACACGCTGCTCGAGAGCTACGTGCTCGAGGCGCACCGCCCACACAACCTGGAAAGCCTGGCCGAGCGCCACCTCAACCGCAAGGGGCTGAGCTACGAAGAGCTGTGCGGCAAGGGCGCGAACCAAATCTCGTTCTCGCAGGTCGACGTCGCGCGCGCCACCGAGTACTCGGGCGAGGACAGCGAGATGACGCTGCAGGTGCACCAGACGCTGTTCCCGCGGCTCGCGCGCGAAGCGGGGCTGTGCCACGTGTACCTGGACATCGAGATGCCGGTCAGCGCGCTGCTCGCGCGCATCGAACGCCGCGGCGTGCTGATCGATGCGCAGCTGCTGGCGCGGCAGAGCCGTGAGCTGGCCGAGCGCATGGTGGCGCTGGAGCAGGAGTCCTACGCACTGGCCGGCCAGCCGTTCAACCTCGGCTCCCCGAAGCAGATCGGCGATGTGCTGTTCGGCAAGCTCGGGCTGCCGGTGAAGCGCAAGACCGCCAGCGGCGCACCGAGCACCGACGAAGACGTGCTGCAGGAGCTCGCCGCCGACTACCCGCTGCCGGCGCGGATCCTCGAACACCGCAGTCTGAGCAAGCTGAAGGGCACCTACACCGACAAGCTGCCGCTGATGGTGAACCCCGCCACCGGCCGCGTGCACACCAACTACGCGCAGGCCGTCGCGGTCACGGGCCGACTGGCGAGCAACGACCCGAACCTGCAGAACATCCCGATCCGCACGCCCGAGGGACGCCGGGTGCGCGAGGCCTTCATCGCGCCGCCGGGGCACCGCATCGTCAGCGCCGACTACTCGCAGATCGAGTTGCGCATCATGGCGCACATCAGCGGCGACGAAGGCCTGACTCGGGCATTCGCCCAGGGCATGGACGTGCACCGCGCCACGGCGAGCGAGGTGTTCGCGGTCCCGCCCGAGCAGGTGACGCCGGAGCAGCGGCGCTACGCGAAGACCATCAACTTCGGCCTGATCTACGGCATGGGCGCGTTCGGGCTGGCGTCGAGTCTGGGCATCGAACGCGGCGCGGCGGCGGCCTACATCGACCGCTACTTCCAGCGCTTTGCCGGCGTGAAGCGCTACATGGACGAGACCAAGGCCCGCGCCGCCGAGCGCGGTTACGTGGAGACGCTGTTCGGCCGGCGCATCGAGCTGCCCGAGATCCGTGGCGGCAACGGCCCGCGACGCGCCGGGGCCGAACGCCAGGCGATCAACGCGCCGATGCAGGGCACGGCGGCCGACCTCATCAAGCTGGCGATGATCGCCGTGCAGGGCGCGATCGACTCACAGCAGCGCAAGACCGCGATGGTGATGCAGGTGCACGATGAACTGGTGTTCGAGGTGCCCGAAGACGAGCTCGAATGGGCGAAGAGCGCGGTGCCGCGCGCTGATGTCGGGCGTGGCGCAGCTGGCGGTGCCGCTGCTGGCCGAGGTGGGCGTCGGCGCGAACTGGGATGAAGCCCACTAGCCGGCGCGTTGCCGCAGAGCTGCCTAGAATCGCGCGCTTTCAACCTGCCCGGGAGGCACCATGTTGCGCCAGGACGTCGACAGCCTGACCCCCAGCCGCGACTTCAGCCGCCGCGACTTCGTTCGCACGTCGGTCGGCAGCGGCTTCGCCGCCGCGGTGATGCCGATTGCCGCACAGACGGTGATCAAGACCGACAGCAATGGCCTGGTCGCCGGCGAGGTGACGATTCCGGTGGGCGACTTCAAGATGCCGGCCTACCGCGCCGCGCCGGTGGGCAAGGCCAACGCGCCGGTGGTGCTGGTGGTCAGCGAGATCTTCGGCGTGCACGAGCACATCGCCGATGTGGCGCGACGCTTCGCGAAGGCCGGCTATTTCGCGATCGCCCCCGAGCTCTTCGTGCGCCAGGGCGACGCCGGTTCGTACGGCGAGATCGCCAAGCTCATCGCCGAGGTGGTGTCCAAGGTGCCCGACCCGCAGGTGATGGGCGACCTGGACGCCAGCGTCGCATGGGCCAAGGGGCAGGGCGCCGACACTGGCAAGGTCGCCGTCACCGGCTTCTGCTGGGGCGGCCGCATCACCTGGCTGTACGCCGCGCACAGCCCGGCGGTGAAGGCTGGCGTGGCCTGGTACGGACGGCTGGTCGGCAACATCAGCGCGCTCAATCCGGCCAACCCGGTGGACCTGGCCGGTAAGCTGAACGCCCCGGTGCTGGGCCTGTACGGCGCGGCCGACACCGGCATCCCGCTCGACACGGTGGACAAGATGAAGGCCGCGCTGGCCGCTGGCAGTGCGGCGGCGAAACGCTCGGAGTTCGTGGTCTATCCCGATGCGCCGCACGCCTTCCACGCCGACTACCGGCCATCGTTTCGCAAGGACGCGGCCGAAGACGGCTGGAAGCGCTGCCTGGCCTGGTTCAAGGCCAACGGGGTGGCCTGACGGCTGCGCGACAATAGTGCTCGTCTGCGAACCGCGCCACGCCCGGCGCGGTTCGTGTTTCAGCCTGCGCCCGATCGGACGTTCAACCTCGCATGACGCTGCTGTACATCGTGCTCGCCACCCTGGCCGGTGGCGTGCTGTCGGTGCTGATCGCCGCGATGGTCACGGTGCAGCTGCTCGGCCGCGTGGTCAAGCACATGGTCAGCCTGTCGGTGGGCATCCTGCTCGGCACGGCGCTGTTGCAGGTGCTGCCCGAAGCATTCGAGGGCCCGGCGCGCACGCACGCGCTGTTTGCCACGCTGCTGGCCGGGCTGCTGTTCTTCTTTTTGCTCGAGAAGGCCGAGCTCTACCGGCATGGCCATCACCACGAGGGCGACGGCCACGAGCACCACCACCACTATGACGAGCAGCAGGCCGGCCGCGGCGGCTGGTCGGTGCTGGTGGGCGACAGCATCCACAACTTCTGCGACGGCGTGATCATCGCGGCGGCATTCCTGGCCGATCCGCGCCTGGGCGTGATGACGGCGCTGGCCATCGTGGCGCACGAGATTCCGCAGGAGGTGGGAGACTACATCGTGCTGCTCAACGCGGGCTTCTCTCGTGCGAAGGCGCTGCTGTACAACGCGTTGTCGGGCCTGGCGGCGGTGGCCGGCGGCGTGCTCGGCTACTACGTCGTCGGCCCGTGGCAGGACTTGTTCCCCTATCTGCTGGTCGTGGCGGCCAGCAGCTTCGTGTACATCGCCGTGGCCGACCTGCTGCCGCAACTGCAGCGTTCACTGCCTTGGCGCGACACGCTGGCGCAAGTGTCGTGGATCGCCGCGGGCCTGGGTCTCGTGTTCTCGATCGGCAGGCTGTACGGTCATTGAAGCTGGCCGGGGCATCGGCCGCACGGCCGGCGCAGATCGGGGTCTACTTGACCACCAGCACCGGCAGCGGGCTGTGCGTCAGCACACGCGAGGTTTCGCTGCCGAGCAGCAGCGCCGAAACGCCGCGACGCCCGTGCGAGGCCATCACGATCAGGTCGCAGCCTTGCTGCTTGGCGTGGTCGAGGATCGCCTCCCAGGCATGCAGCGCCTCGACGGTGTGCGCATGGCAGGTCAGACCCGCGGCGCTGGCCGACTCCTGCACCGCCTTGACGCGGCCGGTGGCAATGCGCTCCTGCGCGTCGTAGAACTCCTGCGGCGGCACCGGCTGCATCTCGGAGATCGCGCTGTACGGGAACGGTTCTTTGACGCTGATCGTGAACAGCGCGGCGCCGGTCACCTTGGCCAGCGCAATTGCCGTCTGCACCGCCTTGGCGGTGATGTCCGAGCCGTCGGTGGGAACCAGGATTCGCTTGTACATGCTGCACTCCTTCACGATGGGCCCCGTCCCGGGTCAGAACGGCATTGCACAGAGTTTGTTCCAACCGGTGCCGGTTGGGAACTGACGTGAGTCAAGCTTAGCGGATTCAGCCACGGCGGGCTCAGCCGCGCGCCACCGGCCGGGCCGGGTCGGCGCACCATTCGCTCCACGAGCCGGGATACAGCGCCGTGCCGCACAGGCCCGCGTGCTCCATCGCCAGCAGGTTGTGGCAGGCGGTGACGCCCGAGCCGCACTGGTGCACCCAGTGCAGCCCGGCAGGCCCGAAAGCCTCGAACGCGGCGCGCAGCGCCTGCGGCGGCAGAAAGCGGCCGTCGGCGCCCAGGTTGTCCTTGAAAAAACGATGACGTGCGCCGGGGATGTGACCCGCCACGGGGTCGAGCGGTTCGACCTCGCCGCGAAAGCGCTCGAGCGAGCGCGCATCGATCACCATCAGTTGACCGAGACCCTCGAGCAGCTGCTGCGCCGACACGCTCGGCATGCCCGGTTGCGGCAACAGTGGGTACGGCGTGCCCGCCACGGCCGCGGTTCGGTCGGTCACCAGCGCCCCCGCCGCAGCGCGCCAGGCCGCCAGGCCGCCATCGAGCACGGCCGCCGACTCGACGCCGAGCCAACGCAGCATCCACCATGCGCGCGCGGCATACGGGCCGCCCTGGTCGTCGTAGCAGACCACCGGCACGCCGGGCCGCACACCCCACGCTGCCACCGTGCGCGCGAACTGCTCACGGCTGGGCAGCGGATGCCGGCCGTTGCGGCCGTTCTTCGGCGCCGACAGATCCGTCTCCAGGTTCGCATGGTGCGCGCCCGGCACGTGGCCTTGCGCGTAGGCGCGCGCGCCGGCCTGCGGGTCGGCGAGGTCGGAGCCGCAGTCGAGCACGACGCAGGGCTCGTGGCGCTCGAGCAGGTCGCGCAGCCGCTGCGCGGTGATCAACGTGCGTTCGTGCATGGTCAGTTCTCCGAGCCGGCGACGCTCAGGCTGCCGGCACCGGCGCCGGCTCGACCGCACCGTTCAGCGCCTGGCGGTACCACTCGTGGAAATGCTGCATGCCGTCTTCCATCGGGCTCTGGTACGGGCCGACTTCGTCGTCGCCGCGCTCCATCAGGGCCTTGCGGCCGGCGTCCATGCGCAGCGCGATCTCGTCGTCCTCGACGCAGGTTTCCATGTAGGCCGCCTGCTCCGCCTCGATGAACTCGCGCTCGAACGCGGCAATCTCCTCGGGATAGAAGAACTCGACCACGTTGAGCGTCTTCTGCGCTGCCTTGGGATACAGCGTCGAGACCACCAGCACGTGCGGGTACCACTCGAGCATGATGTTCGGATACAGCGTGAGCCAGATCGCACCGTGTGGCGGCGGCTCGCCGCCGCGGAAACGCAGCACCGCCTCCTGCCAGCGCCGGTAGGCCGGCGAACCGGCCTGCGCCAACGCGTCGCGCACGCCGACGGTCTGCACCGAATGGTTGGTGCCGAACTCCCAGCGCAGATCGTCGCAGGTGACGAAACGACCGAGCCCGGGATGGAACGGACCGACGTGGTAATCCTCGAGGTAGACCTCGATGAATGTCTTCCAGTTGTAGGGGCACTCGTGCAGCACCGCGCGGTCGAACACGAAGCCGCTGAAGTCGAACTGCGCGCGCGCGCCCAGCGCACCCAGGTCGGCCGCCACGTCGTAGCCGTTGTCGTCGAACAGCAGGCCGTTCCAGCGCTGCAACGGGTAGTTGCGCAGGTTCAGACATGGGTCGCTGTCGAAATGCGGCGCGCCGATCAGCGCGCCGTGCAGATCGTAGGTCCAACGGTGCAACGGACACACGATGTTCGAGCCGGCGCGACCGCGTCCGCGCAGGATCACCGCCTGGCGGTGCCGGCAGACGTTGGACAGCAGCTGCACGCCGCGCGCGGTGTGCACCAGCGCACGGCCTTCGCCTTCCTGCGCCAGCGCGAAATGGTCGCCGATCTCGGGCACCGACAGTTCGTGCCCGAGATAGCGCGGGCCGGACTGAAAGATCAGCTCCATCTCGCGGCGAAACAGGTCGTCGTCGAAATAGCTGTTGACGGAAAGCTGCGTGCGACTGCGCGCAAGAGCTGCGAGACTGATGCTCAGGTCAGACATGATCCCCAGGTTCTCCGGAAAACCGATCTCAACCCCCCACCCGGTGGCCCTGCGGATGGGTCTTCGATTGCAGACCTCGTGGCCTGCGAAACGTTCCCTGCGTGCGACGCAGGATGAACCTGAAATTCTAGCCCCCACCCACAGCTAGAATTCGACCCTGCTCCTGACAGCGCTCAAATGAAGGCACAAACCCCTAGACCGGCCGAACCGGCGAGTTACGAAGAGGCGTTGGCAGAACTCGAACAACTGGTTCAGGCCATGGAGGGCGCTCAATTGCCGCTGGACCGACTTCTGGACAGCTACCGGCGCGGTGCACAGCTGCTGGAGTTCTGTCGCGCGCGCCTGCAAGCGGTGGAGCAGCAGGTGAAGGTGCTCGATCAGGGCCAGTTGAAGGCGCTGGACGGTGACTGAGATCGTGCATGCGCCGCAAACCCGCGATTTGGTGGACGCGCCGTCTTCGATGAAGGCGGCCGGTTTCGATCGGTGGATGCGCGACGAACTGGCCGCGGTGGAATCGGCACTGGACCGATGGGTTCCCGCGGCGGCACCCGCCGGCCTGGGCGAGGCCATGCGTTATGGCGTGCTCGACGGCGGCAAGCGTCTGCGCCCGGTGCTGGTGCTGGCGGCCTGCGACGCGGCGTCGGGGGTGCGCCCGGCTGCGCTGCGCGCCGCGGTGGCGGTGGAACTCATCCACGCCTACTCATTGATCCACGACGACATGCCGTGCATGGACAACGACGTGCTGCGCCGGGGCAAGCCCACCGTGCACGTGCAGTTCGGCCAGGCGCAGGCGATGCTGGCGGGCGATGCGATGCAGGCGCTGGCCTTCGAGGTGCTGACGCCGGCGACGGCCGACGCCCAGGACGTGTCGCCCATCCTGCAGGCCCGGCTGTGCGGCCTGCTCGCGCGCGCCGCGGGCCACGAGGGCATGGCCGGCGGGCAGGCGATCGACCTGGCCAGCATCGGGCAGCCGCTCACCGAGCCGCGCCTGCGCGACATGCACCGCCGCAAGACCGGTGCGCTGCTGCAGGCCAGCGTGCTGATGGGCGCGGCCTGCGGCGAGCTGCCGACGCGGGCGTGGAGTGCGCTGTCGGCCTATGGTGCTGCGGTGGGTTTGGCGTTCCAGGTGGTCGACGACATCCTCGACGTCACCCAGGCCTCGGAGACGCTGGGCAAGACCGCCGGCAAGGACATGGACCACAACAAGCCGACCTATGTGTCGGTGATGGGGCTTGACGGCGCACGCCAACAAGCGGAGAACCTGCGCAGGCGTGCACACGTTGCCCTGGCCGACAGCGGTCTGGCGCAACACACCTACCTGAGTCTGCTGGCCGACTTGGTGGTCGACCGCACGTCCTGACACCACGATGAACCATCCGCTGCTGCAAACCATCGATTCACCGGCCGACCTGCGCCGCCTGTCGCGCCCCCAGCTCGACACGCTGGTGCATGAATTGCGCGACTTCATCCTGCACAGCGTGAGCAAGACCGGCGGCCACCTGTCGTCCAACCTCGGCACGGTGGAGCTGACGGTGGCGTTGCACTACGTGTTCAACACGCCGTACGACCGCATCGTGTGGGATGTGGGTCACCAGACCTATCCGCACAAGATCCTCACCGGCCGACGCGAGCGCATGGACAGCCTGCGCCAGCTCGGCGGCATCAGCGGGTTTCCGCGGCGCGAGGAGAGCGAGTACGACACCTTCGGCACCGCGCACTCGTCGACGTCGATCTCCGCCGCGTTGGGCATGGCGGTGGCGGCCAAGCTGAAGGGCGAGGATCGCAAGGCCGTGGCCGTGATCGGCGACGGTGCGCTGTCCGGTGGCATGGCATTCGAGGCGCTGAACAACGCGGGCTCCAGCCACGGCATGGGGCACGCCGACATGCTGGTGATCCTGAACGACAACGACATGTCGATTTCGCCACCGGTGGGCGCGCTGAACAAATACCTGGCGCGCCTGATGAGCGGCAAGTTCTACACCGCCGCGCGCGAAGGCGCCAAGTCGGTGCTGAAGAACACGCCGCTGTACGAGCTGGCAAGGCGCTTCGAGGAGCACACCAAGGGCATGGTCGTGCCGGGCACGATCTTCGAGGAACTGGGCCTGACCTACGTCGGCCCGATCGACGGTCACGACCTCGATTCGCTGATTCCGACGCTGGAGAATCTGCGCGACCGCAACGGACCGCAGTTCCTGCATGTCGTCACCAAGAAGGGCCGCGGCTACAAGCTCGCCGAAGCCGATCCGGTCAACTACCACGGGCCGGGCAAGTTCGACCCGGCGGTGGGCCTCGTCAAGCCGGCCACGCCGCCCAAGACCACCTTCACCCAGGTGTTCGGCCAATGGCTGTGCGACATGGCCACCGCCGACGCGCGGCTCGTCGGCATCACGCCGGCGATGCGCGAGGGCTCGGGCATGGTCGAGTTCGAGCAGCGTTTTCCGACGCGTTACCACGACGTGGGCATCGCCGAACAGCACGCGGTGACCTTTGCCGCCGGGCTGGCCTGCGAGGGGCTGAAGCCGGTGGTGGCGATCTACTCCACCTTCCTGCAGCGCGGCTACGACCAGCTGATCCACGACGTCGCGATCCAGAACCTGCCCGTGGTGTTCGCGCTCGACCGCGCCGGCGTCGTGGGGGCCGATGGCGCGACGCATTGCGGCGCGTTCGACATCGCCTACCTGCGCTGCGTGCCCAACATGGCGGTGCTGACGCCGGCCGACGAGAACGAATGTCGCAAGGCGCTGTCCACCGCGTTTGCGCGCAGCCAGCCGGTGGCCGTGCGCTACCCGCGCGGCGCCGGGGTCGGCACGGCGGTGCAATCCGGGTTCGACGTGCTGCCATGGGGCAAGGGCGAATGGCGCCGCGAATCGACACTGATGCGCGGTCAGGGCAAGCGCATCGCGATCCTGGCCTTCGGCACGCTGCTGTATCCGGCGCTGCAGGCGGCCGAGAAGCTCGACGCCAGCGTGGCCAACATGCGCTACGCCAAGCCGCTGGACAGCGAGCTCGTGCTCGAGCTGGCGCGTCAGCACGATGTGCTGGTGACGGTGGAAGAGGGCGTCGTCATGGGTGGCGCCGGCAGCGCGGTGATCGAATGCCTGGCCGCAGCCGGGCTCGCGATGCCGGTGCTGCAGCTGGGCCTGCCCGATCACTTCGTCGAACACGGCGACCCGGCCAAACTGCTGGCGATGCTCGGGCTGGACGCGGCCGGCATCGAGCAGTCGATCCAGCGCCGTTTTGGCGCCAAGCTCGCCGTGGTGCGGCCCGCCGTCAATCATTGAAGCCCGGCCCGGTTGACGCCAGGGCGACAAGGCCTTGCGTCGGCGTGCAGCGACAATCCGTGCCATGCTCGCGATCGCGCGAGCGCCCCGACCCATGACCAACCTCACCGACGCCCTGCACATCCCGGACACCCAGAGTGAACGCGACGAGCGCCACCTGCTGATCCAGCGCGTCGGCGTCAAGGACGTGCGTTATCCGCTCATCGTGCGCGTGGCCGGCGGCGCGCAGCAGACCGCCGCGTCGTGGGACCTGGACGTTGCGCTGCCGGCGGAGGCCAAGGGCACGCACATGTCGCGCTTCGTGGCCTGGCTGGACGCGCTCGACGCGCCGCTGGACGCCGCCGCCTTGCGTGTCCAGCTCGCGCGCATGCTGCAGCAGCTGGGCGCGCATGAGGGGCGCATCGAGGCGCGGTTCAGCTTCTTCCTGCGCAAGCGCGCGCCGGTGTCGGGCGTGCAGAGCCTGCTCGACTACCAAGGCCGCTGGATCGCCGAAGCGCGCGATGGCGCCACGGTGCTGTGGTCGGAGGTCGGCGTGCCGGTGAAGAGCCTGTGCCCGTGCTCGAAGGAGATCTCCGACTACGGCGCGCACAACCAGCGTTCGGTGGTGACGATCCGCGTCGAGCAACTGCAGCCGATCGAGTGGCATGAGCTGGTGCGCTTCGCCGAGGACGCGGCGTCGAGCGAGATCTGGCCCTTGCTGAAGCGGTCCGACGAGAAGTGGATCACCGAGCATGCCTACGAGAACCCCAAGTTCGTCGAGGACCTGGTGCGCGACGTGGCGCTAAAGCTCAACGCCGACGGTCGGGTGGGCCGCTACAGCGTCGAGGTGGAGAATTTCGAGTCTATTCACAATCACTCGGCCTATGCGCGCATTGAGCGCGCATAGGCGCCGCGAGGCGGCCGGCGCGCTTGGCGCGCCGCGAGTGATTGCGGCAGCGGCTCACATGCCCCCGGCATGTGAGCCGTTGTCACAACCATAGCGCCTATGCGCGCATCGAGCGGGCATGGTTCCGGGCCCAATTCGATCGGCACACAGCGCCCCGTCCACGATGCTTGAGACCGCGGCGACGATTCACGACGCGCAGCGGATGCGCCAGGCCGGGCGCGAGCTGCTGTCGCTGGCGCTGATCGACGCGCGCAACCGCACGCTGCGCTGGCTGACGGCGTTTGCCGCGTTCGATGCTTCGGCGCTGTCCGCAGAGTTCGATCCACCCCCCTGGCTGATCGGCCATGTGGCGTGGTTCCAGGAGCACAGCATTGCGCGCAATGTGCGGCGTTCGCGCGGCAATTCTGCGTCGGTGCGCGCCACCCGTCTGGCCTCGATCGAGCCCCGGGCCGATGCCTGGTTCGACCCCGGCTTGTCCACGCGGGCGCAGCGTTGGAGCGAGCTGGATGCCGGTGACGCCCACCTGCGCGACTATCTGGCGGCGACGCTCGATGCCTCGCTGGAGTTGCTGGAGCACGCCGAAGAAACCGACAGCGGGCTGCACGTGTACCGGCAGGCGTTGTGGGTCGAGGATCTGTGCATCGAAACGCTGGCCGAGCTGGCGCAGGCTGCCGCCATGCCGGCCGAGCGCGTCGCGGATCTGTGGCCGGTATGGCCCGCGCGCGCGCGGCGCGATGCGCTGTGGTTTCCGGCGCAGCACTGGCGCCTGGGTTCGCCGCGCGGCGGCTTCGTGCCGGACAATGAGAAGTGGGAGCACGACGAGGCCGTGCCCGAGTTCGAGATCGACGCGCAGCCGGTTCAATGGTCGCAGTTCGTCGAATTCGTCGACGACGGCGGTTACGACGAGCCGCAGTGGTGGGGCGACGCCGGCTGGAAGTGGGTCGAGTCGCAAGGGCGACGCGCGCCGCGCTATGTCGAGCAGCTCAGCCGCGGCGTGCTGGTGCATCGACTCGGCCAGGTGCAGCGCGTGGCATCCGCGCAGGCCGTGATGCACGTCGGCTGGCACGAGGCGGCTGCGTGGTGCCGCTGGGCAGGCCGGCGCCTGCCGACCGAGGTGGAATGGGAGCTCGCGGCCTGCACGGCCGCGTCGCGCGGGTTCGTCTGGGGCGATGTCTTCGAATGGACGACAGGCCGCGCGGACCATGGGGCGGGCGCGGCCTCCAGCACGAACGGGCGAGCCGTTCGTCAGGTCGGCCCCGATCGGGTGGCGCGCGGCGGCTCTCGGGTCACCGTGGCGCGCTGCCGCTACCCCAAGGCGCGCCGGTTCGCGTCGCCGGATCGCGACAGCGCGTTCGTCGGCTTTCGCAGCTGTGCGCTGTAGCGGCCGCAGGCGAAACCGCATTGCCGCAACGGCCGGGCGTTGCAGCGCCTAGGTGTTTCTGACAGCTTGGCGCACCCGTCGCATGCCGGTCTGATGTCGATCCTCGAAGGATCGCTGGGTAACCCATGGTCGATAGAAGAGACAGGCCGCACCCGCGCGGCTGCGTGATCGGCGCCGCGCTGTCGGCGGTGTTCGTGGCCGCGCAGGCGCAGGGGGTGTCCGAGTCGGCGCAGACGGTGGTCGTCACCGGTTCGCCCCGCGCTGTGCAGCTGCTCGACGCCCCGTACGCGATCGGCGTGGTCGACGCCCAGGCGCTGCGCGACAGCGGCCCGATGGTCAACCTGTCCGAGGCGCTGGGCCGTGTGCCGGGATTGACCGTCGCGAATCGGAACAACTACGCACAGGACCTGCAGATCAGCTCGCGCGGGTTCGGCGCTCGCGCCGGCTTCGGCGTGCGCGGCCTGCGCCTGTACACCGACGGCATACCCGCCACGATGCCCGACGGCCAGGGCCAGGTGGCCCACTTCGACCTGGCGGGGGCCGAGCGCATCGAGGTGTTGCGCGGGCCGTTCTCGGTGCTGTACGGCAACAGTTCGGGCGGCGTGATTGCGCTGTTCAGCGCGCCGACGCGCGAGCGCCGCGCCGAGCTGTCGTTCGACGCCGGCAGCGCCGGCCTGCGGCAGGAGCGCCTGGCCCTGGCGCTGCCGCTGGAGACAGGGCTCGATCTGCGCGCCAGCGTGTCGCGCTTCGACATCGATGGCTTTCGCCCGCAGAGCGCCGCCGATCGCACGCTGGGCAACGTGCGCCTGGGCTGGCGCGGCAGCGCCGACACGGTGACTGTGCTGGTGTCCGATCACCAGCAGTTCGCGCTCGACCCGCTTGGGCTCACGCGCGCACAGTTCGATGCCGATCCGCAGCAGACCACGGCGCAGGCCACGCTGTTCAACACGCGCAAGAGCATTCGGCAATCGCAGGCCGGGGCGAACTGGCGCCACGGTTTCGGCGACGATGGCGTGCTGCGCGAGACCTCGCTCACCGCCTATGGCGGCTCGCGCGGCGTCAACCAGATCCTGGCGATTCCGCCGCTGACCCAGAACAACCCGGCGGTGCCGTCGTCGCAGCGGCACGGCGGCGGGGTGGTCGATTTCGATCGCCGCTATGACGGCGTCGAGGCCCGTGCGCGCCTCGGCTGGCCGGGTGTGGATCTCGTCGCCGGCATCGTGGTCGAGCGCCAGCGTGACGAGCGCCGCGGCTTCGAGAACTTCACCGGCCCGCCGGCCGCGCCCACCGCGTTGGGTATCGAAGGCGCCCTGCGGCGCGACGAATCGAACCGGGCGACGAGCCGCGACGCCTACACGCAGGCCGAGTTCGCGCTGGCGCCGGCGTGGACGGCCATGGCCGGCGTGCGCAGCGGGCGCGTCGAGTTGTCGGTGGACGACCGCTACGTCAGCGGCTTGAACGGCAACGACTCGGGCTCGCTGAGTTTCTCGTACACCAACCCGGTGCTCGGTCTGGTGTGGAAGGCGCTGCCCGACTGGTCGGTGCACGCCAGCGTGGCGCAGGGCTTCGAATCGCCCACGCTGGGCGAGATGGCCTACACGGCCAACAACAGCGGCTTCAATTTCGCGCTGAAGGGCCAGCGCAGCCGCCAGGTCGAACTGGGCAGCAAGTGGCGCGGAGCCGGCCTCGACATCGACGGCGCGCTGTTCCTCGTCGACACCGACGACGAGATCGGCGTGCGCAGCAACGCGGGAGGACGCTCGTCGTTCCAGAACGTCGGCCGGACCCGGCGCTACGGCGCGGAGGCGTCGGCCGGCTGGCGCGTCACGGACAACCTGCGTGCGCGCACCGCGATCACGCTGCTGCACGCGCGCTACCTCGACGGCTTCGACACCTGCACGGCGGCGCCCTGTCCGAGCACCGCCAATCCGGTGGTTCCGGTGGCGGCCGGCAATCACATTGCAGGCACGCAGGCCGCGCTCGGCTGGGCCGAGCTGGCCTGGCGACCGGGCATCGTGCCCGGCGAGTTCGCGCTCGAATGGCGCGCGCAGGCGCGCACCGCGGTCAACGACATCAACAGCGATTTCGCCGCCGGCTTCGGGGTCGGCTCGCTGCGCTGGAGCCATGGCATCGCCCTGGGCGACGCCGGCGAGCTGCAGCTGCTGCTGCGCGTGGACAACCTGGCCGACCGGCAGTATGCCGGCAGCGTGATCGTCAACGAGGCCAACGCGCGGTTCTTCGAGCCGGCGGCGCCGCGCAGCGTGCTGCTGTCGCTGCGCTGGCTGCAGAAGTTCTGAGCGCAGCGCGGTCAGCACGCCAGCCGCAAACCAAACGGGGCCCACGACCCGATCGAAGCGGTGCGCCGCGCGATCGGACAGCCGAAAGAGTGGCGGGTGGATCGACGACGGATGTGGGCCGCTGGTCGTGCGGCCATGCCTGGCGCCGACACCCGCATGCGCTCGTCGCGTACTTCGGTGTCTCATTCGCCTCAGCGCCCGAACGCTCTTGCCGGAGCGGCCGCAGCGCCCCGGACAAACCCTTGCAAGTCGCATGTCGGGAAGATTTCCCATAGCGCATGCCGGGCTCCTCCGCAATCCTGTTGGGAGCTTTCTGTAGAACAACTCACGACAGGAGTGACTCGCTTGAAGCAGCCGATCGCTCGCGCCAGAGCCATCCCGCCGTCGCGCCGGCCGGCTACAGTGCCGACGATCGTGGCCGCCGCGTGTAGCGCCTGTCTTGCGCAGGCGGCTGTCGCCGCAGAGGGGGATCAACCCGACGTGCCGCCGCGGGTGGAGATCATCGGCACGACTCCCTTGCCCGGCCTGGGTACGCCGCTGCGTGACGTCCCGGCCAACGTACAGTCCTATGGAAGTCGCGAGTTCGGGCGGCAGCGCCAGGGCAATCTGTCAGAGTTCCTCGAGAGCAATCCGACCAGCGTCACTGTCAACGCGGCGCAAGGCAACCGGTACCAAGCCGACATCAGCTTCCGCGGCTTCACCGCGTCGCCGCTGGTCGGCGTGCCGCAAGGTCTGTCGGTGTTCCAGGACGGCGTGCGCATCAACGAGTCCTTCGGCGACGTCGTGAACTGGGACCTGTTGCCGCAGTCGGCCATCGCGAGCCTGCAGCTCATCCCGGGGTCTAACCCGTTATTCGGCCTGAATACACTCGGCGGTGCGCTGTCCTTCTACACCAAGAGCGGTCGCGACTATCCCGGCGGCGCCGTCGAGGTCTCCGGTGGATCCTTCGGACGCAAGACCCTGCAGTTCGAACAAGGCGGCGCCTCGGGTCCGTGCGACTACTTCGCGACGGCAAACGTCGCCAGGGAGCGCGGCTGGGCGCAACACAACCCGAGTCGCGTGGAACAGTTTTTCGGCAAGGTCGGCTACCGGGCGCAGCGCGACCAGTTCGACGTGTCGCTCACGGCGGCGAACAACCGGCTCGAGGGCACGCAGACGCTGCCACCGTCGTTCTTCGACGACCGCACGCAGGCCTACACCTATCCCGACATCAACAAGAACCAGCTCGCGATGCTGGCGATCAAGGGCAGCCACAACCTGTCGGGCGAGATGGTGCTCGGTGGGAACGCCTACCTGCGCCGATTCCGCAACAACAACGTCTCGAGCAACGTCAACGACAATTTCGGCGAGGTCGACCCCAACACGGGCGCGGTCGACGACGTGCAGGCGCTCAACGACCGTTCGAGCATCGATCAGACCAGCCACGGCCTGTCAGCGCAGCTGACCGTCACGACGCCGCTGATGGCGCATCGAAATCAATTCGTCGTCGGCGCGAGCGCCGATTCAGGCCGGGTCCGGTTCAGGCAGGACTCGCAGCCGGCGGACTTCGATGCGTCGCGCGGCACCGTGCCGACGGGCGATTTCGCTGCCGCGACCAATGCCAGGACGCGGACACGCAACGCCGCCGTCTACACGATGAACACGCTGTCGATCGACGACCGATGGACACTGACCGCCAGCGGCCGCTTCAACGATGCGCGCATCTCGATCCGCGACCAGAGTGGACTCAACCCCGATCTCGACGGCGACCATCGCTTTCGCCGCTTCAATCCGGCGATCGGCCTCACCTTCAACCCGAGGCTCGGCTACACGACTTACCTCAGCTACAACGAGGGCATGCGCACGCCGACAGCCGCCGAGCTGACATGCGCAGATCCCGCCGCGCCTTGCAAGCTGCCCAACGCGTTTCTGGCCGATCCCCCGCTGAAGAAGGTCGTGGCGAAGACGGCCGAGATCGGCGCACGCGGCAGGTCGGGCGATTCGTCGTGGAGCGCGGCGATCTACCGCAGCGAACTGTCCGACGACATCCAGTTCGTGAGCAGTGGCGGCACCGCGATCAATGCCGGCTTCTTCCAGAACGTCGGGAAGACCCAGCGCCAGGGGCTCGAGCTGACAGGGGCCACCCGTTGGGGCCGCCTCGGCGTCGCGGCGCGCTACGGCCTGATCGACGCCGAGTTCAAGACAGGTTTCGTCGAGAACAGCCCGGCCAACTCCGCAGCCGACCCCAACGGAGACATCACGGTCGGCTCCGGCCGCAGGATTCCCGGTATCCCGCGCCATAGCCTGCGGGTCAGGATTGACTGGGAAGTCAGCGACGCGATCTCGGTGGGTGCGAATCTGATCGCCAACAGCGGGAGCCAGCTGCGCGGCGACGAGAGCAACCAGGATGTGCACGGTCAGGTGCCGGGCTACGCGGTGCTGAACTTGGAGGCGCGCTGGAAGATCAGCAAGAGTCTCGATCTCTTCGGGCGCGTCGACAATGCCTTCAACCGGAGGTACGCGAACTTCGGCGTGCTTGGCTCCAACGCATTCGCCAACCCGACCAAGACCTTCGATCCGGCCAACACCGTGGCCGAACCGTTCTATGGCCTGGGCGCACCGCGAGGGGCGTGGGTCGGATTGCGCTACGAATGGGAGTGACCTGGGGCGCCAGGCCGTGACCTGAGTCGACCCGCGTGGGCGAGCTCAGCCAACACGTAGTACGCCGGAAAGCGGCTGCCGGTAGACCGCAGCCGGTGTCAGGTGTGCCTTGTCGTGGGGTGATCCCGCATGGGAACGGCGTGCTTGGTGTAGAACAATGCGAGCGCCCTGCAGCGTCGCCGTCGTGCTCGGGACTGTTGCGCATGGGAAGACTTCCCGCCTCGCCGATGACGCCCCCGATCGCTCGACCGCTCGACCTGCCGCGCCTGGTGATGCGCCGCGCCGCGTGGGTTGCGCTCGGCGCGTGGCTGCTGGTGCTGGTGCTCGGGTTGCAGCGCGCCGGGCACGACATGGAGCAGGAGGTGGCGGCCGCGCGGACGATGGCCGCGC
This sequence comes from uncultured beta proteobacterium, assembly GCA_963814435.1. Taxonomy (GTDB): domain Bacteria; phylum Pseudomonadota; class Gammaproteobacteria; order Burkholderiales; family Burkholderiaceae_C; genus JAEUPI01. The sequence continues at coordinate 339,070 of CAWFCV010000003.1, forward strand.
TCGTCGCTGCGTTGGCACAGCCCAGCGAGCACAGCGACGCGCGCCGGCTTGCCGAATTGCAGCGGGTGGTGCAAGGTGCGCCAACGCGTCACCTGTCGTTGAGTGTGCGCGATGCCGAGGGCGGCGCGGTGTTCGCCAGTGGCGATGACGAGCCGCTGACGGCGCCGCTGTCGTGGCTGGTGGCGCTGCATCGCACGCTGCTGCCTGCACACGAGCCGGCGCCGGTGTCGTGGCCGCTGCGCCGCGGCGACGGTGCGCCGTGGACCGTGCGGATCACCGTGTCGCACGACAGCGAGCGTGCCGAGGCGGTGAGCAACCTGGCGGCCGCGCTCGGCATGGCAGCGCTCGGCAGCGTCGCGTTGCTGCTGGCGATGGCGTGGAACGTGCGCAGATCGTTCGCGCCGATGCATGCGCTGCTGCAGGCGATCGCGTCGCTGCGCGAAGGCGATGCGGGCGCCTTGCGCGCGCTGCCGACGATGCCCAACCGCGAGCTGCAGGCGATCGCCGCGGCGTTGTGCGGGTTGGCCGATGCACTGGACAGCGCAGAACAGCAGCGCCGAGCACTGAGCCAGCAGGTGCTGACGTTGCAGGACGACGAGCGCCAGCGCATCGCGCGCGAGTTGCACGACGAGTTCGGCCAGCGCTTGACTGCGCTGCGCGCCGACGCGGCGTGGCTTTCGCAACGACTCGCCGGTGACCCCCCGGGCAGCCGCGTCGTGCGGGCGATGGCGGCACAGTGCGAGGCGCTGCAGTCCGAGATCCGCGCGCTGTTGCGCCGCCTGCAGCCGACCGACAACGACGCGCATGGCGCCTCGCACCTGCTGCACCTGCAGCGCCAGCTCGAAGGCCTGGTTCAGGCTTGGGCTGGCTCGCCCGGCCCGGCGGTGCGCTTCGAGCTTGCACTCGCGGTCAGCGACACGGGCGGCCGCACGCTGGCGTGGCCCGATGCACAGGAGGCGCGTGCGCTCGCATTGCCGCGCGAACTCGCGCTGGCGCTGTACCGCATCAGCCAGGAGGCGCTGACCAACGTGGCGCGCCACGCGCAGGCCACGCGCGCGGTGCTGCAGCTGACCTTGCAGCGCTGCGCCGAAGGCGACCTACTGCATTGGCAGGTCAGCGACGATGGCCACGGCCTCGGTGAGCTCGCTGCTGCGCTGCAGCGGGGCAACGGCCTGGCAGGCATCCGCCAGCGCGTGTGGGCGCTGGGCGCCGACCTCGAATGCGACGGCTCGCGCGGCGTGTGCATGCGCGCGTCGTTTCGCGTCGGGGCGATGCCGGCGATGGGAGCGGTCGATGCCCTCGCCGCCGTGTGATCCGATGCGCAGCGTGCGCGTGATGCTGGCCGACGATCACGCGGTGGTTCGCGAAGGCTATCGGCGCCTGCTCGAGCTCGAGCCCGGTGTGACTGTGGTGAGCGAGTGCGCCGACGGCGAGTCGGTGCGCGCGGTGCTCGACGGCGGCGTCGCGGTCGACGTACTGGTGCTCGATCTGTCGATGCCGGGTTGCGGCGGCCTGGCGGTACTGCGCCGTGCGCGCGACGCGTGGCCGGACGTGCAGGTGCTCGTGTTCACGATGCACGACAGCCCGACCATGGTGGCGCAGACGTTGCAGGCGGGCGCGGCCGGCTTCGTCACCAAGAGCAGCGCGCCGCACGAGCTGGTCGACGCGGTGCGCCGCGTCGCTGCCGGCGAGCGGCCGGTGCTGTCGCGCGACGTCGCCGCCGACGCGGGCTCGCGTTCGCCACTGGCCTCGCGCGAGTTTGAGGTGCTGCAGTTGCTGGCCCAGGGCTGTTCGGTCGAAGAGATCAGCCGACGCATCCGCTTGAGCGCGAAGACGGTGTCGAACTACCAGACCTCGATTCGGCAGAAGCTCGGCGTCAGCACCGGCATCGACCTGCTGCGCGAGGCGCAGCGGCGCGGATGGGTCACGCCGTGACGTGCCGGCGCGCGCGGTCGCGGCTGATCAAGGGGGTCACGTCCGCGGTGCTCGCCGCGGCGATGGGCGTTCACGCGGCCGACCGGCCATGGATCTCGACCAATTCCGCTGCGGCCGACGAGGACGACAACGGCAAATGGGCGTTCGACGCGTGGGCCACGCGCCTGGGTGGCTTGCGCGGCGCGCATGCGACTGCCGAATACACGTTCGTGCCGACCACGTCGCTTCAGCTGGAAGCCGTGCACGAGCGCGACCGCGACGCGCGCGGATCGGGTTCCGCGGTGGGTCTGGAGTTCAAGCATCTGCTCAACCACATCGCGCGCGACGGCTACGGTTGGGGCGTGGTGGCGTCGCTCGGCGTCGCAAAGGCCGGCAACGTCGGCTGGAAGGGCGACGAGGTCGGTGCCAAGGTGCCGTTCACGCTGTGGCTGTGGAACGGCGACGCCGCGCTGCACGTCAACGCCGGGTTCAGCAAGTCCCGCGACGAGCGGCGCAAGTGGACTCGATCGGTGTCGATCGAGGGCGAGCTGGTCAAACGCGTGACCGGCTTCGCAGAGCTCGCACGCGAGGGGCCGACGCGAATCTCGCAGTCCGGTGCGCGCTACTGGATCAAGCGCGAGAAGCTGGTGGTCGACCTGGCGTGGCAGCAGCAGCGCGCCGATGGCACCCGCGCGTCGGGCTGGTTGCTCGGCCTCGGCTGGTACGACCTGTAGCGTACGACTCGCAGTTCACTGCAATCCGGCCACGAAGTGGCCGAGGTTGTCGATGTCGTTGTCGCTCAGCGTGTTGGACACCGCGGTCATGTTGCCGGCGTCGTTGGTGCGTCGCCGGGCCTTGAAGTCACGCAACTGCTTGACCACGTAGTCGTAGTGCTGCCCTGCGACACGCGGAATCTCGTTCTGTCCGGCGAAGCCACCCAGGTGGCACATCGTGCAGAGCGTCTCCTCGGCTTTCAGGCGGCCGAGGCGCGACTTCTCGGGGTCTGACTTGAAGGTCTGCGGCGCGGGTTTCTGCTTGGCAAAGTAATCGGCGAGTTCGCGCAACTCGTCGCGCGTCAGGTCCTTGACCATGGCGGTCATCGCCGGGTCGCTGCGCCGCCCCTCCTGAAAGTCGCGCAGCTGCAGGTACAGGTAGCGCGCGGTCTGACCCGCAAGAATCGGGAAGGTCGTCTGGGTCGAGTTGCCGCCAGGTCCATGACAGGCCACGCAGACGGCTGCCTTGGCCGGCGCGGCCGGCGCTTGTGCGAACACCACGCAACCTTGCAGCAGCGCCAGGCCGAGCCAGGCGTCTCGAATCGTCGTTGGATTCATCGTCTTGGAGCGTCAACACAAACAAAGGCCCCGGCGCTCACAACGCGCCGAGGCCGACCGTGGTTGTCGCAGTCTAGGGCAATGCGAACACGATCACCGAGTTGCCGCGCTTGAAGTCGAGCTGGGTGTTGCCTCCGGCGGCCACGGCGACATACTGCTTGCCGCCGACCATGTACGACACCGCCGGTGCGTTGACGCCAGCGCCGCACTGGTACTCCCACAGCTTCTTGCCGGACTTGGCATCGAAGGCGCGGAACAGCCCGTTGCCTTCACCGTTGAACACCAGGTCGCCGGCCGTGGCCAGCACGCCGCCGATCAAGGGTTGTTCGGTGTCGAACTTCCACGCCATCTTGCCGGTGTCGATGTTCACCGCCGCCAAGCGGCCCCATTGCTTCTCGCTCGGGATGACCTTGAACGCACCGCCCAGCCACAGCTTGCCGCCCGGGTAGGCCGCCTGCTCGACGTGGTAGGTCATCGGCTGGTGCAGGTTGGCCGCGTAGGCCAGGCGATGCTTGGGGTTGATCGCCATCGGGCTCCATTCGACACCGCCGTTGGCGCCCGGCAGCATGCGCGCACCGTCCTTGGTCGGCAGCACCCACATGTTCTCCTGCGGCACCATCGCTTCGGAGAAGCGGATCAGCTCGCCGGTGGCGCGGTCATGCACGTACACATGGCCGGTCTTGCCACCGTGGATGGCGACCTTGCGCATCTTGCCATCCTTGCCTTTGGCTTCGGTCAGGATCACCGGAGAGACGGCGTCGAGGTCCCACACGTCGTGCGCGATGTACTGGAAGTGCCACTTGTAGGCGCCGGTGTTCAAGTCGATCGCGACCATCGAGTTGGTGTACAGGTTGTCGCCCGGGCGCTCGGCACCGTAGAGGTCGGGGCTCGGGTTGCCGGCAACGTAGAAGACGGTGTTGGTCTCCTTGTCGACGGCAGGTGCCATCCACACGCCGCCGCCCAGCGTTTTGTAGAAGTCGCCGCCTTTTTCCGCCAGCTGTTTCTTTTCGGCGGCGATGTCGCGCAGCATGTTGCGTCCGGTGGCGTCGTTCACCGCCCAGACCCCTTCGTGGCCTTTTTCGGGGATCGAATACGACGTCCACAACAACTTGCCGTCGTTGGCGTCGAACGCCTTGACGAAGCCGCGCACGCCGTACTCGCCGCCATTGGTGCCGATCAGGATCTTGCCGTTGACGGCCACCGGCGCCATCGTCTCCGAGTAGCCGAGCTCAGGGTCGGCGATCTGGGTCGACCACAGCACCTTGCCGGTCTTGGCGTCGAGCGCCATGAGCTTGGCGTCGAGCGTACCCATGAACACACGGTCGTTCATGATCGCGACGCCGCGGTTGTTGGGGCCACAGCAGTAGGTCATGACTGGACCCTGCTTGTGCTTGTAGTGCCAGAACTCCTTGCCGGTGCGCGCGTCGATCGCGTAGATGTGGTTGTACGACGTGGTCAGGTACATGATGCCGTCGACCACGATCGGCGCCGTCTCCATCGATTCCAGCACCTCGGTCTGGAACACGAAGGCCGGTTTCAGCTTGCCGACGTTCTTGGTGTTGATCTGCGACGCCGGGTAGTACCGTGTCTGGGCATAGCTGCCGTTCGAATGCAGATAGTTCGATCCGTCGCGCGCCGCGGCGTCGAGCCGGCTCTGCGACACCGAGATGCTCTTGGGCACCGGCGAACCGGTGGCCGCGGCGCCACCTTGGATTTCCTGCGCCTGGATCGCGATGGCCGAAAACGAAAGCGCTGTTGCCAGCGCCAATCTGCCGGCGAAAAGCCGCGCGTGCATGCGTTGCATTGATGTCTCCTATGCTCGATCGTTGTTTGGCATCCAGCTCCGGCCGTTGATCGTTCGTCCGGAGTCGCGGCGCAGCGGAGGACTCGTTGCTCCGCGACGCCGGCAAGGCGTCGCGGCAGGGCATCCGGTCGCGCCTCGCGACAGCGGCGAGAATATCGGGAATCGTTGCGCTTGTGAACGACTGGCCCTTGCTGCAGTGCGGCAACCAACCTGGATGACGTACCACTCATGAATCGAGTTCTTTGGCGAGCCTTCGGCTTCGTGGTCAGCGTCGGGATCGCGGGAACGTCTCACGCTCAGGCACCGACGCATCCGAATCTCAATGCGCAGCTGCTGGTCGCCGCACGGCAGGGCGATCTGCCGGCGGTCGAACGGGCGCTGAAGCAGGGCGCTTTGCCGAACTCTCGCAATCGGCTGGGCAAGACCGCGTTGCTGATGGCTGCCGAGAATGGTCAGGCGGCCCTCGCCGGCGCGATGCTGCGCGCCGGCACCGATGTGAACCTGGCATCACTCGAGGGTGTGACGCCGCTGATGGCGGCGTGTTATGGCGGTCACACGGCCGTGGTACGGCAGCTGCTGGACGCGGGGGCCCGCACCGACCCGGTGGACCGCATGCGCAAGACCGCTGCGGTCTATGCGGTCGCGCAAGGACACGCCGAACCGGTCGCGCTGCTGCTCGATCGAGGCGTGGCAGTCGATGCCACGTACGACCATCAGCTCACCGCGCTGATGTGGGCGGCCGGCCAGGGCCACGCGGCGCTGGTGCGCCTGTTGCTCGACCGCGGCGCCCGCACCGATCTGCGCGACGACCGAGGCCTCACGGCGCTCGAGGTGGCGCGACAAGGCCAGCACGCCGAGGTGATGCAGCTGCTGCAGCCGCGCTGAGCACGCTGCCGTGCGCTCAGCTGGCGCGCGCCAGCCCCAGCCGCTCGACGATCGCCCGTTCGGCTCTGTAGGCCTCGCGCATCGCCTGCCCGTAGTCTTCGGGCCCCAGGTACGCCAGCTCCTGGTCGTACTTGGCCAGCTCCGCGACATGGCTCGGATCGAACATCGCGCTCTTGAAGGCCTGGTGCAGCACCAGCACCACCGCGGGTGGCAAGCCCCGCGGCCCTGCCAGGCCGTAGGGTGACGTGGCCACGATGCCGTGGCCAAGCTCCTTGAGCGTGGGCACCTGCGGCCAACGACGCGTGCGCTGCTCGCCAAAGGTCACCAGCAGGCGCAGCCGGCCGCTGTCGACGAACGGCGCAAAACCGTTCGAGTTGACGCCGACCATCACCTGGCCGGCCGACACCGCCACCATCTGTTCGGCTGTGCCCTTGTAGGGCACGTGCACATAACGCGTCTGGCGCTTGCCGAGCAGTTCGTCCATCACCAGGTGCGGCGTCGTGCCGACTCCGTTGGTGGCCACCGTCAACTCGCCGGGATGCTGCTGCGCCCAGTTCAACATGTCGTCCAGGCTGCGCAACGGGCTTTCGCTCGGCACCACGATGCCGAAGGTGACCCCACTGACCTGAATGATCGGCGTGGTGTCGCGAATCGGATCCCAGCTGAGCTTCTGGACCCAGGGTGCGCGGAACACCGGTTGCGGCAGCTGCGCGATGGTGTGGCCGTCGGGGGCGGCCTGTTGCAGCACCGGCATGGCCAAGGTGCCGCCCGCGCCGGCGCGGTTTTCGATCACGATCTTCTGGCCCAGCGTGCGCGCCGCGAGCTCGGCCAGTATCCGCAGCGTGAGGTCGGTGGCGCCGCCGGCGGGCCACGGTACCCACAGCGAGATCGGCCGGGTCGGGAACGACGCCGGTGCCTGCGCCAGGGCGGCCCCGAAGGCCGGACCGAAGGCGCAGGCCGACAACAGGCCGACGGCGCGGCGTCGATTGGGCAGGCGAGGAGGGAGCACGGGGCTATCCTATACGGTCATCGCAGAGCCGGCGGCGGTCACACGCCATGGACCAGTTTGTTCGGTAATGTGTTGATTTGCCCGACCGAGCCGTCGCGCTGCACGGTGAAGCGCACCGCCGTCGCCTCGTCGCCCTGGCGGGCGAGCGACAGCTGGCCATCGTAGACGCGCCTCGGCGCGCGGATTGACCTTGACCGTCGGCCGCTGCAGGCCAGTTCATGGCGGACCTCCGCGTTTGGTCAACGCGCCGAAGCCGCGTTGCGGGTCGTAGCCCCAACTGGCCAGCACAAAACAGACCACCAGCGTGCCCACGACGATGTAGGGCGACACACCGGCATCCTTGCCGTACAGCGCAAAACGCATCCACTCCACCGCGTGCGTGAACGGATTGATCTGCGCCACCTGGTACACCCACTGCGCACCCGACTCCTGCAGTTTCCACAGGGGGTACAGCGCGGTCGAGATGAAGTACATCGGAAAGATGACGAAATTCATCGTGCCGGCGAAGTTCTCGAGCTGCTTGATGTGCACGCTGAGCAGCAGGCCCAGCGCGCCGAGCATCAGGGCGGCGCACACGGTCGACAGCAGCACCATCGGCGTCTGCGACCCGAACACGGGCAGGCCCGTGCCCAGCAGCGCGGCGACGATCACGAACGCGGCCACCTGTGCCAGCGACAGCACCGCGGTGGCGACCAGTTTGGACAACAGGATCCACGGCCGCGGCAACGGTGCCGTGAGCAGCAGCCGCATCAAGCCCATCTCGCGGTCGTACACCATGGCCAGGCTCGACTGCATGCCGTTGAACAGCAGCACCATGCCGACCAGTCCCGGGGCGATGTACACGTCGTAGGGGATGTAGGTGTCGTAGGGCTCGACGATGGCCACGCCGAACACGTTGCGAAAGCCTGCGGCGAACACTGCCAGCCACAGCAGCGGGCGCACCAGCGCCGAGACCAGCCGACCGTACTGGCGACCGAACTTCAACAGCTCCCGCATCACGATGGCGCGCATCGCCTGCAGCGCGTGCGGCACCCCGCGGCGGCGGGCGGCCGCGGCTGCGCCATCGGTCATCGGCGAGCCTTGCACAGCTTTTCGGGCGCATCGGCGCCCAGCGTGTCGAGGTTGTTCTTCGGATGCAGCACGCCATCAGCCGGCGCGACGTCGATCACCGCCTGACCGTCGGTGAGCAGCATCGTCTGGCGCAACTGCCCGTCCCAGGGCCGGAAGCCCATGGTCACGCCCTTCGAGCCATCCAGCTCGAGTGCGGCCAGCGCGGACGCGAAGGACGACACGGGGCCTTTCGGCGCGGCCACGGCGGCTTCGGCGAGCGCCTTGCCGGCCATCCACGCGGCCCAGTCATGGGCCACCATCGGTCGGCCCGAGGCCCTGGCAAATCGGCGCGACACCTGCGGCGCGCCGAAGCGCTCGAACTGCGCATGCCAGGCCAAGGCCACCAGGCCCGCATCGCCGACCACAGGCCGCGGCAGGGCGATGCGGTACGGCAGGCTGCGCGCGAATTCGCCATCGCTGTCGACGACCCAGACGACGTCGTAGCTGCCCGCCGACGCGGCCGTGAGCAGCAATGGATTGGCCAGGTCGCGTTCTCGCGGATCGGCCGACAGCTTGAATGCCTTGTTGGCCACGAGCTTGAGCCCGTAGCGCCTGATGGCCGTCTGCGCCACGCTCGAACGCTCGGCATCGCGCGCGTGCGGGCCGCTGAGCAGCAGCACCTGGCTCCAGCGCCGTGACACCAGCGCCTGCGCCAGCGCGTCGGCGCGCATGCGCTCGCTCGGCAGCAGGTGAAAGGTGTGGCTGCGGCAGTCGCCTTCGCGCAGCCTGTCGCTGGCGTCGCCGACGTTGAGAATCGGCAGCGCCGCCGCATCGGCCACCTGCAGCAGCCAGTCGGCGGGCAGGTCGGCCACGAGCGCCGCATGCCCGGCTTTCGACGCCTTGGCCGCCGCGTCGCGCGCCGCGGCGACATCGCCGACGACGACCCGTTCGATCGACACGCTGGTGCCGGCCGCCTGGAGCTCGAACTGGGCCTCGCCCAGGGCCAGCTCAAGCCCGGCCGAGGCCGGACCGGCGGGATGACCGAGGTAGGCCCGCTCGGTGCGCTCGCGCGCCAGCCGTGGATCGTCGGAGCGCAGCAGCAGCGTGGCTTTGTAGGGCGCCGCGGCGGAGGCCGCCGCCACGACGGCCAAGCCGAATGCCAGCGCGCGTGCAAGCGTCATTCGACCACGACGGCCATGTAGGGCACGCGGCCGACCGCCACGGTCTTCAGGGCCTTGGCCGAGGCCACATCGACGATCGTGAGGTCGTCGCTGAGGCCGTTGCACACCAGCAGCCGGGTCTCGGACTTGTCAAGCGCCACATGCCAGGCGCGTTTGCCCACCAGCACGGTGTCGGTGATCTTGCGCGAGGCCACGTCGACGAACGCCACGTGGTTGGCGCGACCGAGTGCGATGAAGGCGCGCTTGCCGTCGCGCGTCATCGTGATGCCGACCGGCGTGATGTCGCTGTCGCGGGCGCCCTTGACCTTGAGCGCCAGCGTGTCGATCACCGAGTAGTCCTTGGTCGAGAGAACCGTGACGCTGGCGCCAAGCTCATTGGTCACCCACAGTTGTGTGCCGTCCGGCGTGAGCGCAAAGCGGCGCGGCCGCTTGCCGACCTTGATGTTGCGCGTGACGGCACCGTTGGCGGTGTCGATCACGTGGACCAGGCTTGCCACCTCGGAAGTGACCCACACCGTCTTGCCGTCCGGCGACACCTTCACTCCCTCGGGTTCCTTGCCGACCTTCACGGCCCGAAGCACCTTGCCCGTGGCAAAGTCGATCATCGACAGTTCGCCCTCGTCCTCGTTGGAGACGTACAGCGTCTTGCCGTCGGGCGACAGGTCGAAGGCCTCGGGGTCGTCGCCGAGCGGCAGCTGCCGCACCGACTTGCGTGTCGCCAGGTCAATGATGTCCGCGGCGTGGGACTCGCCGCAGGCCACGATCAGCTGCTGGCCGTTGGGGCTGAGCTGCATGTGCCGCGGTCGTTTGCAGGTCGCCACCGTTCCGGTCACCGTCAGCGATTTCAGGTCGACCACCGTCAGCGCGTGGTCCTTCTCGCTCGACACGAAGGCCACGCCCTGCGCCAGCGCAGGTTCGATCACGCTGACGGCGATTGCCAATGCGGCGGTGCGGATGCGCTGGTTCATCATGCAGTCTCCATGGCTGTGCCGGGTCGCCCGGCGGTCGCGCGCAGAAAGGCCGCCTCCAGATTCTCGCCGCCGAGTGCCTGGGTGACGGCGGTGGTTGTACCGTCGGCGAGCAACCGCCCCTGGTGGAGCACCAGCACGCGGTCGGCGTCGGCCGCCTCTTCGACCAAGTGGGTCGCCCACAACACGGTGCTGCCGCGCGTGGCGACGTCGCGAGCGATGGTGGTGCGCAGGTCGCGTCGCGACTGCGGATCCAGGCCGACCGTGGGTTCGTCCATCAGCACGACCTCGGGACGGTGCAGCAATGCGCGCACCAGTTCGACCTTGCGCCGATTGCCCCCGGACAGCTCGCGCACCGGGCGATCCAGGTCGGCTTCGAGTCCGATCTCCCGGCAGCCTTCGGCGATGCGCACCACCGCCGTGGCCGCGGGCAGGCCCTGCAGGTCGGCATGGAATCGCAGGTTGCGCCGCACCGACAGGTCCAGGTCCAGCGACATCTGTTGGAACACCACCCCGATGCAACGCAGCGCCGCCACCGCGGCCGTGCGCAGCGAGTGGCCGGCCACCACGGCCTCGCCTTCGTCGGCGACGAACAGGCCGGTGAGCAGCTGGAACAGTGTCGACTTGCCGGCGCCGTTGGGCCCCAGCAGCACCACGAACGACTGCGGCCGCAGTTGCACCGTCAGGCCATCGAGCGCGACGCGCGTTCCGTAGCGCTTGGTGAGCCCACGCACGCTCAACGAAGCAGATGCTTGATCCATCGAGGTCGGTTATAACGAAGGCCGGGCTGCCCCGCCAAGGCAGCGCTTACCCGAACAGGCGCTGTTGCACGTCCGGTGGCCACCGGACGTGTCGATCTGGCGTGGCGAAGGACGGGTCAGTGGCTCTCGTTCCGGCTCAACTTGCGGTAGATGGTGTTGCGGCTGATGCCCAGGGACTTGGAAGCCAGGGTGATGTTGCCTTTGGCCGCCTCGACGGCGCGGCGAATGACGTCGCGTTCGATGAGTTCCAGCGATTGGCTGCCATGGCCCGGCCGCGCGGCCGATTCGGGCTCGGCCGATCGAGGTTCGACCCGTGGGGCAGCCTGCGCCGCCAACGCCTCCTCGACGAAATCCTCCGGCATGTGGCCGCGGCTGATCAGCGTGTCGCCCGTGGACAGCACCACCGCGGCCCGAAGCACATTGAACAGCTGCCGCACGTTGCCCGGCCAGCGGTGGTTCAGCAGCAACTGGATGACGTCCGCCGACAGCTCGCGGACACCGCCAGACAGTTCATGCTCGACGATGCTGGCGGCGAGCGCCATCAGGTCGCTGCGCTGGCGCAGCGGCGGCAGGCGCACGCTCAAACCATTGAGGCGATAGAACAGGTCTTCACGGAAGCTGCCTGCATCGACCAGCTTGCGCAGGTTCTCGCGGCTCGCGCAAATCACCGCCGCGCGCGGCGGACCGGCCCGGTCGGCTGCCATGCTCTGCTGGTCGATCAGGCGCAGCAGGCGCAGCTGGGCCGATTTGGGCAACTCGCCGACCTCGTCGAGAAACAGCGTGCCTGCTGGCGCGCCGAGTCCGGTGACGCCGAATGCCGAGTCGAGGTCGGCCGGCACCAGGCTGGAACAACCCACGACGAGGAACGGCCTGTCGGGTCGGCTGGCCTCGTGCGCCGCACGCGCCAACCATTCCTTGCCGGTACCGGTTTCGCCATGGATCAGCAGCGGAATGCCGTGCTCCAGCGCGAGGCGCAGCCGTTCGACGACGATGGCGGCCTGCGCGTCCGCCGGTATCAAGGCCCGAGGTTTGGACAACTGCGCCGGCGGTGCGGCACATGGCGCGGGCCCCGTCGGCTGCGCCGATCCAGCTGCGGCATCGATCGACGCCTCGCCCAGGACCGCCGTGGTGGCTGCGGCGCCGGGTACCTGGGCGGCCACGGCCTCGGCCAGGCTGGTCCACACGGGCCAGTCGAACCGGGCATGCAGGAACATGCTGTGACCCACGCTGGCCTGCACGGTCATCGGCGTGGCCAACGGCGAGCGAAAGCGGTCGACCAAGGCGCCGACACTGGTGCCGAACAGCGACTCGAGGCTCTGCATGCGCAGCGTGGCACCGCTCATGCGCAGCAGCTCGAGCGCGCCGCGATTGGCGCCGACGATGCGGCCATCGGGCTTGACCGCGATGATGCCCTCCATCAGCGTGCCGATGAAATCGACGCGGCGGTGGAAGTGCAGCCGCATCACGCTGCGGTAGTCGTCGTTCAGCCAGTGGTTCTCGATCATCCGCGCCGACATCTTGACCAGCGCCATCGTGTGTTGGTGGTAACTGCGATGATCGCCCGAGACGTCGAGCACGCCGAGGATGTTGCCGCGCGGGTCGAGGATCGGCGCTGCCGAGCAGGTGAGGAATTGGTTGGCGTGCAAGTAGTGTTCGTCGGCATGCACCAGCGTCGGCACCTCCTCCATCAGCGCAGTGCCGACTGCGTTGGTGCCTTTCTGCGCCTCGGACCACACTGCGCCCGGCTGCAGCGCGACCTTCGACGCGCGACCGAGAAAATCGTCGTCGCCAATCGCGTGCAGGATGGTACCGGAGGCGTCGGTCAGCACCACCATGCTTTCGGTGTTGACGATCTGGTCGTATAGCAGTTCCATCACCGGCGCCGCGTGGGCATGCAGGCGCAGGTTGCGGTCGCGCGCCACGGCCAAGTCCGAGCGGCCAATCAAGCCCAGGTCAGGGAGCTCGATGCGTGACAACCCGAGCGCGGCACAGCGCTGATGCGACTCATCGATGGCGGTCACATGTCGCGGGTCGAGGTTCAGACCGGCCGCGATTGGTCGATCATCGGATCTAGCGCGCCGAACGCTTCTGCCCTTGGTCTGCGTGAAGGCGGATGCCATGCTCGTTTGCCTTTGAATGCGTTGCAACGACATTGGTGGCCGCAGCAGTGGGCGTTGTGCAATGGCCGCGTGCGCGAACAACCCTGGGCACTGTACAGCAGCTGTGCCGGTTCGTTGTCACGTGCCTTCAGGCATTGTCACCGCTTGAGATACTCGCGTGGTCGGGAAAACGCGGCTGCGACCGGCCCCGATGTCGGCACAGAATTCGCCGGCAGGGCTCGATCGAACACCCGTGTCCATCGCGGCCGCGATGCCACGCGAGTTGGAGACGGTCGTGGCCAATCAGTCTTGGTGGGTCAGTCTCTGGAGGAGATGGAATGGCGAAAACGTCGATCGGGCTGCGTGCCGCAGCGCTGGCCGTCATGGCCTGGGTGTTCAGTCTCGGCGCCGGAGCGCAGTCACTGGATGATTTGCGCAACGACGCCACCACGCCGGCTGACGTCACCACTTATGGCATGGGATGGTCGCAGCAGCGGCACGCCTCCGGACGGCAGATCACGCCGGCCAACGTCAGGCACCTGGTGCCTGTTTGGAATCTGAGCCTGGACCACTCGGCCAACGCGTCGACGCAACCGTTGGTTGTCAACGGCACGATGTACGTGGCGACGCATTCGCACACGTTGGCGATCGATCCGATCAGTGGTCGCCAGAAGTGGAAGACGCCGGTCGAACTGCCGGCGGATGTCAACGGGTACCTGTGCTGCGGTATCCACAGCAGGGGCTTGGCGGCATTGGATGGCGTGCTCTACCGCACGACGCTTGATGCCCATGTTCTTGCACTCAGCATGAAGGACGGCAAGCAAATCTGGAAGAACAAGGCCGCTGACTACAAACAGGGCTACAGCATGACCCATGCGCCGCTGATCGCAGGGGGCACGCTGATCACGGGTATCTCGGGCGGCGAGTACGGCACACGCGGATTCATCAAAGGCTGGGATCTGAAGACCGGGCAGGAGAAATGGCACCGCTGGACCACCGCCGGTCCGGCCGACAAGGGTGGCGACACTTGGAAGCCCGGCATGTCTGAGACCGGTGGAGCACCGACATGGCTGACCGGCACCTACGATCCGGAATTGGACCTCGTCTACTGGGGAACCGGCAACGGCGGGCCCTGGAATCCAGCCATGCGCGGCGGCGATTCGCTCTACATCTGCTCGGTGCTCGCGATCCGTCCGTCCACTGGAGAGATCGCCTGGCACTTCCAATTCTCGCCGGGCGACCCGTATGACTACGACGGCACCAACGAACTCGTGTTGGCCGACTTGAACATCGGCGGCAAGCCCACCAAGGCGCTGATGCAGGCCAATCGCAACGGCTTCTTCTACGTCGTTGATCGCACCAACGGCAAGTTCATTTCCGGCACGCAGTTCGCCAGGAAGGTCAACTGGGCCGCCGGCGTAGACCCGGCTACCGGCCGTCCGATCGATACGCCGATGACGGCTGCCTTGCGCAAGACCGAGGAACAGAGCGACTTCATCGAGGTCTGGCCCAGTGCCTTCGGCGGCAAGAACTGGATGCCGATGAGCTATGACCCGAGTCGCGGTCTGGCGTTCTTCAACACGATCAATCTCGGCATGAAGGTCAAGTATGTCAAGCAGGCCCGCCCGGGCGGGCCCAACTGGTGGCTCGGCCTCGAACTCGGCGGATTCCCCGCGCCGGAGGACGGACAGCGCGGCGCGCTCGTCGCCTGGAACCCGGCCACCGGCAAGAAGGTCTGGGAGGTACCGAGCAAGACGCCCAACTGGTCCGGCGTGCTCAGCACCGCCGCCGGTGTGGTCTTCGTTGGCACCCAGACCGGTCAGTTCAAGGCCTACGATGCCAAGAACGGCAAGGAACTCTGGAGTTTCCAGACCGGCTCAGGCATCTCGGGATTGCCGATCGCGTGGGAGCACAAGGGCCGGCAGTACATCACCGTGACCAGCGGCGCGGCTACGGTTTATGGTGCTCTGGCCGGTGATCCTGAACTGGCCAACATGCCGGCCGGCTCGTCCGTCTGGACGTTCGCATTGCGGCCTTGAGTCGGGCGGGGATCGCTGCGACGCTGGCGTTGTGGGCCACCGGCGCGGCCGCGCAACCTGTGGCGGCTTCAGCGCCGGGCGCGACGGTCGATCTCGGACGCCGCGCCTACACCAGTTATTGCGTGCGGTGCCATGGCATCAATCTGCAGGTCGGCAGCAGCGCGTTCTTCGACCTGCGGACGTTTCCGCCAGACAGCAAGGAGCGGTTCCTGCGCTCGGTGAACAAGGGCCTGCGCGCGATGCCTGCCTGGGAGGGCGTGGTCAAACCCGAGGACATCGAGGCGATCTGGGATTACATCGGCAGCGTCAACGGCTGGTAGGCGCCGCCGCTCCGTGGCGCGTCGCCTTCGCTTCGTCGATCGAGGCGTCGCCACGAACGCGTTGTCGAGCCGCTCGAGCATCGACTCGCTTTCCGGTCGGGAGGTGGTCTCGGCGCTCGGCACGTTCAGCCGCGCATGCCCGCCGGCAGCGCCAGCGCGATCTGCGGGAACAGGTAGATCAGCCCCACCGCCGCCGCCATCAGGAAGAAGAACGGCAGCGTCACCTTGGCGATCCAGCCGATCTCGCGCTGCGTCATGCCCTGCAGCACGAACAGGTTGAAGCCCACCGGCGGCGTGATCTGCGCCATCTCGACCACCAGCACGATGAAGATGCCGAACCACAACGGGTCGATGCCGGCCTTCTGCACCGTGGGCATGATCACGCCCATCGTCAGCACCACCATCGAGATGCCGTCGAGAAAGCAGCCGAGCACCACGTAGAACAGCATCAGCGCGAACAGCAGCTGGAACTGCGTCAGCCCGAGCGACGCGATCCATTCGGCCAAGTGCCGAGGCAGGCCGATGTAGCCCATCGACAGCGTCAGGAACGACGCGCCGGCGAGGATCAGCGCGATCATGCAGTACAGCCGCGTGCCGCCCATCAGCGACTCGCGAAACGTCTTCCAGTCGAGCGAGCCCTGCAACGCGGAGAGGATCAGCGCGCCGACGACGCCGACAGCGGCGGCCTCGGTCGCGGTGGCCACGCCGCTGTAGATCGAGCCCAGCACCGCGGCGATCAGCAGCACCACCGGGATCAGGATAGCGCGACTCGTTGAGCTTCTTCGTCAACGACAGCGGCGCATCGGGCGGCGGCACGCGCGACGGGTTCATCCAGCCCCACACCACGAGGTAGCCCGAGAACAGCCCGGCCAGCATCACGCCGGGCAGCACGCCGGCGATGAACAGCTGTGCGATCGACACGTCGGCGGTGACGCCGTAGACGATCATGATGATCGACGGCGGGATCAGCAGGCCCAGCGTGCCGGCGCCGGCGAGCGAGCCGATCGCGATGTCGTCGGGATAGCCCCGGCGCTCGAGCTCGGGCAGCGTCATCTTGCCGATCGTCGCGCAGGTGGCCGCGCTCGAGCCCGACACCGCGGCGAAGATCGCGCAGCCGATCACGTTGGTGTGCAGCAGTCGGCCGGGCAGCGCCTGCACCCAGGGCGACAGGCCGCGAAACATGTCGTTCGACAGCCGCGTGCGAAACAGGATCTCGCCCATCCAGATGAACAGCGGCAGCGCGGTCAATGTCCAGCTCGACGACGAGCCCCAGATCGTCACCGCCATCGCATCACCGGCCGGGCGCGAGCTGAACAGCTGCATGCCGATCCACGCCACGCCCGACAGCGCCAACCCGATCCACACGCCGGTGCCGAGAATCGCGAACAGCGCGGTGATCAGCAGCGCCGTGATCAGGACGTCATTCATGGTGCAGTGCCTCGTCGTCGGCAGCCTGCACCCGCCGGCCGCGCCATTCGAGCACCAGCTCGTCGACCACGGCCACTGCCAGCACGATCGTGCCGGCCGCCATGGCCAGTTGCGGCAGCCACAGCGGCGTGGCGTCGTTGGAGGTGGACACGTCGTTGAAGCGCCACGATTGCCACACCAGACGCGCGCTGTAGAAGGCCGACAGCAGTGCCAGCAGGCTGGCCAGCGCCAGCGCCCACAGCTCGACACCACGGCGCGCGCCGCCTTTCAACGACGACACCAGCAGCGTCACGCGGATGTGCTCGCCGCGCTTGAGCGTGTGCGCCAGCGCCAGGAAGCCTGCGGCCGCCATCATGTAGCCGGCATACGCGTCGGTGCCGGGCAGGTGGAAGTGCAGCTGCCGGCCCAGGATCGCCAGCAGCACGAACGCCAGCAGGCCGACCATGCAGACGGCCGCCAGTGCGGCCGCGCCGTCGTACAACGCGTCGAGGGCGCGGCGCACGGGCAGTGCTTTACTTGCGGTAGGCGTCGACCAGCGCCTTGCCTTCGGCCCCGGCCTTGTCGAGCCATTCGGTCAGCATCGTGTCGCCGACCTTCTTCATGTCGGCCTTCAGCTGCGCCGACGGCGGCACGATGGTCATGCCGTTCTTCTTCAGCAGATCGAGGTACTCGACGTTCTTGGCCTTGGCCAGGCCCCAGCCGCGCACCTCGGCGTCGGCTCCGGCCTTTAGCACGGCGGCCTGGGCGGGCTTGTCGAGCGCATCGAACGCCGCCTTGTTGACCAGCACCGCGTTCTTCGGCAGCCAGGCCTGGGTGTCGGTCCAGAACTTCAGGTGCTCATAGGTCTTGGTGTCGTAGCCGGTGGCGCCCGAGGACATGTAGCTCTCGATCACGCCGGTGGCCATCGCCTGCGACAGCTCGGCCGCCTGCACGGTGACCGGTTGCGCGCCGACCAGTTCGGCGACGCGGCTGGTGGCGGGGCTGTAGGCGCGCCACTTCACGCCCTTCAGGTCGGCGGCGGCGTTGATCGGCTTCTTCGCGTAGATGCCCTGCGGCGGCCACGGCACCGAGTACAGCAGCATCATGCCTTGCTCGGCGAGCTTCTTTTCGAGCAGCGGCTTCTGCGCCTTGTAGAGCTTCTCCGAGGTCTCGAAGCTGTCGGCCAGGAACGGCAGGCCGTCGGCACCGTAGATCTGCCATTCGTTCTGGAAGTTGGCCAGCAGGATCTCGCCCATCTGCGCCTGGCCGCCCTGCACCGCGCGCTTGATCTCCGGCGCCTTGAACAGCGACGCGTTGGCGTGCACCGTGATCTTGAGCTTGCCGCCGGTCGCCTTGTCGACGTCGCCGGCGAACTGGACCAGGTTTTCGGTGTGGTAGTTGGTCGCCGGATAGGCGGCAGGCAAATCCCATTTGGTTTGGGCCTGCGCCGCGGCGCAGAGGGCGAGCGCGGCGGCCGCGCTCAGCAGGGGACGGGAAAGGCGCATGGGCACTCCTGAGGAAACGATGAACGGAACAAACCGCAAGCATGAGGTCTGCCGCAGCGCGGTCAATCCGGGACACAGCGGAGGGCGCGCATCCGGTTCAACCCCGATGTCGATTGAAGTCTAGAAATATTGACGATAAAGTGTCAACAAATCCTTGAGATTTCAGTGAAAACACCGACCCCGCGCAAGAGCACACCCCCGCGCACGCCGGCGCCGCGCCCGGGAGGCATCGTCTCGTCGTCGCACCTGGTGTCGCCGCGCAGCGTGGAGCTGTCGGAGTTCGAGTTCGGCCTCATCGTCGCGTGGAACGCGTTCTCGCGCTGGGCGGTGCGCTGCATGGCGGCGGCCGGATGCCCCGACCTGACGATCACCGACGTGCTGCTGGTGCACCACCTGTGCCACCGGGCCCGCAACAAGAAGCTGGCCGACATCTGTTTCGTGCTGAACTACGAAGACACACACGTGGTGGCCTATTCGCTGAAGAAGCTGGTGGCCGCCGGGCTCGCGCAAGCCGACAGACTGGGCAAGGAGGTGTTCTACAGCCCCACGGTGCAAGGCGAGGCCTTCGTCCAGCAGTACCGCGACGTGCGCGAGGATTGCCTCGTGAAGAGCCTGGACACCGAGCTCAACGCCGACATCGGCGAACTCGCGCGGCTGCTGCGCACGATGTCGGGCATGTACGACCAGGCGGCCCGGGCGGCGACGTCGCTGTGAACCTGCACGGTGTGCTGATGCTCGATACCCGTTTTGGTTGCGACCCACATCGCTGCGCGATATGAGTCTCCACCGAAACGATCCGACGGTTCTGGGCGTGCTGATGCTCGATACCCGTTTTGGTTGCGACCCACATCGCTGCGCGATATGAGTCTCCACCGAAACGATCCGACGGTTCTGGGCGTGCTGATGCTCGATACCCGTTTCGGTTGCGACCCACATCGCTGCGCGACATGAGTCTCCACCGAAACGATCCGACTGTTCTGGGCGTGCTGATGCTCGATACCCGTTTTCCGCGCATTCGTGGCGACGTGGGTCATCCTGAGAGCTTTCAGGTGCCGGTGCGCCACGCCATCGTGCGCGGCGCCACCGCGCGGCGCGTCGTGCGCGACGGTGACCCGACGCTGCTGCAGCCGTTCATCGACGCGGCGCGCGCGCTGGTTGCGCAGGGCGCCACTGCCATCACCACCAGTTGCGGCTTTCTGGTGCAGTTCCAGGCCGAATTGCAGGCCGC
Source organism: uncultured beta proteobacterium (assembly GCA_963814435.1). GTDB lineage: Bacteria > Pseudomonadota > Gammaproteobacteria > Burkholderiales > Burkholderiaceae_C > JAEUPI01. The sequence goes on from CAWFCV010000003.1 coordinate 358,571, forward strand.
GCTGCCGGTGCCGGTGTGGACCTCGAGCCTGCTCAAGCTGCCCGAGCTGAGGCGGCCGGGTGTGCTGACGGTGGACGCGGCGTCGCTCGTGGCCGCGCACCTGCGCTCTGCAGGCGCGCCGACCGCCACGCCGGTCGAAGGCCTGGCGCCGGGTTGTTCGCTGCAGCGCACGCTGCTCGAAGACCTGCCGACGCTGGATGTCGCCGCGGCCGAGGTCGAGGTGGTCGCCGCCGCGCGGCGACTGCTGGCGCGCGAACCGTCAATCGACGCGCTGGTGTTCGAATGCACCAACATGCCACCCTATGCCGAGGCCGTGGCGCGCGCCACCGGCCGGCCGGTGCACCATTTGCTGACGCTCGTGCACGAGCGTCTGAAGGACCTGACATGAACACGCTCTCACGCTGGCAGTTCTGGATCGACCGCGGCGGCACCTTCACCGACGTGGTCGGCCGCGCGCCCGACGGGGCGTTGCACACGCTGAAGCTGTTGTCGGAGAACCCCGAGCAGTACCGCGACGCCGCGGTCGAGGGCATCCGGCGCTTGCTGCAGCTGACGCCCGGGGCGGCCATCACGCCGCAGCAGGTCGAATGCGTGAAGATGGGCACCACGGTGGCCACCAACGCGCTGCTCGAGCGCAAGGGCGATCGCACGGTGCTGGTCACCACCCGCGGCTTCCGCGATGCGCTGCGCATCGCCTACCAGGCGCGACCGCGCCTGTTCGACCGCCACATCGTGCTGCCCGAGCTGCTGTACGAGCGCGTGATCGAGGCCGACGAACGGATGGGGGCGCGGGGCGAGCTGGTGACGGCGCTGGATGCCCAGGCGCTGCGGCGCGATCTGCAGGCCGCGTTCGATGCCGGCATCCGCGCCTGCGCGATCGTCTTCCTGCACGGCTACCGCTATACCGATCACGAGCGTGCCGCCGCCGCGTTGGCACGCGAGATCGGCTTCAGCCAGGTCAGCGTGTCGCACGAGGTCAGCCCGCTGATGAAGCTGGTGTCGCGCGGCGACACCACGGTGGTCGATGCCTATCTGTCGCCGATCCTGCGCCGCTACGTCGACCAGGTGGCCGCGCAGATGCCCGGCGTGCGCCTGTTCTTCATGCAGTCCAGCGGCGGGCTGACCGAGGCGCATCACTTCCAGGGCAAGGACGCGATTCTGTCCGGCCCGGCCGGCGGCATTGTCGGCATGGTGCGCACCGCGGTGGCGGGCGGGCACCACCGGGTCATCGGCTTCGACATGGGCGGCACCAGCACCGACGTGAGCCACTATGCCGGCGAATTCGAGCGCGCGTTCGAGACGCTGGTGGCCGGCGTGCGCATGCGCGCGCCGATGATGAGCATCCACACGGTGGCGGCCGGCGGCGGCTCGATCCTGCAGTTCGACGGGGCGCGGCTGCGCGTCGGGCCGCAGAGTGCGGGCGCGAATCCCGGGCCGGCCAGCTACCGGCGCGGCGGCCCGCTGGCGGTGACCGACGCCAACGTGATGCTCGGCAAGGTGCAGCCGGCGCACTTTCCGAAGGTCTTCGGGCCGAAGGCCGACGAGGCACTCGACCGCGACGGCGTCGTCGCGAAGTTCGACGCGATGGCCGCCGAGGTGCGCCGGGCCAGCGGACGCGACGTGACGCCGGAGTCACTGGCCGAAGGCTTCCTGCAGATCGCGGTGCAGAACATGGCCAACGCGATCAAGCGCATCTCGGTCGCCCGCGGCTACGACGTGACGCAGTACACGCTGCAGTGCTTCGGCGGCGCCGGCGGGCAGCATGCCTGCGGCGTGGCCGACGCGCTGGGCATGACGAGCGTGTTCGTGCACCCGCTGGCCGGCGTGCTGAGCGCCTACGGTATGGGCCTGGCCGATCAGATCGCGATGCGCGAGGCCTCGGTCGAACTGCCGCTCGATGTGGCCGGCCTCGACGCCGCGTCGCGCCGGCTCGACGAACTGGGCGCAACGGCGGCTGACGAGGTGGCCAGCCAGGGCGTTGCGCGCGAGCGCATCGAGCTGCGGCGGCACCTGCACCTGCGCTATCAGGGCACCGACACCGCGCTCGACGTGCCGTTCGGCCCGATCGATTCGGTCCAGCGCGATTTCGAGGAAGCCTATCGCCAGCGCTTCGCGTTCCTGATGCCGGGCCGCAGCCTGATCATCGAGGCCGTGTCGGTCGAGGCCGTTGGCGCCGGCGAGCGCGACGAGGAGGCGGTGGCGGCGGGTGAGCCGCCGATGCACCGGCCGGCGCCCCACGCCAGCGTGCGCATGCACAGCGGCCGCTGGCTCGACGCGGCGCTGTTCGTGCGCGAGTCGCTGCAACCCGGCGCGACGATCGACGGCCCGGCGATCATCGCCGAGCGCAACGCCACCACCGTGGTCGAGCCCGGGTGGCAGGCCCGCCTGATGCCGGCCGGCCCGATCGAGCTGCGGCGCGTGGTGCCGCGCGCGACGCGGCACGCCATCGGCACCGATGCCGACCCGGTGATGCTGGAGGTGTTCAACAACCTGTTCATGAACATCGCCGAGCAGATGGGCCTGCGGCTGCAGAACACCGCCTACTCGGTGAACATCAAGGAGCGGCTGGATTTCTCGTGTGCGCTGTTCGACGCTCGAGGCCGGCTGATCGCCAATGCGCCGCACATGCCGGTGCACCTGGGCTCGATGAGCGAGAGCATCAAGACGGTGATCGCGCGCAATCCGGCGATGCAGCCGGGCGACGTGTACGTGCTCAACGACCCGTACCACGGCGGCACGCATTTGCCCGACGTGACGGTGGTCACCCCCGTGTACCTGGAGCCCCCGGCCGACGGAGCACCGCCGTCCGCCCCCCGAGGGGGCTCGGGGCCGGCTTCGGAGCGGCCGGGCGCCGGCCCCGCCGTCGGTGAACATGGACCGAGCTTCTACGTGGCCAGCCGCGGGCACCATGCCGACATCGGCGGCATCACGCCGGGCAGCATGCCGCCGTTCTCGAAGACCATCGCCGACGAGGGCGTGCTGTTCGACAACTTCCTGCTGGTGCGCGGGGGGCAACTGCGCGAGGTGGCGCTGCGCGAGCAGCTGCTGTCGGGTGCACACCCGTCGCGCAACGCCGACCAGAACATCGCCGACCTGCGCGCGCAGGTCGCGGCCAACGAGAAGGGCGTGCAGGAGCTGCGCGCGATGGTGGCGCAGTTCGGCCGCGACACCGTGGCCGCATACATGAAGCACGTGCAGGACAACGCCGAGGAGTCGGTGCGTCGGGTGATCACGGCATTGGCCGGACGGCCCCGAGGGGCGCCAGAGGGCGCCCCGCCCCCCGAGGGGGTGAGCCCGCCTCGGGACGGCCCGGCGGCGGGCTCCGACGGGTCTTTCGAGCTCGAGCTCGACAACGGCGCGCGCATCGTCGTCAAGGTCACGGTCAACGCTGCCGAGCGCGCCGCGACGATCGACTTCACCGGCACCAGCGCGCAGCTGTCGAACAACTTCAACGCGCCGAAGGCGGTCACGGTGGCCGCGGTGCTGTACGTGTTCCGCCTGCTGGTGGACGACGACATCCCGCTCAATGCCGGTTGCCTGAAGCCGCTGCAGATCATCGTGCCCGCGGGCTGCATGCTGAACCCGGCGCCCCCCGCGGCCGTGGTGGCCGGCAACGTCGAGACCTCGCAGAGCGTGACCAACGCGCTGCTCGGCGCGCTGGGCGTGATGGCCTCGAGCCCGTGCACGATGAGCAACTTCACCTTCGGCAACGACACCTACCAGTACTACGAGACGATCTCCGGCGGCAGTGGCGCCGGCGCGGTGTTCGACGCCGACGGCCGGGTGGTCGGTGGCTTCCCCGGCACCAGCGTCGTGCAGACGCACATGACCAACTCGCGCCTCACCGACCCCGAGGTGCTGGAGTTCCGCTTCCCGGTGCGGCTGGAGAGCTACGCCATCCGCGCCGGCTCGGGCGGTGCCGGGCGCTGGCGCGGCGGCGACGGCGGTGTGCGCCGCATCCGCTTCCTCGAGCCGATGACGGCCAGCGTGCTGAGCAACGGCCGGCGCGTGGCGCCGTTCGGCATGGCCGGCGGCAGCCCGGGCGCCTGCGGGATCAACCGCGTCGAACGCGCCGACGGACGCATCGAGCCGCTCACCCACATCGGCTCAGCCGAAATGGCGGTCGGCGACTGCTTCGTCATCGAAACCACTGGCGGCGGCGGCTACGGCGCGCCGCAATGACCGCGGCGGGGCAGTCTATTCGTCGCGATAGCCGCGCCAGCGCTTCATCGCCTCGCGCATCAGATCGGTCTGGCTCTTGAATCTCGTGCAGCCATCGCAGATGCGCCAATGGATCTGCAGTGCCAGCCGGTCGGCCAGCGGCAGCTCGCGGTCCTGGCTTTCGAGGACCAGGCGGGTGACCTCGCGGCAACTGCGTTCGAAGCGCATCAGTTCGTCCGGCTCACGCTGGCGAACCAGCTTTGTTGAAGGCAATCGCGCAATCGGAGTCGCGCCCGGTGCAGCAGCACCCACAGGTTCGTCGACGTGATCGACAGTTCCTTACAGATCTCGTCGGTACCCAGCTCCAGCCATTCGCGCATCATGAAGACGCGGCCCTGGGTGGCAGGCAGCTTCTCCATGCAGGTTTCGAGCACCTCGAAGAACTGGCGTTGGCCGAGGCAGGCTTCGGGATTGCCCCAATCCTGCGGCTGGTCGCGCCAATGCCCGTCGGCAGCGAAAAGCAGCTCCTCGATGTCGGTCTCGTCGTCGTCGCACAGGATGGTCGCTTCGCGGCTGTGCCGGCGCAACTGGTCGATGACCTTGTGTTTCAGGATGCCGACCAGCCAGGTCTTCAGCTGCGACTGCCCGCCAAACGACAGCGGCTTCTCCAGCGCGGCCAGCAGGGTGTCGGACACCGCGTCTTCGGCCCAGGCGTCGTTGCGCAACTGCGAGCGGGCGTAGCGCAGCAGCTGCGGGCGCAGGGTCTCGACCTGTCGGGCAAACTCGCTCATGCTAGCGTTGTGGTCGGCGGGTTGCGGCGAGTGTAAGGATTTTGCGGCCCGACCGACACACGACGCGTCGCCGGCGACAATGGCGGTGATGAACCGATAACCCCTTCAAGGAGCTGGACCCATGAACCAACGTCTGATCGTCTCCTCGGCCCTGGCGTCGATGCTGGCGCTGGGCCTTGCCGGCCAGGCTGCTGCGCAGACCAAGGAAAAGGAGAAGTGCTTCGGTATCGCCAAGGCGGGCCAGAACGATTGCGCCAACCTGGCGGGCACGCATTCGTGCGCCGGCCAGAACAAGGTGGACAACGACCCGGGCGAATGGAAGTACGTGGCCAAGGGCACCTGCAAGGACATGAAGGGCATGACCGAGACCGAGGCCAAGGCGCAGGGCAAGAAGTAACGCCCTCCGACGCACGGAGCCCGCGGTGGCTGCCATGCATGCCGGGATCGGGTGGCGCCAGCCGCACTACGCCGAACTGCTCGAACGCCGGCCGGAACTCGGGTTCGTCGAGGTCCATTCGGAGAACTTCTTTGCCGATGGCGGCGCCGCACTCGCCGTGCTGCAGCGCGGCCGCGAACACTACGACATCAGCCTGCACGGCGTGGGGCTCGCGCTCGGCTCGGCCGCCGGCCTCGACCCCTGGCACCTGGACCGGCTGGCCGCTCTGGTCGGGCGCATCGATCCGGTGCGTGTCAGCGACCATGCCAGCTTTGCGCGCGCCAGCTTCGGTGCCGGCGCGCCGGTGATCCACGGCAACGACCTGCTGCCGATCGCTTTCACCGAGGCGTCGCTGGACATCATGGTGCGCCATGTGCAGCAGGTGCAGGAGCGTCTGCGCCGGCCGATCGCGGTAGAGAACCTCTCGGCCTACCTGCGCTGGGCCGACGATTCGATCGGCGAGGCCGAGTTCTTCAACGCGCTGACCCTGCGTTCGGGCTGCGCGCTGCTGCTGGACGTGAACAACCTCGTGGTCAATGCCATCAACCAGGGCGCCGATCCGATTGCCGCGCCGTGCGCCTTCGTCGACGCGATCGATGCCGGCAGCGTGGCCGAGATCCATCTCGCGGGCTACGACGATGGCGACGCGCTGGTGATCGACGACCACGGCAGCCGCGTCCACCCTCCGGTGTGGCAGGTGTTTCGCCACGCGGTCGGCCGGCTCGGCGCGCGTCCGACGCTGATCGAGTGGGACACCGCGATACCGGCGCTCGACGTGCTGCTCGACGAGGCCGCACTCGCGCAGCACGTGCTGGCCGCGCGCGACGTCGAAACCGTGTCATGAGCCCGACCGCGGCCCACCAGCGAGAGGCGTTGCGCCAGCAGCAGCTGTTGCGCGCGCTCTGGCGCCGCAGCGACGACGCCGCGGTCGCCTTGTGGTCGCGCGATCTGCCGCAGCGCGTCGCACAGGCTTTGGCCGCCTATCGCGGCAATGGCGCGGCGACGGCGCAGCGCGCGCTCGCGGCGGCCTACCCCACGGTGCGCGAGTTGCTCGGCGACGAGTCGTTTGACATGCTGGCGCGCTCCGTGTGGCATCGACATGCACCACAGCGCGGTGACCTGGCACAGCACGGCGCGCAGCTGCCGGCGTTCATCGAGGCCGACCCGCAGCTGGCTTCGGAGCCCTATCTGGCCGACGTGGCGCGGCTCGATTGGGCGGTGCACACCATCGAGCAGGCGGCCGATGCGCCCGGCGCAGGTCGAGGGCCTGGAGCGACTGGCGCACGACGATCCGGCCGCGCTGCGCCTCGTGATGCGCCCCGGCGTGGCGCTGCTGCGCTCGCGCTGGCCGCTGGTCGCCATCTGGCAGGCGCATCGTCGTGTCGAGGCCGACCGCTTCGATGCGGTGAAGGCCGCGTTTCGCGCCGGTCAGGGCGAGGCCGCGTGGGTCTGGCGCGACGGCTGGCGCGCGGCCGTGACCGCGCTGGCCGAGCCGCAGGCTGCATTCGTCGAGGCCGTGCTCGCCGGCGATTGCCTGGGGCAGGCGCTCACGCGGGCCGGTCAGGCGTTCGTGTTCGAAGACTGGCTGCGTGACGCGCTGACCCGGCAGTGGCTTCGTGCGGTCAGGTTGGAATGAACGTCGAGCGCAGCACGCCGATGGACGCCCTGGTTCGCCGATTCGCCGCGCCGGCGCGGCGCGGCCTGCGCCGCGGCTCGCGCTCCGCGATTGCACGTGCATCTGGCATGACCGGTCGCGGCCGTAAACAGGGCCGACTGGCAGAATGACCGTGATGGCCATCTTCCCCACGCGGCGGCGCGTGCTGCTCGGCGCACTGGCGTGGCCGCTGGCGGCGGACGCGCAATCGAACTGGAGCCGCATCGAGCAGGCGGCGCGCGGTCAGACGGTGTACTTCAACGCCTGGGCCGGCAGCGAGCGCGTCAATGCCTACCTGCAATGGGCGGCCGGCGAGCTGCAGCGCCAGTTCGGCGTCAAGCTCGAGCACGTGAAGATCACCGACACCGTCGAGGCGGTGCGCCGGGTGCGCGCCGAAAAGGCGGCGGGGCGTAGCGACGGCTCGGTCGACGTGGTCTGGATCAATGGCGAAAACTTCCTGGCGATGAAGCGCGAAGGCCTGTTGCACGGGCCGTTTGCGGAAAGCCTGCCGTCGTATGCCTATGTCGACACCGTCGGCAAGCCGACCACGCGGGTCGACTTCTCCGAGCCGGTCGACGGCTTCGAGGCGCCGTGGGGCATGGCGCAGTACACCTTCTTCGCCGACCGCCAGCGTGTGGCCCGGCCGCCCGGCAGCATGGCCGAATTGCTCGAATGGGCGCGCGCAACGCCGGGGCGCTTCACCTATCCGCGACCACCGCAGTTCCTGGGCACCACCTTTCTCAAGCAGGCGCTGATCGAGCTGTCCGGCGAGCGCGCCCACCTGGCGCAGCCGACGACGCCGTCGATCTTCGCGGCGCGCACGCCGGCCTTGTGGGCCTTCCTCGACGCGCTGCATCCGCACCTGTGGCGTGAGGGCAGGCAGTTTCCGACCAGCCCCGCCGCGGCGCGACAGATGCTCGCCGATGGCGAGTTGTTCATCGCCACGACGTTCAATCCCAACGAGGCGGCGAATCAGATCGCCGCCAAGGCGCTCGCGGCCAGCGTGTACAGCTACCAGCACAGCGGCGGCACCGTCGGCAACACGCACTTCCTGGCGATCCCGTTCAATGCGCGCGCGAAGGAAGGCGCCCAGGTCGCGATCAACTTCCTGCTGTCGCCTTTGGCACAGGCGCGCAAAGCCGACATCGCGGTGTGGGGCGACCCGACCGTGTTGGCCTTGAGCAAGCTGCCGCCCGACCAACGCGCCGGTTTCGACACCACCGGCGTGCCCGGGGCGGTGCAACGGCCCGCACCCACGTTGCCCGAGCCGCACGCGAGCTGGGTCGAGCCGCTGGAGCGCGAGTGGGCCCGTCGCTACGGCGTCGGCTGAGCCCTCTGCGCCTGCCTGGCCGATGACCCGCCCGCTCACAGGCCCGCTGGTGCGGGCGGGGCGTGCTGTGGCGCGGCTGGTGTTCGCCGGGTTCTTCGTGCTGCCCTTGGTGCTCGCCCTGGTGCTGGCGCTGGCCCAGGCCAGCGGACCCGGCGCGTGGCGAGCGCTGATCGCGGACCCGCAGTCGCTGCCCGCCTGGCGATCGAGCGTGGTGACGGCGGTGAGCAGCAGCACGCTCGCGCTGTGGCTGGCGATGGCCGTCACCACGCACCTGCACGGCACGCGCGCGTGGCGTCACCTGTCGTCGGCCGTCGCGCCGATGCTGGCGGTGCCGCACGCGGCCTTTGCGATCGGGTTCGCGGTGCTGGTGATGCCCAGCGGCCTGCTCGCACGCCTGATCGCGCCATTCGCCGGCTGGGACGTGCCGCCGGACTGGCGCAGCGTCAACGACAGTCGGGGCATCGGCATGATCGTCGTGCTCACCCTGAAGGAGCTGCCGTTCCTGCTCTGGAACCTCGTCGCGTTGCTGGCCCGGCCCGAACTGTCCGCGCAACTGGAGCGCCATCTGATCCAGGGGCGCACCATGGGTTATGCCCCGGCACCGATCTGGTGGCGGGTGTTGTGGCCGATGTTGCTGCCCAGGCTGGCATGGCCGATGCTGGCGGTGCTGGCCTACAGCCTCTCGGTGGTCGACGTCGGGCTGGTGATCGGGCCGTTGTCGCCACCGACCCTCGCGGTGCTGGCGTGGCAGTCGCTGTTGGACGGTGATCCGGCCAGCCAGGCGCTCGGCGCGGCGCAGGTGCTGTGCCTGGCGGCCACGTTGGCGGGCCTGGTCGGGCTCGGCTGGCTGGTCGGCCGTGCCTGGCAACGGCTGGCGCTGCATCGTGCGCTGAGCGGCCGCCGCAGTGAGGCCGCCTCCCGTGGCGTGTCCGCGCGGGCGAGCCTGGCGCTCTGGCTCGCCGCCGTGGCCGTGTACGCGGCTGTCGGCACGATGCTGGCGTTCGCCGCCAGTGCCGGGCCCTGGCCGTTTCCGCAGCTGGCTCCCGAGTCGTGGCACCCTGGCGCCTGGCTGCGTGCAACCGCCTGGCCGACGCTGGCGTTCAGCGGTGCGTTGGCGGGCGCTGCGGCGGTGCTCGCGCTGGCCCTGACGGTGGCCTGGCTCGAGGCCACGCCTGCGCATTGGGATGCGGCGTTGATGCCGGTGGTGCTGGCGCCGCTGGCGATTCCCGCGCTGTTGCTGATGGTCGGGCTGTACCGCGGCGCGTTGGCCCTTCGTCTCGACGGCAGCGTGTGGGGCCTGCTGTGGGTGCACGTGATCGTCGTGCTGCCGTACACGCTGATCGTGCTGGCGCCGGCCTGGCGCAGCTTCGATCCGCGCTACGAGACCACCGCATTGGCGCTCGGCCGGCGTCGCCTGGCGTTCTGGTGGCGCGTGAAGTGGCCGATGCAACGGGCGCCGATGGCGGCCGCGCTGTCGGTGGGCTTCGCGGTGGCGGTGGCGCAGTATCTGCCGACGCTGTTCATCGGTGCTGGGCGCTTTGCCACGGTCAGCACCGAGGCCGTCACGCTGGCCGCGGGTGGACAGCGCCAGACGGCGGCGGTGTATGCGCTGTGGCAGGCCTTGCTGCCGTTGCTGGGCTTCGCGCTGGCAGGCGCGGCCAGGCGCTCTGCTGCGGCGACCGCAGACCCCACGATGAAGCGACACTCGCGCCGATGGCCCTCGAACTGATCGATCTATCGCTGTCATTGCCGACGCGGCCGCTGGTGGCGGGCCTGAACGCCCGCGTCGAGCCGGGCCAGGTGCTCACGCTGATGGGCGAGAGCGGATGCGGCAAGAGCTCGCTGCTGGCCTACCTGGCCGGCAGCCTGCAGCCGCCGCTGATGGCCGCGGGGGCCGTGCGGCTCGACGGACGTCAGCTCGACCGGCTGCCGATCGAACAACGGCAGATCGGCTTGCTGTTCCAGGACGATCTGCTGTTCCCCCACATGACCGTGCTGCAGAACCTGCTGTTCGCGACCCCGCGGGGACCGCGTGCTGAGCGTGTGGCGCAGGCGCAGGCCGGCACTGGCCGATGCGGCGCTGGCCGGCTTCGGTGCGCGCCTGCCCGGCACCTTGTCGGGCGGGCAGCGTGCACGCGTGTCGCTGCTGCGCGCGTTGCTCGCGCGGCCGCGCGCGGTGCTGCTCGACGAACCGTTTTCGCGGCTGGACGCGACGCTGCGTGCCCAGGTGCGCGAGTTCGTCTGGCAACGGTTGCACGACGCGCAGGTGTGCGCGGTGCTCGTGACGCACGATGAGCAGGACACGCCGCCCGGCGCGCGCGGTGATCGACCTGGCCACGCTGCGGCCGGCGCGCAACGAGAACTCCCGATGCTTGACCGCATGGCCATGGCCGTGCTGCGCCCCGGCCTGGAGCGACTGGCGACCGGTCTGCACCGGATCGGCGTCGGTGCCGACGCCGTGACCTGGTGCGGGTTTGCGCTCGGGCTCGCGGCGGCCGCGGCGATCGCGCAGCGGGCTTACGCGCTGGGCCTGGGGCTGATGCTCGCGAGCCGCCTGTGCGACGGCCTGGACGGCGCGGTTGCGCGCCTGACGCGGCCGACCGACCGCGGCGCGTTCCTCGACATCGCGCTCGATTTCCTGTTCTATGCCAGCATTCCGCTGGCGTTCGCCTGGTCCGACCCCGCCGCACGCGCGCTGCCGGCGGCCACGCTGCTGGCTGCGTTCATCGGCACCGGGTCCAGCTTCCTGGCGTTTGCCGTGCTGGCCGAGCGCCGCGGCATCACGAGCAACGACCATCCGCGCAAGGGCTTCTTCTATCTGGGCGGCCTCACCGAGGCCAGCGAGACGCTGATCTGCTTTGCGTTGATGTGCCTGCTGCCCGGATGGTTTGCGCTGTGGGCCTACGGCTTTGCGCTGCTGTGCGTGGTCACGATCGTCGAGCCGCATCGTGGCCGGTTGGCGCGCATTTCGTTGAATTGATGTAAGTTGCGTGCGGTCGCTCGCGACCGACGCTTGCCGTCGTTAACCTCGGATGAGACGGGCAGGGGAGCATGAACAAGAACAAGCTGGTGATCGCGATCGTCGTCTTGGCGTTGATCGTCGGGTTCTTTGCCTTCGACCTCGGGCGCTTCCTGAGTCTGGACTACCTCAAGTCGCGCCAGGCGGAGTTCACCATGCTGTACGCGGAGCGGCCGGTGCTGGTGATCGGCGTGTACGCGTTGGTCTATGTGCTCGTCTTTGCGCTCGCGTTGCCGGTGCGCGGCGGTGATGACCTTGGCCGGCGGCGCGTTGTTCGGCTTGCTGGTCGGGCACTGTCGTGGTGTCGTTCGCGTCGAGCATCGGCGCCGCCCTCGCGTTCCTGGCCTCGCGCTTCGTGCTCGCGGAGTCGGTGCGCGGCAAGTTCGGCCAACGGCTGGCCGATGTGGACAAAGGCATCGCGAAGGAGGGCCGTTCTACTTGTTCACGCTTGCGCCTGATCCCGGCGATTCCGTCCGCGGCGATCAATCTGCTGTTCGGACTGACCCAGATGCGGACCTGGACCTTCTACTGGGTCAGTCAGCTCGGCATGCTGGCTGGCACCGTGGTCTACATCAATGCCGGCACCCAACTGGCGAAGATCGAGTCGGCGCGAGGCATCCTGTCGCCGGCGCTGATCGGATCGTTCCTCTTGCTGGGTTTGTTTCCGCTGCTGGCCAAGAAGATCGTCGACATGGTCAAGGCGCGCCGCATCTACGCCCGCTGGGCGGACCGCCGTCCCAAGACCTACGACCGCAACCTGGTGGTCATCGGCGCCGGCGCGGCCGGCCTGGTCAGCAGCTACATCGCCGCCGCCGTGAAGGCCAAGGTCACGCTGGTGGAAAACCACAAGATGGGCGGCGACTGCCTCAACTACGGTTGCGTGCCGAGCAAGGCGCTGATCAAGACCGCCAAGCTGATGCGGCAGATGCGCCACAGCAGCGACTACGGCATTGCGTCGGCCCAGGCGCAGATGAACTTCGCCGACGTGATGCAGCGCGTGGCGCACGTGATCCACGAAGTCGAGCCGCACGACTCGGTCGAGCGCTACAGCAGCCTGGGCGTCGATGTCGTGCAGGGCACGGCCAAGATCGTCGATCCCTGGCACGTGCAGATCACGCGCAGCGATGGCAGCGTGCAGACCTTGTCCACCCGCGCCATCGTGGTGGCCACCGGGGCGGCGCCGTTCGTACCGCCGTTGCCGGGGCTGGCCGACGTCGGCGTGCTGACCAGCGACACGCTGTGGGAGCTGCGCGAACAACCCAGACGTCTGGTGGTGCTGGGTGGCGGGCCGATCGGCTGCGAATTGGCGCAGGCCTTCGCGCGCTTGGGCTCGCAGGTGACGCAGATCGAGATGCTGCCGCGCATCATGGTGCGCGAGGACGCGGAAGTCTCCGCCTACGCGCAGCGCGCGCTCGAGGCCGACGGCGTGACCGTGCTGACGGGGCACAAGGCGCTGCGCTGCGAACGGTCGGGCGACGTCAAGCACATCGTGGTCGAGGCGGGCGGCGTGGAACAGCGCATCGAATTCGATGCACTCATCTGCGCCGTGGGCCGGGTGGCGCGACTGAAGGGTTACGGCCTCGAAGAACTCGGCATCCCTGTCGCAGCGCACGATCGAGACCAACGAGTACCTGCAGACCGATCTACCCGAACATCCTCGCCTGCGGCGACGTGGCGGGGCCGTACCAGTTCACTCACACGGCGGCGCACCAGGCCTGGTATGCGGCGGTCAATGGCCTGTTTGGTTTTGCCAGGCGCTTCAAGGCCGACTACTCGGTGATCCCCTGGGCCACCTTCATCGACCCCGAGGTGGCGCGCGTGGGCCTGAACGAGCAGGAGGCCAAGGAGAAGGGCGTGGCCTACGAGGTCACGCGCTATGGCATCGACGACCTCGATCGCGCCATTGCCGATTCGGCTGCGCACGGCTGGGTGAAGGTGCTCACGGTGCCGGGCAAGGACCGCATCCTGGGCGTCACCATCGTCGGTGAGCATGCCGGCGACCTGCTGGCCGAGTACGTGTTGGCCATGAAGCACGGCCTCGGGTTGAACAAGATCCTCGGCACGATCCACACCTACCCGACACTGGCCGAGGCCAACAAGTACGCGGCCGGCGAATGGAAGCGCGCGCACCAGCCGCTGGCATTGCTGCGTTGGGTTGAACGGCTGCACGCCTGGCGCCGCGGCTGACCGGCGGCCCGTCGGGTTATCCTGCGCCCGATGATTCAGGGGGCGCTGGGGTTCGTGGCGGGCTGGTTCTGGCTGGGCGCGGCGCTGGCCGTGCCCGCCGACGCGCCGAACCTGCTGGTCGACCCCGCCGGTGCGGCATCGAGCCCAGCGGCGCCATGGCAACCGGTGGGCCTGCCCAAGCAGGACAAACCGGTCACCCGCTACCGCGTCGTCGACTTCGACGGTGCGCGCGTGCTCGAGATCGATGCGCAGGCGTCGTACGGCAACCTGGTGTACGAGTGGCCGGCCGGCGTCCGGGCGCAGCAGCTGTCATGGCGCTGGCGCATCGAACTCGACAACCCGAAGACCGACTTGCGCAGCAAGGGTGGCGACGACCATGTCGTGGCGGTGTGCGCGTTGTTCGACCTGCCGCTGCAGGCGATCGCGTTCTGGGAGCGGCAGATGCTGCGTCTGGCGCGTGCGCTGTCGGGCCAGAGCCTGCCGGCGGCGACGCTTTGCTACACCTGGGACGCTCGCCAGCCCGCGGGGGCCCTGCTCGAAAGCCCGTACACACGGCGGGTGCGCTGGATCGTGCTGCGCGGCGCGCGCGACGCGATGGGGGTATGGCGCACCGAGCAGCGCGACCTGCAGGCCGATTTCGTGCGCGCGTTCGGCGACGAGTCGACGACCGTGCCGCTGCTGCGTGCCGTGCTGCTGGCAGGCGACGCCGACAATACCGGCGGCGCGAGCCTGGCGCTGGTGGGTGATCTGGTGCTTCGATGACAACACGAATGAGAGCCTGAACGACGATGAAGCGATTGGTCCTGTTGGGGGGAGGGCATGCGCACGTGCACGTGCTGTCGGCGATGGCGCGCGAGCCGATGCCGGGCGTACAGGCGGTGCTGGTGACGCCGTTTGCGCGCCAGGTCTACAGCGGCATGGTGCCAGGCTGGGTGGCCGGGCACTACGGGCTGGACGACTGCACGATCGCGCTCGAGCCTCTCGCCAAGGCCGCGCAGGCCGAACTGGCGCTGGCGAGCGCCACCGCGGTCAACGCCGCCGAGCGCACCGTGACGTTGTCGGACGGGCGTGTCGCCGAATACGATGTGCTGTCGATCGACACCGGATCGCAGTTCGATCGCGACGCGATTCCCGGTGCCCGCGCGCACGGCCTGTTCGTCCGCCCGATCGAACACTTCGTGCAGCTGTTCGAGGGGCTGCTGACGTTGGCCGCAAGTCGCGTGCTGGACATCGTGGTCGTCGGTGGCGGCGCCGCTGGATTCGAGATCGCGATGGCGCTGCAGCACCGCCTCGGCCGCGGCGACGCGCCGCGGGCCCGCGTGTGCGTGATCACCGGCGACTCGACCGTGCTGCCCGGTTTTGGCGAGCCGGTGCGGCGACGCGCGGTCGAGCTGCTGCGCCGTGCCCGCGTCACCGTGATCAACCAGCGCTGCGTCGAGATCGGCGACACCCATGTCCAGCTCGACAACGGGGCCCGCGTGGTGTGCGACGTGCCGCTGCTGGCGCTGCAGAGCGTGGCGCCACCGTGGCTGCAGGGCAGCGGTCTGGCGCTCGACGCGCAAGGTTTTGTCGCCACCGGAGCCACGCTGCAAAGCACGTCGCATCCCCAGGTGTTCGCCGCCGGCGACGTGGCGTCACGCCAGGATGTGGCGCTGCCGCGCAGCGGGGTGTTCGCGGTGCGGGCGGGGCCATCGTTGGCGCTGAACCTGCGCCGCGCCCTCGCCGGCGGCCAGCTGCAGCCGTGGAAGACGCAGGCACGATCGCTGTACCTGCTGTCGTGCGGCGAGCGCCGCGCCATCGTGTCGTGGGGCGATTGGGCGGCGCAGGGGCGTTGGGTTTGGTGGTGGAAGGACCACATCGACCGGCGCTTCATCGCACGGTACGCACCGGTCCGGCGTGGCGGCCGCTTGACGCGCCGGAAACGGCGGCGCGCTACTCCTGCGGCCGGAACGCGATCACCATCGTGCCGGGCACGCGACCGTCGGTGTCGCGCGGCAGGATCTCGGTGCTTGTCGATCGCGCGCAACACGGCCTCGTCCCAGGCCTTCTGGCCGCTGGACTTGACCAGCCGCCGGCCGACGATCGTGCCGTCGGTGGCGCAGCGCACTTCGACTTCGGCCGTCGGGTTGCCAGGCAGGTCTTCGGTGAGCAAGATGTTGGGCTTGACGCGCGCCTTGATGCGTCCGGCGTAGCTGGCTGAAGGGCCGGCTTCGCGCGCGGCGGTGCCGGTGGAGCCGGGCGCGCCGGTGCCACCGGCTTCGCCCATCACGCGCTTGAGGTTCTCCTCGCGCTGCTTGGCCAGCCGCAGCTCCTCGTCCTTCTGCCGTTTGGCTTCGGCGTCGCGATCGCGCTTCTGTTGCGCAGCGAGCTTCTCGGCTTTTTCGCGTTCGAGGCGCTCGCGCTCGGCGCGGTCGCGATCCTGTTGCTCCTTCTCCTTGCGTGCGCGTTCGGCCTTTTCCTTCTCGATGGCGATCTGCGCTTCGGCTGGCGAGGGCCTGGGTGGCGGTTCGGCCACCTTGGGCGTGGGCGGCGGCGCGAGCTTGGGCACGGGGGTGGGCTCGACCGCAGCAGGCGCAGCCGCCTGCGGCACCGCGGCCCACAGTTCGGCGCTCACGCCGGCGGGCTCCTGGCTGCGCCAGGACACGCCGAAGGCCAACGCGATCACCAGGCCGATGTGCGCCAGCACCGCCAGCGCGGTGCCGCGGCCGAGGCCGCCCGGGCGCTGCGGCATCAGCGCGTCGCGGCGCGACAGCGTGCTGTCCAGCGCCATCTAGCCGGCCTGCTTCACCGACAGCCCGACGCGCTGGATGCCGGCGCGCTGCAAGGCGTCCATGACCTTGACCACCTGTTCGTACTTGACCGCGCGATCGGCCGAGATCACCACCGGCGTGTCGGCACTGCCGGCCTGCAGCTCCTTGACGCGGGCGGCCAGCTGCGCGAGGCCGACGACGCGGCTTTCGCCCTGGTCGACGTTCACCTTCAGGCGCTCGTCGACGCCGACGACGATCTCCACCACGTGTTGCGCCCGCTGCTTGGCCTTGCCCACCGACGGCAGGTCGACCACGCCGGTGGTGATCAGCGGCGCGCTGACCATGAAGATGATCAGCAGCACCAGCATCACGTCGATGAACGGGACCATGTTGATCTCGCTCATCGAGCGGCGGCGGCGGGAACTGTGGGCGACGACGGCAGGCATGGCGGCTGGCCTATCCGCGGTGCGCGCCGGCGGCGCGCTGGCATTGCGCTGCAGGATGTTGAGGAACTCCTCGATGAAGGTCTCGAGCTGTGTCGCGATGCGGTCGATGTCGCGCGCGAATCGGTTGTAGGCCACGACCGCCGGGATCGCCGCGAACAGGCCGATCGCGGTGGCCACCAGCGCCTCGGCGATGCCGGGCGCCACGGTGGCCAGCGTCACCTGCTGCAGGTTGGACAGGCCGACGAACGCATGCATGATGCCCCAGACCGTGCCGAACAGGCCCACATACGGGCTGACCGACCCCACCGACGCGAGGAAACCGAGGTTGCCTTCGATGGTGTCGAGCTCGCGCTGGAAACTCGCACGCATCGCGCGCCTCGCGCCGTCGAGCTGGGCGCCGGCGTCCAGATGGCGTTCGCGCAGCTTGAGGAACTCGCGCATGCCCGAGGCGAAGATGCGCTCCATCGGTGCGCTGGCGTGCTTGGCGCCGGCAGCCTGATTGAGCTCGGCGAGGTTCTTGCCCGACCAGAACTCGCGCTCGAACGTCTCGTTGAGCTGGCGCACGCGTTTCAGGCCGAACACCTTGCCGAAGATCATCGACCAGCTGACGAGCGATACCGCCAGCAGCCCGACCATGACCAGCTGCACCACGAAGCTGGCATGCAGAACGAGCTGGAAGATCGACAGGTCTTGGTTCATTGCAGGCGCAGCAGGACGTCGTCGGGGATGCGGCGCGGTCGCAACGCGGCCGTATCGACACAGGCAATTCGGATCTCGCCTTCGGCCAGCAGTTCGCCATCGCGCAGGGCCTGTTGCTCGATCACCAGCGATACGCGGGCTGCATGACGGATCGCCACCGTCACGTCGAGGCAATCGTCGAGCCGGGCCGGCGCACGGTAGTGCATCGAGGTGTGGCTGACGATGAACATCGCGCCGGTCCGGTCGCGCAAGGACTGCTGTTCTACGCCCAGGCTGCGCAGCCACTCGGTGCGCGCACGCTCGAAGAACTTCAGATAGTTGGCGTAGTAGACGATGCCTCCGGCGTCGGTGTCTTCCCAGTAGACCCGTACCGAGTGGCGGAACGGCTTGGCGGTGGGCGTCGGCATGGGCCCACGGATGATACGTGAGCCCCGGGTCAGTTCGTCATGCGCCGATACACCGGACCCCAGGCCGGATGGCCTGCCTCGGACCGGCTGAGGGCGAAGCCCGGGTCGGCTTCTCGCGCTGCGCGAAACGACGCCTCGCATTCGGCCGTGCGGCTGCTGGTGCAGTAGATGAACGCCAGCAACTTGTGCGCGCTGGCGCGGTCCTTCGCGCTGGTCAGCCCTGAACCCAACGCCGTGCTCAGCGCGCGCTCGGCCTGCGGGTACTGGGCGTCGTCGTAGGCACGCATGCCGGTGAGCAGCGCGCGCTCGGCAGGGCGCTCGATCACCTCCGCCAGGCCGGCCGACGGCATGGGCGCCGCGCAGCCGCTCACCAGCCCCAACAGGATCGACAAAGATCAGCATGATCTTCATCGGGCTGCTCCTCATGAACCGAATCGATGCCGAATGACCACCGGTTGGTCCGCCATGACGCGCACGGTGGTGCTGAAAGGCGGGAAATCCTCGTTGCGCACCGTCACGACGTGCTGGCCCACCGACAGCGACAACTTCGCCAGTGGCGGCGTCACGCCGGCGGGCGCGCCGTCGACTTCGATCTGACCCCAGGGCGTGATGGCCAGTTGCACGACGCCGGTGGCCGCCACGGCCGGCGAGGTGGTCGACGGCGCCGCTGCCGCAGCCTTCGCCAGTCGCGGCGGGCGATCGCGTGCCGCCGCCTGAGCCGCGGGTCTTGGCGCTTCCAGACGGGCCGCCGCGCGCGGCGCCGGCATGGGAGGCGGCGATGCAGCGTCGATCGGCTTGGGTTCGGGGGTGGCCGCGGTGGGCGCAGCCACGCGCGCGGTCGGCTCGGCCTCCGGGCGCGTCGCGACATCGCTTGCCACTGCCACCACTGGCGCCGAAGCGCTGGACGGCTGATTCCTGCGTCCACCACACCGCCGCGGCCGTGGCCGCGATGGCCAGCGTCAACGCCGTGGCCCACAGTGGCCGCTGCCAGCGCGAAACCGGCGGATCTTCACCCACCAGATCCCCCTCGGCCTCGAGCCATTGCCGCAGGTCGCGGCTCAACTCGCGGGCGGACCGGTACCGACTTTGCGGCTCGCGGGCCATCGCCTGTTGAACGATCTCCGACAGCGACGCGGGCACTTCGGGACGCACGTCGCATACCGGTGCGGGCGAGCCGTGTTGAACCGCCTCGACGATCTCGGCCAGGTTCTGGCCGTTGAAGGCCTTGCGGTGCGTGAGCAACTCGTACATGACCACGCCCAGCGAGTAGACGTCGCAGCGGCGGTCGATCGTCTCGCCGCGCAGTTGCTCGGGCGCCAGGTAATGCGGCGAGCCGGCGACCACGCCCTCGAGCGCGGGAATGACCTGGCCGTGCGCGACGCGCGCAATGCCGAAGTCCACCACCTTGGGCAGCGTGCGGCCGACCATGAAGATGTTGGCCGGCTTGATGTCGCAGTGGATCACGCCCTTGGCTGTGCGCATAGGCCAGCGCGTCGGCCACGCGTCGCACGATCTGCGCGGTCTGCACGATGTCGGGCCGCCAGCCGTTGGCCAGCAGTTGGCGCAGGTCGCGCCCGCGCAGTCGCTCCATCGCGATGTAAACGCCCTGTTCCGACAGGCCAGCGTCGTACACCGTCACGATGTTCGGGTGGTTCAGGCCGGCGGCGGCCCGCGCTTCGTTGAGGAACAGTGCATCGAGCGCGGCGCGGTCGCCTTCGGCCGCGCTGAGGTGCAGGGTCTTGACCGCGATCGTGCGCGACAGGATCGGGTCATAGGCCGCATAGACGGTGCCCAGGCCACCTTCACCCAGGCGCTGCTTCAGCGCATAGCGGCCGATGTGGCCAATCGTCAGGCCCTGCGCCGTGGCTGCGTCGGGCGCGGAATCGGCGGCGCGAGCGTCCGAGGCGGAGGGCGCGGATTGCGGCTCCTCCGGATTCAGGTCCACCGGGTTGGGTTCGCCGGCTGGGGCGCCCCGGTCGGGTTGCTCACGCCGATCATTCGATGCTTTCACGACCCCGCCAGCTTAGGTGCTGGACCCGAGTGCCTCGCGACAAAAAGCGTGGGGTAGTGCGTGCGGTTAACGCTTTGTCACCCTCTTGCGCGAGCGCGAGGGCGAAAAGTCACAGGGCCTTTTTCAGCCGGGCCATCGCCTCTTCGAGTTGAGGCATCGCGCTGGCGAACGACAGGCGCAGGAAGCGGTGGGGTTCGTGCGCGCCGAAGTCCCGCCCCGGCGTCAACGCGACATGCGCGCGGTGCATCAGATCGAGACTGAAGTCCCAGCTGCTGGCTGCGTGGCGCGAACAGTCGACATAGGCGTAGAACGCGCCATCCGGCGGCACGGGCGTGGGCAGATCCAGTGCGGCGAGCGCGGCCACGACATAGTCGCGGCGCTCGCGCAGCACCGCGCGGCGGCGCTCGAATTCGTCGATCGACGCGGGCTCGAAACAGGCCAGCGCGGCGATCTGCGCAATCGTCGAAGGGCAGATGTAGAGGTTCTGCGCCAGGCGCTCCACCGGCTCCACCAGCGATTCGGGCAGCACCAGCCAGCCCAATCGCCAGCCCGTCATGCCGAAGTACTTGGAGAAGCTGTTCACCGAGACGATGGCATCGTCGTCACCGGCCGCGCAGCGCAGCACGCTCTGTCCAAAGGCCTGGTCATAGCTGAGTCCGAGGTAGATCTCGTCGACGATGCACACGCCGCGTTTGTCCCGCGTGATCGCGACGATGCGCTCAAGCTCGTCGTGCGCGATCGACGTGCCGGTCGGGTTCGACGGCGATGCCAGCAGCACCGCCCGGGTGGCCGGCGACCAGGCGGACTCGACCGCACGGGCGTCCAGCTGGAAACGCGTATCGGGGCCGGTCTTGACCAGCATTGCCCGGGCGTCCGTGGCAGCGACGAAGTGGCGATTGCAGGGGTAGCAGGGGTCGGGCATCAACACCTCGTCGCCGGCCTCGAACAGCGCCGTGCAGGCCAGCTGCAATGCGGCCGAGGCGCCGGCGGTGACGACGATGCGCCGCGCCGGAACCCGCAGTCCGAAGCGGCTGAGGTACCAGCCGCTGATGCGCTCGCGCAGCTCCGGTAGGCCGGTGGCCTGGGTGTACTGCGTGCGCCCATCGGCGATCGCCTCGCGCGCCGCCTCGCGCACGAGTGGCGCGGCGCCGAAGTCGGGCTCGCCGATGTTCAGGTAGATCATCGGCGTGCCGCCGCGCGCCGGGTCGCAGGCCGCGCTGGCGGCGATCGCCTGGGCGACCTTGGCGCACTCCATCACGTAGAACGGCTCGATGTGTTCGAGCCGGCGAGCGGTCTTCATGTCTCGCCGCGAACCGTCAGGCGGGCGTGACGCGTGCCGCGCGCGCGACCTGCACCTCGGCCGGACGCAGATCGAGCGCCAGGTGGTCCAGCACGCCGTTGACGTACTTGTGGCCATCGGTGCCGCCGAATGCCTTGGCCAGTTCGACCGCCTCGTTGATGACCACCTTGTACGGCACGTCCAGGCAGCGCTGCAGCTCGTAGCTGCCGATCAGCAGCACGGCATGTTCGACGGGTGACAGCTCGCTCGGTTTGCGGTCGATGTGCCGGGTCAGCAGCGCGTCGAGCTCGGCCACCTCGCGCGAGCAGCCGTGCAGCAGCGCGTCGAAATGCAGGCGATCACACTTCTCGAAGCCTTCCTGTTCGCGCATGTGCGCGTCGATGGCGCCAGGTTCGCCGCGACCCACCAGCCACTCGTACAGGCCCTGCAGTGCGAGCTCGCGCGCCCGGCGCCGAGCCGACTTGGCGCCACCCCGCTTGGCCTTGGCGCCTGCCTTGGGGGCCGCGTCCATCACAATTCGGCCATCAGGTTGGCCATCTCGACGGCCACGCGCGCGGCATCTCGCCCTTTGTCTTCGACGCGCGCCCAGGCCTGCGCTTCGGTGTCGACGGTAAGGATGGCATTGGCGATCGGAATCTGATGGTCCAGGGCCACTCGACCGACACCCGATCCGCTCTCGTTGGACACAAGTTCGAAGTGATAGGTCTCGCCGCGGATGACGCACCCGATGGCGATCAGCGCATCGAAGTCATCGCTGTCGGCCATGGCCTTGAGCGCAATCGGTATCTCCAGTGCACCCGGCACCTTGACATGGGTGATGTGTTTGTCGGTGACACCCAGCGCGGCCAGCTCGTACAGGCAGGCCTGCGCCAGCTTGTCGGTCATCGTGGCGTTGAAGCGCGCCTGCACGACGCCGATCACCAGGCCATCGCCGTTGAGCGTGTCGCTGTCACCCTTGTCGGCGATCTTCATGCTGTGTCTTTCAATCGGTATGGGCAATGAAGCCCGTGACTTCGAGCCCGTAGCCGGCCATGCTGGGCATACGGCGCGGACTGCCGAGCAACCGCATGCGGGTGACACCGAGGTCACGCAGGATCTGGGCGCCCACCCCGTAGGTGCGCAGATCGAATGCGGAATTCGCGGCCAGCTCCTCGTTGCGAGGCGATTCGAGCAACTGGGGCATCAAGGTGCCCGCGTCGTGATTGCAGTTCAGCAGCACCGCGATGCCATTCGGTGCGCGTTGCAAGGCCTCCAGGGCCCGCAGCAAGGGCCAGGAATGCCGACCCGCGCCCAGATCCAACAGATCGATCGCCGTGAAGGGTTCGTGTACCCGCACCAACACCTCGTCGCCGGCCTGCCACCGGCCGCGCGTGAGCGCCAGGTGCAGGCCGTGGCCGCGGTCACGGTAGGTCAGGCAACGAAACGGTCCAGCGGGCGTGACGATGTCGCGTTCGCCCGCGCGCTCGATCAGGCTCTCGTTGTGGCTGCGAAAAGCGATCAGGTCGGCGATCGTCCCGATCTTCAGCCCGTGAACCTTGGCAAAGCGCTGCAGATCGGGCAGCCGCGCCATGCTGCCATCGTCGTTCATGATCTCGCAAATCACTGCAGCCGGCGTCAGGCCGGCCATGGCCGCGAGGTCGCAGCCGGCTTCGGTGTGCCCGGCCCGCATCAGCACGCCGCCGTCCTGTGCCTGCAGCGGGAACACATGCCCGGGTTGCACGAGATCGCTGGGTCGGGCGTCACGCGAAACCGCCACCTGCACCGTGCGCGCCCGGTCGGCGGCCGAGATGCCGGTGGTGACGCCGCGTGCCGCCTCGATGGATACCGTGAATGCGGTGCCGTGCACCGTGCCGTTGCGTGCCGTCATGGGCGGCAGGCGCAGGTGCTCGCAGCGTTCACGCGTCAGTGTCAGACAGATCAGTCCACGACCATGCTTGGCCATGAAGTTGATGCTGTCGGCGCTCACGTGGTCGGCGGCGAGGATCAGATCGCCTTCGTTCTCGCGATCCTCTTCGTCAACCAGGATGATCATCCGGCCGGCCGCCAGTTCGGCGACCAGTTCGGGAATCGGCGCAATCGGCATGCAGCGATTGTAGGCGGGGGTCCCCGGGCGCTGGCCTGGCATGCCCGGTGGGCTTGACTACCGCCGCGCGCCGCTAAGAATCGGTCGGCGCGGCATTGGCCGGGCTAGCGGCTGCGGCGAATCCAAGAAAGCCACTCGGGGCCGGTGGTCGACGGTTCCTTGCGCGCGGCCGGGTGCATGCGCAACACCATCAGCCCCGACAGCAAGTACAGGGCGTTGAGCAGGCGGATGGTTCGGTCGATGTTCATGCCCGGCCATTTGGCGATGGCCTTCAATGAGGCGGTTTCGCGACGCAGGCGGGCAAAGGCCGGCCCGATGGCACCGGCCAACGGCAACAGGCCGACATGGAAGTCCGGCGCGACCCGGTACGCTGCGTTGCCGCTGATTTCGCTCAGCAAGGTGCCGCGCGGGCCGTGCAGGCCGAGCGCCCACAGCAGCGGGTCGAGCTGCCGGTAGTGCTTTTCTTCGGCGACGCGCTCGCTCATGAAATGGCCCGGCGCGCGCACACCAGGCGGCTCGACGCTGTGGACCTTGATCTGGCGCACGCCCTTTTCGATTTCGGGTGTCATGTCCCTCGGCGAGTGATAGAGGCGCTCGCGGGGAAACAACGTGACGGGCCAAATGAGGCCCGAATGCTGCAGGTAGATCAAGGCCGGTTCGCGGTGCCGCATGCAGGCCGCCACCACCTCCAACGGGTCGGAGCCGGTCGGCGAGTACTCCATGCGGGCCAGTTCGCTGACCAGCGTGGTCGGCAGCACCGTCGGTCCGCCCAGGCGGGCATAGCCGCTGTTGCCGGTTTCGATTCGGATGCGCTCGAACTCGCTGATTCGCCACAAAGTGGAATCGTCGAAGTCCTGCATATCCCTGGAGCTCCCTACGCGGTTTGGCCGATGTCGCGGCACGAATTCATGAGATCGAGTATGGGCGAATGTGGCGCCGGGGGTGTTTCAACATGCGTTCGAATCAGAGCAAAAGCCTGCCATTTCCCTAGCTTGAAGGCGCTCGCTCGCGGGGGATTTCGATATCCCGCAGCTCAAGTATGCGAGCCACGTAGCGCGCGATCAAGTCGATTTCCACGTTGACGGCGGATCCCTGCCTGAGATTACCCAAAGTGGTGCATTGGACGGTATGGGGAATCAAGTTGGTCTCCACCTGGCAATCCTCGGGGCTGTCGACGACGGCGTTGATGGTCAAGCTGACACCGTTGACCACGATCGAACCCTTCACCGCCATGAAGGCGGCCAGATCACGCGCCACGCCGACGACCAGGCGCCACGACTCGCCGATGGCCTCGAAATGCACGACACGGCCGACGCCGTCGACATGACCTGACACGAGGTGGCCGCCCAGTCGGTCGCTGGCGCGCAAAGCCAATTCCAGGTTCACAGGGCCCATCGCGTCCAGCCCGGACGTGCGATGCAGGCTCTCGGCGGACACCTCAACTTCGAACCAGCCGGCCGTGGCGTCAGAAGCCGTCACGGTCATGCAGGCGCCGTTCACGGCCACGCTGTCGCCCAGGAGGACGTCGCGCAGATAGTTCGCAGGCGTCGCGATCCGCAGTCTCTTGCCGAAGCCGCGCGCCGGTCCCAGGGCCACGGCAGAATCGATGGTGCCGATTGCGGTGACGATGCCGGTGAACATGCGTCGATTGTCTCAGGACAGGAAGGCGTCCCGGCCGTTGAACCGCGCCCGGACGCGCAGGTCGGACCCGACCCGAATGACTTCGGCAATCGTCAGGACCGGCGCATCGGCCAGGTGCGGCCAGGCCTGACCCGCGAACATGTCGCGTCCGGCGCCGAGCAGCGTCGGCGCGAAGTACAGGACCAGCTCGTCGATCAGTCCCTCGCGCAGAAGCGATGCGTTCAGCCGTTCGCCGGCCTCGACGTGCAGCTCGTTGATGCCCCGCCCCGCGAGATCGATCAACACGGCCTCGAGATCCACCTTGTGGTTGGCACCGGGGCGCTCCACCAGCTCGACGCTGCGTTCACGCAGTGCCTGCGCCTGCGGCTGGGTGGCGCTGCAGCAGTACACCAATGTCGGGCCCGGCGGCTCGAAGATCCGCGCAATCG
Source organism: uncultured beta proteobacterium (assembly GCA_963814435.1). Lineage (GTDB taxonomy): Bacteria > Pseudomonadota > Gammaproteobacteria > Burkholderiales > Burkholderiaceae_C > JAEUPI01. The sequence continues at coordinate 383,914 of CAWFCV010000003.1, forward strand.
GCCGGACACTGCAGCCGCGAATCGACCACCACACGCAGCGGTTGCCGTTCGATGGGCACGAGCCGCACGTCCAGCCGCGGGTTGTCCTGCAGCACGGTGCCGGCCCCCGTGAGCAGGGCACCGGCCCTGCGCCGCCAGGCGTGGCCGTCGGTGCGCGCCGCCTCGCCGGTGATCCACCGACTCTCGCCGCTCGGCAGTGCGGTCTTGCCATCGAGCGATGCGGCGACCTTCATCCGCACCCAGGGACGGCCGCGCATCATGCGGGAGAAGAAACCGATGTTGAGCTCTTGCGCGTCCCGGCGCGTCGCACCGCTGGCCACGTCGACCGCGATGCCAGCCGCGCGCAGGCGGGCGATGCCCGCTCCCGCCACCATTGGGTTCGGGTCCGGTGTCGCTACCACAACGCGCGACACCCTGGCCGCGATCAGCGCGTCGCAGCAGGGCGCCGTGCGGCCGTGGTGCGAGCAGGGCTCCAGCGTGACCCAGGCGGTCGCGCCATCCGTGGTGGCACCGCAGGCGGCTGCCTGCCGCAACGCCACGATTTCGGCATGCGCATCGCCGGCCGGCATCGTGGCGCCCTCGCCGATCGGGCGGCCCCGGGCGTCGTGCAGCACGCAGCCGACGCGCGGGTTGGGCTCCGACCGGCCGATGGCGCCCTCGGCCAGCAGCAGCGCCTGCCGCAACTGGCGCTCGTCGTGCTCGTCCATCGCGAAGCGGCAAGCGCTCAGCTCGGCGCGGGCTGATGCTGCAGGGTGTTGCTGTTGACCAGATCGCCCGTCGCCGGATTGGCCGGTCCATCGACCGGGCAGTTCTTGTTGGCCGGTATGACCACGAAATTCTGATTGGTCAGATTGCCGCTGACGTCGCTGTAGTTGCTCGGATGGTCCTGGTTGGGGATCGTCTGCGCATCGCTCGTTGCGGGCGTGTAGCGGCAGACGCGGAAGTGCAGATCCTGGTTGCCCGAGTCGTCGGTGTTGATCTCCCAGTCGAACGGGTTCGAATCGATGAACGTTCGTTGGGCCTGCAGGTCCGTTCGCCCGGACCATCGACCGTCCGAATTCGACTTGATGACACAGAAGTACGTGCCGAAGGCAAGGGCGCCATCGATGGTGCTGTCGCTGTTGGCATCGTCGATGCAAAACGAACCGCCGGGGTGACCGCTGCTGGTCAGCGTCAGCAGCATCCTGAATCTCAGCGCGGGACCAGGGGGGTCCTCCACGTCGGCCGCGGTGAGCTCGGGTCCGCTGGTTTCGCGACGAAAACGGACGAATCCGCTCAGCAGCTGCGCCAGGGTGTTGTTGTTGCAGGACTGGATGTCGCTCGCTGTGATGGTCTCGTTGGAGAACTCGGCGTTGCCGAAGCCGAAGTCGCAGATGCCTGTGATCAGGCCGTTGACGTTGTTGAACACCAGCACGAGCCACGGGCGGAACGGCGGCACGAACGCGCTCGACGTGCCGAAATCCCTGGCCTGCACCGGAATGGATGGGTGGCGTCGGTAGGGACGGCGCACCGGCGCCACGGCGGCTGTGCCCGGCCGCACGGCCAGCGTGCCCGACAGGGCCGGTGCGGCGGCGGCGATGACGCTGCGCAGGACAACCTGCTGACTTTGATCGGCCCGATCGGTCCAGGCAACGGTGACCGACAGGGCCTTTGACGGAGGATTGGCGTAGTCGACCACGGAACGGCTGATCCGGTAGATGGTGTTGGTGGTCAATCCGCTCACGTTGACCGGGCCACTGGTGCCGATGTCCGACCACGCACGCAGCCCGGCAGACGTGTCGATCACGGTGAAGGCTCGAAGCCCCTCCATCGCCTCCTGTCCGATGCGGGTGGCTTCCGAGCGCTGCTTGGCGATGTCGGCGTTCAGGCGCATCGTCGCCTGGATGCCCACCACGGCCAGCATGCCAAAGCCCATGATCGCCAGAGCCACCATGGCCTCGACCAGCGAGACCCCGCGTGAATGATGTCGATTGTGTTTCATCGTCAGCTTCCTGCAGCGAAATCGCGCCAGCTACCGGGAATGCGAACCATCGAGCCTTGGTTCAGGTTGACGGTGCGCAGGACATCGGGGTCGAACGAAATGGTGGGCGCTCCCACCACGGTGAGGTTGCCTTCGGCGACCACCGCGCCATTGACCGTGGTGCTGCCGGCGGTGATGCTCCAGGTGTTGGCGTTGACGCCGTCGTCGGCGTGCAGGTACAACACGCCGTGCAGTTGCAGATTGGCCGCGACCGTGAGGTTGCCTTTGACCATCAGCACCACCGGCTCAGCGACGGACCCGATCACCTGGTTGGTGTCGATCGTCGCGTTGCCGTCCACCCAGATCACGCGCCCGGGGTTGTTCGACACGGCGGTGGCGATCTGAAGCGCGCAGTCGCCGTTGCAGGCAACGCGAACGGCGCCCGGTTGCGACCGGTAGGTGGTCTTGTCCATGCCGAAGACCGACACGAACATGCGGTTGGCGTCGAGTTCGGCAAGTGACGGGTCCGACGCCTGCACCGATGCGCTGCCCGGGGTGCCCGGCAGGCTGCCGAGTCGGGCGTTCGAAGCGTTGAGTACGTCACCGCCGGCATCGATCGTGACGCCGGCGGTCGGCACGTCGGCGTTCGAGATCGCCACGGCGGTGCCGCTCAGGTTCACACTGCCTCGCGCAGTGAGCGCCGCCGCGGGCGGCGTGGCCAGTGCGGAGTTGAGCCCCAACAGCACGGACACCTCGGCCTGCGCGTCGGAGGTGGCGGCCGTTCCCGCATAGCATTGCGATCCCAAGTTGCTGCAACCGCGGGACACCACGCGCACCACGCCCGGCTGGGCGATGCCGGTCGTCTCGAACCGAAGTTGAAAGGTCGGCGCCGGGCCGACCGGCAACACCAGGTCCGGCAAGCCGGCCGCCGGGCAGCTGCAGGATGTGCCGGTGGACAGCACCATGCAGGTGGGCCGCAGGTTCGGCTGGCCACCGGCGGCCACGAAAGTGCCGTCAACCTGCGTCAGGTGACGCTGTCGAAAGGTGTTGAACGCGGTGTTGGTGGTCGCAGCGCAGTTGGTTTCGTCGACCCGCCCGCCGCCGAGCGCCGCGACGGCGAACTCGATGCCGGCCTCCGCGGCCTCGAAGGCCTGGGTGGCACGCTGGTTGTTGGCCGAGATGCGTTGCTCGAAAATCAGGTTGCGGCTGGCGTATGCCGTGACCAGCGCCAGGATGAAGAACAGCACCACCACCACCAGCAGCGCGGCGGCGCCGCGCTGGGCATGGCTGGGTCTGGAACGTGGTGAGAACATGGCCATTCCCTTCAGGTGGGGCAGCTGCCGGTGACGACGTCGTTGCGCAGGCGTACATTGCTGCGCACGGAACGCTGCACACTGGCATCGTTGGCGGCGCGCCCGTTGATCAAGACCGCAACCTCGCGCAGCGACTGCGACGGCGGGCAATTCACTGCCCCTACCGCGCAGGCTTTGAAGCAGGAAAGGCCCACTTCCTGTGTCGTGAGCGTGACCTGAAACCCGGTGATCGTCAGCGTCCGGTCGTCGGTCAGCGGCTGCCAGACATCGCCGACCTTCATCTTGATGACGCCGCCGTCCAGCTTGAACCCTGAATGATCGGTGGCATCGACCGCGCCGTTCTCGACACCGCGCGAGTAGTCGAACGTCACTTCGGTCGCCGCGACGCCGCTGGCAGGCGTCATCGCGGTATACGGATTCGTCGAGACAGCCACCGCGCCGCCGTGCCAGACACCAGTCTGGGCCGCGCCCCAGTAACCCGAGCGCCGCAGATCGCGCACGATGATGTCGGCCGCTGCTCTGAGATCCTGCTGTATTTGCATCTCCAGCATCAGCCGCCGGTTGTCACCCAGCTGGTTCGACACCAGCAGCGCGGCGCCCGCGACGACGAACAGGCCAATGGCGACACCGACCAACAACTCCACCAGCGACAACCCGCGCTGGTGGGGCCGGGAACGAGCGTGTGGCGTCGACAACCGTGGCTTCAGCATGCTGGTACTCCGCGAAATGAACCGCCCGGCGAACAGACTGTCGGCGAGCGCAGGGATTGGACCGCGGTGCGCAGCTGACCGCCGGCATCACCCTGAACGTTGACGACCAGATCGTCGGGCGTCGCAACGCCCTGCGGCGGCGCGAAGGTCACGGTGGTCCCGCTCGGGCTCGACGCGGCCAGCGACACGCCCTGTGCTCTGGGCACCTGCACGGTCTTGATCTCCTGGACGACGCCTGCCGGCAGACAGGCCTGACCGGGTGTGCGTGTGCAATCGCATGCGGCACCCGCATCGACTGTGTGAATCGTGTAGCAGGTGATCGATGCATTGCCGCCGAACTGAACCGCAATCGATGTCGGCCGCGCCGCGAGTTCCGAGCGTGCGAGCTGCAGGTCGGTGACGATCTGGTCGTGGACACCTTGCACGTGCTGACGCTGGATCATGCCGCGCATCGACGGTGCGACCAACGTGATCAGCACGCCGAGCACCAGCAGGACTGCCATGACCTCGATGATCGTCAGGCCGCGGTCGCGTTGAGTTGCCGTGAGCATGATCAGCGTGCCCAGCACCGATTTGCGTTGGCGGTATCGACGGCGTTTGCGTCGTCCAGCGATTCGTAGATCAGCACGCCGCTGGCTGCCCGGACGCGCAATCCTCGGCAGCGGGTATCGCCGAACTGCGACGAACCTGGTTTGGCCGAGGCAGTGATCGAGTATTGAGCGGGCCCGGCGTCGGAGATGGTCAGGTTGTAGTAGTCCGTGGCGCTCGGCTGCGACCCAGGCAGTGCGGCAATGTTGGCGGCATAGCTGGTATTGCCGGCCCGAAATCGCTCCTGGGCCTGCTGCAACTGCATCAATGCGGCCACGGCATCGGCGCGACGCCCCTTCCGCGTGGAGTCCTGGTACGAGGGTACGGCGATCGCCAGCAGCAGCGCTGCAACCGCCACGACGATCATCAACTCGATCAAGGTGAAACCAAGCTCCGTCGATGCTGAGATCGATTTGTGACGCATTTCACGATTATGTCGACGGCAGGCCGGAATCCATCGGTGAGCGGACACCGCTCGTCGGTCCGCGCCGACCGCCCGTCGGCCGGCGCCGGTCTCAGCAGGACACCAGGCCCGGCATCGACGCCTGTGGCGTGCACGTGCGCACCCGGCCCAGCAGGCTGACGACCTGATGCAGCGCGCGGCCATCGCGCGCCTCGGCGCGGAGCGTGGCCGTGGGGGTCACCGTGCCCTTCACTGGGTCGAAGGTCATGCTTCTGGTGCTTGCGCGCACCTGGATCCGGCTGGAAGCCGGAAACACCGCGGCACGGTGGATTTCGCCTGCGACCTCGCAAGCACCGCGTTGCAGCTGCTCGCAGTCGCAGCTCGGCACCGGCCCGCTGTGGACCAGGTAGCAGGTTCCGCCATGGGACTCCTTCAGTGTCAATCGCAGTGTGTGGTTGCGCGCCACCGCCTGCGCTTCGTGCAAAGTGAACGTCGGTTTCGATCTGTGCCGCCACGCCTGTGAGTTCGGCGCGCTGGCGCAGCCCCTCCACGCTGGGCATGCTGGCACCGACCGCCAACCCGGTGACGACCAGCACCAGCATCACCTCGATCATGCTGACACCGCGTTGCCAGCGGGAATTGAAGGTACTCGTTGCGCTTGCCATGGTTTGCTCCGTTGGGGTGAATGGATGCAAACCACTGTAGGAAACGACGGCATGCCGCGCGTCGCCCTCGTGAGGGTCTCGGGTACGCTCTGACCGGTTCCTTCGGTCGGGTGCCCCCGGAAGGGGGAGTGGCGGTGATAACGCCTAGATGTCGCGAATCAGCTGTCGGAACTCGTCGACGTCTTCGAAGCTGCGGTACACGGACGCAAAGCGAACGTAGGCTACCTTGTCGATGCGCTTGAGCTCGCGCATGACCAATTCGCCGACCCTGGCGCTCGGCACTTCGCGCGCGCCCAGGGCCAACAGCTTGTCCTGGATCCGCTCGAGGGCCGCATCGATCTGCTCCATGCTGACCGGGCGCTTGCGCAGGGCCAGCTGCATGGACGCACGCAGTTTGACCGGATCGAACTCCACGCGGGCGCCGTCCTTCTTGACGACGGCCGGCAACGCGATTTCCGCCCGCTCATAGGTCGTGAATCGCTTGTCGCATTTGAGGCAGCGGCGACGCCGGCGTATCACGTCGCCTTCGTCGGATTCGCGTGTTTCGACGACCTGCGTTTCAGCGTGGCTGCAGTAGGGGCATCTCATGACGATGTCTTGCTGGCGGCACGATCGGGTCGCGACACGCGTCAGCGATAGACCGGAAACTCCCGCGTCAGCGCCGCCACCTTGGTGCGCACGGTTGCGATGACCGCCGTGTCTCGCGGAGCGTCAAGGACGTCCGCGATCAAATTGGCCGTCTGGGTAGCCTCATGCTCGCGGAATCCGCGTGTCGTCATCGCCGGCGAACCAAGCCGGATGCCGCTGGTGACCATTGGTTTCTGCGGGTCGTTGGGTATGGCGTTCTTGTTGCAGGTGATGTGCGCCTGACCCAGAACGTCTTCCGCATCCTTGCCGGTGATGCCCTTGGCTCGCAGATCGACGAGCATCAGGTGGCTCTCGGTGCGACCGGACACGATGCGCAAGCCGCGGGCGGTCAGCGCTTGTGCCATCGCCACGGCGTTCTTCACCACCTGCTGCTGGTATTGCTTGAAATCGGGCTGGAGCGCTTCCTTGAACGCGATGGCCTTGGCGGCGATGACGTGCATCAGCGGGCCGCCCTGGATGCCGGGGAATATCGCGCTGTTGATCGCCTTGGCTACCGCCTCCTTCATCAGGATGAGGCCACCCCGCGGTCCGCGCAGCGTCTTGTGCGTGGTGGAGGTCACCACGTCGGCATGGGGCACCGGATTCGGGTAGACGCCGGCCGCGATCAGCCCCGCGTAGTGCGCCATGTCGACCATGAACAATGCGCCGGCATCCCGCGCGACCTTTGCAAAGCGTGCGAAATCGATGCGCAACGCGTACGCGGACGCACCGGCGATGATCAGCTTGGGGCGATGAGTGTGCGCCAGGCGCTCCATCGCGTCGTAGTCGATCTCCTCGCGGCTGTTCAGCCCGTAGCTGACCACCTTGAACCACTTGCCGCTCATGTTCAACGCCATGCCGTGGGTCAGGTGGCCGCCTTCGGCGAGGCTCATACCCATGATGGTGTCGCCGGGCTGCAGCAGCCCGAAGAAGGCGCCCTGGTTGGCCTGAGAGCCGGAATTCGGCTGGACGTTGGCGTGTTCTGCGCCGAACAGCTGCTTGGCCCGATCGATGGCCAATTGCTCGACCCGATCGACATGTTCGCAGCCGCCGTAATAGCGTTTGCCCGGGTAGCCTTCGGCGTATTTGTTGGTGAGCTGGGAGCCTTGTGCTGCCATGACGGCGGGCGATGCGTAGTTCTCCGACGCGATCAGCTCGATGTGTTCCTCCTGACGACGGTTCTCGTCGGTGATCGCCGACCAGATTTCGGGGTCTATGTTTGAGACGGTGCTGGTCGTATGGTCGAACATGTGTTTTCGCGTGGTCGTCGTAAAGTGGTCGCGCCCGTCGATGCAGAGATCCCATTGATGGAGTCTCGAAATCAGGGCTGCCCAGGCGAACGGCCGACACCGGAAAGCATCTTCTTTGCAGCTTCCGGTCGCGCTTCCCGGTGGTGTGCCACCTCGGGCCCGCTTCGGGCTCAGTCGCCAGTCGCGCGAATGTGAAAGTTTAGCGGACCTTGCGCAGGTCCAGGCGCCAGCCCGTCAGCGCAGCAGCGCCACGTGCTCCTCGTCCATCGGTGCGCCTGAGCTGTCATGGCTCTCGCTGTTCGCGGGCGCCGGATCCCGATTCGAGGCTGCCGGTGCGGGCGAGGGCAGCGGTGCGCTGATGGCGACGATCTTGCCTTCGGCGATTCGCTTCAGGTTGGCCTGTTCGGCCAACACCTTGGCCACGTAGCCGCCATCGTCGGCAAGGTTGGCCGCCCCCACGTAGTAGCGCAGGCCGGCTTCCAGCCCGCCTGCACGCGCGATGCACTCCTTCAGCACCTGGACGCCCACCCGAAGGTTCGTGACTGGGTCAAATGCTGCCCGCTTGCCGCCGTAGGGTTCGTACTTCTCGTCATGCACATGCGTCAGCACCTGCATCAAGCCCTGTGCCCCGACCGGGCTCTGCGCAAAGGGGTTGAAACTGGATTCGACAGCCATCACCGCCAGGATCAGTGTCGGGTCCAAGCCGACCCGCTGTCCCACGGTCCATGCCTCCTGCACAAGGCGACTGATCGGTTCGGGCGCGACCCGGTAACGCCGCGCCAGCCACCCCGCAATGCTGGCCTGCTGGCGCGGCAACGAGGCGGGGTCCGCGGCAGTGGCGCGGGTGACCGCATCGCCGGCGCTGTTGTCGCGGGGCAGCAGACCTTGTTCGGTGTCGCGGGCTTCCTGTCGCGCCAGCAGCCAGTCGAGCGCGTGCTGCTCGGCCGCGGCTCGCAAGTCAGGCCGTGCTGTTGAAAACACCAGCACGCCGGCCACGACGGCCAGGCCGAGCATGGCCAGGCTGTTGTGGCTGACCTCCAGCATGCCGATGCCGACGTCTCGGCCGAACGTGCCCAACGCCCGAGCGCAGGCGCAATGGACAGACGAGAGTCGAGATCGAATGGGCATGTGACTCGCTGGTGGAAATACGGAGATCGACTTTGCTGCAGCAGGCCCTGCAAGGCCCCTTCCGGCAACCATAATGCGCCGGCTTGGTCCGATACGCCACCACTTGGTTGGCTCGGGTAAACCCTCATCGAATCGGCATCGGCCGGATTCTAGGCAGCATGCAAATAACCGGTCAATCATAACAAATTACTTTGTTATTCAATAAGTTGAGATACCGAGACCTCCGCGAATTCCTGGTCGCTTTGGAACGCGATGGGCAGCTGCTCCGGGTTCCCGACTCGGTGTCGCCCAAGACTGGAGATGACCGCATTTGCCGACAAAGCGCTGCAATCAGGCGGTCCGGCGCTGCTTTTTGAGCGTCCAGCCGGGTTTTCGACCCCGGTCCTGGCCAACCTGTTCGGCACCACCCGGAAGGGTGGCCCTGGGGATGGGTGTGTCCGATCCCATGCAATTTGCGGGAGCTGGGGCGATTGCTGGCCAGCATGAAGGAGCCTGAGCCACCCAAGAGGCATGCGGCGACGCCGGCCGGCTGCTCGAGCTGGCCAAGTCGCTCTGGAACATGCGGCCCACACACCGCAAGACGGGACCCTGCCACGAAGTCCGAGTTGGATGGAGATCGAGGTCGATCTGGGTCGTTGGCCGATTCAGACCTGCTGGCCCGGGGACGCGGGACCGCTGATCACCTGGGGCCTGGTGGTCACGCGCGGTCCTCAGCGCATCGAAAGACCGCGACGGCGCCAGAACCTCGGCATCTACAGGCAACAAGTGATCGGCCGGCGCGAAGTGATCATGCGCTGGCTTTCGCACCGCGGCGGCGCGCTGGACTTCAGGGAGTTCGCGCTCGCGAATCCGGGCCAGCCATTTCCATTGGCGGTTGCGCTCGGCGCGGACCCAGCAACAACCTTGGGCGCTGTCACTCCGGTGCCCGACAGCCTGTCGGAGTATCAGTTCGCAGGTCTGTTGAGGGGCTCGCCGACCGAGGTTACCGATACGAAAGTCGGCGAACCGGGACACCCGTTGCAGGTGCCTGCCGCATCAGAAGTCGTCCTGGAAGGGCACATCCCAACCGCTGCGGCCGACTACGAGGGACATAGCGAATCTGGCGTTCGCTGCCGGTCGATCGGCGGCTATCTCCACGCGCTCGAGGGGCCCTTCGGAGACCACACTGGCTATTACAACGAACAGGAGTGGTTTCCGGTCTTTCGCATCGACCGAATTACCCACCGCGCGAATCCCATCTACCACTCCACCTACACCGGACGACCGCCCGACGAACCGGCGGTGCTTGGCATGGCGCTGAACGAGGTGTTCGTGCCCATCCTGCAGCGGCAGTTTCCGGAGATCGTCGACTTCTACTTGCCGCCGGAAGGTTGCAGCTACCGGCTCGCGGTGATTTCGATGCGCAAGAGTTATCCCGGGCACGCCAAGCGGCTGATGTTCGGCGTTTGGAGCTTCCTGCGACAGTTCATGTACACGAAGTTCATCATCGTCACCGACGACGACATCGATGTGCGCGACTGGAAGCAGGTGGTTTGGGCGTTGACGACGCGTGTCGATCCCGTGCGCGATACGACGCTGGTCGACCAGACCCCGATCGACTACCTCGACTTCGCTTCTCCCGTCAGCGGCCTGGGTGGAAAGATGGGGCTCGATGCCACCAACAAGTGGGCCGGAGAAACGTCGCGTCGCTGGGGGGACCCGATCACGCACGACGCCGCCGTCAGGGAGCGCATGAACGCCTTGTACGAACGGCTGGCGGGCGGCGCGAACTGACCAAAGCCTTGATCGGCTTGCATGTCGGATCCTTCACGACTATGCTGTAAATGGCCTCCTTGGAGGCTGTTTGAGTGCGCAGTCTCTGCGCCACAGAGGCCCTGGACCATCAATCTCCGGAGCTCCATCAGGTGACTTCAGTCACCCGCCCCTTCGGTCCTGCAGGAACGGAGGGGTTTCGCGTTTCTGAGGCCAGGATTTCCGTTGCGCGCCGTCAGGCGCCGAACAGCAGGCCTGCCAGCTTCCCTGAGCACCGCGCGCACCCGCGTGTAGCCCTCGCTGGAGGGCATCCAGCGAAGCATCACGCGCTCGCTCGACGCGGCCAAGCCCATGGGTGCCGGCGTGACCCGAAGCGCGGTCTGGGCGCGCTGCGATTCGAGCTCGAAGGCTCGCACCGCGCGACGTATGTGCCAGCCATGGGTTACGACAACGATGTCGGTCACGCCGGCGGTTTTCAGCATCGCCACGCTGTGCGACGCGTTCTCGCGCGTGTCGCGCGATTCCGACTCGATCCAGGTCAACGGACGTCCGTAGTCGCGTTCCGCGATGCGCGCCGCCGCCTCAGCCTCGGGCACGCCCACGCTTTCGGCGAGACCCACGCCGCCCGAGAACAGGATCGGCGCTCCGGTCTGACGCGACAGCCAGATTCCATAGTGGAGCCGATGCAGCGACATGCCGTTCAGGTGCGACAGACCGTACTCCGGTGCAAAGACCTCGCGCCCACCGCCCAGCACCACGATCGCCACCTTCTTGCCACTGCCCACGAGACGCTTGATGTCGGCAATTCGTTCGGGGTTCAGAGCGGGCGGCGGTTTCAGCACGGAAGCTTCAAACCAGTCGCCGACCGCGCTGCAGCAGCTGAGCCACACGCCCGCCGCGCCCATCAGCATGGTGAACCACGCAATCGAGCGGCGCCAGTACAACAGCCGCGCGCCGAACAGCATCAACAGCAGCCACGGCACCGGCGGCAGCAACATCGCGGTCAACATCGGCTTCCAGGCTTGGAGGCCGAGCAGGACGAACAGATCGTTCACAGGATGTTCTTGGATGTCACCGCGAGCATGGCGTCGGGCATTCTGCGCCGCGAAGCCGTGGATCCCGCGTGCAATATGCCCTGGCCGAAACCCGCTGTTACCCCTCGTATGCGACCGGTGCCGCTGTCGTCGCGAGCCGACCGCCGCAGCGCGGCGGTGCCTGGCGTGGCGGCGCAGCCGCCAGCCGATGCACCGGCGCACGACGACGCGCTGCCACACTCGGCACAATGCGACGCTTGTAAGCACCGCGTCGCCGGTGGCGACTATGCAGGACCTCACGAACCGGAGCCCGACACCATGACTGAATCGATCACCCTGGCCGGCGGCTGCTTCTGGTGTCTGGAGGCCGTGTATGAACTGGTGGACGGCGTGGTGGCGGTCGAGTCTGGCTACAGCAACGGGCATGTTCGCGACCCCAGCTACGAGCAGGTCTGCAGCGGCGATACCGGGCACGCCGAGGTCGTGCGCGTCGAGTTCGACCCGGCGCGCATCACGCTGCGCGAGATCCTGGAGATCTTCTTCACGATCCACGACCCGACGACGCGCAATCGCCAGGGCAACGACATGGGCCCTCAATACCGGTCGGGCATCTACGTGACCAGTCCGGCGCAGCAAGTCATCGCGCGGGAGGTGATCGAGCAGGTAGATCAGCAGCTCAAGGGTCGTGTGGTCACCGAACTGGCGATGCTCGACAACTACTGGCGCGCCGAGGACTACCACCAGCATTACTTTGCCCGCAATCCGGGCCAGGGCTACTGCGCGTTCGTCGTCGGTCCGAAGGTGGAGAAGTTCCGCAAGACGTTTGCGGCGCGCGTGCGCAAGGCCTGAAGTGCTGTCGCTGCGCGGCCTGAGCTATCGCTATCCTGCCGGACCGGTGCTGGTATTTCCGGATTTCGAGGCGCCGGCCGGTGCGCGTGTGCTGTTGAGCGGTCCCTCGGGCAGCGGCAAGTCGACCCTGATCGCGTTGTGTGCCGGCTTGCTGGCGCTGCAGCAGGGCGCGCTGCGCGTGGCGGGCCAGGACCTATCGACGATGACCGCGGCCCAACGCGACGCCTGGCGCGGCGCGACGCTCGGCGTTGTGCCGCAGCGTCTGCATCTGAGCGCCAGCCTGACGGTGCTGGACAACCTGGCGATGCCGTTCGTCAGCGTCGGCATGCCGGTCGACCGCCCGCGATTGGAGATGCTGTTGGGCGAACTGGACATTGGCGCCCTGGCAGGCCGTCGTCCTCATGAGCTCAGCGTCGGCCAGGCCCAGCGTGTCGCCCTTGCGCGCGCGCTGGTGCGCCAACCGACGATGCTGCTGGTGGACGAGCCCACCGCCAATCTGGACGACGAGGCGATCGCGGCCGTGCTTCAGCTGCTCGAGCGCAGCGCGCGACACGTCAACGCAACGTTGCTGATCGCCACGCACGATGCGCGGGTCGCACTGTCGCTGCGCGACGCGAAACTGCTGCGCCTGGCCCGGCCGACCGCTGAGGTGGTGGGATGAGCCTGGCCGGCCTGGCCTGGCATTTCCTCTGGGCGCGGCCGCTGGTTGCCGCACTCAACCTTGCGCTCCTGTCGCTGGGCGTCGCCGCGATGGTCTTCCTGCTGGTGGTCGGTGCCCAGGTCGAGCGATCGTTGCAGCGCGACCTGGCCGGCATCGATCTGGTGGTGGGTGCCAAGGGCAGCCCGCTGCAGCTCATTCTCGCCGGGGTCTTTCATCTCGACTTGCCCACGGGCAATGTGCCACTCGCGGCCGTGCAGACCCTGCGCGGCAATTCGATGGTGGCCCAGGTGATCCCGTTGGCCCTGGGCGACAGCCTGCGCGGCTATCGCATCGTCGGCACGACGCCGGACTACCTGGCGCTGTACGCCGGACAGCTTGCGCAGGGGCGCTCGTGGGTGGCGCCGCTGGAGGCGGTGCTCGGTCAACAAGTCGTTCAAGAGCTGGGCCTGCAACCCGGGCAGCGTTTTGCCGGGTCGCACGGCCTGGGGCGCGAGGGCGAATCACACGGGTCGATGCCCTATACCGTGGTCGGGCGGCTCGCGCGCTGCGACTGCGTGCTCGATCGGCTGGTGCTGACCGGTGTCGAGTCGGTGTGGGCGGTGCATGAGCAGCACGAAGCCGAGGACGTGCAAGACCAGAAGGCCCTGCGCGACGAGCGCGAAGTGACACTGATGCTGCTGAAATATCGCTCGCCGTTGGCCGCGGTCACCGTGCCGAGATGGGTGAATTCGCAAGACGGCCTGCAGTCTGCCGCGCCGGCATTGGAAAGCGCTCGACTGTTTCGCATGGTCGGCGTCGGCGTCGACGTGTTGCGTGGTCTTGCGATGCTGCTGATCGCGATCGGCGCGGTGTCGGTATTCGTCGCGCTGTTGCACGCGGTGCGTGACCGCGAGCCCGACCTGGCGATGATTCGGATGCTCGGCGCGCCGCCGCGGCGGTTGGCGGCGCTGATCCTGCTCGAGGCGCTGTGGCTGGCCGCATTGGGGACTGCGCTCGGCCTGGCGCTGGGCCATGGTCTGGCGCAGGTGCTGGGCTGGATGCTGGCGCGCGACCGTTCGCTGGCTGTGGTCGGGCTGTACTGGACGCCGGGCGAGCTTTGGTGCATCGTTGCGGTGGTCGCGATGGCAATGGCAGCTGCGGCGTTGCCGGCCCGGCGTGCGATCCGACTGGACGTTACCCGCTTGTTGCAGACGCCTCGATGAGCCGTCGAGGCGGGTCAATGGGCCAGGATGAGGGAACAATGGCTGCAAGTCGGCACACACCGTGGAACACGAGATGAACAAGAAGGCGATTTGGGCTCTGGCGGCAACCGCACTGGCTGCCGTGGCGTCGGGAGCGATGGCCCAGGCGGCCACCAGCGAACCCGGTCCGGTACCGGCAATCGCCGGGCAGGGGCCGGGTTTTCACGATCCGCGCAGCCCATTCAAGCCGATCGTGGCGCGCGAAGGCGTGGTGTCGTGGCAGATGCTCGCCGCGGTGACGCCGAAGACCGAGAAGAATCGCGTCCTGCCGATCTTCCCGCCGGGCGTTCAGGCGCTCAACAACCAAACCGTCAGGCTCGAAGGCTTCATGATGCCGCTCGAGCCGGGTGAAAAGCAGCGCCACTTCCTGCTGTCGTCGGTGCCCACCACCTGCTCGTTCTGCGTGCCGGCCGGGCCCGAGGGCCTGGTCGAGGTGCGCAGCCGCACACCGGTGAAGTACACGCTGGACCCCGTGCTGGTCGAGGGCAAGTTGGCCGTCCTGAGCGACGACCCCTACGGCCTGTTCTATCGCATCGTCGACGCGCAGCCGCTTCAGCCTTGAGCCCCGGGCGTGCCGGCGCGAGGCTACGGGGCCAGTCGCTGTCGTGTCCAGCGACCGTCAATCAGCTGGTAGCAGATGCGGTCGTGCAGCCGGCTGCGCCGGCCCTGCCAGAACTCCCATCGGTCGGGCGTCAACCGATATCCGCCCCAATGGGGCGGGCGCGGCGGGTTGAGTGCGTAACGCGCGGCGAACTTGGCCGCCGCAGTCACCAGCACGGCGCGGGAGGTGATCGGTTGGCTCTGCGGTGAGGCCCAGGCGCCGATGCGTGAGTCGAGCGGCCGCGTCGCGTAGTAGGCGTCCGATTCCTGCGCGTCGATCCGGGTCACGCCCCCTTCGATGCGCACGACGCGTTCGAGTTCGACCCAGTGAAACTGCAGCGCCGCGAACGGATGTGCAGCCAGTTCGCGGCCCTTGCGGCTTTCGTAATTGGTGAACCACACGATACCGCGCGCATCGCAGCCCTTGATCAGCACGACGCGTGTCGACGGGCGACCGTTCGGACCGACCGTGGCCAACGTCATCGCGTTGGGCTCGGGCATTTGCGCCTGGATGGCCTCGTGCAGCCAGGTCGAGAACTGCTGCATCGGATCGTCGGCGCAGGAGGTTTCGTCGAGCTCCGCCCGCTCGTAGCTCTTGCGCAATTCGGCCAGTGACGGTTTGTCCATGGCATCAGTATGCATGCACCGAACGACTACGGACTGCACCCTACGTGGAACGCCTTAAGTGAAGCTCCCACTGTTTGCATGCCTCTCGCGCACCCATGCTAGTCGGTAACGACACCCGTCGTACCGGTTGCCTGTGGGGGGATTGCCGGCACGCTGAAGGTGCAGCGCATGCAAAGACAACCAACCGTCATCGTATTGGCCGCGGGACGTGGCAGCCGATTCAAAGGCAACGCGCACAAGCTGCTGCAGCCCTTTGCGGGATCCACCGTGCTCGGCACCGCGCTGGATCGCGCGATCGAAACCGGCATGCCGGTGCGGGTGGTGACCACGCCCGGTCTTACCGCCGAGGCCTCCCGCCATGTGGCGCTGCGCGACATCGTCGAGTTGCCCGAGGCCAGCGGCCCGGGATCGGAGCACCTGGGCATGGGTTACTCGATCGCCAGCGGCGTGTCGGCCAGCGCCGACGCGGCGGGCTGGCTCATCGTGCCCGGCGACATGCCGATGCTGCGCACCAGCACGTTGATCGCGGTGGCCGATGCGCTGCCGCAACATGCGGTGGTTTATGCCCAGCACCAGGGACGGCGCGGACACCCGGTGGGCTTTTCGGCAGAGCTGTACTCCGAACTGGTGCAGCTGACAGGCGATGAAGGCGCGCGCCGCGTGGTGGCGCGTTTTCCGTCGTTCGGCGTCGAAGTGGACGATCCGGGCGTGCTGATCGATCTCGACACCACCGACGATCTGGCAGCGCTTCTTGCGCGGCTGAGCGCTACGACGGGTGAGCCGAGGCGCGCAGCGAGCTGACCCGGCGCTGCGTCAGAAGCGCTCGAGCGCGCCGAGGTAGCGCCACTGGCCGATCGGCAAACGGCCCAGCGTGATGCGACCGATGCGCACGCGTTTCAGCCCCAGCACTTCCAGGCCAACCTGCTCGCACATGCGGCGGATCTGGCGCTTTCGACCCTCTCGCAGCACGAATCGAAGCTGGTCCTCGTTGGCCCAGCTCACTTTGGCCGGGCGCAGCCTGCGACCATCGAGTTCCAGCCCATGCTGCAGTCGTTCGAGCGCCTGCGCGGGCATGGCGTCGGAGCCCGGCACGCGCACCCGCACCAGGTATTCCTTTTCGACCGGGCTGTCGTCGCCGATCAAGATGC
This sequence comes from uncultured beta proteobacterium, assembly GCA_963814435.1. Taxonomy (GTDB): domain Bacteria; phylum Pseudomonadota; class Gammaproteobacteria; order Burkholderiales; family Burkholderiaceae_C; genus JAEUPI01. The sequence goes on from CAWFCV010000003.1 coordinate 400,470, forward strand.
GCGCGATGCGTCCGTCCTGGGTCAGCACCAGCAATCCGGTGGAATCGATGTCCAGGCGCCCGGCGGGCGCCAGCCCGCGCGTGTGCGCGGCCTGAAACCGCGGTCCTGGCGCCGCGCCGCGCCATTGGTTGGCGGCGGTGACCAGCGTGGTGGCGCTGGGATAACCGTCTTCCGGCTGGCCGCTGACGAATCCGATCGGCTTGTGCAGCAGCACGGTCACGCGGCCGGCCTGCTGGGTCTTGGCGGCGGCGTCGATGGTGATCGCCTGCTGCGGCGCGATGCGCTGGCCCAGGACTGCGGGGACGCCATCGACGCGCACCCAGCCGGCCTCGATCCATTCGTCGGCCTCGCGCCTCGAGGCCAGCCCGCGCTCGGCCATCACCTTGGACAGCCGCGTGCCGGTCGGGGCGCTGTCCGGCATCGGTTCAGATGCGCAGGCCGAACAGGCTCGCCATCGCGTCGCGGTAGTGCTCCTGACCGACGGCGTTGGTGTTGTGGTGCGTGCCACCGTCGACGAGCACGAATCGCTTTGGCGAGCTCGCCTGCTCGTACAAGGCGCGCCCCAGCTCGGGCTTGATCAACTGGTCGCGGGCGCCGTGCACCACCAGCACCGGCGAGCCGATCTGCGCAATGCGTTTGCCGGCGTCGAAGCGCTGCGTGATCAGCGGGCCCAGCGGCAGCCAGCCGAATCGCAGTGTGTTGAACACCTCGGGGATCGACGGAAAGCTGCCCTCCAGCATCACGCCACGCTCATCGTCCACATCAGCCGCGAGGTGCACCGCGATCGCACTGCCCAGCGAGTGGCCGTAGATCAGGCGCGGCGCGCTTGGCAACTGCCGGCGCAGCCAATTCCACGAGGCTCGAGCATCCTCGTAGGCGATGTCTTCCGACGGCAGCTGATCCGTGCTCTGCCCAAACCCGCGGTAGTCGATGCCCAGCACGGCGAACCCGAGCTCGTGCATCCGCCGCATGCGAAAGGCGCTGCTGCGCACGTCCCAGCGCGCGCCATGCAGGTACAGCAGCACCGGTGCGTCGGCCCGCGGCTGCGGCAGCCACAGCGCGTGCAGCCTCACGGGTTCGCCGCTCAGGCGCGAGTGGAATTCGATCCAGCGGTCCTGCATGCCCTCGGCCGCGGACGTGCCGCCCCACCAGGCCTGCTTGCTCGGCTGGAAGATCCACTTGCGCTGTTGCTCGTCGAGCGCGGCGCAGCCGGCCGCGAGCGTGATGGCGGTGACAAGCGCCAGCGTCACGAGGCGGCGCCAGCGGCGATGGTGTAGCGTCATGGCGGGGCTACCGTCCGCGCAGGAACAGCGCGTCGAGTTCCTTCAATGTGACCTGGCGCCAAGTGGGCCGGCCGTGGTTGCACTGGTCCGAACGCTCGGTCTGCTCCATCTGGCGCAGCAGCGCGTTCATTTCCTCGAGCGTGAGACGGCGGTTGGCGCGCACGGCGCCATGGCAGGCCATGGTGGCGAGCAGGTCGTCGCGGGCACGCTGCACGACGCGGCTCGATCCGGTGTGCGCCAGATCGGCCAGCACGGCGCGCGTCAATTCCACCAGATCGGCATCGGGCAGAGCCGCCGGACGGCTGCGCACCGCCAGGGTGCCGGCGGCCAGCGGCGTGACGTCCAACCCGAGCTCGAGCAGGGTGGGCTCGGCCGCCTGCGCCGCGGCCATCTCCGTGGCGGTTGCGGCGAAGGTGACCGGAATGAGCAGCGGTTGCGCCTGCAACGCAGGACTGGCTCCCTGTGTCTTGAGGCGCTCGTAGACGATGCGCTCGTGCGCGGCGTGCATGTCGACGATCACCAGTCCGCGCGCGTTTTCCGCCAGCACGTACACGCCGCCCAGCTGTGCGATCGCCCGCCCCAATGGCCAGTCGTCGGCCGCAGGCGAGACGGCATTCGCGGCGGCAGGGGGCGCCGTGTTGGCCGACCGAACCGCGGGCCAGGCGGGCAGCGCCTCCCAGGCCTCGAAACGCGCGGTGGTTGTCGCCGCGGGTGTGTCCACCCGAGCGAAGCGCCAGCCCGACGCACCTTCGGCGCCGGGCTGAGCCAAGTTGGCGTCGCCGCTGCGCGATAGCGACAGGCTCGCCTCCACCGCGCGCAGCACGGCCTGGTGCACGGCGCGGCCATCGCGAAAGCGCACTTCGATCTTCGTCGGGTGCACGTTGGCGTCGACCAGCGACGGCGCCATGCGCAGGAACAGCGCGAACACCGGGTGCCGCTGGCCGTGCAACACGTCGTCGTAGGCGCTGCGCACCGCATGATTGATGAGCCGGTCGCGCACGTGGCGCCCGTTGACGAACAGGTACTGCTGGTCGGCGCGCGAGCGCGCCAGCTCGGGCAGTCCGACGCGGCCGTGCAGCGCGATGGCGCCGGCCTCGGTGGCCAGCACGCGGCTGGCGCCGATGAATTCATCGCCCAGCACGTCGCGCAGGCGCTGTTCCGGCGTGGCCGCACGCCACTGTTGCTGTGGCTTGCCGTCGTGCCAGAGTGCAAAGCTCACGTCCGGCCGCGCCAGCGCATGCCGGCGCACCGCCTCGATGCAGTGCGCCAGCTCGGTGGCGTCGCTCTTGAGGAATTTGCGCCGCGCCGGCGTGCTGAAGAACAGCTCGCGCACCTCCACCGTGGTGCCGCGTGCACGCGCCGCCGGTGCCAGTTCGCCACTGCGCGCATCGACGCGCCAGGCGGTGTCGGCGTCGATGGCGCGGCTGGTGAGCGCCAGGTCCGACACCGACGCGATGGCGGCCAGCGCTTCGCCGCGAAAGCCCATCGTGACCACCTGCTCCAGCTCGTCGAGCGACGCGATCTTGCTGGTCGCATGCCGGCGCAGCGCCAGCGTCAACTCGTCGCGCGCAATGCCGGCACCGTCGTCCTCGACCACGATCGCCCGCGCACCGCCGGCCATCAGGCGCACCTGGATCGAGGTGGCACCGGCGTCGAGCGCGTTGTCCAGCAGTTCGCGAACGACCGAGGCCGGGCGCTCGACCACTTCGCCGGCCGCGATCTGGCTCACGAGCTCGTGCGGCAGCTCGCGGATCGGCCGGCGGGGTCGGGTGTTCACTTCGGCATGCATCGGCGGCGATTGTAGAAGTCGGTGTGCCTCGTGCCCGGATAATGGGCATTCATGGAGATCGCCGCCTTCCTGCTGGATTTCGTGCTGCACGTGGACGTTCACCTGCGAGAGTTTGTCCAGCAGTACGGCAACTGGGTCTATGCGCTGCTGTTCCTCATCATCTTCGTCGAGACCGGGCTGGTGGTAATGCCTTTTCTGCCCGGGGATTCGCTGCTGTTCATCGTCGGTGCGCTGGCCGGGGCGGGCCTGATGAGTTATCCGCTGGTCGCGGCGCTGCTGATCGCTGCCGCGGTGCTCGGCAACCAGACCAACTACACCATCGGGTCGGTGGTCGGGCCACGGGTGTTTCAGTGGGAGCAGTCACGCTTCTTCAACAAGCGGGCCTTCGAGCAGGCGCATGCCTTCTACGAACGCTATGGCGGCATCACCATCGTGGTGGCGCGATTTCTGCCGTTCCTGCGCACCTTCGCGCCATTCGTCGCCGGCGTCGCGCAGATGACGCGCTCGAAGTTCACCTTCTACGACGTGACCGGCGGCACCCTGTGGGTGCTGTCGCTGGTCACGGCGGGCTACCTGTTCGGCAACATCGAGTGGGTGCAGTCACACCTGAGCAAGATCATCTGGGCGCTGGTGCTGCTGCCGGGCCTGCTGGCGCTGCTGGGCTTCTGGCGCGCGCGCCGCGCACGGACGGCATAAAACGCGGCGCCGCTACAAGGTGCGCGGCCGGGCCAGCCGAGGATGCTTGGCGAAGTAACGGCGGATGCCGTTGACCAGCGCGTCGACCAGCTTGTCCTGGTAGCGGGCGCTGCGCAGCAGCTTCTCCTCGTCGGGATTCGAGATGAACGCCGTCTCGACCAGGATCGACGGAATGTCGGGCGCCTTCAGCACCGCGAAGCCGGCCTGTTCGACCTGGCTCTTGTGCAGGTGCCCGACCTTGCCGATGAGCTGCAGCACCTCGTGGCCCACGCGCAGGCTGTCCTTGATCTGCGCGGTGGTGCTCATGTCGAGCAGCGCGCGCAGCACCTGGGCGTCCTTGACCGAGCGCTGGTTGACGCCGCCTACGACATCGGCCGCGTTCTCCTTGTCGGCCATCCAACGCGCAGCCGCGCTGGTGGCGGCACCCGAGGACAACGCGAACACCGAAGCGCCGCGTGCCTTGGGGGTGAGAAACGCGTCGGCGTGGACCGACACGAACAGATCGGCCTGCACCCGCCGGGCCTTGCGCACACGCTCCTGCAGCGGCACGAAATAGTCGGAGTCGCGCGTCAGCATGGCGCGCGTGCCGGGTATCGCATTGAGGCGGTCGCGCAGCCGCAGCGCCACCGCGAGCACCACGTCCTTTTCGCGCAGACCACTCGGACCGACCGCGCCTGGATCCTCACCTCCATGGCCCGGATCGATCGCGACGATGGTCAGCCGCTCGACCTTGCGCCGCGCCTCGGCGGTCGGCGGCGGTGGCGGCGCCGGGCTCATCATCGGCGGCGCCGACGCGGCGGGTCTGGGCGCGGAGGCCGCAGCGGGCCGGTCGGCGCGACCGATCAGCTCGCCCAGCGAATCACGCAGCGCCTGCTCGGCTTGCTTCTCGGCGCGGTCCTTGTCGCGGATGAGGTCCAGCAACGGGTCGCGCTCCTGCAACGGATAGAGGTCGAACACCAGTCGATGGCCGTAGGCGGCCACCGGCGGCAGCGTGAACTGCTGGGGCGCCACGGCCTGCTTGAGGTCGACCACCAGCCGCACGACACGCGGCTGGTTCTGCCCGACCCGCACGCCGGCGATGTACGGGTCGTCGGCTTTCACCTTGCCGACCAGCTCGCGCAGCGTTGGGCTCAGCTCGAGCTGGTCGATGTCCACCACCAGGCGGGGCGGACCGTCGGTCATGAAGTGCTTGGCGGCGAGCGGAAGGTCCGACTCGATCGTGACCCGCGTGTAGTCGGCCGCTGGCCACACCCGCACCGCGACGATGGCCGCGCCGAACGCCAGCTCGTGCGCGCCCAGCGACAGCACCAGTGCACCGCCTTGAAGGACGGCGTCGCGCCGGTTCATCACAGCAGCTCAACGCCGCGAGGCGTGCGCGCGTGCACGTCGACGCGGCGACGGTGTTCGTCCAGCGGTTCGATGCGCAGCTCCAGATCGGCCAGCGGCAACACCGCGGCGGCCTTCTCGGGCCACTCGGCCAGCTTGAGGCCGGGCGCCGCGAACACGTCGCGCAAGCCGGCGTCGATCCACTCGCGGGGGTCGTCGAAACGATAGAAGTCGAGGTGCGAGATCGATCGGCCATTCACCTCGTACGGCTCCAACAAGGCATAGGTCGGGCTCTTGATGCGTCCGGTCACGCCGAGCGCGCGCAACAGATGGCGTACCCATGTCGTCTTGCCGGCGCCCAGCGGCCCCGTGAGGATCACGAAGGCATCGGTCAACGCCGGTTTGCGCGCCATCTCGGTGGCGAAGGCGGCACATTCGGCCTCGTCGGACCAGGTGATATGGCGGCTTTCTAGAATCGGCGTATGCGTCACGAGGGCGGATCGGGCTCCGAAGGCATCGACGGTGCGAGGACCTTCGAACAGCTGCGCCTGTGGGCGCTGGAGCTTGGATTTTCACAGATCGGCGTGGCCGACGTGAACCTGGCCTCCGCCGAGCCCGGATTGCGCGCCTGGCTCGACGCCGGATTCCACGGCGACATGCGCTACATGGCGTCGCATGGCATGAAGCGGGCACGCCCCGCCGAGCTGGTGCCGGGTACGCTGCGTGTGATCACGGCACGCATGGACTATCTGCCGCGCGGCATGACCGACGACTGGGTGGCCGTCGAGCGCGCGCGGGTGCACGAGCCGGGCCAGGCCGTCGTCTCCGTCTATGCGCGAGGGCGCGACTATCACAAGGTGCTGCGTCAGCGTCTGCAGCGGCTGGCAGACCGGCTGGCCGCTGCGATCGGTCCGTTCGGACATCGCGTGTTCACCGATTCGGCGCCGGTGCTCGAGGTCGAGCTGGCCGACCGCAGCGGCACCGGCTGGCGCGGCAAGCACACGCTGGCCCTGTCGCGCGACGCGGGCTCGATGTTCTTCCTCGGCGAGATCTACGTCGACGTGCCGCTGCCCGTGACGGCGGCCGCGGCTGCGCATTGCGGCAGCTGCCAGGCCTGCATCGATGTCTGCCCGACCCAGGCCATCGTGGCGCCGTATCGACTGGATGCGCGCCGCTGCATCTCCTACCTCACGATCGAGCACGAAGGTGCCATCCCGCGGGAGCTGCGACCGCTGATGGGCAACCGCATCCTCGGCTGCGACGACTGCCAGCTCGTGTGCCCCTGGAACAAGTACGCCCGCAGGTCCGACCTGCCTGACTTCGACGCCCACGCGCAGTGGTCGCAAGCCACGTTGCTGCAGCTTTGGGCGTGGAGTGAGGCTGAGTTCCTGAAGCGCACCGAAGGCAGCGCGATCCGGCGCATCGGCTACGTTCGCTGGCGACGCAATCTGGCCGTCGCACTGGGCAATGTGCTGCGGACCGCACACGATGCCGCCATCGAGCAGGCGCTTCGGGCCGCGCTGCTGCAGGCCGATTGGCTGCTGCGCGAGCACATCGAGTGGGCGCTCGAGCCGGTGTCAGCGCAGCGCTGAAAGCGCAGCCAGGGCCGATGGCAGACCGGCCATCGCCAGCAGCGTCGACACGGTCACCAGGCCGGCCACATAGCCACCGTGGCCGCCCATGCGGGCGGCCAGCACGTACGCACTGCTGGCGGTGGGCAGGGAGGCGAATGCCACCACCACGGCCTGCTGCGCGGGCGGCAGCTGCAGCAGCAGCACCAGCACGATGGCCAGCGCGGGCAGCACGACGTGGCGGATGGCCATCAGCGCGACCGCCAGACCCGGGCCCTCGCGCAGCGCGCCGAAACGCAAGCCGGCTCCGGCCGCCATCAGGCCCAACGGCACGGCAGCACCGCCGATGCGTTGCAGCGTGACCGTGGCCACCTCGGGCAGGCGCAGGCCCAGCGCATTGGCCAGCAGACCAGCCCCTGTCGCGATGATCAGCGGGTTGCGGGCCAGCTCGCGGACGTAGCCATGGCCGCCCTGGCGCGCCAACGGCCACACGGCCGCGACGTTGCACAGTGGCACGCACACCGAAATCAACAGCGCCGTCCAGGCCACGCCCTGGGCGCCGGCCAGGCGTTCGGCCAGCGCCAACCCCACATACGAGTTGAACCGGAACGCCGTCTGTTGGCCCGACGCATGCAGATTCGGGTCCACCCCTGGCCACGCGCGCAGGCTCAAGGCCAGCGCAGCGCCGGTTCCGACGATCAGCAGCCCCACGCCACCGAGATGGAGCAGCGCGTCCAGCGAGGTCGGATGGCGCACGATCGAGGCGAACAGCAGCGTTGGGAAGAGCAGGTAGTACACGAGCCGTTCGACGCCGTCCCACAGGGGCCGGTTCAGCGGCGTCAGGCGGCACAGCGTGTAACCGGCCGCGATCAGGCAGAAATCGGGAAGCAGCAGCAAGGCGTCGGGCATGGCCGAGTGTGCCAAACGTGGTGCGGCGCCCGCCCGGATCGCCGTGTTGTCGGCGGGCCAGGTTGCCGGGGCGCCAGGCGGCTGCGAAGGCGCAGGCTGGTCGACATGTCCACCGGAGCGCCGGTGCACGACGCATTCAAGCGCCGCCAGCTGGGCGCGGCGACTGCCTGAGGCCGCGCAGCACCACGCACGGCACAATACGCATAGCCATCGCGCCGCGGTGGCGTCGTGAGGAGTCCGAGAGCATGGGTCGACTGTCCTGGAGATGGTGCGTGGCGCTGGCCGTCGTGTTTCCGGCATGGGCCGCAGCGCAAGGCTACCCGAGCAAGCCGGTGCGGCTCGTCGTGCCGTTTGCGCCGGGTGGCACCACCGACATCGTGGCCCGCATCGTGTCCGAGCGCATGGGCGCCACGCTCGGCCAGCAGGTGCTGGTCGAGAACAAGGCCGGCGGCGGCGGCTCGATCGGTGCGCTCGAGGTGATCAAAGCCACGCCCGATGGCTACACGCTGGGCATGGCCACGGTGTCCACCACGGCCGCGAACCCGGCCATCAACGCCAGGATCGGCTACAACCCGCTCACCGACTTCACGCCGATCATCAACATCGCGGCCACGCCCAACGTGATCGCCGTGCACCCGTCGTTCCCGGCGCGCGACTACAAGGCCATGATCGCCGAGTTGAAGAAGAACCCGGGCAAATACAGCTATGCGAGCTCGGGCACCGGCGGCATCGGGCACCTGCAGACCGAACTGTTCAAGAGCCTGTCGGGTACCTTCATCACGCACATCCCGTACCGAGGCGCCGGCCCCGCACTGAACGACACCGTCGCCGGCCAGGTGCCGATGATCTTCGACAACATGCCGTCGGCGCTGCCCTTCATCAAGGACGGCCGGCTGATCCCGATCGTGGTCGCCGCGCCGCAGCGCCTGGCAGCGCTGCCCAACGTGCCCACCTTCAAGGAGGTGGGGCTCGAGCCCGTGAACCGCATGGCCTACTATGGCGTGCTGGGGCCCAAGGGCACGCCGAAGGACGTGGTCGACAAGATCGCCGCGGCGGTGAAAAAGGCGCTCGAGGATCCGGCCGTGCGCAAACGCATCGAAGACACCGGCTCGCTGATCGTGGCCAACTCGCCGGGCGAATTCAGCGAGCAGATCCGCGCTGAGTTCGACGTCTACAAGAAGGTGGTCGAGGCGCAGAAGCTCAAGCTCGATTGATGCACCGATGATCCGCCGCGTCGTCGTCTTGGGAGGTACCGGTTTCGTCGGTCGCGCGCTGGCGCTGCGTTGCGCGTCGAACCGGCCCGAGTGGCTGCTGCGCGTGCCGACACGGCGCCTGGCGCAGGGTGGCGCGCTGCGCATGGTCCCGGGGGTGGAGTTGGTCGAGGCCGACATCCACGAGGCCCATGCGCTGATGCCGCTGCTCGCCGATGCCGATGTGGTGGTCAACCTGGTGGCCATCCTGCACGGGCGCGAGGCTCAGTTTCAACGCGTGCACGTGGATCTGCCGCGGCGCATCGGGCAGGCGTGTCGCGCCGCCGGCGTGGCGCACCTGGTGCATGTGAGCGCGTTGGGTGTGGGGCCGGGTGCGCCGTCGATGTACCTGCGCAGCAAGACCGAAGGCGAAGCGGCGTTGCAGGCCGCCGGGGTGCCGCTGACGCTCCTGCGGCCTTCGGTCGTGTTCGGTGCCGAAGACCGCTTTCTGAACCTGTTTGCACAAATCCAGCGCCTGCTGCCGATCATGGTCTTGCCCTGCGCCTCGGCGCAATTCCAGCCGGTGTGGGTGCGCGACCTCGCCGCCGCGCTGCAGCGCTGCATCGAAGACCCCGCCACCGCCGGCAGGACCTACGAGATCGCCGGCCCCGAGGTCATCACGCTGGCCGACCTGGTGCGGTTGGCGGGCCGCCACGCCGGGCATCGGCGACCGGTGATCGCGCTGCCCCGCGCGCTGGGCATGGCCCAGGCCTGGCTGTTCGAACACCTTCCGGGCAGCCCGCTGATGTCGCGCGACAACCTGCGGTCGATGGCGCGTCCGAACGTGGCCAGCGGCACGCTGCCCGGGCTGGCCGACCTGGGCGTGCGGGCCACGCCGATCGATGTGGCCTGGGCCGAAGACGATGCTGCCGGCCGGCTCGCCGACGAACTGGGGCGTTGGCGCAGCCAGCACCGTGGCCTCTGAATCGAGCGCCGCGGCCCCGACGGCGGCCGGCGACGCCGCGCTGCGACACAGCGAGTCGGGCATTGGACGCTTCGTCGAGGCGTTGTGGCTCGAGGACGGTCTGGCGGCACAGACCACGGCCGCCTACGCGCGTGACCTGACGCTGTATGCCCGCTGGCTGGCGCGAACGACCGCGCGCGGCATCGATGCCTCGGCCGAGAGCGACCTGCTGGCCTACATGGCGGACCGGCATGGTGCGAGCCGCGCCACCACCGCCAATCGGCGCCTGAGCGTCTTCAAGCGCTACTTCCGCTGGGCCCTGCGCGAACACCTGGTGGACGCCGATCCGACGCTGCGCCTGGCCTCCGCGAAGCAGCCGATGCGGGTGCCAAAGACCCTGTCGGAGGCCCAGGTCGATGCCTTGCTGCGCGCGCCCGACATCCGGACGCCACGGGGCCTGCGCGACCGCGCGATGCTGGAGCTGATGTACGCCAGCGGCCTGCGCGTCAGCGAGCTGGTCGATCTGAAGAGCGTGCACCTCAGCCTCAGCGAAGGCGTGCTGCGGGTGATGGGCAAAGGCTCGAAGGAGCGCCTGGTGCCGTTCGGCGAGGAGGCGCGGCGCTGGATCGAGCGCTACCTGCGCGACGCGCGCGCCGCCATCCTGGATGCGCTGCGCAGCGACGCGCTCTTCGTCACCGGCCGCGGCGGGGCGATGACGCGCCAGATGTTCTGGAAGCTGATCAAGCGGCATGCGCTGGCGGCGGGGCTTCGGGGTGGCCTGTCGCCGCACACGCTGCGCCATGCGTTCGCGACGCATCTGCTGAACCACGGCGCCGACCTGCGCGCGGTGCAGATGCTGCTCGGTCACGCCGACATCTCGACCACCACGATCTACACCCACGTGGCGCGTGAACGCCTGCGACAGCTGCACGCACAGCACCACCCGCGCGGTTAGCGTGGGCGCGGTGGCAACGATGTCGCCGGACGCTCGAGCTCGTCGAGTTCGCGTTCGGTGAATCCGGCAGCCAGGCGCGCCGGCCGGTTGAACGGCGGGCGGAGCCGCGGTGCGCGGTGCTGTCGCGCCATGTCGCCGGCGTGTTCGAGCGGATCGAGCCGGTCGCGCACGCACAGCCAGTGGTACCAGCGGTTGCCGATGGCCACGTGGCCGATCTCGTCGCGCAAGATGACGTCGAGGATCTCGGCGGCGTCCGCGTCGCCCGCCTGGGCAAACCTCGCCCGCATCGCCGGGGTCACGTCGAGGCCTCGGGCTTCCAGCGTGCGGGGCACCAGCGCCATGCGGGCCACGACGTCGCCGGCCGTGCGCTCGACCATGGCCCACAAGCCATCGTGGGCCTCGAACTCGCCGTACCAGTGTCCGGTCGAGCGCAGGTGCTGCTCCACCAGCGAGAAGTGCAGCGCCTCTTCGGCGGCGACCCGAGCCCAGTCGCGGTAGTAGTCGATCGGCATCTGAGCAAAGCGCCACAGCGCGTCGAGCGCGAGGTTGATGGCATTGAACTCGATGTGGGCCACCGCATGCAGCAGTGCGGCGCGGCCCTTGGCGGTGAAGGCCGACCGCTGCGGCACCGATGTGGGGGCCACCAGTCGCGGCAGGTCCGGCCGGCCGGGCAGATCGCGCAGATGCCCATCCAACAGGGCGGTCGGGTCGGGGGCGCAACCTGCGGCGATCTCGGCGGGCAGGGCGCGCACGCCGGCGACCTTGACGGCAACGTGGCGGCAGGCCAGCAGCTCGAGGGCGCGACGGCGCAATTCCATCTCTGCGATGATATCGGCGCGGGGGCAGATCGCGTCTGCGGCGCCAACCCCGAATTCATCGCCAGGCATGAGATGTCCGACCGGCTGCACAAGTTCTTGTTCGAAGGAGTACCGGTGCGCGGCGTGCTCGTGCAACTGCACGAGAGCTGGCGCGAGCTGCTGTCGCGCCGCGCCACGGTCAGCGATGGCGGCCACGCCTTTTCGCCGCCGGTGCGCTCGTTGCTGGGCGAGATGAGCGCCGCGGCCTGCCTGATGCAGGCCAACATCAAGTTCAACGGCGCGCTCGTCCTGCAGATGCACGGTGACGGGCCGGTCAAGCTCGCGGTGGCCGAGGCGCGGGCGGACCTCGGCTTTCGCGCTACCGCCAAGGTGGTGGGTGAGGTCGCCGGCCGATGCGCAACTGGAAGCGCTGCTCAACGTGCATGGAAAGGGTCGCTGCGCGATCACGCTCGACCCGGGCGATCGGCTGCCGGGGCAACAACCTTATCAAGGGGTGGTGCCGCTGCACGGTGACCGGCGCGAGCCGCTGCAGGCGCTCGCGCAGGTGCTCGAGCACTACATGCTGCAATCGGAACAGCTCGACACGCGGTTGGTGCTGGCCGCCGACGACCGTTGCGCCGCGGGCTTGCTGATCCAGCGCCTGCCGGCCGCCGGCGAGGCCAACTTGGCGGGATCGGCGTGGAAATCCGGTGACGAAGACCAGATCGGGCGCAGCGAGGACTTCAACCGCATCGCGATGCTCGCCGCCACGCTGACGCGCGAGGAGTTGCTGGGCCTGCCGCCCGAAACGATCCTGCGCCGCCTGTTCTGGGAGGAGACGCTGCGTTTGTTCGCTCCGCTGCAACCGACCTTTTCGTGCACCTGTTCGCGCCAGCGTGTCGCGGACATGCTGCGTGGGCTGGGCCGCGACGAGGTCGAGTCGTTGATCGTCGAACGCGGCGAGGCCGAGGTCGGCTGCGATTTCTGCGGCCTGCAGTACCGCTTCGATGCGGTCGACGTGGGCGGCCTGTTCACCCCGGCGCGTGACCAGGGCGGCGGTTCGGGCGCGCTGAACTGAACGGCGCTCCTTGGGTCCCCGGCGGCCTTCAACGCTGCCTTTGCAGCAGCGCATGCTCGCACTCGGGCGAGTCGCACTTCTCGCACACCCAGCTCGTTGCCGGCGCACCAGCGTTGCGTTCGGCCAGTCGCGTGAACAGCCCGCTGCGCGGCGCGACGCGCGGGCGCAGCAGTGGCGCCACAGCGTCGACTGCAGCCTGCACGCGCAACTCGCCGAACCCGCCCACCACCGACCAGATCAGGCGGTGCTCGATCAGCCAGGTTCGCACCAGCGCGTCAACGGGCTCGCGCACGTGCGGCCCGTCGCGCTGCACGCCGTCGGCCACCCAGGGCAGGTCGAGCGCGGTCAGCAAGGTGATGGCGCAGCGCCGGTGCTGCTGCACGGCGTACCGCAACAGCGAGTCGTCGTTGAACAGCAGCCGGCTGTAGGCGGCTGTCATCAATGCGGTGGTGTCGCACACCACCACGTCGTGCGCCGCCGCCGCCGCGTCGATGCGTGCGTGCTGCTCGTGGGCGATCGCGGCCTGCTCGCTGGCGCGCGGCGTGCGGCCTTCGCGGTCGCACCATTCGCGCAGGTGCTCGGCCACCCAGGTCGAGGAAAGCCCGGTGTGCCGGGCCAGCGCACGACTGAGCTGCTGCGCCACCTGCGTCTTGCCGGTGCTCTCGGCACCGACGATGGCGATGATCATCGCGTCGTTCATCTCGTCGAGGCCGTCATTCTGGCCTGCCAGGCCCGCCATCCGGCAACCGACAGCAGCGCGAACACCGCGTAGAGCAGCACGGTCAGCCACAGGCCCTTCCAGCCAAACAGGCCGACGCTGAACACGTTCACTGCCAGCCACACCGCCCAGTTCTCGATCAGCTTGCGACCGAGCAGCAGCTGGCCCGCCACGCTGCCCACGGTGGGCAACGCGTCGAGATAGGGCACATCGCTGTCGGTGGCGTGACGCAACAGCAGGCCCAGCGCGGGCCATGCTGCCAGCGTCAGCGCCGCGACCTGCCAGCGCGCGGCACCGGCGAGACGGTGTACACGCAATGGCGCGCCGTCGTCGCCGCGACCGAGCAACCACTGGCGCCAACCCCAGAAGGACACCGCCACGAAGAACAGCTGCAGCGTGGCTTCGCCGTACAAGCGGCTGGATGCGAAAAGCACGGCATACAGCAGCGATGCCACGATCGCCAGCGGCCAGGCAAGCGGGTTGACGCGCATGTTGCACACCACCATCCACAGCGACAGGACGAAGGCCACGATCTCGAGCCAGGTGACGGGGCTGCCCCACAGCGTGAACGCCGCCGCCAACGCCGGCGCGGCCCAATCGAGGGCGGCATGCATGCTGAGCCCGCGGCGTCAGCGCCGGCCGCTGATCTGGACGAATACCTCGTCGGGCCGCACCATGCCGAGCTCGCTGCGGGCCTTCTCCTCGATCATCTCGAGGCCGTCTTTCAGGTCACCCACCTCGGCCAGGATGCGCTGGTTGCGCTGACGAGCCGACTCATTGGCGACGACCTGGTCCTTGAGCTGCGACTGCAGGCTCCAGACATGCGGCACGCTGCCCTTGCCCAGCCACAACCCCGCCTGCACCAGCAGCAGCAGCGTGGCCAGGACCCAGGTGACGGAGCGTGCGCGCGAGATCATCGTCAGCGCAGATTGTAGAAGGCGCCGCGACCGGGATAGTGCGCCACGTCGCCGAGGTCTTCTTCGATGCGCAGCAGCTGGTTGTACTTGGCCACCCGGTCGCTGCGGCTCATCGAGCCGGTCTTGATCTGGCCGGCGTTGGTGCCCACCGCGATATCGGCGATCGTCGCATCCTCGGTCTCGCCGCTGCGGTGGCTGATCACGGCGGTGTAACCCGCGCGTTTGGCCATCTCGATCGCGGCGAAGGTCTCGGAGAGCGTGCCGATCTGGTTGATCTTGATGAGGATCGAGTTGGCCACGCCCTTGGCGATGCCTTCCTTCAGGATCTTGGTGTTGGTGACGAACAGATCGTCGCCGACCAACTGAAGCTTGCGGCCCAGCTTGTCGGTCAGGTGCTTCCAGCCGTCCCAGTCGCCCTCGGCCATGCCGTCTTCGATGCTGATGATCGGGTACTTGCCGGCCCAGGTGGCCATGATGTCGGTCCATTCGGCGGCGCTCAGGATCATGCCTTCGCCACTGAGGTGGTACTTGCCGTCCCTGTAGAACTCGCTCGCGGCGCAATCCAGGCCGATGGCGATCTGCTCGCCCGGCGTGTAGCCGGCCTTGTCGATCGCCTCGATCAGCATCTGCAGTCCGGCCTCGTGGCTGGCCACGTTGGGCGCAAAGCCGCCTTCGTCGCCGACCGCGGTGCTCATGCCTTTGCCGTCGATGATCTTCTTCAGCGCGTGGAACACCTCGGCGCCGTAGCGCACCGCTTCGCGGAAATTCGGCGCGCCCACCGGGATGATCATCAGCTCCTGCAGATCGAGGTTGTTGTTGGCGTGCGCGCCGCCGTTGATGACGTTCATCATCGGCACCGGCAGGCTCATGCCGCCCGAGCCGCCGAAGTAGCGGTACAGCGGCAGGCCCGGATTCCTCGGCCGCCGCGCGGGCGACCGCCATGCTGACGGCCAGCGTGGCGTTGGCGCCCAGGCGCGCCTTGTTCTCGGTGCCGTCGAGGTCGACCAGCGTCTTGTCGAGAAAAGCCTGCTCGGACGCGTCGAGCCCGAGCACCGCTTCGCTGATCTCGGTGTTGATGTGCTCCACCGCGCGCAGCACGCCCTTGCCGAGGTAGCGGCTCTTGTCGCCGTCGCGCAGCTCGATGGCCTCGCGGCTGCCGGTGGAGGCACCCGAGGGCACTGCGGCGCGGCCCATGGTGCCGGATTCCAGCAGCACGTCGCATTCGACGGTCGGGTTGCCGCGGCTGTCGAGGATCTCTCGACCGACGATATCGACGATGGCGCTCATGGTCAGTTCTTTCTATGGCAGAAGCGAATTCAATTGGCGCCGTCGACAATGATCATGTCGATGCGCCCGGCCCCTTCGCGCACCTTGCGTGCCCGGGTGTAGGTTTCGCTGTCGTAGTAGGCCTGCGCGGCCGCGCGGTCCTTGAATTTCAGCACGACCACGCGCTGCGGACTCCAGTCGCCCTCCAGCGGTGACGGCGCACCGCCGCGCACCAGCACTTCGGCGCCATGCTCCTGCATCGCGCGGGTGCTCCACTGGCGGTACTCCACCATCTGCGGCTCGTTGGTCACGGTGACGTCGGCAATGATGTAGGCGGACATGGTGCGACTCTCAGTCGCTGAGGTCGTTTTCGAGCAGAGGCTTGCTGCTTGACGACGCGGTCGAGCGCGAGCAATTGCTCCAGCAGCACCCGCATGTGCTTCAGCGGCACCGCATTCGGGCCGTCGGACAGCGCCTTGGCCGGGTCGGGGTGCGTTTCCATGAAGAGGCCGGCGATGCCCACCGCGATCGCGGCGCGCGCCAGCACCGGCACGAACTCGCGCTGACCGCCGCTGCTGGTGCCGAGGCCTCCAGGCAACTGCACCGAGTGCGTGGCGTCGAACACCACCGGCGCGCCGGTCTCGCGCAGGATCGCCAGGCTGCGCATGTCGGACACCAGGTTGTTGTAGCCGAAGCTCACGCCGCGCTCGCAGGCCATGAAGTTGTCTTCCGGCATGCCGATTTCGCGCGCGGCGGCGCGAGCCTTGTCGATCACGTTCAGCATGTCGTGCGGCGCGAGGAACTGGCCCTTCTTGATGTTCACCGGCCGCCCCGACTGCGCCACCGCGCGGATGAAATCGGTCTGCCGGCACAGGAACGCCGGCGTCTGCAGCACATCCACTGCCGCCGCCACCGCGGGAATCTCGGCCTCGCTGTGCACGTCGGTGAGCACCGGTACCTTCAGCTCGCGCCGCACCTTGGCCAGGATCTCCAGGCCCTTTTCCATGCCCGGACCGCGGAACGACGCGCCGCTGGAGCGGTTGGCCTTGTCGTAGCTCGACTTGAAGACGAACGGGATGCCGAGCGCCGTGGTCATCTCCTTCAGCCGCCCGGCCACCTCGATCTGCAGCGCCTCGGACTCGACCACGCAAGGCCCGGCGATCAGGAAGAACGGACGATCCAGGCCGACCTCGTGGCCACAAAGCTTCATGCTGCTCCCTTGGCACTGCGGCTCATGCAGCCGCCCTTTGCTCGCCGGTGCCTTCGCGCTCGGCCTTGTGCGCCAGCGCAGCCTGGATGAAGCTGATGAACAGCGGATGCCCATCCCACGGTGTGCTCTTGAACTCGGGGTGGAACTGCACGCCGACGAACCACGGGTGCACGGCTTGCGGCAACTCGACGATCTCGGTGAGCTTTTCGCGCTGAGTGATGGCCGAGATCACCAGCCCGGCGGCCTGCAGCCTGTCGAGGTAGTTCTCGTTGGCCTCGTAGCGGTGGCGGTGGCGTTCAGTGACCACGCTGCCGTAGATGCGGTGCGCCAGCGTGCCGGGCTTGACGTCGCTGCTCTGCGAGCCCAGGCGCATGGTGCCGCCCAGGTCGGACTGTTCCGAGCGCCTCTGCAGCGTGCCGTCGCGGTCGTGCCACTCGTCGATCAGTGCGATCACCGGGTGCGGCGTGTCGGGCTCGAACTCGGTGGAATTGGCGCGCTCGAGCCCGGCCTTGTGGCGCGCGATCTCGATCGATGCCACCTGCATGCCCAGGCAGATGCCGAGGTAGGGCACGCGCTGCTCGCGCGCGAACTGCGCAGCGAGGATCTTGCCCTCGATGCCGCGTTTGCCGAAGCCACCGGGCACCAGCACCGCGTCGAACTGCGCCAGCTGCGCCACGCTGGTCGGGTTCAGCGTCTCGGAGTCGACGTATTCGATTTCCACCCGTGCGTGGTGGTGGATGCCGGCATGGCGCAGCGCCTCGTTGAGCGACTTGTACGAATCCGACAGGTCGGTGTATTTGCCGCACATGGCGATGCGCACCGAGGTCTTCGGGTGCTCGACCTCGTGCACCAGGCGGTCCCAGCGCTTCAGGTCGGCTGGGCGGGTGAGCAACTGCAGCTTCATGCAGATCAGCTCGTCCAGGCCCTGCTCGTGCAACATGCGCGGCACCTTGTAGATCGTGTCGGCGTCCCACACCGAGATCACGCCCTGCGTCGGCACGTTGGTGAACAGCGAGATCTTGTCGCGCTCCTCGTCGGGAATGCGGCGGTCGGCCCGGCACAGCAGCGCGTCGGCCTGGATGCCGATCTCGCGCAGCTTCTGCACCGTGTGCTGCGTCGGTTTGGTCTTCAGCTCGCCGGCGGCGGCGATCCATGGCACGTAGGTCAGGTGCACGAACGCGGTGTTGGTGGGCCCGAGTTTCAGGCTCAGCTGCCGCGCCGCCTCCAGGAAGGGCAGCGACTCGATGTCGCCCACGGTGCCGCCGACCTCGCAGATGGCCACCTGGGCCTCGTCGGCCGTGCCGACGCCGGCGCCGCGACGAATGAAATCCTGGATCTCGTTGGTGACGTGCGGGATCACCTGCACGGTTTTGCCCAGGTAGTCGCCGCGGCGCTCCTTCTCGAGCACGCTCTTGTAGATCTGGCCGGTGGTGAAGTTGTTGCTGCGCCTCATGCGCGTGGCGACGAAGCGCTCGTAGTGGCCGAGGTCGAGATCGGTCTCGGCGCCGTCGTCGGTGACGAACACCTCGCCGTGCTGGAACGGGCTCATCGTGCCCGGGTCGACATTGAGGTAGGGATCGAGCTTGATGAGGGTGACTTTGAGGCCCCGCGACTCCAGGATCGCGGCCAGCGAGGCCGACGCGATGCCCTTGCCGAGCGAGGACACCACGCCACCGGTGACAAAGACGTATTTGGTCATGTCGTTCAGCCTCGTGGCGCGCCGCTGCGCATGAAGGCTGTGGTGGAAAGCGCGATTATAGGTGCGCTCTCAAGTCACTTCGCGAAGCAGCGCGAGCACCGTCGCCGCCGTGGCCTCGGGCCGCTCCAGCGGGAACAGGTGAGAGCCTTCGACCGTGCGCCATCGCGTGTCCGCGAGCTGCCGCACGAAACCGAGACCGAGCTGCCGGCCCTCGGTCGAGCGCGTGCCTTCGACATAAGCCACCGGACACTGCAGCGGATGGCGGCGCAGCAGCGGTTCCACATGATGCGGCAGCGTGTTGTAGATGCGAGTCTCGACATCGCGCCGGTACGCCAGCCTGACGCCGCCACCGGGTGCGGGCTCGAAGCCGCGCTGCACATAGTGTTCGAAGCAGCGCGGATCCCAGGCCGCGAACATGCGCTTGTCGCGGAAGTGCTCGCGCACCGCGTCCGCGCTCGGCCAATGGTCGCGCCGGCGGGCCGACACCTTGCCCGGGCCCGCCGCGGCGGATCAGACCCGTGGCCTTCAGCAGGCGAAAGCCGTGCGACCGCCAGCCGGCGACGATCGGTGAGTCGAGCAGCACGACGGCACGCACCTGGCCCGGCAGGCGGCTCGCGGCGAGCAGGCTCAGGTAGCCGCCCATCGAGTGGCCCACCAGCACCAGCGGCGCGCCACCGGCCTCGCGGCGGATGAAGGCCAGCAACTCGTCGCGCAAGTGCGGCCACCCGCTGGTGACCGGGTAAGACGGGTCATGCCCGAGCTTGGTGGGAGCCAGCACGCGCCAGTGCGCCGCACGCCAATCATCGAACAGCACGCCATAGGTATCGGCTGTGAAGCCGTTGGCATGGCAGAAGACGATCGTCGGCGACGTTGCGGCTGAGCGCGACTTGACCATTCGCGCAAGGCTAACAAAAGCCGGTCGGTCGTCGCGGCGCGCTTTGACGAGCAGCGGGCCGGTCCGTCGTCAGCGGTTCAGCGCAGCGTGTGTCGAACGCACGCGACACACCCGGGTAAGCACGGGTCGCTGCCAGCGTGTCGCATCGAGTCGCGAGGGTCGCAAAGACGATCTGGCGACACGGCGTGCCACGCGGCGCGACTGGCCCGTGGGTCAGGCCGCAGCGCCGCCACGCATCGCTTCAGTTGTGTCTGTCCTTGATGCCTAGATTTGGCGCCATCGAGCGGCGGCGCCGTTGGCAGCCGACGCGAGCAACCCCTGGAGGCGACATGACAGTGCTCGAGATCGGAGCGATCACTCGGGCGGCGCGGCTGGCGTGTGCCGGCATGGCCGCGGCCACGGTTGTTTGCGGCGCATGGGCCCAGGACAACGCCCAGCGCGTGGAAATCACAGGATCGTCGATCCGTCGCATCGATGCCGAGACGGCCCTGCCGGTGCAGATTCTGACCCGCGACGACATCGCGCGAACCGGCGCCGTGAACGTCGAACAGCTGTTGCAGACCGTCAGCGCAATGGCCAGCTCCGGTGGCCTGACCGCGGCGTCGGTATCGGGAGCCACCACCGGGGGGCTGTCCTCGATCTCGCTGCGCGGCTTGACCTCCATCCGCACGCTGGTGTTGCTGAACGGCCGCCGCATCGCGCCCTACGGCATCGGCTTCACCGGCGACTCGGTGTCGGTGGACGTCAACAGCATTCCGCTCGCGGCGATCGAACGGGTCGAGGTACTGAAGGACGGCGCCTCGGCTGTCTATGGCTCCGACGCGATCGCCGGCGTGGTGAATTTCATCCTGCGCCGCGACTACGCGGGCCTCGAGCTCCATGCGCAGTATGGCGACACCAGCGAGGGCGGTGCGAACACCAAACGCGTCGGCGTGCTGTGGGGCTTCGGCGATCTCGCGCGCGATCGCTTCAACGTGATGATCGGCGCGTCGTTCCAGAAGGAGGCCTCGCTGTTCGGCCGCGACCGCGATTTCGCGGCATCGGGCTTCAATGCCGACGCCCAGAACGACACCAGCTCGGGTAATACCTTCCCTGCCAACATCGCACCGGTCGACGGGTCGTTCGGGTCGCGCAACCCGTCGGCTCCGGCCTGTCCGGGGCCGTACGCGACGCTGATTCCGTTCCGCTCCACACTCGCGTGCCGGTTCGACCCGTCGCCGCTGGTGCAACTGGTGCCGGCGTCGGAACGCGCCAGCGTCTACGGCTCGGCCACGTTCACGCTGGCGCCCGATCTCGAGGCCTACCTGCAGGCCTCGTTCAACCGCAACCGGCAGAACAACATGATCCAGCCGGTGCCCCTGTCGGATCAGTTCAACATCCCGTTGAACAACCCGCTGGCCAACCAGCCGCCGTACAACCAGTTCACGGCGTTTCCGTCGTCCACCATCCTGTTGACGCCGGCCAGCCCGTTCTACCCCACCGCGTACGTGCAGGGCATCACCGGCGGGCCGACACCCGACCTGCTGGTGCGGTACCGCGCGGCAGTGAACGGGAATCGTGATATCACCGACACGGCGCAGGCGCCGCGGCTCGTGCTGGGAGTCAAGGGCGCGCGCTTCGGCTGGGATTTCGACGCCGGCTTCCTGCATTCGAAGAGCAAGGTCACGGAGCAGGTCAACGACGGTTTTCCGATCCTCACCAAGATCATGCCGTTGCTCAACAGCGGCACGGTCAACTTCTTCGGTCCCAACACGCCGGCCATCGACGCGCAGATCAAGGCCACCAACTTCGTCGGCAAGGCGTTCGAGATCGCATCGCAATTGGACAGCGCGCAGGTCAAGGGTTCGCGCGACCTGCTGCAGATGGCCGGCGGCCCGCTGGCCATCGCGCTCGGTGTCGAGGCGCGCAAGGAGAAGTACGACTTTGCAGCCAGCCCCGAGATCCAGACCGGCGACGTGTCGGGCTACGGCGGCAACTTCGCCGATACCCACCGTTCACGCAACGTCGATTCGGTGTTCGGCGAGATCAACGTGCCGATCGCCAAGGGCCTGGAAGGCAGCGCGGCGATCCGCTTCGATCGCTACCAGGGCGTGGGCAACTCCACGACGCCGAAATTCAGCCTGCGCTGGCAGCCGATGCGCGAATTCCTGCTGCGCGGGTCGATCGGCAAGGGCTTCCGCGCCCCCAGCCTGCAGGACCTGTACCTGCCGATCCAGGTTGGCGTCACCACGCCGGGGCTGAGCGATCCGGCGCGTTGCCCGACGACGCTGGATCAAGTGAAGGACTGCGGCACCCAGTTTCCGGTGCTGTTCCAGGGCACGTCCACCCTGCGGCCCGAGCGATCGGTCAGCGCCACGATTGGAAGCGTGATCGAACCGATGCAGGACATGACGCTCGCCCTCGATCTGTTCAAGATCAACCTGAAGGACCAGATCAACAACGGCATCAACCCGTCGGTGATCCTGGCCGATCTGAACAGTCTCGCCAAGTACAGCAGCCTGGTGCGGCGCGGACCGGTGGATCCGGCGTTCCCGAACCTGCCCGGGCAGATCATCCAGGTCGACCAGAGCAACCTCAACATCGGACGCATCAACGTCACCGGCATCGATTTCGACGCCAAGTGGCGCGTCGCGGCCGGTGACATCGGCCGCTTCACGATCGCCTACAACGGCACCTACTTCATCACCTACGATGGCCAGAACCCCGACGGCAGCTACACCGGCGCGATCAGCCAGGTCAACGGTCTCACCGGTGGCGTCATACCACGCCTGAAAACCTACCTGTCGGCCAACCTCGCGCGCGGACCGTGGAACGGCGACGCTGGCCTACAACTGGCAAAGCAGCTACTACGACCTCGGCAACGCGCCGTTCTTCGACCTGCCCACACGGCGCGTGGGAGTCTATGAGACCTTCGACGCGCAAGTGCAATACACGGGGTTCAAGAACCTCGCCTTCACGGCCGGCGTGCGCAATCTGTTGAACCGCCCACCGCCGTACACCAACGCCGGCGGTCAGACGTCGTTCCAGGCCGGCTACGACCCGCAATATGCAGACCCGCGCGGGCGTTTCCTCTACCTCGGGGCGACCTACGCGTTCAAGTGAGGGGCGGGAGGCGCCTCGCCGTGGTTGCGGGGCGCCGGCGGCAGCGGCGTCGGTTCGGCATGCAGCACGAAGCCGCGCCCCCGCACCGCCTCGATGCGCGATTTCGGTCACACCTTCCTCGGCCAGGCGACGGCGCAGGCGATGCACGTAGACGTCGATCGTGCGCGCGCGGATGTCGGACGCGCCGGGGCAGCTGCAATCGTGCAATTCGGCCCGCGGCACCAGACGACCGACGCGATGGCCGAGACACTGCAGCAACTGGACCTGCGACGCGGTCAGTGCCACCGATCGATCGCCACGCCGCAGGCGCAGCCGAGCGGTGTCGAGCTGCCAGCCACCGGCGAACGAGCCGGCGTCGCGCGGTTCGGGCACGGCCGGCAAGTTCGGCGCCAACGTGTCGCGGCCCGGACGCAGGCGCGCGATCAGCCGCGCCCGCAGCCGGCGCGGGCTCAGCGGCAGGACCAGGAAGTCGTCCGCCCCGAGTTCGAGCGCCAGGATCTCGTCGATTTCGTCGTTGGAGTTCGACACCACGATCAGGCGCCCGCGATGCAACTGGCGCGCGCGCGCCAGCATCGACACCATGCGCGTGCCGGGCGTGCTGACATCGGCGATCACCGCGTCGAACAGCACCTGGCCTTGCAGCGCAGCGAGCCGCTCGATATCGGGTTCCCAGACGCAGCGAATGCCGCGTTGCGCCAGGCAATCGAGCCAGGCCCGCTCGGGCTGGCGCACGCCACCGACGAACAGCACCAGATGGGCCGGCGCCGCCGCTGGGGGCGTCTCCCCCACGCGGTCCGGCAGGCAATCGGCCAACGGTTCGCGGTGGTAGCCCATGATGCGGTGCATGATGGGCTGCGCCGTCGAGGCCAACAAGCACCATTCTGGCCCTGCGGCGCAGGCCAATCTGCGCCGGCCGTCGCCGGGGTCGCCGCGGCGGTCGTCCGTCGCACCGCGCCGCCGCGCGTCGCGTGCTGGGCCTAAAGTGGCCGTCAGGCGAAAGGACGCGATTTGGCCAAGCAAGCCTCCGGCGCGATCATCCAGCCGCTGATCCACGCGACCAACACGCGCATGCCGCGGCGGCTGCGGGTTTATCAGACGGTGCTCGACGCGATCCAGCGCGGCCACCTGCGCCCCGGCGCGCGGCTGCCGTCCGCGCGTCAGCTGGCCACCGACTGGGGCGTGGCGCGCGGCGCCGTCGACGAGGCGTTCGCGCAGCTGCAGATGGAAGGCTATCTCGAGCGGCGCGTCGGCGATGGCACCTATGTGGCGAGCCGGACGCAGCCGGAACGGCCGGCCGTGTCGCGGGCGGTGGTGAGGCCGCTCAGCCAGTCGGCTCAGCAGGTGCTCAACCGGATGGCCGTCTACCTGGGCAAGCCGCGGCAGATCGAACTGCCGCACACGCTGCTCGCACCCACGCCGCTGTTTCCGCGCGCGCCGATGATCGATGCCTTTCCGTTGGGCATCTGGCGCCGGCTGGTCACGCGTGCACTGGGCGAGCCGTATCGCGATCACCTGAGCTACGGCCCTGCCGCCGGATTGCCGGGCCTGCGCGAGTCGATCGCGCGCCACCTGTCACTGACCCGCGCCACGCTGTGCTCGGCCGAGCAGGTGGTGGTGCTGAACAGCCCCAGCCAGGCCGTCGAGCTGATCGTGCGGGTGCTGCTCGAACCGGGCGACAAGGTCTGGCTCGAAGACCCCGGCCATGCCAGCCTGCTGTCGCTGTTCCAGGCGCTGCACGCCCAGGTGGTGGCCGTGTCGATCGACGACCATGGCCTCGACGTCGCCGCAGGGCGCCTGGCCGCGCCCGATGCCGCCGCGGTGTACCTTCACCCGTTGACGCAGTTTCCGCTTGGCGTGCGCACCGACAGCGCGCGCCGCGCCGAGTTGCTGCAGTGGGCCGACGAAAGCGGCGCCTGGGTCATCGAGGGCAATTTCAACGACGAGATCGCGCACGACGGCGAGGCGCCGGTGGCGTTCCAGGCGCTGGACCGCTCGGAGCGCGTGCTGCTGATGGGCACGTTCGAGGGCATCATGTTTCCGTCGCTGCGATTGGCCTACCTGGTGGTGCCGACGCGGCTGGTCGACGTCTTCGTGGCCATGCGCGGTCTGCTGGGCGATCACACCAACGCGTCGCTGCAGCTGGCGATGGCCGCGTTCATCGACGAAGGCCACCTGAGCAACCACCTGCGCACGCTGCGGCAGCTGTCGCGCCAGCGGCGCGAGGCGCTGCGCTCGGCCGTGCGTCGCCATGTCCCGCCCTGGGCGCGGCTCGGGCCCACCGCGGCCGGCACCTTTGCGTGCCTGCACCTGCCGCCGGCGGTGCGCGACATGGAGGTGGTGCGGCGCATCCGCGAGCATGGCGTGATGGCCATCGCGCTGTCGTCCACCTGTATCCAGCCGGGTCGATGGAACGCGCTGGTGCTGGGCTATGCGGCCTTCGACGGCAAGACGATCGACGCCGCGGTGCGCGTGATCGGCCAGGCGCTGCACGAGGTGCAGCGCAGCGTCGGCTACCAGGGTGAAGGCGCGAACAAGTAGCCGCGGTTGCGCACCGTGCGGATGCGCTGCAGCGACGGGTCGGTGTCGCCGAGCTTGATGCGGATGCGGTAGACGCGACAGTCGATCGATCGGTCGAGCCGCTGGTAGTCGAGCCCGCGCAGCTGGCGCACCAGTTCGGGCCGCGACACCGCATGCCCGGCACGCAGCGCGAGCAGCCACAGGACTTCGAACTCGCCATCGGTCAGGGGCACGGGCGACTGGCGCAGCAGCACGCGCCGTTCGCGCCAATGCAGCGACAACGCGCCGAAGTGCAGCTGGTCGGGCTGCGGCGACGACGCGGCGCCGCCGCCGGCGCAACGGCGCCACAGGGCGCGCAGCCGCGCCGCCACCACCGGGGCCGGCACACTGGCGTCGAGCACGTCGTCGGCGCCCATCTCGAGCGCCAGCACGTGGTCCAGATCGCGCAGCGCAGTGCATACCGTGACCAATGGCTGGTCGGGCACTTCGGCGCGCAGGCCGCGCAACCGGGCCAACTGCTCGGGCAGCCCGCGCGACAGGTGCACGATCCATGCGTCGGGCGGCGCGGACGGTTCGGCGGCGGACGCGGGCGCATCCCAGAGCCGGGTGTGGTTGCGCAGGCCCTCGGCCGCCAGCGCGCGCGACCAGGGCAGCGCTTGGGCAATATCGTCGCTGATCACCTGGACCCAGCGCCCAGACGGCACACCCGTGCCTTGGCGGACCTCCGAGGCCACGGCAAGCGGCGGTTTCAGCTCGTTCACAATGGCATCGGTGTAACGCCGGCAATGGCCCGTCATCAAGGGCCATTTGCTGGCGCCGGCCGGGCCATTGGCCGCGTCGGCGCGTCAGACGATCTTTTCGCCCGGGTGGGTGATCTTGCGCATTTGCTCGTAGCGGGAGGAGTCGACGCGCAGCGGGTGCGCCGTGTCGCCGCTGTCCCAGCGCGGATCGTCCAGGCTGTCGAACACCTCACGCAAGCGCTTGCCCCAGGTGCTGCGGATCATATGGAAGTACGGGTTGCCCTCGTCGATGCAGACGACCCGGTCGCTGCGCAGCTCGCCCTCGCGGTACACCAGCAGATCCAGCGGCAGGCCGACACCGAGATTGGACTTGAGCGTCGAATCCATCGACACCAGCGCGCACTTGGCCGCGGTTTCGAGCGGCGTGGCCGGCGTGATCAGCCGGTCGAGCACCGGCTTGCCGTACTTCGACTCGCCGACCTGGAAGTAGCAGGTCTCGCGCGTCGCCTCGATGAAGTTGCCAGCCGAATAGACCAGGAACAGCCGCATCGCCTCGCCCTTGATCTGGCCGCCGAAGATCATCGACGCGTTGAATTCGATGCCCGCCGCCTTCAATGCCGCGCC
The DNA here is from genome assembly GCA_963814435.1 of uncultured beta proteobacterium. Classification (GTDB taxonomy): domain Bacteria; phylum Pseudomonadota; class Gammaproteobacteria; order Burkholderiales; family Burkholderiaceae_C; genus JAEUPI01. The sequence goes on from CAWFCV010000003.1 coordinate 426,716, forward strand.
GTCCTCGGCGAACACGCGTCGCACGGTGGCGCCCAGCACACGGGTGGCATCGAACATGCTCGTGGCGTTCCAGATCGTCAGCGGCGGCTCGTGCGCGCCCCGATCGACCTTCTCCACCTGCAGCAGCTCGCGCACCGATTGCGAGACCGACAGGTTGCCCGCCGACAACAGCACCATGAAGCGGTCGTCGGGCTTCTCGTAGATGATCATCTTGCGGTAGGTGCTGATCTGGTCCATGCCGGCGTTGGTGCGCGAATCCGACAGGAACACGAGGCCGGCGTTCAGCCGGATACCGACGCAGTAGGTCATGCAGGCTCGTCCTTCAACAGGGCTTTCAATCGGTACAGCGCATCGAGCGCCTCACGGGGCGTCAGGGTATCAGGCTCGATCTGCTGCAGCGCCTGCAGCGCCGCCGGCGGTTCACTGGGGGCGGCGCTCGGCGGCGGCGCGCTGAAGAGGTCCACCTGGGCGGAGCCCGAGCGCGCCTGCTGCTCCAGCGATTCCAGCGTGTGCTGTGCCTGGCGCACGATGCTCGCCGGCACGCCGGCCAGGCGCGCCACCTGCACGCCGTAGCTGCGGCTGGCCGGGCCGGCCTGCACCTCGTGCAGGAACACGATGTCGTGTCCCGACTCGGCCGCCGACACGTGCACGTTGATGGCGTGGGGGTGCCGGGCCGGGAATTCGGTGAGTTCGAAGTAGTGCGTCGCGAACAGCGTGAACGCACGGTTGCGGTCGTGCAGGTGCGTGGCGATCGCCGAGGCCAGCGCCAGGCCGTCGAAGGTGGAGGTGCCGCGACCGATCTCGTCCATCAGCACCAGCGACTGCTCGGTCGCCGCGTGCGCGATGGCGGCAGCCTCGGTCATCTCGAGCATGAAGGTCGATTGAGCGTTGGCCAGGTCGTCGGCGGCGCCGATGCGGGTGTGGATCGCATCGATCGGTCCGAGCGTGCAGCGCCGCGCCGGCACGAACGAGCCCATCGCGGCCAGCAAAACGATCAGCGCCACCTGGCGCATGAAGGTGCTCTTGCCGCCCATGTTCGGGCCGGTGATCACCAGCAGACGCGTGCGTGCGTCGAGCCGGCAGTCGTTGGCGATGAAGCTCGGGCCGCCGGTCTCGGCCAGCCGGGCCTCGACCACCGGGTGGCGGCCGCGCTCGATCTCGATGCAAGGGTGCGGCGTGAACTGCGGCCGGCACCAGTCCAGGCTGGCCGCGCGCTCGGCCAGGCATGCCAACGCGTCCAGGCTGGCCAACGCCCGGCCCAGCGCGGCCAGCGGCTCGACGTGTGGCTGCAGGCGCTCGATCAGCGCGTCCCAGAGCATCTTCTCCCGGGCCAGCGCGCGGTCCTGCGCCGACAGGGCCTTGTCCTCGAACTGCTTCAGTTCGGGGGTGATGAAACGCTCGGCGTTCTTCATCGTCTGGCGGCGCTGGTAGTCGGCCGGCACCTTGTCGAGCTGGCCCGATGTGACTTCGATGTAGAAGCCGTGCACGCGGTTGAACTGCACCCGCAGGTTGCCGATGCCGCTGCGCGCACGCTCGCGCGCCTCGAGCTCGAGCAGGAACGCATCGCAGTTCTGGCCGATCGCGCGAAGCTCGTCGAGTTCGGCGTCGAAGCCGGTGGCGATCACGCCGCCGTCGCGCAGCAGCACGGCCGGCTCCGACGCCAGTGCCTGCCCGAGCAGAGCAAGGACGTTCGGGTCCGGCTCGAGCGCGGCATGCAGGCCGGTCAGCAGCGTCGCGCCTTGCGGCACGATCGCGCGCAACGCGGGCAGGGCGCGCAAGGTATCGCGCAAGCCGGCCAGCTCGCGCGGCCGCACCTGGTGCAGCGCCACGCGCGCGACGCAGCGCTCGACATCACTCACGTCGCGCAACGCCAGACGCAGTGCGTCGGCCACGCCGTTGGCCAGCCGCTCGATCGCGTCGTGCCGAGCCATTGCCATGGCACGCTCGCGCGCCGGGTGGTTCAGCCATTGGCGCAACGCCCGGCTGCCCATGCCCGTCTTGCAAGTGTCGAGCAGCGACAGCAGGGTGGGCGCCGCTTCGCCCCGCAGTGTCTGCGTCAGTTCGAGATTGCGGTGCGTGGCCGGCGGCAGCGCCATCAGATCCCGAGCCTGTTCGACCGCCAGTTCGACCACATGGGCCGCGCCGTGGCCCTGGGTGCGCTCGGCGTACGACAGCAACGCCGCCGCCGCGGCGTGGGCCAATGGCACGTCGTCGGCATTCAACCCGGCGAGTGACGCCACCCGCAGCGCCTGGCACAACTTGCGTCGACCCAAAGCGGCGTCGAATTGCCAGGGCGGACGCACCGTGCGCGTGGCGCGGTGCGCCTTCAGCGCGGCCGGTGGGTCGTCTCGCGACAGCAGGATCTCGGCCGGGTTCAGCCGCGTCAGCCAGCCCGCCAGCTCGTCTTCACGGCACTGCGTCAGGCCGCAGCGGCCGCTGGCCAGAGTCAACCAGGCCAGGCCCCACAGCCGCGGCGAGCGTGCGTCCTGGGCCACCGACATCAGCGTGGTGTCCGAGCGTTCGTCGAGCAGTTCGCCATCGGTCACCGTGCCGGGCGTGACGACGCGGGTCACGCGGCGCTCGACCGGCCCCTTGGCAGTGGCCACGTCCCCCACCTGCTCCGCGATGGCCACCGATTCGCCCAGCTTGATCAGCTTGGCGAGGTAGCTTTCGAGCGAATGCGCCGGCACGCCGGCCATCACCACCGGTTCGCCGGCGCTGGCGCCGCGTGAGGTCAGCGTGATGTCGAGCAAGCGGTGCGCACGTCGCGCATCATCGTAGAACAACTCGTAGAAATCACCCATCCGGTACAGCACCAACGTGTCCGGGTGGTCGGCCTTGATGCGCAGGTACTGCTGCATCATCGGCGTGTGGGCGGCCAGCTCCGGCTCGGTGACAGCGCCTGGCGTGGGCATGTGCAAGGACTGGGCGCGGTTCATGTGCGCCCATTCTCCACCGCCGGATCGACCGGGCAGCGCGGTGCGGGCGCAGCCACCGGCTTCAGATGGCCGGGCTGGGCTTCTTGCGCGTGACGATCGCGCGGCGTGGCGCGCCTTCGGGCGGGGCTGCGACGCTGGTGTGGCCTTCAGGTCGCACGATCTTGGTGAATGGCGCCAGCAACTGCACGAGCTGACCGTAGACCTTGGGTGTGCCGGCCACGATTTCGCGCTGGTGCAGGTAGTCGGCGTCGCCAGTGAAATTGCCGATCAGCCCGCCGGCCTCGGTAACGAGCAGCGAGCCCGCCGCCACGTCCCACGGGCTCAAGCCGGTTTCGAAGAAGCCGTCGTACCAGCCCGCGGCGACGTAGCACAGGTCCAGCGCCGCCGCGCCGGGGCGGCGCACGCCTGCGCAATGCTGCATCACGGTCTGGAACATCTGCACGTAGCGCTCGAAGTTGTCGCCGCGGCGGAACGGGAAGCCGGTGCCGACCAGCGAATCGGACAGCCGGATGCGCTTGCTGACGCGCAGCCGCCGGTCGTTCAGGAACGCGCCGCGCCCGCGCGAGGCGAAGAACAGGTCGTTGCGCGCCGGGTCGTACACCACCGCCTGCTGCACCACGCCCCGGTGCACCAGGCCGATCGACACGGCATAGATCGGCAAGCCGTGCAGGAAGTTGGTGGTGCCGTCCAGCGGGTCGATGATCCAGGTGTACTCGCTGTCCTTGGCGCCGTGTTCGCGCCCGATTCTTCGGCCAGGATGCCGTGGCCCGGGTAGGCGTCGAGCAGCGTGTCGATGATCGCGGCCTCGGCGGCGCGGTCGACCTCGCTGACGAAGTCGTTCGGGCCCTTGACGTTGATCTTCAGTCGATCCAGGTCGAGCGCGGCGCGGTTGATGATGGCCCCGGCCGCACGCGCCGCCTTGATGGCGACGTTGAGCATGGGGTGCAGCGATTGCGACATGGTGGCGGCGGGCGTGGAGCGGTGGGGACGGATGATGGAGCGCTGCAGCGACAATCGCCCGCACCGACGGCTGATCGGTGTCCGAGCCGAGTTTACCTGGGTATGCCTGAGCAAGATTCGAACACGCGCTTCGTGCTGGTGCAGACCAGCCACGCGGGCAACGTCGGCGCGGCGGCGCGGGCCATCAAGGTCATGGGTTTTCACGACCTCGTGCTGGTGCGGCCACGCTTCGACGATGTGTTGAGCCACGACGAAACGCTGGCGATGGCCAGCGGGGCGGGCGATGTGCTCGAGCACGCACGCGTGGTGGACGACCTGGCGCAGGCTTTGCAGGGCGTGCAGCAGGTCTGCGCCACGGCGATGACGCCACGCGATTTCGGCCCACCGGTGTTCGCGCCGCGCGAGCACCTGCCCGTCGCTGGCCCAGGCCGGCGCGTCGGTGGCCTTCGTGTTCGGCGGCGAACGCTTCGGCTTGTCCAACGACGACGTCTACCGCTGTCACTGCTGTCTGAGCATTCCCACCGCACCGGGCTTCGGCTCGCTCAACCTCGCCCAGGCGGTGCAGCTGCTGGCCTACGAGTGGCGACTGGCGCTGGGCGGCTTCGCGGTCGTGCCCCGCACCGCGGTGGCCGAGCTGGCCGACGCGGCCGACGTGCAGGCCACCCTGGCGCATTGGCAGCAGACGCTGGTAGAGATCGGTTTTCTCGACCCCGAGTCGCCGAAGCGGTTGATGCCGCGGCTGCAACCAGCTGCTCAATCGCGCCCAGTTGCGACGCGAGGAGGTGCACATCCTGCGCGGCATCGCCCGTGCGCTGGCGCGCGGCAAGCGCTAAGCCGGCTGCACGCTGCAGGTTTGCCGGTGGCCGCATACACTGCCGGCTTGGCAACGCCCGTCAGTGACCATGTTCGATCGCCTGCGCGAAGACATCGAGTGCATCCGTGAACGCGACCCCGCGGCGCGTTCGACCTGGGAGGTGCTGACCTGCTACCCCGGGTTGCATGCGCTGGTGCTGCACCGCTTGGCGCACGGCGCCTGGCGGCACGGCTGGCGCTGGCTGGGGCGCTTCATCTCGAACCTCGGCCGCTTCCTCACCGGCATCGAGATCCACCCGGGCGCCACGATCGGCCGGCGCGTGTTCATCGACCACGGCATGGGCGTGGTGATCGGCGAGACGGCCGAAGTCGGCGACGAGTGCACGATCTACCAGGGCGTCACGCTGGGCGGCACCTCGCTGACCAAGGGCGCCAAGCGCCACCCGACGCTGGGGCGCGGCGTGATCGTCAGCGCCGGCGCCAAGGTGCTGGGCGGCTTCACGGTGGGCGATGGCGCGCGCGTCGGCGCCAATGCGGTGGTGCTGCAGCCGGTGCCGGCGGGCGCCACGGCGGTGGGCATTCCGGCGCGCATCGTGGCCAAGGACAAGCCGATGCGCAGCGCGAACAGGTCGCGGCGAAGATGGGCTTCTCGGCCTACGGCGTGACGCAGGGCGACGACCCGGTGGCGCAGGCGATGAAGGGGCTGATCGACAACGCGTCGGGCCATGAACACCAGATCGCGCTGCTGTGGCAGGCGATCGAGAAGCTCTCGGCGCGTTCGCGCGAACTGCCGAGCGGCGACTGCGTGCCGCAGGACGCGCAGACGACCGAGGACTTCGACGCCGCGGCGCTGAACCGGCTGGTGAAGTAGCGCCGGGCGAGGCTTCGCGCCTCAGGCCCTGGGCGGCCGCATCGCCGATTTCGGCCGGAACGCCGCGCAGACCGCGGCGTCGGTCTCGAGGTAGGGCCCGCCGATCAGGTCGATGCAGTACGGCACTGCGGCAAAGATGCCGGGCACCGGCGGCGTGGCCTTCGGCAAGCCCTTCGAGCGTTTCCGCGATCGACTTCGGTTGACCGGGCAGGTTGATGATCAGCGCCTTGCCGCGGATCACCGCCACCTGCCGCGACAGGATCGCCGTCGGCACGAAGCGCAGCGTGATCTGGCGCATCTGTTCGCCGAAGCCGGGCATTTCCTTGTCGGCCACGGCCAGCGTGGCCTCGGGCGTCACGTCGCGCGGCGCCGGGCCGGTGCCGCCGGTGGTGAGCACGAGGTCGCAGCGGGCGTCGTCGACCAGTTCGCGCAGCGCCGCGCTGATCTGCGCGGCCTCGTCGGGGATCAGCCGCGTCTGCCATTGCACCGGGTTGCGCAGCGCGCGCTGCAGCCAGTCGCGCAGCGCGGGCAACCCCTTGTCTTCGTAGACGCCGCGCGAGGCGCGGTCGCTGATCGACACCAGGCCGATGCGCACCGGATCGAATTCGCTCATGGCGTTGCACCTCCCTCGACAAACGGCTTGACGAACTGGAACAGCGCGCGCCAGCCGCGCCCATGGCGCTGCCCGGCCTGCGTCGGCCGCGTCGCGTGCGCGCCGCGCGCACCAGGCTGCGCAATTGCTGCAGGTCGCTGTGCGGGGTAGCGTCTGGGCCCAGCGCGCGAGGGCCTCGTCGTCGAGCACCAGCTCGGCGCGCCAGCGCTCGGCCTGGTGCAGCCGCAGCGCATCCTGTGCCGAGCCCAGCTTGAAGGCGGCCACCGCCTCGCGCAGCGGCTCGGCGTCGGCCAGCCGCATCAGCTTGCCGACGTACTGCATCTGGCGGCGCCGGCCTTCGTGCGACCGCGTGCGCAGGTACTCGTCGATCGCCTCGCGCAGGCGTTCCGGCATCTCGATCGCCGCGAGCCGCTCGGCGGGCAGTTCGGTCAGCGCCTGGCCCAGCGTCTGCAGCTCGTGCATGTCGCGTTTGCGTTGCGACTTGCTGGGCCGGCTGCCCGGCAGGGTGTCGGGGGAGTCGCTGTCGGGAGCGGAGCGGCGCGCGTGCATGGTGCTTCGGACAATGGGGCGATCGTTATGATAGTCGCGGGCCCACCACTCAACAGACTCGGCGATCTCCATGTCCACACCGACCACCGCGCAGGGCTTCGCCTACAAGCGCGAGCAGTTTCAGTCGCTGGTCGAGGACGTGCTCGGCATCGCGAAGGCCATGGGCGCCAGCGATGCCGCCACCGAAGTGTCCGAAGGCTCGGGTCTGTCGGTTTCGGTGCGCAAGGGCGAGCTGGAGAACGTCGAGCGCAACCGCGACAAGTCGGTCGGGCGTCACGGTGTTCATCGGGCAGCGCCGCGGCAACGCCAGCAGCTCCGACTTTTCCCGCGCGGCGCTCGAGCAGACGGTGCGTGCCGCCTACGACATCGCACGCTTCACCGCCGAGGACCCCGCCGCCGGCCTGCCCGACGCCGAGGATCTGGCCACCGCGGAGGAGGCCGCGGTCGACCTCGATCTGTTTCACCCTTGGTCGATCGACGCCGACGTCGCGGCCGAGCTGGCCAAGCGCTGCGAGGCGGCTGCCTTTGCCACCGACAAGCGCATCACGAACTCCGAAGGCGCCGGCGTCTCGGCGCAGCAGTCGCACTTCTTCGCCGCCAACTCGCGCGGCTTTCGCGGCGGTTATGCCAGTTCGCGGCATTCGATGTCCGTGGCGCCGATCGCCGGGCGCGGTGCCGGCATGCAGCGCGACGCCTGGTACAGCTCGATGCGCGACGCGCGCGAGCTGGCGTCGCCGGAGGCCGTGGGCCGCTACGCCGCCGAGCGCGCGCTGTCGCGCCTGCACTCGCGCAAGGTCGACACCTGCGAGGTGCCGGTGCTGTTCGAGTCGACGCTGGCCGCCGGCCTGATCGGCAGCTACGTCCAGGCCACCAGCGGCGGCTCGCTGTACCGCAAGGCCAGCTTTCTGCTCGACAGCCTGGGCAAGGCGGTGCTCGCGCCGCACCTCGACCTCGACGAGGACCCGCACGAGCGCAAGGGCAAGGCCAGCGCGCCGTTCGACGACGAAGGCGTGCGCACGCGCCGCCGGCGCGTGGTGGACGCCGGCGTCGTGAAGAGCTATTTCCTGTCCAGCTATTCGGCGCGCAAGCTCGGCATGCACACCACCGGGCATGCCGGCGGCGCGCAGAACCTGCGGCTGACGAGCCGCCTGACGCAGCCCGGCGACGACCTGAAGGCGATGCTGCGCAAGCTGCACCGCGGCCTGTTCGTCACCGAACTGATGGGGCAGGGCGTCAACTACGTCACCGGCGACTATTCGCGCGGCGCGGCCGGCTTCTGGGTCGAGGGCGGCCAGATGGTGCACCCGGTGCAGGAGGTCACGATCGCCGGCAACCTGGCGCAGATGCTGCGCGACATCCAGGCCATCGGCGCCGATGCCTACACCTGGGGCGGCAAGACGGTGGGCTCGATGTTGCTCGGTCGCATGAAGTTGGCCGGCAACTGAGCGTCGGCCGTTGTGCGTTGTCGGGGGAAAACCCCGGTCGGACCCCCAGGGGCCACTTCTAGAATTCGCGCGTCTGTTTGTCTGCGCCTCGCCCAGTTCCCACAAGGAGTCATCAATGGAACGTCGTTCATTTGTTCGTGGTGCCGGCCTGGCCGGCGTGCTGGCGGCCGGCGCGGCGCCCGCCATCGTGCACGCCCAGGCCAACATCCGCTGGCGCATCGCGTCGAGCTTCCCGAAGTCGCTCGACACGCTGTTCGGCGTGTGCGACGTGTTCGCGAAGAAGGTCAGCGACATGTCGGGCGGCAAGTTCCAGATCACCACGCACGCGGCGGGCGAACTGGTGCCCGCGTTCGGCGTGCTCGACGCGGTGTCCAACGCCACCGTCGAGATGGCCAACACGGCGCCTTACTACTTCTTCGGCAAGGACCCGACCTACGCGCTCGACTGCGCCATTCCGTTCGGCCTGAATGCGCGCCAGATGGCGGCCTGGATGTACGAAGGCAACGGTCTGAAGCTGCTGCGCGAGTTCTATGCCAAGGTCGGCATCGTCAATTTCCCGATGGGCAACACCGGTGCGCAGATGGGCGGCTTCTACCGCAAGGAAATCAAGTCGGTGGCCGACCTGAAAGGGCTGAAGTTCCGCGTCGGCGGCTTCGGCGGCAAGGTCGATCGAGCGCATCGGCGCGCGTGCCGCAGAACATTCCGGGCGGCGAGATCTACCAGGCGCTCGAGAAGGGCACGATCGACGCGGCCGAGTGGGTCGGCCCCTACGACGACCTGAAGCTGGGCTTCTACAAGGTGGCGCCGAACTACTACTACCCCGGCTGGTGGGAAGGTGGCCCGCAGCTGTCGCTGTACGTCAACCAGAAGGCCTACGAAGGCCTGTCGGGCGAGTACAAGGCGATCATCGAATCGGCCGCCTCCTTCGCGCACCTGGACATGCTCGGCAAGTACGACTACCGCAATTCGGCCGCGCTGAAGACGCTGGTCGGCTCGGGGGTCAAGCTGCATCCGCTTCCCGAAGGACGTGATGGACGCGGCGTTCAAGTCGGCGATGGAGGTCTACGCGGAACTGAACGCCAGCAATCCGGCGTGGAAGAAGATCTACGACGACTACTCGGCGTACCGGCGCGATGCGAACCTGTGGTTCCGCTTCTCCGAAGCGGCATTCGACGACTTCATGCAGGCGCCAGAAGCTCTGAAGCATCGCGCGCCGGCGCGACCGGCTGCGACAGTTGAAAACCCCGCCGCGGCGGGGTTTTTCTTTGGTGCGGCCGCAACGGGCAGCCATCGACGCGAGACGATCAGGGCTTCTTGTCCTTGTCCTGATCCTTCTTGAGCGACTCCATCAGGCCCTTCATCGGGTCCTCCTTGCGCCTCCTTGTCGCCGTCGGGCGCGGAGGCACCGCCGCCGGGCTGCGACGCGGCATCCTTCGCGCCGTCGCGGGACTGCGACTGCATCTGCTGGAACACCTTGTCGGGGTCGATCTTGTCGTCCTTGTCGAGCCCGCTGGACACCAAGGCCGGGAACGCAATGATCAGACCGACCATGATCACCTGGATGATCACGAACGGCACCGCGCCCCAGTAGATCTGCTCGGTGGTGACCCTGGCGATGCGCTTGCCGGTGAGCTTGTCGTTGTAGTCGTCGTGCGCCGCCACGCTGCGCAGGTAGAACAGCGCGAAGCCGAACGGCGGGTGCATGAACGAGGTCTGCATGTTGACCGCCAGCAGCACGCCGAACCACACCAGGTCGATGCCGAGCTTCTCGGCCACCGGCCCGACCAGCGGGATGATGATGAACGCCAGCTCGAAGAAGTCGAGGAAGAAGGCCAGCACGAAGATCAGGATGTTGACGACGATCAGGAAGCCGAGCTGACCGCCCGGCAGGCCGGTGAGCAGGTGCTCGACCCACTTCGGGCCGTCGACGCCCTGGAACGCGAGGCTGAACACGGTGGCGCCGATCAGGATGAACAGCACGAAGCACGACAGCTTCATCGTCGAGTCCATCGCCTGGCGCAGCAGCCTCAGGTCGAGGCGCCGCCGCGCCGAGCGCCATCGCCAGCGCGCCCACCGAGCCCATCGCGCCGCCTTCGGTCGGCGTGGCGATGCCCAGGAAGATCGTGCCGAGCACGAGGAAGATCAGGCCCAGCGGCGGGATCAGCACGAAGGTCACGCGCTCGGCCATGTGCGACAGCAGGCCCAGCTTGGTGACCTTGTTGATCACCGCCAGCACGAACGCGAGGCCGACGCCGACGCACATCGACGACGACGATCAGCTCGTCGGTCGGCACGCTGGCCGGCCGCGTCTTGGCGAACACCAGCGCCGCGGCGACCGAGACCACGACCAGCACGCCCAGCGAACGCAGGCCCGGCGTGCCGTCGGCTTCGCGGATCGTGCGCGCTTCGGCCGGCAATGCCGGCGCCGACTGCGGCCGCCACAAGGCTGACCAGCAGCACATAGCCGATGTACAGCGCGGTCAGCATGAAGCCGGGGATGAAGGCGCCCTTGTACAGGTCGCCGACGCTCTTGCCCAACTGGTCGGCCAGCACGATCAGCACCAGCGACGGCGGAATGATCTGCGCCAGGGTGCCCGAGGCGGCGATCACGCCGCGTGGCGATGCGCCGGTCGTAGCCGTAGCGCAGCATGATCGGCAGCGAGATCAGGCCCATCGAGATGACCGACGCCGCCACCACGCCGGTGGTGGCGGCCAGCATCGCGCCGACCAGGATCACCGCGTAGGCCAGGCCGCCGCGGATCGGGCCGAACAGCTGGCCGATGGTGTCCAGCAGGTCCTCGGCCATGCCCGAGCGCTCGAGGATCAGGCCCATGAAGGTGAAGAACGGGATCGCCAGCAGCGTGTCGTTCTGCATGATGCCGAACATGCGCAGCGGCAGGCTCTGCAGGAACGCCGGCTGGATGACACCCAGCTCGACGCCGACGAAGCCGAAGAACAGGCCGCAGGCGGCCAGCGAGAACGCCACCGAATAGCCGAACAGCAGGAAGACGATCAGCGAGCGCGAACATGATCGGCGCCATGTTGGCGATCAGGAAGGCGGTCATTTGCGCGCTCCCGCGGCGGCAGCCGCTTCACGCGCGGCGACTTCCTTTTGCAGGGCCTCGGCCAGTTCTTCCTCGGGCGTCTTGGCCTGGTGCTTCTTCGTCGGGTCGGGCACCAGCCCTTGCAGGAACGCGATGCGCTTGATCAGCTCCGACACGCCCTGCAAGCCCAGCAGCGCCAGGCCGAGCGGCAACAGCGCGAACACCGGCCAGCGGATCAGGCCGCCGGCGTTGGACGACATTTCGCCGCGTGAAATACGCGTTGGTCACCAACGGCATCGCCAGCTTGATGATGATGAAGACGAACGGGAACAGGAAGCAACTCAGGCCGATGATGTCGATCCAGATCTGTGTGCGCTTGGACAGGCGCCCGGACACCACATCGATCTTCACGTGCTCCTGGCGCATCAGCGTGTAGCCTGCGGCGAGCAGGAACACGGCGGCGAACAGGTACCACTGGATTTCCAGAAAGGCGTTCGAACTGATGTTGAAGGCCTTGCGCACCGATGCGTTGAGCGGCGCTGACGAGCGCTGCGGCAAGCACGAGCCAGGCCACCCAGCGGCCGATGAACTCGCTGAGTCGGTCGATCCAGCGTGAAATTGAAAGCAATGCGGACAAGATCGGCGCCTCCTATGCGATTGCGGGTTCCAGCCAGATGCGCCAACGCCCGCCGGGTGCGGCTGCGGGATTCTAGGGAGAACGCCCGTGCGCGAAGGCCCGTGATAACACGCAGGTCCCCCCGGGGTCCGGTGTCAGACCGACTGGGCGGCCAGGATCAGGCGCGTCGAGCGTGCGCCGGAGCGGCAGAACGCCAGGATCGGCCGCGGCAGCTCAGCCAGCAGGCGCGCGAACTCGGCGATCTCCTCGGGCGACTGGTACATGCCGTTGACCGGCAGGAACCGGTACTCCAGGCCGGCGGCGCGGGCCGCGGCTTCGATGCTGGCGTTGGTGGGCTGCTGCGGCCCTTCTTCGAAGTCGGGCCGGTTGTTGATCACGCTGCGAAAGCCCGCGCGTGCCGCCTCGGCCATCGACTCGAGGCTGAAGTTGCGGGGCCACGCACACATCCGGTGCGACGGCCCGGAACGGGCAGTGGGTCGTTCATGTCGCGCACACTACTTGGCCAGTGCCTGCTTGACCGCCGCAGACACCAGGCGCCATGTCGGCCTTGCCGGCCAGCTGTGCCTTCGCCGCGGCCATGACCTTGCCCATGTCGCCGGGGCCCGACGCGCCCACATCGGCGACGATGCGCGTCACTTCGGCGGCGATCTGGTCGGCGACTGAGGCGTTGCGGCAGATAGGCCTGCAGCACGGCGATCTCCGCGTTCTCCTTGTCGACCAGATCGGTGCGTCCGGCCTGCTGGAAAGCGGCGACGGAATCCTTGCGCTGCTTGATCAGCTTGTCGACGATGCCGATGACGGCGGCGTCGTCGAGCGTGATGCGTTCATCGACCTCGCGCTGCTTGCAGGCGGCCAGCAGCATGCGGATCGGCGGACAGGCGCTCGGCTCTGCCGTGCGCGCATCGCGTCCTTCATGTCCTCGGTGATGCGGTCTTTCAGGGTCATGGTCGATTCCTCTATCCCGAAAATGCGAAAGCCCGCAGCGGCGACGCTTGCGGGCTTGATGAACTGCGCTGGCTGGCGCGTCAGAACAGCTTCTTCGGCAGCTGCATGCTGCGCACGCGCTTGAAGTGGCGCTTCACGGCGGCGGCCTTCTTGCGCTTGCGCTCGGCCGTGGGCTTCTCGTAGAACTCGCGCGCGCGCAGTTCGGTGAGCAGCCCGAGCTTCTCGATGGTGCGCTTGAAGCGGCGCAGCGCAACGTCGAACGGCTCGTTTTCCTTGACGCGAATCGTGGTCATGTAAGGCTTGAATCCTATTGGGTTGCTCTCGTCGCCAAGTGGCGGGCGCATCGGCGCCGCGGCAGACCGCTCGAGGCTTGTGGGTCCGGACAAAGACGATAATTCTAGCCCGAAATCGGGCCGCCAACCCTAGGCCGACGGAAGGGCGCGCGCGCAGGCCGCGCCGCTGGCCCAGGCCCATTGAAAATTGTAGCCACCGAGCCACCCGGTGACGTCCACCACTTCGCCGATGAAATGCAGGCCCGGCTGCAGCGAGCTTTCAAAGGTCTGCGAGCTGAGTTCGCGCGTGTCCACGCCACCGGCCGTGACCTCGGCCTTGCGCCAACCCTCCGAGCCGTTCGGCACGACGCTCCATTCGTGCAGGCTCTGCGCCAGCGCGAGCAGGTCGCGGTCGCGGGCCTGCGGAAGCGGCAATGCGGGATCCATCCGTTGCTCGACGAGCCAGGTGGCGGCCAGCCGCTGGGGCAGGTGCGTGGCCAGTTCGGAGGCGACCTGGCGTTTCGAGCCGGCCTTTGCAAAAAGTAGGGCTTCGCCCAAGTGCAGCCCGGGGCTGAGGTCGATCCGAATCGGCGCACCAGCGCGCCAATAGCTCGAGATCTGCAGGATTGCCGGGCCGCTGAGGCCGCGGTGGGTGAACAGCAGGTCTTCCTGGAAGCGGGCGCGTGAGCGGCCGACTCCGGTTTCGATGCCGACCTCAAGGGCCACGCCTGCCAGGGCCGCAAACGGCTTCCACGTCGCGGGGTCGAAGGTCAACGGTACCAGCCCTGGGCGCGGCTCGATGATGCGGTGGCCAAACTGGCGTGCCAGGCGATAGCCGAAGTCGCTGGCCCCGAGGGCGGGCACGGACAGTCCACCACTGGCCACCACGATCGCACGCGTGCCGACGTCGCCTCGATCGGTGCTTACCGTGAAGCCGCTCGCCGCAGGCGACACGCCCAGTACGCGGCAGGGCTGCCAGCGCGCGACCCGTCCCGCCGCGCATTCGGCCAGCAAAGCCTCGATGACGCGGCCGCTGCCGGCGTCGCTGAACAGCTGGCCGCGGTGCTTTTCGTGCCACAGAACGCCGTGCCGGCCGAGCAGGGCCAGGAAGTCCGCCGGGGTGTACCGAGCCAGGGCGGAACGGCAGAAGGCCGGGTTCTCGGACACGAAGTTCTCCGGACCGACCAGTCGATTGGTGAAGTTGCAGCGACCACCGCCCGAGATTCGGATCTTCTCGGCGACCTTGGCGCTGTGATCGACCACCAGCACCCTCAGGCCGCGCTGGCCCGCCATGCCGGCACACATCAGGCCCGCCGCCCCGGCGCCAATGACGATCGCATCGAACTCGCCCGCCGTCGCGACACACGCCTGTGGCATCGCAGGGTCAGCGGGGCGGGGTGGTGGACTGGGCACCGTTGCGCAGCCGGTCGCGGTCCGGCAGCGCGGCGAGCACCTGTGCCGTCAGGTCGCAGGCCCGTTCGACCGTGACAGGGCACGCGCCATCGTGATCCCGGCCGGTTTCACGCAGGTATCTCGCGATGGTCATGGATTCAGTTGTGGCATCTGTCGCGCGACGGCCGAATCGCGTGGCGAGGACAGCGCATTCAAGGGGGTGATGTGACAGGTGCTGCATTGCACAAGTCATGACGGAACGGGTCCACGTCGCTATCATGCCCCGTAGCCCCTTCGCCGAAACGCTCCCGAGCCACATGGCCGCTGCTGCCGAGATCAACCCCGCCGCACCGGCCCATCCGCGCGACGCGGAAACCGGCCTGCTGATCGTGCTCGGCCGCACGCTGCAGGCCCTGGCCACGTTGCCCGGTGTGATGATCGGCGTGAAGGATGCGAGCGACGGGCGTTACCTGCTGGCGTCGGAGTCGCTCGCAGCCTTCTACGGCCGGCCGCTGACCGAGGTGGTTGGACGCAGCGACACCGAACTGCTCGACCCGACGCTGGGTGCCGCGATGCGGGCGGCCGACCAGACCGCCCTGGCCCACGGCCGGCAGATCAGCAGCGAACACCGCTTCGACTGGCGCGATGCGCGGCACGATTGGGAGGTGACGCGCGTCGTCGGCGAGTTGGCAGGCCAGCGCGTGTTGGCGACGGTGTGGCGCGACATCGCGCCGCAGCGGCAGCGCGAGCTGCAATTGCAGTCGGCGCTGGAACAGATCGAGCAACATCAAGCCGCCAATCTGGAACTGCGTCGTGAGTACGGCGAGCAGGTGATGCGTGACAGTGCCACAGGGCTGAATACGCGCGCCCACTTCGACGACCAGTTGCGACGCGAGGTCGACCTGTCGACGCGAGAGCACCGAGAGTTCGCACTCGTGCTGGTGGAACTGGACGACGACAGCGAGCGCGTGGCTGCCCTGGGCCCGCGCGCCCAGGACCGCGTGCTCGAAGCGATGGGTCGGCTGCTGCGCGGCAACACCCGTGCAATGGATGCATCGTGTCGCCTGCAGGCCCGTCGTTTCGCCGTGCTGCTGTCGGGCGTCGGCCTGGCCACCGCGCATTCGCGGATGGAAGGGCTGCGCCGCCAGTGTGCGACGCAAATTGTCGTGCTGGAAGGCGAGGAACTCGGCTTTTCGGTCTCGATGGGCGTGGCCAGCTTCCCGCACACCGCGCACTCGCAGGACGAGTTGCTGGCGGCCTGCGAGACGGCGCTGGCCGAGGCGCGCAAGCGTGGCGGCAACACGGTGGCCTTGGCCAGCATCCGTTTCGATGCGGCGGGCTCCGGCATCTAGGACTAGGCAGTCAGTCCGCGCCACACCATGTAGGCTGCGAGCAGGTACAGCAGCGCGGCGAACACGCCCGACAGGCGTCGCGTGTCGGTGGCGTGCGCCACCCTGGCGCCCAGCGGGGCCGTGACGATGCTGGCCAGCGCGATCATCAAGAGCACCGGCACCACGACGTAGCCCACGCTGCCGGCCACCGGTGACGGCAGGTTCCAGCCGCCAAGCACGTAGCCAACCGTGCTGGCCAGCGCGATCGGCAAGCCGATGGCGGCGCTGGTCGCCACGGCGTTGTGGATGGGCACGCTGCAGCGGGTCATGAACGGCACCGACAGGAACGCGCCGCCGGCGCCAACCAGCCCGGACAGAAAGCCGATGGCCGCGCCGACCGCCGACTGCACCCACGGCTCTGGCAGGGTGCCCGTGGCCACCACGTTGCGCCGCATCAGCATGCGAGTGGCCGAGTAGCCGACGAAGACTGCGAACACCACCGCGAGCCACGCCCCCTTGATGAGCGAGAACGCCCCGGCGCCCGCCAGCAGCCCGCCACCGACGATTCCAGGCGACATGGTGCGCACCAGCGGCCACAGCACGGCGCCCCGCCCGTGGTGCGCGCGCAGGCTCGAGATCGAGGTGAACACGATCGTCGCCATCGACGTGGCGATCGCCATCTTGACGGCGAGCCCGGGGTCGACGCCCCGTGCCGACAGCATCCAGGTGACGAAGGGCACCATCATCATGCCGCCGCCGATGCCCAGCAGCCCGGCCAGGAATCCCGCGACGGCGCCGAGCACCAGCAGCTGCAGCGCCAGCACGGGCTCCAGAAGTGAAATCAACGGCGATTCTCGATCAGGAATCGAGCAGTTTGAGCACAGCGCGCCATTCCTCACCGCTCACCGGCGTGATCGACAGTCGATTGCCTTTGCGCAGCAACTGCATGCTGGCGAGTTCGGGATGCAGCCGCATCGCGCGCAGCGGCAGCAGGCGGGTCTTCTTCACCAGCTTCACGTCCACGTGTATCCATCGCGGCGAGTCGAGCCGTGACTTGGGGTCGTAGTACTTGCTGTTGCGGTCGAACTGGGTGGCGTCGGGATAGGCCGCGCTGCACACGGCAGCCAGGCCGGCCACGCCGGGCTCGGCGCAGGAGGAATGGTAGAAGAGCACGCCGTCGCCGATGCGCATCTGGTCGCGCATGTAGTTGCGCGCCTGGTAGTTGCGCACACCGGTCCACGGCACACGCTTGCCCGGTGCGTCGGCCAGATCGTCGATCGAGACCTCATCGGGCTCGCTCTTCATGAGCCAGTACTGCGGCATGGTGTCGGTGGTGGGCGGCGAGGTGCGTGGGCCGAAGTGATCGAGGAGCCGCAAATGTGTCCGCCGCGAACCGGAGGCCGCATTCCTGAACCCAGGGGATTCAGGTGGGCCTGGTCAGCAAGGCTTCGGGTTCATCTGACGCGAGACGATCACACCCGCCGAGCAATATTCCAAGCCCTAGCTCAAGGAGCATCGGTTCAAGGAAATAAAACCTCCGCGAACGCGACGGACGATGGGGATTCTACGCCGCGAGGTCGCGGCGAGGCGCAATGAATCTCGTGATTCCAGCCCGGATTTGCGGCCGCAATGCGCCGTACTACAGCAGCCGGCCGTCGTGTCCCAGCGCGGCGTCGATGCGCTCGATCAGGCGCGCCAGTTCAGGCGCCGCAGGGGTCGCGCCGTCGGCACCCGCACCGCGCAGCGGCACTTCGGCCAACTGGTAGGCCAGATTGAGTGCGGCCAGCACGGCGATGCGCTCGCGTGCCTTCACCTTGCCCGCGTCGCGAATGGCGCTCATCTCGCGGTCCACGGTGGCCACCGCCTCGAGCAGATCGCGCTCGCCGCCATCGGGGCAGGCGAGCACGTAGCTCTGGCCGAGGATCGTGACTTCGAGCTGGCTCATTCTTGAACACCTTCAATCGGCCCCGATGCGGGCAGCCGCTCCAGCAGCGCATCGATGCGCGACCGCGCCGCCGAGAGGCGCGACTTCAGGTTGTCGCGCTCGTGGCTGACCGACGCCAATTCCTGCTCGAGCAGGACATTGGTGCGCTTGAGTTCCTCATGCCGAAGCACGAGGCGTTCGATCCGCTCGACAAGATCTTGCATGTTGGGCATGACGGCGGCCATCTACGAAGCTGCGGCGGATTGTAGGCGGGTGCCGGTGCGCGCAGGCGTCGTGGCAGCGAAGGTCGCGCAGACACTGTTCACCGCGCAGGACTGGCATTTGGGGCTGCGCGCGGTGCAGACATAGCGTCCGTGCAGGATGAGCCAGTGGTGCGCTTCGACGCGGTAGCGCGCCGGCACGATCTCGAGCAATCTGTGCTCGACGGCATCGGGCGTGGCGCCCATGGCCAGACCGGTGCGGTTGGCAACGCGAAAGACATGGGTGTCCACCGCGATCGTCGGCTCGCCGAACGCCACGTTGAGCAGCACACTGGCGGTTTTTCGTCCGACGCCCGGCAGCGCCTGCAAGGCATCGCGATCGCGGGGTACCGAGCCGCCGTGCTGCTCGACCAGAATGCGGCAGGTCGCCATCAGGTGCTTGGCCTTGCTGCGGTACAGGCCGATCGTCCGGATTTGCGCGCTCAGCGCATCGATGCCGAGCGCCAGCATCGCTCGCGGCGTCGGTGCGCGAGCGAAAAGGCTGCGGGTGGCCTTGTTGACGCCCGCGTCGGTGGCCTGTGCCGACAGCAGCACGGCCGCCAGCAGTTCGAACACGCTGCTGTAGTGCAATTCGCTTTGCGGATGGGGGTTGGCGGCGCTCAGCGTCGCGAACAGGAATTCGGCCTGCTGATCATTCATGGTCGTTCAGCCTCGCCCTCCATCGCGACCTGCTTTGGCGCGCGCCAGCGCAGCCTGGACCACGGCGCGCTTGCGCTCGATCGCCATCGGGTCCGTGAGCGACGTGTTTTGCTCCAGGTGAGCCAGCTTTTCGGCCGCCTTGTTGGCCAGCCGCACATTGTTTTCGCGTTCGTCGCGTTCGACTCGCATCCGATGGAAGGCGTACCTCTGGCGCGCTTCGCCGGCCTGGGCCTCGCTCCAGGCTTGCCAGCCGGTGCGCGCTCCGGTCACGGGCGTCATCACGATGCAATCCACCGGGCAGGCCGGCAGGCACAGCTCGCAGCCCGTGCACTCATCGTCGACCACCGTGTGCATGCGCTTGGATGCGCCGACGATGCAGTCGACCGGACAGGCCTTGATGCACAGCGTGCAACCGATGCACCAGGCTTCGTCGATCACGGCCAGCGCGCGGGGCCCCTCGACGCCACGAGCCGGATCGAGCGGCGCCGCCGGACGACCGGTGATCGCCGCCAGCCGCGCGATGCCCTCTGCCCCGCCGGGTGGGCAGCGGTTGATGGCTACCGATTCGGAGACGACCGCCGTCGCGTAGGCGTGGCAATCCGGAAAGCCGCACCGCGTGCACTGCGTCTGCGGCAGCGCGCGGTCGATGCGGTCGATCAGCGATTCGTCGTCGATCCGCGGTTCGGTTTGCACCGGCCGATTATCGGCGTGCGGTCGATCGGCCGTTGGCGCCGCCGCGCGCGCGCGCCGCGCGAGCAGCCGGGCCCCTGACGCTGCGGGCTCGCGGCGGGGCCAGTCGTTCGCTCGGCCGGTTGAATCGTTCGATGAAACGCTTGACCTCCGGGTACACCTGCTCGCGCCAGCGCCGACCGGAGAAGATGCCGTAGTGCCCCGCACCGACGGCGTCGTAGTGTTGCTGTCGGTGTGCCGGCACGCCGGTGCACAGCGAATGCGCCGCGCGCGTCTGTCCGGCGCCGGATATGTCGTCCAGCTCGCCTTCGATCGTGAGCACGGCGCTGGTGGTGATGTCCTGCGGACGCACACGTTCGCCGGCGACGTCCCAGGTGCCGTTGACCAGCGCGAAGTCCTGGAACACCGTCTTGATCGTGTCCAAGTAGTACTCGGCCGGCATATCGAGCACGGCGTTGTATTCGTCGTAGAACTGCCGGTGGGCGTCGGCACTCTCCTCGTCGCCGCGCACCAGGTCGAGAAAGTAATCGTAGTGCGAGCTCATGTGCCGGTCGGGGTTCATCGCCACGAAGCCGGTGTGCTGAAGAAAGCCGGGATAGACCCGTCGTCCCGAGCCCGGGTAGTTCGGCGGTACCCGATAGATCACGTTGTTCTCGAACCAGTCGTAACTCTTGTTCATCGCCAGGTTGTTGACGGCGGTGGGCGAACGGCGTGCATCGATCGGGCCGCCCATCATCACGAGCGCTGGCGGCGTGGCTTCGCCACGGCTGGCCATCAGCGATACGGCGGCCAGCACCGGCACGGTGGGCTGGCACACGGAGATCACGTTCACGTCGTGCCCGATGGTGCGGATGAACTCCTGCACGTAGTGCACATAGTCGTCGAGATGGAACGGCCCGTGCTCGAGCGACACCATGCGCGCGTCGGTCCAGTCGGTGATGAAGACCTTGTGGTCGCGCAACAGCATCTTCAGCGTATCGCGCAGCAAGGTCGAATGGTGTCCCGACAACGGCGCAACGACCAGCACCTTGGGCTGCGTCTTCATGCGGCCCAGCACCGGCGCGTGGTCGGTGAATCGCTTGAAGCGCAGCAGTCGGCAGAATGGCTTGCTCAGCGTGACCTGCTCCTGCACGGCCACCTCGACCCCGCCGACGGTGGTGCTGTTGATCTCGAACTTCGGTTTTTCGTACTCCTTGGCCAGGCGGTGCATCAGGTCGAAGCTGGCGGCATAACGCTGGGCCATGGGTACGTGGGTGAACGGCGACAACGGATGGCTGTACAGCTTGGCGGATGCGCTGGCGAACTCGGCAAACGGCGCCATCAGCGCCCGTTGCGACTCATAGAGTTGATAAAGCATGGCCTGGCGACTCCTGGGTTGATCGTGTCTCGTGTCGCGGGCGAATGCCGGCGCGTGGGCACGATGGCGCTGGCGGCACGGTTACAACATTTGTGCAGCGCAGCATTTCGGCGATGGTAGCGCGATTAGCGTGCCGCAGGTCGATTCGCGACGATAGTTTGATCAATCGCTCCAATCGGGTCCGTTTCCGCGTCGACCCGTTGCCACGTCGCTATCCTGAACCTGGCGAATTGCAGGGGGGTCAGAGTACCTTCGCAATCGCCTGGGCCACATATCCAATGTTGTGATCGTTCAGCGCCGCCACACAGATGCGCCCCGAGTCGACGCCGTACACCCCGAACTCCGAGCGCAGCCGTTGCATCTGCTCTCTCGACAGGCCCGAATAGCTGAACATACCCTGCTGCTGGGCAATGAAGGCAAAGTTGGGTCGCGCCCCGGCTTGTGCCAGCTTCTCGATCAGTTGCGCGCGCATGCGCTTGATTCGTTCGCGCATGCCTGCGAGTTCATCTTCCCATAGGCGGCGCAAGCCAGGGTCCGCCAGCACGGTGGCGACGATTTGCGCGCCATGGGTCGGCGGGTTCGAGTAATTGGTGCGGATCACGATCTTCAGCTGCGACAACACGCGAGCCGCTTCGTCTTCCGATCGGCACACCACCGACAACGCGCCCACACGCTCCCCGTAAAGTGAGAAGCTCTTGGAGAACGAGGTCGAGACGAGGAAATCGACACCGGATTGGAGAAAACGCGAGACAGCGAGCCCATCCTCGTTGATGCCCTGGCCGAATCCCTGGTAGGCCATGTCGAGAAACGGCACCCACCCGCGTGACTGGGCCGACTCGACCACCAGGTCCCACTGGGCGGGCGTCAGGTCGTAGCCGGTCGGGTTGTGGCAGCAGGCGTGCAGCACCACCACGGTGCCGCGTGCCGCTGCATTCAGCGCACCGATCAACTCGTCGAACCGGATGCCATGCGCCTGGGCGTCGTAGTACGGGTAGGTCGCGACATCGAACCCCGCCAGTGTGAACAGCGCGCGGTGATTCTCCCAGCTCGGGTCGCTGATCAACACGCGAGCGCTCGGATCGACCCGCCTCAGGAAATCGGCCCCCACCTTCAATCCGCCCGTCCCGCCCAGCGCCTGCACCGTGGCCACACGCCGCTGCCGAACGGCCTTGCAATCCGATCCGAACACCAGCAGTTGCACCGCCTTGTCGTATGCGACGATGCCGTCGATCGGCAGGTAGCCGCGTGCCTTCGGCGCCGAGGCCATGCGCTGTTCCGCCGCAGCCACGCACTTCAGCAGCGGCAGTTTGCCGTTCTCGTCGTAATACATGCCGACACCCAGATTGACCTTGGCAGGGTTGGGGTCGGCGGCGAATTGCTCGTTGAGGCCCAGGATCGGGTCGCGCGGGGCCAGTTCGACGGCGGAAAAGAGCGTCATGACATCTTTCTGAGTGCACAAGGGCTTCGGTGCCGCCTCAGGCCGCTCGCAAAGATTCGGCGAGTGGTTTACGCTGGCGGGTTTAGCCCCCGGCCTGACTCGACGCTGAGTGGCCGAATTGTATTCGGGGCAAATTCAACCTCGCAAAGACGATGAATGTTTGAATCTCAGGTGATGGAATCCGTGGCGCCGCCTGGCGAGTTCGCGACGTTCGCCGACTCGCCGTTCCAGTTGTTCCTGCCGTATGCGCCCGCGGGCGACCAGCCGCAGGCCATCGATCAACTGGTCGAAGGCGTCACCGACGGATTGACCTACCAGACGCTGCTGGGCGTCACCGGGTCGGGCAAGACCTTCACGATGGCCAACGTGATCGCGCGGCTGGGCCGGCCGGCGATCGTGTTCGCGCCGAACAAGACGCTGGCGGCGCAGCTCTACAGCGAGTTTCGCGAGTTCTTCCCGAAGAACGCCGTCGAGTACTTCGTCAGCTACTACGACTACTACCAGCCTGAGGCCTACGTGCCGCAGCGCGATCTGTTCATCGAGAAGGATTCATCGATCAACGAGCACATCGAGCAGATGCGGTTGTCCGCCACCAAGAGCCTGCTCGAACGCCGCGACGTGGTGATCGTGGCCAGCGTCAGCGCCATCTACGGCATCGGGAACCCAAGCGACTATCACAAGATGGTGATGACGCTGCGGGTCGGCGACAAGATGGGGCAGCGCGACGTGATCGCGCAGCTGATCCGCATGCAGTACACCCGCAACGAGATTGATTTCTCGCGCGGCGCGTTTCGCGTGCGCGGCGACACCATCGACGTCTTTCCTGCGGAGCACAGCGAACTGGCGATCCGCATCGAGTTGTTCGACGACGAGGTGGAGTCGCTGTCACTGTTCGATCCGCTGACCGGGCGTGTTCGGCAGAAGATCCCGCGGTTCACGGTGTACCCGTCGAGCCACTACGTGACACCTCGCGAGCGCGTGCTGGCCGCCGTCGATGGCATCAAGGCCGAGCTTCGACAGCGCGTCGACGAACTCGTGTCGGCCGGCAAGCTGGTCGAGGCACAACGGCTCGAGCAGCGCACGCGCTTCGACCTCGAGATGCTGCAGGAGGTGGGTCACTGCAAGGGCATCGAGAACTACACGCGCCACCTGTCTGGTGCCGCGCCAGGCGAGCCGCCACCGACGCTGGTCGACTACCTGCCCAGCGACGCCATCATGTTTCTCGACGAGAGCCACGTGCTGATCGGCCAGCTCGGCGGCATGTACAACGGCGACCGCTCGCGCAAGACCACGCTGGTGGAGTACGGATTTCGGCTGCCCAGTGCGCTGGACAATCGGCCGCTGAAGTTCGAGGAGTTCGAGCGCAAGATGCGCCAGGCGGTGTTCGTATCGGCGACGCCGGCTGACTACGAGCGCGAGCACGCTGGCCAGGTTGTCGAGCAGCTGGTGCGGCCCACGGGGCTGGTGGACCCGGACGTCGAGGTGCGTCCCGCCGCGCACCAGGTCGACGACGTGCTGCAGGAAATCCACGCACGGGTCCAGGTCGGCGAGCGCGTGCTGATCACCACGCTGACCAAGCGCATGGCCGAACAGCTGACCGATTACCTGTCGGACAACGGTGTCAAGGTGCGCTACCTGCACAGCGACGTGGACACCGTCGAGCGCGTGGAGATCATCCGCGACTTGCGACTGGGTGTATTTGACGTGCTGGTTGGCATCAACCTGCTGCGCGAGGGGTTGGATTTGCCCGAGGTGTCGCTGGTGGCGATCCTGGATGCCGACAAGGAAGGGTTTCTGCGCTCGGAGCGCAGCTTGATCCAGACCATCGGGCGCGCCGCCCGCCATGTGAACGGCAAGGCGATCCTGTACGCCGACCGCATGACGGACTCGATGGTGCGCGCCATCGGCGAAACCGAGCGCCGTCGCACGCGCCAGGTCGCGCACAACCTGGCGCAGGGCATCACGCCACGCAGCGTGAAGAAGCAGGTGCGCGAGATGATCGATGGTGTCGTCAATGCGCAGGACGACAAGTCGAAGCTGAAGTCCATGGTTGAGGTCGCGCAGGTGGAGGCGCTTTCGGAAAGAGACCTCGGCAAGCACATCAAGGCCCTCGAGCGCCAGATGCTCGAGCACGCTCGCAATCTTGAATTCGAAAAGGCTGCGCGTGTGCGCGATCAGCTTGCCTTGCTGCGCGAGCGGGCCTTCGGTGCCCCGGGCCACGACGTCAATGTCGTCCCGCTGGCGCCGGCCAAGGCGTCGAAATGAGCGCGCGCTATCGCATCCTGATGGTGTGCACCGGCAACATCTGCCGCTCGCCGACGGCCGAGGCCGTGCTGCGCAAGCGACTTGCCGACTCGGGCCTGCACCGCGGCGTCGAAGTCGACTCGGCGGGGACGGTGGACTATCACGTGGGCTCGCCGCCTGATCACCGGGCCCAGGCCCATGCTGCGCGCCGTGGTTACGATCTCTCGAGGCTGCGTGCGCGGCACTTGCGACCAGCGGATTTCGAGCAGTTCGATCTGCTGTTGGCGATGGATGCCGATCATTTGAACCACATGCTCGAACGTTGTCCGCAGCCCTATCGCGACCGGATCAGGCTGTTGCTGGATTTCGCTCCGCGCCGCCCGCGGGGCGGCGAAGTCCCCGACCCTTACTACGGCGCGCCAGCGGGTTTCGAGCGGGTGCTCGACCTGGTGGAGGAGGCATGTATCGGGTTGGTCGACCATCTGCGACGCCGTGCGGCCCTCGGGCCGTAGCTCAATCTCGACAAAAACAGTCGGCTTAAGCTATACTTGACCACAGCGCTCGGGTTTGAGCGTTTTTGGGGCACGCGCGAGGCGGCTCGGCGGTTCAAGAGACCAGCGCGAGCGAATTGTTGCAGTGCCACATAGCCGATTAAGGAGCCACGCATGCGACTGACCACCAAGGGCCGTTTTGCCGTCACGGCGATGATTGATCTGGGCCTGCGCTCGAGCAATGGTCCTGTCGCGCTGGCCGCGATCAGCCAGCGGCAGCAGATCTCGCTGTCGTATTTGGAGCAGCTGTTCGGCAAGCTGCGCCGACACGAGCTCGTCGAAAGCACGCGCGGGCCCGGCGGCGGCTATTCGCTGGGCCGCAAGGCCGAGGAAATCACCGTGGCCGACATCATCGTGGCGGTCGACGAGCCGATCGATGCCACCGGCTGCGGCGGCAAGGAAAATTGCATGGGTGATGACACCGGTCGTTGCATGACCCACGACCTCTGGGCTAGCCTGAACCAGAAGATGATCGAGTTCTTGGATTCGATCACCCTGAAGAAGCTGGTCGACGATCAACTCGCCAGGGGGGTGGCCATCGAAGAGGCCCCCATCAAGCGGGCCATTTCGTCGACGCCGGTGGTCAAGCCGATCAAGGTGACGGCGCCCAATTCCGTGTTTGCGTTGGGCAATGCGTTATCGAAGTAGCTCGCTCCGGCTGGCCCAGGCTGCCCGTTTGCCATATTCCCCCGACTTCTCTTAGCTCGATCGAACATGACTCCGCACTTTCCGATCTACATGGACTATGGCGCGACCACCCCGGTCGATCCGCGCGTCGTCGACGCCATGGTGCCTTGGCTGCGCGAACATTTCGGCAACCCGGCATCGCGCAGTCACGCCTGGGGCTGGGAGGCTGAGGAAGCCGTCGAGCGCGCCCGTTCGCAGGTGGCTGGACTGATCGGTGCCGACCCGCGCGAGATCGTCTGGACCTCCGGCGCGACCGAATCCAACAATCTCGCGATCAAGGGCGCGGCGCATTTCTACCAGAGCCGCGGCAAGCACCTGATCACGGTGAAGACCGAGCACAAGGCCGTGCTCGACACGATGCGCGAACTCGAGCGCCAGGGTTTCGAGGTCACCTACCTCGAGGTGCAGGAAGACGGCTTGCTCGACCTGCAGCGCTTCCAGGATGCGCTGCGGCCGGACACGATCCTCGCGTCGGTGATGCTCGTGAACAACGAGATCGGCGTGATCCAGGACACCGCGGCCCTCGGCGCGATCTGTCGCGAACGCAACGTGATCTTCCACGTCGACGCCGCTCAGGCCACCGGCAAGGTCGCGATCGACCTGCGCCAGTTGCCGGTCGACCTCATGAGCCTGGCCTCGCACAAGACCTATGGGCCCAAGGGCATCGGCGCGCTGTACGTTCGGCGCAAGCCGCGGGTGCGCATCGAGGCGCAGATGCACGGCGGCGGTCACGAGCGCGGGCTGCGTTCCGGGACCTTGCCGACTCACCAGATCGTGGGCATGGGCGAGGCCTTCCGCATCGCTCAGGAGGAAATGGGCACCGAGAGCGAGCGCATCCGCATGCTGCAGCAGCGCCTGTTGCGTGGGCTGTCGGACATCGAGCAGGTCTTCATCAACGGCGATCTGGAGCGCCGCGTCCCGCACAACGTCAATGCGTCGTTCAACTTCGTCGAAGGCGAGTCGCTCATCATGGGCATCAAAGGAATCGCGGTGTCGTCCGGTTCGGCCTGCACCTCCGCCAGCCTGGAGCCCAGTTATGTGCTGCGTGCGCTCGGGCGCAGCGACGAGCTGGCGCATTCCAGTCTGCGTATGACGATCGGCCGCTTCACGACCGAGCAGGAAATCGACTACGCCGTCACCACGTTGAGAGAGCGCGTCGCCAAGTTGCGCGAACTGTCTCCGCTGTGGGAGATGTTCCGCGACGGCGTCGACTTGACCACCATTCAATGGGCCGCCCATTGATCCAATCGGGGTACTGACATGGCATACAGCGAAAAGGTCATCGACCACTACGAGAATCCGCGCAACGTCGGTTCGTTCGAAAAGGGCGACGAGACGGTGGGCACCGGCATGGTCGGCGCGCCGGCCTGCGGCGACGTGATGAAGCTGCAGATCAAGGTCGATCCGAACACCGGCCTGATCGAGGATGCGCGTTTCAAGACTTACGGCTGCGGATCAGCCATTGCCTCCAGCTCGCTGGTGACCGAATGGGTCAAGGGCAAGACGCTGGACCAAGCGCTGACGATCAAGAACACGCATATCGCGGAAGAACTGGCGTTGCCGCCGGTGAAGATCCACTGCTCGATCCTGGCCGAAGATGCCATCCGCGCCGCGGTGGATGATTACAAGACGCGCCACGGCACGAACGCGAAACCGAGCTGACGACGATGGCTGTCACTTTGACCGAGGCCGCGGCGCGCCACGTCACGCGTTACCTGGGCCGCCGGGGCAGGGGTGTGGGCGTGCGCCTGGGTGTCAAGACCACCGGTTGCTCCGGCCTGGCCTACAAACTCGAATACGCCGACGACGTGGCGCCCGAAGACGTGATCTTCGAGGCCCACGGCGTGAAGGTCCTGGTCGATCCCAAGAGCCTTCCCTATATCGATGGCACGCAGCTCGACTACGTTCGCGAAGGCCTCAACGAGGGCTTCAAGTTCCACAACCCCAAGGAAAAAGACCGCTGCGGTTGCGGGGAGTCGTTCCGAATCTGATCGGCAGGCGACAGTGGGCGCCGCCGCATGCGGCGCGCCGGATTGCGCAGGCCGCCTTTGCCCATCCATGGCCGACGCCGACCCAGTGATCCGACCTGAGCGCCCCGACCATCCCGAGGTGCTTGGGTTGCTGCAGGCGCTCGATCGGTATCTCGGCGAACTCTATGAGCCGGAAGCCAACTTCATCATGGACGTGGCCGCCCTGCAATCCAGCAGCGTGACGTTGCTCGTCGCGGAGCGCCGCGGTCGGATCGTCGGCTGCGGCGCGGTTCGTCGCATGCCGGCCGAGGCGGCCACCCGCCTCCGACCGTATGGCGAGGTCAAGCGGATGATGGTGGATCCGGCCGTGCGCGGCCAGCGGATCGGTGAACGCATCCTCGTCGAACTTGAAGCCGCGCTCCGGTGCGACGGGATCGACCAGGCCCTGTTGGAGACCGGCGCGCTGCAGACCGCCGCGGTGCGACTGTACGAGCGCAGCGGGTACCGCCGCCGCGGCGCCTTCGGCACCTATCCCGACAACGGGTTGTCAGTGTTCCTGGAAAAGCGATTGGCGTCATGAAGCTCGACAGCGACGACTTCGAGCTGTTCGGCCTGCCAAGGCGATTTGCGATCGACCGGCGCGAGATCGACTCGCGTTGGCGCGCGCTGCAGTCCGAGGTCCATCCGGACCGTTTTGCCACCGAGGGCGCGGCCGCACAACGCCTGGCCATGCAATGGGCGGTTCGGGTCAACGAGGCTTACCGTCGGCTGAAGGATCCCGTCGCGCGCGCGATGGCGTTGTGCGAGCTGGCTGGCGTGCACGTCGATGTGCACGACAACGCGGCGATGCCGCGGGAATTCCTGATGCAGCAGATGCAGTGGCGCGAGGACCTGGCGCAGGCGCAGGATCCGCAGGTTATCAAGCGGCTCGAGGACGAAGTTCTGGCCCGGCTCAAGGCGCTGGAGGAGCAGTTGCGGGTTGAACTTGACGAGCGCGACGATGCGCAGGCCGCCGCGCAGACGGTTCGCGCACTGATGTTCGTCGCGCGCTTTCGCTCCGACGTCGACCAGCGTCTCGAGGCGCAGGAGAGTTGAATCGTGTCGGCCCTGCTGCAGATCTCCGAGCCTGGACAGACCCCCGACCCGCATTCGCGGCGCGTCGCGGTTGGCATCGACCTGGGCACCACGAACTCGCTGGTGGCCGCGATGCGCCATGGACACATCGAGTGCTTGCCCGACGCGCATGAACGCGTGTTGTTGCCGTCGATCGTGCGTTACGGGCCCGACGGCCAACGACAGGTCGGATTCGACGCGCAATCGGCGCAGGCGGACGATCCCGAGCACACCGTGGCGTCGGTCAAGCGTTTCATGGGGCGCAAGCTGGCCGATGTGGTCGATGCGCAGAAATTGCCGTATCGGCTCGTCGATGGCGCCGGCATGGTGCACGTGCATACCCGGCAGGGCAGCAAGTCTCCGGTGGAGGTGTCGGCCGAAATCCTGGCGACGCTGCGGCAACGCGCGGAAGACTCGTTCGGCGAGGAGCTGTTCGGCGCAGTCATCACGGTGCCAGCGTATTTCGACGATGCGCAGCGGCAAGCCACCAAAGATGCGGCGCAGCTGGCCGGGCTGAAGGTGCTGCGCCTGATCAACGAGCCCACCGCCGCGGCGCTGGCCTACGGCCTGGACAACGGCAGCGAAGGCCTTTACGCAATCTACGACCTCGGTGGCGGCACGTTCGATGTCTCGCTGTTGCGTCTGTCGCGCGGGGTCTTCGAGGTGGTGGCCACGGGCGGCGATTCGGCGCTCGGCGGCGATGATTTCGACCGTGCCTTGGCCGCGTGGGCGCTCTCGCAAGCCGGCATCGACGCGCAGTCCGCGCACGACAAGCGCGCTGTGCTGTCGGCCGCGCGCAGCGCCAAAGAGGCGTTGACCCACGCCGAACAAACCACCGTGCGCGCCGCGCTGCAGGCGGGAGCGCTGGCGGTGCCGGTGACGCGCGGGCAGTTCGACAGCCTGACCCGGCCGCTGATCGACCGTGCCCAGGCGGTGCTGCGCAAGGTGCTGCGCGACGCGCAGGTGGGCCGCGACGAGGTCCAGGGTGTCGTGTTGGTCGGCGGCTCGACGCGCATGCCCGCCGTTCGGCAGGCCGTGGCCGAGTATTTCGGCAAGCCGCCGCTGATCAATCTGAACCCGGACGAAGTGGTCGCCGTGGGCGCGGCGATCCAGGCCAACGCCTTGGCGGGGAACTCCCGCGACGGCGAGCTGTTGCTGCTGGACGTGATTCCGTTGTCGCTGGGGCTGGAGACGATGGGCGAGCTGGTCGAGCGCATCATCGAGCGCAACACGACGATCCCCGTGGCCAAGGCGCAGGACTTCACGACGTTCAAGGATGGCCAAACCGCGATGGCGATCCATGTCGTGCAGGGCGAACGCGAACTGGTGCGCGACTGCCGCTCGCTGGCTCGCTTCGAATTGCGCGGCATTCCGCCGATGGTGGCCGGTGCCGCACGCATCCGCGTCAGCTTCGAGGTCGACGCCGACGGTTTGCTCAGCGTGTCAGCGCGCGAACTGCTGTCTGGTGTCCAGGCCTCGGTGGTCGTGAAGCCCAGCTACGGCCTGGGCGATGACGAGATTGCGCGCATGCTGCGCGAGGGCTTCGCCAGCGCCGACGTGGACATGCAGGTCCGCGCGTTGCGCGAGGCGAGGGTCGAGGCCGAGCGCCTGCTGTTGGCCACGCGCGCCGCGCTGACCGCCGACGCTGATCTGCTGACTGCCGAGGCGATCCAGCAGATCGAGCGGCGCATGGCCGCGCTCGGCGACGCCGCCGCCGGCGACGATGGCGCGGCGATCCAGACGGCGATCGACGCTTTGGCCGACGCCACGGAGAGCTTTGCGGCGATGCGCATGAATCGAGGCATTCGTGCTGCACTGACCGGCCGGCGTGTCGAGGAAGTCTGAGGACGAGCCGTGCCCGTCATTCGCATCCTGCCCCATGCCGAGTATTGCCCCGAAGGCGACTCGATCGAGGCGCCGAGCGGCACCTCGGTGTGCGAGGCTTTACTGGAGAACGGCATCGCCATCGAGCACGCCTGCGAGATGAGTTGCGCCTGCACCACCTGCCACGTGATCGTTCGCGAGGGCTTCGAATCGCTGGGCGAGATGGACGAATCTGAAGAAGACCTGCTCGACCGGGCCTGGGGGCTCGAGCCCACGTCGCGCCTGTCGTGCCAGGCCATCCTGTCCAATCGCGACGTCACGATCGAGATACCGAAGTACTCGATCAACCACGCCAAGGAATCGCACTGAGAACGAAAAGGCCCGCAGCAGCGGGCCTTTCCTGGGTGCCGGTCGGCTGGACGCTCAGCGCGAGACGCCTTCGCCCTGCAACGCGCGACGCAGCCAACCGCCCAGCGGGCCGAGCAGGCCGTTTTCGGGCAGTTCATCGCGCTCGCGCACGAGGCCGCGTTCGGTCAGCATCTGCAGGAAGACGCGAACCTCGAGCTTCGTGGAGCCACTGCTGTCGCACAACTGCTGCACCGACACGTAGCGATGCGACATGTCGCTGAGCATGCGGCGGTAGGCGATCCGGTGGTACGGCGCAGGCAGTTCGGGCCAGGCAGTCAGTTTGTACTGTTTCATGTTCCCAACGTGACTCAGGTCGCTGCGTCCGGTGGTTTCGCAGTCTGGAGCACTAGGGTAAGCCGCATGGCGCGGCGCAACAAGCCTTGACCCGGGCGTTTGGGGTATCCCCCAGGCGATGGTGTGACGTAATGCAAACATCTCGCCCGATCCGGGACGATCGCGCCCTCGATACACTGCCAAGCAATGAACGTTCTCGGCATCGAGTCGTCGTGCGACGAGACCGGCGTGGCGCTGGTGAGCTTCGACGCGATGCAGGCGCCTCGGTTGCGCGCGCAGGCTCTGCACAGCCAGATCGACATGCACCGGGGGTTCGGCGGCGTCGTGCCCGAGTTGGCCTCGCGCGACCACATCCGGCGCCTGCTGCCCTTGACGCGACAGGTTCTTTCGGCGGCGAGCTGCGAGCTGGGCAGGTCGACGTGATTTCGTTCACGCGCGGCCCTGGGCTGGCCGGTGCCTTGCTCGTGGGCGCCGGGATGGCCTGCGCCCTGGCTGCCGCGCTGGGGCGGCCGGCGCTGGGCATTCACCACCTCGAAGGCCATCTGCTGTCGCCCTTTCTGGCGGACGACCCGCCGCAGTTCCCTTTCATCGCGCTGTTGGTCTCGGGCGGGCACACCCAGCTGATGCGCGTCTCGGGCGTGGGCCGATACGAGCTGCTCGGCGAAACCGTGGACGATGCGGCGGGCGAGGCGTTCGACAAGTGCGCGAAGACGCTGGGCCTTGGCTATCCCGGCGGGCCTGCGCTGGCGCGGCTGGCCGCGCGGGGCGATGCCAAGGCCTTCCAGCTGCCGCGGCCGCTGATGCACAGCCCGACGCTTGACTTCTCGTTCGCCGGCCTCAAGACGGCGGTGTGGACCTTGCACCGCAAGCTGGCGCCGCTGCCTGGCGATCCGGTGCTGGCCGACCTTGCGGCCGCCACGCAGGCGGCAATCGTCGACGTGCTGGTCAGCAAGTCCGAGCGAGCGCTGCAGCAGGTCGGGCTCAATCGCCTGGTGGTGGCCGGTGGGGTCGGCGCGAACAGCCTGCTTCGCCAGCGCTTGGATACGATGGGCGCGCGGCGACGGGTCCGGGTGCATTACCCCGACCTGGACCTGTGCACCGACAACGGCGCGATGATCGCGCTTGCCGGCGCGATGCGAATCCAGCGCGGCATCGCACCGCTGAACCCGCACTATGCATTCGACGTGCGGCCGCGCTGGTCGCTCGCAGACATCGACGTCTACTGATGCAAGCCGGTCCGACGTCGATTTCAAGCCCGTTTCATCTGCGCCGGCGCAAGACGCGACCGCGCCTGTCGGACGGTGATCTGGAGACGACCCATGCGTGACATCGTGGTAGCCATGCAAAGCTCGCGCATCCGCGAGGTGGCCAATGCGGCCCTGAAGCGGCCCGACGTGCTGGCGTTCTGGTTCGGCGAGAGCGACGAGGTGACGCCGGAGGCTGTCTCGCGAGCCGCCGTCGCCTCGCTGGCGCGTGGCGAGACCTTCTACGGCCACAACCTGGGTCTGCCCGAACTGCGCGAGGCGCTGGTCAACTACACAGCGCCAGCTGCACGGGTCGATCGAGTTCGAACGGTTTGCGGTCACGTCATCGGGCGTCAACGCCCTGATGCTGGCCACGCAGTTGCTTGCTGGCGCGGGTGACGACGTGGTGGCGGTGGTGCCAGTGTGGCCGAACCTTACCCAGCAGCCCACCATGATGGGCGCCCAGGTGCGGCGCATCGCGCTGCGACCCAACTCGGCCGGCATATGGCGGCTGGACCTGCAGGCGCTGCTCGACGCCGTGACCGCCAAGACAAAGGTCCTGCTGGTCAATTCGCCGAACAACCCGACCGGCTGGACCTTGACGCGCGATGAACAGTCCGCGCTGCTCGGACATTGCCGCAGGACCGGCACCTGGCTCGTCGCCGACGAGGTGTACGAACGCATGTGGTTCGGCCCGGGGCCGAATGCGCCGAGCTTCCTGGACGTCGCGTCGCCCGGAGACCGGCTGATCGTCGTGCACAGCTTTTCCAAGAGCTTTCTGATGACCGGCTGGCGTCTGGGCTGGCTGATCGCGCCGCCGGAGGCGGTGGTGCAGATCGCCAAGCTGATCGAATTCAACACCTCGTGCCCGCCGGAGTTCGTGCAGCGCGGCGCGCTCGCCGCACTGGCCATGGCCGACAGCTTCGTGCCCGCGCTGGCCGGACGCTTGCGCGTGTGCCGCGATCTGCTGCTGACCGAGTTGAAGGCACTGCCCGGCGTCACGGTGGCGATGCCCCCGGGCGGGCTCTACGCCTTTCTCCAGATCGAGGGCCAGACCGATTCGCTGGCGCTGGCCAAGCGCCTGGTGGCCGAATACGGCCTGGGCCTGGCGCCCGGCGTGGCCTTCGGCGCCGAAGGCGAGGGCTGGTTGCGCTGGTGCTTCGCCTCGCGCGACCCGCAGCGCCTGAGCGCCGGCGTGCGCCGGCTGGCCAACGCCCTCGGGCTATAATCACTGCGCCGCTGGCTGGGCCTCAGGGTCTACGCGAGCGACGGCACGGCGCGGGTCGGTTTCACCCGCTGCCGCAAGTGAAACCGGAAACCGCAGATGGGCCAGACAGCCCGGCGGTTTCATGCGACAAGGAAATCGTTCATGAGTCTGGCTGCCCCCCAGAAGGCCGAAATCGTCAAGTCCAGCGCGCGCAGCGCGGGCGACACCGGTTCTCCCGAAGTTCAGGTTGCGCTGTTGACGGCGCGCATCAACGAACTGACGCCGCACTTCAAGACCCACTTGAAGGACCACCATGGCCGCCGCGGCCTGCTGCGCATGGTGAGCCGGCGTCGCAAGTTGCTGGACTACCTGAAGAACAAGGACGCCGAGCGCTACTCGGCGCTGATCCAGAAGCTCGGCTTGCGCAAGTAGGCCGTCCGACCAGCCACACCCGGGGCCTGTCCGTGCAACACGACGGCGGCGGCCTCGATTCCGGAGCGAGGCACCCAACTTGGCGCTGCTGTGTCATTCCACCGAGGCTCGATGGTCGAGTCGCGCTGGAATGGCATCGCGCTGTCGGGCTTTCACGCTCCCGGTTCGCGTGCCACCGATTCAGGCGCGCATCAAGCCAATGGAGTTCAATCTATGAGCCTGTTCAACAAGGTCACGAAGACCTTTCAGTGGGGATCGCATCAGGTCATCCTCGAAACCGGGGAAATCGCCCGCCAATCCGGCGGCGCGGTGCTCGTCAACATCGAAGACACCGTGGTCCTCGCCACCGTGGTGGCCGCCAAGAAGGCCAAGGCGGGGCAGGATTTCTTCCCGCTGACCGTCGACTACATCGAGAAGACCTATGCCGCCGGCAAGATCCCCGGCAGCTTCTTCAAGCGCGAAGGCCGCCCGAGCGAGCTCGAGACATTGACCTCGCGTTTGATCGACCGTCCGATCCGCCCGCTGTTCCCGGACGGTTTCTTCAACGAAGTGCAGGTGGTGATCCACGTGCTGAGCCTGAACCCCGAGGTTCAGGCCGACGTCGCCGCACTGATCGGTGCGTCGGCGGCGCTGTCGATCTCCGGCATTCCGTTCAACGGACCGGTGGGCGCCGCGCGCGTGGGCTACATCAACGGCGAGTACGTGCTGAATCCGGGCAAGACGCAACTCACCGAGTCGAAGCTCGACCTGGTGGTGGCGGGCACCGAGTCCGCCGTGTTGATGGTGGAGTCCGAGGCCGACCAGCTGTCGGAAGAAGTGATGCTCGGCGCCGTGGTCTATGGCCACGAGCAGAGCAAGGTGGCGATCGAAGCCATCCATGGGCTGGTGCGTGACGCCGGCAAGCCGGTGTGGGACTGGCAGGCGCCGGCCAAGGACGAGGCATTCATCGGCAAGGTCGACTGCGCTGGGCGAGGAGAAGCTGCGCGCGGCCTATCAGATCCGCAGCAAGCAGGCCCGCACGCAAGCCTGCCGCGAGGCCTATGCCTACGTCATCGGCGAGCTGACCGAGGAGGGCGTCGTTTTTGACCCTGTCAAGGTCGAGGGCCTGCTGTTCGACATCGAGGCGCGCATCGTGCGCAGCCAGATCCTGGCCGGCGAGCCGCGCATCGACGGCCGCGACACCCGCACCGTGCGCCCGATCGAGATCCGCGCCGGCGTGCTGCCGCGCGTGCACGGCTCGGCGCTGTTCACGCGCGGCGAGACGCAGGCGCTGGTGGCCGCCACGCTCGGCACCGAGCGCGACGCGCAGCGCATCGACGCGCTGGCCGGCGAGTTCGAGGAGCGCTTCATGCTCCACTACAACATGCCGCCGTTCGCCACCGGCGAAACCGGTCGCGTCGGCAGCCCGAAGCGCCGCGAAATCGGCCATGGCCGTCTGGCCAAGCGCGCGCTCGATCGCCGTGCTGCCGAGCAAGGCCGACTTTCCGTACTCGATCCGCGTCGTCTCCGAGATCACCGAGTCGAACGGTTCGTCGTCGATGGCCTCCGTCTGCGGCGGCTGCCTGAGCCTGATGGATGCCGGCGTGCCGCTGAAGGCGCACGTGGCCGGTATCGCGATGGGCCTGATCAAGGATGCCAACCGCTTCGCCGTGCTGACCGACATCCTCGGCGACGAGGATCACCTCGGCGACATGGACTTCAAGGTGGCCGGCACCGGCACCGGCGTCACCGCGCTGCAGATGGACATCAAGATCCAGGGCATCACCAAGGAGATCATGCAGGTCGCGCTGGCGCAGGCCAAGGAGGCGCGCCTGCACATCCTGGCCAAGATGCAGGAGGCGGTGGGCGGCGCGAAGGCCGAGGTGTCGCAGTTCGCGCCGCGCCTGTACACGATGAAGATCAACCCGGAGAAGATCCGCGACGTGATCGGCAAGGGCGGCTCGACCATCCGCGCGCTGACCGAGGAGACCGGCTGCACGATCGACATCGCCGAAGACGGCACGATCACCATCGCCTCGACCGACGCCGACCGGGCCGCGTTCGCCAAGAAGCGCATCGAGGAGATCACCGCCGAGGTCGAGGTCGGCAAGATCTACGAAGGCGCGATCACCAAGATCCTGGACTTCGGCGCGCTGGTCAACCTGCTGCCGGGCAAGGACGGCCTGCTGCACATCAGCCAGATCGCGCACCAGCGCATCGAGAAGGTCACCGACGTGCTCAGCGAAGGCCAGATCGTCAAGGTCAAGGTGCTCGAGACCGACGACAAGGGCCGCGTCAAGCTGTCGATGAAGGCGCTGCTCGAGCGGCCGGAAGGCATGGAAGACGACCGCGGCGACCGTCCGCCGCGGCGTGACCGTGGTGACCGCGCGCAGATCACCACCATGCCCCGGGTCTGCGTCCTTCCACTGAATGCGGCGCTAACTTACGCGACTTCTCCCCAGCCAACGTCAGCGCCCAAATGGCCTTGGCTCCTGACATTGCCGATGGATGGTCGGTACCGACCTTGGCCTTCTTCGCAATCGTGCTCCGATCACGTGAGGTCCCGAACACGAGATCGCGGACGATCTTCATCGGCTTGCGCAGCAAGCGACGACGAGCCGTCGCCGGAGCCGAGGTACATCGGATACACGTCGAGCTTGGGAGCCAGGAAGGCACGCGTCGACTCCGACCATGGTCGACTTGCCCGAACCGTCACAGCCCACGAACGCGACGATGAGCCCACCGCCGGTACCGCCACGACCCTTCAAAACCGGGCGGGGCACGAACTTGCGCGTTATTCCCCGCATCGCCCACGCCGCTTCGCGTATCATCCTCCGCGAGAAGGCGGCCGGACCCCGAGAACTCGTCTGGCTCGCGAGGCCGCGCAGGATGACCCGGCGCAGCCGGTAGAGCTGAGCTGTCCCCGGGCTCTGGTCGAAGCCACGCGGCGATTGCCCGGCGCCCGGCCTGCCCGAGGAGCTGTTCGCTGACGGCCAAGACGTCGTCACGATCGGCGTGGCTGCGATAGGGAAGCTCAGTTCCGATCCCGGCCCGCTGGAGCCGCGAATCATGTCCCGACTCCGCAGCTTCCACGCATACCGGGTCAGGAGGAGCACGACCTCGACGGCCGGAGCCGTGACCCACACGCCGGAGGGGTCGAGCACGCGACTTTCGAGCACGGTTCGTTCCCACGGCAGGCGGAATCGCTTGTTGTGACGCTCGCCGGCAGGGATTCGGTAGTGCACGTGGAAATGCACCATGCGCGCCGATTCATCGTCGATCCCGAGGAAGTCCTCGAGGCCGATGTCGTTGCGCGCGTCGGCGACGCGGCCCCGGCGACACGACAACTCGGCAAAGACCGAATAGACGTCGTCGATCGCCGCCGGGTCCACCAGGATGTCCAGATCGGTATCGGCCGAGATCGCCGCCGCCAGATGATCGTTGCTCTTCCAATGGCAGTAGGCCACGCCGCGGTCGTCGAATCGACGCAGCACCTCCATCACCAGACTCACGGTTTCCACCTCCACATCATGCCGGGAGTTCCATCGGCACCTCTGCCGCAGACTTTCGCTTATCGGATGACATCCACAATCCACCGGCCATGCTGGAGGAAAGAATACCCGCAAAAAAGACTTGGGCGCGTTGGCGATGTCGTACGGCAATGTCTATGTGGCTCAAGTCGCGATGGGGGCTAATCCCAATCAAACACTGAAGGCAATTCGCGAGGCCGAATCGCATCACGGGGTATCATTAATCCTTGCATACAGCCAATGCATCGCCCATGGGATCGACATGGCTCATGGCATGACGCATCAGAAAGATGTCGTGCAATCAGGCCTGTGGCCGTTGTATCGCTTCGACCCGCGACGTGTTGACGGCGGATAAACGGCTCTCCAGTTGGACAGTCGCAAACCCAATCTTTCATTCTCGGATTTCAGTCACATGGAAACGCGATTTAATGTCGTGGCTGACTCGCCTACTCCTCATTCCGAGGAACTTCTCCGCGATGCCCAGCGTGATATCGACGATCGCTGGCGAATGTATGAGCAACTCGCTGGACTGACAAACGGGAAGTCGTGAACAGAACGCAGTTCTTCGCCACGACACGACTTTTGTGTGTCGATTTGTCACGCCAATGCAGCATCCCATTCTGTGCCAAAGACAGTCATTATCCGTGATGGTTATCAAAACGGCTGGAAATACGAACGCACTAGTTTCCCCGCCTGTGGGAACGGCCTTTGCGAGTAGGCTTTGGCAGTTTTTACACGTCTTCTAACGAGGGTCTGATCGCCCGCTACGGTGTGCTTCTAAAATGTCTCAACTCTTACAAGGGATTCTTGATCTGACCCCCGGCATGGTTTTGATGTTTGCCATCGGCGGGTTGCTAATTTGGCTGGCGATTGCCAAAGAGTATGAACCCACCTTGCTGTTGCCGATTGGACTCGGGGCGATTCTTGCCAATATCCCCCACTCCGCGGCAATTGGAACCGCTGATGAACCAGGCATTTTGACCGTTCTGTTCGATATGGGAATTCGGACCGAGCTGTTCCCTCTGCTGATCTTCGTAGCCATCGGCGCAATGATCGACTTTGGACCCCTGCTACAAAATCCCAAAATGCTGTTGTTTGGCGCGGCGGCGCAATTTGGCATTTTCTTTACCATGTGCCTGGCAGTGGTACTGCAATTCACGCTCAAGGAGTCGGCGTCGATAGGCATCATTGGTGCGGCTGATGGCCCACTTCAATTGTGGTGGCGAATCGCTTCGCTCCGCATCTTTTGGGACCAATCACCGTTGCCGCATATTCTTATATGGCACTGGTGCCCATCATTCAGCCGCCAGTTATCCGTTTACTCACCACATCCAGCGAACGCAAGATTCGGATGGACAACACTGGCTTCAAGCCCGTCTCTCGCAGAACGCGAATTATATTTCCCGTCGCGGTGTCATTAATGGCAGGTTTGATTGTGCCCAGCGCCGCTGCTTTGATTGGCATGCTGATGTTTGGCAATCTGCTCCGCGAAGCGGGCGTTGTAGAACGCCTATCCAAAGGAGCCCAGAACGAGCTTGCCAACATAGTTACCCTGTTGTTGGGAATATCCATTGGTGCGGTCATGACGGCCAATGAATTCTTGGATAATCGCACACTCATGATACTTGGCATGGGAATTATCGCCTTCGTTTTCGACACCGCAGGTGGAGTGCTCTTCGCGAAGTTTCTCAATCTGTTTCTGACGAACAAGATTAATCCCATGATCGGTGCGTGCGGAATCTCAGCGTTTCCAATGTCCGGTCGTGTGGTTTACAAGATGGGGCTCGCCGAAGACCCACAAAACCACTTGCTGATGCATGCCATTAGTTGCAATGTCGGTGGTCAACTTGGATCGGTGATGGCCGGTGGTTTTATTTTAGCACTTGTGAGTTAGGAGAGATTGGCATTATGTCGGAACTTCTCAATCAAGCCGCTGCGCTGAGTATTGCTGATACTGCCGTGTGGCAGGAGGCTTTGCGTGTTAGCGGCATCGGCATGATCGGAGTTTTCTTCGTCATGGGGTTATTCGCCACGATGATAGTGGGCTGACAACATGTTTCCCTGACGAAGATGGCCAATAGAAAGTAGGAAATGCAATGTTAGGAAGTGTCCGCTGACCTTTTGGGTAGTCTTTCACGTTTTGATTGCTGCGGCAATCTACGTGGATCTTGTGCTTCTGAACCGAGAGAACACCAACAATAACGTCAAACTTAACCTTCTGACGGTTGCCATGTGGATCATGGCCGGCCTCTCGTTTGGCCTTCTCGTCTGGAAGTACATGGGACTGCCAAACGCGATGAACTATTGGACGGGCTACATGCTCGAGCAATCGTTGAGTGTCGACAATTTGTTCGTGTTCTGGTGATCTTTCAATACTTCGCGGTCAGCGCCCTAACCAACGACGAGTTCTTGTGTGGGGCATTCTGGCCGCCATTGTCTTGCGAGGCATTTTTATCTTTGCAGGCGTCGCACTCGTGAGCCGATTTCATTGGCTCCTCTATCCCCTGGGGGCATTTCTTATCTATACGGGCTACAAACTGTTGAAATGCAATAGCGACGAGTCTTTGAATGTCGAGAACAATCCGGCTTTAAGGTTTTGTAGGAAGTATTTGCCGCTTAGCAAAGATTATGTGAGTGACCGCTTTCTGATTCATCAGGAAGGTAATTGGCTGTTTACACCGTTGTTCGTAGTACTGATCGTCATCAACTTTACTGACGTGATGTTTGCGACAGATTCGATACCTGCAATCATCGGTGTGACCCAAGATCCGTTTATTGTCTACACATCCAATATCTTTGCCGTCTGCGGACTTCGAGCCTTATATTTTGTCCTGGCAAAAATGTTCGATCGTTTCCACTTGCTCTCTTATGGATTGGCCGTGGTCTTGGCCTTCATCGGGATGAAGATGCTGAGCGAATGGCCTATGGAGCAATACTTTCATGTGAGTGACCGGTTTATCACCTACATTTCACTGGGGGTTGTCGGCACAACGCTCATCGGCTCGATGCTTCTATCACTGGTGATCCCGGCGGAGCGAGAAAGCCATTGAGGTGTGACATGCACAGAGATCATCTACTACCTATCGCCGATTTAACATACTGGGCCCATGTGTCGGCATGTGTTTTGGGGACGCTGCTGCTGGCCCTGTTTGTGATTTTTGCAGTGGCGCGGCATCCCCTACCTTGTTGCTCGAGCCACAGGCGTGGGCGCTCGCCTTGACGCTCGCCGGGTTGCTGACGGTCTGGCGGAACGACTTGTTGGGCGGAGGGCTAACCGTAGGCGGTTTAGCTCTATTCTATGGATTGAACTTCATCCAATCCGGACAATTGCCAGGTGGCTGGGTGTTTCCGCTTTGCTTTCTACCTGGGTTGTTGGCCCTCGTCGCGGGAGTTTTAAAACGCATAAGTCCCCAGCGACTATCAAATCACAGATAGTAGCAACTATTACAGCATTGAAATTCGAGACCGACCCAGACCAAAAGTCAAAAGCCGTAAGCTAGTTCCAGCCGTCGTTCTTGCGTCCGCACTTGCGTTTTTCGGCATTCGTGAGGCTGTCGTCCATAGCGCTGAATTTGTGCTTGATCGCGATGCGAGTCAGCAGGGTCGCCTTGTCGGTTCCGAGCGACTTCATTGCAGCGGCCTTGTGGTTGTCGACAGTAGATTCCGACAATCCTAAGATTGCCGCGGCCTCCGTCGTGTTGCAGCCGAGGCTGACCAGTCGGACGACTTCTAATTGGCGGGGGGTAAGATAGGGTTTCATGGCCTGGTTCTCTGGGTTAATTCTTATTCTGGGTTTCGTAGTGCTCGTGTCGAAAGGGAGCGATAGGCGGCAGATTTCTAACGTCGGATGACAATCGTCAAACATGCGATTTCTATCCTATTGATATCTTCACGCTAGTTTCTTTTCAAGGTGCGTCAATGTGTAGATTGCGGGATGCTGAAGCTCGTTGAGGAAAATCCTTACTTGTGAGCTTTGAACTTACGCTTCCAAGGTCCCTGGAAAAGTCCATTCAATAGATTGCGGTTTAATGCAAAGAGAGTTCGATTTCCCATAGAAACGTATTAGTACACAGTCCCCATAGCTATCAAGGCAATTGGAGTGCCAACAGGATCAATTCGTATGGTGTTGCGTATGCGTCGTTAATTACGTTGTCTTTCGAGGTGTTGACCACACTATTTATGAACGCATGGTTGGAAGCATTTAATCGAATGTTCCGTCGCACAGAGTCTCTGCATCCAATGCGATGAAAAGTCAACATAAGCTTCTTAACAATTGATGTAAGCGATGAAAGGGCTTCGCACAAAGCATCCACTTCGAGATCGTTATGCTCAATTCGACTGGCATAATGTTTGCCCCCAGACGGAGGGACACGAACCAACCAGCGAGGATCGCAGCCTTGCGTCGCCAATTATCTCCACCATTGCGGGTCAAAATGACTTGTTTTGAGGGCATAATCGCGATGCAACTCGTGGTTATTGAACAACCACTCGCCTGATCGAATCTCGACCGGGTTGGTTCGTGGTATGCCAAGTGGTTCCCCGCGCATAGGTTCTGTTTCCGACCAGAACTGCTTCTCATTTGGGTGAAGGAGTGTGGTATGTCGATCGTGGACGACGATGTGGCCCTAAAGACCAAGGGTTCGAACCGGTCTGAAGGCTCTGACATGGAAGTGCTGCTAGAGGCCCTTCTGTCGCTGAGGAAAGGTGATTTCTCCGTTCGTCTGCCGTGCGATTGGACTGGAATCGAAGGAAAAGTCGCCGACACTTTCAACGACGTGATGGATCAGCTCGAAGGCATGACCGAGCGAAGTTGACCGCATCAGTCGCGTCGTCGGTAAGGAAGGCAAGATCAAGCAGCGAGCGTCGCTCGGCGAAGTCTGCGGGATCGTGGGCGGGGACGATCGACTCGGTCAACGCGCTGATCGGCGACCTGGTGCATCCGACCAGCGAAACGGCCCGCGTGATCGGCGCCGTGGCCAAGGGCGACTTGTCGCAGACGATGGCGCTGGACATCGACGGCCGTCCGCTGGAAGGCGAATTCTTGCGCACCGCCAAGACCGTCAACCGGATGGTCGATCAGCTCGGCTCGTTCGCCTCCGAAGTGACGCGCGTGGCCCGCGAAGTGGGCACCGAAGGCAAGCTCGGCGGCCAGGCCGAGGTGAAAGGCGTGGCCGGCACCTGGAAGGACCTGACCGACAGCGTGAACTCGATGGCCGGCAACCTGACCGGCCAGGTGCGCAACATCGCCGACGTGACCACGGCCGTGGCCAACGGCGACCTGTCGAAGAAGATCACCGTCGACGTGCAGCGGC
Source organism: uncultured beta proteobacterium (assembly GCA_963814435.1). Lineage (GTDB taxonomy): Bacteria > Pseudomonadota > Gammaproteobacteria > Burkholderiales > Burkholderiaceae_C > JAEUPI01. The sequence continues at coordinate 469,651 of CAWFCV010000003.1, forward strand.
GAGTTCCTGGAACTCAAGAACACCATCAACACGATGGTCGATCAGCTTCGCTCGTTCGCCTCGGAAGTGACCCGCGTGGCCCGCGAAGTGGGCACCGAAGGCAAGCTCGGCGGCCAGGCCCGCGTCGAAGGCGTCTCCGGCACGTGGAAGGATCTGACCGACAGCGTGAACTTCATGGCCGGCAACCTGACCGGCCAGGTGCGCAACATCGCCGCCGTGACGACGGCCGTGGCCAACGGCGACTTGTCGAAGAAGATCACGGTCGACGTGAAGGGCGAAATTCTCGAGCTGAAGAACACCATCAACACGATGGTCGATCAGCTCAGCTCGTTCGCCGCCGAAGTGACCCGCGTGGCCCGCGAAGTGGGCACCGAAGGCAAGCTCGGCGGCCAGGCCGAGGTGAAGGGCGTGGCCGGCACGTGGAAGGACCTGACCGACAGCGTGAACTTCATGGCCGGCAACCTCACCGGCCAGGTGCGCAACATCGCCGAAGTGACGACGGCCGTGGCCAACGGCGACCTCTCGAAGAAGATCACGGTCGACGTGAAGGGCGAAATTCTCGAGCTGAAGAACACCATCAACACGATGGTCGATCAGCTCAGCTCGTTCGCCGCCGAAGTGACCCGCGTGGCCCGCGAAGTCGGCACCGAAGGCAAGCTCGGCGGCCAGGCCGACGTGAAGGGCGTCGCCGGCACGTGGAAGGACCTGACCGACAGCGTGAACTTCATGGCCGGCAACCTGACCGGCCAGGTGCGCAACATCGCCGAAGTGACGACGGCCGTGGCCAACGGCGACTTGTCGAAGAAGATCACGGTCGACGTGAAGGGCGAAATTCTCGAGCTGAAGAACACCATCAACACGATGGTCGATCAGCTTCGCTCGTTCGCGTCGGAAGTGACCCGCGTGGCCCGCGAAGTGGGCACCGAAGGCAAGCTCGGCGGCCAGGCCGACGTGCAGGGCGTGGCCGGCACGTGGAAGGACCTGACCGACAGCGTGAACTTCATGGCCGGCAACCTGACCGGCCAGGTGCGCAACATCGCCGAAGTGACCACGGCCGTGGCCAACGGCGACTTGTCGCAAGAAGATCACGGTCGACGTGAAGGGCGAAATTCTCGAGCTGAAGAACACCATCAACACGATGGTCGATCAGCTCAGCTCGTTCGCCGCCGAAGTGACCCGCGTGGCCCGCGAAGTGGGCACCGAAGGCAAGCTCGGCGGCCAGGCCGAGGTGAAGGGCGTCGCCGGCACGTGGAAGGACCTGACCGACAGCGTGAACTTCATGGCCGGCAACCTCACCGGCCAGGTCCGCAACATCGCCGACGTGACCACGGCCGTGGCCAACGGCGACTTGTCGAAGAAGATCACGGTCGACGTGCAGGGCGAAATCCTCGAGCTGAAGAACACCATCAACACGATGGTCGATCAGCTCCGCTCGTTCGCGTCGGAAGTGACCCGCGTGGCCCGCGAAGTGGGCACCGAAGGCAAGCTCGGCGGCCAGGCCGACGTGCGCGGCGTCGCCGGCACGTGGAAGGACCTGACCGACAGCGTGAACTTCATGGCCGGCAACCTCACCGGCCAGGTGCGCAACATCGCCGAAGTGACGACGGCCGTGGCCAACGGCGACCTGTCGAAGAAGATCACGGTCGACGTGAAGGGCGAAATCCTCGAGCTGAAGAACACGATCAACACGATGGTCGATCAGCTCCGCTCGTTCGCCTCCGAAGTGACCCGCGTGGCCCGCGAAGTGGGCACCGAAGGCAAGCTCGGCGGCCAGGCCGAAGTGAAGGGCGTCGCCGGCACCTGGAAGGACCTGACCGACAACGTGAACTTCATGGCCGGCAACCTGACCGGCCAGGTGCGCAACATCGCCGACGTGACCACGGCCGTGGCCAACGGCGACTTGTCGAAGAAGATCACGGTCGACGTGAACGGCGAAATCCTGGAGCTGAAGAACACCGATCAACACGATGGTCGATCAGCTGCGCTCGTTCGCCTCGGAAGTGACCCGCGTGGCCCGCGAAGTGGGCACCGAAGGCAAGCTCGGCGGCCAGGCCGACGTGCGCGGCGTGGCCGGCACGTGGAAGGACCTGACCGACAGCGTGAACTTCATGGCCGGCAACCTGACCGGCCAGGTCCGCAACATCGCCGACGTGACCAAGGCCGTGGCCAGCGGCGACCTGTCCAAGAAGATCACGGTCGACGTGAAGGGCGAAATCCTCGAACTGAAGAACACCATCAACACGATGGTCGATCAGCTCAGCTCGTTCGCCGCGGAAGTGACCCGCGTGGCCCGCGAAGTCGGCACCGAAGGCAAGCTCGGCGGCCAGGCCCAGGTGAAGGGCGTCTCCGGCACGTGGAAGGACCTGACCGACAACGTGAACTTCATGGCCGGCAACCTGACGAGCCAGGTGCGCGGCATCGCCAAGGTCGTGACCGCCGTCGCCAACGGCGACTTGAAGCAAAAGCTGACGGTCGAAGCCAAGGGCGAAATCGCCGCGCTGGCCGACACGATCAACGGCATGATCGACACGCTGGCCACGTTCGCCGACCAGGTGACGACGGTGGCCCGCGAGGTGGGCGTCGAAGGCAAGCTCGGCGGCCAGGCCAAGCGTGCCCGGCGCGGCCGGCACCTGGAAGGACCTCACCGACAACGTGAACCAGCTCGCCGCCAACCTGACGACGCAGGTGCGCGCCATCGCCGAAGTGGCCACGGCCGTGACCAAGGGCGACCTGACGCGGTCGATCACGGTCGAAGCCCAGGGCGAAGTGGCCGCGCTCAAGGACAACATCAACGAGATGATCCGCAACCTGAAGGACACGACGCACAAGAACACCGAGCAGGACTGGCTGAAGACCAACCTCGCCAAGTTCAGCCGCATGCTGCAGGGCCAGAAGGATCTGCTCACGGTCGGCCGGCTGATCCTCTCCGAGCTGTGCCCCGGTGGTCGTCGGCCCAGCACGCCGTGTTCTACATGCTCGATGCAGCACGACGAATCGCCGCAGCTGACGCTGCTGGCCAGCTATGCCTACGAGCAGCCGAGACGACGTCGGCAAGCGATTCGAGCTGGGCGAAGGGCTGGTCGGCCAGTGCGCGCTGGAGAAGCAGAAGATCCTGCTCGACGAACGTGCCGCCGGACTACATCCGCATTTCGTCCGGCCTGGGCGACGCCGCGCCGCGCAACATCATCGTGCTGCCGGTCGTTTTCGAAGGCCAGGTCAAGGCCGTGCTCGAGCTGGCCTCGTTCGAGCGCTTCAACCCGACGCACCAGGCGTTTCTCGATCAGCTGACGGAAAGTCATCGGCATCGTGCTCAACACGATCGAAGCCAACATGCGGACGGAAGACCTGCTCAAGCAGTCGCAGTCGCTGGCCCAGGAGCTGCAAAGCCGGCAGGAAGAATTGCAGCAAACCAACGAGGAGCTGCAGGAAAAGGCCCGGCTGCTCGCCCACCAGAACGACGAAGTCGAACGCAAGAACCGCGAAGTCGAACAGGCCCGCCAGGCGCTGGAAGAAAAGGCCAAGCAGCTGGCGCTGACTTCGAAGTACAAGTCCGAGTTCCTGGCGAACATGTCGCACGAGCTGCGCACGCCGCTCAACAGCCTGCTGATTCTTTCCGACCAGCTCTCGCAAGAACCCCGACGGCAACCTGACCGCCGAAGCAGACCGAGTTCGCCAAGACGATCCACTCGTCCGGCAACGACCTGCTGATGCTGATCAACGACATTCTCGACCTGTCGAAGATCGAATCGGGCACGGTCGTGCTCGACGTCGGCGAGCTGCGGTTCGACGATCTGCACAACTACGTCGAGCGCACGTTCCGCCACGTCGCCGAGGCGAAGGGCGTCGACTTCATCGTCGACCTCGACGCCGATCTGCCGCGAGTCGATGCACACCGACGCCAAGCGGTTGCAGCAGATCATCAAGAACCTGCTGTCCAACGCGTTCAAGTTCACGCAGCACGGGCACGTCGCGCTTGACGTGTCGAGCCGGCCGACGACGGCTGGAATCGCGACAACGAAGCGCTCAATCGCGGCGACGCGGTGCTGGCGTTCTCGGTCACCGACACCGGCATCGGCATCTCCGCCGACAAGCAGCAGATCATCTTCGAGGCGTTCCAGCAGGCCGACGGCAGCACGAGCCGCAAGTATGGCGGCACCGGCCTGGGCCTGGCGATCAGCCGCGAAATCGCGCGGCTGCTGGGCGGCGAGATCCGGCTGGTCAGCACGCCGGGCAGCGGCAGCACGTTCACGCTCTATCTGCCGCAGATCGTTCGTCGCCGCAAAACGTTGTCCGGCGAGCCACGTCGCCGCGTCGAACCTGCTGCCGCGCGGAACGATCGCAACGCCGATGCGTTGCGCAACGAGCGCGCCGTCGAGCGACGAATGACGCTCGTCGCACGCAACGAATGTCGGCGACGATCGCGAGCTACATCCAGCCCGGCGATCGCGTGCTGTTGATCGTCGACAACGACCATGGCTTCGCCGAATTCGTGCTGGAAACGGCCCGCAAGACCGGCTTCAAGGGCCTGGTCACGTCGCTCGGCGCGGCGGCGCTTGCCCTGACCCGCGACTTCCAGCCCCATGCGATCATGCTCGACATTTCGCTGCCCGACATCGACGGCTGGCGGGTGCTCGAGCGGCTCAAGCACGATCTGACACTGCGGCACATTCCGGTGTACGTCGTCTCGACCGATCGACGAGCCGGAACGCGGGCTGAAACTCGGCGCGCACGGGCGTCCTGCCCAAGCCGATTCAGACCGGCGAGCTATTGAAGAGTTCTTGCTCGACGTTCGTCGAGTTCGTCGACCGCAGACGAGCGGCGCGTGCTGATCGTCGACAGCGATCAAGAGCCGAGCCGCGAGCATCGACCGACATCTGTTGCGACGACGCCGACGTCGATATTCGATCGCGCGACTCGGCAGCGCGACGCCATCGAAGCTGATCGACGAAGACGCCGTCGACTGCGTCGTTCTTGACGCCGCGAGTCGCCGACATGCGGCTGGCGGCGCTGGTCGGAGCAGATCTGCCGACCGAACTGCCGATGTCGGACACGCCGACTGTTCATGCTATCCGCCGACACGAGCTGTCCGGACGAGGACCGTCGACGCTGGACGCAGCTGGCCAACGAGTTCAACTTCGACTGTGTCGATTCGCTGCCGACGAGCTGGTCGATCAGTCGGCCTTGCTGCATGCCTGTCCCGTCAGCAAGCCTGCCGGAGACCGACGTCAGCAGATCGATGCGAGCTTGCACGAACGAGGCCGTCGATCCTGGCCGGCAAGAAGGTGCTGATCGTCGATGACGACATCCGCAACATCTTCGCGCTGACCAGCGTGCTGGAGCGGCACGACATGGTGACCGTGTCGGCCGAAACGGGTCGCGACGCGATCAATTTGCTGCAGGCCGCGCCCGACGTCGACATCGTGCTCATGGACATCATGATGCCTGAGATGGACGGCATCGACACGATGCAGGCCATTCGCCAGATTGCGCCGTTCAAGAAGCTGCCGATCATCGCCGTGACGCCAAGGCCATGAAGGGCGACCGCGAAAAATGCATCGAAGCTGGCGCCTGGGATTATCTCTCCAAGCCGGTCGATCCCGAACAGATGCTGACGGTGCTTGCGAGCCTGGCTGTCGGTTTGATCGATCGATGTCTGAGCAAAGCCAAAATCTTGATCGTCGACGACGTGCCCGACAAGTTGCTGTCGATTCGGGTCATCTGGAAGACTTGGACCAGACGATCGTAGCCGTCAATCCGGCGAAGAGGCGCTGCGGCGATTGTTGGCCGACGATTTCGCGGTCATTCTGCTCGACGTCAACATGCCGGGGCTGGACGGATTCGAAACGGCCGAACTGATCCGACAACGCAAGACGATCGGAACACACGCCAATATTTTCCTGACGGCGTTTCCCGACGACACTCACGCTGGCCGCGGCTATTCGCTGGGCGCGGTCGACTACATCCTCACGCCCGTCGTGCCGGATGTGTTGCGGACAAAAGTGGCGGTGTTCGTCGAACTGCACCATATGTCGCTGCAAATTCAGCGGCAGGCCGACGAGCGAATCGCACTTGCTCAAGAGCATGCGGCCCGCATGGCCGCCGAGAAGGCAAACATGGCCAAGAATCAATTCTTGGCTAATGTCAGCCACGAGCTGCGGACTCCGATGAATGCCATCATCGGGATGACGGAGTTGGCGCTCAACGAGAGTGTTTCAGATGGCGTGCGAGAATATCTCGATACGGTTAAGACGAGCACTACTCGCTATTGGAACTGCTGAACGAGATTTTAGATTTCTCGAAGGTTGAAGCCGGCAAATTTTCCTTGCAAAGCAGTGCATTCAATCTGAGAGAATTGATAACTCTGGTAAGCCGTGCTCAAGATGTGCCGCTATCCAAGAAACAAATTCGTTTGGAAGCCCATATTGATGAACGATTGCCTGAAGAATTGGTAGGTGATCCTCGCCGGCTTCAGCAAGTGCTGCTCAACCTGTTGTCTAACGCGGTGAAGTTCACTGACAAAGGGACCGTCGGAATCTCAGCGAAACATATTAACTCGCCGGCCCAAGGGAGCATGGTCAGTTTTCATGTGACCGATACAGGGATTGGAATTCCCGCTGAAGAGCGGGAGCGAATCTTTGATCCCTTCACCCAGGTTGATGCCACGACAACGCGTCGGCACAGCGGAACTGGGTTAGGACTTGCGATTGCGTCGGACCTGGTGGCGGCGATGGGCGGTGCGTTGCAGGTCACGAGTGAAGTTGGTCGTGGAAGCGATTTCTGGTTCGAGATCCCGATGGTTGATGGCCAGCGCAAAATTGGTGCAGAACCTGAAAGACGACTTCTTTCCACTTCTAAAGCTTCGGTGTCGCATCTTTCTGACTTAGCACGCACGAAGAGTTTGAGAGTTCTGTTGGCGGAGGATGTCCGCGTGAATCAGCAATTGGTGGTGCGAACTCTCGAAAAACGTGGCCATGCGATCGACGTTGCTTCTGACGGTCAAGAAGCAGTGCAGCTTGCAGGCAACAATTCGTATGACGTGATTTTGATGGACGTCCAAATGCCGGGGATGGATGGTTTTCAGGCGACAGAGGCCATACGCAAGATGCAGAAGCTTCAGCAGATACCGATCATCGCCCTGACGGCACATGCCATGGTCGGTGATCGGCAACGATGCCTTGCTGCGGGAATGAATGATTATCTGGCAAAGCCACTCGATTTGATGAAATTAGTGGAAATGGTGGAAGGTCACGCAACAAATTCCTATGCTGGGATAGCGTGTGACACAAGGCAATCATAATAGTCGTGCGGGTCGCAATTTACTGCTTGCGACGGATATGGTTTTGTAGTGAATGATTTTCCAGCAGATGTTCGGCAGTTTATCGATCAGAACATCGAATCCCTTGCGCAGCTGGAAGCTTTACTGCTTCTTAGAAAGGACCCGCAGCGCAGCTGGAATGCCGAAGACATGGCCAAGGCACTCTACGTGCCAGTCGAGATGGCACAGACACTGTTGGCCGAGTTCGGGCGTCGCCAATTGACAAAAATCGTTCCACCGAGCGACGTGCAACATTCTTATAACGTCGTCGATGCCAAGTTGGATGAGTTGATTGGTCGTGTTGCCACCGAATATCAAGAGCGGCGAGTGGGAGTGATCTCGCTTATCTATTCCAAACCGCTCAATAAAGTACAAACTTTTGCCGACGCATTTCGTTTGCGCAAGGAGCCTCCCCCGTGATAACAGGACTAGTGTATTTATTGTGTGCCGTGACGTGTTTGGTATGCGCGGTAATGCTGCTGCTGGGATATAAGCAGACGAAAGTGCGTTTGCTGTTTTGGAGTTCGCTCTGTTTCCTGGGGCTGATGATCGACAACATCATGTTGTATGTCGACGTGGTGGTTGTGCCGGATGTGAATCTATCCATCTGGCGGAAGCTGCCAGGCTTATTGGCAACAACCCTGCTGGTATTTGGCTTGATTTGGGAATCGAAGTAAGAAGTTTAGACACTGATTAGGTGAGAATAGCGATGGAAGAGTTTCTGATGGGCGCGATCGCGATGGCTTCGTGCGTTGCCGCTGTGTTCTTCCTGCGGTTCTGGCGCGACACGGGCGACCGATTGTTTCTTATTTTTGCCGCGGCGTTCGTGCTGCTTGCGATCACACGGATTGGACTGGCACTATCCAACGAACAAATGGAAGGTCACACAGACTGGTATTGGGTGCGGCTAGCGGCGTTTCTGTTGATCGTGTTCGCGATCGTCGATAAAAACCGGCGGTGAAATTTACTTCTTGGGGAGAACTTCGAGTTTCAGATTCCTGAAGCGAACTTCGGTCGGTCCGCCGGAGTGGAGTTGCAGGGCGAAAATGCCGCGGCGTTTGCCGTTGGGGTCGTCGAGGTCGACGCAGGGCTGGCCGTTGAGCCAGGTGCGGACGTGGCCGCCTCGGCTTCGATCTCGTAGTGGTTCCAATCGCCCGGCTTGAGGTGCTGCTCGCCCGATTTGTCCCACAGCAGGTCGCGGCCGTTTTCTTCGTAGAGCTTGCCCCACCAGCCGGCGCCGATGTCGGCCTGGTAGCCTTGCACTTCTTCGAAGCCGTCGAGCGGTTGGCTGCGGAACTGCACGCCGCTGTTGCCGGCGTTGTCGACGAGCTTGACATCGAACGCCAGAGCGAAAGTCTTCGGCCGCGCAGGTCGCTCACCAGGAATGTGTTGTGCTCGAGGCCGGGGCTGCGGCCGACGATTTCGCCGTTCTCGACCGACCACAACTGCTCGATCGCCGTTCCAGCCGGCGAGGTCTTTGCCGTTGAAGAGAGTTGGCCGGCGTTGTCCTTGGTGGCCAGCATCGGCACCTGCGTCTTGCCCGCGCAGGTAGGCGAACAGCGAGAGCGATCTCGTCGGTCGTGAACTGCTTGAGCTGGTCGTCGGGCATCATCGAGGCTTCGCTCAGCTTGCGCTCGTCGATTTCGTCCTTGCGGGAGGACGACGGTTTCGGTGGCGTGTGCGAACGGTGACCGATTTGTCGTCCTCGTTGGAGACGATGCCGGTGATGACGCGGCCGTCGGTCGGTGACGATCACCGTCGGCTGATATTCCTTGGCCATCGACCGCGCTGGGATCGACGATGTTCGAGAGCAGGTATTCGAGGTCGGCCCGGTTCGAGCCGGTCAGATCGGGGCCGATCTTGGCGCCGACGCCGTACAGCGTGTGGCACTGCTGGCAGGTCTTGGCGAACACGGCGCGGCCCAGCTCCGGATCGCGGCGGCATTGCGGCGGGGCTGGCGATGATCTGCTTGTAGTCTGCGATCAGCTCGGCCTTGTCGGCCGGCGTGCTGCGGACGATGCCCCAGACTTCGGCGAGCAGTTCGTCGATTTCGTCGTCTTCGAGATTGTGGAGCTGCCGCACGAGATCGGCCGAAAGATCGGTCGGCGGCAGATTTGCTTGGCGTCGATCGCGTTCGAGCAAGCGCGAGGCCGTAGGCTGGCGCGGGCGCAGAGCGTGGCCAGCGCGGCCCGTTTTTCGCGAGGGCGACAGTTCGACGATACATCGAGCGAGCAGGCGTCGGCGTCTGCGGATCGTCGTACAGTGCGCAGGCCCGGTGAGCGCGACATCGCGCAGCGCCGGATCGGCCAGCAAGCCTTGCAGATGGCGGCACAAGTCTGGATCCTTGGCGTCGAGCAAGCGCCTCGAGCGCTTCGCGGCGATCGGCGTCCGCGTCCGTTTCGACGGCGAGCGTCGCAATGGCCCGAAATGCTGCCATCGCCGCGGCATCGCCGAACGTGACGCCCAAGGCCGTTGCTTGCGTCGCGGACCTGCTGATCGTCGATCCGACCATCGCGTGCTGATAGGCCGCTGCCAATTCGGCCGGCGGCGCGACTTGCCGCTGCCCTGCGAGTGCCTGGCGAAGGCCGTCGAGAATCGCCAGTTGCTCGTCGGCGTCGTTCGGACTTGCCGAGCGCGCCGACGAGCACGGCAAGCGACTGGCTGGCGCTTCGAGGCTGCCGATCCGCCGGAGCATGAACTCGCGGAACAGCGGAATCGTCTTGCCGCACGACAGGCCGAACGCCAGCGCCCGCTGCGGGTCGGCTTCGGCCAGCGGCTCGGCGGCGTACCAGATACATCAGCGGCAGGTTGTGATCGCTGGCGTCTTCGGCGTGGCTGCGCAGAGCTCGCAGCAATCGCCCAGCGGTCGTCCAGCGGCAGCCGCTGCATGGCCGAGGCCAGATACAGCCGCACCACCGGCGACGGATCGCTCTTGGCCATCGCGGCGAACTGCTGCGCAGCAACGTCGGCGATTCGCCTTGTCGCGATCGAGGCGAGTTGAATCGCCCAGCCGCGGACGTATTCGTTCTCGTCGCTCAGCAGTTTCGTCGATCAGATTCGTCGGGCAGATCCGCCCGTGACGTGCAGCGCCCACATCGCCCGCAGGCGGCGCGTTTCGTCTGGATTGTCGTCAGCGATTTCGACCAGTCGCTTGCGCGCTGCAGCGTTCCAGCTTGCCGGCGGCAGCCCGCTCCTGCAAAATCCGCCGCGCGTGCCGCACGTACCAGTCGTTCTTGTCCAGCACCAGCTCGGCCAGCTCGACGTCGCTGAGTTTCTTCAGATCGACCGGCTCGCGTCTTCGCATCGCCGTAGCTGATCTTGTAGATCCGGCCGTTCGTGCGATCGTGGCCTTCGACGTTCCGTGATGGCAGGCGTTGCATGTCGTACCAGTCGATGATGTAGACCTGGCCGTCGGGCCCGTAGCGGAGGTTGAGAATCTGCGACCAGGTCGTCCTGCGTGAGCAGGAAGTCCGGCCCGTGGCTGCCGACGAAGCCGGAGCCCTGCGGCTCGAGGATATCGATGTTGATCCGCTGGCCGTGGATGTTGTTCATGAAGATCTGGTTGCGATACTCTCGGGCCAGGCGCCGCCCAGATAGATCATCGCGCCGGCGTGGGCGTGGCCGCCGCCGGCGTCGTCCGAGCGGCCGTTGCCGCCGTGCGGGCTGTCGCCGAGGTAGTGGCAGGTGGTCGGCGATCGTCTTGATGTCGTCGTAGGTGTAGGGGTTGAAGTGCTGGCCGGCCTGCCGCTGGTAGCGGCCGCCTTGAATGATGTGATACAGGTGCGGAATCACGCAGGCCGTGGAGAACGCCTGGCCGTGGTCGTCGAAGTCGACGCCCCAGGGATTGCTGGTGCCCTCGGCGAAGACTTCGAACTCGTGCCGCGTCGGGTGATAGCGCCAGATCGCCGCGTTGAGCGGCATGCGCTCGTCTGTCGGGCGTGCCCGGCTTGCCGACGTGCGAGTGCGTGAACACGCCGTGGCAGCCGTAGAGCCAGCCGTCGGGCCCCCAGATGAACGTGTTGAGCGTTTCGTGCGTGTCCTGCGTAGCCCCAGCCGTCGAGCAGGATCTCCGGCTCGCCGTCGGGCACGTCGTCGCCGTCGCGATCGGGGATGAAGAGCAGGTACGGCGCCGCGCCGACCCACACGCCGCCGAAGCCGACTTCCAGGCCGCTGACCAGATTCAGCTTTTCGGCGAAGACCTTGCGCTTGTCGAAGCGGCCGTCGCCGTCGGTGTCTTCGAAAATCAGAATCCGGTCGCGGCCTTCGCCTTCGGGTGCGCATTGGGATATTCGTACGCCTCGGCGACCCACAGCCGGCCGCGGTCGTCGAGCGCCATCGCGATCGGCTGCTTGACGTCGGGCTCGGCGCGCGAAGACGTGACCGAGAAGCCCTCGGGCAGTTTCATCGACCTGCGACGGCTTCTTCGGCCGGCAGGCCGGCGTAGGGATATTCATCGGCCGTCGCGAGCCGGGCTGCGGCGCGCTGCAGCGGCTGATCTCGGGCTGCGTCATCGTAGAAGCGGAAGTGGTCGAAATTGACGTGGCCCCAGCCGCGCGCTGCGTGCGTCGACGATGCGGATGAAGATCTCCTTGCCCACGATGCTCGCGCAGATCGGCGACCACCGGCCGCATTTCCTCGTGACTGCGGCCGCTCGGCTGTGAAGACGACTTCGTTCGTATCGGCGCGCACGAGCTCGACGCGCGTCGCGCCGCTCCGCTCCGCCGCCGACCAGGAAGCTGGCGTAGGGATGCGTCACCTTGAAGCGGCCGAGGTGAGCGTGCCCTGCGGCTCGTCGTCGTTGCGCTTCGTAGGTGCCGATCCAATACTGCCCCTGGTGGCCGCTGACGCTGTCGCCGCGGCGGGCGTGGACCGTGTCGCCTTCGATCGGCTGGCCTGCGAAGGCGTCGCCGGTCGCCGTCCAATCGCTGAGATCGCCCTTTTCAAAATCAAGGTTCAGCACGCGCCCGTCGGCGGCGGTCGCGGAAGCACGTCCATCGGCTCGGCTTGCGCCGGCTGGCTTGCGGTCGCGCTTGCGCCGCAGCTTTGCGGCGAGTGCGTTTTCGGCTGCGGCCGCCTCCCACGTTGCCTTGCTCGACTTCTTCACCTCGTGCATGAAAACAAACGTGCCCTTCTTATTGCCGACGACGATGTCGGCCCACTTGTCGCCGTTGAGATCGCCGACGACAACCTGCGTCCACGCCGGAGTCGTTGTCGATCCGGTGCGGAATGAATCGCACTTTGCCGTCTTCGCGGACCGTTTGGAACCAATACAGCACGGCCGGGTCGAGCGAGCCTGGATCATGCTCGGCGTGGGCCCAGTAGCGCTTGCCGGTGACGATGTCCTGGATGCCGTCGTCGTCCATGTCGGCAAGCGCCAGCGCGTGCAGCTGCGAGAAGGCGACGCCGTACTCGTTCTCCTCGGGCTTTTCGCCCATGATGAGGTGTTCGTTGAACACGATCTCGCCGTCGTCGCCGCCGACGATTCTCGAACCACGACAGGCCGTAGGCGTGGGCCGCTCTTGCTGGTGATGACGTCGTTGTCGCCGTCGCCGTCGAAGTCGAAGACGACATTTGCGCGCCGCCGCCGTCGGCGAACGGCACGCGATGAAACTTCCAGTCGGTCGCCTTGGCATCGCGGCCGGCTGCTCCCACCAGCCGTCCTTCTCCAGCATGTCGATGCGGCCGTCGCCGTTCACATCGCCGACGCCCATGCCGTGCGTGAACATGCTGGTAGCCGCGGTTTCGGCGTGATCGGCGTGGAACTTCCACGGCTTCGTCGGGTCGTCCTTCGGAATCTCCGCGTAGCCGAACTGGCCGCCGGTGATGCAGACGAGTTCCGGCATGCCGTCGCCGGTGATATCGGTGAACGTCGGCGATTCGTTGTCGACGACGTGCAATGGCGAGATGCCGCTCCCAATGGCCCGGTTTCCCCTGCGGGATTGTCGAAACCACCACGCTTCCTTGCCCGGGAAAGCCGACGACGACGATGTCGGTCCAGCCGTCGCCGTTGACGTCGTACGTGAAGGCGAAGAAGTTTTCCGAGTAGCCGGCGATGTCGAACGGCTTGCGGCGGATAGAATTCGTGCCGCTCGGTGAACTTCGGCCCGGCGTACCAATACGGGCCCGGAGACGACGTCCATCACGCCGTCGTGATTGAAGTCGCCGAAGCGTCGCGCCTTCGCAGAAAGAACTTGTCGGTGAGCTGCAACGTTCGAAACGAGTGGAGCGTGATACGTCTCGGCGGCGCAACTGACGGCCGACGCTGCGCAGAGCAGAGCGCAACAGCAAAGCCACAGGCCGACGAACATTGTGTCATGACTATCACGCATTACCAGGCGACGGGCTACGCGAGTCGGTCTGCAGCTGCTTCGTGACCGGTTGTCGTGGTGCGTTTGCTGAGATCTTCGCGTCCATGCGACGTGGACAAGTCCGCGTGAACTCCGGCAGCCGCGGATTTCGCCGCCGGCTAGCGCCGATTCGTGGGCCAGGATGCCCACGCAGGTCCAGTTGCGCCTGGTCGCGGCGTTCGGCCAGGGGTCGCGGTCGTCGACGAGCGCCTGGACGAACTCATTCACCAAATGCGGGTGCGAGCCGCCGTGGCCCGACCTTGCAGGAACGACAGGTGATCGGCGTCGACGATCGACCGCGTGAACGGCTGGATTTCCTCCGGCAGCAGGTGGGCGAAGTCGGGGACTTCGACCCGCTCGGCGATCTCCGGCTCCGGCCGCTTGGCCGTGTGCATGATGTGCGGCTCGCCTTCGACGAGCGTCCACTCGAACGATTTCTTCGAGCCGTACACGTCGAAGCTCTCGCGGTACTGCCGGGCCGTGTCGTACAGGAACCGCCAGATGTGGGCCGCGACGTCGCTGTCGGCGATCTTGATGTGGCACGACTCGACGGCGAACGCATTGCCCGACTTCTCGCGAATGTCGTCCCGCACGGTGCCCGAGCCGAAGCACGAGACGTATTCCGCCCGGCTGTCCATCAGACCGAGCACCGGGCTGACGACGTGCGTCGCGTAGTGCATCGGGATCATCCGCTCCCAATAGTCGGGCCAGCCGTCCATGTCTTGCGGATGCGAGGCCTGCAGATATTGAATCTTGCCGAACTCGCCCTGCTCGTACATCTCGCTTGATGAACAGGAACTCGCGGCTGTAGACCACCGTTTCGGCCATCATGTATTTGAGGCCCGTGTCGGCGACGAGCTGGCAGATCTTCTCGCAGTCGGCGAGGTGGTGGCCATCGGCACGGTACACATCACGTGCTTGCCGGCCTTCAGCGCCTCGATGCTCATCCAGGCGTGGTCGGGGATCGGGCTGTTGATGTGGACGAAGTCGATGTCCGGATCGGCCAGCACCTCTTCGTATTTGGTGTAGCGCTTGGCGATGTCGAAGGCGTCGGCCACCTTGTTCATCTCGGCTTCGTTGCGGCGGCAGACCGCGGCGACCTTGGCGTCCGGGATGCCGCTGGTAGATCGGAATGAACTCCGCCCCGAAGCCCAGACCGACGATCGCCGCGTTCAGCGGACGTTGATTCGTTATCCATGAAATATCTCTTCTGCATCGAGAAGACCGTGGCGGAGCGTCGGCAGCAACTCGGGTGCGACGTGAACCACTGCAAAAAACCGCCGCGGAGATGCATTTCTATTTCATTCTAGCCGTGGCGCGGTAGTATAGAATGAAGATTAGCGCATAACACATGTGATTATTTTACATCGGCCGCTTGAAGCGTCTACTTGCAACCTTTCGCCCAAACTGATCTTGCGAATCAACGCATATCATGCGAGGTCAGTCCGTAGCACTGCTGGTGGAAACGTCGAACGCCTACGCGCGCGGACTGCTGGACGGCATCATCGCCTACCAGCGCGAGCACGAACTGTGGTCGATTTACGTCGGCGAGCAGGGGCGCGGGGCCCGGCCGCCGGCGTGGCTCAAAATTGGAAGGGCGACGGGATCATCGCCCGCATCGAAACCGAGGCGATCGCCTCGGTCGTGCGGCGGACGCATCTGCCGACGGTCGATGTCAGCGCCGCCCGCAAAGTCCGAACATCCCCTGGGTCGAAACCGACGACCGCGAACATGGCCCGGCTGGCGGCCCGGCATCTGATCGACCGCGGCTTTCGGACTCTGGCCTTTTGCGGCGAGCCGCTGTTCAACTGGTCGCAATGGCGGCAGCAGCAATTTCGTGTTGGCTGCCGAGAGCCGGCTGCGAGTGCCATGTCTTCGAGGGCAAATCGCCGAGCGAGGAAGACTATTCCTGGACCCGCGAGCGGCGGCGGTTGAAGACCTGGGTCCAAGAAGCTGCCCAAGCCGATCGGCGTGATGGCCTGTTACGATTTCAAAGGCCAGCAACTGCTCGACGTCTGCCGCGAGCTCGACGTCGCCGTGCCGGAGCAGGTGGCCGTGATCGGCGTCGACAACGACGCCCGGCTCTGCCGGCTCTGCACGCCGCCGCTTTCGAGCGTGATTCCCGACACGCATCGCACCGGCTACGAGGCGGCCCAGCTCCTGGACCGGATGATGCGGGGCGAAAAGTCGGCAGAGGGCGTGCTGATCCCGCCGCTGGGCATCGCCGAGCGGCAATCGAGCGACGTCTATGCGATCGACGACGCCGACATCGTGGCCGCGCTGCGATTCATCCGCGAACATGCCTGCAAAGGCATCTCGCGTGGCCGACGTGCTGCAGGCCGTGCCGCTTTCGCGGCGGATGCTGGAGCATCGCTTTCAGAAACTGGTCCGCCGCACGCCGCATGCCGAGATCATCCGCATCCGCATGGAGCGGGCCTGCCGGCTGTTGCGCGAGACCGACTTTCGCTGGCCGAAATCGCCAACCGAGCCGGTTTTGCCGACGCCAACTATTTCTCCGTGGCGTTCAAGAAACAGATGCAGATGCACGCCTAGGAGCTATCGACAAGAAAAGCAGGCTCTCACGGCAAAAATAGCTGATCTCAGGCAATCCTGCTGCCTTTTCCCAAGCAACCAGCTACTTATAACACTCGTACCGGCGGCTCTTCTACGAGTGAGTTATTCACTCACTTCTTATCACGAGGCGAACATGGCCGAACTGCAATCAGAGCGACTTTTTCTTGGCTGTTTCATGGCGCTGGTGGCGACGGCATTTGGCTTTGCCGTCCGCGGCGCCGTGCTCAACGATTGGGCTGCTCAGTACCATCTGACCGAAGAACAAAAAGGCATCATCAGCGGCGTCGGCTGGATCCGTTTGCCATTTCGATCATCCTGTTCAGTCTGATCGTCGACAAGATCGGCTACGGCACGGCGATGGTATTCGCCTTCATTGGGCCACTCAGTCTCGACAATGTTCACGATCTTCGCACCAAGCTTCGACGTGCTGTATTTCGCGACGTTCTTTTACGCCCTGTCGAACGGCACGGTCGAAGCGGTGATCAATCCGGTCGTCGCCACGATCTACAAAGACAACAAGACCCATTGGCTCAACATGCTGCACGCGGGCTGGCCGGGCGGCTTGGTGCTTGGCGGATTGCTGGCGATCGCCGTTTCGATGGCGGGGCGAACCTGGGCGACTTCGTTGCCCGGTCGTCTCTGGCAGTGGCAGATGGCGGTTCTTGTTGCTGCCGATCATTGTTTACGGCTTTCTGCTGTTGGGTCGCGGTTTCCGGCGCAGGAACGCGTCGCGGCCGGCGTTTCCTTCCGCGAGATGCTCGAAGAATTCGGCTGGGGCAGTGCATATATCGTGTCGTTCCTCATGATCATGGGCATTAGCCAGGTGCTCACCGTGCTCGAGTATCCGACGCCGATTGAAGTCAAAGAAGACGCGCTGCATTGGCGCTCATTCCGGCGGTCATTTTTGGCTTTTATTCGCTCGTTCGGCCGGCCGATGTTCGTGTTTCTGATGCTGGTGATGTTCCTGTTGGCGACGACCGAACTGGGCACCGACGGCTGGATTCAGGACATCATGGGCACGGTGCTGAAGACTCCGACCAAGGGAACGCTGTTCTTCGTCTACACGGCGGCGATCATGTTCGTGCTGCGGTTCTTTGCCGGGCCGATCGTCCATCGCATTTCGCCGCTGGGACTTTTGGCGTGTTCGGCGGCGCTCGCGGCGGTCGGGCTCTACTGGCTCGGCAACGCGGGCCGAGCGTCGGGCTCCTGTTTCTGGCCGCCACGCTCTATGGCTGCGCAAGACGTTCTTTTGGCCGACGACGCTGGGCGTGGTTTCCGAGCAGTATCCGAAGGGCGGGGCACTGCTCCTCAATGCGATCAGCGGCGTCGGCATGATCGCCGTCGGTACGATCGGCGGCCCGGCGATCGGCACGCTGCAAGACACGGATTTCAATCGTGCCGTCCCGAGCCGACGGCCGACGTCCATCGACCAGGTGGCGGCCAAGAAACGAGGGTGTTTTACTGAATATCAATACGTCGACAGGACAAATTCACCGAGTTGGATGCGCCGAAACCGAGAAGTTGACCGCCATCGAGCGTCAAACCAAGCAGCACGCCCTGGCGAAGATCGCCATCTTGCCGGCGATCATGTGCGTCTGCTATCTGGGGCTGATCTTGTACTTCAAATCCCGCGGCGGCTACCAGGCCCAAGTCCTCACCGGCCACGCCGCGACGATGAGAAGTTCACTGGCGGCACCGCCGGGCCGGGCGAAGGTTAATTAACCTAGCCGTGATTTTCACATTGAATTGCCTGAAAAGAGCGTTCTCTACATACCACGCTAGAGCAACGCGTGTGAAATATCAAAGTAAATGGTTTGCAATTTTCAATTGAACAAATTGCAGCCTTTCATCGATTATCGAAGTAGGTGAGTGGAGGGGTAAAGCTCCCTGCTCAACTACTTGTCTTATTTTTGAGTTCGGTGAATCATTCGTGATCGACAAGTCAGAGCTTGTTGGTCGGTAGTTCCGAAGGCCTAGTTGCGTGTGCAAACCAGTGCCTAATAGGGAGAGGCAGAGTGGCGAGTTAGCCAATTCGCGGCTAAGATCAAACTTTTTTTCTTGCTTTTGAGGGAGATTCTAATGAAGATTACTTTTCGTGCATTGTTGACCGTGTTTGCTGTTGTTGGGGTTTGCTGCAATCAGATCCAATCCGCGTCCGCCGCATTGAATTATGCGGGAACCGACTACAACGTGGAGGTACATTTTTTTCTTGGTGGTGCTCCCCCTTACGTGGTAGTACCCTGGCGTTCCGACGCAGCTCCAAAAGCCTTTGATATTGATGGTAATAATATCTACGGAACAGATGGATACGCACTCTTCGCAACGCAAACGTTTTGGCCTACTTACGGCTGCTGCGGTTCGGTGCAACCAGTTGGAAGTGACTTATCCTAACTTGATCAGCTTGCCCTCTTTTACGTCGCCGGTTCGCAATTCCTCGTGAACAATAAGGTCGGTGGTTGGAGTTATGCCCTTATTGACGATCCGACGCTAGTAAATGGGTATCGTGACTATAATTGGGGCAATACTCGGTCCACCACCCGTGAGTCCTCCCAACTCACAGTCTCCTTTTGTAAACTAGGAAACATCGAAGGAAACGACATCCTTGGAAATAATGCACGTATCGCCCGAATGGTGCCGGTTGGATTTAGGGCA
>CAWFCV010000004.1:0-395291 GCA_963814435.1 uncultured beta proteobacterium
TGCGCCGCGCCGCCAACGGTTGCGCCACCTGCACCACGCGCAGCGGCGTGGCCGCGCCGAACACGCGCCATGCCGCACCACCCAGCTGCACGGTGCTGAGGCCGAGCACCGCGCGTGGTGGCAACGGCGGCGCAGGCGCCGTGCTGTACAGCTCGACACCGTCGACCGACCACACCTGCACGACGTAGTCGAACTCGGCATTCTCCAGCGCGGCGCGTTCGTCGGCAGGGATTCGGCCCTGGTCGCGCAGCGACAGCGCCATCTGTCGCAGGTGGTAGTCGAACAGTTCGTCGGCTTCGGCACGCACGCTGAAGTAGGTGGCACCGCCGACCGCCAAGGCCGCGGCGGCGGCCAGCGCCACCAGGAACACGAACAGCCGCGTGCGCAGCGAACTCAAGATCAGCCTTTGGCCGGGCCGGCGTAGTAGCCGACGCCGCGCACCGTGTGGATCAGATCGTCGCCGAGCTTCTTGCGCAGCTGGTGGATGTAGACGCTGATGGCGTTGCTCTCGAGTTCCTCACCCCAGCCGTACAGGCGGTCCTCGAGCTGCGCGCGCGAGACGATTGCGCCCGGCCGCTCCATCAACGCCTGCAGCACGGCGAACTCGCGCGCCGACAGCAGCAGCGGCCGGCCGCCGCGCGAGACCTCGTGCGTGGCGGGGTCGAGCCGCAGGTCCAGCACCTGCAGCGCGCTGTCGGCGCGGCCCGCGGCGCGCCGGCCCACCGCGCGCAGCCGCGCCAGCAGCTCGTCGAGCTCGAACGGCTTGACGAGGTAGTCGTCGGCACCGCCGTCGAGCCCGGCCACCTTGTCGGCCAGCGCATCGCGCGCGGTCAGCACGATCACCGGCGTGGCGTCGCCGCGCGCACGCAGCGCCTTCAGCACCTCGAGCCCGCCGCGTTGCGGCAGCCCGAGGTCGAGCAGCACCGCGTCGAAGTGCTCGCTGGCCAACACCGCATCGGCCGCGCGGCCGTCGCGCACCCAGTCGGCGGCGAAGCCCTGGCGGCGCAGCGCGGTGCGCAGGATGTCGCCGACCATCTCGTCGTCCTCGACCAGCAGCACCCGCACGCCGAGCCCTTTCGATATCGCCGGCCGAACCGCGTCGGGCGCGTTCAGTCGTCGGCCTGGATCACGCCGCGGCGCAGCTGATCACGCTCCATCGACTCGAACAGCGCCTTGAAGTTGCCTTCGCCGAAGCCCTCGTCACCCTTGCGCTGGATGAACTCGAAGAACACCGGCCCGAGCACCGTCTGCGAGAAGATCTGCAGCAGCAGCCGCTTCTTGCCACTGGACTTCGCCCCCGAGGCGCCTGCGGCGCCATCCACGGCCGGGCTGGCAGGCCCGGCCGCTTCGCGAGGCGTTCGCCCGTGCGCAGGCACGGGCTCTCGTCCGCGCTCAGCCCCCCGAGGGGGCTCACCGCCTAGGGGCGGCCCGTCGTCGGTGGTCGAACCGTCGACCAGGATGCCCCGTGCCTTCAGCGCGGGCACGTCCTGGCCATGGCCCGGCAGGCGCTCGTCGAGCATCTCGTAGTACACGTCGTTCGGCGCGGTCATCATCGGCACGCCGGCCATCTGCAGGCTATCGATGCTGGCGGTGATGTCGTCGGTGAGCAGCGCGATGTGCTGGATGCCCTCGCCGTTGAAGGCCATCAGGAACTCCTCGATCTGCCCGGTGGTCTTGCTCGCCTCCTCGTTGAGCGGGATGCGGATCAGTCCGTCGGGCGCGGTCATCGCCTTCGAGGTCAAGCCGGTGTACTCGCC
Organism: uncultured beta proteobacterium; assembly: GCA_963814435.1. GTDB lineage: Bacteria > Pseudomonadota > Gammaproteobacteria > Burkholderiales > Burkholderiaceae_C > JAEUPI01. The sequence continues at coordinate 1,758 of CAWFCV010000004.1, forward strand.
CTTGATGTCGAAGTAGCGGATCTGGCGGAAGTTGAAGAGCTTCTCGTAGAACCCGGCCCAGTACGCCATGCGGCCGCGGTAGACGTTGTGCGTCATGTGGTCGATCACGCGCAGGCCGTGGCCGCGCGGGTGGCGCTCGGCGCCGGGCAGCCACTCGAAGTCGATGTCGTAGATGCTCTTGCCGTCTTCGAAGCGGTCGATCAGATAGAGCGGCGCGCCGCCGATGCCCTTGATCGCCGGCAGGCGCAGCTCCATCGGGCCGGTCGGCACCTCGATCGGCTGTGCGCCGAGCTCCAGCGCGCGGGCGTAGGCCTTGTGCGAGTCGCGCACGCGGAAGGCCAGCGCGCAGGCGCTGGGCCCGTGCTCGGCGGCGAAGTAGCCGGCCAGGCTCTTCGGCTCGCGGTTGACGATGAAGTTGATGTCGCCCTGGCGGTACAGCACCACGTCTTTCGAGCGGTGGCGCGCGACGAGGCTGAAGCCGAGCTTCTCGAACAGCGGTTCCAGCAGGTTGGGCGTGGGCGAGGCGAACTCGACGAATTCGAACCCCATCAATCCCATCGGGTTCTCGAACAGATCGGCCATGGCTTGTGAGCTCCTGCTGGCTGAAACCGTGAATGAAGGGAAGACGCGGACGCAGTCGGTTCGTTCGATTCAGCGACGGCGCGCACGGCACGCTGCGCGCGAGGTGGTCACCGTCGAACACGGGCGCTGCCCGACGGCTGCAGGCGAGCCATTCTAGGTGGCGGGGGCCTTGGCCACCGCGGCGACGCGTCGTCAGCGCACGCGCACGAGCTTGTCGCGGTATTGCGCGATGCGCGTGCTGTAGCTTTCGGCCGCCCGGCGCAGGCTGGCGAGGTCGTCGTCGGTCAGCGCCCGCACCACCTTGGCCGGAGCACCCAGGATCAGCGAGCGGTCGGGGAAATGCTTGCCTTCGGTGACCATCGCGCCGGCGCCCACCAGGCAGTCGCGCCCGATCACCGCGCCGTTCATCACGATGGCCTGGATGCCGATCAGCGAGCCCGCGCCCACGGTGCAGCCGTGCAGCATGGCCTGGTGCCCGATCGACACGCCTTCGGCAATGTGCATCGGGAACCCCGGGTCGGTGTGCAGCACCGCGCCGTCCTGCACGTTGCTGCCGGCGCCGATGTGGATCACCTCGTTGTCGCCGCGCAGCACCGCGTTGAACCACACGCTGGCCCTGGCGTCGAGCACCACGCGGCCGATCACCGTGGCGTTGTCGGCCACGTAGGCATCGGCATGCACCTGCGGTTGCTGTTGATCCAGTCGGAAGAGCGCCATGGGTGCCTCGGGTTCGTTGGCCGTCGCGTGGCCAATTGTGCCGTTGCGTCCGCGCCGCGTCGCCGCCACGGTTAGCATGGCCGCAACCTCGAGGTGTCGGCATGAGCATTCGCGAACGTTTCGGGCGCCCGCTGCGGCTGGCGATTGTCGGCGGCGGGCCGGGGTCGTGGATCGGCGCGATGCACCGCGGCGCGGCCGAGATGGATGGCTGGTTCCGCAGCACGGCCGGCGTGTTCTCCAGCGACCCGGCACGCTCGCGCGCCGCCGGCGCCGCGCTCGGGCTCGACCCCGCGCGCGCCTACGGCACCGTGGCCGAGATGCTGCAGGCCGAAAGCCGGCGCGCCGACCGTGTCGACGCAGTGGCGATCATGACGCCCAACGACACACACTACCCGTTCGCGGCGGCGGCGCTCGATGCCGGCCTGGACGTCATCTGCGACAAGCCGGTGACGAACGACCATGCGCAGGCCTGCGACCTGGTGGCGCGCACCAGGGCCATGGGCCGCGTCTTCGCGATCGCCCACGGCTACTCCGCCTATCCGATGACGCGTTATGCACGGCAGCTCGTGCGCGACGGCGCGATCGGTGCGCTGCGCCTGGTGCAGGTGGAGTACATCCAGAGCGGCCTGGCCACGCGGCTGGAGGACGGCCCGCCGAGCAACCGCCTGCGCTGGTTGCTCGACCCGGCCCGCAGCGGGCAGGCGCTGGTGATGAGCGCGATCGGGTGCCACGCGCAGCACCTGGCGTGCTTCGTGTCGGGGCAGCGCGCCGCGCGCGTGGTGGCCGACGTCGGCGCGCTGGTACCCGGTCGCCGGGTGGTCGACCATGTGTCGGCGCTGGTCGCGTTCGACGGCGGCGCCCGCGGCACCTTCACCGCGATGCAGGCCGCCGCCGGCGGCGAGAACGACATCCGGCTGCGTGTGTACGGCGAGAAGGGCCTGCTCGACTGGTCGCACCGGCAGGCGAGCTACCTGACGCTGGCGCTGCAGGGCGAGCCGGTGCGCACCTTCACCCGCGGCGATGTGTTCCTGCCTCCGGAGATCCTCGCCGGCGGCCGCACGCCGCGCGGCCATCCGGAGGGCCTGCGCGAGGCCTTCGCCAATATCTATGCCGAGGTGGCGCAGGAGCGCATGGCGCGCGAGCTCGGCGAGCCGGTGCCCGATGCGCCGTACCCGCGCATCGAGGAGGGCGCGCACACGATGGCCTTCATCGAGGCCTGCCTCGCGTCGCAGGCGCGCGGCGGCTGGGTCGACCTGGCGTCGCCGGCTCGCTAGCGCCGGGCCGGTTGCGCCGCAATATCCGCAATACTGCGCGCTGGGCAGCGAACCACGGGATTCGGGCATGAAGGTCTGCGTCATCGGCGCCGGCGCGATCGGCGGCTTCATCGGCACGCGGCTGGCGGTGGCCGGCGGCAACGAGGTCAGCGCCGTCGCGCGCGGCGCCACGCTGGCGGCATTGCGCACGCAGGGCTGGCGGCTGCGCCAGGGTGGCGCGCTGCTGCAGGCGCGCGCGCGCGCGTCCGATCGTGCGGCCGATCTCGGAGCGCAGGACCTGGTGGTCATCGCCGTGAAAGGCCCGGCGCTGACTGCAGTGGCGCGCGACATCGCGCCGCTGCTGGGCGCGCCACACGATGGTGATGCCGGCGATGAACGGCGTGCCGTGGTGGTTCGGCCGCGGCGTGCCGGCGCTCGAGGGCGTGCCGCTGGAAACCGTGGACCCCGGCGGCGAGATCGGCCGCGCGATTGCCGTTGAGCACGTGATCGGCTGCGTGGTGCATGCCAGCACGGCGACCTCCGAGCCCGGCCTGGTGGAACACAAGATGGGCCAGGGCCTGATCGTCGGCGAGCCCGCCGGCGGCGAGTCGGCGCGCGTGCGCGAGCTCGCGGCGCTGCTCACCCGGGCCGGCTTCGACGCCACCGTGTCGGCCGACGTGCGCCGCGACATCTGGTACAAGTTGTGGGGCAACATGACGATGAATCCGGTGTCGGCGATCACCGGCGCCACGGTGGACCGCGTGCTGGCCGACCCGCTGGTGATGGCCTTCTGCTCGCAGGCGATGCGCGAGGCCTCGGCGGTCGGCGCCAGGATCGGCTGCGCGATCGAGCAGACGCCCGAAGACCGCCATGTGATCACCCGCAGGCTCGGCAGCTTCAAGCCGTCGATGCTGCAGGACGTGGAGGCCGGCCGCGCGCTCGAGCTCGACGCGATCGTCGCGCGTGGTGCGCGAGATCGCTCAGCGCGTCGGCGTCGCCACGCCGAGCATCGATGCGCTGCTCGGCCTGACGCGGCTGTTCGGTCGTGTGCGCGGGTTGTATCCGCAGGCGCCGGGTTAACGCAACCTCGGGTCGACTGCCGTCAAATCGATCGCTGCGTGCAGGCGGCAGTGCCTTGCCGCAACGACGAACAGGCCGGGCCAGCCGCAGGCGAAGCGCCGCCTCACCCGGCGCGCATCGGGGTCATGGTCGTCGAGGCCTGCCGTGTCTGCAACGCCAGTTCCAGCGCGTGGGCGCGCTGTGCCGCGCTCACGTTGATCAACGTCACCGTGACCCCGTCGCCCAGGCGCACCGCGCCGTGGCGGATGGTGTCGGCACCTTGGGCCTGGTGCACCTGCATCGTGGCACTGGCGTGACCCAACTCGACCACGCATCGATACTGCTCGAACAGCGCCTCGCGGCCGCGGTGGTGCGCCAGCACCTCGAGCAGGCGCTTGCCGTGCAGGTCGATCGCGTGGTGACCCAGCATCCGACCGGCGCCCGCGCTGGCAAAGATCCACATGAAGTCCACGATCAGATCGCCGTGGCGCACCGCTCGAAGCGTCATGAAGCCCGGCCGCATGAGTTGCTTGGCCATGAGCAGGCGCCACTCGATCGTTTCCAGCGGGTCTTCGCTGTCCCAGGTGGGTTCCAGCTCGCGCATGACGCGCCCGAAACCGGATGGCGCCGTCGCCTCGCTCGGGCGCTGCAATAGAAACTTGGCGTTCAAATGCATGATCATCTCCGTCGCTGGATCTGGCAGCACACCGGACCATAGTGGCGAAGGGGCGGCCGTGTCGGTTCGCTCTCCCACACATCGCGGGCAGGGACGTTGAGGTGTCGCAGGCCACGATCGACACCCCGCCCGGGCTGACGCGCCGGTTCGCTCGGTTCGCTTGCGCACGCGGGCCTACCCATCCGTCGATGGCCCGGTGTACCCGCGAGACCCCGTTCGCAACCGGGGCCGGTGGGGGCGTGCTCGGCCGCCCACCTATCATCGGCGTACCGCAGCCGATACCGCGAGGCACGACACCATGAGCACCTCCCTGGTGGGCCAAGACCTCGAGACGCGCCACCACGAACTGCGCAAAACGCGCATGGTGATGGTCGACGGCAACCTCACCGTCAACCTGCGCACCGTGCAGCGCGGCCTGAGCGCCCGCGCCTACCGCGGCGGCTACTGGGGCTTCGCCTCGGCGCCATTGGCGGCCGGCGCGGCCAGCGCGAGCAGCGTGCAGCAGCAGGCGTTCGACAACGCGCGCGCGATGGCGCGCTTCGGCGCGCGCCCGGCGCTGGCGCTGCCCGAGGCGTGCTACGTCGGCCGGCACGCCTACCGCGGCCGCGCGCCGCTGACGGCCGGCCGAGTGCGACAGCGCCTGGCCGCAGTTGCAGGCGCACTGCAAGCGGCGCTACCCGGGCCTGCGCTCGACGCGCTGCGTGCTCGGCGAGGAGCAGCACGCCAAGCAGCTGCGCACCGACAGCGGCGGCGACTCGCTGGCCAGCATCCAGCGGGCGGCGTGCATGTTCACGCTCGGTCGGCGAGGATGCCGACGGCGCGCCGATCGAGGTCGACGAATACGTCACGGGCAAGGGCAACCTGGCCGACCTGGACTGGTCGCTCGACGTCGTGGCGCCGATGCTCGACGGCTGCGCACGAACACCTGCAGGCCAAGCGCCATGCGGTGCCCGCGCGCGGCGGCCTGCACACCGTGGTGCTGGCGCCCCGCTGGCCGGCATGCTGGCGCACGAGGCGATGGGCCACCCCTGCGAGGCCGACGCGGTGATCGGCGGCGCGGTCACCGCTCGCTGATGGGCCAGCCGGTGGCCAGCGAGCTGGTGTCGATGGTCGACATCGCGCACACCTGGGACGGCGAGGAGGTCGATGATCCCGGTCTACGTCGACGACGAAGGCACGCCGGCGCGCGACGTGGTGATGATCGACCGCGGCCGGCTCACCGGCTTCATGCACAGCCGCGAGACCGCGGCGCGCCTGGGCCAGGCGCCCACCGGCAACGCGCGCGCCTACAACCCCAACGACGAGCCGCTGGTGCGCATGCGCAACACCGCGATCCTGCCCGGCAGCTCCAAGCTGGCGCAGATGATCGAAGGCGTCGACGACGGCTACCTGCTGCTCAAGACCAGCAACGGCCAGGCCGACAGCACCACCGAGTTCATGTTCGGCATCACGCTGGCCTACGAGATCCGCGACGGCAAGGTCGGGCGCGCGGTGCGCGCGACCACCGTGTCGGGCTCGGCGATCAAGGTGCTGCAGAGCGTGGATGCGGTGTCAGCGACGACATGCACTGGAGCTGCGGCGGCTACTGCGGCAAGAAGCAGCCGATGGTGGTGTCGATGGGCGGGCCGGCGCTGCGCGCGCGCGCGCACCTGGGCGGGGAGTGAGCGCATGGCGATCGATCTGCACGCGACCGCCGAGCGGGTGCTGGCGCTGCTGCGCCAGCAGGGCTTCGACCAGGCGCAGGTCGAGCGTCAGCCAGCACACCTGCGCGACGAGGTCTGACGTGGCGCACAACGAGCCCAGCCTGCTGCGCAGCAACCAGTCGGACAAGCTGCAGCTGGTGGGCCTGCTCGACGGCCGCCGCGCCGACGACCGAAGGCACCGAGCTCGACGACGACGGCCTGGCGCCACCGTGCCGAGCCTGTGGGCCAGCGTGGCCTCGGCGCCGCAGGACGCCGCCAACGCCGTGTCCGCGGGCCAGAGCGCGAACATCGTGCACGGCCCGGCCGACGCCGACGCCGGCGGCGCTGGCCGGCGCGATGCGCGAGCTGCTGGCCTGGCGCGCCAGCGCGAGACGCCGACGATGATGCTCGAGGAGGCGCTGGCGGCACACCACACGTCCGCTCGCGCACGCTCACCAGCGGCGGCACGGCGCTCGCCTGCGAGCTGGGCTGGTTCGACGCCGCGGTCTTCGGCCTGGCGCGCGACGGCGGCGCAGCAGCTCGTTCAACTACACCGGCGGCAGTTGCGACAGCCTGGCCGGCGCGGCGTTCGTGCAGCGTTTCGGCATCGACGAGATGATGCGCGCGCTGACGCGGCAGGTGCGCACGCAGCCGCTGGCCGAGCGTTTCGTCGGCGACGTCGTGCTCACGCCGCGCGCGGTGGGCAGCCTGCTGGGCTGGTTGCTCGGGCAGTTGAGCGACCAGGCCCTGATCGACGGCAGCTCGGTCTATCGCCACGCGGTGGGCGAGGTCGTGGCCTCGCCGCTGCTCGGCCTGCGCAGCCGCTTCGACGCGCCCGGCGTCGCACCGCTGTCGGCCGATGCGTTCGTGCTGCAGCCGGTGGCGCTGCTGTACGCAGGGCCGCCTGAACTGCCTGACTCCGAGCCTGTACGGCAGCCGCAAGACCGGCCTGCCGCACGTGCCGGTGTCGGCCGATGGCTGGGAACTCGCGGCCGGCACCACGCCGCTGGCCGAGCTGATCGGCGGCGTGGCGCGCGGTGCGCTGGTCGATCGACTCTCGATGGGCCGCCCGGCGGCCAACGGCGACTTCTCGGGTGTCATCAAGAACAGCTTCGCGATCGACGGCGGCCAGGTCGGCGCCGCGCTGTCCGAGACGATGATCGCTGGCAACGTGGCGCAGATGCTGCGCGACGTGAGGGCAGTGAGCGCCGAGCGCATCGACGCCGGCGCCTGGCTGCTGCCGTGGCTGCGGGTCGAGGGGCTGCACTTCTCGTGAGGCCGGTCGCGGCAACGCTGCTGGGGGCAGCACACCGACGGTCGGGCCGGCCATCTGCCGGTGATCTGTTCGCCAGCGCACAGACGCTCTGCTCGTAAACCCTGATAAGGTTGCCTGCTTCGCCCGCGCCGAACTGGTTTCGGCGCGCGTGCCGGGCGGCCGCGCACCCACCGGGGCGCGCCGGACGCCGGCATCACCCCGACGAGAGGCTCCAACCCATGACCTGGCACACCCGCTGGATCGCGCTGGTCGCGAGACTGTCGCGCGACAGCCGTTCGCTGTGGCGCGCCACCCGCCGGTCACTCGGCGGACGCGACCGACGCGCGATCGCCGACCACGCGGCATTCGTGGCCGCCGGGCACGAGGCACAGGCCGCCCGCGCCGCGGCCGTGGCCGCGGGCCGCTTCACCGAGGTGCCGTTCGCCGCCGAGCCGGCACGCCACTTCATGCTCTACGAACCGGCACGCCGGCCGCCAGGCGCGGCCCCGCTGCTCGTGCTGCTGCACGGCTGCGGGCAGGGTGCCGCCGATTTCGCGGCCGGCACGCGCATGAACGAGGCGGCCGAGGATGCCGGCGTGTTCGTGCTGTACCCCGAGCAGTCGATGGCCGCCAACCTGTTGCGCTGCTGGAACTGGTACGCACTGCGCGATCGCTCGCACGACGCGGGCGATGCCGCGCTGATCGCGGCGATGACGCGACAGGTGATGCGCGACCATGACATCGATGCCCGGCGCGTCTACGTCGCCGGCATGTCCGCGGGCGGCGGCATGGCTGCCGTGCTGGCGCGCGACCATCCGCAGTTGTACGCGGCGCTCGGTGTGCACTCGGGCGTGCCCGCCGGCATGGCGCACGACGTGTTCTCGGCGCTGCGCCTGATGGCCAGCGGGCCTGCAGCGGAGGCTGCTGCTGCACCCACCAGCACCGGCGGCGGCATCGGCGCGGCGGTGGCCTGCATCGTCTTTCATGGCGACGAGGACCGCACCGTCCATCCGTCCAACGGGCAGGCCATCCATGGCGCCGTGGGCGACGCGGCGGATCCGGCGTCGGTGGGGCAATCGCTGCAGGCGACCACCGATGCGCGGGCCGGCCGGCGCGGCTTCACGCGCACGGTCGAGTTCGACGCCGAAGGCGTGAGCCGGCGCGAGCTGTGGATGATCCACGGTGCGGGCCATGCCTGGGCCGGCGGCAGTGACCAGGCGCGCCACACCGATGCCGACGGCCCCAATGCCTCACGCGAGATGCTGCGGTTCTTCCTGCAGCACCGCCGCAACGGTTAGTGCCGGGAAGGCCGCGCGCCCACCGTCAATGCGGCCACCAGGTGGCTTCGGTGTCGAGGAACAGCGATGGCTGTGCCGGGTCGGCGCGAGGGAGTGGTCTCGTGGCCGCGGCGAAGCGATCCCACAGTGCACTCAGCGCGCGGACGGCCGAGCCGATCCCGCGCGATTCCGACCCCGGGTGCTCGAGCTCTGGCCTGCCGGCTGTGGCGAGGCCGAGACAGTCCGGGTTCATGCGCATCGTCATATTTGCATGCTGGGCCCGTCACGGCGTACCGTCGATGCGCTGTCGAACGCAGCGCATCTGCCGGTTATTTATGTACGGCACCGCACGGTCGGTTGGCGCACTTAGGTGGATAAGTTCAAACCATGGGCACGATGAACTTACTGATCCTTCTGGGAGCCGCCATGCTGCCGTTCTGGGTGCTGTTGCTGTGCATGCTGCACGTGACGGCCAAGGAGGACGAGGCGCAGGAGACCCTCCCGTTGTGGGTGGAGTCGAAATCCAGTCAGCATGAATTGGTGTGACGGTCTGGCAGCTTAGAGGCCGGCTTCGTGGCGGTAGGGTCGTGACGGTCTCGCTCACAGGTCCGCCATGACGTGGGGCTGTGCATGACGCGTGGCTGGCCGTGCCGGCTGTTCGGCTCCGAGCTGCGCGCGATGTCGCTGGCGCAGTGGTCTCTGTTCGTCGGCGCGCTGCTGCTCACGATGGTGCTGGCCGGCACGCTGCTGGGCCGCCGTGAGCCATGGCTGGCGCTGGGCTGGCTGCTCGGGCCCGATGGCACGAATGTGCTGCGCCCCGATCCGGTGGCGCACGCCGCGGTGCTCGAGCGGCTGGCCGAAGTGGCGCTGCTGATCTCGCTGTTCGCCGTCGGGCTGCAGCTGGGGGTGCCGCTGCGCGACCGGCGCTGGTGGCTGCCGCTGCGGCTGGCGTTCCTGTCGATGGCGGCGATGGTGGCGATGATCAGCGCGATCGGCGTGTGGTGGCTGGATCTGCCGCTCGGCGCTGCCGTGTTGCTGGGCGCCATCCTGGCACCCACCGATCCGGTGCTGGCCTCGGGCGTGCCGGCCGACCCGGGCTCGCAGCCCGATCGGCTGGGCTTCAGCCTGGCCGGCGAAGGCGGGCTGAACGATGGTGCGGCGTTCCCGTTCGTGATGCTCGGCCTCGGCTTGCTGGGCTCACCCGCACCATGCCAGCGCTACCATGCGTGGCTCGGTGCATGGATTCAACGAACAACTGGAAAAGCTCGCCGAGCTGGCCCTGGTGCTGGTGGTCGGCGCGATGCTGGCCTATGCACCGCCGCTGCCGGCCGCGTGGTGGTTCGTGCCGCTGATGCTGCTGGTGCTGCGGCCGCTGTCGGTCATGGTGGCGATCCCCGGCGAACGGCTGACGCTGCCGCAGCGCGCGCTGATTGGCTGGTTCGGCATCCGCGGCATCGGCTCGGTGTTCTATCTGCTGTTCGCGCTTCGCCATGGGCTGGACCCGCGCATCGCACAGACCCTGGTGTCGCTGACACTGTGGACCGTGGCGGCCTCGATCGTCGTGCACGGTGTGACGGCCCAGCCGCTGATGCAACGCTACCTCATCCGGCGCCAACGTGAACCGGCGGCGCCGGACGACGGCGATCCGCGCCGCTGAGCCTCGCGGGCCGAGTGACATGCCATGCACAGGCCCGGCGACATCGCCATGAAGCAGCACGGTCTGCCGTTCGAGTAGGCAGCTGCACCGAGAGCAACGGGAGCCAGTGCAGCCCGGGAGCCCTCAGGCGGCCAGCGGCAGCGGCAGCAGCCGATGGTGTTCCTTCTTGGCCGCGCCGTAGCACTCGCAACTGCCCCGTTCGAGCTGGCGGCGATCGAGCACCGCGATGTGACCGCGGCTGTAGCGGATGACCCCGGCGCGCTGCAGCTTCAGCGCCGCGGCGGTGATGCCTTCGCGGCGCACGCCCAGCAGGCTGGCCACGAGCTCCTGCGTCATCGGCAGTTCGCCCGAGGGCACGCGGTCCAGCCCCAGCAGCAGCCGGCGGCACAGTTGCTGGTCGATCGAATGGTAGCGATTGCACATCGCCGTCTGCGCCACCTGCGCGATCAGCGCCTGCGTGTAGCGCAGCAGCGTCTGCAGCACGGGTCCGGCCAGACGGACCTCGTCCTGCACGGCCTGGGCGCGCAGCCGGTACGCCTGACCGGCGTGCTGCACGACCGCCCGGCTGGGCGTGGCGTTGCCGCCCATGAACAGCGAGATGCCCACCATGCCGTCGTTGCCGACGACGGCGAACTCGGCCGATCCACCGTCCTTGGTCAGCGCCATCAACGACACCACCGCGGTGGTGGGGAAGTGCGCATGCGTGGGCGTGTCGCTGGCCTCGCAGAGCACCTGGCCCTGGCGCAATTGCACCGGCTCCAGGTACGGCCTGCAGCGCGCGAACTCGGCCGCGGGCAGGGCCGCCAGCAGCTGGTTGAGCCGCGGGTCGGACGGACGGTGGGGCGCGACGTTCAAGAGGCTCTCGATGCAGTGGACGAGAGCCATGATCTGCCGGCGCCGGGCTCGCCGGAAGCGGCGCTCGAGCGTTACCGCTGTGGGCGCGCTCCTACACGTCTGGAACCGATGCGCGGGCCCGCGTCGGTGCGGCTCAGGTGGCCAGCGACGCCGGCAACAGCCGGTCGTATTCCTTCTTGACCACCGCGTAACACTCGCAGGTGCGCTGCTCCAGGCCGGCACGGTCGAGGATCGTGACGTGGCCGCGCGAGTAGTGGATCAGCCCGGCCTTCTGCAGCTTCAGCGCGCCCTCGGTCACGCCCTCGCGGCGCACCCCCAGCATGTTGGCGATCAGCTCCTGCGTCATCACCAGGTCGCTGCCCTGCAGCCGGTCCAGGCTCAGCAGCAGCCAGCGGCACAGCTGCTGGTCCAGCGTGTGGTGGCGGTTGCACACCGCCGTCTGCGCCATCTGCGTGATCAGCGCCTGGGTGTAGCGCAGCAACAGGTGCATCACCGGGCCGGCGCGCTCGAACTCGTCCTTGATCACCTGCGCCCGCAGCCTGAATCCCTGCCCGGCGCTCTGCACCACCGCGCGGCTGGGCGTGGACTCCCCGCCCATGAACAGCGAGATGCCCACGATGCCTTCGTGGCCCACCACGGCGATCTCGGCCGAGGCGCCGTTCTCCATCACGTACAGCAGCGACACGATGGCGTCGGTGGGGAAGTACACATGGCTCAGCGTGCGGCCCGATTCGTACAGCACCTGGCCCAGCGGCATCGACGTCGGCTCGAGATGCGGCGACAGACGCTGCCACTCGGCCTCGGGCAGTGCCGCCAACAGGTGATTGCGCTTCATATCCGTCATCGTCAGCATAGAAACTCCGATTGCCGACTGTCAGATCGGTGCAGCGTGGCCGCTTGCCGGCGCGCCGACTGTGCCGGCTGCAGACTACCACCGTATGTTCGACAGCGTACAGAGCGCAGCGCCATTCAACCCTGACGCGGCAGGGGTTCGCCAGCGTACAGACCGAGCTTCGGCCCGTCGTTACAAAGACGCCTCAGCGTTCAATCAACGTGTCGCGGCGCGCCGTTCGCACTTCGTGCAGCACGACATTCAACAGGACCGATATGGACCAGCACCGTGAACACCCGTCGGCACTGCAGCGTGCCGGCAGCCAGGCCGGCGTGCCGGTGGAGTCGACGGTTGCCGAATTGGCTCAGTTGCGCATCCGCGTGATCGCGCTGGAGAATCTGGTGATCACGCTGCTGTCCGCGCTGTCCGATCGCCAGCGTGGCTTGGCGCGTGACATGGCTGCTTTCATCTTGCCTCGACCGGGCTTCACCGACCACCGGCCGACCACGCATGCGGCGGCGCAGATGATCCACATGGTCGAACGCGCCGATCACTTTCGCAGCAGCGCGGCGAGCACCGGCGGCGCATAGGCCTCGGGCGGCGCCACGGATGGCCCAGCGGCCGCGTCTGCAGCCCAGGCGCTGGGTGCCGGCGCAAGGCGCGGCCCTGTCCTACACGCGCGGCTCGCCAGTGCCGATGGCCTGCGACCCGATGCCACCCTACAGTGCTTCACCGGTTCGAGGTGTTCGCCGATCGAACCGCTTTGCGGCGTGCGCGCCGATCAACCCAGGAAGCACAGCATGGTCGCCACCACGGAACGTACCCAACTCAAGAAGATGCCGGCACCCGGTCGACTCGAGCTCGACGAGGCGGCGATCGACGTCGCCCGGCGCAGCCTGGAGCCGGGCGCGCCGCAGCACACGGCGCCCTGGCGCAAGGACATCGTGAAACTGCTCAATGATTCGCTGGCCACCGAGCTGGTGTGCGTGCTGCGCTACAAGCGCCACCACTTCACCGCCGACGGGCTGGCCTCGCCGAAGATCGCCGAGGAGTTCCTGGTGCACGCCAACGAGGAGGCTGCGCACGCCGATCGGCTGGCACGCCGCATCGTGCAACTCGGCGGCGAACCCGACTTTTCACCCGACTCGCTGACGCGGCGCAGCCACGCCGATTACGACGAAGCGCTCGACCTGAAGGCGATGATCCGCGCCAACCTCGTGGCCGAACGCGTGGCGATCGAAAGCTACAGCCAGCTGGTGGCGCTGATCGGCGACAAGGACTCCACCACGCGGCGCCTGATCGAAGAGATCCTCGGCGACGAACAGCAACACGCCGAGGAGCTGGAAGGCTGGCTGGCCGATTGACGCCCGCCTCGCGCCGTCTGCCCACGTGTGGTGGGGCTCATCACCACTGTTTCACCGATCCACATCCACCTCACCTCAGGAGTTTCATCATGAACAATCGCAATCTGTTAGCCACCGTCGCCGCTGCATTGGTGCTGATCACCGCCTCGGGCTGCGCGGTCACGCGCGGCCAGGAGAGCGTGGGCGCCTACGTCGACGACGCGGCCATCACCACCGCCGTGAAGGCCCGCTATGTCGAGAACAAGGATGTCGACACGCTCAGCATCAAGGTCGAGACGCTGAACGGCACCGTCATGCTGTCGGGCTTCGCGAAGAACGCGATGGAAAAGACCACCGCCGAAACGCTGGCCTGGAAGGTCAATGGCGTGAAGTCGGTGAAGAACGAAATCGCCGTGCGCCCGTAAGCTCACGCGAAACGCTTTGCCGTTCGGCGCAGGCCGCGACGGCGATGCGCCACCCCGGGGCCCAGCGCCGTGCAACCGCACCGGCGTCGGGCCCCGATTCGCATCTGGGCGCGTTCCGCGGCGCGACCTCGCAACCGCACTACCAGCGGTGGCGGCCCTTCGGCGCCGGGCCTTTGCGCGCATTGCTGCGCTTGGCCGGGGCGGGTTTGGTCGCGGCACCCTGGGTCGTGCCGGTCGCGGGCACGACCTGGCTCGGCGGTTCGGCCGGTGGCGGGGTCTTGGGCTCTGGGGTTCGTGACTTCATGACAGCAGTATCGCTCTTGAGCAGGTGAAGGTGGTCACGCGTTGCGGCTGAACCCGGGTTGCTCCTGGCCGCCACGCCGGGCCAGCGCGATGCCCAGCGTGATCGCCGGGAAGGCCAGGTAGGTCAATGCGATGTCTGCCGCGTAGTCGGGCAGCGACATGCCGAACACCTTGAGGAAGATCGGCAGGTCGATGGCGATCGAGATCGCCGCCCACGCGATGCCGACGCCGAGTGCGAGCGCAGTGCCCGGTCTCGATGCATCGCGAAAGTAACCCAGCGACGCGAGCACCGCGCAGGCGACGCCGGTCACGGTGATCAGGCTTTCGAACAGCGCGCGGTTGTCCTGCCTCACGCGAAACAGCAGGAACGCGATCACGAACGGCACCAGCCACAGCACCAGCCCGTAGCCGATCAGCCGTTTCCAGTTCATCGCCGCCTCCCGCGGGTACGTGATGCAGCGACGATAGACCGTGCGCGTCGCCGGGCGTTGACCGCAGGCAATCCCCGCGAGACAAAACGCTGTGCGGCTCAGCGCGGCCGCGCGAACAGCGCATCCCACTGCGCCAGCGCCGGCTTCGCGGCGTACTGGCTGTCCACCAGCCCGAGCGTGACGAACAGCGGCAGGTTGGCCGGCCATGGCGGCGTCAGCGTGGCAAGGTCGATGTCGGCGAATTCCAGCTGCAGCCAGCCGCGTGCGGCGATGCTGTCGAGCAGCGCCGCGTGGCGCGCGATGTAGCGTGCCTGCAGCGCGGGCGACGAGGTGAACGCCACGCCGTTGGCGCTGGCGTCCGCGCTCGGCCAGCCGCCTTCGACCACCATCGCCGGCAGCGCCGGCGCGCCGCTGAACAACCGGCTGTAGTAGTCGGCCGGAATGTCCTCCGGCGTTGCATGGCCGAAGTACGGGTACGACGACAGCCCGAGCATCTGCATGAACGCAAAGTCCGCGCGGTCGGCGCCGATGCCGACGAACGGGCCGCTGCCGCCCAGGCGGCCCCACGCGGTTTCAACCTGCACGCTGACGAACAGCGTCGTCACCGAGCCGCGGGCTCGCACGTCGGCCGCGGCGGCGTTGGCGGCCTGGCGCACCGAAGCGTAGAGGCCGGGCGCGGCCGCGCGGATCAGGTTGGTCTCGGCCGCCAGGCCCAGGTACTCGGGCTTCAGCAGCCGCACCACCGCCTCGACGTACTCGCGGTAGACCTGCTGCACGCCGGTTTCGGCCAGGCTGCGGCCAAGCGCGCGCAGCTGCGGGGCCTCTTCGCCGCGCGACAGACCGTCGGTCAGGTCGGCCATGAACACCAGCTGCAGCCCCTTGCCGCGGTAGTAGGCCACGAGGCCGGTCTTGTCGCGCGCCAGGATCGCATCGGCCGACATGCCGCCGAGCAGGTCGGTCCACGGCAATTCCTCGTGGATGATCGCCAGCTCGGCGCGTGGACGCCACAGGTCGATGGTGCGGATCACGTCGGCCACCGTGGCGCGTGGCGGCAGGCCGGAGAAGCCCATGCGCCAAGCTGCGTGAGGCCGCGTCCGGTGCGGTGTCGCCGCCGGAGCCGCAGCCTGCCAGCACGGCCACCGGTGCGGCCAGCGTGGCCTGTAGCCAGCGGCGTCGCGTCGGCGCGCGCATCGTGGTGTTCAGCGCGGCTGGCGACGCGCGTGGACGGCCGCGGCCAGCTCGCGCAGCAGCGTCGCCGAATCGTCCCAGCCGATGCAGGCGTCGGTGATGCTCTGGCCGTAGGTGAGGCTGCGGCGGTCGGTCACCCCCGGCTTGAAGCCCTGCGCACCGGCCACGAGGTGGCTTTCGATCATCACGCCGAACACCTGCCGGCTGCCCCCGCCGATCTGCTGCGCGACGTCGCGCACCACCTCGACTTGCCTGGCATGACTCTTGTCGCTGTTGCCGTGCGAGCAGTCGACCATCAGCGCCGCGGGGCGCGTGGCCTTCTCCAGCGCGTCGCATGCGGCGGCCACGCTCGCCGCGTCGTAGTTCGGCAGCGTGCCGCCGCGCAGGATCACGTGGCCGTCGGGGTTGCCGGCGGTGTGCACCATCGCGATCTGGCCGCTCTTGTGCACGCCGAGAAAACTGTGCGGCTGGCTGGCGGCGATCACCGCGTCGATGGCCACGCGTACGTTGCCCTCGGTGGAGTTCTTGAAGCCGATCGCCGCCGAGAAGCCCGAGGCCAGCTCGCGGTGCACCTGGCTTTCGGTGGTGCGCGCGCCGATCGCGCCCCAGGAGAGCAGGTCGGCCATGTACTGAGGGCTCGACGTGTCGAGCAGTTCGCCGCCGGCCGGCACACCCAGCGTGTTGATGTCGATCAGCAGCGAACGCGCGATGCGCAGCCCTTCGTTGATGCGGAACGTGCCGTCCAGGTGAGGGTCGTTGATCAGGCCCTTCCAGCCGACGGTGGTGCGTGGTTTCTCGAAGTACACGCGCATCACGATCTCGAGTGCGTCGTCGAGCTCGGCTCGCATGGCGGCCAGGCGCTGCGCATACTCGAGGGCCGAACGCGGCTCGTGCACCGAGCAGGGCCCGATCACCACCAGCAGCCGGTCGCTCAGGCCGTGCACGATGCGGCGCACGCGGTCGCGGCTGTCGGCCACGAAGCCTTCGATCGGCCCGCCGGCCACCGGGAAGAAGCGGATCAGCTGCTCGGGCGGCGGCAGCGGCTCGACGGCCAGCACGCGTTCATCGTCGACCTTGGAGGTCTTGTCGTTGTGCTCGGGGGCGCGCATGCTCGCAAGGGTCTTTGGTGGCCGTTCGAGATTACCCCACTATACAATCTACCGACCGGTCGGTCTAAAATGTTTGCCCTGGGTCAAGCCCACTACCAATCTCCATGTACCAATCGCTCGACAAGAACACCCGCGTGGCCGTGATCGGCGCGGGCAGCATGGGCGGCGGCATCGCCCAGCTGGCGGCCCAGCACGGCCATTCGGTGAGGCTGTTCGACGCCCAGTCCGGCGCCGCGGAGAAGGCGATCGCGCGCATCGCGGTGGACCTGGAAGGCGCGGTGCAGCGCGGCAAGATGGAGGCGGCCGAGCGCGACGCGGTGCTGCACCGCATCGCTGCGGTCGACGCGGTCGAGTCGCTCGAAGGCTGCGACCTCGCGGTGGAGGCCATCGTCGAGCGGCTCGAACCGAAGCAGGCGCTGTTCCGTGCGCTCGAAGCCGTGCTGGCGCCCGATGCGGTGCTGGCCACCAACACGTCGTCGATCTCGATCACCGCGGTCGCGCAGGGCCTGAAGCACCCGCAGCGCGTGATCGGCTGGCATTTCTTCAACCCGCCCACGCGCATGAAGCTGGTGGAGATCATCCCCGGCGTCGAAACCGGCCCGGCGCTGGTCGGCGCGATGCACACGCTGTCCCAGGCCTGGGGCAAGACCAGCGTCGACGCGCCCAACGCGCCCGGCTTCATCGTCAACCGCGTCGCCCGTCCGTATTACGCCGAGGCGCTGCGCCTGCGCGCCGAGCGCATCGCCGAGATCGCCGCGATCGATCGGCTGCAGCGCGAGGCCGGCGGCTTTGCGCTGGGGCCGTTCGAGCTGATGGATCTGATCGGCATCGACGTCAACCTGTCGGTCACCGAATCGGTGTTCCAGGCCACGGCCAACGACCCGCGCTACGCGCCGCATGTCATCCAGCAGGAGCTGGTGCGCAGCGGCCGCCATGGCCGCAAGACCGGGCGCGGCTTTTACGTGTACGGCCCGCAGGCGCCCAAGCCCAGCGCGCCGGCCGTGGTGCCGAGCGAAGGCACACCGCAGCTGCGCGTGTCGGCCGACATGGGGCTGCTGCTGCCGTGGGTCGATCGCCTGCGCGCCGCCGGCATCGCGGTGCTGCGCGACGAGCGCCTGCCGGCCGAGACGGCGTCGATCGGCGAGGTGCGCATCGCGCTCACCGACGGACGCACCGCCACCGAGCGCGCGGCCAACCACAAGGCCGGCATGCTGCTGCTCGACCTGGCGCGCGACTTCTCCACCACCGCCGTGCTCGGCGCGACGGCCAGCGCCAACGCCAGCGCCAAGCTGGCCGATCTGGCCGCGTTGTGCGCGGCCGCGGGCATCGAGCTGCTCGCGCTGGACGACGTGGCCGGCCTGGTGGTGATGCGCACGGTGTGCTGCCTGGCCAACGAAGCCGCCGACGTGATGACCTGGAGCGGCACCAAGGCCTCCGACATCGACGTCGCGATGCGCCTGGGCACGGCCTACCCGATCGGCCCGTTGGCCTGGGCCGACGCGATCGGCCCGGCGCGGGTGGCCGCCGTGCTGGCCAACCTGCAGGCGCACTACGGTGAGGTGCGCTACCGGCGCGCGCCGATGCTGTCGCGCGTGCAGCATTCGAACGGGATGTTCCATGGCTGACGGCAGCCCCCAGCGCACCGCCGAGATCGTGCGCGACCGCATGTACGCCAACGACCGCGCCTCCAAGGGCCTGGGCATGCGGGTGGTTGAAATCGGCCCCGGCCGGGCGACGCTGGTGATGGCCGTGCGCGACGACATGCTCAACGGCCACGACCTCTGCCACGGCGGCCTGATCGCCACGCTGGCCGACTCGGCGTTTGCGTATGCCTGCAACTCGTACGACGTGCCCACGGTGGCCTCGAGCTTCGCGGTGGACCTGCTGGCTCCGGGGCGCCCGGGCGACGTGCTGACCGCGCGCTGCCACGAGGTGTCCAAGGCCGGCCGCACCGGCGTCTACGACTGCGAAGTGAGCAACCAGCGCGGCGAGCGCATCGCGGTCTTTCGCGGGCGCTCGTATGCGATCAAAGGCAAGACGGTGCTGACCGATTGACATGACGACCCCCAAGCCGCTAACACGACCGAGGAGCTTGTAGTGCCTGTCAAACAACCCCGCCCCGGCGACCTGGAGCCGATCGAGACCGCCAGCCGCGACGAGCTGGCCGCGCTGCAGCTGCAGCGCCTGCGCTGGACGCTGCAGCACGCCTACGACAACGTGCCGCACTACCGCCAGGCGTTCGAAGCCAAGGGCGTGCACCCGGGCGACCTGAAGCAGCTGGCCGACCTGGCGAAGTTTCCGTTCACGGCCAAGAAGGACCTGCGCGACAACTACCCGTTCGGCATGTTCGCGGTGCCGCGCGAAAAGGTGGTGCGCATCCACGCGTCCTCCGGCACCACCGGCAAGCCCACCGTCGTGGGCTACACGCGCAACGACATCGACATCTGGGCCGACCTGGGCGCCCGCTCGATCCGCGCCTCGGGCGGGCGCGCCGGCGACATCGTGCACGTGGCCTACGGCTACGGCCTGTTCACCGGCGGACTCGGCGCGCACTACGGCGCCGAGCGACTGGGCTGCACCGTGGTGCCGATGGGCGGCGGCCAGACCGAGAAGCAGGTGCAGCTGATCCGCGACTTCGAGCCGCACATCATCATGGTCACGCCCAGCTACATGCAGGTGATCATCGAGGAGTTCGAGCGGCTGGGCATCGACCCCAAGTCGATGAGCATCCAGGTCGGCATCTTCGGCGCCGAGCCATGGACCGAGGCGATGCGCCACGACATCGAGGTGCGCGCCGCGATCGACGCGGTGGACATCTACGGCCTGTCCGAAGTGATGGGTCCCGGCGTGGCCAACGAGTGCATCGAGAGCAAGGACGGCCCGGTGATCTGGGAGGACCACTTCTACCCCGAGATCATCGACCCCGAGACCGGTGCGGTGCTGCCCGACGGGCAAGAAGGCGAGCTCGTCTTCACCACGCTGACCAAGGAGGCGCTGCCGGTCATCCGCTACCGCACCCGCGACCTGACCCGGCTGCTGCCGCCGACCTCGCGCGCGATGCGGCGCATGGGCAAGATCGTCGGCCGCAGCGACGACATGCTGATCATCCGCGGCGTCAACGTCTTTCCGACGCAGATCGAGGAGCTGGTGCTGCAGCACGGCCAGCTCTCCGGCCAGTATCAGCTGATCGTCACGCGCCAAGGCAAGCTCGACGAGATGCAGGTGCTGTGCGAGCTGATGCCGCAGTGCGCCACGGCCGAGCGCGCCGGCATCGCACACGCGCTGCAGCAGCGCATCAAGACGCTGATCGGCGTCAGCACCACGGTCAGCGTGGGCGCGCCCGAATCGATCGAACGCACGCTGGTCGGCAAGGCCCGCCGCGTCATCGACAAACGCCCCAAGTAAGGAAGCGCCATGTACACCCAAGCGATGGACACCGCGCCGAAGGACGAGCGCAAGGCGGTGCGTTCGGTCGAAGAGGCCGAGCTCGAGCGCCGCTTCGACGCCAAGATCGACGCCGGCGACTTCATCGAGGCCAAGGACTGGATGCCCGATCACTACCGCAAGACGCTGCTGCGCCAGATCAGCCAGCATGCGCACTCCGAGATCGTCGGCATGCTGCCCGAGGGCAACTGGATCACGCGCGCGCCGACGCTCAAGCGCAAGGCGATCCTGCTCGCCAAGGTGCAGGACGAAGGCGGCCATGGCCTGTACCTCTATGCGGCCGCCGAGACCCTGGGCACCAGCCGCGACCAGATGATCGACGCGCTGCACTCGGGCAAGGCCAAGTACAGCTCGATCTTCAACTACCCCACGCTGACCTGGGCCGACATCGGCACGATCGGCTGGCTGGTCGACGGCGCGGCGATCATGAACCAGGTGCCGATCTGCCGCTGCAGCTACGCGCCGTATGCGCGCGCGATGATCCGCGTCTGCCGCGAGGAGAGCTTCCACCAGCGCCAGGGCTTCGACTCGCTGCTGGTGATGATGCAGCAGGGCACCGCGGCGCAGAAGGCGATGGTGCAGGACGCGGTGAACCGCTGGTGGTGGCCGTGCCTGATGATGTTCGGCCCGCCCGACGACCAGAGCCCCAACTCGGCGCAGGGCATGCGCTGGGGCATCAAGCGCGTCAGCAACGACACGCTGCGCCAGAAGTTCGTCGATGCCACCGCCGAGCAGGCCAAGGTGCTGGGCGTCACGCTGCCCGATCCGCTGCTGAAGTGGAACCCCGAGCGCGGGCACCACGACTTCGGGCCGATCGACTGGGCCGAGTTCTGGAGCGTCGTCGGCGGCGACGGCCCGTGCAACCGCGAGCGCCTGGCCACGCGCGTCAAGGCCTGGGACGACGGCGCCTGGGTGCGCGAAGCCGCGCTGGCGCATTCGCGCAAGCATCAAACCCAACAGGAGGCTGCATGAACAGCAACACCGTCCTCAAGCCCGCCGCCAACGAATGGCCGCTGTGGGAAGTGTTCGTGCGCAGCAAGTCGGGCCTGGACCACAAGCACTGCGGCAGTCTGCATGCCGCCGACCCGCAGATGGCGATCCAGATGGCGCGCGACGTCTACACCCGCCGGCAGGAGGGCGTGAGCGTGTGGGTGGTGCGCTCGGACCAGATCGTCGCCAGCGACCCCGGCGACAAGGACATGTATTTCGACCCGATGGAAGACAAGGTGTACCGCCACCCCACCTTCTACAAGTTGCCGTCTGAAGTCGACCATATGTAGAGAAATGGCCTACCCCCGAAGCGCCTTCGGCGCCCGCCACGCCCTCGCAGAACTCGGGCGGTTCGCGAGGCGATCGGGTCTGCGCAGGCAGACCCTCACGTCCACGCTCACCCCCTCGAGGGGGCGCCACCAGCGGACCGGCGAAGCCGGATCCGCAGTGGCACTGGGGCGTACCGGGCGCTTGCGAATTCAGCCGCATCGAACCGACAACACGACATGACGACACCGTCCATCGAAATCAATCAAACCCCCGCGGTGCAGTACCTGCTGCGCATCGGCGACACCGCCCTCATTCACGGCCAGCGCCTGGCCGAGTGGTGCGGCCACGCGCCGATCGTCGAGGAAGACATCGCGCTCACCAACGTGGCGCTCGACCACATCGGCCAGGCCCGTGCCCTGCTCACGCGCGCCGGGCAACTCGAAGGCCGTGGCCACGATGAAGACCAGCTCGCGTTCCTGCGCGAAGAGCGCGACTATCGCAACGTCACGATGGCCGAACTGCCCAATGGACCGAACAGGCCGGGCGACTTCGCCTTCACCGTGCTGCGCTGCGCGATGCTGGCCACCTGGTTCCGCCTGCTGTGGGAGCGGCTGCACGACTCCAGCGACGCCGAGCTGTCGGCCATCGCCGGTAAAGCGGTGAAGGAGGCGCGCTACCACCAGCAGCACGCCGCCGACTGGGTGGTGCGGCTGGGCGACGGCACCGACGAATCGATGCGCCGCATGCGCGCTGCGCTGGATGGGCTGTGGCGCTACGCGCCCGAGCTGTTCGACAGCGACGCAGTCGACGAGCAGGCCGCGGCCACCGGCCTCGGCCCGCGCTGGGACGCGTTGCGCGAACCCTGGCTGGCCGAGATGCGCGGGTTGCTGGCCGAGGCCAGGCTCGAACCGCCCGCCGACAGCGCATTCCGCAGTACCGGCAAGCGCGGCGTGCACAGCGAGCACATGGGCTACATCCTGGCCGACCTGCAGGTCCTGCAGCGCGCCTACCCCGGTGGGGTGTGGTGATGATGATGAACCCGGCGATGCGCGTCACGGCCGACGAGGAGCGGGTGGTGCGCGCCTGGGCCGTGCTGCAGAACGTGCTCGACCCCGAGGTGCCGGCGCTGTCGGTGTGCGACCTGGGCATCGTGCGCGACGTGCTGTCGCGCGATGACGGGCTCGAGATCGTGCTGACGCCCACCTACTCCGGCTGCCCGGCCACCGAGGTGATCGAGCGCAGCGTGGTCGAGGCCATCGAGCTGGCCGGCTTGGGCCCGGCGCAGATCACGCTGCGCCGCGCGCCCGCCTGGACCACCGACTGGATCAGCGACGACGGGCGGCGCAAGCTGCGCGAATACGGCATCGCGCCGCCGAGCGGCAACGCCGCCGCCGCGCAGGCGCAACCGATCAACATCGTGCGGCGCAAGCCGGTGGCGCCGATCGAGTGCCCGCGCTGCGGCAGCGTGAACACCGAGCGCCTGTCGGCCTTCGGCTCCACCGCCTGCAAGTCGCTGTACCGCTGTGTCGCCTGCAAAGAGCCCTTCGAGTATTTCAAGTCGATATGACCACGTTGTTCCATCCATTGCGCGTGCGCC
Source organism: uncultured beta proteobacterium (assembly GCA_963814435.1). GTDB lineage: Bacteria > Pseudomonadota > Gammaproteobacteria > Burkholderiales > Burkholderiaceae_C > JAEUPI01. Next base: position 24,703 of record CAWFCV010000004.1, read on the forward strand.
GCATCGAGCCCGACACCGCCGAGGCGGTGATCGTCACCTTCGAGGTGCCCGAGAAGCTGCGCGACGTGTTCGGCTTCACCCAAGGGCAGTACCTCACGCTGCGGCATCAGGTCGATGGGCAGGACCTGCGGCGCTCGTACTCCATCTGCGCCGGCGTCGACGACGGCGAGCTGCGCGTCGGCGTGCGCAAGGTCAACGGCGGCGTGTTCAGCAACTGGATCAACGCCAGCCTCCAGGTGGGCGACCAGCTGCAGGTGATGGCGCCGCAGGGGCGTTTCTTCGTGCCGCTGGACCCGGCCTCGCACCGCCACTACCTGGGCATCGCCGGCGGCAGCGGCATCACGCCGATCCTGTCGATCATGAAGACGGTGCTCGGCCGCGAACCACAGGCCCGCTTCACGCTCATTTACGGCAACCGGTCGCCCAGGTCGACGATGTTCAAGGAGGAGATCGAGGACCTGAAGAACCGCTACCTCACGCGAGTGGTGCTGCACCATGTGTTCAGCGACGAGCAAACCGACGCGCCGCTGAATCACGGCGTGATGAATCGCAACAAGCTCGGCGAGTTCTTGGGTGCCACCAGGGGCGGGCAGGCCCGGCCCGCCCCCCGCGGGGGTTCGAGTGGCCCGGCAGAGGCGGATCCACTCGAGCGCGCGCTGGTGGCGGCGTCGACGATCGACCACGTCTTCGTCTGCGGTCCGTACCAGATGAACGACGAGGCCGAGGCCGCCCTGCTCGCCGCCGGTGTGGCGGAAGACCGCATCCACATCGAGCGCTTCGGCGTCGCGCCGCAGGCCGCCGGTGCGCCGGTGGGTGCGGTGATCCATGAGGCCAAGCCCGGCGACGCCGAGGTCGCCAAGGTGACGATCATCCGCGACGGCCTCAGTCGCGAGATCGAGTTCCGCAAGGACCAGCCGAGCATCCTCGACTGCGCCAGCGCCGCGGGCCTGGAGGTGCCGTTCTCGTGCACGTCGGGCGTGTGCGGCACCTGCCGCGCCAAGCTCGTCGAAGGCCAGGTGCGCATGGACCGCAATTTCGCGCTCGAGAAGGCCGAGGTGGCCGCCGGCTACATCCTCACCTGCCAGGCGCACCCAACCACAGAGCGCGTGGTGATTTCGTTCGACGAACGCTGAAGGTGCCCACAACATGCCCCGCGGCCGCGCACCCGGCTACGACGACCAGCGTGAGCTGATCCTGGCGCGTGCCGCCACGCTGTTCGCGCAGCGCGGCTACAGCGCCACGTCGATGAACGAGTTGGCGCTGGCCTGCGGCGTGGGCAAGGCCACGCTGTACCACTACTACCGCGACAAATACGCGATGCTGGTGTCCATCGCCGAAGGCCACGTGCAACGCCTGCAGGCACTGGTCACCGAGGTCGAGGCCGAGGCGCTCGCGCCCGAGCAGCGGCTGCGCGAGCTGATCCGCCGCATCGTCGAGGAATACGCCGACGCGCAGTACGCCCACCGCGTGCTCACCGAAGACGTGAAGTTTCTCGACGAGGCCGACCGCGAGCGCATCCTCGGCCAGGAGCGCGAGGTCGTTGCCGGCTTCGCCCGCGCAGTGGTCGCGCTGCGGCCGGACCTGAAGAAGCCGCGCCTCGCCAAGCCGCTGACGATGCTGCTGTTCGGCATGATCAACTGGATGTTCACCTGGATGAAGCCCGAGGGAGCGCTGGACCATGCGGCCATCGCACCGATCGTGGCCGACCTGTTCCTCGGCGGCCTGCCGGCGGTGAAGGCGCCACGCCGCGCCGCCGTCACGGTGCTGTAGCCGCCCTCGACCCCATCACACCCCGACGGAGAGCCACCATGACCACCCTCAACACCGCCTGGATCGTCGACGGCATCCGCACGCCGATCGGCCGCTACGGCGGCGCGCTGGCCGGCGTGCGCACCGACGACCTGGGTGCGATCCCGATCCGCGCGCTGATGCAGCGCCACCCCGACCTCGACTGGTCCACCCTCGACGACGTGATCTACGGCTGCGCCAACGGCGCCGGCGAAGACAACCGCAACGTCGCGCGCATGGCCGCGCTGCTGGCTGGCCTGCCGATGGACGTGCCCGGCGCCACGCTGAATCGCCTGTGCGGCTCGGGGCTCGATGCGCTGGCGATGGCGGCGCGCACCATCGCCAGCGGCGAGGCCGAGCTGATGATCGCCGGCGGCGTGGAGAGCATGACGCGCGCGCCGTTCGTGATGGCCAAGGCCGACAGCGCGTTCTCGCGCAGCGTGAAGGTGGAAGACACCACGATCGGCTGGCGCTTCGTGAACCCGCTGATGAAGGCCCAGTACGGCGTCGACTCGATGCCCGAGACCGCCGAGAACGTGGCCGCCGAGTTCAAGGTGTCGCGCGCCGACCAGGACGCGTTTGCGCTGCGCAGCCAGCAGCGCTGGCAGGCCGCGCACAAGGCCGGCTTCTTCGATGGCGAGACGGTGCCCGTCGCCATCCCCAGCAAGAAGGGCGACGTGGTGGTCTTTGCCACCGACGAGCACCCACGCGCCACCACGCTGGAGGCGCTGGCCAAGCTCAAAGGCGTGGTCAAGCCCGACGGCACGGTGACCGCCGGCAACGCATCGGGTGTGAACGACGGCTCGTGCGCGCTGCTGCTGGCCTCCGACGCCGCGCTGAAGCGCTACAACCTGAAGCCCCGCGCGCGCGTGGTCGGCGCCGCGGTGGCCGGCGTGCCGCCGCGCATCATGGGCATCGGCCCGGCGCCGGCCACCACCAAGCTGCTCAAGCGCCTGGGCTGGACGGTGACGCAGCTCGACGCGATCGAGCTGAACGAAGCCTTCGCCGCGCAGGGCTTGGCCGTGACGCGGCAACTCGGCATCGCCGACGACGACGCGCGCGTCAACCCCAACGGCGGTGCCATCGCCATCGGGCACCCGCTGGGCGCCAGCGGCGCGCGCCTGGCGCTGACGGTGCTGCGCCAGCTGGAGCGGACCGGCGGCCAGCGCGGTCTGGCCACCATGTGCATCGGCGTCGGGCAGGGCATCGCGCTGGCGTTGGAGCGGGTTTGAGCGCCGGGCCGCCGGGCGCACACGAGGCCGCTCGCGCGCCAACTAATGCCGTGTCGTATTTGCCACACTGCGGCGCCAGCTGTGCGGATCGTCGATTCCCCCAGCTCACGGGGTGTCGGCGCCGGCACACTGCGTGGACCTATGGCTCAGCGCAACTCGTCCACCGAAACAACTCCGCCACCGGCGTCGGCTTGGCAGCGTTGTGTTCGCGTGTTCGGCGGCGCAGCGCAACCGCGCGAGGCGCCGGAGCGGCCCAGCCGAAAGACCGACACCCGTGCGGCAGGCGCGACCATCGAGGGTCACGAGCATCCGCTGCTCGGGGAACTCACTGCGCTGCTCGACGCCGCCCCTGGCAGCCGAAATCTGCTGCGCCATCTGGCCGGCGTGGAGCACGGGTTGAAGAACAAGGATCCCGCCGGGATGTTTCTGTTCCGGGCGGACGCCGCCGTGCTCAGGACCGCGCTGCGGCAGCTCGACGGGCTCTTTCCGCCATCGCCCACGCGCGGCCTTTCGGCCCTGCGTGCCCGCATCGTCTCTGCCCTCGCCGCGCACGACAAGCGCGAGAAGGAGCGCGAGCGCCTGATGCCGAGGTCAGACCTGATGCAGATGGGCAAGGTGGAGATCGGCGAAGGCAGCGCCTCGGACTTCGACAGGCTGTCGGAGCAGTGGCGGGGCAAGCCAGCCGGCACCTGACCCAGCGCCCGCCCGTTCGCGGCGCTCATCCTGTACGCACCCGTTCGCCTGCCGGCAGGCCGGCACGATCGCGCACCGGCGCGGCGCAGGTGCATCGTCGCGCGCACCCTCCATCAACCGGCACCGGCACGCCCGACGTGCCGATGCGCGCACATCCGCGGAGACCCATCATGACCGCCGTCCTGCAAAGCTACATCGCCGGCCGCTGGCTCGGCGCGAAGCCCGCGCAGCCCCTGCGCAGCGCCATCAACGGCCAGCCCGTGGCCAGCACGCACGCCGAAGCCATCGACTTTGCGCGAAGCCGTGCACCACGCGCGCACCGTGGGCCTGCCCAACCTGCTGAAGCTCGACTTCCAGCAACGCGCCGGCGATCCTGAAGGCGCTGGCCAAGTACCTGCTCGAGCACAAGGAAGCGCTCTACGCCATCTCGGCGCACACCGGCGCCACGCGCAACGACAGCTGGATCGACATCGAAGGCGGCAGCGGCACGCTGTTCGCCTACGCCGGCGTCGGCGCCAACGACCTGCCCAGCGGCAACGTGGTGCACGAAGGCCCGGCGATGCCGCTGGGCAAGAAGGGCGGCTTCGCGGGCACGCACATCCTGGTGCCGCGGCGCGGCGTGGCGGTGCACATCAACGCGTTCAACTTTCCGGTCTGGGGCCTGCTCGAGAAGTTCGCGCCCAGCTTCCTGGCCGGCATGCCGTGCATCGGCAAGCCCGCCACCGCCACCAGCTACCTCACCGAAGCCGCGGTGCGCGTGATGCAGGGCTCGGGCCTGCTGCCCGAGGGCGCGCTGCAGCTCGTGATCGGCGGCACCGGCGACCTGCTGGACCGGCTGGACGGCCAGGACGTCGTCACCTTCACCGGCAGCGCCGACACCGCGGCCAAGCTGCGCGTGCACCCGAACATCGTGCGCCAGAGCATCCCGTTCAACGCCGAGGCCGACTCGCTGAACTGCGCGATCCTGGCGCCCGACGTGACGCCCGACGACGAGGAGTTCGACCTCTTCGTCAAGGAGGTGGCGCGCGAGATGACGGTCAAGGCCGGCCAGAAGTGCACCGCGATCCGCCGCGCCATCGTGCCGCGCGAGCACCTCGACGCCGTGGCCGAGAAGCTGCGCGCGCGCCTGGCCAAGACGGTGGTCGGCGACCCGGCCGACGACACCGTGCGCATGGGCGCGCTGGCGTCGCACGCGCAGCAGAAGGACGTGGCCGAGCGCGTGGCCGAGCTGCGCGCGGCGCCGAGGTGGTCTACGGCGCGAAGGACGGCTTCGCGCCGGTGGGCGAGCGGCGTCGCCGAAGGCGCGTTCTTCGCGCCGACGCTGCTGCTGGCCGCGAACCCGCATGACGCACGACGCCGCGCACGACGTCGAGGCCTTCGGCCCGGTGAGCACGCTGATGCCGTACGACGGCATCGACGAGGCCCTCGCGCTGGCCGCGCGCGGCCGCGGCAGCCTGGTGGGCACGCTGGTCACCAAGAGACCCGCCATCGCCGCGCACGTGGTGCCGCAGATCGCCGCGCTGGCACGGCCGCCTGCTGGTGCTGGACCGCGAGGCGGCGGTGGAATCCACCGGCCACGGCTCGCCGCTGCCGGTGCTGAAGCACGGCGGCCCGGGCCGCGCCGGCGGCGGCGAAGAGCTGGGCGGCGTGCGCGCGGTGCAAGCACTACCTGCAGCGCGCCGCGGTGCAGGGCTCGCCGACGATGCTGGCGGCGGTCACCGGCGAATACGTGCGCGGCGCCAAGGTGCGCGAAGACGACGCTGCATCCGTTCCGCAAGCACTTCGAGGAGCTGCAGATCGGCGACTCGCTGCTGACCCACCGCCGCACCGTGGGCGAGGCCGACATCGTGGCCTTCGGCGGCATCTCGGGCGACTACTTCTACATGCACTTCGACGAGATCGCGGCCAAGGAGAGCCCGTTCGGCAAGCGCATCGCGCACGGCTACTTCGTGCTCGTCGGCCGCGGCGGGCCTGTTCGTCTCGCCCGCGCCGGGCCCGGTGCTGGCCAACTACGGGCTCGACACGCTGCGCTTCGTCAAGCCGGTGGGCATCGGCGACACCATCCAGGCGCGCCTGACCTGCAAGCGCAAGATCGACCGCAACCGCAAGGACGCCAAGGGCGTGGGGCAGGGCGTGGTGGCGTGGGATGTGGAGGTCACCAACCAGCTCGGCGAGGTGGTGGCGAGCTATGACATCTTGACGTTGGTGGCGAAGAGGGGGTGAGCGGTAGAGCGACCCTTTGTCTTGCTGCATGAGGCGAGCGCTATTGCTCGGTGCTGGCGTTTGCGTATGATCTGCGTACTGTACGGACATCCATATGCGAATAGCGAGCCTCTTCTCTGGTATCGGTGGCTTCGAGCTCGGTATGCACCGAGCCGGTCATACGACAGACCTGTTCTGCGATGTGCTCCCTGCGTCGGAGGCAGTGCTGGCCGTGCGGTTCCCAGGCGCCGACTACCACCACGACATCACTAGTCTTCGATCACTTCCGAGTAGCGTCGACCTGATCTGCGCGGGGTTCCCGTGTCAGGACCTCAGCCAAGCAGGGCGGACGGCAGGGTTAGATGGAGATCGGTCGAGTCTAATCGGCGAGGTCTTTCGCCTCCTTTCTCGCAGGCGTGTACCTACGATCGTCATCGAGAACGTGCCGTTCATGCTGCAACTCAACGGCGGCAATGCAATGAGGGCCATCGTTGATGAGTTCGAGAGGCGCGGGTATCGATGGGCCTATCGCGTTGTCGATAGCTATTCGTTCGGGCTGCCGCAGCGACGTGAGCGCGTGTTCCTCGTGGCTTCACGTTTGCTCGATCCGTCGGTAGTGCTATTCGCCGATGACTGTCCAATTGATCGTCCGACATCTGCACTGGGCCAACTTGCGCATGGTTTCTATTGGACCGAAGGCCTCGGCGGCCTCGGCTGGGCGGTCGACGCAATTCCAACGCTGAAGAACGGCAGCACTATTGGAATTCCCTCGCCGCCTGCGGTTCTGATGCCCGATGGCAGGGTGGTCAAGCCGGGCATACGAGACGGTGAGCGCTTGCAGGGATTCGATGTCGATTGGACACAGCCGGCGGAGTCGGTTGCACGCCATTCAGTGCGCTGGAGCTTGCTCGGTAGTGCCGTCAGCGTCCCGGTGGCCGAATGGGTTGGGCAACGCCTCGCGATGCCCGGAAGGCATGATGCCCAACGAGACCTACCGTTTCCATCGGTCGGCAAGGCGCCGCGAGCCGCACGATTCGATGGACGAACCCGATTTGAAGTCCGCATATCAACCGACCCGCTGGGAATCCGGCCGCCTTCGCTCGCGGAGATCATGGTCGACTTCAGTGGTCAGCAGTTGTTGTCTGCCAAGGCGACGCTCGGATTTCTCAAGCGCACCCGTCGAGCCAAGTTGCGCTTCGTTCCGGGATTCATCGGTGCAATTGAGAGACACCTGCTCGCAATGGGCGGAACGCCACCTGCGATGCCAGACAGTCCGCAGCTTGACCTACTAGCCGCCTGAGACGATTGGATCGCGCTAAGGAAAGCGCGCTCTGTACTCGGAGCAGAGCGAGGCAATCATGCGCTCGTAGTTGACCGGTGCGTTGGCAGGTGGTGACGGCGCGCGGTCTAGTACAGACACAGGCGAGCCATCGTTCCGGCAATCGAGGACGGTACGCCCACTGCTCGAAGCCAGAGTCTCCTGGAATCGTTCACGCGCGGGATCGCATGTGTGAGCATGCGTACCACCTGCTCCGTGTCGTTTGGCTGCGTATGTCGGTTGGTCTTGCCTTTGCCGCTCGGAGTGACGAAGTGCATCGCGGCGTTGACCAATGAGTACAAAGCAGATGCACCTCGGGACAGCTTCTTGGCCAAGTATCCCGTCGCGAGAATCTCGGCATGAAGGCGTGGAGCGATTGATGTGCTCGGCCATGCACGCCTTCGCTTCCAAGGCAAGAGCTACTCGTGATGTTGTCTTTCAAGTCCTGCTCCGAACGTCGGCAACGAGGTCCAGCGCGGCGCGTTCGGTCGAATTCATTCGATCATGTAGTCGTTCGCCGAATCGGAAAAGGGTCCGGCGAGACGCAGGGCTTGCGCCGGCCGCGAGCAAGCGCGCTGAGCGCGTATATCCAAGGTCTTGTTGATGGTGCCGACCGACACATGATTGATCCGAAGCCGATCCGATTCAGAAGCGCCCGCATTGCGCAGCGCATCCGCATTCGAGCAACAGATCAAGAGCAACGTCCAGACACGCGACCTTTCGAATGGAGATCGCTTCTCGGAGTTCGAGTACCTGCGACGCGTCGTATCCTTGCCGCGGGCGGTTGGCTTGCTGATAGGTTCCGGGCGAGAATTGCTGGACCTAGTGCAGTGTTTCGTTCTGTTTGGAACTTAAGCGCGAGTTGGCGCGAATCACCTTCTGCAGGATGTCGCGCGCGCTCTTGGTCCAGATGAACGGCTTGGGGTCGGTGTTGTGATGAGCGACATAGTCGTTGATGGCCGCCTGCAGCTCGGGCACGCTGGTGAACACGCCGCGGCGCAGTCGCTCGGTGGTGAGATCGCGGAAGAAGCGTTCGACCATGTTCAGCCACGACGCCGAGGTCGGCGTGAAGTGCATGTGGAACCGCGGGTGCTTGGCCAGCCAGTCCTGCACGGCCGGATGCTTGTGGGTGGCGTAGTTGTCGGCAATCAGGTGCAGCGTCCTGCCCTTGGGTGTCTCGCGGTCGATCGTGCGCAGGAACCTCAGCCACTCGGCGTGGGTATGTCGCTGCTGGCACTGACCGATGATCTTGCCGTCCATCACGTTCAGCGCCGCGAACAGCGTGGTCGTGCCGTGGCGCTTGTAGTCGTGTGTCATCGTCTGCGCGCGCCCCTTCTTCAGCGGCAGCCCCGGCTGCGTGCGGTCCAGCGCCTGCACCTGGCTCTTCTCGTCGCAGCACAGCACCAGGGCGTGCTCGGGCGGGGCCATGTACAGCCCCACGATGTCTTCGAGCTTCTCGACGAACTTCGGGTCGCGCGAGACCTTGAAGCCGCGAACGAGGTGGGGCTTGAGTCCGTGCGCTTGCCAATGCCGCATGACGGTGCTGGCGCTGACCCCCAGGGCCGCGCCCATCTTGCGTGTGCTCCAGTGCGTGGCGGCCTCGGGCGTGGTTTGCGTGGTCAGCTCCACCAGCTTGGCCACGTCCATCTTCACCGGCGGCGCGCCGCGCGGCAGGTCGCGCTCGATCCCTTCCAGCCCAGACTCCAGGTAGCGCTCGCGCCAGCGCGCGACCTGCACGCGCCCGATGCCAAGCTGCTCGGCGATGTCCTGGTTCAGCAGACCCTGCGCCGCGAGCAGCACGATGCGTGCGCGCTGGGCCAGCCTGACGCTGGTGCGCTTGGACCGCGCCAGCCGGGTCAGCTCGCGTTCCTGTTCATCCGTCAGCACAACCGCCGGGGCCACTCGCAATTGCTCGCTCCAATGCAAACCAAAGTAGAGCATTGGAGAGTCGTGAATCATTTAAGTTCCCTCAAGACTCGAACACTACACTAGTTTTGTCAGATTCGAGAACTGGAATGGTTTGCAGCGTGCAACTTGGGAAGTACATCCTGCCTTTCGCACCTATCTGATTGGTGTGGACGACGCCAGGTCTGCCCAACGCAAGCCAGGCAACTGAACAGCGTTGAGGTGCGGTCGCCTTCGCTTCCCACGATCCACGTCTCCGCGCTCGTCGCGGCACGCAGCACTCTCACCGCCGCCGCCCGCCGCCACGGCTTCTTCTACGCCGTGAACCACGGCGTCGACGCCGCGCTGATCGATCGCCTCGTCGTGCACGCCCGCGTCCTCTTCGCGCCGAGCGAGGTTGCGAAGATGCAGGTCCCCATGTCGGCCGGCGGCCGCGCGTGGCGAGGTTACTTCCCGCTCGGCGGTGAGCTCACGTCCAACCGCTAGGACCGCAAAGCAGGCCTGCACCTCAGCAGCGATCTCGGCCCCGAGCATCCGCGCGTGCGCGCCGGCACTGTTCCGTCACAGCGCCAATCTGTGGCCCCCAGGCTCGGACGGCCCCGACGGCTTTCGCGACACCGTGCTCGCCTGCATCCTGCATCGATGCGCTCGCGCGCCTGAGCCAGGCGTCGATGCGCGGCTTCGCACCGGCCCTGGGGCCGACGAATGCGCGCGCGTCGAGTGTGCCGGTGCTACGATTCGCCGCATGATCGATTGGTCGAGTTGCAGCGCAGTCGAACGCGATCCCGAGCGTATGAGTGGCGCCTGGGTGTTTCGCGGCACGCGTGTGCCCGTAGCTGCGTTGTTCGAAAACCTCGAAGACGGTGTGCCAGTCGGCCAGTTCGCCGAGTTGTTCCCCGGCGTCACGCTTGCGCAGGCGCGGGCTGTGCTGGAACATGCCGCCCGCAGTGCGTTCATCGCGGCGTAAGTGCGCGTTCTGTTCGATCAGGGCACGCCTGCGCCGTTGCGGCGCCTACTGGCCGGGCACGAAATAGCCACCGCGCACGAGCGTGGATGGTCGACCATGAAGAACGGTGAGCTGCTTGCTGCGGCCCAGGCTGCCGGCTTCGAGGTTCTCCTCACGACCGACATGAATCTCAAGCACCAGCAGAACCTTGCATCGAGCGCGTTGGCGGTGGTGGTACTCAGCACGACCAGTTGGCCTCGCATTCAGGCTGCCGCCGATATCGTCGAACGTGCGGTCGCAGCGGCCGAGGCCGGAAGCCTCACGGAAGTGGCGATTCCGTAACGTGGCAAGAGGTTGAACGTGGCGATCCCCACGCGGTTGGGTTCAAGACACGGAGGGGCAATGCAGATCAAGCGCCGAGGGTTCGGGTTGGCCGCAGCCGGGCTGCTCACCGGTGGCCCGGGTGCTATGGCCCAAACCGACCGCGTGGCCCGCATCGGCTGGCTCGGCCTGAGCCACGGCACCGATCCCGCGTCTCCGTCGATTCCGCTGGCGGGTCTGCGTGCCGGCCTGCGCGAGCGTGGCTGGGTGGAGGGGCGCAACCTCGTGATCGAAGCGCGTTATGGCGGCTTCGACAACGCGAAAGACCTGACGGCCGAGCTGTTGCAGGCCAAGGTGGATCTCCTCGTGGCCGAGGGCGGCATGGTGTTTCGTGCCCGGCCCTTTGTGGGTGCCACGCCGCTGCTGTTTCACGTCAATGGCGACCCCGTGCAGGCCAAGCTGGTGGACAGCTACGCACGCCCTGGCGGCACGATGACCGGCGTGACCAACCTGTCGGCCGAGTTGTCCGGCAAGCGGGTCGAACTGCTCAAGACCGCGTTGCCTCGGATGACCCGCTGCGCCGCCATCGCCAACCAGGGCCACCCCGGCTGGCAGGTGGAAAGCGATGCCACGCGCGACGCGGCCGGCCGCTTGAAGCTGGAGCTCACCTGGCTGCCGGTCTACGGGGCCGGCGACTTCGCCGCCGCGTTCGACACGGTAGCGCGCAGCGGTGCGCAGGGCCTGTTCGCCGTGCCCGACAACCTGATCCTGAGTCAGGCCCAGACCATCGGCGAGTTTGGCGCGCGGCGAGGCATTCCCGCGATATCGGGCTCGAGCGAATTCACCGAGGCGGGCAACCTCATGAGCTACGGCCCGATTCAGCGTGACGTCTACGCCAGGTTGGGCGAGTATGCCGACAGGCTGCTCCGCGGTGCGAAGCCGGGCGACCTGCCGGTCGAGAACCCCACGCGGTTCGAGCTGGTCGTCAATCTCAAGGTCGCGCGGGCACTCAACTTGAATATTCCGCAGTCGGTGTTGGTGCGCGCCGACCGGGTGATCGAGTGACCGTGAGGGGTCATGGGCGGGCTCGGTGTTTGCGGAGCTGAAGCAGCAGGTGGCGGGCGGGTGACCGAACGGCGCATCAACTGACCACCGTCTCCGCCCGCATCAGCAGCGACGGCGGGATCTTGAGGCCGAGCGCCTCGGCGGTCTTCATGTTGATCACCAGTTCGAATTTCGTCGCCTGCACCACCGGCAGGTCGCCCGGCTTGGCCCCTTTGAGGATTCTGTCCACGTAGATGGCGGCCTGGCGGTAGAGATCGGCGAACTGCGGGCCGTACGACAGCAGCCCGCCCTGCTCCGCAAACCACCTGGGGACCGACACGGCAGGCAGCTGATGTCTCAGCGCCAACGCTGCGGCACGCGCGGTCGGCAGGATTGGCTGGACCAGCACTGCATCGATCCGGTCTTTGCTCATTCGCACGAAGGCAGCCTCGAGATCCTGCGCCCCGCCAATCGTGATCGGCAAGACGTCGATGTCCAGCGCTGCGCCCGCGAGCTTGATTTGTTCGATGAAAGGCTTCGCAAACCGATCCACCGAACTCACCAACACCGCCACATGGCGCAGCAGCAGTATTTCTTTCAAAATCTGCAGGCCCTTGCCCGCCGCCTCTGCGGCGAATGCCGCCGAGCCCGTCACGTTGCCGCCCGGCCGCGCGAGGCTGCTGACCAGGCCCGTGCCGACCGGATCTCCCACCGCGGCCATGACGATGGGAATCACGGTCGTCGCAGCTTTTGCGGCTTGGGCTGCGGCGGTGAATTGGGCGACGATCACGTCCACATTGAGCCGCACCAGGTCTGCGGCGACTTCGGGAAGGCGATCAACCTGGTCTTGCGGGATCAATCGAAAGTCGATCAGTACGTTCTGGCCTTCAACGTAGCCCAGCTGGCGCCATTCGTCGCGAAGCTGCGCTTGCGTGCGCTCGAGGTCGACGCTCAGAAGCACTCCGATGCGCGGCACTTTCACCGGCTGCGCGGCGACGGGGAACTGCGTGAGAAACAGTACGCCTGCGCCGCCGACGAGGCTGCGTCGATCAACCATCAGATCTCCCGCGTGCCCGCAGCACGATGCCGCGCGAGGCGATTGTCACTTGGCCTTCGCGTCACGGGCTGGAAATCGGTGCGCTCACGCGCCTGCGCCTCGCGCTGTTGGGTGGCTTCGCGCTGGCCTTGGGCCTGCCCGAGCGCTGGTTCGCCGACTCGGGCGGCATGGCCGAGCGCCGCGGGGGCTTTGCGCCGCCGGCCGAGCCGTCTCCGCGGCGTGGCGTGGAGGCCCAACTCGTGCGGGCTTGAGCCTACTCAATGTGCGCGGCACCCCTTGGGCGCAGGGTGCATGGTTCATCCTGAGTCGAGGAGATCGAGATGGACACTCGGCGTTTCGTGGCACGCCTGCTGGCGTTGGTGGGGTTGGGGTTACTGCCGTGGCTCGTATTCGCCCAGGCAACCAGCCCTCAACCGTCGCCATGGGACTGCTCCGCGCCCTGGCGCATGCACATGTGGAGCGGCGGCATGGGCTGGTGGTGGATCTTTCCGCTGTTGTTCATACTGCTGATGATCGGGATGTGCGTGGCGGTTTTCTACTTCATCGGTCACCGCTCGGGCAGCGGGCAGCACTTCGGGCCTTGGCACATGATGGGCAGTGGCCGTCCGTGGGGTGACCCCACGTATTCCGCGCTTCAAGTGTTGAACGAGCGCTTTGCGCGCGGCGAGATCGCGAAGCAGGAGTACGAGGAAAAGAAGGCCACCCTGCTGTCCGGCCGCTAGCACCGCGGTTGCGCACGCGCGGCCGCAGAGCGAGGTCACATGGCTGAAGCTCAAGCAGCCAAACTCTCTATCTGCCCGATGCACGCGTCGGTGCGCCAGCCCGAGCCTGGCAAGTGTCCCCACTGTGGCATGGCGCTGCTGCCGGAGGGCACGCCGTTCGCGATGCTGCGCCACATGGCGCAGAGGCCGTGGATGGTTGCCGCGATGGTGGCGCTGATGCTGCTGCTGATGGCGGCGGCGATGATGCTGATGCGCTGAGCGCGGGCCAGCGCATTGCAACCTACCAGCTTGAAAGTGCCTCGACCAACCTCGCCTTGACGCTCGCGCCGGCAAAGCTCGCATCGATCGAATGACGAGCAAGCCCCACAGGTCGTCGTCTGACCAACCGAACGCCTCGGTGCACAACGCGTACTCGCCCACCAGGCTCGCCCCCAGCAACACCGGATCGTCGGTGTTGATCGACACGGCCACGCCGGCGCGGCGCAGCCGGTCGATCGGGTGGTCCTCGATCGCGGCGTAGACACCCAGCTTCAGGTTGGACGTGGGGCAGATGCCGAGCGGGATGCGTCGGTCGACCAGCAGCGCCACCAGCTCCGGATCTTCGATCGCGCGCACGCCGTGGTCGATGCGCTCGGCACCGAGCAGCTCGATCGCGTCGCGCACGCCCTCCGGGCCGCTGGATTCACCGGCATGCACGGTGCGGCGCAAACCCGCGGCGCCGGCGCGCCGGAACGCATCTGCAAAGCGCGGCCCGGTGCGGCCTGCGGTTGCCTCGTTGCCGTCGATCGAGAGCGCCACCACACGCGGATGCCGCAGCGCCACCAGCGCGTCCACCAGCTCGGCTGCGGCGTCGGCCGACTGCGTGCGCAGCAGGCTCACGCGCAGGCCCACGGGCGGCAGGCCGTCTTGCTCGGCGGCGGTGAAGCCGGCATCGATGGCGTCGATCATCGCGCGCAGCCGGCCATGCCACGCTTTCCAGTGCGTCGGGTTGACGATCACGTCCGCATAGCCGGCGCCGCCCTCGGCCAGCCGCTTGCAGTAGCCGTAGCTCAGCTCGGCCAGGCGCTCAGCAGTCGATGCCAAGGCGCAAGCCCAGTCCAGAAAGTGCAGAAAGTCGGCCAGCCCGGCGAACTGCAGCAGTTGCTCGCGAGGCCTGGGCATCGTCACGGCGGCCTGCCGGGCCCACAACTCGAGCACGTTCGGCTCGAAGCACCCTTCGAGATGGGCGTGCACCTCGGCCTTTGGCAAGGCGCGAAGTCGATCGATCTGGGCGGTTTGCATCCTGGGATCCGCGAGAATCGGCTGATTGTCGGCCGGTCGACGGGCTCTGGCGCGGGTTGATTTCCTCCGCAAGGGTGTAGGCCACACGGCCGGCTGGCGCGTTGCACACCCCATGCTCAGGGAAAAGACTTCACTCCCCCCAGTCTCGCCGCGCCGCCTGCCAACCCTGTGGCTGGCGGCGCTGCTCACCGGCGTGGCCCACTGGGCCCAGGCCCGCGCCGCCAACGACGCGGCGAGTTATGACGAGACGGCCAATTGCGTCGCGGTGATGCACACCAACGCCGACGAGCTGGCCCGGCAGGTCAAGGCCGGCAACAAGGCGCAGGAGCCGGCGCTGCGCGCCGAGGTCTTGCGCGCCACGGCGCTGGTGGGGCGCACCTATCTGGACGGCATGCACGACTCGGCCGAGGCCAAGGCGCGGCTCAAGGCGGCCAAGGAGCGCCAGGCATCCTGGGACGCGGCGCGCAAGGCCAGCGTGCGTCAGGCCTGCCTGAAACGCGCCGACGCCGAGCTGGCCAACGCCTCGGGGCCGGAGCGCTTCATCGTCGAGCGCATCGCCCAGTCGACGATGAAACGTTTGCTGCGGGCGCAGTAGCCCCAAGCATCCGTGGGTGAGCGGCGCGCAGCCGCGTGGTTAGGACTTGACCTCGGGCGGTGTCGTCACCACCTCGCCGTGCAACGCCGACTTGTGTGCCCCGCTGCGGGTGCGCAGGGCCTTGATGCCCTGTTCGATGCGCTCGGCCACTTCGCGCTCGCGCTGCAGCGCGCGCAGCGTGTTGTTCGCCTCCTGCACCGTGAACTCCAGCCGCGCCAGCTTCTCGCCCACGTGATCGACCACCGCGCGCTGCTCGCCCAGCATCTCCAGGTTCACGTTGATGTCTTCCAGCATGTGGACGATGCCGTTGGCCCGCGACTGCACCTCTTCAACCATCTTGCGCCGTGACTCGATCATCGCGATCTTGCCGTCGGTGTCGTGCACACGGCCGAGCAGATCTTCCACCTTGGTGCGCAGCTCGCTCACATCGTTGCGGTGCTCGCTGATGAACTGCAGGTCGGCCTTCACGGCCTGCACCGACGCCTCCTGCTCGCCCAGCCACTCGATCTTCTGCTCCAGCTGAGCGATGCGCTGTTCGATGTTGTCGAGGGCCGCCCATCGCGCTTCCAGCCGCGTCATTTGGGCGTCGAGATCGGCTGCCAATCCGGCCGGGCGCGATGCGGTGCCTTCGTCCAACGGCGCCGCCTTGCCCAGCGCTGCGTCCTGGCGGGCCTCGAGCTCGGCTTGCTTGCGCGCGATCTCCTCGGCCTGCGCCGACAGCACCTGAAAGACGCTGCCGAGCGCGCTGGCCTTCTTCTGGATCGCCGCGGGGGTTTCGCCTGCTTCTTGTGACGAGGCGTGATGCTCTGGCGGCTCGTCGGGCGTCGGACCATCTTCCGCCGCAGCGGGCAGGTCCAGCGTGCAGGCCATGATCTTGCGGCCGCCGGCCACGCGCACCTCACGCGCGTCGAAGGTGAACCCCGATTCCACCAACAACAACGCCAGCTGCGGAGTGACCAGCACCTCACCAGGGCGTGCCGCGGCAGCCAGATCGTGTGCCTGCGCGATGTAGCGATTGCTGATGCTGAAGGCGTCCTGCCCGGCCTGTGCGCCGTCCTTCAAACCGGAGGCGAATCCGAAACGCAGCGACGACCCGGCGGGGCCGGCGGCCGCCGTGCAGGCCAGCGTGACCAGCTTGGCATCGGGGGCGTTGAACCGCACGAAGGTCGCTCCCTGCGCGTTGCGCGCCGTGACCACCGCGCGCTCGCGACGCACACCCGTCACGAAACCATCGATGAGCTGATCGGCAGGCTTCGACGAGAGCAGGCAGCCGACGATTTGAAAGGGCATCTCCATGACCAGTGACGAGCACGCGTGCGACGCGACTTGACCATATTCGCACTTCGGCGGGCGCGGTCACAGTGTTGCAAGACGCATAGTCGGCAACAGTCACACCGCATTCACCAGTGCGAGCGTTGCACGGGGCATTACGTCACAGCGGTAACAAGGCCATCGGCGGCACGATGCACCCAACGTTTGCTGCCAGTGAGGCTCCACCATGCTCGACACGATCTTCAAGAACGGCGCAGGCCGCAAACAGGCCCACGACGAGTTGCGCGACCTGGTGACCCAGGCACGCGAGGAACGCGCGGCGCTGAGCGCCACGATGGCGAAGATGAAATCTGAAGGGTTGATGCGCAAGTGCGAATCGCTCGTCAGCATGGTGGGCAACTACGACGAGCGCGCCAGGAGCTTCCAACAGATCGAGGTGCGAATGAGCAGCCTGCTCGATCAGGTGGCCGAGGCCAAGCAGGCGTCGGAAGCGCTGACGGCGCCCGATGGGGCTCTTCAACAGTGCCGGCAGGCGATCGGCGAGTTGAGTGCCCAGGCCCGTGAGGCCCAGGCGACCGTCGCCGCTCTGCGCCAGGAGACCGAGAAGTTCGATGAGCTGCGCGCTCTGCTGCGCCAGGGCGCGGCAGAAGTGGGGCAGTCGGCCGGCGCTGTGGCCGCGCTGAAAGGCGAACTCGAGGCCCTGCGGCGATCGGAATCGCAGCTGAACGAGGAGTTGCAGGGCATCCGCGAGGGCGCGCGTGACGCGCGCGACGACTCGGCCGCCGCCACGAAGGCCGTGCAGGGCGTACAAGAGAAGCTGCAGTCGTTCGTGCGGCTGCAGGAGATCAGCGAGACCACCGAGCAGCGGCTGGCATCGCTGAACGCGCTGGCCGAGCACGTGTCGCACAAGGCCAAAGCCTTGGAGACGCAAAAACACACCGTGGAGCGCGCCGTCGTCGAAGCCACGCGCCTGAACGAGATGGTGTGGAACATGGATGCGCAGATCGCCAGGCTCACACAAGGCCACGACCAGATTCGCCAGGCCGAGGAGACCGTCGCGCGCATGGAGGAGGCAGCGCGGGCCACGGCGCAGGAGCTGGCCGCGGCCGGCGCGGCGCGCGACGAGTTCTTGCGCGAGTCGGCACGCATCGAGGGCCAGGGCCGTTCGTTGTCAGAGCATTTGAGGTCGACCGTCGAACGGCTGACGGTCGACAAGGAAGAAATCGATGCCTTCGATCAACGCCTGCAGGCGATGGCCAGGGCCGTGGACGACACGCAGGCGAGCGTGCAGGGGCTGGCGGCCAAGCAGCAAGCGCTGGCGGCAATCGAGCGCAAAACCGATGCGATCGACAAGGCGTTCACGACGCTTTCGGCCCGGGCGGAAGATCTGGCCCAGAAGCAGAGCGGCCTCGACTCGCTGGCCGCACGACTGGCGCAAGTGGAAGGGCTCGGCAAGCGCACGGCGGCTCAGCACGACAACCTGTTGCAGTCGCAGAAGGATGTGGAGGCCGTTCGTCTCGAGCTGGCCGAGTTTCACAAGGCGCATGCCGAAGCGGTGCAACTGCGCGACCGGTTGGCCGTCGACCGTGCCGCGCTGGATGCCTTTGGCGAGCGCACGGCGGCGATGCTGAGCCGCACGCCGGACCTCGAGGCGCGCATGGACACGGTGCTGGGCCGGTTGGCACTCGTCGACGAGGGTAGCCAGTCGGCCACTCGGCTGGGTGAACTGGCCACCGAACTCGATGCGCAGGTGTCGCGCGTGGGAGCGCGGCTGCAGTTCGTGGAGAAGCTGGAGCAGCGCGTCAATGGGCTGCACGTGGTCACCGCGGAGGTGGAGCACAAGCTCGCGGAGCAACTGGCGCGCCGCGCCGAGGTGGAGAGTCTGAAGAACCTATGCGACACGTTGCTCACGCAGGTGGTCGATGCACAGCAGAAGCTCGAGGGTGTGGCTTCAGTGCAGGGGCGTGTGCTGCCAGTCGCATCGCAAGTGGCGACGTTGTTGCAGACGCTGGAGAAGTGTCAGCAGTTGGTCGAGACCGTGAAGACGGACGAAGCGCTGGTGCATGAGCAACGGGCGCAATGGGCCGAACTCGTCGAGCGGGGCAGAACGCTGGCCGGCGAAACCGCCGAGCGGCTCAAGCAGGCCCGCACCGTGAATGACGATCTGGGCCGTGCCGCAGCCCTGAAGCAGGAGCTGCTGGCCGAGCTCGCACGCGTGCAGACCACCCAGCGCGATGCCGTCGCGCAAACCGAGGTGGCCGAGGATCAGATCCAGCGCGCCGACGCCATGGTCACGCAACTGCAGCAGCGCTGCGCGCAGGTGCTGCACGGCGGGGAGAAGGTCGCTGCGCTGGAAGGGCGGCTGAACGAGCTGGATCGCAGCGCCGGGGCTGTGGAGCAGAAGATCCAGTCGCTGGCCGACCAGGAGGTGCTGGTGCAGGCGGTGAAGGTGGAGGTGGAGAACATCCGGCAGATCAGCGGGCGCAGCAAGGCCGACCTGCAGTTCGTCAGCGAGCACCGCAACGACGTGAGCGAGCTGCGCACCAAGGTGGAAGATCTGCTCGGCCGTGTGCACGACACCGACGGCAAGATCGCGATGATCGAGTCACGGCGCAAGATGGTTGAAGAGGTGCAGTCGCGGGCCAACGGCATCGTCCACATGCTGGAAGACATCAACGTGAACCTGGAGATGCTGGGCGAGCAGCGCGCGGTGGTCGATCACGTGGGCGAGAAGCTGGCGCGGCTGGAGTTCACGGTGCAGGAGGCGAACAACACGCTGCGCGCGCTGCAGCGCGAGCGCGAAGTGGCCGAGCGCATCGAACAGGGCATCAAGGCCCTGCGCACCCGCAGCGGGGCGATCACCGATGCGGCCGCAGTAGCGTCCTAATCCCCGGCGCTGACGCGCTGACTTTCGAGGCCGCGCGGCGTGCCTCGAACTACGACTTCGCCTCGGGCGTCGTCGTCGTCACGTGGCTGTACTTCACCGGCAGCGTGGCGCCGGGCTTGAACGACGTGCGCACCGTGCCATGGTGCATCACGAGATCCGGTCATCCGTGATCGCCCTCGACTGGGGTTAGCGCGCGGCGTCACATTCACACCGGTGTGGGCATTGGCAGGCCCGGAGCTGCCGAAACGTGTGTCATCGGGGAGCGTTGCCGCGCCGCCAAAGTGGGGCGAGCACCGGTTGACGGGGCCTGTTTGCCTCCGGAGAATGCGTCGGCCCGTGGAGCCGATCGGTTTCGCACGCTGCACAAATAGCTCAGCCCGCATCCCTTACGGAGACAAGGAACATCATGAAGACGCTCTCGCTACGTGGTCACGCTGCGCCTGCGCGGGGCCTGCTCTGGGCAACGCTCGTCGCCGGTGCGCTGGCGCTGGCTGCGTGCGGCAAGAAAGAAGAGCCCGCCAAGCCGGCCGCGGCCCCCGCGGCCGCGTCCACCGCCGGCAAGAGCGCCGCGCAGGTGGCGGTGGACGCGGCCAAGCCGCTGTGCCAGGGCGGCAAGACGATCACCATCGTCTGGGAGGCGGGCCTGCAGTCGCTCGACCCGAAGAACTTCTCCGGCCCCAAGTGGGAGCAGGCCACCGGCTGCAAGGTGAACGTGATCGAGGTGCCCACCGCCGAGATGTTCACCAAGATCATGCAGGAGTTTCGCGCCGGCACCGGTGCGTATGACGCGCTCAACGTGATTCCGGCGTGGATGCCCGATCTCGCGCAAGCCGGCGCGTTGGAGCCGCTGGACGCGATGGTCGACAAGTACGGCTTCCGCGACGAGCTGAAGAAGATCGCGCCCACCTACCGCGACAACCAGATGACGGTGGGCGACAAGATCTACGGCTTCCCCGACGACGGCGATGTGTTCGTCATGTACTACCGCAAGGATCTGTTCGCGCGCGAAGACCTGAAAAAGGCCTACAAGGACAAGTTCAAGGCCGACCTCGCGGTGCCCAAGACCTGGGACGAGTTCCAGCAAGTGGGCAGCTTCTTCACCGAGAAGCTCAAGGGCGAAGGCATCTACGGCGCGTCGATGTTCCGCGAGCCGGGCTACGGCAACTTCATGTTCCAGGAGCGCTTCCGCAACGAAGGCGGCAAGTTCTTCGACGACAGCATGAAGGCCACGATCAACGGTCCCGCCGGCCTGAAGGTGCTGAAGGGCTGGCTCGCCGAGAACAAGTTCATGCCCAAGGGCGTGGAGAAGTTCGGCTTCGTCGAGAACCTCGCGGTGTTTCTCAAGGGCGAGAGCGCGATGACGATCTCCTGGCCGCCGTACGGCCGCTTCGCGGCCGGCTACCTGGCCAACGAGAAGGCGCTCGACTGGGTGCCGAAGTCGCAGATCGCGGGCAAGGTCGGCTATGCGCTGCCGCCGGGCGGCCACCCGGAGCTGGCTGCCGGCTTCGCGCTGTCGGTGGCCTCGACCTCGAAGAACAAGGAGGCCGCCTACCTGTTCATCCAATGGCTCAACAGCGAGGAGATCAGCAACCAGCGCGTGAAGCTGCCCTACGCGCTGCGCGACCCGTTCCGCGATTCGCACTACACCGATCCGGGCTACCTGGCGCTGTGGCCCGACGCCAAAGACTATCTGGCCGCGTTGGGCCAGGGTGCGCAGACGGGCTTGCTCGATCTGTCGCTGATTCAGACCGACAAGTACGAAGAGGCACTGCGCCAGGGCATCAGCAAGCTGTGGGCCGGCGACGACCCGCAGAAGATCCTCGACAAGGTGGCCGCCGACTGGAACGCCATCACGCAGCAGGTGGGCGTGGACAAGCAGAAGGCGGTGTATGCAGCCTGGGCCGCCAAGTCGGGCGCCTACCCGAAGTAACGCAACGGCGACAGCCAGAGCGAAGGCGGGCGCTGGCCCGCCTTGCTGTTTCATGACACGTGACCGCCAATTCCAAACCACGCTGATCGCGCCATCGATCTTCGTGCTGCTGCTGATCGGCGTCTTTCCGCTCGTGTACCTGCTGGTGGTGAGCTTCCAGGGCATCACCATGACCGCCAACGACACGAGCTTCCACGGCCTGCGCAACTTTGCGCAGCTGATGCACGACACGCGGGCCTGGGAGTCGTTGCTGCACACGCTGGTGTTCACCGGCGTCGCGCTGCCGCTGGAGCTCGTGCTCGGCCTGCTGATGGCGCAGCTGTTCATCGACCATCTGCCCGGTCGGCCGGTGTTCGTGGCATTGCTCGTGCTGCCGGTGGTGGTGTCGCCCATCGTGTCGGGCGCCACCTGGTCGCTGATGTTCGACAACCGGTTCGGCCCGATCAACCAGGTGATCGGCTGGCTCGCGGGCCGCGAGGTCACGCTGCTGTGGACCATCCAGCCGAACCTGGTGTACCCGGCGATCCTGGTGGCCGAGGTGTGGCAGTGGACGCCGTTCATGTTTCTGCTGCTGCTGGCTGCGCTGTCGGCGGTGGACAAGTCGCAGCTCGAGGCCGCGGCGATCGACGGTGCGGGCTATTGGCGCACGTTCTTTCGCATCGTGCTGCCCGCCATCTGGCCGGTGATGGCGGTGGCCATCCTGATCCGTGGGCTCGACCTGTTCCGGCTGTTCGACATCGTGTGGGCGCTCACCAAGGGCGGGCCGGGGACGACGACGGAGACCTTGTCGATCTTCACCTACGTGAAGGGCTTCCAGCAGTTCGAAACCAGCTATACGGCGGCGGTGGCGCTGCTGATCATCTTTGCGTTGTCCGTGGCCGTCACGTTGGCGCTGCGCCGCGTGCAGTTGTCTAGATGAAGGTGCAACACCGCCGCCAGGTCACGCAGGCCGCGCGCTTCGTCGGCGCGGTGCTGCTGACGGTTGGCTTCCTGTTTCCGATCTACTGGCTGTTCATGATGTCGTTCAAGACGGCCGACGAGATCTATGCCTACCCGCCGGTGTGGTGGCCCTCGGGCCTGCAGCTGGGCAACTACGTGGTCTTGTTCAAGGACGGCGACGCGCGCGCGGTGTGGAACAGCCTCGTGGTGTCCAGCCTCAGCACGGTGGCAGCGATGTTTCTCGGCACGATCTGCGCCTACAGCCTGGCACGCTTCAAGACCGGTGGCGACCATCTCGCCAACTGGATCATCTCGCAGCGCATGGTGCCGCCCATCGCGGTGGTGTTTCCGATCTTCCTGCTGTACGTGTGGTTTCACTGGGTCGACACCTACTTCGGGCTGATCCTGCTGTACACCGCGTTCAACCTGCCCTACGTGATCTGGATGATGCGCGGCTACATCCTGGACATCCCCATCGCGCTCGAACAGGCCGCCCTCGTGGACGGCTACACGCGCTGGCAGGTGCTGTGGAAGGTGGTGTTCCCGATGTGCCGCGCGGGCTTGTTCGCCACCGCGGTGTTCACCTTCGTGTTCGCGTGGAACGACTTCATCTTCGCCCTCGTGCTCACGCGCACCGAGGTCACAACCTACACGGTGCAGGTGACCCACTACTTCGGCGGCCAGTCGAACTTCTGGGCCAAGATTTCGGCGATGTCGGTGCTCGGCACGGTGCCGATCTTCATCGTCGTCGGTTTCATGCAGCGGTATCTGGTGCGCGGCATCTCGCTCGGCGCGGTGAAGGGTTAGGGGAAGACACTCGTGGCCGACCTGAAGATATCCGCGCTCCACAAGTACTACGGCACGATGCACGCGGTGCGTGGCATCGACCTGGAGATCCCCGCCGGGGAGTTCACCGTGCTGGTGGGCCAATCGGGTTGCGGCAAGAGCACGCTGTTGCGCACGATCGCCGGGCTGGAGGACATCGGCAGCGGCACCATCGCGATCGCCGGCGAGGTGGTGAACGACCTGCCGCCGCGCGAGCGCGACATCGCGATGGTGTTCCAGAACTATGCGCTGTACCCGTACATGACGGTGTACGACAACATCGCATTCGGCCTGCGCGCGCGCAAGACGCCGCGCTCCGAGATCGAAACCAAGGTGCAGGCAGCCGCCAAGATGCTTGCCATCGACCACCTGCTCGATCGGCATCCGCGCCAGTTGTCCGGCGGACAGCTGCAGCGCGTGGCGATCGGGCGCGCGATCGTGCGCAATGCGCGGCTGTATCTGTTCGACGAACCGCTGTCGAACCTGGATGCGCAACTGCGCGACGAGATGCGCGGCGAGATCAAGCGGTTGCACCAGGAGCTGGGCAAGACGATGATCTACGTCACCCACGACCAGATCGAGGCCATGACGATGGCCGATCGCATCGTGCTGATGCGCGAGGGTCGCATCGAGCAGCAGGGCGCGCCGCTGGATCTGTACGAACGGCCGGCGACGAAATACGTCGCGGGCTTCCTGGGCTCGCCGGCGATGAACTTCATCCCTGCGCAGCTGGTGGCAGACGGTGGCGGACTCGCGCTGCGCCTGGCCGACAGCACGCTGCTCGCCTTGCCGGTGCAGCGCGCGGCTCGATACGCCACGCAGCGTGACCGCGCCGTCACGCTCGGTGTGCGCCCCGAACACATCGGCCGCGCGCGTGCCGGCGATTCGCGCGCCGGCGTGGCGCGTTGCACGGCGGGGATCGATCTGGTGCAACCCACCGGCTCGCGCACGTATGGCACCTTCAGGCTCGGCGGGCAGGAGGTGATTGCCGAACTGCAGGCGCACGACCTGCCGAAGGTGCACGAGCAGGTCGAACTGGCGATCGACATGAACCGCGCGCTGCTGATCGACCCGCAGACCGAGGCGGTGCTATGAGGAGACCCGACCGATGAAGACCATTTCGCGTGCGATCAAACTGTGCGGTACCGAGCAGCCCGACGTGGTGGGCCGCGTCCTGAAGGCCGGGCCGATGCAGGTGGAGTTCGACAACGGCCAGCTGCGTTATCTGAAGGTCGGCGGCGTCGAAGTGCTGCGCGCACTCGGGTTCCTGGTGCGCGACGAGAACTGGGGCACCTACACGCCGACCATCAGCGACCTGATGGTCGACGAACGCAGCGACGGCTTCTCGGTGTCGTTCCGCGCGGTGTGCAGCCGAGCGGGCCAGGAGATTGCCTACGACGCCAGGATCGAGGGTCACGCCAACGGCGACCTCGAGTTCGAGGGCACCGCGGTGCCGAAGACCGACTTCCTGACCGCCCGCACCGGCTTCGTTGTGCTGCACCCTCTCAAGGGCGTGGCGGGGCGCCCGGTCACGGTGGAGCATGTCGACGGCCGCGTCGTCCATTCGCAGTTCCCGCCGCTGGTCGATCCGGTGCAGCCGTTCCTCGCGATCCGCGCACTGACGCACGAGGTGAGCCAGGGGCTGAAAGCGACCGTGCGCATGGACGGCGACACGTTCGAGATGGAAGACCACCGCAACTGGACCGACGCGTCGTTCAAGACCTATGTGCGCCCGCTGGCGCTGCCGTGGCCCTACACCTTGCCCGCCGGCCAAGCGGTGAAGCAGTCGGTCAGCGTCAAGTTGTCCGGCACCGCGAAGGGCAGCGCGACCGCGACCGCCGGCGCAGGCGTCGAAGTCAAGCTCGGCGCGGTGACGAATCAGACGCTGCTGCCGCTGGGACTGGGCGTTCCGGCGCAGGAGATCCAGCCGGCGCTGCGCAGCGCCGAGCTGTTGCAGCTCGCGGCGCCGCGCATTCTGCAATGCCACTTCGATCCGCGCCAACGCCATGGCCTGGCGGAATTGAGCGGCTATCGGCAGATGGCTGAGCTCACCGGCGCGAGCGTTGTGCTCGAGGCCGTGGTCGAGAGCGTCGACCAGTACGCCGACGAACTGCAACGCCTGGGCGGTCTCGTCCGGCAAGCGGGTCTTGCGCTCGACGGCGTCGCCGTGTGCCCGGTGGGCGACTTGAAATCGGTGCTGCCGGGTGGCGCGCGCCCACCGGCGCCGCCGCTCGAAGGCCTGTACGCGGCGGCGCGCCGCGCGTTTCCGGGCGTCAAGCTCGGCGGCGGCATGTTCTCGTTCTTCACCGAACTGAACCGCAAGCGCCCGCCGGCGCAGCTGCTCGACTTCGTGATGAACACCACCTGCCCGATCGTGCACGCGGCCGATGATCGTTCGGTGATGGAAACGCTCGAGGCGCTGCCGTTCCAGGTGGGCACGGCCCGCACCTACCTCGGCGTGACGCCACACCGCGTGGGCCCGAGCGCGATCGGCTGCCGCGACAATCCGCATGGCGCGACGTTCACGCCCAATCCCGACAACCTGCGCGTCTGCCTGGCCAGGATGGACCCGCGCATGCGAGGCCTGTTTGGCGCCGCATGGACGCTCGGCTACATCGCCACCTTGGCGCACACCGGGATCGAGGCGCTGACGATTGGCGCGCCGAGCGGGCCGCTGGGCATCGTCCACCGCCGCACGGACTATGCGCAGCCCTACTACGACGAACTGTCGGGGCCTGCGGTCTACCCGGTCTTCCATGTAATCAGCGGGCTCACGCGCGGCGCCGGCGCCAGGCTCGTCGATGCGGATTCATCCGACAGCCAGAAGGTGCAAAGCCTGGCCTACCGCGCGCGCGGGGGCATCACACTGTGGCTGGCCAACCTGACGGCCGCCACGCAGAAAGTCCGCATCACCGCGGGCGACGGCGCAGCGCTCGGCGCGACGGTCGGAGCGCTGCTCGACGAACGCAGCTTCGACGTCGCGACCGCACACCCCGTACAGTTCCAGAATTCCTGGCAGGCGATGGCCAACCAGGTGACGCTCGAGCCCTATGCCGTCGCGATACTCGCTGTCAGCGACCGGCAGCCCGACCCAAGGAGAACGCGATGAAACCGAATGCGATCAAGAAAGACGTGCTGGCCGGCAAGCCGGTGGCCGGCGCGATGGTGTTCGAGTTCTTCTCGCCGGGCATGTCGGCGATCCTGGCCAACGCCGGCTGCCGCTTCGTGCTCTACGACATGGAACACACGGGCCTCGGCTTCGAGACGCTGAAGTGGCTGTTCGCGGGTTGCCGCGGTCTGCCGATCGAGCCGATGGTGCGCGTGCCGCGCGGCGAATACACCTGGTTGGCGCGTGCGCTCGACCTGGGTGCACGCGGCGTGATGATCCCGATGGTCGAATCGGCGGACCACGCCAAAGCCATCGTGCAGGCATGCCGCTATCCGCCGGTGGGCCGACGCGGCGCCGCGTTCGGCTTTGCGCAATGCGACTACCTGGGCGGCGACGTCGGCGAGAAGATCCGCCAATACCACGAGCGCACGATGATCATCGCGCAGATCGAAACCGAACGCGGGCTCGAACAGGTCGAGGCCATCGCCGCGGTCGACGGCATCGACGTGCTGTGGGTCGGGCATTTCGACCTGTCCAATTTCATGGGCATCCCGGCCCAGTTCAACGATCCGCGCTTCGACGCGGCGATGCGCAAGGTGGCGCAGGTGGCGCGTCACACGCGGCAAGGCCGCCGGCTTCATGGCCACCGACGCGGCCTGGATTGCGCGCGCGCGCGAGATGGGTTTCACGATGATCGCCGGCGGCACCGACACCGGCTTGCTCGAACTCGCGTTGAAGGGCATGGTCGGCCAGATTCAGGGCACGCAGCCATGAGCGCGGCCGCGCGGTTTCGCGTCGGGCTGACCCGCGATATCCTGAATCGCGAAGGCCAGCCATCGTTCGGCACCGGGCCGCTTGCGCTGCTTGCCGGCGACCCGCGCATCGAGTGGGAGTTCCTGCCCGAGTCGGTTGACGAGATCACGCCCGACATCATGGCGCGCTACGACGGGCTCTATGTGAACTCGCCGCGGGTCAGCGCGGCGTCGGTGGCGCGCGGCGACCTGCGGGTGAAGATCGTGGCGCGCCACGGCGTCGGTTACGACTCGGTCGACGTGCGCGCCCTGGCGGCGCGGGGTGTCGTGGCCACCAACACGCCGGTGGCCGTGCGTCGCCCGGTGGCGGTGGCCGCGCTGACCTTCATCTTCGCGCTGGCCGGCCGCCTGATCCAGAAGGACCGGCTGACCCGGACTGGCCGCTGGCACGAGCGCACCAGCTTCATGGGTCTGGGGTTGACGACGCGCACGCTGGGCGTCATCGGCGCCGGCGGCATCGGCCGCGAGTTGCTCGCGCTGGCCCGGCCGTTCGGCTGGAAGATGCTGGTCGCCGACCCATACGTGGACGCGGCCTCGGTGGCGGCACTCGGTGCCGAGCGCGTGCACGCTCGAGCGGCTGCTGGAGAGCTCCGACTTCGTCGTCGCCACCGTTCTGCTGAACGACGAGACCCGTCACCTGATGAATGCCGAGCGCTTTGCGCAGATGAAGCGCAGCGCCTACTTCATCAACCTGTCTCGCGGGCCGATCGCCGACGAAGCGGCGCTCATCGCCGCACTGCGCGACGGCGGCATCGCCGGTGCCGGCATCGACGTGTTCGAGCAGGAGCCGGTCGCGCCGGACAATCCGCTGCTGCGCATGGACAACGTGCTCGTGACGCCGCACGCGCTGTGCTGGACCGACGAGTGCTTCGACGCCATCGCCCGGGAGGGCCTGACCTGCATCGTCGACTTCGCCAACGGCCGCATGCCGATGTCGGTGATACGACTCGCCGAGTAGGCCGGGAGCGTGCGTACGCCAGCCCGATAGGGTGCTGGCAAGGGCTCACCGGGGTATTTCGGGTCGGGCGGCACTGTTTCGGTTCTTCCCCCTCAAGGGTGTCGGCCAGCCGACTGGTTGGCGCGTTGGTGACCAGATGCTCGCAGCGATGCCCCCAACAACTTCGGCTTCGGCGCCTCGGCGCCTGCCGGCCCTGATGCTTGCGGCCCTGCTGTTGGCGGTTCCCGGCGGCCCGGCCCGCGCGGCCAACGACTCGGCGAGCCATGACGAGACGGCCAACTGCATCGCGGTGATGCGGACGAACGCCGACGAGCTGGCCCGCCAGGTGAAGGGCGGCAACAAGGCCCAGGAACCGGCGCTGCGCGCCGAACTCGTGCGCGCCACGGCACTGGTGGGGCGCACCTATCTGGACGGGATGCACGACTCGACCGAGGCCAAGGCTCGGCTCAAGGCGGCGCAGGAGCGCCAGGCTGCCTGGGACGAAGCCCGCAAGGCCACCGTTCGCCAGGCCTGCCTGAAACGCGCCGATGCCGAGCTGGCCGATGCCTCCGGCCCGCAGCGCTTCATCGTCGAGCGCATTGCCCAGGCGACGATGCAGCGCATGCTGCAGGCTCACTAGCGCGCGGTGCGGGGGGTGCCCGCTGCCGTCGTGCGGGCGGCGCCGACCCTGGTTGGCCGTATCGACACCACGGCGAGCGGCACCAGTCGGGCTACTGCAGAACGGCGAACGCCGCGCAACGCCGGGCGAAGCCCCCAATGTTCGCTGACCCACAGACGCACGCGCCGGGAAGGACCATGGTGCTGATCAAGTCAACCCGGAAGGAAATCCACATGAATAGCCGCCGCACACCCCGCACGCTGACCATTTGGGGGTTGCATCTGGCCGCCGCCGTGGCGCTGCTGACCACACCGGCCGCATTCGCTGCCGCCGGCAACGCGGGACCGATGAGTGCCAAGGCGCGCCTGCAGCACGACCGCGTGGCTTGCTCGCGCATCCGCGACCAGGGCGACCGCGACGAGTGCCTCAGCGAAGCCAGCACACTGTATGCCGGCACCCAACCGTCGAACCCCAACGAAAACCCCGCTCAGCTGACGCGCAACGCGCTTCGACGCTGCGAGCCGCTGCGCGAGCCCGATCGACAGGACTGCGTGCTGCGGATGCAGGGGCGGGGCACGACCACCGGCAGCGTGGCCGCCGGTGGCATCTACCGTGAGCTGGTGACCACCGAGGTCGGCGAGCCAAGCACCCAGCCGTAGCCGCGGCCGCCTGCGCGATGCCTCACGCCGGAGCCTGGCAGGGCGCCAACGCGGGCCAGCGTGAGCCGGCCGCTGGCGTCGCTACGATTTCGACGCCTCGGGCGGTGTCGTCACCACCTGTCCATCCTTGACCGGCAGCGTGGCGCCGGGCTTGAACGACGTGCGCACCGTGCCCTGCTTGCCCTCGAAGCGATACGTGACGTTGTAGCCCACCAGCTTCTGCGTCTTGTCCTGCACGGTCCTGCAGCGGCGCTCGGTGGTGGTGGTCACGTCCTTCTGCTGCATGTTCTTCTGCACCTGGTTGCCGGCATAACCGCCGGCGGCCGCGCCGACCACCGTGGCGGCTGTCTTGCCTTTGCCGCCGCCGACCGTGCTGCCCAGCAGGCCGCCCGCCACGGCGCCGATCGCGGTGCCGGCGATGCGGTTCTGGTCCTTCACCGGCGCCTGCTTCTGCACCTGCACGTCCTCGCACTGCTCGCGCGGGGTCACCACGGTCTCGAACACCTCTTTCGCGGTCACCACCTCGGCGAACTTGGGCTTTGCCATCGTCTTGTAGGTGACGCCACCGGCGCCGAGCACCACCATCGCGATGCCGCCAACCACCAAACCCTTCATCATCGACTTGTCCATCAGTTTGTCCTTTCCCAACCGGCGAGATGCCTGTTACGTTCTACGGCGTGATTTTCGCTGCTCGTGAGCGGCCTCTGTATCACGCTGTTGCGAAGCAACTCCTCCCGGCACGAGGCAGCGGCTCCTGCGGTGCGGGATGCCGGGGCGGCAGAATGCGCCGATCGACGCCACCGCGCAGCACGTGAACCAGCCATTCCTCATCGCCCTCGACTGGGGCACTTCCAACCTCCGCGCCAGCCTGCTCGACAACGCGGGCGCCGTGCTCGCCACGCGCAGCGCCGCGGCCGGCGTGATGGCGATCCCCGAGCGCCGCTTCGGCGAAGCGTTGCTGTCGTTGTGCGGCGACTGGCTGGCCGAGCACCCGCGCTGTGCCTGCATCGCCAGCGGCATGGTCGGCAGCCGGCAGGGCTGGATCGAGGCGCCGTATGTCGAGTGCCCTGCGGGCCTCGCCGACGCGGCCGCGCGGCTGGTGCGCGTGGCGTTCGGCGCGAGGCGAGCGCCATCAACTGCACATCGTGCCGGGCCTGCGCTGCGTGGGCGCCGACGGCCAGGTGGACGTGATGCGTGGCGAAGAGACCCAGTTGTGGGGTGCCGGCCTGCCCGCCGGCAGCTGCGTGGTGCTGCCCGGCACCCACAGCAAGTGGGCGTGGCTGGGCGAGGGCGAGCGCGTGCTCGGCTTCCAGACGCACATGACCGGCGAGGTGTATGCGCTGCTCACGCAGCATTCGATCCTCGGCCGGTTGATGGACTTGTCGGCCGCCGCGCCGTCGGCGCCCTTCAACTCGTTCGACGACGGCGTGCGCCTGGGGCTGCAGCAGCATGCGCACCTGCTGCACACGCTGTTCGCCGCGCGCACCGCGGGGCTGATGGGGCAGCGCGCGCCGCACGAGCTGCCGGACTTTCTGTCGGGCATGCTCATCGGGGCCGAGGTGGCCAGTGCGCGCACCAGCAGCGGCAGCGCGGCGGTGGGCACCACCGTCACGCTGCTCGGCGACGGCGCTTTGTGCGATCGTTACGCGCGGGCGCTCGGGCTGGCCAGCCTGACCGTGCGGCGCGCGCCGCACGAGGCCACCACGCGCGGGCAGTGGCGCGTGGCGCTGGCAGCTGGGTTGACGGCCCAGGCGTCGTAAGGTCCGAGGGCCGCCGCCGCGCCGCCGGACGACACCTGGCGGGAATTGCCGAGCGCGGGCGTTGCACCCACGTGATCACGGTGATCGTGTTTCTGTCGATCGCACGGCCCACGCGCAGGCACTTCAACGCTGTTGCTGCATCTCCCGGCTCAACCTGGCCACCATCAGCCGCGCATAGAGCCCGGGGGCCAGTCGCGATACCCACCAAGACAGGCGCGACACGCGGTCGGGCAGCAGCAGGCGGCGCTCTCTTGTCGCGGCATGGAAGATCTTGTCGGCGATCGACTCCGGGGTCGCCCGCGCACCGACGATCGACTGGGGATGGCGCGCCGGAAGGCCATGGCCATCGAGTGCGTTCTTCTCGATGCCGGTGTCGATGAACGACGGGCACACGAGCATCACCGTCAGGCCCAGCGGTTCGACCTCGGTGCGCAGGCTGTCGAAGAAACCGTGCAATGCGTGTTTGCTGGCGGCGTAGCCGGTGCGTGCGATCAGTGGCGCAAAGCCCGCGACGCTGGAGATCGCAATGATCATGCCGCGGCGGACGACGAGTTCGTCCAGTGCGGCATGCGTGCAGTGCAGCGCGCCGAAGAAGTTCACCGCGATGACACGGCGGATCACCGCCGTTTCTGTCTGCGCGAAGGCGCTGCGGTGCGTGATGCCGGCGTTGTTCACCAGCAGGTCGATGGCACCGAACGACCGCTTGGCCTCGGCCATGGCCTTCAGGCAGTCGTCCTCGACCGTCACATCGCAGGCCACCACCCTCGCCGCGACACCGGATCGCTGCAGGTCGCCCAGCAACGCAGCCAGCGCCGGTGCGTCGCGATCCAGCCCGACGACCCTGGCGCCGGCCTGGCCGAAGCGCAGGCACAGGGACCGACCCAGCCCGCCGGCAGCGCCGGTGACGACAACGACCTTGCCGAAGAAGTTGCGCA
The DNA here is from genome assembly GCA_963814435.1 of uncultured beta proteobacterium. Classification (GTDB taxonomy): domain Bacteria; phylum Pseudomonadota; class Gammaproteobacteria; order Burkholderiales; family Burkholderiaceae_C; genus JAEUPI01. The sequence continues at coordinate 56,491 of CAWFCV010000004.1, forward strand.
CGCTCAGCGCCGGCGGCATCGGATAGAGTCCGCAGGCCGGTTCATCGGACTACGCAGCGCGGGGCGCTGCCGCCTGGCGGGCCGCACGCCAGAACTCGAACGCCTCGACCGAGGTCTTGCGCGGGACATAGCCGAACTCCTCCTTGAGCCTTCTGTTGGACAGCACCGGCCGGTAGCGCAGGAAGTCCACTTGCTCCGGCCCGTACTGGGTCAGACCCGAGGCCTTCAGCACCGCCAGGGCACCCTGCAAGGCCCAGGCCGGCAGCACGCGGCAGCGCTTGCCGAGGCGTTCCGCGATCTCGTGGATCGTCAGTGCGCCGTCGCCCGCGACGTTGAAGATGCCCGTCGCGTCGGTGGACAGGGCATGCAGCATGCAGCCCACCACGTCCTGGTCCCAGATGAAGACGAAGGGGCTGTCCGAGCCCTTGATCGCCAAGCAGGCCGCGGCTTTTCGAAGAGGTCGGTGATCTGGTTCTTCACCGTCGCGCCGAGGATGGTGCCGATGCGAAACACCACCTGCTTCAGCTCCGGGTGCTCGACGCGCCAGCGCGCCAGCATCTCCTCCACCAGCCGCTTGTGCCAGGCATAGGCGAAGGCCTGGTTGCCGCGGATCGGCTGGTCTTCGCTGATCCAGGCCGGGTTGTCGGCGTGGTAGCCATAGGCCGCGCCGCTGGAGCTGACGATGATCTTGCGCGTCCCTGCCGCCAGGCAGGCCTTCAGCACGTTCTCGGTGCCGCCGACATCCACCGAGTATTCGAACTCGCGCTTGCTGTGCCGGCCGGGCGTGACGATCGAGGCCAGGTGCACCACGACCTGCGGCTTGCAGCGCTCGAAGAGTTCGACGAGCGCTGGCGAGCGCACGTCGACCTGTACGTGCTCGACCCCGGCGGCCTGGCGATCCATCGGCACGTCGCGCACATCTGCGGCGACGATGCGCCCGACAGACATGCGCAGCTCGGCCAGCGCCGCGACGACCTGCGAGCCGAGGTAGCCGCCCGCGCCGGTGACCAGCACGCAGGTCCGCGCTCACGACGGCGCGGCCTGCACCGGCGGCCGGCGCGACCAGAACGTGGCGATGGTGAGGCCCGAGATGATGTGCCAGATGCCCCACCAGGCGGTGACGATGGCCATGCCGCCGAGGCCGCCGAAGAAGTTGAAGATCAGCGCCAGCCCGAGGGCGGAGTTCTGGATGCCGACTTCGATGGAGACCGCGCGCCGGTCGCGCTCGGGCAGGCCGGCGAGGCGCGCGACGTAGTAGCCGGTGGCCAGGGCCAGCGCGTTGTGCAGGAACACGGCGATGACGACGAAGCCGACGTAGTTCAGGAAGTAGCGCCAGTTGGCCGCCAGCGCGCCGATCACGAACAGGCCGAAGACGACGAGCGACAGCGCCTGCACCGGCTTGTGCGCGCGCGCTGCGGCATGCGGGAAACCGGTGCCCGGTCCACATGCCGGCGGCCATCGGCAACCCGAGCAGCAGGAACACCGCGAGCAGCATCTCCAGCGGATCGAGCGCCACCACGGTGAGGATCTTGCTCGCCTCGGGGTGCAGGCCGCCCCAGAGCGACAGGTTCAGCGGCGTCATCACCACCGCCACCGCGGTCGAGATCGCCGTCATCGTGATCGACAACGCCGTGTTGCCTTTGGCGTAGTGGGTCAGAAAGTTGGAGATGTTGCCGCCAGGGCAGGCCGCCACCAGCATCATGCCCAGCGCGATGCTCGGTGCGGGTTTGATCGCCAGCACGAGCAGGAAGGTGAATGCGGGCAGCAGCACGAACTGCCCGATCATGCCGATGAGCACCGGCTTCGGCGACGTCAGCACGGCGCGGAAGTCCGCGATCTTGAGGTCCAGCGCGACGCCGAACATCACCAGGCCGATGACCGCGTTCAGTGCCCACAGCGACTGCGGATTGAAGTTCAGCCGCACCAGATCCAGTTCGGTCATGTCGATGCCCCCCGCGCCGCAGCAGCCTCAGCCCTTCGGCTCCTCGTGCATCTTCTTGAAGTGGATCAGCCCCGGCGCCCACATGTGCTTGACCGGATCGACATCGACATGGATCGACCGCGCACCGGCCCGACGCGAGCGCGCGCTGCAGCGCCGGCTTGAGCTGCGCCGGGTCGCAGACCCGCTCGCCGTGCGCGCCCATGGCCTGGCCGAGCTTGTCGAACTCGATCTCGCCCAGGTCGGCCTTGATCGTCTCGTCGGGGTCGAGGTGCTTGAACAGCATGGTCTTGAACGGCCGCAGCATGAACTGCTGGTTCATCTTGACCATGCCCCATTGCTTGTCGCACAGCACGATGTAGATCACCTGCGCGTGGTTGCGCACGGCGGTCTCGACCTCCTGCGAGTGGAAGCCCATCGCGCCGTCGCCGATGATGCAGCACACCGGCTTGCCGGGCCGCGCGATCGCCGCCGCCACCGCCTGCGAGGTGCCGGCGCCGAGCATGCCGAACTTGAAGGTCGAGATCACCGTGTTGGGCACGGTGACGCGGTGGTAGAACATGGCCCAGATGGTGGCGTTGCCGCCGTCGGCCACCAGCACCGAATCCGCGGGAAACACCTCGCGGCACACCGCGCCGATGTGCGCCGGGTGCATCGGCACCGCCAGGTCCTGCAGCGCCTTGTCCCAGCCCTGCCGGTCGTCACGCATCGTCTGGCCGTAGCCGGCCACGCGCTGGCGGCGCGCGTCGAGCACGATGTCGGCGCGGCGCCGTTCCAGTTCGTCGCCGAGCAGTTCGAGAAAACGCCGCGCGTCGGCCAGGATGGCCAGGTCGGCGGGCTTGTTCAGGCCCAGCATGTCGCCGTCGATGTCGACCTGGATCGTCTGCTGCTGCGACGGGTGGCGCCAGTATGGCGGCTTGCCCCACCAGTCGGTCTCGCCCAGGCGTGTGCCGATGATCAGCGCCACGTCGGCTTCGTTGCGCACCCGGTGGTTGAGCTTGACGTGCGGCATCGTGATGGCCAGCGGCGAGGTCTCGTTCAGCACGCCGCGCGCGGCCCAGCTGGTGGTCACCGGCGCGTGCAGCAACTCCGCCACGCGCTGCAACGCGTCGTAGGCGCCGGCATGGATGATGCCGCTGCCGGCGTGGATCATCGGTGCGCGCGCGGCGATCAGCCACTGCGCGGCACGCGCGACCTGCTCGGCGGTGGGCGTGACCGGATCGGTGTGGCGGTACTGGTGCGGCGCCCAGAACGCGACATCGGCCTTGACCTTGGCGTTCATGATGGTTTCCGGCACGTCCACGTGCACCACGCCGGGCCGCCCCTCGTAGCTCTTGCGCAAGGCCTTGCGCACGAGTTCAGGCACGCGGTCGAACGACGAGACGGCCGCGCTCCACTTGGCGATCTTGCCGATCACGCCGGCCTGGTCGAAGCACTGGTAGCTGCCGCCGCGGTCGGGATACATGATGCTGGGCCGGCGCGCGCTGGTGATGGCCAGCACGCGGTTGCCGTCGGCCTGTTCGACCACCAGGCCGGGCAGCAGGTTGGCCACGCCCGGGCCGTTGCTGGCCATGCACACGCCGAGCCTGCCGGTCAGCCGCGCATAGGTGCCGGCCATGTGCGCGGCGCAGGTTTCGTGGCGCGGCGTGACGATCTCGATGCCGAGCCGGTGCAACGCCGAATAGAAGCCGAAGTAGGTGCCGTCGATGATGCCGAAGACCTTCTCGACGCCCTCGTTCTGCAACATGCGGGCGATGATTTCGCCACCGGTGGTTTCTGCCATAGCGCCATCTCCCTGTTGAGGGAGTGTCAGTGCTCAGGCGCTGGCGCTTGTCGATCCAGATCAACTCAACCCGCCACCTGTGCCGCCGCACGGCCGGGTGGTGCAGCTTCAGTGCTTCCAGAACTCGCGCGATGCGATGCGCGCGCCCTCGGCCATCGCCGCCATCTTCGCCCACACGACGTCGGGGTCGACCGCGGCCTGGCCGACCCAGGTGCCGAAGCCGCAGTCGCTGCCGGCCATCACGTTCTCGCGGCCGACCAGCCTGGCGTAACGGCCGATGCGCTGCGCGACCAGCTCGGGGTGCTCGATGAAGTTCGATTTCGATTCGATGACGCCGGGAATCAGCAGCTTGCCCTCGGGCAGCTTCACGGTCTCGAACAGCGTCCACTCGTGCGCATGGCGCGGGTTGGCCGCCTCGAGCGCGATCGCGCTCGGCCGCGCCGGAACACGATGTCGATCACGTCGGCCAGCGGCACGTCGCAGTGGTGCGGCCCTTCGTAGTTGCCCCAGCACAGGTGCATGCGCAGCCGCTCGGGCGGGATGTTCGCCAGCGCGTGGTTCGAGCGCCTCGACGTGCAGCTGCGCCTTCTTGCGCCATTCGGGCAGGCTCAGGTCGGCATGCTGGATGTGGCGGCCCATGCCGAGATCGGGGCAGTCGATCTGCAGCACGATGCCCGCCGCGGCGATCGTCTCGTACTCCGTGCGCATCGCCTCGGCGATCGCGAACAGGTACTGCTTCCTCGGTCGGGTAGTGCTCGTTGCGGAAGAACAGCGACACCACGCCCGGCGAGGCCGCGGTCATGAAAGCCTTCGCGCGCGTCGACCTGCGCCAGCGCGGCCTGCAGGTGCGTCGACGTCGGTCTGCGCCGCCTGCGGGTCGCGCACGCCGATCGGCCGCATTGCAGGCGGGCGTCTTGCGCCGCGAGCGGCCCGGGTCGCCGAACACGCGCTTGGCGAGGCTGGGGAAGTCCGCCAGATCCTGGTACACGAACGTGTTGCCGGCGCCGCCGAAGCCGCTCAACCGGTCCTTGATGTAGGTGGCGTAGCTCGGCTTGCTCATCTCGCCGTCGTTGATGATGTCGACGCCGGCGCCGGCCTGCTTGCGCACGACCTCGCCGACCGCGGCGGCCACGCGCTGCGCGAGCGCGGCGGCGTCGACCGGCACGCCTTCCTCCTTGGCGTACATCATCCGGATCAGGTCGTCGGGCCGCGGCAGGCTGCCGGTGTGCGTGGTCAGAAAGCGGTCGGTGCTGCGCTTGCATGGCGATTCCTTCGCGCGAAGGATGCATCGTACGGATAATCGGCGCTTCAGCACACCGAAGCTTCACGCGGGCCAGCATGAAACCCATCGAAGGCGTGATCGCCATCCTGCGCGGCGTGCAGCCCGCCGGGGCGCTGGATGTGGCGCAGGCGTTGGTCGCCGGCGGCATCGACATCATCGAAGTGCCGCTCAATTCGCCGCAGCCGTTCGCGAGCATCGGACGGCTCGCGCGCGAGGTCAGCGCGCAGATTCGCGTCGGCGCCGGCACGGTGCTCACGGCCGCCGATGTGGACCGTGCCGCCGACGCCGGCGCCACGCTGGTGCTGGCGCCGAACTTCGACGCCGCGGTGGTGCAACGCGCCGTGCAGCGCGGCCTGTTCACGATGCCGGGCGTGGCCACGCCGAGCGAAGGCTTTGCGGCGCTGGCGGCCGGCGCGCATGGGCTGAAGCTCTTCCCCGGCGAGATGCTCGGCCCGCCGGTGATGAAAGCCTGGCGCGCGGTGTTCGCCCCGAGCACCGCGTTCTACGCCGTCGGCGGCGTCGGCGAGCACAACATCGCGGCCTACAAGGCGGCTGGCGCGTCGGGGGTGGGCCTGGGCTCGTCGCTGTATGCGCCCGGCCTGGCATTGGCCGAGCTGACGCGGCGGGCACGGCTGCTGGTGCGATGTTGGCGCGAGGCAGGCAACGCCTGACAACCCCCTCGCTACACTGCGCGCATGAAGCGCGTGGCCATTCTCACCGTCGTGGCACTTCTGGCCTGGCAAGGCTATGGCCAGTTGCGCGCCTACATGGTGGCGTCGGCACCGGCCACGCTGCCCGGGGCCGTCGCGCCACCGCCGGCGGCCGTCGCGGGCAGCGGTGATTTTCGCTGCGACGGCCGCACCCATTGCGCGCAGATGACGTCGTGCGCCGAGGCCAGGTTCTTCAAGAGGAACTGCCCCGATGTCGATCTGGAACTCGACAAGGACGGTGATCCCTGCCCTCGGCGGTGGTGCAACGCTCCCAATTCGCCATGAGCCTGCAGGACGACAGCGCCAGGCAGGCTCCGGCATGGGCCTGCGACGCGTTCAGGCACCTGCCGGCGCTGCGCGGCAAGCTCAGACCCGCCGAGCAATCCGAGCTGCGCGGCACCTGGGAGCGCGTGGCCGCGTGGGACGAGCGCGCGCGCCGGCTGGGCCACCCGCCGCAGTGGCGCCTGAGCGACCAGCAGCTCGAAGACACGCGACGCGCGCTCCTTGGCGAGCACGTCCGCGCCGGGCAGGACCTGTGGGTCTACGGCTACGGCTCGCTGATGTGGGACCCGGGGTTTCACTTTGCCGAGGTGCGGCTCGCACACCTGCCCGGCTACCAGCGCCGCTTCACCTACTGGACGCACATCGCGCGCGGCACGCGCGAGCGGCCGGCGCTGATGCTGACGCTCGAGCGCGAGGCGAGTGAATGTCGCTGCACCGGGCTGGCGTTTCGCATTGCCGGCGACGTGGTCGACACCGAGTCGGCGATGCTGTGGCGGCGCGAGATGATCCGCAACGGCTACTGCCCCGCGCTGCTGCCGGTCACCACGCCACAGGGGCCGGTCACCGCGCTGGTGTTCGCCTGCAACCACGCGCACGACGACTATGCCGGCGCGATGACGCTCGACGAAACCGCTGCCGTCATCGCGGTGGCGGCGGGCGTCATCGGCACCAACCGCGAGTACCTCGAACAGATGGCGCGGCAGCTCGACGCGCTGGAGATCGCCGACGCCTACGTCGAGCAGTTGCTCAGGCGGGTGCGCGGCGTCTGCGGTGAGTAGGTGACCGGCGTTTCCGCCGATGTCCTGCTCCTGCTCGCCACCGGTGCCGCCGTGGCCGGCTTCGTGCAGGGCCTGTCTGGCTTTGCGTTCGGCATGGTCTCGATGTCGATCTGGGTCTGGGGCGTGGAGCCGCGCGTCGCCGCGGTGATGGCCGTGGTCGGCGCGTTGTCGGGCCAGTTGCTGCAGGCGTTCACAGTGCGGCGCGGCCTGAAGCTGGGGGTGCTGGCGCCGTTTCTGCTCGGAGCGGCAGTCGGCGTGCCGCTCGGCGTGGCGGTGTTGCCGCATCTGGATGCGGCGCTGTTTCGGCTGCTGCTCGGCTGCATGCTGGTGGTGTTGTGCCCGGCCATGCTGCTGGCGCACCGGCTGCCGCGCCTGACGTTCGGCGGGCGCATCGGCGATGGCGTGGCTGGTGCGGTGGGCGGCGTGATGGGCAGCATGGGCGGCTTCACCGGCGTGGTGCCCACGCTGTGGAGCACGCTGCGCGGCTTCGACAAGGAGTTGCAGCGCGCGGTGATCCAGAACTTCAACCTCGCCGCGCTGGCCGCCACGTTCGCCGCGTTCCTGCTCAGCGGGCAGGTCACGCGCGACATGCTGGCGCCGATGGCGGTGGTGCTGCCGGCGCTGATCGTGCCGTCGCTGATCGGCGCACGCGTCTACGTCGGCTTGAGCGAACTGGCGTTTCGCCGCGTCGTGCTGTCGTTGCTCACGGCGGCGGGGTTGGCGATGATCGGCTCGTGGGCACGCTCGGGTTGAGCGCGCCACGGCCGCGCATCGTCACTTCTTGGCGGGGTCGGCCACCTCGCCGGCGGGTATCAGCTTCTTCTCCTTGGCTGCCTGCGCGGTCTCGGCCTTGCGCTCGGCCCGTGTCTTGGTGGACCCCTTGGTCGCATCGCGCTGCGACATGCTGGACTTGTAGGTCGCCTCGCCGCCGGGCACCAGCTTGCCCTCCTTGCGGGCCTGCATGGTCTCGGCCTTGCGTTCGGCACGGGTCTTGGTCGACGGCGCCGCCTTCTCCACCGGTGTGGCTTCGCCTGCGGGCATCAGCTTGCCCGCCTTGTTGGCCGCGCGGGTTTCCTGCTTCACTTCCTCCCGCGTGGGGGCTTTGGTCTCGGTTTGGGCAAACGCCACGGGCCACAGGGCGCCGACGGCCAGCGCCGCGATGCCCGCGATCAGACGGTTGGGATGGATGGTCTTCATCAGTGAACTCCTTGCGCCAGGCTGGATGCCTGCCGGCGCTGCGAGGGTAATCTTGTGTCGGTCATGGGTCAATGGGTCATCGGTGCATCGGCCCGCGCGTGGCTGGGCTCGCCCGCAGTTCGGCCGTTGTCGAGCGGGTGCGCGGTGGCGGTGCGGCATGACCGAGTAGTAGCATCTGACGCAAGCATTCACGCCGGTGGGGGGGTCGATGTTCCGAATCGCGATCGCTCTGTTTTGCAGCTTGGTCCTTGCGGCCTGCGGCACCACCAGCGTCGGCCTCAAGTACGCACCGTCGGCCACGCCAAACAAGGCGGCTGCCTCCGCTCGGCCCGTCAACGTGGGCACGTTCGTCGATGCGCGCGGCGAGCCGGCCAACTGGCTGGGCGCAATCCGAGGGGGGTTCGGCAATCCGCTGAAGAACCTCGAATCCGACAAGCCCGTTGCCGACATCGTCGGCACGGCCTTCGCCGACGGGTTGCGCGCCCGTGGTGTCACCGTCGACCCCGGAGGCACAGCCGGTCGAGTGTCCGGCACGATCAAGAAACTCGACTGCAATCAATACGTTCGTCGCGAGGCGAATGCCGAGATCGAAATCCGCGTCACCGGCGCCGCAGGCGAGGTGCGTCTGACGAAGACCTACGCGGCGGCCAAGGTAGACGGTTCGCTGCTGAGCCTGAGTACCGGCGTGTTCGCGTCGGTCGACGACCTTCGCGTCACGCTGGAGGCCACGCTTCGCGAGGTGATCGACAAGGCGCTGGACGATTCCGAGCTGCGGGCGGCGCTTCAGATCTAGCTCCACGAACCGCAGGCGCAACGATGGCATTCGACGACGCACTGGCCGACCGCGTGCGCGCCATCGCGCGCAGCGAACCCGGCATCGTCGAGAAGCGCATGTTCGGCGGCCTGGCTTTCATGCTCCACGGCAACATGAGCGTCGGCATCCACGGCGCCGAGTTGATCGTGCGGGTCGCGCCGGGCGACACCGACGAGGCGCTCATGCGGCCCGGCGTGCGCATCTTCGACATCACCGGCCGCCCGATGAAGGGCTGGCTGCTCGTCGGGGGCGACGCGGTGGCCGACCGGCCGTCGCTCGCGCGCTGGGTGTCTGCCGGGCTGGCGTTTGCGCGCACGCTGCCGGCCAAGTGAAGGCGCGGCAACAAGCACCATCGGTCGCGACGAAGTATCCAGGCAGGGCACTCGCTGTGAAGCTCGCGACCATGCGCACCCACGCGCTCTCGCTGCCCGAGGTGACCGAGCAGCCACACTTCAGTTTCAGTTCGTACCGCGTGCGCGGCAAGATCTTCGCCACCGTGCCACCCGAGGGTGAACACGTTCACCTGTTCGTGTCGGAGCCGGCGCGGGAGCAGGCGCTGGCCATGTACCCGGCGTTCGCGAGCAAGCTGGTGTGGGGCGGCAAGGTGGTGGGCCTGCGGGTGGCGCTGGCGACTGCGTCGCCGGCGGTCGTCAAGCAGTGGGTGCGGCAGGCGTGGGAGGCCAAGGCGCCGAAGGCGCTGCGGGGCCAGTAGTCGGCGTCGGCTTCAGGCCCAGCGCAGCACCAGCGGGTCGAGCCGTCGCGCGGTTTCCAGCAGGCCGGCGCGCACGGCGGGGTTCATCGCCGGGAACGGGTGGCGCGGCGCGTCGTTGGCGATCACGCCGCCGGCCTTCATCAGCGCCTTGGCGGTCAGCACGCCCCCCTGGCGGTTTTCGACGTTGATCAGCGGCAGCCAGCGCGTGTATTCGGCGATGGCCACGTCGCGCCGGCCGGCGACATACGCATCGACGATGCGGCGGATGCCATCGGGGTAGCCGCCGCCGGACATGCAGCCGGTGGCGCCGGCGTCCAGGTCGGGCAGCAGCGTGATGCCTTCCTCGCCATCCCAAGGCCCTTCGATCGAATCGCCGCCGAGCGCGATCAACTCGCGCAACTTGCTCGCGGCGCCGGCGGTCTCGATCTTGAAATAGGCCACGTGCTCGATCTCGCGCGCCAGGCGGGCGAGGAACACCGCGCTCAGCGGCGTTCCGGCCACCGGCGCGTCCTGGATCATGATCGGGATGCCGATCGCATCGGACAGCCGTGCGTAGAACTCGTGGATCAGCGGCTCGCCGACACGGAGGGTGGCGCCGTGGTACGGCGGCATCACCATCACCATCGCCGCGCCCAGCACCTGCGCGCGGCGGCAACGCTCGGCGCAGACCTCGGTGCCGAAGTGCGTGGTGGTCACGATCACCGGCACGCGGCCGGCCACGTGCTCGAGGATCGTGGTCGTCAGCAGCTCGCGGTCGCCGTCGCTGAGCGCGAACTGCTCGGAGTAATTGGCCAGGATGCACAGGCCATGGCTGCCGGCGTCGATCATGAAATCGACGCAACGTGTCTGGCTCGCCAGGTCGAGCTCGCCGCTGTCGGTGAAGGTGGTGGGCACCACCGGGAACACGCCCTGGTAGCGTGGCGTCATGCGGTGGGTCCCTCGGGCTCCGGCAGCCGGATGTGGTCGTCGGTGCTGAACTGGTAGTCCTGGAACACATGCTCGGCGTCGAGCAGCTGGTAGCGGCCGTCGGCGTGGCGCAACGAGGTGTCCTTCAGCCGCCAGGCCAGCTGGCCGCAGGTCCAGATCTCGAAGTTGCGCATGTGCGTGCACAGGCAGGTCTTGTCCTGCACCGAGATGCGCCGCTCGCCGGGGTGCGCGGCCACCTCGCGGTTGTAGGCGGTGATGTAGGCGCACTTGCCGTTGGCGTCGAGCAGGTAGCCATAGGCCTCGCAGTTCGGGCGAATGCCGTCGCCGATGCCGGGGCTCGACTTGATCATGCGCATCGGGTAGCCGGTGGGCGAGATCTGGTTGACCTCGATGTCGTCCTCGTTGGCCTTGAAGTACTCCTGCTTCACCTCGTCGGGCAGACCGCACTCGCGGGTCACGGTGAAGCGCGTGGCCACCTGCACGCCGGCCGCACCCATCTGCATGAAGCGCACCGCGTCGCTGCCGGTGAAGATGCCGCCGGCGGGGATGACCGGGATGTCGAGCGACTCCTGCTTCAGGTACTGCAGCACCTCGGTCGTGATCGTGGCCAGGTCGTAGTCGGCCCAGTCCATGCCGAAACCCAGGTGCCCGCCGGCCAGCGGGCCCTCGACCACCACGTAGTCGGGCAGGCGGTTCAGGCGGCTGTTCTTCTTGAGGAACAGCTGCAGCGCGCGCAGCGACGAGACGATGATGCCGAGCTTGGCATCGCGAAAGCGCGGGTGGTCCTCGATCAGCGCGAACGAGCCCAGGTGCAGTCCGGCGGCGAGCGTGATGCCGTCGATGCCGGCGTCGAGCGCGGAGCTCATGCGCACCTTCAGCGTCTCCTTCGGCGCGTTCATCGTCAGCTTTTCCATGCAGTTGATGAACACCAGGCCGCTGCCGGTCTTGCGCGACATCGTGCGCTCGACGTGCAACCGCGTCGCCTCGGCCAGATGGTCGAGATTGAACTTCACCATCGACTTGTCGGCCGACTCGACGTTGTACTTGTACAGCGCCTGCTTGGCCTTGACGTACTTGGTCTTGTAGCGGCGGTCGGTCACCGTCTTGACCATCGCGTCGGAGATGTGGCCCACGCCGCCCAGGCGTGCCGCCACCAGCGCCAGGTCGGCCGAGGAGATGTCCACGCCCATGCCGCCGGTGATGATCGGCACCAGCTCGTGGCGGCCCATGCGCAGGCGGAAATCGTCCAGACGATGCATTGACGGCCCCGTTCGGCTCAGCGTGACGCAATGCGCCGCACTGTGCCACAGCCATCATCGGGGCCCCGCCGGCGCGGGTCAATGCCGATCCGTGCGCGCGCCGGCCGGGCGGCGCCCGGTGTCAGTCGCCGCGCGGGCCGCGACCGTTGTGCTGCCCGTTGTCGTGGCGCTCACCGCGGCCGTCCCGGCCATCGCGACCCCGGCGTCCGTCGCGGTGGTCATGTTCGCGCCGGTACTCGTTGCGAACCCAGCTCTCCTGCACGAAGTACACCGGCTGGCCGCACGCGCGGTAGGCGCCGCAATGCCGGCCCCATTGGGCCTGGTGCGTCTGCGGCACATACAGATAGACCGGGCGCTGGTACACCGCGACCGGCGTCGAGCGGTAGATGATCGGTTGCTCGTTCACCAGCATCGGCTGCGGATAGTTGTTGACGTCGATCCGGCCGTACTGGCCCGGCGCGTTGATGCCGATCGACACGCCGACGTTGGTGGCGGACTGGGCCGGCAGCGCGGCGGCAGCGGCAAGGGCAAACAGGGCTAGGGTCTTCGTCATGGTCTCGACTCGGCTGAACTCGAAACAGGCCGCGCGACGGCGTCGGGCGGGCTGCTCGGTGGAGTCGACTGTGGCAGACGGTGCCTGACGGCACCATCGGAGCCCGGCGCGACGGCCGGTAGGACAGGGCGCCGGGTCGTGATGGCGATTACAGCGATTCGAAGCTGCCCGCCGATGCGGCGGCGGCCTTCAGCGACAGCTGGTGGGCCTGCAGCGCCGGCAGCTTGCTCGACACGAGATCCTGCGTGCCGTGGGTGACGCTGCGACGTGCGGCCGTCGTCGAGCGTGAAGGGTTCACGCTCACCGCCAGCCCGCCGGGCCGGACCCTTTGGCATCATCGGCAGGGGCAGGATCGCGAGGAGGTCTCCATGCCGTTTGCGGGACTCGGGCTTCATGTGGTGGTGGCGCTGATCTGCGCGATCCACGTCGTGCGCACACGCCAGCAGATGTATTGGCTGTTCATCCTGTTCGCGTTTCCGTTGCTGGGTAGCGCGGTCTACTTCTTCGCGGTGTTCCTGCCGAACTCGCGACTCGAGCGCGGTGCGATTCGCGCGATGACGGCCGCGGCGAAGGCGATCGACCCGACGCGCGAGGTTCGCGAGGCGCAGGCCGCGTTCGACGACGCGCCCACCGCGCAGAACCAGATGCGCCTCGCCGCCGCGCTGCTCGAAATCGGCGAGGCCGAACAAGCCGCGCGGCAGTACGAAGCGTGCATGAAGGGGCCGTTCGCGTCGGACCTGGAGATCCGGTTCGGCGCGGCCAAGGCGTTCGCACAATGCCAGCGCTACTCGGTCGCCCATGCATACCTGCAAGGCATCCGCACCGAGCGGCCGGACTACCGACCCGAGGGCGTGACGTTGCTGATCGCGCGCTGCCTGGCCGGCATGGGCCGCGCGCAGGAGGCACGGGCCGAATTCGAAAGCGCGGTGTCGAGGTTCGGCACGTTTGAATCGAAGGCCGAATACGCGATCTTTGCGCTCGTCACCGGCGACAACCCGACCGCGCAGCGTCTCGACATTGAGCTGAAGAAGATCTCGCAGCGCTGGAACTCGTTGACGCGCGACCTGAACGAGGCCGTGGCCCGCCGCTACGCGGCTGCCAAGTCGATCGCGAAACAGGGCGTATAGCCGATCGCCGACCCGGGCCCCCGGCTCAGGGCTTCACGATCCCCAGGTCGATCAGGCAGCGCGCGGTGTCGACGATGCTCTGCTCCACCGGCCGCGGCTGCCAGCCGAGCACGGCCTTGGCGTGCGAGGCGTCCTGGTTGCGCACCGAACCCAGCTCGCCCACCACCGCCTTGGCCAGCGGGTTGAACAGCGCTGCGATGCGCACCATCCAGTCGGGCACATTGCGCGTGGTCACCTTGCCGGCCTCGGCGCCGAGCCTGGCGCGCAGGATGTCGGCGATCTCGCGCAGCTTGAGGAACGGCCCCGACGCGATGAAACGCTCGCCCGCCATGTTGGGCGCGCGGAGCGCGCGCACGTGCAGGTCGGCCACGTCGCGCACGTCGACGATGCCGAAGCCGATGTCGGGGCACGCGCCCATCGAGCCGTCGAGCAGCTTGCGCACCACCACCACCGACGCCGAATAGTCGCGGCTCCACACCGGCCCCAGCACCACCGACGGGTTGATGCTGCAGTACTCGATGCCGCCGCCTTGTTGCGCCACCCAGTCGCGCGCCGCGCGTTCGGCAAGGGTCTTGGACTGGATGTACGGTGTGGTGCCGGGTCGGTTGGGGTCGGTCCAGTCGGCCTCGGTGAAGGTGTGCACGCCGCGACCGCGGCCGTACGAGACAGCCGCGACCGACGACGTCATCACGAAGCGGCGCACGCCCGCCGCCTGGGCCGCGCGCAGCGCGCGCAGCGCGCCGTCGCGCGCCGGCACGATCAGCTCGTTGGGGTCTTTGACGATGCGTGCGGGCAGCGGCGACGCCACGTGCGCGACATGGCTGCAGCCGGCCATCGCCTCGGCCCAGCCGGCATCGTGCATCAGGTCGGCGGCGAAGAACTTCAGCCGGCTGTTGTCCACCGCGAGCAGCTGGCGCACGGTGGCCTCGTTGGCGAGGTCGCGCACCGTGGTGTGCACCATCCAGCCCTCGGCCACCAGCTGGCGTATCAGAAAGCCGGCGATGTAGCCGCTGCCGCCCGAGACGAGCACGGTGCGAGTCATGGGATCGCCTGGTGGCTGCTCACTCGATCACTGCGTCGGCGCGCGCGACGATGAAGCGCGGCACGGTGAGGCCGAGGGCTTTGGCGGTTTTCAGATTGATGACGAATTCAAAGACGGTCGGTTGCTCCACCGGCAGCTGATTGGGTTTGGCGCCACGGGCCAGGTTGCCTATGTAGGAGGCGGCATTGCGATAGGCCGCCCGCAAGCTCTCACCGTAGCTCATCAGGCCGCCATCGTCGACAAACTCTCTCGCGCCGTAGAAGGCCGGCAGGCGGTGCCGGGCTGCCAGCTCGACGATCGTCGCGCGACGGCTGAGAAACAATGGTTCGTCGGGCAGGACGAACAGCGCGTTCGCCTTGTTGCCCAATGCCGCGTCGAAGGCCGCGGGCAAGGCAGCGGCACCGGCCACGTCGATCTTCACCAAGTTCAGTTGCAGTACCTCGGCATACGGGGCGAGCAGCAGCCACATGCGCGGATGTACGTCGCTTCTGGCTTCTGCCAGCACGGCGACTGTGGTGGGTCGGGGCAACACGCTGGCAAAGAGCTCCAGCATCTTGGGCATGATGTCTTCAGCCTGGCTGGAAAGCCCGGTGATGTTCGCGCCCGGCTTGGC
The DNA here is from genome assembly GCA_963814435.1 of uncultured beta proteobacterium. Lineage (GTDB taxonomy): Bacteria > Pseudomonadota > Gammaproteobacteria > Burkholderiales > Burkholderiaceae_C > JAEUPI01. Next base: position 71,510 of record CAWFCV010000004.1, read on the forward strand.
CAGGCTGGCGATCAGGTGCTGCCCCACGGGGTCGGCCACGGCCGCCATGACAATCGGCGTCGTCGCAGTCGCCTGCTTCGCGGCCCTGGTGCTGGGGGTGCAGGTTGTCACCACGGCATCGAGGTTCATGCCAGCCAACTCGCGTGCGAATTCGGGCGTTCGCTCGGTTTGGCCGTCGGCGTAGCGGCGCTCGACAACGAGGTTCCTGCCCTCGACCAGGCCCTGTTCGCGCAGACCCTCGAGCAGCGCCCGCTCAAGATGGCCGCGCTGCGCGACGCTGCCACCGACCAGGATGCCGATCTGCACCGACCGGTCCTTGGCCTGCTGCGCTCCGGCAAGCGATACCGCGCACAGCGCAGCGCCTGCGACCAGTAACTGCCTTCGGTCAACCTCGGTCATCCAAAGCTCCTTCGGTCGTCGTAAATCGGATCCAGCACGGGAACTGGCGGCCGCACGACCTGCGCGGGCCCAGTCTGGATGACGGCTGCTAGTGCAGCATACGCCGCGGCACATAATCCGGCCGTTCGAAGGACCGCGACCGATGCTCGAGGTTTCCTGGTGGCTCTTCATCGCCGCCTCGCTGGTGCTGATCGTCACGCCGGGTCAGGACATGATCCTCGTGATGTCGCGCTCGATCGCGCAGGGCGCGGCCGCGGGCGTGGCCACCGCGGTCGGCGTGAGTGTGGGCCTGGTCGGGCACACCGTGCTGGCCACGCTGGGGCTCGGCGCGGTGTTGCGGGCCTCGGAGTGGCTGTTCGTCGCGCTCAAGCTGGTCGGCGCGGCCTACCTGGTGTACATGGGCATTCAGCTGCTGCGCACCGCGCGGCACGAGTTGTCGGTGTCCGGCGGCCCGCCGCGCGCGTTGCCGCGTCTGTTCGTCGACGGGGCGCTGTCGAACATCAGCAACCCGAAGATCGCGGTCTTCTACTTCGCGTTCCTGCCCCAGTTCGTGGCGCCGGGCAGCGGCCATCCGACGCTCGTGGTGTTCGTGCTGGGTCTCGTGTTCGCCGGCCTCACGTTCGTGGTGAAGGGCCCCGTCGGGCTGGGTGCGGGCGTGCTGTCGGGCTGGCTGCGCGCGCGCCCGGCGGTGCTGGCGTGGCTGTTTCGCACCAGCGGCGCGGTGCTCGTCGGGCTGGGCGTCAGGCTGGCGTTCGAGCGGCGGGCCTGAAGGCTCGCGCGCGGGTAGCGCAAGCCCAACGGCCCGAGCCACGCCGCAGATGTCTTCAGTCCTCGGTTGCGACATCAGACTGCGGCAGGCCGGCCAAGGCCCGCCGGCGGTGCTGCTGCACGGCAACCCGGACTCCTCGCTGCTGTGGCAGGCCACGATGGACGCGATGGCGCCACGCTTTCACTGCATCGCGCCCGACCTGCCGGGCTACGGGCTGTCCACCGCGCCGGCGGACTTCGACTATTCGCTCGACGGGCAGGCGGACTTCGTCGACGCATTGATGCGCACGCTCGGCATTCACGAGCCGGTGAACCTGGTGGGGCACGACTTCGGCGGCATCTTCTGCATGGCCTGGATGTCGCGCCACCCGCGCAAGGTGCGGCGCCTGGCGCTGAGCAACACGGCGTTCTTCGCGGACTATGCGTGGCACTTCTGGGCGAGGCTGTGGCGCCGGCCCGGGTTCGGCGAGCTGAGCATGGCGCTGATGAACCGTCCGGCGTTCGGGCTCGTCTACCGGCGCGGCTCGCCGGCCGTGCCGTCGCGCTACGTGCGGGCCGCCTACGAGCTGGTCACGCCCGACGTGAAGCGCAACATCCTGCGCCTGTACCGCGCGGTGCGGCCCGCGTCGTTCGAGGGCTGGGAGGCGCGCTACTTCCAGGCCGCGCAGACCGTGCCGGTGCAGGTGCTGTGGGGCGACGGCGACCCGTACATTCCCGATCGGTTTGCCGAGCGCTTCCACGCGCGCAGGGTCGTGCACGTGCCGCGCGCGGGCCATTGGCTGCCCGCGGTGGCGCCGCAGGCGGTGGCGCGGCATCTGATCGAATACTTTGGCGCCTGAACTTCGGTCCGACCTGGCCGCCCAGCTGACGGACCGGGCGCCTTCAATGGGCGGTCGTCCAGCGGTACAGGATCAGCAACGCTGCGACGGCGACGACCAGCACCGTCAGGCCGGCGCCGGCCTGTCGCGGTTTCGTCGGGCCCAGCGACCGGCTCAGGCCCCACGCGTTGGCCAGTCGTGCCACCACCAGCAGCGCGCCCAGCGCGTGCACCACGCCGACCGGCGAACCGGTGGCTTCGGCAAAGGCAATCAGCAGCAGCGCCATCGGGGCCTGCTCGACCAGGTTGGCGTGTGCACGGATGGCCTGTGCCAGTGGTGGCTGGCCACCGTCCCCGGCCTGGATGCCAGTCTTGACCCGGCTGATGATGACGCGCACGGTGAGCGCGGCCGCCAGCAGCCCGATCAGGGCGGCGTACAGGGCGGTGACGGTTGGAATGGTCGCGGGCATGGCGGTCCTTTCGAGGGTGATGGCCCGACGATTCGGGTTGACCAATGACGCGCCCGGCGGCGCGATTTCGACATCCATCCGGGTTTTCTTCGGCCGTGCCAACGGCGTGAGGCTGCGCCGGCGGGCGCGGCACTGACGGCGGACGCGTACATTGGCGCCTGGCCGGTGCCATGAACCAAGGACGACCCGTGACCATCCAGCTCTACGCCTTCGACACCCCGAACGGCCGCAAGATCAGCGTCGCGCTCGAAGAGATGGGCCTGCCGTACGACGTGCACGTGGTCGACATCACGAAGGGCGAGCAGTTCGCCCCCGCGTTCCTGGCGATCAGCCCGAACAACAAGATCCCGGCGATCGTCGACCCCGACGGCCCGGGCGGCGAGCCGATCAGCGTGTTCGAGTCCGGCGCGATCCTCGTCTACCTGGGCGAGAAGACCGGCCGGTTCTGGCCCACCGACGCGGCGGCGCACGTGGCGACGCTGGAGTGGCTGATGTTCCAGATGGGCGGCTTCGGCCCGATCCCGGGGCAGGTGCACCACTTCATCGCGCTCGACAACGAAAGCGATCGCCGCTACGGGCTGAAGCGTTTCATGGACGAGACGCGGCGCCTGTATGCGGTGATGGACCGGCGATTGGCCACACACGAGTTCTTCGCCGGTGAGATCACGATCGCCGACTTCGCGATCGTCGGTTGGGCCTGGCGGCATCCGCGGCATGAGGTCGACCTGGCCGACTACCCGAACGTGCAGCGCTGGTACCGCACGATGATGGCGCGCCCCGGCGTGATGCGCGGTTTCGCGATACCGCTGCGACGCGCCGCCTGAGTCGCGCGCGGCCCGGCGTGCAGCACCCGCGGCCCCGGGTGGGGCCGCGGTGCCTCGCCTCATGTCACGTCGGCCAGGTGCGCCGACGCTAGACCTACTTCACGGCAGCCAGGAATGCCTTGAGGTCGAGGATCTCCTGGCCAGTCAGCGTGATGCCTTTCATGCCGCTGCTGATCGTGCCGAGGTCGCTGACCAGCAAGTTGCCCTTGCCCGCCAGGTTTTGGAACGGCCCGCTGGGATCGAAGCTGCCCGCCGAATGGCACACCGCACACGCAGCCACGTACTTGGTCTGGCCCGCCGCGAATGTGCCCACCGGCGCAGGTGCCGGCGCCGGTGCCGGTGCCGGTGCCGGTGCAGGCGCAGGTGCAGGTGCAGGTGCAGGTGCAGGTGCAGGTGCAGGTGCAGGTGCAGGTGCAGGTGCAGGTGCAGGTGCCGGTGCAGGTGCAGGTGCAGGTGCAGGTGCTGGCGATGGAGCAGGTGCCGGTGACGGTGACGGTGCAGGCGCCGGCGTGCCGCTGCCCTTGGCGGACCAGGTGCCGCTTTCGCCGGCCGTCGGGCCGGCGAAGGTGCCGCTCATGCTGCCGTCGGCCGCCACCAGGCCTGTGGCGTGGATGATCGCGCTCCTGCCCATCGTGATGGTCAGCGCGACCGCCCCGTTCGGGCCGATCGTGCCTTCGACCTCGTAGCCGCGACGCGAGCCGTCGCCGCCGCTCCTTGTGGTATCGCTGGTGCCCGTATCGCCCAACCCCAGCGTTGCCAGTTGATCGCGGTATGCGGCGGTCAGCGCAGCCAGGTCCTGCTGGAACTTCTGGTTCAACGCCCTGAATGCGTCGGTGAAGGCCAGCTTGGCCGCGTCGCGCTGCGCGGAGCCGGTCGCCGCCGCGAGGCTGGCCTTCAGCTTCTGGCGCATTGCGTCGAGGTCGGCAGTGAACGTGGCGCGCAGCGCATCGGTCCGGGCACGAGACGCCGCCTGCAGGGTCTGCGCCTCGGTGCTCGCGGCGCCGGTGGTCGTGGGGGCCACTGCAGTGCCGAGCAGCAGCCGGCCTTCGACCTCGGTGGCAAGGCCTTCGGACTCGCCCTTGAGCAACAGCGTGCCGGCGAGCGATTGCCCCGCCCGCGCGCCGCTGCCGAAGCTGGCGCCGAACACGTATTGCATCGCCGACCACTCCATGGTGATCGTGCGAACGCCGTCGCTCGACGGGCCGGCGGCGCTGATCGTCACCCTCGATGGCGTCGTGACGAGTTGGACCGACTCGCTTTGCAGCGCGGTCGGCGTGTTGCCCGTGCCGCCGCCGCATCCCAGGAGGATCAACGCGGCAAGCGCACTGGCGGTGAGGCGGGCGGTACGAATTGAGGATCGGTTCATGCTTGCTCCAAACGACTTTGGCTTTCGAAGTGGACGGCAACCGCGCCGTGACCGGTCGCGGGCCTCCCCCGGAGCCGCCGAACCACCTGTGGGATCGTCGACGGCGTGCGCACCATAGCGGCCTGATCTGTGCGCAACGCCCAGGTGTATCCGTGCCTTACCTCGGTAACCTCGTGCCGGTCGGAGGTTGCTGAGCGTGAAGTAGTTGTGAGACTTCTTCAGCACTTGGTGCCGGGCTGTAAACAGTGCGCGCCCGGCCGGCGCGCGATCGCATCGCCAGCGGCACGTTTTCACTGCAGCCCGCACCGCTGTGTGCGCTGCCGCACATACAACATCCGATCACATCGGATATACGAATCAGGCTAGGGCGAACGTGTCGTTCGGGCCTTCGCAGGTCGTGTGCAGGCCGCGTTGCGTTCCAATCGAGAAGGCATGTCGAAAATCACCACGACCCGAACGCAGGTCCAAACACTGGCCAAGCTGCCCACCGGCATCGAGGGCTTCGACCAGATCAGCCAGGGCGGGTTGCCGCGCCATCGCACCAGCCTGCTGATCGGCGGCCCCGGCGCCGGCAAGACCGTGTTCGCGCTGCAATGCGTGGTCAACGCGGCGCGCTTGCAGCGTGCGCCCGGCATATTCGTCGCGTTCGAGGAAAGCCCGCGCCAGATCGTCACCAACGGCGCGACGTTCGACTGGGGGCTGGCCGGCCTGTCGAACAAGAAGCTGTTCTTCATGGATGCCCATCTGTCGCCCACGCTCGTGAAGGCGGGCGACTTCGACCTGGCCGGCATGCTGGCGATGCTCGCCGCGAAGAAGCAGGAGATCGGCGCGCAGTGGATCGTGTTCGACGGCATCGACGTCCTGCTCACGTTGCTGCAGGACCCGGCTGCGGAAATGCGCGAGCTGTACCGCCTGCGCGACTGGCTGGCCGACAGCGCGTTGACCGCCATTGTCACCGCGAAGGTGGAACCCCCGACTTCGCCGGCCGAGCATTCCGGAGTGCTGCAGTTCATGGCCGATTGCGTGGTCCGGCTGGCGCGGCGGCAGGAGGACCGCATCTCGGCGCAGACGCTGCAGATCACCAAATACCGCGGGTCGGGCTACGCGGCCGCGGAGTTTCCGCTCAGCTTCGGTCCGTCGGGCATCGAGGTGGGGGCCACCAAACCGCCCGAGATCGGCCACAAGGCCTCGACCGAGCGCCTGAGCGCCGGCTTCGAGCGGCTCGACGCGATGCTCGGCGGCGGGTTGTTCCGCGGCAGCAGCACGCTGATCACCGGCGTTCCCGGCACGTCGAAGACCACGCTGGCCGGCAAGTTCATCGAGGCCGCCTGCAGGCGCGGCGAGCGCGCGCTGTTCGTGAGTTTCGACGAGAGCGCCGAGCAGATCATGCGCAATCTCACGTCGGTGGACATCCAGCTCAGGCCGCACGTCCGCTCGGGCCTGCTGCAGATGTACTCGGCGCGCACCGAAGGCGTCAGCGCGGAAGAGCAGCTGCTGAAGATCGGCGCGCTGATCCGCGCGCACCGGCCGCTGTGCATGGTGATCGACCCGCTGACGGCCATCGCCAAGTCCGGCGCGCTCGGGGCCGCGCGCATGGTGGCCAACCGGCTGATCTACCGGGTCAAGGACGAGCAGATCACCCTGATGGTCACCGCGCTGAGCGAGACCGAGGGGCCGGGCGGCGAGGCCACCGATCTGCAGATCTCGACCATCGCCGACACCTGGATCCATCTGTCGTACCTGGTGCGCAGCGGCGAGCGCAATCGCGCGCTCACCATCGTCAAGTCGCGTGGCACGTCGCACTCGAACCAGGTGCGCGAGCTGGTGCTCAGCGACGCCGGGCCGTCGCTGTCGGATGTCTATGGCGCGGGCGGCGAGGTGCTGATGGGCACGCTGCGCTGGGAGAAGGAGGCCGAAGAGAGCGTCAGGAGGACCCGACAGGTCGCGGAGTTCGAGCACAAGCGCCGCGAGCTCCAGTTCGCCGAAGCCAACATCAGCGCACAGATCACCGCGTTGCAGCTCGATCTGGAGCGGCAGCGCGCCGAGCTGGACCTGTACTTCGGGCGAGAACGACGTGCACACCGCGTCGTCGAGCCAGCGCGAAAGCGAACTGCGCCGCCGGCGCGGCGCCGATCCGGTCGAGCCGCGTTCGAAGAAGAGCGGAAACGGAGCCGCCCGATGACACGGCCCTCGCGCAAACCCAAGTCGCCGCCCGACGGGCTGACCACCGTGGTGGTGCTGCGCCTGTACGTGGCCGGCGGTGCACCCAACTCGATGCAGGCCATCGCCAACCTCGAGGCCATTTGCGCCGAGCACCTGTCGGGCGGCCACAAGCTGGAGATCATCGACGTGCTCGAAAACCCGCTGCGCGCGATGGGCGACGGCGTGCTCGTCACGCCCAGCCTCACGAAGCTGTCGCCGCAGCCGGCGGCACAGGTCGTCGGCAACCTCAGCGACAAGGCGCGCGTGCTGCTGGCACTGGGACTGAAGCCCCATGTCGGCTAACGGCCATCTGCCGAGCCCACGCGCCGCGCCGGGATCGATGGTGCTGCGCAGGGTGATCAACCAGCTGCCCGAGGGCGGCCCCGAACGGCAGGCCATCGAGGCCGGCGAGATCGACGCCGTGCTGGACCACGCCAACTCCAACGTCATCCTGTTTCCAGCGGCGCGTCGCGCCATTCGCGTCGCGCCCAGCAGCCCGCCGCCGCCCGCCCCCCGCGCCGCACCCGACGCGCCGGTGGCCAACAGCGTGCTCGCGGCGCTGACGCCCGCGGAGTACCGGGAGTTGCTGCCCGGGCTCGAGCCGGTGGCGCTGCGCTTCGGCGAGGTGCTGCACGAACCGGGCGCGCCGATCCGCTATGTGTACTTCCCGATCGATTGCACGATCTGCCTGCTGTCGCTCACGCAAAACCAACGCATGGTGCAAACCGGGCTGGTCGGCTTCGAGGGCATGGTCGGCATCTCGCTCGTGCTCGGCGTGGACGTGTCGTCGGTTCGTGCGCTGGTGCAGTGCGCCGGCGCGGCACTGCGCATGCCGGCGGCGCGCTTCCAACCGGCGTTCCGCAGCTGCCTGTCGTTGCAGCGCGAACTGTACCGCTATGCCTATGTCAAACTGGCCCAGTCGCGCCAGGCCGTGGCCTGCGTCGCGTCACACAGCATCAAGCAACGGTTGGCCTGCTGGATCCTGATGACCAGCGATCGGTCTCGCTCGTCCGTGGTCGCGCTGAAGCACGACCACCTGTCCACCATCCTGGGCGTGAGGCGCGCCTCGGTCACGCTGGCATCGCTGGAGCTGCGCTCGCGCAAGCTGATCAGCGCCCGCCGCGGCGAGACCCGGATCCTCAAACGCGCGGGCCTCGAGGCTGCGTCGTGCGCCTGCTACAAGCGGGTCGAGGCCTTGCACACGACGTGAACGGCGTGATCGCCTGTCGGGCCCGCAACGCTGGCGGCGCCACGCACCGAATGATTCCGCCTCCAGCCCCCGACGGGCCGCCACAATAGGCGGTCGCGCCGCCGATGCAGCGGCGATGCGGTGGGAGGGTTTGACGTGACGCCAGACAAGCTGATCCTGGACTGGGTGCTCGAACACGAGGCGGGCCATCCCGACCGGGTGTTTCTGACGCAGCCCACCGGCGGCGGGCAGGTCGTCGACTACACCTGGGGCCAGGTGCTCGACCAGTCGCGCCGCATGGCGGCGCACCTGCGCAGCCGCGGCCTTCCGCGCGGCGCGCGCATCGCGATCCTGTCGAAGAACTGCGCGCACTTCTTCATGGCCGAGCTGGCCGTGTGGCTGGGCGGCTACACCACGGTGGCGATCTTCCCGACCGAAACGGCCGACACCGTGCGCTTCGTGCTCGAACACAGCGAGGCGAGCCTGCTGTTCGTCGGCAAGCTCGACACCTGGGCGCAGCAGCGCGGCGGCGTGCCGGTGGGGCTGCCGTGCATCGCGTTTCCGCTGGCGCCGAAGAGCACGCTCGAGGGCTGGGACGCGATCACCGCGCGCACGGCCCCGCTGCAGGGCAACCCGCAGCGCACGGCCGACGAGCTGGCGATGCTGATCTACACCTCGGGTTCGACCGGACAGCCCAAGGGCGTGATGTGCCCGTTCGGCGCGCTGACGCGCGCGGCCGTGGGCATCGTCAACGACCGGCGCCAGCGCGTCGGGCAGAACGTCGAGAGCCGCATGCTGTCGTACCTGCCGCTGGCGCACAGCTTCGAGCGCTCGTGGGTCGAAGCGGCGTCGCTGGTGGACGGCCATGCGCACATCTATTTCGCCGAGGCGCTCGACACCTTCGCACAGGACCTGCGGCGCGCGCGGCCGACGCTGTTCATCTCGGTGCCGCGGCTGTGGCTGAAGTTCCAGCAGGGCGTGTTCGCGCAGATACCGCCGGCCAAGCTCGACCGGCTGCTGTCGATCCCGATCCTCGGACGCATCGTCGCGCGCAAGGTGCTCAAGGGCCTGGGGCTCGACGCGGTGGTGCAGGCCGGCAGCGGCTCGGCGCCGTTGCCGCCCGAGCTGATCCGCTGGTACCGCCGGCTGGGGCTGAAGCTGTTCGAAGGCTACGGCATGACCGAGGACAACTCGTACTCGCACACCAGCAACGAGCAGGCCAGCGAGCCGGGCTGGGTCGGCGTGCCGATGCCCGGCGTGGAGGTCAAGCTCAGCCCCGAGGGCGAGGTGCTCATCAAGTCGCCGGGGCAGTTCAGCGGCTACTACAAGCAGCCCGAGCTGACGAAGGAGTCGTTCACCGAGGATGGGTTCTTTCGCACCGGCGACCGCGGCGAGCGCCGTGCCGACGGCATGCTGAAGATCACCGGCCGCACCAAGGAGCTGTTCAAGACCGCCAAGGGCAAGTACGTTGCGCCGGCGCCGATCGAGAACCGCCTGAACGCGCACCCGATGGTCGAGCTGTCGATGGTGTCCGGCGTCGGCCAGAGCGCGGCCTACGCGCTGGTGGTGCTGGCCGAGACGCTGCGCCCGAAACTCGGCGATGCGGCGCAGCGCGCCGCGGTCGAGCGCGAGATGGAGCAGTTGCTGGACAAGGTGAACCACGAGGTGGCCGAGTACGAGCATCTGCGCATGATCGTGCTCGTGCGCGACCCGTGGTCGATCGAGAACGGGTTTCTGACGCCGACGATGAAGATCAAGCGCAGCCGCATCGAGGCCGCGGTCGCATCGAATGTGGACGGCTGGTACACCCGCGGCGAACGTGTGCATTGGGCATGACATGACTCCCCTCCGAAGCGCCTTCGGCGCACGCCACGCCCTCGCAGAGCCCGGGCGGTTCGCGTGGACCCAATGAGCAACGCGCTGACCTCAAGCGCTCGCCACGGCGGCGACCGCATCGCCGAAGCGTTGCAGGCGCACGGCGTGCAGCGCCTGTTCACGCTGTGCGGCGGCCACATCTCGCCGATCCTGAGCGCCGCGAAGGCGCGCGGCATCCGCGTGGTCGACGTGCGCGACGAAGTCACCGCGGTGTTCGCGGCCGACGCCACTGCGCGCCTGACCGGCGTGCCCGGCGTGGCCGCGGTGACGGCCGGCCCCGGCATCACCAACACCATCACGGCGTTGAAGAACGCGCAGCTGGCGCAAAGCCCGGTGATCCTGCTCGGTGGCGCGGCGCCGACCGCGCTGCAGGGCCGCGGCGCGCTGCAGGACATCGACCAGCGCCCGCTGGTCGAGCCGCACGTCAAGCGCTTCTTCAAGATGCGACGCGTGCGCGACCTGGGGCCCACGGTGGCCGACGCGTTCGCGCTCGCACGCTCGGGCGTGCCCGGGCCGGTGTTCATCGAGTGCCCGGTGGACCTGCTCTACGACGAGGCCTCGATCCGCCAGTGGTATGCCGACGCGGCGGGCAAGGGCACGTCGATCGCCGAGCGCGCGTTGCGCTGGTACCTCAATCGCCACGCGCGGCGCATGTTCGCGGGCAGCCTGGATGCGGTGGCGCCGAGCGTGCAGACGGTATACCTGCCGCGCGCGAACGACGCTGCCACACGCGCGGCGGCGGCCGCGCTGGCCAGGGCCGAGCGGCCGTTGATGGTGATCGGCAGCCAGGCGGTGGTGCGCGCCGAGCAGGCCGACATCGTGGCGCGAGCGGTCGCCAAGCTGAACATGCCGGTGTACCTGTCGGGCATGGCACGCGGCCTGCTGGGGCGCGACCATCCGCTGCAGCTGCGCCACGCGCGCCGCCAGGCGCTGCGCGAGGCCGACTGCGTGCTGCTGGCCGGCGTGCCGTGCGACTTCCGGCTCGACTACGGTCGCCACGTGCGGCGCAGCGCGAGGCTGATCGCGGCCAATCGCAGCACCAGGGACGCGAAGCTCAATCGCCGCCCCTACATCGCCGCGATCGGCGACGCGGGCCTGTTCATCGAGTCGCTCGCTGCGGCCGCGCCGCCACCGCGCACGCCGTGGACGGGCTGGCTCGACCTGCTGCGCGCGCGCGACCGGGCGCGCGAGGTCGAGATCGACCAGCAGGCCGCCGCGCAGGGCGAGCACGTCAATCCGCTGGCGCTGCTGCGCGCGCTCGAGGCCGAGGCCGGCGACGACGCCGTCTTCGTTGCCGATGGCGGCGACTTCGTGGCCACCGCGAGCTACGTGCTGCACCCGCGCGGCCCGCTCACCTGGCTCGACCCGGGTGCCTTCGGCACGCTGGGCGTCGGTGCCGGCTTTGCGATGGGCGCGGCGCTGGCGCGGCCGGATCGCGAGGCCTGGATCATCTTTGGCGATGGCGCCTGCGGCTGGGGCCTGGCCGAGTTCGACAGCTTCGTGCGCCAGGGGATCGCGGTGATCGCGGTGGTCGGCAACGACGCCGGCTGGACGCAGATCGCGCGCGAGCAGGTGAAGATGCTGCACGACGACGTGGCCACCGTGCTCGCGCGCAGTGCCTACCACGAGGTCGTGGCCGGCTTCGGCGCCGAGGGGCTGCTGGTCAGGCACGCCGACGAGGTGCGGCCGGCGCTGGCGCGCGCACGCGCGCTGCGGCGTCAGGGCAAGGCCGTGCTGATCAACGTGTGGCTGGACAAGACCGAGTTCCGCGAGGGCTCGTTGTCGATGTGACGGCGGGCCCGACGGCGGGCCTGGCCGCCGGGCGGTCGATCGACGCCGCGCCTGGGTGAAGCACCGTCACCGCCGCGAGCGGCGCGCGCCGATACTCGGGTCCGGTCGTTGCACGAAAGCGGTGAACCCATGCTGCCCCAACCCAGGCTCACGCTGCGCGAACTGCAGGTCCGCGCCGTCCAGGTGCCGCTGCGCCTGCCACTGCACACCAGCGGCGGCACGGTGGGCAGCGCGCCGCTGGCGCTGATCGACCTGCTGACCGACGAGGGCATCACCGGGCGAACCTACCTCTTCTGCTACACGCCGCTGGTGCTCAAGCCGGTGGTGCAGCTGCTGCACAACCTGTCGGTGTTCCTCAAGGGCGACGCGGTGGCGCCGGTCGAGCTCGACGCGAAGCTGCAGCGCAGCTTCCGGCTGCTCGGCGCGTCCGGCCTCGCGGGCATGGCCCTGGCCGGCATCGACATGGCGGCCTGGGACGCACTGGCGCGCGCCAGCGCGATGCCGCTGGCACGCCTGCTCGGCGGCACGCTGCGGCGCGTGCCAGCCTACAACAGCTGCGGGCTGGGCATCATCGGCGCGGCGCGTGCGGCGGCCGAAGCGGTGGAGCTGGCGGCGCCGGGATTTCCGGGCGTCAAGGTGCGACTGGGTTATGCCGACGCGAAGGCCGACGTCGCGGTGGTGCACGCGGTGCGCCGCGCCATCGGCGACCAGGTGCAACTGATGAGCGACTACAACCAGGCGCTCAGCGTGGCCGAGGCGCTGCGCCGCGTCGACGCGCTGGCGGGCGAGGGCCTGGCGTGGGTGGAGGAGCCCACGCGCGCCGACGATTTCGCACGGCCACGCGCAGATCCGGCGCAAGAGCCGGCTGCCGATCCAGATCGGCGAGAACTGGTGGGGCACGCACGACATGGCCAAGAGCCTGGCGGCTCAGGCATCCGACCTCGGCATGCCCGACGCGATGAAGATCGGCGGCGTGACCGGCTGGATGCGCGCCGCGGCACTGGCGGAAAGCCAGGGCCTGCCGATCTCGAGCCACCTGTTCCCCGAGGTCAGTGCGCATCTGCTCGCGGCGTCGCCCACCGGCCACTGGCTCGAGTACGTGGACTGGGCCGAACCGATCCTGCAGACACCGCTGCGCTTCGAGAAAGGCGAGGCCGTGATCGCCGATGCGCCGGGCACGGGGATCGAGTGGAACGAGGAGCAGGTCGAGCGCTTCCACGTGCCGTGAGACCGAATGAACTGCACGCGCCCGGCACCGGTCATATCGCCGATGAATCATCGTCGCATGCTGTCGCGCCGGGCGCTGCTGCAGCACGCGACGGGCTGCTTCGTGGCCGGTCTCGCCGCCCCTGGCGCGCTCGGCCAGCCGGCGGCGGGCGTCGGTGCGCTGGTCACCAGGCCGATCCCCTCCAGCGGCGAGGCGCTGCCGGTGGTGGGCCTGGGCAGCTGGATCACGTTCAACGTCGGCAACGACCCCGTCGCGCGCGCGGGCTGCGCCGAGGTGATGCGCGCATTCTTCGAGGCGGGCGGCAGGCTGATCGATTCGTCGCCGATGTACGGGTCGTCGCAGGGGGTCATCGGCGAAGGTCTGGTGCGCATCGGCCGCACCCACACGGTGTTCGCGGCCGACAAGGTGTGGATCTCGGCTGGCGCGCGCGGCCCGGCGCAGATCGAGGAGTCGCGGCGCCTCTGGGGCGTGGCGCGCTTCGACCTGCTGCAGGTGCACAACCTGCTCGGCTGGGAGGAGCACCTGCCCACGCTGCGTGCGATGAAGGCCGCCGGCCGCCTGCGCTACCTGGGCATCACCACGTCGGAGGGCCGGCGCCACCGCGAGGTGGAATCGATCCTGCGCAGCCAGCCGCTGGACTTCGTGCAGATCACCTACAACATCGTCGATCGCGAGGTCGAGCAGCGCATCCTGCCGCTGGCGCACGAGCGCGGCGTGGCGGTGATCGTGAACCGGCCGTTCCAGGAAGGTGCGTTGCTGCAGCGCCTGCAGCAGCACCGGCTGCCGCCGTGGGCGGCCGAGATCGGCTGCGATGGCTGGGCGCAGTTCGTGCTGAAGTTCATCGTCTCGCATCCGGCGGTGACCTGCGCGATTCCGGCCACCAGCAGCGTGGCGCATGTGCGGCAGAACCTCGGCGCCGCGCGCGGCGCGATGCCCGATGCGGTGATGCGCGAGCGCATGGCGCGCCACGTCGCGGCGCTGTAGCGCGAGCCGTCCATGAGCGAGTGGTGGACATACCGGCTCTCGGACTTCCTGATGTTCTCGCCGCGCAGCTACCACCGGCTGTTCGAACTGATGAACGCCGAGTTCGTGGCGGTGTTGTGGCTGGCGCTCGCGGCCGGCGCGGCGGTGCTGGTCGCGCTGGCGACCAACCGGGCCCACGCCGCCACGCTGACCAGCGTGGTGCTGGCGCTGGCCTGGTGCTGGGTGGGCTGGGCGTTTCACTGGCAGCGCTTCGCGACGATCAACTGGGCTGCGGCGTGGTTCGCGATCGGCTTCGCGGTCGAAGGTGCGCTGTGGGCGCTGTGCGCGGCGTTCGGAGCGACCCGCTGCAGACCTGCGGGCCCGGCGCACGCGCTCGGACTCGGGCTCTGGCTGGTCGCGCTCGTGCTGCATCCGGCCATCGGCGTGCTGCTGGGGCGGCCGTGGAGCCAGGCGCAGACCTTCGGCATGGCGCCCGACCCCACAGTGCTGGCCACGTTGGGTGCGCTGCTGCTGGTGACGGTGCGTGGCGCCGGGCCACCCACGCGCCTGCGGCGAGCGCTCGGCGTGACGCTGTGGATCGTGCCGCTGACGTGGTGCGCGATCGGTGGCGCCACACTGTGGACCCTGCATGCGCCGGAAGCCTGGCTGTTGCCGGCGGCCGGCGCCCTGGCACTGCTGGCTGCCGCGGCCCGGAAGCGCGGATGGCCGGCCAGATAGGCCACCACCCGCCGACGCGCCAAGCGCGACCAGCGACCCCCGCTCCGACCCCGGCCCCCTCGGCGCGTAGGAGCCGAACTACGAAACGACAAGCCATCGGCCGCTGTCATCGACTCGCCCGCGCATCAATACTTCAGGCGAACAGCCCAGCCGAGGTAAGCCATGCAATCGAAGCCAGACCGTCTGCCATCCGGCCAGCCCAGCGGATTCACTCTGTCCGAACTGCCGTACCCGTTGAACGCACTCGAGCCGCACATGAGCGCGCGCACGCTCGAGGTGCACCACGGCAAGCATCACAAGGCCTATGTCGTCAAGGCCAATCAGCTTGCAAAGGGCACACCCGTCGAGGGCCTGCCGCTCGAGCAGGCGGTGGTCGAGTCGCACCGACTGGGCGTCGGGCCGCTGTTCAACAACATCGCGCAGATCTTCAACCACAACCTGTTCTGGCAGAGCATGACGCCCGACGGTGCACGTGCGCCGTCATCCGGGCCGCTGTTCGAGCGGCTGTCTTCGTCGTTCGGTGGCATCGACGGCTTCAAGCAGCAGTTCGTCAAGGCGGGCCTGGCGCAATTCGGCAGCGGCTGGGTGTGGTTGGTGGCCACGCGCGGCAAGCTCGAGATCGTCGCCACGGGCAACGCCGCGACACCGCTCACCGAAGGCAAGAATGCGCTGCTGGTGTGCGACGTGTGGGAACACGCGTACTACCTCGACGTGCAGAACCGCCGTGAGGAGTTCCTGCAGCGTTTCGTCGACCGGCTGGTCAACTGGTCCTTCGCCGAGCAGCAGCTCGAGGGGCGGTCCGGCGTGGGGCAGGCCACGCCGCTGCGCGCCACGCTCGATTACGTGAACTGAACAGGCCCCGACGCACCGGTTGCGCGACCTGCTCCGGGAACGGGCGGCCCATCGCTGAGAAGCCTGGCTCGCGCTCACTCGCTGGGCACGAAGATCCACAACAGCGCGTAGATCACCAGGCCGGCACCGCCCATCAGCAGCAGCAGCGCGAACAGCAGGCGCCAGATCCACGACTCCAGCCCGGTGGAGCGCGCGATGCCGCCGCACACGCCGGCGATCCAGCGGTCGCTGGCGCTGCGCCGCAGCGCGTTGAGTGCCGCCACGGCCGCCGCAGGCGGCGCGTCGGCTCCACCCTGCGGCGTGTCGAGCAGCCTGGCCTTTGCGCGCGCGAATTCGTCGTCGGTCAACGCGTTGCGTCGGTGCATCTCCTCCAGCTTGGCCAGTTCGTCGCTCAATGCCATGGTCGATCTCCTTCGAAGTGCGAACGCTATCACCATCAGGTGCTGCGCTCGCGAAACGCCGGCGGCGCGCGGTGCCGCGTCGCCTGCTCGTAGGCGTAGGCGATCTGCACCAGCCGCGGCTCGCTCCACGCCGTGCCGATGAAGCTCAGCCCCACCGGCAGCCCCGCCACCTGGCCCATCGGCACGGTGACGTGCGGGTAGCCCGCCACCGCCGGCGGCGAGGTGGCCGAGGTGCCGCCGGCGTCGCCGTTGACCGGGTCGATCAGCCAGGACGGTCCGGTGGTGGGCGCGATCAATGCGTGCAGTCGATGCTTGCGCAGCGCCGCGTCGATGCCGTGGGTGCGGGCGAAGCGCTTGCCGAGCGCGAGCGCCTTGGCGTACGCCGGATTCGTCAGCGGTCCCTTGGCCTGGGCCTGCACGAAGAGCTCCTGGCCGAACGCGGCGAGTTCCTCGTCGGCGTGTGCCTCGTTGAAGGCGATCAGGTCGGCCAGGCTGCGGTGCGGCAGGTTGGGCGCGAACTCGCGCAGGTACTGCGCCATCGTGTGGCGCAACTCGAACAGCAGCACGTCGAGCTCGCTCTGGCCGTAGCGGTCGACGTTCGGGATCGGTGCAGCCACGAGTTCCGCGCCCAGGCTCTTCAGCGCCGCCTGCGCCGCGCCGAACAGGCCGGCGACGCCGCGATGGTCGCCGGCCAGGTTGTCGGCGATGCCCAGGCGCAGCCCGCGCAGTGAGCCGGCGCGCCCGGGCACCAGCGCCGCAAGGTCGATGCGCCCGTGCTGGGCGCGTGTGCTGGCGTCGCGCGCATCGGGCCCGGCGATGGCGGCCAGCAGCAGCGCCGCGTCGCGCACGCTGCGGCACATCGGGCCGGCGGTGTCCTGCGTGAACGAGATCGGCACGATGCCGTCACGGCTGACCAGGCCCACGGTCGGCTTGATGCCGACCAGCGCGTTCACCGATGCGGGCGAGGTGACCGAACCATCGGTCTCGGTGCCGATGCCGGCGGCGCACAGGTTGGCGGCCACGGCCGCGCCGGTGCCCGATGACGAGCCGCTCGGGCTGCGGTCGAGCGCGTACGGACAACGCGTCTGCCCGCCGCGTGCGCTCCAGCCGCTGATCGAATGCGCGCCGCGGATGTTGGCCCATTCCGACAGGTTTGCCTTGCCGAGCAGCACCGCGCCGGCCGCGCGCAGACGCTGCACGACGAACGCATCGCGCGGCGCCTTGGCGCCGATCAGCGCCAGTGAGCCGGCGCTGGTCTGCATCGCGTCGGCCGTGGCGAGGTTGTCCTTCACCAGGATCGGCACGCCGTGCAGCGGGCCGCGCCAGCGCCCGGCCGCGGCCTCGCGGTCGAGCTGCTCGGCAATGGCCATCGCCTCGGGGTTGAGCTCGATCACGCTGCGCAGCGCCGGCCCGGCGCGGTCGATCGCCTCGATGCGCTCGGTGTAGCGCCGCACCAGTTGCACCGCGGTGACCTGCTGCTCGCGTTGTGCCCGCTGCAGCGCATCGATCGTGGTTTCTTCGAGCTGGAGTTCCATGGCCCTCTCGTCGGCGTGCGTGGCCGGTGTTTGCGCCGCCGCTGCGGCGGCGCTGGCCAGTTGCAGGAAGTGGCGGCGTTTCATCGTGGCATCTTCGCTGGGCTCTTCGCATCGTCAGTGTGCGCGCGCCAGGCCAGGCGCCGTTCGATCCATTCGAACAGGACCTGCGTGGCCAGCGCCATCACCGCGGCCGGTACCGCGCCGGCCATCAGCGCGGCGTGGTCGTTCAATGCCAGTCCGGTGGCGATGCGCTCGCCGAAGCCGCCCGCGCCGATGAAGGCGGCGATGGTCGCGGTGCCGACGCTGATGACGGCAGCAGTCTTCACGCCGGCCACGATCACCGGCATGGCCAGCGGCAGCTCCACCAGGCGCCAGCGCTGCACCCGCGTCAGGCCGAGCGCCAGCGCCGCGTCGTGCAGACCCTGCGGAATCTGGCGCAGCCCGGTGGTCACGTTGCGCACGATCGGCAGCAGCGCGTACAGCGACAGTGCCACCAGCGCCGGCACCGTGCCGATGCGCCCGAGCAGCGGAATCAGCATCGCGAACAGCGCCAGCGACGGCACCGTCTGCAGCACCCCCACCACCGCCATCACCGGCTGCTCGAACGGCGGTCGCTCCGCGGCCAGCATGCCCAGCGGCACGCCGAGCGCGATGGCCACCGCCACCGCCACCAGCACCAGCGTGAGGTGTTGCTGCGTCAGGCGGGCCAGGTCGTCGGCAAACAGGCGCGCCCAGAACCCGCTGCGCGACGCGGCTGCCGTGGCCGCCGGGGCGACGAACTCGCGCGCGATGGCCTGGAAAGCTCAGGCCGCGCAGTTCGGCGTCGCCGTTCATCGCGATCATGCGCGCCGGCGGGATGCGCCCTTCGAGCGCCTCGATCGCGCGCCAGGCTTCGGGCGCGCGCTGCGGCAGGTCGAGCCGGTACAGCAGCACCGCGTCGTAGCGCGGAAAGTACTGCAGGTCGTCGGCCAGCACCGCCAGCCCGAGCGACGCGATCTTGGCGTCGGTGGAGTAGATGTCGGTGGCCGCGATGCGGCCGCTGGCCAGCGCTTCGTAGGCGATGCCGTGGTCGATGCCGGTGGGCTGCTGCGTCAGGCCGTAGCGCGCGGCCAGGCCGGGCCAGCCGTCGGCGCGCCCGAGGAACTCGTGCGACAGCCCGAGCGCGAGGGTGGGGTGCCGCGCCAGGTCGCTGATGCGGTTCACGCTCAACGCACCGGCCTGCGCCGCGGTCATTGCCAGCGCGTAGGTGTTCTGGAAGCCCAGCGGCACGCCGACGCCCAGCCCGATGGCGGCGAGCTGCCGGCGCATTGCGGCCAGGTCGGTCGGCTGCGGGTTCTTCAGGATCTCGGCGTCGATGGTGCCCAGGTATTCGGGATAAACATCGATCGCGCCGGCCTTCAGCGCCTCGAGCACGACCGCGGTGTTGCCCAGGCCCGGCTTGTGTTGCGCCGGCGCGTGGCGCGCCGCCGTCTGCGCAACGATCTCGCCGAGGATGTACGACTCGGTGAAGCGTTTGGAGCCCACCGTCAACGGCGCGTCGGCGGCACGGCCGGCGCCTGCGGCGGCCAGCGCCACGCACGCCAGAGCAAGACAACACGAGCGCATACATCCTCCCTGATCGACGCGGCGATTCTGCGCGGCCCACCGCATTTGCACACACTGTGGGTGGGTGATTTCACCCACCGTGGGGTTCTACACCCGATCGTGCCCAGCCTGCCGCCGGCGAGTGACACCGTGCGCGCCGATGCGGCGTTGCGGCGGCCATTCAAATCAAGCACTTGCACCGGTCATCGCGAATTCTTGCCGGCGGCGACGCAACCCGGCCGGTCTGGCATGGCGCGTGCAAGCTTCGCTGATGCAAAGCGCAGCGACGCCAGTCACCTGCACCCGATCACCAACTGGGACCATCATGATGAAGAACCGACATTCGATCGCGCTGACCGCACTGGCGGCAGTGACGGCGTTGCTCGCCGCGTGCGGCGGCGGATCCGGCGACACCGCCGTCGCCGGCACGGTGCAGGTCAACGCGGCGCGCGAGCAGATCCTCAGAGGGGGTGCGGTGGGCGGTGCGCCTGCGCCCGTTCTGCCTTCGCCGCTGCCGACCACGGCGCCAGCACCCGATGTGCTGGTGTACGAATCGTTCGGCATGGGGCCGGACATCGCCCGCCCGGCGGGCGGCAAGGGCGACATGCGCGCGACCTTCATCCACACCACGCTCGGCGGTTTCTGGGCCGAATACCTGGGCAGCAAGAACAACAGCTGGATCACGCCCGACGGCAACCAGACCTGGAAGTTCGCCGGCATCGGCGGCTACCTCGACCCGTACATGCTGCCATCGCCGCTGGAGAACGACTCGATCGGCTACGGCGCCGCGTGTCGGAGTGGTTCGATGCGGTCACCGAGTATCCGACGGCGCTGTTGCCATTCACCTCGGACAAGCCGTACTCGGTGTCGATCGACGGCTGGCCGTCAGTGGTGGGCGGCGCCTACGTCGCGCTCGGGCTCACCAGCTCGGGCGCGACGTTGAGCAACTTCAGCACCGTGGGCCAGGTGTGGCTGAGCCTGCGCGAGCAGCAACCGCTGGTGCAGGGGCCGTTGCAGTATGAATTGCGCCTGAACGGCAACACGGGTCCGCTGCTGGCCAGCGGCACCACCGCGAACGTGACCTACAACCACCTCGTCATCCGTTACGACCCGGTGGCCAGGACGGTGGGCGCGAGCGTCAATGACATGGACCTGGGCACGTTCCCGGTGACCATGGCCAACCCGCGCTACGCGGGCTTCGAAGGTGTCGGCGTCGTCGACACCTTCGTGATCCGCAGGCTGCCCTGAAGCGCAGCCGGATCGTCCGCCGTCAACGATTCATTGCCCCTCCAAAAGGCCTTCGGCCCACCGTGCGGTGGGCCATTTTCTTGCCGGTCGCGCGCCGCTAGAACATCGAGTTGAGGTTGGTCGAGCTGCGCGGCACCTGCTGCAGCACGTCCCAGTGCTCGACGATCTTGCCGTTTTCGTCGAGGCGGAAGATGTCGATGCCGGCCCACTGGCGCGCGCCGAGCCACGACGGGAACTGCGACTGCGCGTGCACGATCACGTGGTTGCCTTCGGCAAACACGCGCCGGAACGCGATCTCCTTGTCGGGGTAGTCACGCGCCATCTTCTCGAAGTACCAGATGAAGCCGTCCTTGCCGTCGGGCACCTCGGGGTTGTGCTGGATGTAGGTGGCGCCGGCGTAGCGCTCGATGGCTTCGCGCGGCTTGCCCTTGTTGAACGCCAGGTCGTAGAACTCGAGGACGTTGCGCTTGTTGCGCACCAGTGCCTCGGGCGCCATCACGCTCACCTGCTCGAGCGTCGCGAAATTCTGTGCGTCGGCCGGTATCGGCGCGAGCGCCATCAGTGCTGCGATCAAGCTGCAGAGCGTGAACGCGCGGCGAGCAGCGCGAGTGACCATCGGCGAAACGGGCATGCGGGTCTCCTGGAGCATCGGCCATGGCGCGCATTGTCGGTGCGATGGCGGCGGCGTCGTGACGTGATGTGACCTGGTGCCGCGTCGCGAACACGGCCACGCATGGGGCGCGCTGGGCCGCGCGCGGCTCAGCGCGGCGCGCGGCGGTTCGGCGGGCGCCGCGTGTCGACCGGCCGGGCCTGCGGCGCCGGCTTGGGGGCCTCGCGCCGCGCCTGCTCGAGCGTGGCGTCGAGCGCGGCCGGGTCGATGCGCTTGAGCGCGCAGAAGTTGGCGCGCGACAGCGTCGACGACTCGAACGCGCGCAGCAGTTGTGCGCGCTCGCGACGCGGGGCGTCGTCGGGCGGCTGTGCGGGCTCGGCCATCGGCGGCTCCACCGGCTGTGGCGTCCGCGGCCAGGTCTGCACCGGCACGCGAGCGTGAGCCGAGGCGCGTGGTGCCGCGGGCATGCGTTCGGTGGCTGGCGGTGCTTCGTCGCGGCGGCCCTGACGGGGCGGGGCGCGCCGTGGCGGGCGCGGCCGCGTGTCGCGGGGATCGGGGCCGGCGGGCGGCAAAGCGTCGGCGGCGGGCGCAGCCGCGTCTCGAGGCCTCGCCGCGCGCGCCACCGTGTGTCGTGCCTGGCGCTCGGCGGCGCGTCGCGACTCGACGATAGCGCGGCGCCGGTCCAGTTCGGCCACCGCAGCCTGGCGATGCTCGTCGCTCACCTCGCCGGCCGGCACCCCGTCGAGGTCGTAGCGGTGCGGCGACGCCACCAGCGCCTTCAGGTAGGCGCTGGTCGTGGTGTGCCGGTGCAGGAACGGCGACAGCGAGCGGCGCGAGAACAGGCCCGGCGCACGCTGCTGGATGTCGACCTGGATGCGCAGCTTGATGGGCCGCGGCGGCGTGTTGGGGATCGCGGCGAAGAGCGCGGGGAACAACTCGGCCAGGCGTGCGGCCACTCCACCGGCGTCAGCTCGATCGCTGCGGCCGCCGGCGCGCCGTCGACCGCAGCGGGGGATTCCACGCTCGGCGCAACCGGCACGGGCGGCTCGGCCGATGCCGGTGTGTCCGGGCGCGGCGCGTCGGATGCGATGGGTTCGGCGGCCGGCTGCGGCGGGGTATCGGGCACGTTGGCGTTGCAAGTGGGCGAGGGCGGCATTGTCGCCGCGCCGCACGCCAAATGAAAACGCCGGACATCAAGTCCGGCGTTTCGGTGCGCGGGCCGCGCGCCGGCGGCCGTTATGCAGGTTCGATCAGTCCTCGAGCTGGATTTCCTGGTTCCAGGTGATCACGTTGGCCGACGAGCCCACCGCGCGCCTTGATCAGCTTGCCTGCGGTGGCCGAGGCGAAGAACTGGTCGATCGTGATGACGTTGTCGTTGATGTCCTTGAAGCTGCTCATCGCCGATGCGTCGAACGTGATGCCCAGCAGCGTGACGTTCGGCCGCTGTCACGTTCGAGGCCACCGCTTGCATGATCACCCGCGAGGTGTTGCCGCCGTTCTGCAGCTCGACTTCGGTGGCAATGACGTTGTTGCCAATGCCCGGCCGTCCGCGGACACGCAGGTAGTTACCCGCCGTCAGAGCCGCCAGGTTCACAACGTTCTTGAATTGCGTCAGCGAATTCACCTCGACGGTGATGCCGTTCAGTCCGCTCAGCGTGAACGAGTTGCTGCCCTTTACCGCCAGCGGCGCCTCGAAGCGGATGTTCTCGCGGAACGACACCTTCGTCGCCGTGAGGATGCCGCCGGAGAGCGAACCTTCGGCCTCGAGCTTGCCGCCGAGCACGATCTCGCTTTGCAGGCCACCCTGGAACACCGTGTTGCCCGTCGTGATGACACGCTGGCTGCCGATCGTGAAGTCGCTGGTGGAAGTGAGCGCCGTGACGAAGCCTTCGACCTCGATCTTGGCGACGTCGCCCTTGACACCTTCGGGCTCGACCTTGCTCGCTGTCAGGGTGCCGCACACGTTGCTGGCCGGCGGATTGCCCGCGCAGGCCGTGCCCTTCACCTCGACCAGCAGGCCGTTCCAGGAACCGCCGGGCATGTCGTTGATGACCGCGCCGGCACCGAGCGTGACGTTCAGCGCGCCCACCACGAAGGTGGTGCCGCCTGCTGTGTGCGACTTGACGAATCCCTTCACCGCGAAGGGCGGAGTCGCTTGCGCGGCCTTCTTCTCGATGTAGTTGGCCGCGACGGTGCCGTCGGAGACCACCTGGCCGTGCACCTCGATGTAGTTGCCGGCCGTGATCGGGCCGTTGCTGATCGTGGTGCTGCCATCGGTGACGACGGTCTGGCCCATCACGACCATCTGGTTGGTGCCGACCGATTCGACATAACCCTTGACGGCGCTCTTGACGCTGATCGTCGTCGCCGAGGCGCTCGAGATCGAGCCGTCAACGCGGGCGATCATGCCCACGCGCAGGTCGGATTCCGGATGCGGGTTGTCGTCGATCTTGATCGTCGCGGTGTTCGACTTGAACTCCACGCCATTGACCCACACGCTGCCGAACGCGGTGATCGTGCCCACCGAGACGTCCTGCGGCGTCGTGCCGGTGCCGCCGATGCCGCCATCGCCACCGCCGCCGCAGGCGGCGAGGACCAACGCAATGGCGCCATGGGCCATCGCGCGAAGTGTCGAGATTCTCATGTCATTTCTCCTTGGAAACGTCTGGTTCGAGCCGTTGCTCGAAGTAGAAAATGCCCATGCCGACGCGCGCGCGCGGTTGGTGGGGTGGATCGGGTGGGCTGGGCTCTGAATGCTCGGCCAGCCACTTGTCGAGCTGTTCGAGTAAGGCCTGGGCCTGCTCACCGCTGAGTTTGCGAAAGTCGTTCAGTGCCGCGACCGGCACGTTGCGATACATCACCTTGCGCTGGAAGCGCGGGTCCGTGTCGCCGTGTTCGATGTTGTGGTCGATCGTGTCGATCAGGTCCGACACGTCGGAGCCGAGGATCTCGAGCTTGTCGACCGCGCTGCGCTGCGGCACATAGGCGCGCACCACGAGTTCGAGCTTGCCGTCGTCGCTGCGCCGCACCGCGCCCACGCGCAGCAGTTCGTCGAGCACCGCACGCACCGGCACGTCGCCGCTGTGCCGGCGCACCAGTTCGGCAAAGCTGGCCGAGCCGTCCTGCGGGTCGAGCGCCTGCGGCTCGCCGCGCGCATCGACGAACTCCGGGTCGCGCGTCCAGGCGGTCAGCACGCGCGCGGCGCGGTTGTACTGCTCGCGGTCGACCGCCGCCGACTCGGCCGGCTCGGACATCAGGCGCTGCACTTCCTTGCGGGTCAGCCCGGAGAGGATCGACGCGCGCGAGATCGACGGCTTCTTGCCGGGGATGCCGAAGTCGCTGATCACCACGTCGATGTAGGCGCGCTTGGCCAGGTCCTCGAACGCGCCGAACGACACGTGGTGGCGCAGCAGCACCCGGAACAACGGCCGCAGCACCTGGGTGATGGCGGCGTTGAGCGCACGGTGAAGTTTGTTCTCGGTGTCCATTTGGGAAATTTTGCCCAAATATGACTTTGCTGTCAACAGATTTATTCCAGCTAGGCTGGATAAGCCTTGCTGCGAGTGTTAGCGCTGACTATCCATAAATCCGCTCTTCGCCAGCGCGTTCAGACCGTGCTTTTCCATGCGGTAGCGCAGCGTGTCGCGTGAGATGCCGAGTTCACGGGCTGCGCGGGTGACGTTCCAGCCGTTGCGTTCGAGTGCCATCGACAGCGTGCGCCGCTCCACCTCCTGCAGCGTGCCGTCGGTGCCAGCCAGCGGCACGGGTTGAGACGGCATGAAGCCGGAACCGCCGCCGCCGCCGTACGCCGGCTGTGACGACATCGCCAGCTGCGGCAGCTCGATCGAACCGCCGTTGTTCAGCAGCACCGCCTGCTCGAGCACGTTGCGCAGCTCGCGCACGTTGCCCGGCCAGGGGTGGGCCAGCAGCGCAGCGTGCGCCCGCGGCGACAGTACCGGCACCGGCTTGCCGTAGCGCGCGGCGTGCTGGCGCAGGTAGTGGCGCGCCAGCAGCACGACGTCGCCTTCGCGTTCGCGCAGCGGCGGCAGCGTGAGCTTCACCACGCACAGCCGGTAGTACAGGTCGGCACGGAAGCGGCCTTCGCGCACCAGCGCCTCGAGCGAGCGGTGGGTGGCGGCGATGATGCGCACGTTGACGCGCTGCTCGCGCACATTGCCCAGGCGGCGTACGGTCTTTTCCTCCAGCAGTTTCAGCAGCTTGGCCTGGATCGCGAGGTCCATGTCGCCCACCTCGTCGAGGAACAGCGTGCCGCCCTCGGCGGTTTCCACGAGGCCCAGCTTGCGCTCGCGGGCGTCGGTGAACGCGCCGCGTTCGTGCCCGAACAGCTCGGATTCGAGCAGCTGCGCCGGCAGCGCGGCGCAGTTCAGCTCGACGAAGGGTTTGTCGCGCCGCGCGCCGTTGAAGTGCAGCGCACGCGCGACCACCTCCTTGCCGGTGCCGGTTTCGCCCAGCACCAGCACCGCGGGTGGCTCGGCATCGCGCATCTGCGACTCGGCCTCGAGCAGCTGCTCGATCGTCTGCTTCAGCGCGCGCATGGGCGGCGATTCGCCGAGCAGGCCGTCGAGCGCGCTGCCTTTGGACTCCCGGGTCTGGTAGTACTGCAACGCACTGTCCAGCCGGGTGTCGTCCAGCGCCCGCTCGATGCGCGCGCGCAGCTGGCTCAGCGACACCGGCTTGGTGAGGAAGTCGAAGGCGCCGGCCTTCATCGCGTCCACCGCCATCTCGATGCTGCCGTGCCCGGTGACCATGATCACCGGCACGTCGAGCTTGCTGGCCTGCATGCGCCGCATCGCCTCCAGGCCGTTCAGCCCCGGCAGGTTGAAGTCCAGCACCACCGCGTCGGGGTGGAAGTCCTCGAGCTGCAGCAAGCCGTCCTCGGCTGAAGGCGCCAGGCGCACGTCGTAGCCGTGCCGCTCGAGGAAGCTGCAGATGTTCTTGGCCAGCACTTCCTCGTCCTCGATCACCAGAATGCCTTTGGGCATGATTTGTTCTTTCCTAGGCCGCGGCCATGTGCAGGTGCACGACGGTGCCCTGGCCGACCGCGCTCTCGATTTCCATGCGGCCGCCAGATCGTTCGATGATGCGTTGCGCCAGCGCGAGCCCTACGCCCAGGCCGCGCGGCTTGGTGGTGTAGAAGGGCTTGCCCACGCGCTCGAGCTGCTGTGCCGTCATGCCCGGTCCGCTGTCGCGCACCGACAGCGTGACCCCACCGCCGGCGGGCGCCAGCGAGCAGTTCACCGCGATGCGCCCACCCGGTTGCACCGCCTCGATGGCGTTGGACAGCAAGCTGCGCAGCACCTGGCCCAGCAGCAGCGGGTTGCCGCGCACCGCCGGCAGCGCCGGTGCCGTGGTGGCGTCGAGCGTGATGTCGCGGGTCTTCAGCTCGCGCGCGATGTCGTTCAGGCACAGCTGCACCAGCGGGCCGATCGCCACGGTGGTCGATGGTTCACTCAACGGCCGGGTGTACGACAGCAGCTCGCGCACCCAGGCTTCGAGCCGGTCGGATTGCGCCACGATGTCGTCGGCGGCCTCGCGAATGCGCGCCGGGTCGGAGCCGGGAATCAGCTCGGCCGAGCTGCGGATCGAGGCCAGCGGATTGCGGATGCCGTGTGCCACCGCCGTGCTCATCTCGCCGATGGCGGCCAGCGTCTCGTTGTTCACGAGCTGGCGTTGCTGCAGGCGGATCGTCAGGTCGGCGCGCCGCACCAGCCCGAACAACACGAGGAACAGGATGACGCCGAAGACGGCACCGCCTGCGGCGATGTAGATGCGCAGCTGCTGCAGCATGAGCATCAGGCCGCGCGGGTTCTTGTAGAACTCGATCGCACCGATCACCTGACCGGTCTTGACGTCGAGCACCGGCACGTAGATCTCGACGAACAGGTTGTCCGGCTGGCGCAACTGCTCGTATTCGGCCTTGCCCTGCAGGCGCTGCGCCTCGGTCTTGCTTTCAACGACCACCGCGCCACCCAGCGCCTCGTCGAGCTCGTCGTTCGAGCCGAACTGGCGGCCGATCAGCGCCTGGTCGCTCGACCAGATCACGCGTTTGCCGGTGTCGTACAGGTTGGCCCGCAGCACGTCGGGCATGCCGGCGATGTGCTTGAACGATTCCTCCACCACGCCGGGTGGCGGCAACGTAGGCTGGCGAAAGAAGTCCTGCAGCGGCGTTTCCACCAGCATCAGGCTTTGCACGAACTCGCGCGTCAGCGAGCCTTCCTGCACCAGCATGCGCTGGGTCACGAACCAGCCCATCAGCCAGACGCAGGCGACCGCGATCGCGGTGATGGTGGCCAACGCGAGCACGCCGAACCAGCGCGTCAGGTTCAGCGGGCGCAGGCGTTCGACGGCGAGGGTTCGGGTCATGGTCGGGCCGCAGTCTTGTTTATTGGTCTGCCCGCCGATCGGATGTGTGTGGGGCAACGATTGGGTGAGGTGACCCACCACTGGGTGGGTGAAATGCCCCAATTGTCACGCTGGCGGCGACGCGATCGACGCGGTCGCCTTGCAAATCAATCACTTGGGGCACGGCAGTGGTCTGGCACGGATTGTGAATGGTAATTGGGAAGATTTTCCCAATTTGTTCGATCCGAGTCAAATGTGCCCGTCCCGCATCGCCCGACAACTCGCTCGCCCAGTCTGCGTGGAAGCCCTGTGCTGGCACGCAGCCCCCGGCGTGGTCGAGGTGTCGGCGCCGCCTGCGGGCAATCCAAGGAGCCCCCGATCATGGTCGCGACACTCGAACCGCCTCGCGCACAGGCTGGTCGCCCGGATCGGCACCCGACCGTGAACGGGCGCGTACCGTCCGCGTCCGACGATGACGCCAGCCTGGTGGCGCGCTGCCTGCGCGGCGAAGCGGCGGCGTGGACGGTGTTGGTGCAGCGATATCAGAGGCTGGTGTTTGCCATCGTGCGCCGCACCGGGCTCGATGAGCACACCGCGGCCGACGTGTTCCAGACCGTGTTCTCCCGGCTGGTGCAGCACCTGCCGCGCATCGGCGACCCGAGCCGTCTGCAGGCCTGGATCGTCACGACTGCGAAGCGCGAAGCCATCCTGCAGGCGCAACGCGGCCAGCGCGTGGTGTCGATGACCCGTTCGGCCGACGGTGACGACGATGCCAACGAGTGGGACCTGGCCGACGAGACGCCGACGGCCGAAGACGCCCTCGACGAGTTGCAGCAGCTGCACCGGGTGCGTCTGGCGCTGGACCGGCTGGAGCCCCGCCAGCGCGACTTGATGCTGCTGCTGTTCAATGACGACGATCGCAAGGTGTCCTACGATGACATCGCCGCGCAGCTGGGCATCCCGGTCGGCAGCATCGGTCCCACCCGCGCGCGCTGTCTGGAGAAGCTGCGCCGCATGTTGTGACGCCACGCATTCCGGGGGTGGGCGGGCAGGTATCTGGGCCGATGGATCCTGCTCTGTAGCGCAATCGCAACCGATTGGCACCTCCGAATGAAGTCACTCGACCACTACACCGACGGTGAATTCGAAGCCCTGGTTCGGCGCGCCGCGGCCCTGCCCGATGCCCCGCCCGGCTGGGTGCGCAAGGCCGAGAACGCCTTCGTCGGCCGCCCGGCGCCCGGCTGGTCCGAGTCGGTGCAGGCCTTCATCAACAAGGTCGCCGCGGTCCTTACCTTCGACAGCTGGGCGCCATCGCCACTGATCGCGGGTGTGCGCGGCGTGCCGTCGGAGACGCGGCATCTGCTGTTCAGTACCCAAGGGCGCGACATCGACCTGCGCATCACGGCCACGGCGCAGCACTTCGCGCTGGCGGGCCAGATCCTCGGGCCGGACGAATCCGGGGTCGTGGAGCTGAGCCCCGAGGCCACCGAGCCGCCCGATGGCGACGCCGTCCACACCGCGTCACTGGACGAACTCGGCGAATTCCGGCTCGAGGGCATCGGGCGCGGCACCTACCGCATGACCCTGCGGCTCGGCGGCGATGAAATCGCGCTGCCGCCCATCGCCGTGGGAGAGCGCCCGCGCTGAAACGCCACAGGACGCTGCCCGTGCTCATGCCGGTCGGCTCAGCGCAGTCGCTGGCCGAACAACTGACCGACAACGCCAACGCGCCCACCGGCGACTGGTGCGAAAGCAAGCGCCAGGGCGTGGCCTGGGCGCTGAAGGACATCTGCTACGCGGCGTGGAACAGCGCGCCGGACCGCGCCGTGCGCGCTGCCGGCGCGCTGCGCGGGCTGTGCCGCGACGCACCGGCGCCCGACGCGGCGTCGCATGGCGAGATCGAAGCCCTGGCCGAGTGGACCGAGGGCATCGCCCAGCTCACCCGCGCGCAGATGAAGGCGGCCGTCGCCTGCTTCGACGCCGCGGCGCGGCGGTTTCGCGCGCTCGGGCAGCTGCGCCACGCGGCGTTGACGCAGGTGCCGAAGATCATGGCGCTGTCGATGCTCGGCGAGCACGCGGCGGCAACCGAGTGTGCCGAGATCACGCAACGCTCGTTCGTCGCCGAAGGCGACCTGCTGGCCGCGGCCAAGGTCAGCCTCAACCTCGGCAGCCTGCACATGCTGCGTGACGCTTACTCCCGCGCCGCGCGCCACTACCGCGAGGCGGCGGTGCATTTCGCCCGCATGGGCGATCGCGAGCATTCGGTGATGGCCGACGTGGGTCTGGCCGATGCGCTGACATCGCTGGGCGACTTCGACGAATCGCTGCGCATCTACGCGCGGGCGCGCATGCGGGCGCAGGCCCACGGACTGGCGGTGCTGGAGGCGATCGTCGACGAGTCGGTCGCGTTGCTGCAGCTGGTGCGCGGCCAGTACCGTGACGCGCTGGCCGGCATGGAGAACGCGCGGCGGCGTTATGAGCAGCTCGAGATGCCGCAGCAGCTGGCGATCGCCGAGAAACAGCTTGCCGACGCCTACCTGGAGCTGCGGCTGCTGCCCGAGGCGCTGGCGCTGTTCGACACCGCGTTGCGCACGTTCGACACCCTGGGCCTGCACAACGAGCAGGCCTGGACGATCGCGCAGCGTGGCCGCACGCTGGCGCTGCTGGGCCGCACCCAGGCCGCGGGCGACGCGTTCGCCGATGCGGCATTGCGCTTTTCGACCCAGCAGAACACGGTGGGCACGGCCTGGGTGACGCTGGCGCGGGCAGAGCTGGCGCTCGCCGGCGGCGACATGGCCGCCGCGGTGCTCGCCGCCGAGCATGCGGCCGCGGCCTTTGCCGGGCAGGGACGCGCCGATGCGCAGGCGCGCGCCGAAGTCGTGGTGGCCGAGGCGACGTTTCGCCAGGGCGACGTGCCGCGCGCGCGCGCGCTGTTCGACGCCACGCTGGAACGAGCCACGGCATCGCAACTGGTGGCGGTCCAGGTGCGCTGCTGGACGGGCAAGGGCCTGGCTGCGATGGCGATGGCCGATCAGCCGGCCGCCCGCCTCGCGCTGGAGACCGCGGTGGAGCTGTTCGAGGACCAGCGTGCCGCGTTGCCCGACACCGACCTGCGCAGCGCCTTCCTCACCGACCACCTGCGGCCGTTCCGCGAGCTGTTGCGCCTGGACCTGCTGGCCCAGGATGGCGCCGAGGATGCGGCGGGCGCGGCGTCCCAGGTGCTGTGCCAGCTCGAGCGCGTTCGCGCCCGCGCCATGGACGAGCAGCTGGCGGCGGGCCAGGCCACGCACGACGATGCGCGCGCGCCGGTCCTGCGCACGCGGTTGAACTGGCTGGTCCGGCGTGTGCAGCGCCAGAACGATGAGGGCGAACCCTCGGCCGTGTTGACCGACGAACTGCGCGCGACCGAGCGCGAGCTGCTGGAGCGTGTGCGCCGCCAGCGCATCGGCGGGCCGCTGGTGCGCACCCACGCGCTGCCGGCGGCCGGACTGCGGGTCGATGTGCTGCAGCGGCAGCTCGGCGTGGGCGACGCGCTGGTCGAGTACGGCGTGCTCGACGACGAACTGTTCGCCTGCATCGTCACCCGCGATGGCGTCGCGCTGCAGCGGCACATGGCCTCCTGGCAGCAGGTGCGCGCCGCACTGCGTTCGGCGCGATTCCAGGTCGAGACGCTGCGGCATGGTGCCGCGCCGGTTGCGCGGCACTTGCCGAGCCTGGCCCAACGGATGAACGCCCGGCTGGCGCAGTTGCACCAGTTGGTGTGGGCGCCGCTGGCCGATCGGGTGGCGGCGCATTCGCGCCTGCTGATCGTGCCGCACGGGCCGCTCGCGTCGTTGCCCTTTGCCGCGTTGCAGCAGCACGGGCGGTGCCTGTCCGAGCAGTATCAGCTGGCCGTGGCGCCCAGCGCCCGGCTGGCGCTGCAAGGGCTGCAGCGCCAGCCGCTGCCGCCGGCGCAGGCGCTGGTGGTCGGTGAATCGTCGCGACTGGCGCACGCCGCGCACGAGGCGTGCGGCGTGGCCGCCCTGTTCGAGCAGTCGACCGCGCTGATCGGGGCCGATGCCACGCTGGAGCGGTTGCGCCAGCACATCGGCGAGGCCGAGGTCGTGCACCTGGCCTGCCACGCGCAATTCCGCTCCGACAACCCGCGGTTTTCGGCGCTTCACCTGCTGGACGGCGCGCTGACCGCCGAGGCGACCGAATCGCTGCCGCTGAAGGCCGGCGTCGTTGTGCTGAGCGCCTGCGAGACCGGCCTGGCCGACTACGGCGAGGCCGACGACATGGTCGGACTGGTGCGCTCGTTCATGGTCGGAGGCGCCGCTCGGGTGCTGGCCAGCCTGTGGCCGATCGACGACGCCGTCACGGCGGACTTCATGGCGCAGTTCTACCGTGCGTTGCGCGCCGGCGCCGCACCGGCGGCCGCGGTGCAGCGGGCGCAGGCCGAGCTGCGGGCGCGGCATGCGCATCCGTATTACTGGTCGGCGTTCACGCTGTACGGCGGTTGGTGAGGCGGCGGTCGCACTTTTCTATGTATCAGGCCACCGCAACCGTGCTCTGTGTGTCCTTAGCACCTCGACATTCGAAGGGGATCGTGCCGTGCTGCCGTGGCTGAATCGGATTGGCGGAGCGCGCCTGTTGTACCTCGTGGCGCTGCTCGCACTGGGTGTGCTGGTGCTTGGCGTCCCGGCGCCGGCGCGTGCTGACGCTGCTGGCGACGCCGTGGCGTCGGACGTGCTGGTGCAGCTGCGCAGCGCGGCCGCGCTGCAGCCGCTGCTGGTCAAGTACCGGTTGAGCCTGCTGGGCCGATTCGGCGCGCGCCCGATCTTTCGCCTCGGGGTGACCGGTGCCGACGATGTCGGCGCCAAGATCGAGGCGCTGCAGCTCGAACCGGACGTGCTGCAGGCCGAGCGCAACTTCATTCAGCGCAGCCCCGAGGCACGCAAGAACCTGGTCTGGGCCATCGGCACTCCGCAGGCCTATGCCGCGCAGTGGGCTCCGCAGGCACTTCGCCTGGGTGCTGCGCATGCCACCAGCCGCGGCGCCGGCGTGCGCGTGGCGGTGCTCGACACTGGTGTCGACGGCAGCCACCCGGCGTTGGCCGGCCGCTTGCTGCCGGGCTTCGACTTCGTCGACTTCGATGCCGACCCGTCGGAAGCAGGCGGTCCCGCCGACCTCGGCTTCGGCCATGGCACCCACGTGGCGGGCCTGGTCGCGCTGGCGGCACCGGCGGCGCGCATCATGCCGCTGCGTGTGCTCGACACCAGCGGCCAGGGCAATGCCTGGGTGCTGGCCGAGGCGATCCTGCGTGCGGTGGATCCCGACGGCAACCCGGCCACCGATGACGGCGCGCACGTCATCAATCTGAGCCTGGGCACGGCGGCGCGCACGCGCATCCTCGACACCGTGGCCGCGCTGGCCAGCTGCGCGGTACCCGACCCCGCCGAGCCGGCGCCCGATCTTTCGGACCCCGGCTACAACGGCGACCGCGCGCGTTGCGCCCGCTTCGGCGGTGCGGTGATCGTCGCGGCCGCCGGCAACGACGGCAGCGCGTCGGTGCGCGAGTACCCGGCTGCCGAATC
This sequence comes from uncultured beta proteobacterium, assembly GCA_963814435.1. Classification (GTDB taxonomy): domain Bacteria; phylum Pseudomonadota; class Gammaproteobacteria; order Burkholderiales; family Burkholderiaceae_C; genus JAEUPI01. Next base: position 104,309 of record CAWFCV010000004.1, read on the forward strand.
CGTCTACGGCCTGCTGTCGGTGACGGCCAGCGCCGCCACGGGCCGCCTGGCCGGTTTTGCCAACTCCGGCAACTGGATCGGTGTGGCCGCGCCGGGCGACGGCATCACCAGCAGCGTGCCCGGTGGCGAGTACGGCACCTGGAGCGGCACGTCGATGGCATCGCCGCTGGCCGCGGGCGTGGCGGCGCTCGTGCGCGCCGCCGAACCGGCGTTGACGCCCGATGACGTGGTGCGACGGCTGACCCGCACCGCGTCGCCGCTGTGCGGCACCGATCTGCGCCAGGTGGACGCCGCGCAGGCGTTGTCCGGCATCCGCAACGACGCCACCTGCCGCTGAGCGGCCGACCGTTCGCTAACGTCGTCCTGACGCGGACGATCGTGCGGCGCGGGCGCGCCGTTGCGCGCAGTTGCGCGCGAATTTCGGCGCCGTCTCGCGCCATCCGATCGACGTATTTCGTGCCGCCCTGGTGCCTCTGTCACACGGGCGTCATTCGGCGCTCGTCAACGCCGTGACCAGGAAACCGATCGACATGGGCATGAAGCGCATCCTGATCTACTCGCACGACACCTTCGGTCTCGGCAACATCCGCCGCATGCTCGAGGTGGCGCGCCACCTGGTGCAATCGTCGCCCGAGGTGTCGGTGCTGGTCATCACCGGCTCGCCGATGCTGCATGCGTTTCGCATCCCGCCGGGCATCGACTACGTGAAGCTGCCGTGCCTGTCGCGCAACGCCGCGGGCCGCTACGGCGCGCGCTCGCTGTCGATGTCGCTGGAAGGCACGGTGCGGCTGCGCGCCAACCTGATCCGCACGGCGATCACCGACTTCGAGCCCGACCTGATCCTGGTCGACAAGAAGCCCTTCGGCGTCGAGGACGAACTGGCCGGGCGCGCTGGAATCGCTGCCGTCGGGCGCCGCGCCGCCCGAAGCTCGTGCTGCTGCTGCGCGACATCCTCGACAGCCCGGAATCGACCACGCGCGTGTGGCGCAAGAACGGCTACTTCGAGGCCATCACGGCCTACTACGACCAGGTGCTGGTGGTCGGCTGCCCCGAGGTCTTCGACCTGCGCCACGAATACGGCTTTCCGCCGTTCGCCGCGGCCAAGGTGGAGTTCTGCGGCTACATCGCGCGCGAAGCCGGCCGGCGCACGCGCGACGACGTGCGCCGCGAACTCGGCGTGCACGCCGGCGAGCCGCTGGTGCTCGTCACGCCCGGCGGCGGCGAAGACGGCTACAGCCTGGTGAGCGCCGCGCTGCGTGCACTGGCCGAACGGCCGTCGGCCACGCGGCCGCGCACGCACATCGTCTGCGGGCCGGAGATGAGCGAGACCCAGCGCGCCGCGGTGGCGCAGGCCGTGTCGGCACTGCCGCGTGAGTCGTGCAGGACTTCAGCGACGACATGATGTCGCTGATGGCCGCTGCCGACGTGGTGGTGGCGATGGGCGGCTACAACACCGTGTGCGAGTTGCTCACGCTGCGCAAGCGCGCGGTCCTGGTGCCGCGCGTGCAGCCCGGCGTCGAGCAGTGCGTGCGCGCCGAGCGCATGGCCGCGATGGGCCTGCTGCGCATGGTGCACCCGATCGCAGCTGACGCCGGCCTCGTTGATGGCCGGCATCGACGCCGAACTCGCGGCCTGGCCCGGCGCGAGCAGCGTCCGGCGCTGCGCCGCCTCGACGGCCTGCGAGCGCGTCACCGCTGCGGCTGTTCGAGCGCCATCGGCCTGCGCGCCGCGCGGCGCGCGAGCCGTGCCGCGGCCGCGCCTTCACCAACGCATCCGACCCGGGCACCCGCATGGTCACACCGCGCGACCACGCCGTCCCATCGGCCTGCTAGTCAAGATCTTCCCCAAGCTGTCCGAGACCTTCATCCTCGAAGAGGTGCTCGGCCTCGAACGACTGGGCGTGCGCTGCGGCTGTACACGCTGGCGCGAGCCGACCGACCAGGTCGTGCACCCGGCGGTGGCGCGGGTGCGCGCGCAGCCGGTGCGCGTGCCCGGCGGCGCTGCGCGAAGACCCGCTGGGTTTCGCCGCCCGCCACCTGCGCCTGCTGGCGCGACGCATCCGCTGCGCTACGCCGTGCAGCTCGCTGCAGCGCGTCGCGCGCGGTCGCGCCGGCTGGCGCGATTTCGCCTGCGCGCCGGCTGGCTGGCGGGCCAGATGCGCGACGACGGCGTCGAGCACCTGCACACCCACTTCATCTCCACGCCGGCCGATGTGGCCGCGCTGTCGCATCGGGCCTGAGCGGCCTGCCGTTCTCGATCTCGGCGCACGCCAAGGACATCTACCTGTCCGACGCTGCCGACCTGCGCCGCAAGCTGCACGCGGCACGCTTCACCGTCACCTGCACCGACTTCAACTGCCAGACGCTGCGGCAGATCGCGCCGCGAGGCGCCGGTGCACCGCATGTACCACGGCATCGACCACCAGGCGTTTCACCCGCGCCACCGCGTGCGCGCTGTCAGCTGGTGCCGCTGATCCTGAGCGTCGGGCGCCTGCGCGAGAAGAAGGGCCTGGACACGCTGATCCATCGCCTGCGCGCTGCTGCGCCAGCGCGGCCAGCCGTTCCGCTGCGAGATCGTCGGCTACGGCGAGGAGCAGGAACGACTGGCCGCGCAGATCCGAGCGGCTCGGGCTCGACGATCAGGTCAGCCTCGTCGGCAAGCTGGCGCGCGAGCAGGTGATCGAGCGCTACGCCCGTGCGGCCGTCTACGTGCAGCCGTCGCGCATGGCCGCCGATGGCGACCGCGACGGCATCCCCAACGTGCTGCTCGAGGCGATGGCGATGGGCGCTGCCGGTGGTGGCCTCCCGCGTCTCGGGCATTCCCGAGCTGGTGCGTGCACGGCCACAACGGCCTGCTGGTCGAACCCGACGACGCCGCGGCGCTGGCCGACGCGATGGCCGGGCTGCTCGATGACGCCGCGCTGGGTCGCCGCCTCGGCCTTGCCGCGCGCCAACGCGTGACCGAGTCCTTCGACAACGACCGCAACCTGCGGCTGGTGTGCCAGCTGCTGGCCCTCCACGATGAACCCGCTGCCCACGCCGCCTGCCGCGCGGCCGCTTGATGCCATGCGACCCGCACCGCGGTCCACCGTCGCCTACGTGATGAACGGCTTTCCGCGCCTGTCGGAGACCTTCATCACGCACGAGATCCACCAGCTCGAACGGCTGGGCATGGACCTGCGCCTGTATTCGGTGAAGCGCGAGGACGAGCCCAAGGTGCATCCGGTGGTGGCGGCGATCCGCGCGCCGCTGACCTACTTGCCCAAGGCCACGCTCGCTGTCGGGCACCACGCTGGCACGGCTGGCTCGCGCGACAACCTGCCGCGCTTCTGGCGCGCGCACGCGCAGGTGGCATGGCGCCACCCGCTGCGCTGGTGCGGCGCGCTCGGCGCCGCGCTGGCGCTGGCTGGCGCCACCGGGGCCGCGACGAGGCCGGGCGCCTGCGGCTGCGCAAGGTGTTCATCAAGGAGTTCCTGCAGGCCGGCGAGATCGCCGCCGACGTGCTGCGCGCACGGCGACGTCGGCCACCTGCACGGCCACTTCTGCCACGGCGTGGCGACGATCACCTGGTTCGCCAGCCGCATGACCGGCATCCGCTTCAGCTTCACCGCGCACGCCAAGGACATCTACCAGGCCGAGCTCAACCCCGGCCGGCCTGCTCGAGCGCAAGCTCGGCGCGGCGCGCTTCGTCGCCACCTGCACCTGCGCCAACGCGCAGGTGCTGCGCGCGCGCCACCCGCGGCCCGACGAGGTGCACGCGATCTACCACGGCCTGGACACCGACTGGTTCGCGCCGGCGCCCGCGCGCGCCGCGGCCACGCCGCCGCTGATCCTCGCGGTCGGCCGCTTGGTCGAGAAGAAGGGCTTCGACCAGCTGATCGAAGCCTGCGCGCGGCTGCGCGACGCCGGCGTGCGCGTTCGGCTGCCTGATCGTCGGCGAACGCGGCAGCGCCTACGAATCGATGCGCGCAGCTGATCGCCGAGCGCGGACTGGCCGGCCACGTGCGGCTTGCGCAGGCGCCGTCACGCAGGACGAGCTGCGCGAGATCTACGCGCGCGCCCGCGTCTTCGCGCTGCCCTGCCAGATCATGGAAGACGGCGACCGCGACGGTTTTCCGAACGTGCTGGCCGAAGCGATGGCGATGGGCGTGCCGGTGGTCTCGACCCGCATCTCGGGCATCCCCGAGATGATCGACGACGGCGTGCACGGCCTGCTGGTCGAGCCGCGCGACCCCGACGCGCTGGCCGACGCGCTGCGCCGCGTGCTCGAGCGACGACGCACTGCACGCCCGGCTGGCGCGCGACGGGCGCGCGGCGCATCTGCGAGCGCTTCGATTCGCGCCGCACCACGCTGGCGCTGCGCGACCTGTTCGTCGCGGCAGCTGACGGTCGCGCCGCAGCCGTTGCCGGCGCAGGAGGCGCGCGCGTGAACCTGCGCGACGCCACCGATCGCGCGCTGGCCGCCTGCACGCCGGCCTCGATCTTCGCGGCGCCGTTCGCCGCGCTCGACGATGCCGGCGCTGCTCGCGCACTTTCGCGGCCCGCGCGCCGTGCACGTCGACCTGGTGGTCGACGCCGACGAATGCGCGCCGCACAAGATCGACGCGCTGCTGCACGGCCGCTTCGAGTTCAACGGCGAGACCCACGCGCTGCCCGACCCGATCGACTGGCTCGCCAACCCGAGCGCCGACGTCGAGTGGCACATCCTGCTGCACAAGTTCTACTACGCGGCCGGCCTCGGCCAGGCCTTCCGGCGCAGCGGCGACGCGCGCTACGCGCGAGCGCTGGGCCGCGCTGATCGACGGCTGGATGCGCGTCACGCCGCCGGGCTTCATCGCCGCCGACGTGACCGGGCGGCGCGTGCAGAACTGGATCTACAGCCTGCGCCCTTCGTGAACCACGCGCGCCGCGCACGTGGCGCCGGTGGCGCCGGCGTTCCTGCGCCGCCTGCTGCAGTCGCTGCACGAGCAGGTCGAGTACCTGTGCGCGAACCTCACGCCCAAGCGCAACCACCGCACGCTCGAGCTGTACGCGATCTTCCTGGCCGGCGTGGTGTTTCCCGAGATGGCGCGCGCCGCGCACTGGCGCGAGTTCGCGCTGCGCGAAACGCTCGCCAACCTGCGCGCCGACCTGCTGGCCGACGGCGTGCACTGCGAGCTGTCCACCGACTACCACCACCTCGCGCTGCGCAACTGGCTGCACGTGCGCACGCTGGCCGCGCGCAACGGCGTGGCGGTGCCCGCCGCGATGGACGCAGCTGCTCGAGCGCGCGCTCGAATTCAGCCTGCACGTGCACAAGCCCGACGGCATCGTGCCGAGCCTGTCCGATGGCGACGCGCGCGGCTTCCTGCGCTGCTGGCGCAGGGCGCCGAGCTGTTCGGCCGCGACGACATGCGTTACGTCGCCACGCGCGGCGCGCAGGGCACGCGCGCCGCGGGCCACGCTCGCGCACTTCGCCGCCAGCGGCTACACAGTGCTGCGCAGCGGCTGGGGCACCGGGACGCACGACGTCCACCAGCCGCAGTACCTGGTGTTCGACTGCGGCCCGCTCGGCGAAGGCAACCACGGCCACTTCGACTGCCTGAGTTTCGAGCTGGCCGCGTTCGGCCGCTCGCTGGTCGTCGACCCGGGCCGCTACACCTACAGCGAGGCGGGCGACACCAACTGGCGCGTGCACTTTCGCGGCACGGCGGCGCACAACACCGTGTGCGTGGACGGCCGCAACCAGACCCGCTACGTGCCCAAGCCGATCAAGGAAGCGTCGCGCCACGCGCACGGCGCGGTGCGCCACAAGATCAGCGGCCCGGCGCCGGAGGCTGCCTTGCTCGAGCGCGTGCACGCGCCGGCCTTCACCTGCTGCACGGACGCGCCGCAGCCACGAATACGACGCCGTGCACGAGCGCTGCATCGTCTTCGTCGACGGCCTGTACTGGATCGTCAGCGACTGGCTGCGTGCGCCCACGGTGCACGACTACACGCTGAACTTCCAGCTCGGCGAGGCGGCCGAGGGCCACACCGCCGTGCGGCACGACGACGGCATGCGACTGCACAGCCCCGGCCTGGCGATGGCCCTGCCGGCGCGCGCCGGGCAGCGCGTCGAGCTGGCGTCGGGCTGGGTCTCGGCGCGCTACGGCTTCAAGCAGCGCGCACCTGCGCTGCGCTGCGACGCGCGCGGCACGCGACGTGGACTTCGACACCGTGCTGCTGCCGTGGCAGGGCGAGCCGGCCCGCGTGCGGCGTGCACGACGTGCCGGTCAGCGGCGACGGCGGCGCGTCGGTGCGTGCGCTGTGCATCGAGCTGCACCTGCACGGCCAGCGGCGCACCGACCTGTGGTTCCACACCCGGTCGGCGCCGGCCAATGCTTGGCAGATCGGCGACCTGCGCTTCGAGGGCCGCTGGCTGCATCTGCGCGACTGGAACGGACGCAACGCGACGCTCGCGCGCACGCATGCCGGCGCCCGGCTGCTCGGGCCCGATGGCACATGCGCGCCCTGCACGATTCCGGAGACGACGCGATGACACCGCCGAACCCGCTGCCGCACGATCCGGCGCCTGCCGCAGCTGCCGCTGGCGCTCGATCGCCGCGCGATGGCAGACGTGTTCGCTGCGCAATGGGTCGCGCTGGGCACCTCGCCGGCGCCGCAGGTGCTGCGCTGCGAGATCGAGCGCGTGAAGTACCGGCCACGCCGCAACCTGGCTGTGGCGTACCGGCTCGTGCTGCAGGGCAACGACGGCGCCGCGCGCGAGCAGCGCGTGGCGGTACGCTTCTGCGTCGGCGGCGAGTCGGCAGCGCCGCGCCGCAAAGGCTCGGGCCGATCTGCACGCCGGCGGCCCGACCGGCCTGGCCTGCACGCACGACGCGGCGCTCGACATGGTGGCGCACTGGTGGCCGCACGATCCCAAGCTCGGCCGCGCCGCGCGAGTGCTCGGCGACGAGCAGGCACTGGCCGCGCAGGCTCTGCCCGAGTTGGTGGCGTCGCTCACGGCAGGCCGCGGCCGGCTGCTCGCGCAGCAGCTTGCCCTGGTGCAGGTGGTGCCCGAGCTGCGCGCGTGCGCGCGCGTGACGCTGCAGATCGAACCGGCCGCGGGCCGAGCGCCGGTGATGCGCACGGTGTACGCGAAGACCGACGCCGAGCAACGCGGTGCCGTGACCCACGCGGTGATGTCGGCGCTGCGGCGCAGCCCGGCTGCCGCGAAGGGCCTGTTGAGCACGCCGCAGCCGCTGCTGTGGCAGGCCGAGCTGGCGCTGCACTGGCAGGCCGAGCTGCCGGGCCGCGTGCTGCTCGACGTCGAGCCGGTGCTGCGCCCGGACACCTCGGCCCGCGTCGGCGCGATGCTGGCCGCACTGCATGCCACGCCGGTGCCGGCCGCGCGCCGCTGCGGCTTCGACGCGCTGCGCGAGCGCATCGCCGCGGTGGTGCAGACGCTCACGCTGGTGAGCGGCGACGAGTTGGGGCCGCTCGATGCGCTGGCCACGCGACTGACGGCCGGCCTGTCGCACCTGCGCGGCCTGCCCAACCTGACGCTGCACGGCGACCTGCATCCGCGCAACCTGCTCGTGCACGAGGACCGGCTCGGCCTGATCGACCTCGACAGCGTGCGCCACGGCCCGGCGCTGCTGGAGCTCGGCGACTGGGTGGCCGATGCGCTGTACCGCGCGCTGCTCGCGGGCACGCCTGCCGCCACGGTGCTGCCGGCCTGCCGCGCCTTCGTGGTGGCCTATGCGCAGGCCAGCGGCTGGCACCCGGCCGAGCCGGCGCTGGCCTGGAGCGTCGCGCACAGTCTGGTGCACGCAGCGCGCCTGGCGCTGCGTGGTCAACCTCAAGCCCGGTCGCTATGTGCTGGTGCCTGCGCTGCTCGCGCTGGCCGATGCGCTGCTGCGCGAGGGCACCCTCGACGCCGCGGCGCCGCCGCTGCAGCAAGCCGCCTGATGCCGAATCCAGACCTCAGCCGCCTGCTGCTCGATGCCCCGCGCATCGGTGCGCAGCTGTGCGAGCAGATCCCGGCCTGGCGCGGGCTCGACCCCGCCTGGCTCGTCGTGCACCAGTCGCGCCGGCGCATCTCGCGCAAGACCGAAGAGGCCGGCGCGCCGTACCTCGGCGTGGCCTATGGATGGACCGACGCGGCGCCCCAGGCACCCTGGCTCTACCTGCGTGCGCACACACGCGGCACCAGTGCCGCGGCGGCCGCGGGTAGCGGCGCGTCGCACCTGGCCGAGCTCGACGCGGTGGCCTGGCTGCTGCCCGACGAGCCGGCGCTCGACGCGCTGTCGCGCTTTCTCGATACCGACACGGTGGCGGCGTTGCTGCCCGGCGCTGGCGAGGGCCGTGCTGGCCTGGCGCAGCGAGGGGCGCGCCCGCATCGTGCGCTACGAGCCCGAATCGCACTGCACGGCGCGCTACGTCATCGATCGCGGCGACGAGACCCAGGTGGTCTACGGCAAGTGCCATGCCGACGATCGCTGGCAGGCCAATGCGGCATTGCTGATGGCGCTGTGGCCCTACGGGCAGGCCCATCGCGACGCTTTCGCGGTCGCGCGTCCGCTCGGCGGTCACGCCGGGCTGCGGGCGCTGTGGCAGCAGGGCGTCGAGGGCCTGACGCTGCGCGAGGCGCTGGCCGGACCCGAGGCGCCGCTGTGGCTCGGGCGCGCCGTCGCCGCCCTGCAGCAGCTGCAGTCGATCCATGCGCTGTCGCAGGCCCGGCTCGACGCCGGCACGCTGTTCGCACGCACCACCAAGCAGGCCCTCAAGCTGCAGCGGGCCGAGCCCTCGCTGCGGCGCGCAGCTGCAACCGCTGCTGGCCGAGCTGGCCCGGCTGCCGGCCGACGGCGTGCTGGTGAACGTGCATGGCGACTTCCATGTCGACCAGCTGTTGTGCCGCGAGCAGCGCCTGGTGCTGTTCGACTTCGACAACTTCGCGGTCGGCCACGCCGCGCACGACCTGGCCGACTGCGCGAGCCAGCTCCTCGTCGACACCGGCTTCGCGACCGGCCAGCGGCGCGCACTCGCGCGGCAGCTCATCGCCCTGGGTCGCGAGGCGTTCGGTCGCCGCCTGGCGGTGGACGCGCTGCACTGGCATCTGCGCGTGCTGCTGCTGCGCAAGGCCTACAGCTTCTTCGTGCGCCATGCGCCCGACTGGGCCGAGCGCGCACGCGAGGCGATCGCGCTCGCCCGCCAGGGGCTGGCCGCGCTGGAGGACGACGCGGCGTGCCGCTGTGCCGATGAAGGGGTGATTGCATGAACGCCGCCCGGCCGCCCGAAGGCGTTCATTCCCCCGTGGGGGGATCGGCCGCAGGCCGTAGGGGGCTCCGATGAGCACCGACACACGCCGCTTCCGCCGTCTGGTGACGCAGTGCCTGCGCGAGCAGAAGGGCGCGCTGGCGCTGGCCGTGGCCGGTTGCTCGGCGTGGTGCTGGCCGAGCTGCTGGCGCCCTGGCCGCTGAAGATCATTTTCGACCACCTGCTGCTCGGCCGGCCGCTCACCGCGGCGCTGGCGCCGCTGCAGCCGCTGCTCGCGCTCGGCGTCTGGCCGGCCCTGGCGGCGATGGCCTGCGCCATTGCGCTGGTCGCGCTGGCCAGCGGCGCGAGCTCGTACCTGCAGCTCTACAACAGCGCGCAAGTCGGGCACCGGCTCACCTGGCGGCTGCGCGGCGAGCTGTTCGCGCACCTGCAGCGCCTGTCGCTCGCACATCACCGCGACATGCACACCGGCGAGCTGCTCACCAAGGTGGCTGGCGACACCAACCTGCTGCGCGACATGTTCGCCGAATGGGCGCTGGCGCTGGCGCGGCATGTGGTCACCTTGGCGGCCATGCTGGCGGTGATGTTCGCGCTGAACTGGCAGCTCGCGCTGTTGGTGAGCCTCACGCTGCCGCCGCTGCTGGGCGTGATCGTCTGGCTCAACCGGCGTGTCAAAGCCTCGGTGCGCGAGCAGCGCGCGCACGAGGGCCGCATGGCCACGCGGCTCAACGAGGTGCTGAGCTCGATCGCGCTGGTGCAGGCCTTCGGCCGCCAGAGCTGGGAGGAAGACCGCTTCCGCGACGAGATCCGCCGCAACTACGAGAGCGGCATGAAGAGCGCGCGCGTCAGCGGGGCCATCGTGCGCGCGATCGCGATTCTGAGCGCGCTGGGCACCGCCTTCGTGGTGCTGCTCGGCGCGCGCGAGGTGCTGGCCGGCCGGCTCTCGCCCGGCGAGCTGCTGATCTTCGTGGCCTACGTGGGCAGCATGTACAAGCCGGTGCGCGACCTCGGCCGCCTGGCGGCCAAGTTCACGCGGGCCGGCGTCAGCGCCGAGCGCGTGGCCGGCATCCTGGCACTGGAGCCCGACATCGCCGACGCGCCCGACGCGCTCGAACTGGTGCGCCCGGCCGGCGAGATCGTGTTCGAGGACGTGTCGTTCGCCTATGCCGACGGCCGGCCCGTGCTGAACAACCTGTCGCTGCGCATCGCCGCCGGCGAACGCGTTGCGCTGGTCGGTCCATCGGGCGCCGGCAAGAGCACGCTGGTGAACCTGCTGCTGCGGCTGTACGAGCCCACGGGCGGGCGCATCCTGATCGACGGCATCGACATCCGGCGCTTCCGCCGCGAGAGCCTGCGCCGCGCGATCGGCATCGTGCTGCAGGACAACCTGCTGTTCGGCGTGTCGGTGCGCGAGAACATCGCCTACGGCCGACCCGATGCGCCACAGGAGGCCGTCGAAGCCGCCGCCCAGCAGGCGCGCGCGCACGAGTTCATCGTCGACCTGCCCGAAGGCTACGACACCGAGCTCGGCGAACGCGGCGCCACCCTGTCGGGTGGCCAGCGCCAGCGCCTGTGCCTGGCGCGCGCGCTGGTCAAGGAGCCGGCGATCCTGCTGATGGACGAGCCCACGGCGTCGATCGATGCTGCATCGGCCAGACTGATTCACGAGGCGGTGGCCCGCGCGCACGCCGGGCGCACGCTGATCGTGATCACGCACGATCTGGCCGGCCTTGACCGTTTCGACCGCGTGGTCACGCTCGAGCACGGACGCATCGGGGAGCGACCGGCGCAGGCTGCGCAGCCGCGGTCTTCGCTGTCGGTCGTCGAGAACCGGTGTGCCTGACGCCAGCCTGCGAGCCACGCCTTGAGACGCATCCTCTACTACTGCCAGAGCCTGGTCGGCATTGGGCACTTGAGCGCGAGCCTGCGCGTGATCGAGGCCCTGCTGCCGCATGTGCAGGTCGACTTGATCCAGGGCGGGCTCGACGGCGGCCGGCCGGCCGAGCATCCGCACTTCAGGCGACTGGTGCTGCCGACGCTGCTGCACGACAGCACCCGCGGCGGCTTCATCGATCCTGAGGCGCCCGAGCGACGATGCGGCCGGCCTCGACGCGGTGTGGTCCGCGCGCGCGCAGCAGATGCTGGCGTTCCTGCGCTTCCCCTGCGATGCGGTGGTCATCGAGTTCTGGCCCTTCGGCCGTCGCCGCTTCAAGGCCGAGATCGCGGCGCTGCTCGGCGCGGTGCGCGCGCGCTGCGGCGACGTGCCGGTTTTCACGTCGGTACGCGAAGTGCTGGTGCCGCGGCCGCTCGAAACGGAGCGGCGCATGGTGGCCACGGTTCGAAAGCACATCCACACCGTATTCGTGCGTGGCGACCCTGAGGTCATCCGCTTCGACGAGACCTTCTCGCTGGCGCGCGAGATCGCCGACCGACTGGTCTACACCGGCTACATCGCGCCCCCACCGACGGCGCGGCGTCCACCGCGGCGCGATCAGGTGCTGGTCAGCCAGGGCGGCGGCGATGTCGGCGGCGAGTTGCTCGAGGCGGCGATCGGCGCCGCCGCGCTGCTGCCCGACCTGCACTTCGTGCTCGCCGCTGGCGCGCGCGCCAGCGACGAGCAGATCGCAGCGCTGCGCTCGCGCGTGGCCAGCCCCAACGTCGAGGTCCGGCCGTTCTTGAGCGACTTTCCCGAGCAGCTGATGGCTTCGAGGCTGTCGATCAACATGGGCGGCGACAACACCTTGCTCGATGTGCTGGCTGCGCGCACACCGTCACTGGCGTATCCCTACCGCGGCAACCCCGAGCAGGGCATCCGCATCGAGAAGTTCGAGCACAAAGGGCTGGTGCATGCGCTCGGCGCCGACGATCTGGCGCCCGAGCGCCTGAAGGCGCGCATCGAGCACGCGCTGACCACGCCGTATCCACGCCACGAGGTCGCGATGGACGGCGCGCGCGTCACGTGCGAGCGCGTGCTGTCGGTGCTTGACGGCCAGGCGCCGCCTCGGCGCCGGTCAGCGCTGCCGGCACTTCGCGGCGAGACCGATACCGATCCGGACGCAACACACTCGAGCGTCACTGTGTGATGAAGCCGGGCTCGCAGCGGCCGCTGTGGCGACCGCCGAGCCTGATCGTGCTGATGTCGGGTACGACGCCGCCCAGGCGCAGCCGGTAGACGAGCTTGTTGCGCGGGCGGATCTCAGACCAGCGCTCGCATGGCCACCCGAGCACGGTACCCAGCAGCACGCGGTTGGTGGCGCCATGGCCGACGATGAGCACGCGCCGACCCTCGTGCTGCCGCAGGATCGCGCGCAGCGCAGCCTGCACACGCGCGGCGAAGTCGGCGAAGGGTTCGCCGCCGGGCACGGTGAACAGCCAGGGTTGTGCCTTCCACTGCGCCCACAGCGACTGCGCGGCCGGGTCGCGCTCGTCTCGCCAGCGGCCCTCGAGTTCGCCCATGCCGATCTCGTCGAGAGCGACGATGCGCCGCACTGGCGCGCCGGTCGCCTGCGCCGCGGGTGCCGCTGTCTGCTCCGTGCGACGCAAGCCGCTGACGTAGATCGCGTCGAGGCCGTCGTCGCGCAGGCACTCGGCCAGGGCTGTTGCCTGCTCGTGCCCCTTGGCCGACAACGCCGGGTCGAGCCGGCCTGTGACGCGGCCGCTGTGGTTCAACTCGCTCTGGCCATGGCGCGCGAGCCAGAGCGTGGTGCTCGATTCATCCATGGCCTGTATGAGCAGTGGCGGCCCGCGCTGATACAGACACAAACCGGAGACCGGTTACGCCGCCGATGTATCTGGGCGGCGTGTGCGCGCTCTTGCAATCATGGTTCTGAACAGTGGGAACGAGGCGGAGGGACGCCATGCCTGAACTGATTGCGCCGCCTGCCGCGGCAGCCACGCGCTCTGGCATGCGTGATGCGCCCCCGCCATTGCTGTTCTACTGCCAGCACTCGCTGGGCATCGGCCATCTGACGCGCTCGTTCGCGCTGGCGACCGCGCTGCGCGAGCATTTCCACGTGGTGTTCCTCAATGGCGGGCCGCTGCCGGCCGGCGTGCCGGTGCCCGAGGGCATCGAGCGCATCGACCTGGCGCCGCTGGGCATGGACGACGGCCACACCGTGGTCAGCCGCGACGGCGCGGTGGGCGTCGCAGCGGCGCAGGCCGAACGCCGCGCCGTCATCGATGCCACGGTGCAGCGCGTGCGGCCGGCGGTGGTGCTGGTCGAACTGTTCCCGTTCGGTCGCAAAAAGTTCGCCGGCGAGATCCTGCCGCTGATCCGCCAGGCGCGGCGCCAGCCCGGCGCTCCGGCGCTCGTGGTGTGCAGCCTGCGCGACATCCTGGTCGACGCGCGGCGCGACCAGCAGCACCACGACGACCGCGCGCGCTGGCTGACCGACCGCTACTTCGACGCCGTGCTGGTGCATGCCGATCCGGCCTTCGCGCGGATCGACGACAGCTTCCATCCCTCGAAGCCGATGCGCACGCCGGTGCACTACACCGGTTACGTGGCGCCGCAGCGCGCGCGCGAGGCCGGCGTGGCGCGCGGTGCCCACCTGCTGGTCTCGGCCGGCGGCGGCATCGTCGGTGCGCCGCTGTACGCCGCGGTGCTGCAGGCGCGTCGCCTGATGCGCACGCCGGTGCCGCTGCGCATCGTGGCCGGTCCCTTCCTGCCGGAGCCGCAGTGGCTCGAGCTGGTGCACGCCGTGCGCGCCGAGCCTGAGGTGGAGCTGGTGCGCCACGTGGGCGACATGGTGGCCGAGATGCGACGCGCGCGCGCGTCGCTCAGCCAGTGCGGCTACAACAGCGCGCTCGACTTGGTGGCCTCCGGCGTGCCCGCGCTGGTGGTGCCCTATGAGGCACCGGGCGAGAACGAGCAGCGGGTGCGCGCCGAGCGGCTGGCGGCGCTGGGCGCCATGCAGATGCTGGGCGCCGCGCTGTGCGTGCCGCGTCGCCTGGCGGTGGCACTGGACGACCTGCTGGAGTTCGCGCCGCGCCCGGCGGCGCTGGATCTCGCCGGCGCGGCATGCAGCGCCATGCTGCTGGCGCGACTGCACGGCCGGCGCCTGCGGGTGGCGGCATGAACCAGGCGGACGATCTCTCCGGCGGCGACGGCTGCGCCGCCTGGCCGGCGCTGCACGAGGCGCTGGAGGCGCGGGCGCAGCCATGCGTGTTCTTCGTCCGCGACGACGATGCCGGCTGGGCCGACGATCGGCTGCTGGCCCTGCTCGACACGGTGCGCGATGCGCAGGCGCCGATCGATCTTGCGGTGATCCCCGAGGCGCTGAGCCCGGCGCTGGCCGCCACCCTGTGTGCGCGGTTCGACGCGGCCGACGGACGCATCGGGGTGCACCAACACGGGCATGCCCACGCCAACCATGAGACCGACGGGCGCAAGTGCGAATTCGGCGCCGCGCGCGAACTGGCGCAGCGCGCACGCGATCTGAACGCCGGCCGCGATCGTCTGCAGCGCGCGTTCGGCGTGCGGCTCGACGCGATCTTCACGCCGCCGTGGAACCGCTGCGCGAGCGACCTGCCGCCGCTGCTGGCCACGCTGGGCTACGCGGCACTGTCGCGCGACGCCGGCGCCCCGGTGCAGTTGTCGCTGCCCGAGCTGCCGGTGCACCTGGACTGGTGCCGCCACTGGCGCGAGGCGCCGGGCCATCCAGAGCGTGCCGCTGCGGCGATCGATGCCGCGCTGGCGCGGGCCGTGCGCACGCACGAGCGCGCGGTGGGCCTGATGCTGCACCACGCGGTGATGGCCGACGACGAGCTGGCGCTGCTGCGCACGCTGCTGCATCAGCTCGTCCACCATCCCCGCGCGGTCTGCCTGCCGATGCGCGACTGTCTCGCGCAGCCGCTGGCGGCGGCGGCCTGATATCCGGGCCGGGGCTCGGCCGCGAGCCGGGCTGCGCGGGGTCGCGGGCCCGGGACGGCCCGGACACAAATCGATGCACGCCGATGTCCGGAATCGGCGGCCGGCTGCTCTGTTCCGACAGTCTCGAATCGCGCACGGCGGGCAACGGGTTGACCGCTGCCCCGTTGCCACGGTGCATTGCAGGCGGAGGGTCATGTCCCGATCACACTCATCGCGCAGGCACGCCGCGCCGCATTGGCGCGTGCTGCCGTGGGCCGTCGTCACCGTGGTGCTCACCGTGGCGGGCGTCGCGTGGAACGGCGCGCGATCCACCGTGCCGGTGTACCAGGTGGCCACCGCGCCGGCCGAGCGCGCCGACATCGAGGACACGGTGGTGGCGCTGGGCTATCTGCAGCCGCGCGAGTTCATCGACGTCGGCACCCAGGTGTCCGGCCAGCTCAAGCGGCTGGCGGTCGCGGTGGGCGACGAGGTCAAGGCCGGAGCGCTGCTGGCCGAGATCGACAGCGCGGTGTCGAGCGCGCGCGTCGAGGCCGGGCAGGCGACGCTGCAGAACCTGGGTGCGCAGCTCGAGGAACGCCAGGCGCAGTACGAACACGCCAGGCGCCAGCACGAACGCAGCCTGGCGCTGTCGAAGGAAGAGGCCATCAGCCAGGAGGCGGTGGACGGCACGCTGGCCGCCACGCGGGTCGCCGCGGCGCAGATCGCCGCGCTGAACGCGCTGCGCCAGCAGACGCGCGCCAGCCTCAAGGTGGAGGAGGCCAACGTCGGCTACGCGCGCATCTTCTCGCCGATGGCCGGCACCGTGGTGTCGCTGGGCGTGCGCCAGGGCCAGACGCTGAACGCCAGCCAGCAGGCGCCGGTGATCCTGCGCGTGGCCGATCTCGACACGATGACGGTGGTGACGCAGGTCTCCGAGGCCGACGTGGTGCGCCTGCGCGCCGGCACCGACGTGTATTTCCACACGCTGGGCTGGCCCGAGCGGCGCTGGAGCGCACGCGTGCGCCAGATCCTGCCGACGCCCGAGACGGTGAACAACGTGGTGCTCTACAGCGTGCTGTTCGACGTCGAGAACCCGGAGCACCAGCTGAAGGCGCAGATGAGCGCGCAGGTGTACTTCGTGCTCGGCCGCGCCAAGGACGCGGTCGTCGTGCCCACCGCGGCGCTCAAGGCGCACAAGGCGCGCGTCGACGATGGCGCGCAGGCCGAAGCCGCCGACGACGCGGTCAGCGGCGCCGCGCCGCCGCGTTATCGCGTGCGGGTGATGAGGGACGGGTTGATCGAAGAGCGTGACGTCGTCGTCGGCGTGCGCAACCGCACCCAGGCCCAGGTGCTCTCGGGCCTGCAGGAGGGCGAGCAGGTGGTGGTCGGCACGCCGGGCGCGGCCTCGCGCGCCGGCAAGTCCAGGGACACCTCGCGGCGCGTGGCCAAGACATGACGGGCGGCGTGTCCGATCACGACGGGCCCGGGCCGCTGATCCAGCTGCGCGGCGTGACCCGGCGCTATCCCGACGGCGAGGGCAGCGTCGAGGTGTTGCACGCGGTGTCGCTGGACATCCACGAGGGCGAGTACGTGGCCATCATGGGCCCATCGGGCTCCGGCAAGACCACACTGATGAACCTGCTCGGCTGCCTCGACACGCCCAGCGACGGCAGCTACCGGTTCGACGGCGAGGATGTCGCGCGGCTGGGCAGCGACCGGCTGGCGCAGCTGCGGCGCGACGCGTTCGGCTTCATCTTCCAGCGCTACAACCTGCTGAACACGGCCACCGCCACCGAGAACGTCGAGATCCCGGCCATCTACGCCGGCGTGGCGCGCGACAGCCGCGTCGCTCGGGCCCACAAGGTGCTGCGCGCGCTGGGACTGGGTGCGCACCTGGACCTGCGGCCGACGCAACTGTCCGGCGGGCAGCAGCAACGGGTGTCGATCGCGCGGGCGCTGATGAACGGCGGGCGCGTGATCCTGGCCGACGAACCCACCGGTGCGCTCGACAGCAAGAGCGGCGCCGAAGTCATGAAGCTGTTGCGCGCGCTGAACGGGCGCGGGCACACGATCGTGCTGATCACGCACGACCCGGTGCTGGCGCAGCAGGCCGGACGGCAGATCCGCATCGCCGACGGCGCGATCGTCTCCGACAGCGGGGCACCGCGGCGCGCGTTGCCCGCGGCGGGCGCGCTGCGCCGGCCGGCGCGCCACGGGCCGCACGCCGCCGAGCTGCTGCCCGACCTGTTCGAGGCGGTCCGCATGGCGCTGCGCTCGCTGCGCGCCAACCTGTTTCGCACGCTGCTCACGCTGCTGGGCATCGTGATCGGTGTCGCCTCGGTGGTGGCCATGCTCGCGCTGGGAGACGGCAGCAAGCAGTCGGTGCTGAGCCGCATCGAGGCGATGGGCACCGACTTGCTGCTGGTGCGCCCGGGCGCGCGCGGCGTGCGCGTCAGCGGCGAGCCGGTGACGCTGCTGCCGGAGGATGCCGAGGCGATCGCGCAGCTGCCCAATGTGGCGCATGCGGTGCCCGAGTACAGCAACGGCGCCACGCTGCGCGCGGGCCACGCCGACTATGCGGCCAATGTGTCGTGCACCGGCGCCGACATGGCCGTCGCGCGCGCCTGGCCGCTGGCCAAGGGCACGTTCTTCGACGAGGCCGACGTGCTCGGCCATGCGCCGGTGGTGGTGCTGGGGCAGACGGTGGTGGCCAACCTGTACGGTGACGGCGTCGACCCGGTCGGCTCGTATGTGCTGGTGAACAACGTGCCGTTCCAGGTGATCGGCGTGCTCGAGCCCAAGGGCGCCACCACCAGCGGCACCGACATGGACGACGTGGCCTTCGTGCCGATCAGCACCGGTCGTGCCCGGTTGTTCGGCAAGCGCTACGCGCGCTCGATCACCGTGCAGGTCGATGACGTCGGCCGGATCGACGAGACCCAGCGCGCGATCACCGAGCTGCTCGCCGAGCGGCATCGCCGCCAGGATTTCCAGATCCGCAACATGGCCGAGGTGCTGGAGGCGGCTGCCGAGACGCAGAACACGCTCACCGTGCTGCTCGGCTCGATCGCCGCGATCTCGCTGCTGGTGGGCGGCATCGGCGTGATGAACATCATGCTGGTCAGCGTGACCGAGCGCATGCGCGAGATCGGCATCCGCATGGCCACCGGCGCGCGCATGCTGCACATCCTGCTGCAGTTCAACATCGAGGCGCTGGTGGTGTGTTCGCTCGGCGGCGCGTTGGGCGTCGCCATCGGCCTGGCGGTGGCCTGGGCTGCGCAGCAACTCGGGCATCCGGTGGTGTTCTCGCTGATGCCGGTGGTGCTGGCTTTCGGCAGCGCATTCGCGACCGGCGTGCTGTTCGGCTACCTGCCCGCGCGCAAGGCCGCGCGGCTCGACCCCGTCGTCGCATTGAGTGCGCCATGAACAGCCGTGGTCTGCGCGCGCTCGCTGCGCTGCTGCCGGCGCTGCTCGCCGGCGCCTGCGCCAGCCCGCCGACGGCGACCCCTGCGCCGCCGTCGCTGCCGCCCGCGTGGGACTCGCCGTCCGGCGCTGCCGCCGTTGCGCTGCCGACACCGGATTGGTGGGCTGGATTCAACAGCCTCGAGTTGACGCGGTTGATCGGCGAGGCGCTGCAGCACAACCGCGATCTGGCGGCAGCGCGCAGCCGGCTGGCGCAGGCGCGCGCCCGGGCCGGCGTGACCGACGCGGCGCGCGCGCCCAGCGTGCAGGCCGGCGTCGGCTGGGCGCGCGAGAAGGAAGCTGGCAGCGGGTCCGAAGGCCTGGCGCGTGCGGACTTCAGTGCCAGCTACGAGATCGACCTCTTCGGCCGCCAGCGCCAGGCGACCGAGGCGGCACTCGGTCGGGCGCAGGCGAGCGCGTTTGCGATGCAGGCGTTGCGGGTCTCGCTGCAGGCCGAGGTGGCCAGCCAGTACTTCCAGGTGCTGTCGCTGCGCGACCGGCTCGCGCTGGCGCGGCGCAGCCTGGGCAACGCCGAATCCATGCTCGGCCTGCTGCAGACCCAGCAGCGAGCCGGCACGGTGTCGGGGCTCGAGGTGCTGCGCCAGCGCGGCCTGGTGGCGTCGGTGCAGGCCAGCCTGCCGCCGCTGGAGCGCCAGCTGCGGCAATCGCTCGATGCGCTGGCGGTGCTGACCGGCCGCGCGCCGCAAGGCTTCGCGGTGGCCGAGACGCGACTGGACACGTTGCCGTTGCCGTCGGTGCAGCCGGGCCTGCCGGCGCAGTTGCTGCAGCAGCGGCCCGACATCCGCCAGGCCGAGGCGGCGCTGGCCGCGGCCCAGGCCGACGTCGCGTCGGCTCGGGCCGCGCTGTTCCCCACGCTGGCGCTGACCGCCGAGGCCGGCGCGAAGAGCGCGTCGCTGTCGACGCTGCTGCGCTCCGGATCGCTGGCCTATGCGGTCGGGGCGGGCCTGGCGGCCACGCTGTTCGACGGGGGTCGCCGCCAGTCGGAGGTGCAGTTGGCGCAGGCGCAGCGCGAGGAACTGGTCGCGGTGTACGAGCAATCCATCCTGTCGGCGCTGCGCGATGTCGAGGATGCACTGACCACTGTGGCGCGCGGCGCCGAGCAGGCCGCCTACCAGCAGCAGGGGATCGACCACGCGCGGGCGGTGCTGCGTATGGCCGACCTGCGCTATCGCAACGGTGCGGTGGACTTCTCCACCGTGCTCGATGCGCAACGCGTGCTGCTCGCCGCCGAGGATGCACAGGAGGCGATCACGCTGTCGCGCTACAGCGCCGCGGTTTCGTTGTTCCGGGCGCTGGGCGGCGGCTGGGACGCGCCGCCGGCCGCCACCGCGTCGGTCGCGCAGGGCCCGCTTCGCTAGCAGCCGACGTATCGCCATCGAGGCTGGCTGCTCTGTGAACCATCGCGCACCCCTGGGCCCACGCCGGCGACGGCAGGCCAGCGACGACAGCTCCCGAGATGGTGCATCGCGGAGCGCCAGATAGGCCCGGACCTTCGAGGTCCGATCGCTTGGAGTGCAGATGAAACTGACCGTGGTGGGTTCGGGCTATGTCGGTCTCGTGACCGGCGCATGCTTTGCCGAGATGGGCAACGACGTCCTGTGTGTCGACGTCGACGCGGCGAAGATCGAGCGCCTGCAGCGCGGCGAACTGCCGATCTTCGAGCCGGGGCTCAAGGACATCGTGCTGCGCAACGTGGCGGCGCAGCGCGCTGCACTTCACCACCGACGTGAAGGAGGGCGTGCGCTTCGGCACGATGCAGTTCATCGCCGTGGGCACGCCGCCCGACGAAGACGGCGCCGCCGACATGCAGCACGTGCTGGCCGCCGCGCGCGCCATCGGCCAGCACATGACCGACTACAAGCTCGTGATCGACAAGAGCACCGTGCCGGTCGGCACGGCCGACGCGGTGCGCAGTGCCATCGAGTCAGGCGCAGGCCGAGCGCGGCGTGCAGCGTGCCGTTCAGCGTGGTGTCGAATCCCGAGTTCCTGAAGGAAGGGTACGCGGTCGACGACTTCATGCGGCCCGACCGCATCGTCGTCGGCGCCGACGACGACCGCGCGGTGCACCTGATGCAGGCGCTGTACGCGCCGTTCCAGCGTGTGCGCGACAAGCTGGTGCTGATGGACATCCGCTCGGCCGAGCTGACCAAGTACGCCGCCAACGCGATGCTGGCCACCCGCATCAGCTTCATGAACGAGATGGCGCTGCTGGCCGAGAAGCTCGGCGCCGACATCGAGCAGGTGCGCCGCGGCATCGGCAGCGACCCGCGCATCGGGCACCACTTTCTCTACGCCGGCTGCGGCTACGGCGGCTCGTGCTTCCCGAAGGACGTGAAGGCGCTGATGCACAGCGCCGCGCAGGTCGGCGAAGCCGGTGCACCTGCTGCAGGCGGTGGAGCGCGCCAACGAGCGCCAGAAGCAGGTGCTGGTCGACAAGATCACCGCCCGCTACGGCGAGCGGCTGCAGGGCCGGCGCTTCGCACTGTGGGGCCTGTCGTTCAAGCCCGACACCGACGACCTGCGCGAGGCACCCAGCCGCATCATCGTGGCCGAGCTGCTGCGGCGCGGTGCGCGCGTGACCGCGCACGACCCCGAGGCGATGCCCGAGGCGCGCCGGGTGTTCGGCGATGTGGTCGGGCTCGACTACGCCGCCACGCCGATCGAGGCGCTCGAGGGCGCCGACGCGCTGGTGATCGTGACCGAATGGAAGGCCTATCGCTCGCCCGATTTCGCTCGCATGCGCGCGCTGCTGCGCGAGCCGGTGGTGTTCGACGGGCGCAACCTGTTCGACCCCGACCAGATGCGCGCCGAGGGCTTTCAGTATCTGCCGATCGGCCGCCGCTGCGCGGTCGCCGACACGGCGGCGGTGCCGCTGGCGCTTGCGGCATGAGCTGAATGACCCGCGGCGCGCCCAAGCGTCGCTAACGCGCCGCCTGCCGTTTCGCGCGGTGAGGTTCGGCCGGTCCGGTCGCCACCGGCAGCCGCACCTCCTGCTTCACCTCCTTGAGCACGATGCTCGAGCGCACGTGCGTGATGCCGGGCAGCTTGAAGATCGTGTCGTGCAGGAACTGTTCGTAGGCCTTGATGTCGCCGATCAGCACGGTGAGGAGGTAGTCGGCCTGGCCGGTGGTGCTGACGCAGCGCACGATCTGCGGGCTCAAGGCGACCGCGCGCTCGAACTGGCGCACCCGCTCCTCGGTGTGTTCGCTCAGGTTGGCCTCGATCACCACGTGCAGATTCAGGCCGACCTTCTCGCGGTCGACCAGCGCGGTGTAGCCCCGGATCACCCCGCTTGGCCTCCATGTCCTTGACGCGCTTCCAGCATGGCGTGGGCGACAGGCCCACCGCGTCGGACAGCTGCTGCACCGTCTGAGCCGCGCGTCGCGCTGCAGCTCCGCGAGGATCTGCAGGCTGTAACGATCGAGTTGGATTTTCTCGTTCATGGTCGATTCCGGAGAATGAAACGAGCGAAATGTAGTGCCTGAAAGGAAATCCGAGAACAACTTTCCGGGGTTCGCGACCTATGCTGCGCCACGGCGCGCACGCCCGCGTGCCGAACGGAGCATCCCATGAGCGTTGCCGCTGCCGAGGTTTCGGCCATCGTCCGGCCCGACTACCGGCTCGAGCACAACCTGTGGGCCGAACGCGGCACCGTCTTCCTCACCGGCACGCAGGCGCTGGTGCGGCTGCTGCTGATGCAGCGCGCCGCGCGACGCCGCCGCGCGGCTGGAACACGCAGGGCTTCGTCAGCGGCTACCGCGGCTCGCCGCTGGGCATGGTCGACCAGGCGATCTGGAAGGCCGGCCCGAAGTTCACCGAGGCCGGCATCCGCTTCGTGCCGGCGATCAACGAGGAACTCGGCGCCACGCAGGTGCTGGGCACGCAGCGCGTCGAGTCCGACCCCGAGCGCACCGTCGACGGCGTGTTCGCGATGTGGTACGGCAAGGGCCCGGGCGTCGACCGCGCCGGCGACGCGCTCAAGCACGGCAACGCCTACGGCAGCTCGCCGCACGGCGGCGTGCTGGTGGTGGCCGGCGACGACCACGGCTGCGTCTCGTCGTCGATGCCGCACCAGAGCGACCAGCTCTTCCAGGCCTTCCACATGCCGGTGGTGGCGCCGGCCAACGTGGCCGAGTACCTCGAGTTCGGCCTCTACGGCTACGCGCTGTCGCGCTACTCGGGCAACTGGGTCGCGCATGACGGCGTTGTCGGAGGTGGTGGAAAGCGGCGCGACGGTGGATCTGGACGCGATCGCCACGCGCACCGCGACCTGGCGCGACGCCGACGGCGTGCGCGCCGCCACCGGCCACGCGCCACCGGCCGACGGGCTGCACTACCGCTGGCCCGACCTGCCGTCGCTGCGCATCGAGACGCGCCTGGCCGACAAGCTGGCCGCGGTGGCGGCGTTCGCGCAGGTGAACTCGATCGACCGCGACGTGATCGTGTCGCCGCAGGCCACGGTGGGCATCGTCACCTGCGGCAAGGCGCACTACGACCTGATGGAGGTGCTGCGGCGCCTGGAGATCACGCCGCAGATGCTGGCCGACGCCGGCGTGCGGCTGTACAAGGTGGGCCTGTCGTTTCCGCTCGAGACCACGCGCATGCGGCGCTTCGCGCGCGGCCTGAAGGAGCTGCTGGTCATCGAGGAGAAGGGCGCGGTCGTCGAGACGCAGCTGCGCGAGCTGTTCTACAACGCGCCGGCCGACGAGCGGCCGGTCATCGTCGGCAAGCGCGACGCGCCGGGCGCGCCGCTGGTGTCGGCGCGTCGGCGAGCTGCGGCCGTCGCGGCTGATCGAGCTCGTCGCGCACTGGATCGAGCGCCACTTCCCGGCCAACCGCGCGCTCGGCGACCACCTGCAGCACGTGCGCGACTTCACGCCGCCCGAGCTGCTGGCCAACGCCGGCGACAGCGTCAAGCGCGTGCCGTACTTCTGCGCCGGCTGCCCGCACAGCACCAGCACGCGGGTGCCCGAGGGCTCGCGCGCGCAGGCCGGCATCGGCTGCCACTTCATGGCCTCGTGGATGGACCGCGACACGCAGGGCCTGATCCAGATGGGCGGCGAGGGCGTCGACTGGGTCAGCCACTCGATGTTCACCAAGGTGCCGCACGTGTTCCAGAACCTCGGCGACGGCACCTACTTCCACTCGGGCTACCTGGCGATCCGCCAGGCGGTGGCGTCGAAGGCCACGATCACCTACAAGATCCTGTTCAACGACGCGGTGGCGATGACCGGCGGCCAACCGGTGGACGGCGCCGATCAGCGTCGACGCGATCGCGCGCCAGGTGGAGAGCGAGGGCGTGCGAGCAGGTGGTGGTCGTCAGCGACGACATCGCCAAGTACGACGCGATGCACGGCCGCTTTCCGCCCGGCACCACGTTCCACCCGCGCGAGGAACTCGACGCGGTGCAGCGGCGGCTGCGCGAGATGGCCGGCGTCACGGTGCTGATCTACGAGCAGACCTGCGCCGCCGAGAAGCGCCGCCGGCGCAAGAAGGGCGAGCTCGCCGACCCGGCGCGGCGCCTGTTCATCAACGAGCGCGTCTGCGAAGGCTGCGGCGACTGCTCGGTGCAGAGCAACTGCGTCGCGGTGCTGCCGCTCGAGACGCCGCTCGGGCCGCAAGCGCAAGATCGACCAGAGCAGCTGCAACAAGGACTATTCCTGCGCCAAGGGCTTCTGCCCGAGCTTCGTCGGCGTGCTCGGCGGCCGACTGCGCAAGAAGGCCGGCGCACTCGGGCGCCGGCCGCGAAGCGCTTCGAACGCCGCGTGGCGGCGTTGCCGCTGCCGGCGCCGCATCGCCTGGACCGGCCCGTACGACCTGCTGGTCACCGGCGTCGGCGGCACCGGCGTGGTGACGGTCGGCGCGGTGATCGCGATGGCCGCGCACCTGGAGGGCAAGAGCGCCAGCGTGCTCGACTTCATGGGCTTCGCGCAGAAGGGCGGCTCGGTGCTGTCGTTCGTGCGCTGGGCCGACCGGCCCGAGCGCCTGAACCAGGTGCGCATCGACACGCAGCAGGCCGACGCGATCCTCGCCTGCGACCTGGTGGTCGGCGCCTCGCCCGAGGCGCTGCAGACCGTGCGCCACGGCCGCACGCGCGTGCTGGCCAACGTGCACGAGGTGCCGGTGGCCGAGTCGCTGAAGAACCCCGATGCCAGCCTGCAGGTCGACGCGCTGCTCGACAAGCTGCACTTCGCCGCCGGCGCCGAGCGCGTCGAGACCTTCGACGCGCAGTCGCTGGCCGAGGACTTTCTCGGCGACACCATCGTCGCCAACATCCTGGCGCTCGGCTTCGCCTGGCAGCGCGGCCTGGTGCCGGTGAGCCTGGCCGCGCTGCAGCGCGCGATCGAGCTCAACGGCGTGGCGGTGCAGGCCAACCTGCTGGCGTTCTCGCTCGGCCGGCTGGCGGCCGCCGACCCGGCGGCCTGCGACGCGCTGCTCGGCCACGCCGCGCCGGCGGCCGGCGCGCCGGAGAGCGCTGGACGCGCTGATCGCGCGCGGCGTCGAGCACCTGCGCGCCTACCAGGATGCCGCCTACGCCCGGCGTTATGCCGCCGCGGTGGCCAGCGTGCGCGAGCGCGAGCGCGCCGTGGCCGCGGACCCCGACCTGCCATTGACGCGGACGGTGGCGACCAGCCTGCTGAAGCTGATGGCCTACAAGGACGAATACGAGGTCGCGCGCCTGTACACCGACGGGCACTTCCAGCGCGAGCTGGCGCAGCAGTTCGAAGGCGACGTGAAGCTCGAGTTCTACATGGCGCCGCCGCTGCTGGCGCGGCCGCAGCAACGGACAGGCGCCGAAGCAAGTTGCGCCTGGGCGGCTGGCTGATGCCGCTGCTGCGTGTGCTGGCGCACGGGCGCCGGCTGCGTGGCACGGCGCTCGACCTGTTCGGCCACACGCAGGAGCGGCGCATGGAGCGCGAGCTGATCGGCCGGCTACCGGTCGCGTCTGACCGAGCTGATGCCCGCGCTGTCGCCCGCCAACCACAAGCTGGTGTGCGAATGGGCGGCGCTGCCATTGGCGATGCGCGGCTATGGTCACGTCAAGATCGGCAATGTCGCGCTGGCGCGCGTGCGCGAGGCCGAGCTGCTGCATCGCATCGACCCGGCGCGTTACCCGCGGCCCGCCGGCGCGGCGCAGGCCGGGCAGTTGAAGGGCATCGCCGTCGTCGCCCGGTAGGCACTCGTGGCGTGGGCCGGCTGCGCCAGGGAGGTCGCGGGCTTGTGGTAGAACCTGCACGGGCCCGCCCACAGATCCCCAGACGACGCATGCTCGGACAGTTCAAACCCGTTGCCTTCGAACCTTCCGGCCGGCGCCGATCCAGCTGGCGGCCGCCGAGCGTGGCTGGTGCTGGTGGCTGCTCGGCGCGGCCATCGGCGCCGCCGGCGTGATCCTGGCGCAGGAGCGGTTCCTGCCGCCGCGGCTTTCGGCCAGCGAGTCGTCGGCGCTGCGTGCGTCGCTGGCACAGGCCGAGAGGCGAGCGCGCCCGGCTGGCGGCCGACCTGGCGGAGACCACCCGGCAACTGCAGGCGGCGCAGGCCGAGCGCGCGACGCTGGCCGCCGACCTCGCCGCCGACCGCGAGCGCACGAAGAGCAGCCGGGCCGACTTCGAGTTCCTGGTCGGCGCGTTGCCGCCCGATCCGCGTGGCGGCACCGTCGAGGTGCGTGCGGCGCGGCTGGTCAAGCAGCGCGGCGCGCTCGGCTACGAGGTGCTGCTCACCCGCGGCAAGGCTGCGGCGCCGCGCCGCAGGCCGGCGTGATGCAGTTCGTGGTCACCGGGCTGGCCGGCGGTGTGGAGCGACACCTGGCGCTGGAGCCGGTGACGGTCAGCGTCGGCGCCCACCAGAGCCTGCGCGGCAGCCTGGTGCTGCCTGATAACTTCACGCCCAAGCAGACCACGATCAACGTGCTCGACCGCGTCGGCGGCAAGTCGCTCGGCATGCGCGTGCTGTACGTGCAGTAGGCCGGCGGGTCACCGGTGCCAGCGGTCGGCCTCAGGCCACGAGCTGGCGTGCCAGCCGGTTGTGCCGCTCGACCAGCGGCGCGAGATCCAGCGTCGCCAGCCGGCCCTCGCGCACCACCACGCGGCCGTTCGACCAGCGTGTAGGCGGCCGCGCGTCGTGGCGCAGAGCAGCAGCGCGGCCACCGGGTCGTGCACCGCACCGCCGGCAAAGGCCAGCGTGCGCAGGTCGAACGATCGCCAGGTCGGCCGCCATGCCCGGCGCGAGGTGGCCGATGTCGTCGCGCCCGAGCACTGCGGCGCCGCCGCGGGTGGCGATCGCCAGCACGTCGCGCGCGGTCATCTGCGCCGGGCCAGCGTCGCAGCCGTAGCGGATCTGGCCGTCGGGCCAGCCGTGCGGCGGCTCGAGGGCGCGGCCCACGCGGGCCAGCAGCAGCGCCTGGCGCGCCTCGGCCAGCAGGTCGCCGGCGTCGTTGCTGGCGCTGCCGTCCACGCCCAGGCCCACCGGCACGCCGGCATCGAGCATGCGCCGCACCGGCGCGATGCCCGAGGCCAGGCGCATGTTGCTGCACGGGCAATGCGCGACGCCGGTGCGCGTGGCGCGCGAAGCGCGCAATGCCCGGCGCGTCGAGCTTGACGCAGTGGGCATGCCACACGTCCGGGCCCAGCCAGCCCAGCGAGTCGGCGTACTCGGCCGGCGTCAGGCCGAACCGCTCGCGGCTGTAGGCGATGTCGTGGTCGTTCTCGGCCAGATGGGTGTGCAGCCGTCGTGCCGTAGCGCGCGGGCGAGCGCGGCCGATTCGCGCATCAGGTCGCGGCTGACCGAGAACGGCGAGCACGGCGCCGCCACCACGCGCAGCATCGCGTAGCGGCCGGCGTCGTGGTGCCGCTCGATCACGCGCTGCGTGTCGGACAGGATCGCGTCCTCGCGCTCCACCAGCGCGTCGGGCGGCAGGCCGCCCTGGCTTTCGCCGACGCTCATGCTGCCGCGCGCGGCGTGGAAGCGCATGCCGATGACGGCCGCGGCCTCGATGCTGTCGGTCCAGGCGCACGCCGTTCGGGAAGACGTAGAGGTGGTCGCTGCTGGTCGTGCAGCCCGACAGCAGCAGCTCGGCCATCGCGACCTGCGTCGACATGTGGACCATGTCGGGCGTCAGCCGCGCCCAGAGCGGATACAGCGTGCGCAGCCAGCCGAACAGCTCCGCGTCCTGCGCCGCGGGAATCGGCGCGCGTCAGCGACTGGAACATGTGGTGGTGCGTGTTGACGAGGCCCGGGATCACGACATGGCCGCGGGCGTCGATCACCTCGTCGGCGTCGCCGCCGATTGCAGCGGCGCTGCCGATCGGCCTCGATGGCCGGGCCGCGGATCAAGACGCTGGCGTCGTGCGAGCTCGCGGCGCCCGTCGTCCATCGTGACCACCATGTCGGCGTCACGGACCAGCAGGGTGCGTGCATCGGCCATGCCCGATTGTCGTTCGGCCGGCCCGCAAAAGCAGCGGCGCCCGGTGCGCAGGTCGCGCACGGCGGGCGCCGTGTCAGCGGCGCGAGCGGATCAGCGCGTGCTGAGACGGGCGCTGATCACGCCGCGCGCCATCGGGTCGCGACCGCTGCGATCGAGCCACTGCGAGTAGGGCGGCAACGCGCCCAAGCCGTCGTCGAGCGATTCGCCGGCCACGCGATATCGCGTCGGCTGGCGGCCCGTCTTGTCGTCCCAGGACGCATACGGCGGCAGTTCGCCCAAGCCCGCTGTCGATCTTCTCGCCGATCAGCGATTGAACCCGCGCGACCTGCGCCTGTGCCGTTGGCATGGCCAGCACAAGTGCCGCGGTGGCCGCCAGCATCGCGATACCGTTGAATGTCTTCATGTTCCGTTGCTCCTGCACGCTGTCTGCGAGTCACGCTGACCCGTAAGTGCAGTGTCGGCAGTGCGGCACCGAAAGGCGAGGAACTATCGGCGCCAGCACCCCACCTGAATCGGTGGTCAAACCTCGTGCGGCGCCCGTTTCCGCGAAATGCCGCACGGCTGGCCCATGCCGCTCGTCGGTGCCAACCCGGCCCGCCGACGCGAATTCAAGAAGCGGTCGACGACCACCCTTCGGCGCGACGGCCGGCGCTGCGTTCATGCGGCCCACCAGCGTGGGCCGAATCGCTCGCGGGCGAAATCGATGAACGTGGACACTTTCGCGGGCACCAACGTCGGTGACGGGTACACCGCGTGGATCTCCTGCTCGGGCAGCGACCAGTCACCGAGCACCGGCGCGAGCACTTTGTCATGGACCGAATCGTGCGCCACATACCAAGGCAGGGCGGCCACGCCCAACCCGGCGCGCGCCGCGGCCAGCAGGGCCGACAGGTTGTTCGAACGCAGCGGGCCCCGCACGACGACGGACAGTGGCTTCGCGTCCTTGCCACGAAGAAGCCATCGGTCGTCGCCCTGCACCGAGCTGTAGATGAGCGCGTCATGCGCGGCCAGATCGTCGGGCTTGGCGGGCGTGCCGCGTTGCTGGAGGTAGACCGGTGAGGCCACCAGCACCCAGGGATTCATGCCGAGGTAGCGTGCGCCGAGGGTCGAGTCCGCCAACCGGCCCATGCGGATCGCGACGTCGACGCCCTGCTCGACCAGGTTGACGTAGCGGTCGTCGAAACTCAGGTCGAGCTGCAGCTCGGGGTGCTGGCGCATGAACAGCAGCACCATCGGCGTCAGCACGCGCCGGCCGAAGGCCACCGAGGTGCTGATGCGCAACGTGCCCTGCACGCGCGACTGCATCAGCGCAGCCAGGTTGTCGGCCTCTTCGAGCGCGCGCGGCGATCAACTTGCACTTGTCGTAGTACGCCGAGCCCACCTCGGTGGGCGTGACGCCGCGTGTGCTGCGGTGCAGGAGCCGCGCGCCCAGGCGCTGCTCGAGCGCCGCGACGTGCTTGGTGGCGGTGGGCTGCGCCAGGCCCATGTCGGCCGACGCCTTGCTGAACGAGCCGGTCTCGACCACGCGGATGTAGAGCAGCAGGCTGGTCACTCGATCCATGGCGCAACTGTAGGGCCGCGCCGGCGCGGGCCCGCGCCGCCCCGGCGTGGCGCGCAAGGCGCCATGCCCAGTATCCGTGTCCGTCGCGTGGTGATTGACAGAAGTCAAGCCCGCGCGGTACACGCTGAGCATCGACCAACCGTCACCGTTGACGCGGTGGCCGGCGACGGTCTTCCGCGGGACGCACGAGCGATGGGCCGGCCCATCGGGCGGACTGCGGCGCAAAGGGAGACCCATGGGCCGATTCTGGGTGACGCTGGCGATGCTGCCGATCGCGTTGGAGATCTTGCCGGCGTCGCGCGCGCGTCGCGGCTTCGTGCTGGCGATGTGTGCGCTGTCGGCCATGCTGGCCGCGACGGCGCTGACCGGCTGGGCCTTCGACCGTGTCGAACTGGCGCGCTGGGTGGTCGAGCTGCCGGCGATGAGGGCCAACACCGCGCTGAGCGTGCTCAGCATCGCCGTGGCACTCGGGCGTGCGGGCGTGGCGATCGGACGCGGCATGCGCCGGCTGCTCGCGCTGGCGCCGCTGCTCGCGGTCGGTTTGATGGGTGCTACGTTGACGCAGGCGGTGACGGGCATCGACCTCGGCATCGATCAGTGGGCACTGCGCGACCAGGCCATCCCGGCCGAGGCGTTTCCGGGTCGTACCGCGCCCGCGGCGGCCCTGGCGCTGTTGCTGCTGGCTGTGGCCGCGCTGCCGAGTGCGCGCGAATGGCGGCTCGCGCGCGCGCTGGCCGGCATCGTGTCGTTTGCGATCGGGTATGTGGCTTCGGTGGGGCTGCTGCTCGAGGTGCGATGGGGTTCGGGTCTCGGCACCGCATTCGCCAGCCTGTCGCTGCCCACGGCCGCGTGCATCGTGATGCTCAGCGCCAGCGCATTGAGCCTGGTGCACTGGCGGGCGACCCAGGGCGCCGAGCTGGTGGCCAGCGCCGGGGGGCGTTTCCTGCGCAGCGCGTTGCCGGTGGCGATGGTGTTGCCGGCCGCGGTGATGTGGCTGCAGCATCTGGCCAATGTGCGCGGCTGGTGGGATGCAAGCGTCGGCATGGTGGCGGCCGTGGCGCTGTCGGCCTTGGCGCTGTGGGTGCTGGTGTGGCGCAGCGCGCGCTGGATCGACGCGCTCGAGATCGAGCTGCGCAAGAGCCATCGGCTGCTCGAGCAGCGCGTCACCGAACGCACCGCCGAGCTGATGGATTCGGCCGCGCGCCTGCGCGCCAGCGAGGCTCAGCTGGCCGGCGTGGTGAGCACGGCGTCGACGGCGATCATCACGCTCGACGCCAACCACCGCGTGATCGTCTTCAACCACGAGGCCGAGCGCGTGTTCGGCGTCAGCGAGCGCGAGATGCTGGGCCAGCCGCTGGACCGGCTGCTGCCCGAGGCGTCGCGCGAGGCGCATGCCGGTGCGCTGCAGCGGTTTGCCAGCACCGGGAGCACGCAGCGGCGCATGGGCGGCGAGGCGCAGCTGCATGGCCGGCGCGCCAATGGGCAGCAGTTTCCGATCGCGGCATCGATCTCGCGCGTCGCGCAGCCGCAGGGTTCGCTGTTCACGGTGGTGCTGCGCGACCTGACCGACGCGCTGGCGCTGGAGAACGAGCGCACCGCCCGGCTGGCGGCCGAGATGGCCAGCCGCAGCAAATCGCAGCTGCTGTCGAACGTGAGCCATGAGCTGCGCACGCCGTTGAGCGCGGTGCTGGGCTTTGCGCAGCTGATGCGCCAGCAGATCGAGCACCAACCCGGCAACGCCGTGCGCATCGACTACCTGCGGCACATCGAATCCGCCGGCCGGCAGCTCGACCGGCTGATCGCCGACCTGATGGACCTGAGCCGTGCCGAGATCGGCGCCATGTCGCTCGCGCTGCGCCCGGTGGATGCCTCGGGCGTGTTGCGCGACGCGGCGGCCATGGTGGCGCCGCAGGTGACGCATCACCAGGTGCAACTGCTCGCGCCGGCACATTCAGGCCCTGCCATCGTGACGGCCGACGACAAACGGCTGCTGCAGGTGGTGATCAACCTGCTCAGCAACGCCATCAAGTACACCGCGCCGGGCGGCCAGGTGCGGCTCGCGCTGCGCGCCAGCGACGCGGGCTTCGCGGTCGACGTGGTCGACACCGGCCAAGGCTTGACGGCCGAACAGCAGTCGCACCTGTTCGAGCCCTTCAACCGGCTCGGACGCGAACACAGCGACGTGCCGGGCAGCGGCATCGGGCTGGCGCTGAGCCGCCAGCTGGTGCTCGCGATGGGTGGGCGCATCGAGGTGGCCAGCACGCCCGGGCAGGGCAGCCGCTTCAGCGTCTGGCTGCCCGGCGCCGAACGGGACGCGCCGGCCTCGCATTACCCGGTGGAATAGCTGTTATCGCCGTGCCGGCCTTCTGTGCGGCGGCGCCAACGGTCAAGATGCGTGCAGACACAACAGGAGCAACGCCATGGCGAAGATGAAGGCGGCAATGGCCGCGGTGCTGGTGATGGAGAAGGAAGGCGTGACCCAGGCCTTCGGCGTGCCCGGCGCGGCGATCAACCCGCTGTACGCGCAGCTGCGCGAGCGGCAGTCGATCGCCCACGTGCTGGCGCGCCACGTCGAGGGCGCCTCGCACATGGCCGAGGGCTACACCCGCGCCAAGGCCGGCAACATCGGCGTCTGCATCGGCACCTCGGGGCCGGCCGGCACCGACATGATCACGGGGCTCTATTCGGCGCAGGCCGATTCGATTCCGATCCTGTGCATCACCGGCCAGGCGCCGCGCGCGCGGCTGCACAAGGAGGACTTCCAGGCGGTGGACATCGCCAGCGATCGCCAAGCCGGTGACCAAGTGGGCCACCACCGTGCTCGAGCCGGCGCAGGTGCCGCGCGCGTTCCAGCAGGCCTTCCACCTGATGCGCTCGGGCCGGCCCGGCCCGGTGCTGATCGACCTGCCGTTCGACGTGCAGATGGCCGAGATCGAGTTCGACATCGACACCTACGAGCCGCTGCCGGTCTACAAGCCCACGGCCAGCGCGCAAGCAGGTCGAGAAGGCGCTCGAGATGCTGAACGGCGCGAGCGGCCGCTGATCGTCGCCGGCGGCGGCATCATCAACGCCGACGCGTCGGACCTGCTGGTGCAGTTCGCCGAAGTCACCGGCATGCCGGTGATTCCCACGCTGATGGGCTGGGGCACGATCCCCGACGACCACCCGCTGATGGCCGGCATGTGCGGCCTGCAGACCAGCCACCGCTACGGCAACGCCACCATGCTGGCGAGCGACTTCGTGCTCGGCATCGGCAACCGCTGGGCGAACCGCCACACCGGCTCGGCCGAGGTCTACTGCAAGGGCCGCAAGTTCGTCCACGTCGACATCGAGCCGACGCAGATCGGCCGCGTGTTCGCGCCCGACTTCGGCATCGTCTCCGACGCCAAGGCCGCGCTGGAGCTGTTCGTCGAAGTCGCGCGCGAGTGGAAGGCCGCCGGCAAGCTGCGCGACCGCAGCGCCTGGGCCGCGGAATGCCGCGAGCGCAAGGGCCGCTCGATACCTGCGCAAGACCAACTTCGACGACGTGCCGATGAAGCCGCAGCGCGTCTACCAGTGCATGAACAACGCTTTCGGCGACGGACACCTGCTACGTGACGACGATCGGCCTGTCGCAGATCGCCGGCGCGCAGTTCCTGCACGTCTACAAGCCGCGCCACTGGATCAACTGCGGCCAGGCCGGCCCGCTGGGCTGGACGATTCCGGCCGCGCTCGGCGTGCGCGCGGCCGACCCGACGCGCACGCATCGTCGCGCTGTCGGGCGACTACGACTTCCAGTTCATGATCGAGGAGCTGGCGGTCGGCGCGCAGTTCAAGCTGCCCTACATCCACATCGTCGTCAACAACAGCTACCTGGGCCTGATCCGCCAGAGCCAGCGCGGCTTCAACATGGACTACTGCGTGCAGCTCGGCTTCGACAACATCAACGCGCCGCGAGCATGCAAGGGCTACGGCGTCGACCACGTCGAAGGTGGTCGAGGGGCTGGGCTGCAAGGCGATCCGCGTGTACAGGCAGGAAGAGATCGAGCCCGGCGATCAGCAGGCCGAGGCGTGGATGGCCGAATTCCAGGTGCCGGTGGTGATCGAGGTGATGCTCGAGCGCGTGACCAACATCTCGATGGGCACCGAGATCGACAACGTGGTCGAATTCGAGGAACTCGCAGCGGCAAGGCCGACGCGCCGACCGCGGTCGCCATGCTGGATTGACGACCGCCCGGCGTGCGGCGCTCCGCTGCGACTCGCAAGCCGGTGCGCGGGCCACTTGACGGCGGCGCGCACCACTAGGAGACCTCGATGCCCAAGTTCGCCGCCAACCTGACGATGCTGTTCACCGAGGTGCCGTTCCTCGACCGCTTCGAGCGCGCCGCCAAGGCCGGCTTCAAGGCGGTGGAGTTCCTGTTCCCGTACGCCTATCCGGCCGCAGCGAGATCAAGGCGCGGCTGCAGGCCAACGGCCTGAAGCTGGTGCTGCACAACCTGCCGGCCGGCGACTGGGACGGCGGCGAGCGCGGCATCGCCTGCCTGCCCGACCGGGTCGACGAGTTCCGCGCACGGCGTGGCGCAGGGCGATCGAGTACGCGCACGGCGCTCGGCGTGCCGCAGCTCAACTGCCTGGCCGGCAAGGTGCCGGCCGGCGCGCGACCCGAGGCGTGCTGCGCCGGACCTTCGTCGCCAACCTGCGCTACGCCGCGGCCGAGTTGAAGGAGGCCGGGCTCAAGCTGCTGATCGAGCCGATCAACACCTACGACATTCCGGGCTTCTACCTGAACACGCACGGCGCAGGCGCTGTCGATCATCGACGAGGTGGGCTCCGACAACGCTGTTCGTGCAGTACGACATCTACCACGCGCAGCGCATGGAAGGCGAGCTGGCCGCGACGATGAGCCAAGCACCTGGCGCGCATCGCGCCACATCCAGCTGGCCGACAACCCGGGGCGCAACGAGCCCGGCACCGGCGAGATCAACTACCCGTTCCTGTTCGCGCACCTCGACCGCATCGGCTACAGGGCTGGATCGGCTGCGAGTACAAACCCGCGGGCGGCACCGAGGCGGGCCTGGGCTGGCTGCCAGACGTCTCGCACG
Source organism: uncultured beta proteobacterium (assembly GCA_963814435.1). Classification (GTDB taxonomy): domain Bacteria; phylum Pseudomonadota; class Gammaproteobacteria; order Burkholderiales; family Burkholderiaceae_C; genus JAEUPI01. The sequence goes on from CAWFCV010000004.1 coordinate 138,945, forward strand.
CTGACGCATTGACACTCACCAAGGACACCAGCATGACCACACATCCCTGAAGATCGGCTTCATCGGCCTGGGCATCATGGGCGCGCCGATGGCGGGCCACCTGCTCAAGGCGCGGCCACAAGCTGTTCGTGCACACGCGCGGCAAGGTGCGCGCCCGAGATCGCCGACGAGCGGCGCGACGCTCTGCGCCAACGCGCGAAGGCGTGGCCGAGCGCGCCGACATCGTCATCACGATGGTGCCCGACACGCCCGACGTCGAGAACGGTGCTGTTCGGCGAGGACGGCGTCGCCGCGGGCTTGTCGAAGGGCAAGACTGTGATCGACATGAGCTCGATCTCGCCGATCGCGACCAAGGAGTTCGCCGAAGCGCATCAACGCGCTCGGCTGCGACTACCTCGACGCGCCGGTGTCCGGCGGCGAGGTCGGCGCCAAGGCCGGCATCGCTGACCATCATGGTCGGCGGCCCCGAAGCGGCGTTCGCGCGCGTCAAGCCGCTGTTCGAGCTGATGGGCAAGAACATCACGCTGGTCGGCGGCAACGGCGACGGCCAGACCACCAAGGTGGCGAACCAGATCATCGTCGCGCTGAACATCGCGGCGGTCGGCGAAGCGCTGGTGTTCGCCAGCAAGGCCGGCGCCGACCCGGCCAAGGTGCGCCAGGCGCTGATGGGCGGCTTCGCGGCGTCAGCCGCATCCTCGAAGTGCACGGCGAGCGCATGATCAAGCGCACCTTCGAGCCCGGGCTTTCGCATCGGGCTGCACCAGAAGGACCTGAACCTCGCGCTGGCAGGGCGCCAGCGCGCTCGGCGTGGCGCTGCCGCAACACCGCGAGCGCCGCGCAGACTGATGCAGGCCTGCGCCGCGCACGGCTGGGACAGCTCGACCATTCGGCGCTGGTGCAGGCGCTGGAGCTGATGGCGGCGCATCCGGTCGCGAAAGAGCTGAGCTCGCGCGGTGCATCCACCGACCCGCGCGGCCTTCCTGCGCGCGCTGTACGACGCCGCGGTCGCGCGCGCGCTGCCGGCGCGAGTGCATTGCGGCCGTTCCTGCCGGCGCCGCCGAAGGGCCGCACGCTGGTGCTCGGCGCCGGCAAGGCCGGCGGTGCGATGGCGGCGGCGGTCGACGCGCTGTGGCCGAAGGACGCGCCGCTGTCGCGGCCTGGTCGTCACGCGCTACGACCATGTGCCGCCGGCCTACAAGGCAGACGCCCGGGCGCATCGAAGTGGTCGAGGCCGCGCACCCGGTGCCCGACGACGCCGGGCGCGACGCGCGCGCAGCGCATCCTCGAGCTGGCCGCAGGGCCTGACGGCCGACGACCTGGTGCTGTGCCTGATCTCCGGCGGCGCCTCGGCGCTGCTGGCGCTGCCGGCGCCGGGCCTGACGCTCGAAGACAAGCAGGCCATCAACAAGGCCCTGCTCGAACAGCGGCGCGGCGATCGACGAGATGAACTGCGTGCGCAAGCACCTCTCGGCCATCAAGGGCGGGCGGCTGGCCGCGCGCTGCGCGCCGGCGCGTGTGGTGACGCTGCTGATCAGCGACGTGCCGGGCGACGACCCGAGGTGATCGGCAGCGGCCCGACCGTGCCCGATGCCACCACCTGCGCCGACGCGCTGCGCATCCTCGCACGCTACGGCATCGCGATGCCGGCGGCGGCGCGCGCCGGCCTGGAAAGCGGCGCGTTCGAGACGCCCAAGCCCGGCGACGCGCGCTTCAGCGGGCCATGCCAGTGCACCTGATCGCCACGCCGCAGCAGAGCCTCGAGGCCGCGGCCGCGCTGGCGCGCATCGCCGGCGTCGACGCGCACATCCTCAGCGACGAGATCGAGGGCGAGATCGCGCGAGGTCGGCAAGGTGCATGCGGCGCTGGCCCGCGCGGTGGCGCGGCGCGGCGCGCCGTTCGCCAAGCCGTGCGTGATCCTGTCGCGGCGGCGAAACCACGGTCACCGTGCAGATCGAAGGGCGGCCGCGGCGGCCGCGCCAGCGAGTTCCTGCTCGGCTGCGCCATCGCGCTGCAGGGCGAACCCGGCGTGCACGTGCTGGCGGCCGACACCGACGGCATCGACGGCATCGAGGACAACGCCGGCGCGATCGTCACGCCCGACACGCTGGCGCGCGCCGCGGCCGCGGGCCTGAAGGCCAGCGAGTACCTCGACCGCAACGACGCCTACAACTTCTTCAAGCCGCTCGGCGACCTGGTGGTGCCGGGCCCGACGTTCACCAACGTCAACGACTTCCGGGCGCTGCTGATCGTCTGAGTGCTCGCGGTCTCAGCCGGCCACGGCGTCGCGCTCGCGGCGCCATGCCGCCGGCGGCTTGCCGACCAGCCGCTTGAACGCGCGCGCGAACGCCGCCTCGGACTCGTAGCCGACCTCCAGCGCGATCGAGGCCACCGTGGCGCGGGTTTCGAGCAGCAGGCGTGCAGCGGCCTGCATGCGCCACTGCGCCAGGTACTGCATCGGCGGCACGCCGATCAGCTGGACGAAGCGGTCGTGCAGCGCGGAGCGCGACAGGCCAACGTTGCGCCCGAGCTGGTCGATCGTCCAATCCTGCGCGGGCTGTTCGTGCATCAGCGCCAGCGCGCGGCCGACGAAGCGGTCGCGCAGCCCGGCCAGCCAGCCGGCACTGTGCGCCGGCAGCTGGTCGGCGTAGCGCCGCACCGCATCGACGAACATCATCTCGCTCATGCGTGCCAGCATCGCCTCGCCGCCCGGTCGCCGGGCATGCGACTCGGCCACCGCCTGCTGCGTGAACTGCGCGATCCAGGCGTCGTCGGCACCGGCGCGCAGGTGCAGCAGGCGTGGCAGGGCGGCGATCAGCGGATTGAACGGCTGCAGGTCGCAGCCGAGGAAACCGCAGACGATCGTGGCATCGGCGGCGTGCCCGTCCGGCGCCGCGTGTTCGACCTGCTCGCCGTTGTAGGTCACGCGAAGCGGCAGTTGCTCGACCTTCGACGCCGGCAGCCAGCTCATGTCGGGATTGCCGCGCATGCCGGGTGCGCTCGACACGACGTGCGCGTCGCCGTGCGGAAACATCACCACGTCGCCGGCGCTCAGCTGCACCGACGGTCCACCGGGATGCTGGCCCAGCAGTCGCCGTGCGCCACCGCGTGGTACTCGATCACATGCTCGACGCCGCGCATCAGCATCGGCGCGATCTCGTGTGCCGGCGGCGCTTCGGCGGCCCATTCGACTGTGGCCGTTGACGTAGAAGAACACGGCGCCACGCAGGCGCACGCCGCGCAGCACGTCCGACAGCGTGTCCTGGCTCACCTGGCGCTGCGCTCGAGGCTCGCGCCGGACCCGGCGATCACGCGGTGCAACTCGCGCGGCGGGAATGGCACGTCGTCGTCGGTGCCCATCTCCAGGCCGACGACGTGGTCCACCCCCGTGACGAAGTAGTCCCCGACGAGCTCGCGCAGGTCTGTCTTGTCGTCGACGACCAGGGTGGTCGCCTTGGCACTCAGGGTCATCTCGATGGGCCTCAGAGCTTGCAGATGCCGAAGAATAAGTCCACTTCGCCGCGGACCGAAGCCCCTGCTGGGCACTTGGAACAACCTGGCTGTCGTCCGCACGCCTGATCCATCGGGCACGCGCCAATGCGGACGCGCGAGCAAGAGCTGGCGACGCTGGATCAGGTATCGAACCCGGCAAGTCCGAACAATGAGTCCCTCGCGGCAAGCCATGCGCGGCCGCCGCGGTGCCATCACCCATCGACGGAGCATCGTATGCCATCACTGCCTTACCTGACGCTGGACAAGGACGTTCGCGCAACTGCGCCAGTCCGACGTCGAGCGCCTTCGCGCTGCAGATCAGCGGCGGCGTGCTGGGCCGCGGCCATCGCCGGGTTACGACGACGCGCGCCGGGTCTGGAACGGCACGGTCGATCGGCGCCCGGCGCTGATCGCGCGCTGCCTGGACACCGCGCGACGTCCAGGCTGCCGTGCGCTTCGCGGCCGCAGCACCGCATGCTGGTCAGCGTGCGCGGCGGCGGCCACCACATCGCCGGCAACGCCGTTGCCGAAGGCGGCCTGATGATCGACCTGTCGGGCATGCGCGCGGTCGGCATCGACGCGGCCCGGCGCACGGCGCGGGTCGGCCCGGGCGCGCTGCTCGGCGACTTCGATCGCGAGGCGCAGGCGCACGGCCTGGCCACGCCGCTGGGCATCAACTCGACCACCGGCGTCGCCGGCCTGACGCTCGGCGGCGGCTTCGGCTGGCTGACGCGCCGCCACGGCATGACCATCGACAACCTGCTCGCGCGCCACCGTCGTCACCGCCGACGGCGCGGTGCGCGTCGCCTCGGCCACCTCGGAGCCCGACCTGTTCTGGGCGCTGCGCGGCGGCGGCGGCAACTTCGGCGTCGTCACCTCATTCGAGTTCCAGCTGCATCCGGTCGGCCCCGAGGTCTACGCCGGTCTGGTCGTCTATCCGTTCGCGCAGGCGCGCCAGGTGCTGCGCGCGTGGCGCGACTTCACGCTCGGCGCGCCCGACGAGCTGAGCGTGTGGGCGGTGCTGCGCAAGGCGCCGCCGCTGCCGTTCCTGCCGACGTCGGCGCACGGCACCGAGGTGGTGATCCTGCCGCTGGTCTACAGCGGCGACGTCGAGGCCGGGCGAGCGCGCCGCGGCGCCGGTGCTGCGAGTTCGGCGACCCGATCGGCGTCGCGCTGGGGCCGACGCCCTACGCCGGCTTCCAGGCCGCCTTCGACCCGCTGCTCACCGCCGGTGGCCGCAACTACTGGAAGTCGAACAACTTCAGCACGCTGACCGATGCGGCGCTCGACGTCATGATCGCATCGGCCGCGCGCCTGCCGGGGCCGGAGTGCGAGATCTTCGTGGCCCAGCTCGGCGGCGCGATGGCGCGCGTGAAGCCGGCGGCCACGGCCTTCGTCGGCCGCGACGCGCGCTACATCATGAACGTGCACGGGCGCTGGTCCGACGCCGGCGACGACGATCGCGTGCGCGACTGGGCGCGGCAGGTCTTCCAGGCCGCCGCGCCGCACGCCACCGGCAGTGGCTACGTCAACTTCCTGACCGACGACGAGGCCGAGCGCGTGGCCGCGAGCTACGGCGCGAACTACGCGCGCCTGCAGGCCGTGAAGCGCCGATTCGACCCGGACAACCTGTTCCGGATGAACCTGAACATCACGCCGGCCACCGTGCCGCAATTGCAGGCATCACCATGAACGCACCTCGACCACCGCGGCTGTGCCATCTCCGGCGCCACGCCCGCGGCACTGCAGGCCTACGAACGCGCGCTCGCCGCCTTGCTGGGCTGGCGCCGCGGCGCGGACGTGCAGCTCGACCTGGCGCTGCAGGAGGCTCCGGGCTTCGTGATGGCGCACGTGCTGCAGGCCTATCTGCAACTGTGCAGCCGCGATCCGCACCGCGTGCCGCTCGGCGCGCCCGGTGCATCAGCGCACATCCGGCCTGCCGGCCAACGAGCGCGAAGCGGCGCATCTTGCGGCCATCGCAGCCGTGCTCGACGACGACTACGAGCACGCGCGGGCCGGTCTGGCTGCACTGCTGGACGCGCATCCGCGCGACGTGCTGGCGCTGCACGTCGCGCACTCGCTCGACTACATCACCGGCGACGCCGCGCGCATGAGCGACCGCGTGGCGGCGGTGCTGCCGGCCTGGTCGGGCGACCTGCCCGGCTACCACGCCGTGCTGTCGATGCACGCCTTCGGCCTGGTCGAGACCGGCGAGGTCGATCGTGCGGAGCAGGCGGCTCGCGCCGCGCTGGCCCTGCAACCGTTCGATGCACGCGCCCATCACGTGATGGCACACGTGTTCGAGATGACCGACCGTGCCGCTGCGGGGGTGCGCTGGATGAACGAGCACATCGACCGCTGGGCCACCGACACCGTCGTCGCCACGCATTGCTGGTGGCACCTGGCGCTGTTCCACCTGGCGCAGGGCCACGTCGGCCATGCGCTGGCGCTGTACGACCGGCAGATCCGATCGGCGCGTTCCGGCGAAATCGCCGACCTGATCGATGCCGCCGCGCTGCTGTGGCGCATCGAGCTGCGCGGCGTCGACACCGGGCCGCGCTGGGCCGAGCTCGCCGACGCCTGGGCGCCGCGCATCGACGATGGCTATTGCAGCTTCAGCGATCTGCACGCCATGCTCGCGTTCGTCGGCGCACGCCACTGGGACCGGGCGCAGCGGCTCGAGGCCACGCTGGCGGCGCGGCAGTGCGCTGCCGACCCGCCACGGCCAGACCACACGCCAGCTCGGGCTGCCGGCCTGCCGCGCGTTGCTCGCCTTCGGCCGCGGCGACTACGCGCTGGCGACCTCGTTGCTCGCCGGCGTGCCGGCGCTGGCGCACCGCCTGGGCGGCAGCCATGCGCAGCGCGACGTGCTGCACCTGACCTTGCTGCAGGCGGTCGAGCGCCTGCGGCGGCCGCAGCGGCGCTCGAGCGTCGCGCCGCTGGCCGCTGCCGCGCAGGCCGGGCGCCAACTCGGACAAATGCTGACACGCACCGTCGTGCCGGCGGCCACCCGGGGGGCGTCGTGAGGCGCGTGCTGACGACTGCGCTCGTCGCCGCCGGCTCGATGGCCTGCGCGCTGGCGCTGACCGTGGCACCACCGCTGCCGGTGGACACCACGCCGGCCCGGGCCGGATCGCAGGCACCGGCTCGCGCCGACGTGTCGACCGGTGCCCGCGCCATCGGGCGCATCGGCCGCTGCACCTGGACGCCGCCTGCCGCGCGACCGGATCGTGCGGTGCCATCGGACACCGCGACATGACATCGACCGCAGCAGCTGGCTGCGGTGCTGAACTGATCGCGGTGCGGGCCGGCCGCGGCGACGATCAGCGCCGCGGCACGCTGCTCGCAGCGTGGGGCGCGCGCAGGAAGTCGAAGTCCACGCCCTGATCGGCCTGGGTCACGGTTTGCAGGAACAACCGGCGATAGCCGCGCTCGGCGGCGGGGTCGTTCACCGGCGCAGCCGCCGCGCGCCGAGCCAGCTCGGCAGCGTCGACGTGCAGCGTCAGTTCGCGCCGCTCGACGCTCAGCGTGATGCGATCGCCGTTGCGCACCCAGGCCAGCGGGCCGCCGACGGCGGCCTCGGGCGTGACGTGCAGCACCACGGTGCCGAACGCGGTGCCGCTCATGCGGCCGTCGGAGATGCGCACCATGTCCTTCACGCCGGCGCGCGCGAGCTTCTTCGGGATCGGCAGGTAGCCGGCCTCGGGCATGCCCGGCGCGCCTTTGGGTCCGATGCGCTTGAGCACCAGGATGTCGTCAGCGCGCACGTCGAGCTCGTCGGCGTCGATGCGCGCGGCCAGGTCGGCCGCGTCCTCGAACACCACCGCGCGGCCACTGTGCTCCATCAGCGCCGGCAGCGCGGCTGATTGCTTGATGATCGCGCCGCCGGGCGCGAGGTTGCCGCGCAGCACCGCGATGCCGCCGCGCGGATAGATCGGCCGGCTCATCGGCCGCACCACATCCTGCGCATGCGGCGGCGGCGATGCCTCGATCACCTCGCCGAGCGTCAGGCCGCTGACGGTGAGCGTGTCCAGGTGCAGCAGCGGTTTCAACTCGCGCAGCAGCGCGACCAGCCCGCCGGCGCGATGCAGGTCGTCCATGTAGTGCGCGCCGGAGGGTTTCAGGTCGATCAGCACCGGCGTCTCGCGGCTCATGCGGTCGAGCGCATCGAGGTCGACCGCAATACCCAGCCGCCCGGCGATCGCCGTCAGGTGGATCAGAGCATTGGTCGAGCCGCCGATGGCCAGCAGCACGCGCAGCGCGTTCTCGATCGCATCCGGCGTCATGATGCGCTCGGGCGTCAACGCGGCGCCGATCATCGCCACCGCCAGCCGGCCGGTGGCTTCGGCGACGCGCAAGCGGTCGGCGCTCACCGCGGCGGCGGTGGCGCTGCCGGGCACCGCCATGCCCATCGCCTCGGCCACCAACGCCATCGTGCTCGCGGTGCCCATCACCGAGCAGGTGCCGACGCCGGGCACCAGCTGCGCGTTGACCTCGTTGATCGCGTCGCGTCCGATCTCGTCGGCGCGAAACCGCGCCCAGTAGCGGCGGCAGTCGGTGCAGGCGCCGACGCGCTCGCCGTGGAACGAGCCGGTCAGCATCGGCCCGGTGACGAGCTGGATCGCCGGCCGCCCGGCCGAGGCCGCGCCCATCAGGTGCGCCGGCACCGTCTTGTCGCAGCCGCCGATCAGCACCACGGCGTCCATCGGCTGCGCGCGGATCATCTCCTCGGTGTCCATCGCCATCAGGTTGCGCAGCATCATGCTGGTCGGCGAGGCGAACGACTCGTGGATCGAGATCGTCGGGAACACCATCGGCAGCGCGCCGGCGAGCATCACGCCGCGCTGCACCGCCTCGATCAGTTGCGGCGTGTTGCCGTGGCAGGGGTTGTAGGCGCTGCCGGTGTTGACGATGCCGACGATCGGTCGCGCGAGCGCGTCGTCGCCGTAACCCGCGCCCTTGATGAAGGCCTTGCGCAGGAACAGGCTGAAATCGGTGTCGCCATAGCTGGTCAGTCCGCGGGACAGGCCCGCGGCGGGTTTGAGCGTCGGCGAATCGGCCATCCGGTCGGCGGGCTGGAGTCCTGGGGGGCGAAGGCAGCACGCATTCTGCACGCTGTGGCACGTCGGCCGTCGGCGCGCCTTGACGCAGATCGAACACAGCCGCGATGCACTGACTAGTCTTCGTGCACCGCCCGCCCGGACGAGGAGGGACGACCATGTTCGACATCGTCGCGCGCTGGCATGCCGATCATGCCAACTTCTCGCGCCTCCTCGACGTGCTGGAGCGCCAGCTGGCCGCGTTCCAGGACGACGAGCATCCGGATTTCGAGCTGATGGCGAGCATCGTGGCCTATCTGCGCGAATTTCCGGACCGATATCACCATCCGCGCGAGGACGTCGCCTTCGAACGCCTGCTGGCGCGCGACCCTGACTTGCGATTGCCGATCAACCGCCTGCTGCAGGAGCACCGTGCCATCGCCGCGGCCGGCGACGACCTGCTGTCGAGATTGAGCGACGCCGTCGCCGGCGCGTTGGTCAGCCGCGCCGCCGTGGAAGCGGCGGTCGCGCTGTACACGGCCTACTTTCGCCACCACCTCGCCACCGAGGAACGCGTGATCCTGCCGCGCGCCGCGAGGCTGCTCACCGCGGAGGACTGGTCGGTCATCGACCGATCGGTGCCGGCGGCGCTCGACCCGCTGTTCGGCGACGCACCAGACGATCGGTATCGGGCATTGCGCGAGCACCTGTCGGCTGCGGCGGGCCCGTTGAATCGGCTGGCCTGAATCGGCCTCAGACCGCGCCGCGCGCGTTGACGTGCAGCGCGTACAGCGAGTGGCTGGCCGCCATGAACAGGCGGTTGCGCTTGGGGCCACCGAAGCACAGGTTGGCACAGCGTTCGGGCAGGTGCACGTGTGCCAGCGGCCGGCCGTCACGGTCGTAGACGCGCACGCCGTCGAGCGCCGTGGCGTCGGCGCCCGGCGTGCCGCTGCTGCCGAATCCGCACCAGACGTTGCCCTGGGTGTCGACCGCGATGCCGTCGTAGGCGCCGGGGCCACCGGCGTCGACGTACAGGCGCTTGTTCGTCAGCGTCGCGCCGGCCACGTCGTACGCCCAGATCTTGCGGTGCGGCGTGGCGCGGCTCTCGACGACGTAGAGGATCCGCTCGTCGGGCGAGAACGCCAGGCCGTTGGAGCCCTGCAGATCGTCGAGCGCCATCGCCAGCGTGCCGTCTTCGGGGGCGATGCGGTAGACGCCGTGCGGCAGCTCGGGGGTGGCCGGCTCCCCCTCCCACCAGCCGAGAATGCCGAACGGCGGGTCGGTGAACCACACCGCGCCATTGCGCTGGCAGACGATGTCGTTAGGCGAATTCAGGCGCTTGCCCTGGTACCGATCGGCCAGCACGGTGATGGAGCCGTCGTACTCGGTGCGCGTCACCCGCCGCGTGCCGTGCTCGCAGGCCAGCAGCCGGCCCTGCGCATCGCGGGCCAGGCCGTTGGCGTGGTTCGACGGCTTGCGGAACTCGCTCAACGCGCCCGAGCAGTCGTCCCAGCGCAGGATGCGGTTATTCGGGATGTCGCTGAACAGCAGGTAGCGCCCGTCACCGAACCAGACCGGCCCTTCGGCCCAGTAGAACCCGGTGGCCAGTTGCTCCACCGTGCCCGACAACAGGCGCATCGCGAGGAAGCGCTCGTCGAGCACTTCGATGCACGGGTCGGGCAGGCGCGTGCTGGGTGTGTAGGGGCACTTGGGTCCGAGGTCCATGGCACTGGGTCCTGTTCAGCGTGAGCGGACTGTAGATCAGCCGGGGCCAGACGCACTTCAGTGGCGCACGCTGGCCCGGTGCGGCTGTTTGCTTTCCGTGAGACCGGACATTCGACGATGGAGCGAGGGCGCAGCCACGGACGGGCAACCGCCGGGGCTCATGCGTCCCTAAATCGCCCCGGCGGCCGCCCACCCGCGGCTGCGCCCGAACCGCCGCGGCAGTCCACCGACGCACGACCTGCGCACGGCCGCGATGCCACTGGCAACGCGGTGGGCCGAGGGCCGGGCGACGATTTAGGGACGCATGAGGAGCCCGGCCCTCGGCCTGCCGCGTTGCGTGCTCGGTCGTCGAAGGTCTTCATTCGAGCCGCAGACCGAATGCCCGCACCGGGTTGGCATGCGACACACGGCAAGGCCGGAAGGCCAGCCATCCGGGGCCCGGTGTCAAAGCCCCATGGCCCGCGGCAGCCAAAGGCTCAGCCATGGAATGTAGGTCACCATCATCAGCACGATGAAGAGGGCCACGAAGAACGGCGTCATCGCCTTCGTGACGACGCCGATCTTCAGGCCCGAGATCGCGCTGCCGACGAACAGCACCGTGCCCACCGGCGGCGTGATCAGGCCGATGCCCAGGTTGACCATCATGATCATGCCGAAGTGCACCGGGTCGACGCCGAGCAGCTTGACCACCGGCAGCAGGATCGGCGTGAGGATCAGGATCAGCGGGCTCATGTCCATCAGGCAGCCGAGGATCAGCAGCATGAGGTTGATGAGCATCAGGATGACCCACTTGTTGTCGCTGACGCTGGTGAAGAAGGCGGTCACCTTCAACGGGATCTGCATCAGCGTCATCAGGTAGCCGAAGCAGGCCGCGAAGCCGATCAGGATCATCACCACCGTCACCGTCTTCACCGTGCGGTGCATCAGCCTGGGCAGGTCGCGCCAATGGTAGTCGCGGTAGATGAACATCGTGACGAAGAAGGCCCACACGCACGGCGATCGACGCGCTCTCGTTGGCGGTGAACACGCCCGACAGGATGCCGCCGAGGATGATGACCATCGTCATCAGGCCCCACATCGCGTCGAGCGCGATCTTCAGCGCCTGCTCTCAGCGGGATCACCTCGCCCTTGGGGTAGTTCTCGCGCCGCGCGATGATCATGCACAGGATCGCCAGCGTCAGGCCCATCAGCAGGCCCGGCAGCACGCCGGCCATGAAGAGGGCCGCGATGCTCACCGTGCCGCCGGCGGCCAGCGAGTAGATCACCGCGTTGTGGCTGGGCGGGATCAGGATCGCCTGCACCGAGCCGCTGACGGTGACCGCCGTGGCGAATGCGCGCGGATAACCCTTGCGCTCCATCTCGGGGATCAGCACCGAGCCGATGCTCGCAGTGTCGGCCACGCTGGAGCCCGAGATCGCGCCGAAGAAGGTGCTGGCCATGATGTTCACGAGGTCAAGCCGCCACGGATGAAGCCCACCAGCACGCCGGCAAAGGCCACCAGGCGCCGCGCCATGCCGCCCTCGGCCATGATGGCGCCGGCCAGCACGAAGAAGGGAATGGCCAGCAGGCTGAACTTGTTGACGCCGCTGGCCAGCTGGATCATCACCGCGTCGAGCGGGATGTCGATCCACAGCGCGCCGATCAGTGCCGCCAGGCCCAGCGCATAGGCCACCGGCAGGCCGATCATCATCAGCACGAAGAAGCTGCCGAGCAGGACGACGGTGTCCAACTCAGTGGCTCCGCCACGCTTCGCTCGACGCGCAACGCATAAGGCGTTCACTGCCCATCGGCCGCTGTCTGACCGGTGCGGCCGTTCGGTCTGCGGCTTGAATGCAGACTTTCGACGACCGAGCATGCAACGCGGCAGGCCGAGGGCCGGACTCCTCATGCGTCCCTAAATCGTCGCCCGGCCCTCGGCCCGCCGCGTTGCCGGTGGCATCACCGCCGTACGGAGGTAGCGCGCGCGTGGACTGCCGCGGCGGTTCGGGCGCAGCCGCGGGTGGGCGGCCGACGGGGCGATTTAGGGACGCATGAGCCCCGGCGGTTGCCCGCCCGTGGCTGCGCCCTCGCTCGATCGTCGTATGTCCGGTCTCACGCAAGGCGAACCGCCGCAACGGGCCGACAGGGGACTCTCCACGAGCAGCCGGCACCCGCGTGCGGCAGAAGGCCCGCTCAGCCACTGGGATCAGGAAGCCCGACTGTGGACAGACAATCGCGGCGAGCGTGCGGGTTGTCATCTCAATGCGCTTCGCCGATGCGAACCACGGGTCGCCTGGCCTGCGAGCCGAAGGCCATGCGCTCGAGCACGAACAACAGCGTCGCCGCGGCGCCGATCGGGATCGCCGCGTAGGTGACGCCCACCGGCAGCCACGGCAGCTCGGCAATCGACTGGCCCATCGTCTCGGCGCACAGCCGCGTGCCGTACCAGACGACGAAGCCGCAGACCAGCAGCATCAGCGCGTCGACGATCCACTCGAAGGCACGGCGCCAGCCCGGGGGTAACGCATCGGTGAGCATCGCCACGGCGATGTGCGCGCCGGCGCGGTAGGCGGCGGCGGCGCCGACGAAGCTGAACACCATCATCAGCAGGATCGCGATCGGCTCGGGCCACTGCGCGCCGAAGCCGAGCACGTAGCGCATGAACACGCCGATCGGGATGATGATCGACATCAGCGCGATCGAGAGGCCCGCGGACCAGACGCAGGCCAGGTACAGCCGGTCCAGCGCCCGCAGCAGGGCGTGCTGTTGCATGGTCGACGAGCCGGCGGCTACTTGACGGCTTCGATGCGCTTCATCAGCTCGGCGAACTGCGCGCCGTACTTCGCCCGCACCGGCGCGGTGGCGTCGAAGAAGGGCTTGTTGTCGATATTGATGAACTCCACACCCTCGGCCTTGAGCTTGGTGGTGTAGTCGGCCACCGCCGCGTCCCACAGCTGGCGCTGCTCGAGCTGCGCCTCACGGCCGAGCTTCTTCATCAGCGCCTGATCGGCCGGCGTGAGCTTGTCCCACGCGACTTTCGACATCACCAGGATCTCCGGAATGATCAGGTGGTTGGTCTGCGTGTAGTACTTGGCGCCGGCCTTGAAGTGGTTGGCGGTGTACAGGCTCGGCGGGTTGTTCTCGGCGCCGTCGACGACGCCGGTCTGGATCGCGGTGAACACCTCGCCATAGCCCATGCTGATGCCGTTGCCGCCCATCGCGTTCATCGTGTCGACGAACAGCGGGTTGCCCATCATGCGGATCTTCTGGCCCTTCAGGTCCTCGGGCTTGCGCACCGGCTTCTTGGTGTAGAGGCTGCGCGAGCCGCCGTCCATCCAGGCCAGGCCGATCATCCTCGCGGGCGAGGCGCTGATCTTGTCGAGCAGCTCCTGGCCGACGGGTCCGTCGATCACCGCGCGCATGTGCGCGATGTCGCGGAACACGAACGGCATGTTGAAGACGTTGACCTCGGGCACCACCGGGCCCACCGGGCCGAGCGAGGTGCGCAGGATCTGGATTGCACCGACCTGCGTCTGCTCGATCATCTCCTTCTCGCCGCCGAGCACGCTGCCGGGGAACATCTGGAACTTGATGCGGCCCTGCGTCGCCGCGTCGAGCTTCTTGCCCATGCTCTCGACCGCGGCCACCGTGGGGTAGCCGGCCGGGTGCACGTCGGCGGCCTTCATCACGGTCTGGGCGTTCACCGCGGATGCCAGCGCCAGGGTGGCTCCCAGCGCGCAGGCGACGGTGCACGTCCGACCGCGGCGGTGAAACGGTGTGTGAAGGGCTTGCATGCGAACCTCCTGGGGGTGCGTGGCTGTCGGTGTGGCGGCGGCCGTCATTCGAACGGCCCGGTGCGCACGAACACGCCGCCCTGGTGGACGACGGCCGGGTCGTTGCGATCGAGCGCGGGTTGCTGCGCTTCGAGCGCGGCGCGAAATGGTTCGGAGCTGTCCAGCGGGCGGTATCCGAGGTGGCGCGCCGAGGTGTTGTCCCACCAGGTGGTGGTGTTGTCCGACAGGCCGTAGACGATGGTGTGGCCGACCACCGGCGCGGTGAGGCAGGCGCGCACCAGGCGTTCCAGGTCGGCGTAGCTGAGCCAGGTGGCGAGCATGCGGCGGTCCTTCGGCTCGGGGAACGACGAGCCGATGCGCAGGCACGCGGTCTCGATGCCGTAGCGGTCGAAATACAGGCGCGACAGGTTCTCGCCCCAGGCCTTGCTCAGGCCGTACAGGCCGTCCGGGCGCACCGGGTCGGCAGGGCAGATCACCTCGTCCTGACGGTAGAAGCCGGTCACGTGGTTGGAGCTTGCGAACACGATCCGGCGCACGCCGTGCCGGCGCGCCGCCTCGTACAGGTTGTAGAGGCCCACCACGTTGGCGGCGAGGATCGGCTCGAACGGTTGCTCGGTCGACACGCCGCCCAGGTGCACGACCGCGTCGACGCCCTCAAGCAGTGCGAGCACCGCCGCGCGGTCTTCGAGCGCGGCGGGGCGCAGCTCCTCGTGGGCCTCGGCGGTGCCGAGGTCGGCCACGTCCGACACGCGCAGGGTCTTGCAGCACGACTTGAGCCGCCGGCGCAGCTCGCGGCCCAGCGCGCCGGCGGCGCCGGTGAGCAACAGACGAGTCAGGGGAATCGGAACCATCGATCTTGCCGGCGACACGCCGTGGGTGAAGGGGTTGTCTCGGGCTTGTCAGGTGTTGTAGGTTGTCGTACAACATGAGCATCGTCGCCGATGCGGCGGGGTCTGTCAATGCAACCGGGATGGGGTTTCCCCGAAAGATGAACGCCGAACTGTCCGGCCGCCGCCGCCCGCGCAGCCTGGCCTACGAGCTGGTCGACGCGCTGGGCGACCGCATCCGCGACGGCGCGCTCGCGCCGGGCGACAAACTGCCCACCGAGGCGGCGGTGATGGCCGCGTTCGGCGTCAGCCGCACGGTGGTGCGCGAGGCGATCTCCAAGCTGCAGGCGGCCGGCCTGGTCGACACCCGGCACGGTGTCGGCACCTTCGTCGTCGGCGCGGTGCCGGCGACGGGCTTTCGCCTCAAGCCCGAGGCGGTGTCGACGTTGCGCGACGTGATCGCGGTGCTGGAGCTGCGCATCGGCATCGAGACCGAGGCCGCTGGCCTGGCCGCCCAGCGCCGCACCGGCCGCGACCTGGACACGCTGCGCGAGTCGCTCGACGGTTTCGAGCAGGCGGTGCGCGCCGGGCGCGACGCCGTGCCGCAGGACTTCCAGTTCCACCTGGGCATCGCGCGCGCCACGCACAACCCGCACTTCGCGCAGATGATCGACATGCTGGGCACGATGATCATTCCGCGTGCCCGCGAGCGCAGCCACGAGGCGAAGGCCGCGCGGCGTGCCTACCTGCTGAAGGTGAACACCGAGCACGAAAGCATCCTCAGCGCCATTGCGGCCGAAGATGCCGACGCGGCGCGCGCGGCGATGCGCACGCACCTGGCCAACAGCCGCGAACGCCGCCGCCGCGCGGCGCTGGAGAAGGGCGATTGAAGCGCCCTGCCCGCTGGCGCGCGTCGTCCGCGATGGAGGCTTGGGTGCTCGGCAGGTTGTACGATGACATACCTCTTGACCGGGCACGTCCGTGGCGGTCGACCGCCCCCGAACACCACGGCACGCCGCCGCTGTCACGCGCCGGCGGCCGGGCATGTGCGACGATCCGCCACGGCCACGGCCACCACGGCCCACGGATCCACGATGTCTCGAGACCCAAGGAGTCTTTCGCGATGAAGCCCCGCGTTCTTCAATACGGCCGCCTGATGCCGTCGCTCGAGAAACAACTGGCCGAGGCCTTCGAGCACCAGCGCCTCGTCGACCAGGCCGACCCCAAGGCCTTCCTGGCCGCGCAGGGCGCGCAGTTTGCCGGCATCGCCACGGCCGGGTTTGCCGATGCGGCGTTGATGGCCGCCTGTCCGAACGTGAAGGTGATTTCCAGCTTCGGTGTCGGCGTCGACAAGATCGACCTGGCCGCAGCCGCGGCGCGCGGCATCCCGGTTGGCAACACGCCGGACGTGCTGAACGACTGCGTGGCCGACCTGGCGCTGGGCCTGATCATCGACGTGGCGCGCGGCATCGGGGCGTCCGAGCGCTACCTGCGCCGCGGCGAGTGGCCCAAGGGGCCGTACCCGCTGCAGCGCAAGGTCAGCGGCAAGCGCGTGGGCATCGTCGGGCTGGGCCGCATCGGCAAGGCAATCGCGCAGCGCGCCGAGGCCTTCGACATGGAACTCAGGTACCACAACCGGCGCCCGGTTGCCGACACCACGATGGGTTACGCGAAGTCGCTGACCGAACTGGCCCGGTGGGCCGATTTCCTGGTGGTGATCGTGCCGGGCGGCGCGTCGACGCGGCACCTCATCGATGCCGAGGTGCTGCAGGCGCTGGGCCCCGAGGGATACCTGATCAACGTGGCACGCGGCACCGTGGTCGACGAGCCGGCGCTGGTGCGCGCGCTGGTCGAGCGCCGCATCGCCGGCGCCGCGCTCGACGTGTTCGAGCACGAGCCGCAGGTGCCGACCGAGCTGATGGCACTCGACAACGTGGTGCTGGTGCCGCACATCGGCAGCGCCACCGTGGAGACGCGCGCGGCGATGGCGCAGCGTGTGTTCGACAACCTGCAGTCGTTTTTCGCCACCGGCCGCGTCATCAGCCAAGCGGAATGACACCCACCCCCGAAGCGGCCCATGGCCGGGCCCACCGGCCCCAAGCCAGGCCAGGGGCCTGGCCCTTCGGCAGGCGCGCTGGGTCCACCGGACCCAACGCGTCCGGCCTCAGCCCCCTTCAAGGGGGCAACACCGGCGGCCCGGCGAAGCCGGTTCCGCGGTGTTCACTGGGCCCACCTTCGCGTGGTGCCCTGAAACGGCATGCATTGGGAGACCCACCGTGAGAGAAAACCGACTTCGCACCTTGTGGCAGCAACAGCAGACCGCCGTGAACGGCTGGCTGGCGGTGCCGAGTGCCTTCAGCGCCGAGGTGATGGCCCACCAGGGCTGGGACACGCTGACCATCGATCTGCAGCACGGCGTGATCGACTATGCCGCGATGGTGACGATGCTGCAGGCGATCAGCACCACGCCGACCGTGCCGATCGTGCGCGTGCCCTGGCTCGAGCCGGGCATCGTGATGAAGGCGCTCGACGCCGGCGCCTATGGCGTGATCTGCCCGATGGTGAACACGCGCGAGGACGCGCAGCGGCTGGTCGCCTACACCCACTACGCGCCGCGCGGCACGCGCAGCTTCGGCCCGATCCGCGCGACGCTGTACGGCGGCGCCGACTACGCCGAGAAGGCCAACGACACGATCGTGCGTGTTCGCGATGATCGAGACCGCGCAGGCGCTGGACAACCTCGACGCGATCCTGTCGGTCGAAGGGCTGGACGCGATCTACATCGGCCCGTCGGACCTGTCGCTGGCGCTCGGCTGCCGGCCGGTGTTCGACGACGTCGACCCCAAGGCCGCGCAGGCCATCGCGCACATCCTCGAGCGCGCCAAGGCGCATGGCGTGAAGGCCGGCGTGCACAACGGCGTGCCCGACGTCGCGCTCAAGCGCGCGTCGGCGATGGGCTTTCACTTCGTCACGCTGGGCTCCGACGTGCGCATCCTGGCCGCGGGCTCGCAGCAGCTGCTCGGCCCGATGCGCGCGGGGCTGGCGGACCGGTCGTAGCGGCGCGCGTCAAACCTGGCGGCGCGCGGCCATCTCCGCGCCCATCGCACGTTGTGCGGCGTCGTCGATGCGGGCCTGCGCCGCAGGGAACGCGAGCCCGTCTTCCAGCGGCACGTGGCGGTCGTGCAAGGTAATGAAGGCATCGGCCAGGCGCTGCAGGTTCGCCAGCATCGACGCATCCCACGTCGCGCCGGCGTCGGCCAGTGTCTGTAGCAACGCGCCGAGCTCCTGCCAGATTTGGTCCAGCGCCAGGTGGTCGGCGCGGATCTGCCGTGCCGCGGCCATCAACTCGGGCTCGCCGCTGGCCTCCAGCGCGGGCAGGATGTGAGTTTCCTCGTCGGCGTGGTGCGCCGGCGCGGCGATCTGGAAATAGCGCCACACGTCGTGCGCCGCGGCCCGCGCCGACTCGTCACGGCCCTGCGCGCCCAGATGAGCGACCAGGCGGTCGAGCAACTGCAGCGAACGTTGCACGCGCTCGTGGCAGGCCAGCAGCATCGCGAACGGCGCCTCGAATCCGGCCTGCGGGCTGCGCGCGCCGGGCAGTTGCAGGTTCACGTTGGCGACCATGCAGCGATTCTCGGCTCAATGCTGCGCATCGGCCGCACGAGGGCTTGATCCAGCGCAATCGGCATGACGCGGGCTTGGACCACAGTGCCTTATCCGATCGACCGATTCAATGTCAAGCATCGTGGAATCCAAGGTCTCCGACGACATCGTGGTTGCCGCCCCGGTCGCGCCGGGGCGTGTCACGCGGCCCAAGGTGCCCGCCCCGCGCCGCGGCGGCCCGATCGACGCGGCGCTGGTGTCGCGCGCCTGGGGCACGCTGCTCGGGTCTTCGGGCAGCAGCGCCGACCTGCGCGCACTGGACACGATTGCGCGGCCGCGTCGGGTGGCGGCCGGCGAACTGGTCTTCTCGCGCCAGGAGCGCGCGCTGGCCGCCGTGATGCTGGTCGAAGGCGACGTGGCGCTGGGCCTGCGCCTGAGCGACGGCAGCTTCGAGGTCGAGCGCATCGTGCACGCACCCGCCTGGCTCGACCTGGGCTCGGTGTGGCTCGCCGCAACGCACTCGATCGACGCCCAGGCCAACGCGGCGGCGGTGGTGGTCGAACTGCCGCGCGACCCGCTGCGCCATCTGATGGAGCGTCACCCCGGACTGTCGTTGCGCATCATCCAGGGGCTGGCGCGTGAGCACCAGGCGATGGTCACGCACACGCACGGCCTGATGCACCTGGCCGCGCCGGCGCGGCTGGCCCAGTGGCTGCGGCAGAACGCCAAGCCAGCGGCGGCGGCGCAGGGGCAGGCGGTGGTGCGACTGGCCGAGCGCAAGCGCGACCTCGCGGCCCAGCTCGCCATCGCGCCCGAGACACTGTCGCGGCTGCTGCGCAGCTTCACGCGGCAGGGCGTGATCGACGTCGCCGGCTACACGGTGCACGTGCTCGACCGGGCGGCGCTCGACCGCATGGCGCAGCAGATCTAGCCCCCGGTTCACGCGCTTGCGCTGCTGTGCTGAAGCAGCTGCGCCACGACCGCGACCGCGATCACCTCGGGCTCCTTGCCGGTGATGCCGGGCAATCCGATCGGGCAGGTCATGCGTGCGATCGTGTCGGGCGTGATGCCGCGTTGCTCGAACCGATGGACGAATCGTGCCCGCTTGGTCTGGCTGCCGATCAGGCCGAAGAAGCCGAAGTCGCCGCGACGCAGGATCGCCTCGCTGATGCGCTGGTCCAGTTCGTGGCTGTGCGTCAGCACCAGGTAGTACGCGCCGGGCGGCGCCTGCGCCACCTCGGCCTCGACCGGCTCGACGCACAGGCGATCGATGTGCGTCGGCTCGCGGTGCGGCGGGAATTGCTCGTCGCGCTCGTCGATCCACCAGACGCGGCAATCGATACCGGCCAGCAGCGCGACGATCGCGCGCCCGACATGACCGGCGCCGTAGAGCTGCAACTTAAACCGTGGCCTGCCGCCCGGCCAGGCCGCCAGTGCCTCGGCCTCCAGCGGCGCGTAGCGCAGCGTCAACGCGCCGCCGCAGCACTGGCCCAGCGTCGGGCCGAGCGCGATGTCCTGCTGCCACACGGTGCGGGTGCCGGCCGCCAGCGCGGCGCGTGCCGCCTCGATCGCCTGCAGCTCCAGGTGCCCGCCGCCGATGGTGCCGACGACTTCGCCGCGGCCCACCAGCATGCGGGTGCCGGTCTCGCGCGGCACCGAGCCCTTGAACGCCGCCACCTCGACCACCACGGCCTCGCGGTCGGCCGCGAGCCAGTCGCGCGCCGTGTCGCGAAGCGGCTGGCTCATCGCAGCGGCGTCGCGCCGCGCACCGAGCGCACCGCGTCGAGCACGGCCTCGGCGGTGGCCGGCGCGCGCAGCGGCGGATCGACGCGGTGTTCGCCGACGGCCGACACCGCGTCGCGGATCGCGAAGAACACCGAGAACGGCAGCAGCAGCGGCGGCTCGCCGACCGCCTTGCTGCGGTGGATGCTGTCGGCCAGGTTGTCGGCCTCGAACAGCGCCACGTTGAACACCGGCGGGCAGTCGTTGGCGGTGGGGATCTTGTAGGTGCTCGGTGCGTGTGTCGTCAGCAGCCCCGTCTGCGGGTGCCACACCAGCTCCTCGGTGGTGAGCCAGCCCATGCCCTGGATGAACGCGCCCTCGACCTGACCGATGTCGATCGCCGGGTTCAGCGAGCGGCCCACGTCGTGCAGCACGTCGGCACGCAGCAGGCGCGATTCGCCGGTCAGCGTGTCGACGAGCACGTCGCTGACCGCCGCGCCGTAGGCGAAGTAGAAGAACGGCTTGCCCTGCAGTTTGTCGCGGTCCCAGTGCAGGCCGGGCGTGGCGTAGAAGCCATCGCTCCACAGCTGCACCCGCGCCATGTAGGCCTGCGCCACCAGCTCGCCGAACGACAGCGTGTGCGTGCCGGCCACGACCCGGTCGTCGCCGAAGCGCACGGCCTGCTGCGCCACGCCGAAGCGTTGCGCGGCAAACGCGGCCAGGCGGTCGCGGATCTGGCGCGCCGCATCCTGCGCGGCCTTGCCGTTCAGGTCGGCGCCGGTGGACGCCGCGGTGGCCGACGTGTTGGCCACCTTCTGCGTGTCGGTGGCGGTGCAGCGCACCTGGGCGAGGTCGACGCCGAGTTCGTGCGCGACCACCTGCGCGACCTTGGTGTTCAGCCCCTGGCCCATCTCGGTGCCGCCGTGGTTCACCAGGATCGAGCCGTCGGCGTACACATGCACCAGCGCGCCGGCCTGGTTGAAGTGCGCCACGTTGAACGAGATGCCGAACTTCACCGGGGTCAGCGCCAGGCCGCGCTTGAGCACCGGGCTGCGCGCGTTGAACGCGGCGACCTCGGCGCGGCGGCGTGAATAGTCGCTGGTCGCAACAAGCCGGTCCACCAGCTCGTGGATCACGTTGTCCTCGACGGTCTGCAGGTACGGGGTGACGTTGCGCGCGGGCGCCTGGCTCGCGCCGCCGGCGCTCGGGCCATAGAAGTTGGCGCGACGCACCGCCAGCGGGTCGCGGCCCAGCCGCCGCGCAATCGAGTCGACGATGGCTTCGATGGCGATCGCACCCTGCGGCCCGCCGAAGCCGCGAAACGCGGTGTTGCTCTGCGTGTTGGTCTTCGCCGAGTAACCGTGCAGCGCCACATCGGCCAGCCAGTAGGCGTTGTCGAAGTGGCACAACGCGCGCGTCATCACCGGGCCCGACAGATCGGCCGAGAAGCCGGCGTTGCTGATCATCGTGACCTCGGCGCCGACGATCCGCCCCTCGTCGTCGTAACCGACCTCGTAGTCGTACTCGAAGCCGTGGCGCCGCCCGGTGACGAGGAAGTCGTCGTCGCGGTCGGGGCGCAGTTTCACCGGCCGGCCGGTGCGGCGCGCGGCCACCGCGGCCACGCATGCGAACAGCGCCGACTGCGACTCCTTGCCGCCGAAGCCGCCGCCCATGCGCCGGCACTCGACCTGCACCTGGTGCGCCTGCAGCTTCAGCGCGTGCGCCACCACCTGCTGCATCTCGCTCGGGTGCTGCGTCGAGCAATGCACTTTCAGGCAACCGTCTTCCAGCGGAATCGCGTAGGAGATCTGGCCTTCGAGGTAGAACTGCTCCTGTCCGCCGACCGACAGCGAGCCTTGCAGCCGGTGTGGCGCCGCGCTGATCGCGCGCTGGGCGTCACCGCGCGACAGGTGCATCGCCGGGATCACGTACTGCTGCCGGCGATGCGCGTCGCGCGCGTTGAGCACCGGCGGCAGCGGCTCGATCCGGATCACCTGCTTGGCCTGGGCCGCGGCGCGGCGTGCGGCGTCGCGCGTCTGAGCCACCACGGCGAACACCGGCTGGCCGAGATACATCACGCGGCCAGCGGCGAGGATCGGATCGTCGTGCACGATCGGCCCGCAATCGTTCGGGCCCGGAATGTCGGCGGCGCTGAACACATCCACCACGCCGGGCAGCGCGCGGATCGCGCCCAGATCCAGGCCGCGCAGCTCGCCATGCGCCACCGGCGACAGACCGAGCGCCACGTGCAGCGTGCCGGCCAGTTCGGGGATGTCGTCGATGTAGGTCGCCTCGCCGGCGACGTGCAGGTGCGCCGATTCGTGGGCGCGCGGCGCGCCGACGCCAGCTTTCGGCTGCCCAGGTAGTGCAGCGCTCGGCACGTCGAGCAGTCCGGGTTCGAGAGGCTTGTTCATCGAGGCCTCCTCAGGCGGTTTCGCGCGCCCACACCGTCACGGCACTGGCGGGCAGCGGATCGTGGGGTCGCGTCTCGAGCCAGAAGCGGCGCAGCAGGTTGCCGGCCACCTCGCGCCGGTAGGCGGCGCTGGCGCGCATGTCGGTCAACGGCTTGAAATCGACAGCCAACTGGGCGACGGCCGCATGGACCGTGGCCGCGGACCAGGGTTGTCCGATCAGCGCGGCCTCGGCCTTCGCCGCGCGTTTGACGATTGCCGCCATGCCGCCGTAGACCAGCCGCGCGTCGCGCACGCGCTCGCCGTCGAGCGCGATGCGGAACACGCCGAACACCGCCGAGATGTCGCTGTCGAAGCGCTTGGAGATCTTGTACGCGCGCAATGGCTCGTCGATCGCGCCGAGCGGCACCTCGATCGCCTGCACGAACTCGCCGGGCTGCAGGCGGTTGACCATGTAGTCGACGTAGAAGTCCGCCAGCGGCAGCCGGCGCTGGTCGCTGCCGCGGCGCAGCACCAGCAACGCGTCGAGCGCGATCAGCACCGGCGCGCTGTCGCCGATCGGCGAGCCATTGGCGACATTGCCGCCCATCGTGCCGGCGTTGCGGATCGGCGGCGAGGCAAAGCGCAGCCACGCTTCGGTGAGCACCGGCCAGCGCCCGGCCAGCGCCGACCAGGCGGCTTCGAGCGACGCGCCCGCGCCGATGCGCAGCGTGCCGCCGTCGAGCTCGACGCGGCGCAGCTCGGTCACATCGCCGAGGTAGATGATGTTGCCGAGGTCGCGGAACTGCTTGTTGACCCACAGGCCGACGTCGGTGGCGCCGGCGAGCAGGCGGGCCTCGGGGTGCGCCAGCCTCAGCGCTGCCAGCTGCGTGATCGAGCGCGGCGCATGGAAGGTGTCGGGCCGCAGTGATTCGGCGGCGCCGGGTGCGGTGTACTCCAGCGGCTCGGCGGGCAGCGCCCGCAGCGCGTCGAGCGCCGCCTGCGCGTTCAGCCGCACCGGCGGTGCATCGAACATGCGCTCGCCGGCATCGAGGATCGGCCGGTAGCCGGTGCAGCGGCACAGGTTGCCGGCGATCTCGTCGGCCAGCTGCTGGCGTGTCGGCCGCGTGCCGGCGTCGAGGTGGCGCTCGTAGCAGGCGGCGAGCGACATCACGAAGCCCGGGGTGCAGAAGCCGCATTGCGACGCGTGGTGGTCGACCAGCGCGCGCTGCACCGGGTGCAGCGCCTGCGCGTTGGCGGCTTTCAGGTCCTCCACCGTGTAGAGCGCCTTGCCGTCCAGCGTGGGCAGGAAGCGGATGCAGGCGTTCACCGCCTGCAGCTGCAGCGTGCCGTCGGCCTGCGGCTCGCCGACCATCACCGTGCAGGCGCCGCAGTCGCCCTCGGCGCAACCTTCCTTGGTGCCGGTGCAGCGCGCGTCCTCGCGCAGCCATTGCAGCACGGTGCGCGTCGGCGCGGCGCCTTGCACCTCGACGATCTGGCCGCGGTGGAAAAAACGGATGGGACGCGTCGGCATGTTCGGTGGCGCTCTGAGTCAGTGGATACCCGAACGGTACTGCGGGTCGGGAGACCGAGCTATACGGCGTCTCCCATGATGACTATATTGCGGCCAATATGACGCGTCGCGCCGATTTCGACAACATCGAGCTCCATCTCGTCAGGGTCTTGCACACCGTGATCACCGAACGCAGCGTCTCGCGAGCCGCCTTGCGCCTGCAGAGCAACCAGCCTGCGGTGAGCGCACAGCTGAAGCGCCTGCGCGAACTCACCGGCGACGCGTTGCTGGTGCGTGCCGGCACCACGATGGCGCCGACGGCCACCGGGCTGGCCCTGCTGCAACCCGCAGCCGAGCTGCTGCAGCAGGCCGAGCGCCTGTTCGGGCACCATGCACGCAGCCATGCCTTCGAGCCGGCCAGCAGCGACACCGTGTTCCGCGTCGCGGCGAGCGATTACCTCGACCCGCTGTTCCTGCCCGAGCTGGTGGCGCGGCTGAAGGCCAGCGCGCCGGACGTGCGCATCGAGTTCCAGCCGCTGTCGCGCGAGTTCGACTACCGCCGCAGCCTGGCCGCCGGCGAGGTGGACCTGGTGGTCGGCAACTGGCTCGAGCCCCCAGGCGAGTTGCACCTGGGCAAGTTGATGACCGATGAGATCGTGTGCCTGGTGGCCGAGGACCACCCCGCCGGGCGCAGCCGCGACTGGTCGGTGGACAAGTACCTGGCCTGCGACCACGTGGCCCCGTCGGAGCTGCACCCGGGCGCGGTCGGCGTGATCGACCAGCACCTCGCGGCTCAGGGCCTGAAACGCCGCATCAGCGTGCGAAGCGCGCACTTCGGGCTGATCCCGCTGATGGTGGCGCAGAGCCTGCTGGTGCTGACCACCGGGCGCCAGTTCTGCAGCCGCTACGTCGATGCGCTGCCGGTGCGAGTCGTGCGCTGCCCGGTCGAGTTTCCGGTGCTGAGCTACTACCAGCTCTGGCACGACGTGACCCACAACTCGGCCGCGCAACGCTGGCTGCGCGAACAGGTGCGCGAGGTCGCGCGCGAACTCGGCGGCCATGGCCCGCCGCAGCGCGGCCGACGCGCCCGCGCCTGAGCCTTCGGCCATCGCGATGAGCCGCCCGCCGACTGCCCTGCGCCGCGCCTTGCGCGCCGACCTGCTGGATTTCTCCGACGACCCCGGGCTGGGTTCCCCCAGCGCCGCCGCGGTGCGCTGGCGGCCGGACCACTGGCTGCTGGTGGAGGACGGCCGCATCGTCGGCACACTGCCGGGCGCACAGCCACCCGGCGATGACTGGCCGCGCGAGGACCACCGCGGCCGGCTGCTGATGCCCGGCTTCATCGACACCCATGTGCACAGCGCGCAACTCGACGTGATTGCGTCGTTCGGCACCGAACTGCTCGACTGGCTGGAGCGCTACACCTTTCCGGCCGAGGCGCGGCATGCCGATCCCGTGCACGCGCGGCTGCAGGCCGAGGCGTTCATCGATGCGTTGCACGCCCACGGCACCACCGCGGCGGTGGTGTTTCCCACCGTCCATGTGTCATCGGTGGATGCACTGTTCAGCGCGGCGCGTTCGCGCGGCATGCGTCTCATCGCCGGCAAGGTGCTGATGAACCGCCACGCGCCTGACAACCTGCGCGACGACGTGGCGAACGCGGAGCTGCAATGCGAGGCGCTGATTGCGCGCTGGCACGGCGTGGACCGGCTGGCCTACGCGGTGACACCGCGCTTCGCCGCCACCAGCACGCCCGAGCAGTTGTGCATGGCCGGCACGCTGCTGCACCGGCACCGTGGCCTGTACCTGCAGACGCATGTGGCCGAGAACCGCGCCGAGGTGGCCTGGATCGCCGAGCTGTTCCCCGAGGCGCGCAGCTACCTCGACGTGTACGACCGCTTCGGAATGCTCAACGAACGCGCGCTGCTGGCGCACGGCATCTGGCTCGACGACACCGACCGCCGGCGCCTGGCCGACAGCGGTGCGCAAATCGCGCACAGCCCGAGCTCGAACCTGTTTCTCGGCAGCGGCCTGTTCGACTGGCGCGCGCTGCACGAGGCCGGTGCACGCGTGTCGATGGCCACCGACGTGGGCGGCGGCACGGGTCTGTCGATGCAGCGCACGCTGGCCGACGCCTACAAGGTGCAGGCGCTGCGTGGCGAGAAGCTCGGTGCCTTCAAGGCCGTGCACACGGCGACGCTCGGTGCCGCCGAGGCGCTGGGCCTTGCCGGCGAGATCGGCAGCCTCGAGCCCGGCCGGGTCGCCGACATCGCCGTCTGGGACTGGGCCTGCGGCGTGGTCGCGCTGCATCGCGACCGGCTGGCCAGTGACCTGCACGAACGCCTGTTCGCGTGGATGATGCTCGGCGACGAGCGCAGCCTCGTCACCACGCTGGTGGCCGGGCGCACCGTGTATGAACGTCTAGGGACCGATCTGGGCGCAACGGAGACACCGCATGGAACCGCAATCGTCAACACCTCGTCTTGAGCTGATCGGCATCAGCAAGCAATACCCGGCGGTCAAGGCCAACGACCAGGTCAGCCTGCGCGTCGCGCCCGGGCAGATCCACGCCGTGCTCGGTGAGAACGGCGCCGGCAAGTCGACGATGATGAAGATGATCTACGGCGCGGTGCAGCCCGACGAAGGCGAGATCCGCTGGAACGGCCAGGCCGTCAAGGTGGCCAGCCCGCGCGCAGGCGCGGCACCTGGGCATCAGCATGGTCTACCAGCACTTCTCGCTGTTCGACACGCTGACCGGCGCCGAGAACGTCTGGCTCGGGCTGGACAAGACCCTCAGCCTGGCCGAGGTGAGCCAGCGCATCGTGAAGGTGGCGCACGTGTACGGCCTGGACGTCGACCCGGCGCGGCCGGTGCACACGCTGTCGGTCGGCGAGCGCCAGCGCGTGGAGATCGTGCGCGCGCTGCTCACCAACCCGAAGCTGCTGATCCTCGACGAGCCGACCTCGGTGCTGACGCCGCAGGCGGTGGACAAGCTGTTCGTCACGCTGCGCAAGCTGTCGAGCGAGGGCTGCTCGATCCTGTACATCAGCCACAAGCTCGACGAGATCCGCGCGCTGTGCCACCACTGCACGGTGCTGCGCGGCGGCAAGGTCACCGGCGAGGTCGACCCGACGCAGGAGACCAACGCCAGCCTGTCGCGGCTGATGATCGGCGCCGAGCCGCCGCAGCTGCAGCACCGCGAGCCCAAGCTCGGCGCGCGTGGTGCTCGAGGTCAAGGGCTTGAGCCTGCCGAAGCAGGACCAGTTCGGCACCACGCTCGCCGACATCGCCTTCGACGTGCGTGCCGGCGAGATCGTCGGCATGGCCGGCGTCTCGGGCAACGGCCAGCAGGAGTTCATGGCCGCGCTGTCGGGCGAGGATCCTCGCGCGCCGACGAACTCGATCCGCCTGTTCGGCAGCGACGTGTCGCACTACTCGCCGCGGCACCGGCGCAAGCTGGGGCTGCACTTCGTGCCCGAGGAGCGGCTCGGCCGCGGCGCGGTGCCGACGCTCTCGCTGGCCGACAACACGCTGCTGACGCGCACCGAGAACGTCTCGAAGAGCGGCTGGTTGCGGGTGGTGCAGGTGCAGCCAGCTGGCCGAGGACCTGATCAAGCGCTTCAACGTCAAGGCCGGTGGGCCCGGCGCAGCGGCCAAGAGCCTGTCGGGCGGCAACCTGCAGAAGTTCATCGTCGGCCGCGAGATCGACGCCAACCCGAAGCTGCTGATCGTCTCGCAGCCGACCTGGGGCGTGGACGTCGGCGCCGCGGCGCAGATCCGCGGCGAACTGCTCGCGCTGCGCGACGCCGGCTGCGCGCTGCTGGTGGTCAGCGAAGAGCTCGAGGAGCTGTTCGAGATCAGCGACCGGCTGGTGGTGATCGCGCAGGGGCGGCTGTCGCCCAGCGTGCCCGACCGCGCAAAGCGACGATCGAGATGATCGGCGAGTGGATGAGCGGGCTTGTGGCCGAAGGTCCGGCACGCAAGCCGCAGGAGGTGACCCATGCTTAAGCTCGAAGCGCGGCCGCAGCCGTCGCAGGCGATGTCGCTGGCCTCGCCGATCCTGGCGCTGGCGATCACGGTGGTGATCGGCGTCGATCCTGTTCGCGCTGCTCGGCAAGGACCCGGTGCGCGGCCTGCAGATGTTCTTCGTCGAGCCGATCAAGAGCGGCTACGCGTGGACCGAAATCGCGGTCAAGGCCACGCCGCTGGTGCTGATCGGCCTGGGCCTGGCGGTCTGCTACCGCTCCAACGTGTGGAACATCGGCGCCGAAGGGCAGTTCGTCGATCGGCGCGATCTTCGCCAGCGGCGTGGCGATGCAGGCCGGGCCCGACACCGGGCGCTGGATCGTCGTCGCGATCCTGCTCGCCGGCGTGCTCGGCGGCATGTTCTGGGCCGGCATCGTGGCGCTGCTGCGCGACCGCTTCAACGCCAACGAGATCCTGGTCAGCCTGATGCTGGTGTACGTGGCGGAGATGGTGCTGAGCTACCTGGTCTACGGGCCGTGGAAGGACCCGAAGGGCTACAACTTTCCGCAGACCATCACCTTCGCCGCCGGCGACCAAGATCCCGCGCCTGGTCGACGGCTTCCGCCTGAACATCGGCGTGCTGATCGCGCTCGGCCACGGTGGCGCTGGCGTGGATGTTCATGTTCCGCACCTATCAGGGCTTTCAGCTGCAGGTCGGCGGGCTCGCGCCGGCGGCGGCGCGCTACGCCGGCTTCTCGTCGCGCCGCGCGCTGTGGCTGCGCTGCTGATCTCGGGCGGCCTGGCCGGGCTGGCCGGCGGGCTCGAAGCCGCCGGGCCGCTCGGCCAGCTGACGCCGTATGTGCCGGCGGGCTACGGCTTCGCGGCGATCATCGTGGCCTTCGTCGGCCGGCTGCATCCGGTCGGCGTCGTGTTCTCGGCGATCCTGATGAGCATGTTCTACATCGGCGGCGAGCTGGCGCAGTCGCGGCTCGGCCTGCCCAAGTCGCTGACCGGCGTGTTCCAGGGCCTGCTGCTGTTCGCGCTGCTGGCCTGCGACACGCTGATCCACTACCGCATCCGCTGGCGCCATGCGCCGCGACCGCTGGCCGCACAGCGCCGTCGCCGGTGCAACCCGCCGCCACCGCCAAGGGAGCCTGAGCCATGGAATCACTTCGCCTTGCTGGTCGCGGCCACGCTGAACGCGGGCACCGTGCTGGCCATCGCCGGCCTCGGCCTGCTGATCAACGAACGCGCCGGCATCGTGAACCTCGGCGCCGAGGGCATGATGCTGGTGGCCGCGATCGCCGGCTTCGCCACCGCGGTGCACACCGGCAACGACTGGCTCGCGTTTGCCGCCGGCATGGGCGCCGGCGCGGTGCTGGCGGCGGCGTTCGGCGCGCTGGTGATCTGGCTCAACACCAACCAGTACGCCACGGGCCTGGCGCTGAGCCTGTTCGGCGCCGGCTTCTCGGCCTTCGTCGGCATCAAGTACACGCAGGAGAAGCTCGGCGACCGGCCACGCTTCGAGATTCCGCTCCTGGCCGACATTCCGTTCGTCGGCCCGGCGTTGTTCAAGCACCACCCGATCGTCTACCTCACCGTGCTGGGTGCGATCGGGCTGGGCTGGTTCCTCTACCGCTCGCGCGGCGGCCTGGTGCTGCGCGCGGTGGGCGAATCGCCCGAGTCGGCGCACGCGCTGGGCTATCCGGTGCGGCGCATCCGGCTGCTGGCGGTGGTGGTCGGCGGCGCGCTGTGCGGGCTGGCCGGCGCCTACATCTCGGTGATCTACACGCCGCTGTGGGTCGAGGGCATGGTCGCCGGCAAGGGCTGGATCGCGCTGGCGCTGACCACCTTCGCCACCTGGCGGCCGGCGCGGGTGCTGCTCGGCGCCTACCTGTTCGGCGGCGTGACGATGCTGCAGTTCCACCTGCAGGGCGAGGGCGTGCAGATCCCGAGCCAGTTGCTGTCGATGCTGCCGTATCTGGCCACGATCGTGGTGCTGGTGCTGATCTCGCGCAATGCGGCCTGGATCCGCGTCAACATGCCGGCCTCGCTGGGCAAGCCGTTCTTCCCGGGGTCGTGAGCGATCGTGCTGTCGCGCCGCATAATCGCCTTGCACTGCCGACCACAATTCCGAACCCTCTCATCAACCGAGGAGAACCCATGACGCAAGACCAAACGTTCGTTCCTGAAACTCGGCGGCTTCACCGCCGTGGCGCTGGCCGCCGGCCTGGTGGGCTGCGGCAAGAAGGAAGAGCCGCGCCAGCGCCGCGGCCGCCGCGGCCGGCATCGGCGGCGGCACCGGCCAAGGCCGCGCCGCTGAAGATCGCATTCGCCTACGTCGGCCCGGTGGGCGACGGCGGCTGGACCTTCGCGCACGACAACGGCCGCAAGGCGCTGGAGAAGGAATTCGGCGACAAGGTCGTCGACCAGCTTCGTCGAGAACGTGCCCGAGGCGGCCGACGCCGAGCGCGTGTTCCGCGACATGGTGGGCCAGGGCAACAAGCTGATCTTCGGCACCACCTTCGGCTACATGGAGCCGATGCTCAAGGTGGCGCCCGACGCCAAGGACGTGAAGTTCGAGCACGCCACCGGCTACAAGACCGCCGAGAACCTGCGCACCTACGACAGCCGCACCTATGAAGGCGCCTACATGGCCGGCGTGATCGCCGGCGCGATGACCAAGAGCAACACGCTGGGCGTGGTCGGCTCGATCCCGATTCCCGAGGTGATCCGCAACATCAACTCGTTCACGATGGGCGCGCAGAGCGTGAACCCGAAGGTCAAGACCAAGGTGGTCTGGGTCAACGAGTGGTTCAACCCGCCCAAGGAGACCGAGGCCGCCACCGCGCTGATCAACGGCGGCGCCGACGTGCTGATGCAGAACACCGATTCGCCCGCGGTGCTGAAGACCGCGCAGGACAAGGGCAAGCGCGCGTTCGGCTGGGACTCCGACATGACGGCCTACGGCCCGAAGGCGCACCTCGGCTCGGCGGTGATCAACTGGGGCCCGTACTACATCAAGGCCACGCGCGACGCGCTCGAAGGCAAGTGGTCCACCGGCAAGGCCTGGTGGGGCGTCAAGGAAGGCGCGATCGATTTCGTCTCGGTCGCCGACGACGTGCCGGCCGCGGCGAAGGACAACCTGGCCAAGGTGAAGGCCGGCCTGAAGGACGGCAGCTTCTCGATCTGGAAAGGCCCGATCGTCGACAACACCGGCAAGGAACAGCTGCCGAAGGACAAGGTGGCCGACGACGAATGGCTCGGCGGCATCAAGTTCTATGTGAAGGGTGTCGAAGGCAAGGTCCCCGGCGAAAAGTAGGAGCCCGCGGCTGACTGCGCGGCCGCCGAGAAGGCCACCCGGCGGGTGGCCTTCTTGCATTGAGACTGCAAGATGTCCGAGCATCGCACCATGAACTTCGACGCGATTCCGCGCTCGGCGCTGCCCACGCTGCTCCAGCGCATGCCCAAGGCCGAGCTGCACATCCACATCGAAGGCTCGCTCGAGCCGGAGATGATCTTCAAGCTCGCGCAGCGCAACGGCGTGAAGCTCGCCTACCCGAGCGTCGACGCCCTGCGCAAGGCCTACGCCTTCACCGACCTGCAGAGTTTTCTCGACATCTACTACGCCGGTGCCAGCGTGCTGCTGAAGGAGCAGGACTTCTTCGACATGGCGTTCGCCTACTTCGAGCGCGCCGCCGCCGACAACGTGGTGCATGCCGAGGTCTTCTTCGATCCGCAGACGCACACCGAGCGCGGCGTGCCGTTCGAGACGGTGATCGTCGGCCTGGAGCACGCCACCCGGCGCGCGCAAAGCCGAGTTCGGCCTGAGCGCGTCGCTGATCCTGTGCTTCCTGCGCCACCTGAGCGAGCAGGCGGCGTTCGCGACGCTGGAGCAGGCGCTGCCGTACCGGCATCACTTCATCGGCGTGGGGCTGGACAGCAGCGAGCGCGGCCATCCGCCGGAGAAGTTCGCGCGGGTGTTCGCACGCTGCCGCGAGCTGGGCCTGCACGTCGTGGCCCATGCCGGCGAGGAGGGGCCGCCCGCTTACATCGAGTCGGCGCTCGACGTGCTGAAGGTGCAGCGCATCGACCATGGCGTGCGCTGCCTCGAGAGCCCGGCGCTGGTGCAACGGCTGGCGCGCGAGCGCGTGCCGCTCACCGTGTGTCCGCTGTCGAATGTGTAGCTGCGGGTGTTCGACACGATGGCCGAGCACAACCTGCCGGCGCTGCTCGACGCCGGCCTGTGCGCCACGGTGAACAGCGACGACCCGGCGTACTTCGGCGGCTACATCAACGCCAACTTCGTCGAGGTCTTCGCCGCGCTGCCCGCGCTGGGCGCGCGGCAGGCGTACCAGCTGGCGAGCAACAGCTTCGAAGCCAGCTTCGTCGACGAGGCGCACAAGCTGAAGTGGCGCGGCCAGCTCGATGCGGTGTTCCAGGCGACGGCGCGCTGACGCCGCCGCGCTTTCGTGCCGGCTCGCGTGCGAATCGACGGTACCGGCGCCGCGCGAGACGCGATAGCATCGGCGCTCATGGGGATCCGCATCGTCCGGCTGGGCAGCCCGAGAATCGACGGCGAGGGCACGCGCATCGGCACGGTGCGCCGCCCGCCTCGTGGCGTGCTGAAGACCCGGTACGCGGTGCAGAACTGGTACGACGTCTGGTTTCCGACTCTCGCACCGAGCCTGGAAACGATGAAGCTGGCGCAACAGGCCACCACAGCGGCGCAGTGGGCGGCCTTCCAGAAGAAGTACCGCGCCGAAATGTCGACGCCGCAGGCCAGCCATGCGCTCGAGCTGCTGGCGGCGCTGTCGCAACGCGCCGACTTTTCAGTCGGCTGCTATTGCGAGCACGAAGCGAGCTGCCACCGCTCGGTGCTGCGCGAACTGCTGGCCGCCAAGGGTGCGCGCCTGGTGGCCGATGACTGAAGCGCTCCGGCCTTTCGCCAGGGTGGCCCGGGCTGCCGGCGCGGGCATGTCATAACGCGCGTGCGACGACGCCGATGACACCGCCACGGGTTCGAACCGAAGCGGGCTCGCCGACCCCAATGCAGGCTGCCGTTCGCACGCGGTCCCTGGCGCGTCCGCTCGTCATGGGTCTGGCCGTCGTGCTGCTGACGTTGGGCTTCGCGCACCTGGCCAGCGAAGTGCTGGAAGGCGACACCCATGCCTTCGACCTGGCGGTGCTGCAGGCTGCGCAGGCGCTGCGCGCTGCTCACCCGTGGCTGACCGAGATCATGCGCGACCTGAGCGGCCTGGGCAGCACGGTGGTGTTGACGCTGTTCACGCTCGCCACGGTCGGCTACCTGGCGCTGGTGGCGTCGTGGCGCAGCGCCACCGTGGTTGCCGTCTCGGTGGTCTCGGGTTCGCTGTTGGTCAGCGCGATGAAGGCGGCGGTCGGTCGGCTGCGTCCGGACGGCGCGGCGGCTGCGCTGGTGGTGCCGGGGCTGAGCTTTCCGAGCGGGCACGCCAGCATGGCGGCGATCGTGTTCCTGACGCTCGGTGCACTGATTGCCAGCAGCCGGGGCCGGTTGCGCGAGCGCCTCTTCATCCTGCTCAGTGCGGCCCTGCTGACGCTGCTGGTGGGCGTCAGCCGCATGGCGCTCGGTGTGCACTGGGCGACCGACGTGACGGGTGGGTGGGTCTTCGGCGCCGGCTGGGCCATCGCCTGGCTGCTGTTTGCCCGGGGCATCGGCTGGCGCGCCAGGCGCTGAGCGATGCGCCTTCGCGTGCCAGCGGAGCGCCGTCGGCGTGAAAATCGTTCAGGCGGCAGACCCTGCACGCGCGATCGCGCCGTCCGTTGCACGACGCGCTGCGGTGACAATGCACCACGAGCCGTGGCACTGCCTCGCGCGCGGTTCGGGCAGGCATGAAGGGCCCTCGAGACGACATCTACACCGCCACGCGCCCGCTGATCCTCCAGGTCGCGGGCCTGCTGCTGCTGGGCAGCCTGACGGCGTGGACGATGTCGTTCGCGGATTCGTCGTGGGCGAGGGCCATCGGCGGCCTGCTGCTGCTGGCGTGCGGCAGCGGAATCTTCTTCGCCTCCGGTCGGCTGCTCACGCGCCGCCACCCGGTGATCTCGGTGTTCAGTGATCGAGTCTGGTACCGCGGTCTGCGTGAACAGGTGGTGATGCTGCGCAACGTGACCGGCGTCCGGGCCGTGCGGGCGCGGCGATTCGGTGTGCCCTATTCCTGCATCGAGATGGACCTGAGCGACGACGACGAGCCGGTGCTGTTCGTGCTGTGGGCGGTCGACTACCCGGCCGCCGAGCTGGCCAACCTGATCGCGTCACGGGCCGAGATCGTGCAGCGCGACCGGATGCCCGGATGATGACCCATGGTGTTCATCCGCCCGAACGGCTGCCCGGACCGCGCGTGGCGCTGCGCCGCTCGACGACGCGCGATGCCGCGGCACTGTTCAATGCGGCGCACGATCCCGAAGTGATGCGCTACCTGGATTGGCCGGCCCAGATGGCGCAGGGCGAGGCCTGGGCGTTTCTCGACGCCAGCGCGCAACGCTGGCGCGAGGGCAGCGAGTACCACTGGATGATCGACACCACCGCCGCCGCCCAGCCGGTGGGCTGCATCGCCTGCCGGCCGCGCGGCCATGCGGTGGACTTCGGTGTCTTCCTCGCGCGCTCGGCCTGGGGCAACGCCTACGCCACCGAGGCGACGCGGCTGCTGATCGGGTGGCTCAAGGGCCGCGCCGCCATCCACCGCATCTGGGCCAGCGCCGATGCCGATAACGAACGCGCGGTCGCGCTGCTGGAGCGCGTGGGCCTGCGACGCGAAGGCCTGCTGCGCCGGGCCACCGTGCGTCCCAATCTGGACAGCCAGCCGCGCGACAGCGTGATCTACGGCCTGTCGCGCGACGACTTCTAGCGCCTGTCGACATCCGAATCGGGCAGGCGCGATTCAACCGACCCTGATGACCGGCGCGCGGATCGCGGCTGCACGACAATCGGCGCGCTGCCCGGCGGCGCGCCCGGCACGCATCAGCGGAGCTGCGCACACCATGGTCCGACTTCATTGCTTCAGCCAATCGGGTAACTGCTTCAAAGTGGCGTTCGCGCTGCGCGCGATGGGGGCGCCCTGGGAGAGCGTGTTCGTCGACTTCATGCGCGGCATCACGCGCGATCCGGCCTGGCGGGCCGACGCCAACGAGATGGGCGAGGTGCCGGTGCTCGACGACGGGGCGCGGCGACTCACGCAGTCGGGGGTGATCCTGCAGTACCTGGCGCGCAAGCACGGGCGCTTCGGCGCGGCCAGCGAAGACGATGCGCTGCAGGTGCAACGCTGGTTGTTCTTCGACAACCACAAGTTCACCAGCTACTTCGCCACCTATCGCTTCATGAAGGCCTTCGGGCCCCAGGCGCCCGATCCGGCCGTGATGGCGTGGCTGCGGCAGCGTGTCGAGGCGGCATTCGGCATCGTCGAGCGCCACCTGGCGGATCGGCCGTACATCGTCGGTGACGCGCCGACCATCGCCGACTTCTCGATGTGCGGCTATCTCTTCTATCCGAAAGAGGAGAGCGGTATCGACATCACGGCGGGCTACCCCCACATCGCGTCGTGGCTGGATCGCCTGCGCCGCATCGACGGCTGGGGATTGCCCTACGAAGTGTTGCCCGGTGCGCAGCTGCCGCCCAGGTGGTGAGGCCCGGGGCCGCGCGGCTTCAGCGCGGGTGTGGCCGTTCGGCTGCGGCGTTCGGGTGCGCCGACGGGCGTGACGGCACGAAACCCGGTGGTCGAGGATTGGGTACGAGGTGCAGCGCCGCCGGTTGAGACGGGCGCAGCAGCGGGTTCAGGCGCCCCGCGTTGTAGCGGTACAAGCGGTCGATTTCGTCGGCGATGCGCGGCGGGAAGCCGCGCCGGAAACCGCGACGATCGGCCATCAGGCTGCTCAGCAGCTTCTCCGTGCGCCTGGGGTCGGACCAGTGCTTGGCAATGCGATTGGCCACCCGCGGATGGTGGCGGCACAGCTGCGTGGGGTGCACGGCGCGCGAGATGTCGCG
The DNA here is from genome assembly GCA_963814435.1 of uncultured beta proteobacterium. Lineage (GTDB taxonomy): Bacteria > Pseudomonadota > Gammaproteobacteria > Burkholderiales > Burkholderiaceae_C > JAEUPI01. The sequence continues at coordinate 175,012 of CAWFCV010000004.1, forward strand.
CAGCCATTCGTGTGTCGGGCTCTGCAACACCACGTCGTCGTCGCCCAGCGGGGCGCGCGCCGGGGTCCAGTTGACGGCGTCGGGGCCACGTCGCCACGCGGCGAAGGCGGTCACCAGCAATCGGCAGCGGCTGAGAAGCCTGGAAACAAGCATGTCGTCTCTGGTGGTGGATCGGTGCGCGCCAGGTACCCTTGTGTACGGCCGAGCGCGTTCCCGCACTGTAAGCAACCGCGTCCGCAGCGTGTGGTCCGGCACTCCCCGCGTTCCGGGGGCGCGCGCCACCGGCTGAGCATTCCTCCGCGGCTCATGGTTTACCCGGCGGTTCTTTTCGGCGACCCAGCCGAAAGGCGGCAAGCCGTGCGGAGGTGGCGGTGCTGGCCGGCATGATCCTCACCCTTCTTACCCTCACCGTCGGACTGCGGCTGCCGCTCTTGGCCGCGATGCAGGCGGGTCCGTGGCCGGTGGTGGCTGGATGCGCCGTCGGCAGCGCGACGCTGTCAGGGTGGCATACCTGGGGCCGGCGGCCGGCGCGGACCGCGCGGAAGTCGGCGCCGCCAGCCCTCGGCCTGAGGCTGCGGCGCGAGTAGCATCGTCGCGACCGAGGATCGAAGGAGGCCAGACCATGGACCACCGCCACCACAAGGCGCAGCAGTTCGCAGCGCTGCACGCCCGCGCCGGCGGATTCGTCATCGCGAACGCCTGGGATGCCGGCTCCGCGCGTGTGCTGGCCGGCCTGGGCTTCGAAGCGCTCGCCACGTCGAGCGGCGCATGTGCCGGCGTGCTCGGCCGGCGCGACGGCGCCGTGACGCGAGACGAGGCGCTGGCGCATGCGCGCGCCATCGTCGAGGCCTGTGATCTGCCGGTCTCGGCCGATCTGGAGAAGGGCTTTGCCGATGAGCCCGAGGCCGTGGCCGAGACGATCCGACTCGCCGCCGAGGTCGGTCTGGTCGGCGGATCGATCGAGGATGCCACCGGCGTGCCGGCTAAACCGCTGTTCGACCTGTCGCTGGCGATCGAGCGGGTGCACGCCGCGGTCGAGGCGGCACGAAAACTGCCGTTCGCATTCACGCTGACCGCGCGCAGCGAGAACTTCCTGCGCGGCACGCCCGATCTCGACGACACGATCACGCGGCTGCAGGCCTTCGAGCGGGCCGGCGCCGACGTGCTGATGGCGCCGGGCCTGCCGAGCCTGGAGGCGGTGCGCGCGGTCTGCGCCGCGGTGACGAAGCCGGTCAACTTCATGGCCGGCATGCGCGGCAAGTCGTTCACCGTGGCCGAGCTGCAATCGGCCGGCGTGCGGCGGATCAGTCTGGCGACGTCGCTGTACCGCGCGGCGATGTCCGGGCTCATCGCCGCGGCGCGCGAGGTCCGGTCGCAGGGCACCTTCGGTTATCTCGACACCACGCTGGTCACGGGTGAACTGAATGCCTTCATGCGCGGTTGAGCCGTCGATCGGGCTCGCCCGGCCGCGGCGCCGAGGTGGGCCGCCGCTGCCCGCGCTGGCGTGCGCCGCACTGCTCGCGTGGGCTGGTGCGGCAGGTGCCCAGGTGCCGTTGCATCCCGAGGCCGACGGACCGTTGGCGACGCGCACGCTCGAATTTGCTGATCTGAGGGACGCCTCGCGCGGCGGGCGTCGCGTACCGATCAAGGTGCACTTGCCGAATTGGACCGGCCCGTTTCCGCTGGTCGTCGTGTCGCACGGCGCCGGCGGCAGCTGGGACGCCAACTACGCGCAGGCGCATCACCTCGCCAGCCACGGCTACGTGGTGCTGGCGCTCGAACATCCGGCCAGCAACGCCGAGGTGCTGCGCAAGGGTCTGCGTTTCGGCGCCAACCTGAAGGCCATGACGCGCGACGCCGGCGAGGTGCTGGGCCGGCCGAAGGACGTGTCATTCGCGATCGATCAGGCCGAACGCTGGAACCTCGACCATCCGCAGCTGAAGGGCCGGCTCGACCTGTCGCGCGTGGGGCTGATGGGGCATTCCTTCGGCGCCTTCACCGCGCTCGTGGTCTGCGGTGCACGCCCGGCGCTCGACTGGCTGGAGCCGGCGGTGGCGCCGGGCAGCGGGCTGGGGCCGGACTTGAGCGATCGTCGCGTCAAGGCCTGCGTGGCGCTGTCGCCGCAGGGGCCGGGCGAGCCCTTCTTTCTCGAGCAGAGTTACGCCACCATCGACCGGCCGGTGCTGGCCATCAGCGGTTCGCGCGACACCCAGCAGGGCACGACGCCGGAAAACCGGCGCCGCTACTTCGATCTGGTGCCACCCGGCCAGAAGGTGCTCGTGTGGCTGGCCAACGCCGACCACGCGGCGTTCTCCGACGCCGCCGGTTCCAGCCGCGCGGGCCTGCCGTCGCGCGCGCGCGCCGACGTGCAGCCCGTGTCGCGTGCCGCCACGCTGCTGTTCTTCGAGGCGCAGCTGCGCGGCCAGGCCGAGGCCGGGCAACGGTTGACCGCCGCCGGCCTGCGGCCGCTGGCCGGCGGCGTGGTCAAGTCGGTCGAGGTGCTGCACAAGTAGCCGCGCCGCGTTCGATGCCGTGGCCGGCCGGATGGGTACCGGCGCTCCGCTAGACTGCCGGGCCTGCTGGAGCGCCGCACCCGACATGACCCATCTGACCGAATCCGCCGTTCTCGAAGCCATCCAGTCCGTCGTCGACCCCAACACCGGCAAGGACTTCGTCTCGACCAAGCAGGTGAAGAACCTGCGCATCGACGGCAGCGACATCGCCTTCGACGTCGAGCTCGGCTATCCGGCCGCCAGCCAGATCGCCGGCCTGCGCCGCGCGCTGGTCGAGGCGGCGCGCAAGGTGCCGGGCATCGGCAACGTCAGTGTCAATCTGGCGAGCAGGATCGTCGCGCACGCGGTGCAGCGCGGCGTGCAGCTGCTGCCCAAGGTGAAGAACATCGTCGCGATCGCCTCGGGCAAGGGCGGCGTCGGCAAGAGCACGACCACGGTGAATCTGGCGCTGGCGCTGGCCGCCGAGGGCGCGCGCGTGGGCATCCTCGACGCGGACATCTACGGCCCCAGCCAGCCGATGATGATGGGCCTGTCGGGGCGGCCCGAGAGCGACGACGGCAAGACGATGGACCCGCTGGAGAACTACGGCGTGCAGGTGATGTCGATCGGCTTCCTGGTCGAGCCCGACCAGGCGATGATCTGGCGCGGCCCGATGGCCACGCAGGCGCTCGACCAGCTGCTGCGCCAGACCAACTGGGGCGAGCTCGACTACCTGCTGGTCGACATGCCGCCGGGCACCGGCGACATCGCGCTCACGCTGAGCCAGCGCGTGCCGCTCACCGGCGCGGTGATCGTCACGACGCCGCAGGACATTGCGCTGCTCGACGCCCGCAAGGGCCTGACGATGTTCGAGAAGGTCAGCGTGCCGATCGTCGGCATCGTCGAGAACATGAGCGTCTACGTGTGCCCCAACTGCGGCCACACCGAGCACATCTTCGGCGCCGACGGCGGCAAGCGCATGGCCGAGCAGTACAAGGTGGCTTACCTCGGCGCGCTGCCGCTGAACCTGTCGATCCGCGAGCAGACCGATTCGGGCCGCCCGACGGTGGTGGCCGAGCCCGACGGCGAGATCGCCCAGATCTACAAGGCCGTGGCGCGGCGCATCGCGCTGTCGATCGCGCAGAAGGCCAAGGATTTCAGCGCCAAGTTCCCGACCATCACGGTGTCGAAGAGCACCTGAGCGAAGCCTCGGCCCGGCTCGCTGGCGCACCGGGTTCGTTGCCGCAGCGGCCCGGCACCGGCACTTCGGCCGTGCGCGCACCGCGGCGCGGCCGGCGCGTCAATGGAGGGTGGCGACGTTCGACTCGAGCACCACCGGCGGCAGTGTGCGCGGTGCGCGCCTGGCCGATGGCATGTCGAGCAATCCCTGCGCCAGTTCAGCCGCCAGCGGCGGCGCCAGCAGGTAGCCCTGGCCGAACTGGCAGCCGAGCGCACGCAGCTGCGACAGCTGGGCGGGCGTTTCGATGCCTTCGGCGATCACCGTCTTGCCCAGCGCATGGCCGAGCGTGACGATGGCCCTGACGATCTCGGTGTCCTGGGCCGAGTTCCCCATCTGGCTGACGAACGAGCGGTCGACCTTCAGGCTCGAGATCGGCAGCGTCGACAGGTACGACAGCGACGAGTAGCCGGTGCCGAAATCGTCGACGCTGATGCCCACGCCGATATCGCGCAGCCGGGTCATCGTGTCGAGCGCGGTGCCCAGGCCGGTCATCAGCTTGCTTTCGGTGATCTCCAGCGTCAGGTTCGAGGCTTCCAGGCCGTTCATCAGCAGCGTGGTGGCGACCTGCATCGCGAGCGAGCCCTGGTTCAGGTCGATGCCCGACAGGTTGATCTGCATCCGCAGCCGTTTGTTGCCGCCGCCGAGCGACTGCCAGGCCTTGAGCTGGCGGCAGGCGTGCGACAGGATGCGCTCGGTCAGTGCGCCGATCAGTCCGCACTCCTCGGCGATCGGGATGAACGTGCCGGGCGCCACGACGCCGCGTTGCGGGTGATTCCAGCGCGCGAGCGCCTCGAATGCCACCAGGTGGCCGGTGCCCAGGTCGTAGATCGGCTGGTAGGCGAGCGACAACTCGTCGCGCTCGATCGCGTGGCGCAGATCCACTTCCAGCTGCACCTGATCGGACACCTGCGCGCGCAGCGCCGTGTCGAACATCGCGTGCTGTGCCCGACCGCCCGACTTGGCCCGGTACATCGCGATGTCGGCGTCGCGCAGCACCTCGTCCGGCGCCTGGTAGCCGACGTCGCTGAGCGTGATGCCGATGCTGGCACTGCTGTTGACCACGCCACCGTCCACCTCGTAGGGCTTCGCACAGCGCGGCCTGCAGCCGCTCGGCCATCGCCATCGCCATCGCCTCGCCGTCGATGTCCTCGATCAGGATCGCGAATTCGTCGCCACCGAGGCGGCCCACCACGTCGCCGGGGCGCACGTGCTGCAGGATGCGCCGCGTGGCCGCGATCAGGAACTGGTCGCCGACGCTGTGGCCGAGCGTGTCGTTGATGAGCTTGAAGCGGTCGAAGTCCAGGTACATCACGGCGAAGTTGCGCGAGCGGTCGGCGCGGCAGCGCGCGATCGCCCGCGCCAGGCACTGGCCGAAACGCGCGCGGTTCATCAGCCCGGTCAGGCTGTCGTGGTAGGCGATGTGCTGCAGCTGCGTTTCGGCCTGGTGGCGCGCGGTGACGTCCTGCGCCTGCAGGATCAGGCACGGTTCGCTGTCGTTGCCTTCGGCGAACACGCCGGTGTGGATCGACATCCAGACCTCGTGCCCGGCCGGATGCGCACAGCGCACTTCGACCGACCGATCGGCGTCGCCCGGTTCCGACGGCGCGAGGCGCCGGGCCAGCGTGGCAGCGTCGTCGGGATGCACCAGGTCGGCGAACTGGCGGTCGGCGATGGCCGACTCGCTCTGGCCGACGAGTGCACACAGCGCCGGGTTGACCTGCAGCACGCGGCCGCCGGTCGACAGCAGCGCCATGCCAATCGAGGCGTTGAAAAACGCGCTGTGAAAGCGCTGCTCGCTGGCCTGCAGCTCACGCACGTGGCGCGCCGACTGCGCGGCCTCGCGCTCGGCGGCTTCGACGCGGACCTGATTGGTCGCGTCGTCGAGTTCGCGCTTGCGGAAGTAGATGTGCAGCATGCTCAGCAGCATGACGATGATCGGCACCCCGGCCACCAGCACGCCCAGACCGACGCTGCGAAAGGTCAGGTACAGCAAGCCGGCGATCAGCGAGCTCGCGGCGTAGGTGATGCCGACCCAGCCGAAGTTGCTCAACAGGCTGCTCAGAGGCATCGTCTCGTTGCGCTTGAGGTGTGGGATGACCGTGATCAGCGCGGTGTTGAGCAGGAAGTAGCCCATCGCGAAGACCATCGCGGCCAGCAGCAACGGCGCTTCGCTGAGCACGCCCAGCGATGTCAGCGCGGCCGTGGTGGCCTGCAAGGTCCAGCCGGCGATGGTCATCGCCACGGCGGCCGATGCCGGGCTGACCAGCCGGCTGGTCCAGCGCTTGGAGCTGCGCATCGAGCCGACGAAGGCTTCGCCGCCGGCGGCGAGCACTGCGGCGGTCGGTCCGTGCATCAGCAACAGCAGGAAGATGAAGATTTCGCCGGCGGCGAACGAGTTCTTCGACCCGGGGATGCGCACCGGATACATGCCCGCCATCATCGCCACCACGCAGCCGATCAGGATCTGCAGCTGGATGCCGGGCGGCTGGGTCGTGAGCTGGGCGGCCGCGAACAACACCGCCACCCACCCGACCGTGACCACCGTCCACCAATAGCCGGCAGCCTTGCGGTTGTAGTCGGGCATCAGCGCAGCGTGCAGCGCTGACCACCACGGTTTGGCGTGCCTGGCAACGGGATCGCGCAATGAAGCGTTCATGGCGTGGGGCTCCGATTGCGGTTGGCTTCTGGTTGTGCTGACGCGGGCCGGTCGGTGCCTGCTACTCGCCGATGACGGTACCGCTCGTGTCGTACTGAATGCCCGTGTCCGTGGTGCCCGAGTCGGCTGTCCTGCTCATCATGTTCGTCATGGTCTTGGAGGCCACGAAGCCAGAGGAGGCCGGCTGTCCTTCGCTGAGCACCAGTCCCTCGCTGAGCACCAACCCTTCGCTGAGCACCAGGCCCTCGCTGAGCACCAGCCCTTCGCTCAGCACGAGTCCTTCGCTGAGCACGAGGCCCTCGCTGAGCACCAGCCCTTCGCTCAGCACGAGCCCTTCGCTGAGCACCAGGCCGCTGCCGCTGACGAGCCAGCTCGACAGCGTCGCGGTCGGAATGAAGGCACCGGTCTTGCCGATCAGTGAACTGGTGCCGGCGAGTGAATCGCCGCGCATCACGCCCGCAGTCACCAGCGTCTGGTTCGTCGCCGCCGTGTCGGTGAAGTAGCGCGGGAACGTGTTCGATGCGATACCTTTGCCCGACCAATACACGACGTCGCGCTTGCGAACGACATTGCCGGCCCAGCTGAGCCGCGGGTCGTAGATCGGCTGGTACTTGGTGAACAGCGCCGAGGCGCTGACCACCCGGCTGCCGCCGACGAATACGATGCGCGACCAGTTGAAGCTCGAGCCGTTGATGGTCGACGACTGGGCCGGCATTGACTTGCCCGAGGCCAGCATCGTCGCGCCGGCGCTGATCGTGCCGGCGCTGACCGCCGAGGCCAGGTCCGTGCGCAGCACCTTCGACAGCGGCGACCGCGCCATCGACGTTGAGCAAGCCTGCGCCCTGCTGCAGCAGGCTGTAGTTCGGCAGCGGCTGCGCGCTGTATTGCAGGATGGCTTTGATCAGCGGCGGCGTCAGCCCCGGGTTGGCCTGCAGCATCAGCGCCGCGGTACCCGCCACCGCCGGCGCGGCGATCGACGTGCCGCTCAGGATCATCTGCGTTTCGGGGTAGAGCTGCGTGATGCCCAGCGGCGTGACCAGGCTGTAGTAGTACACGCTGGCCAGGAAGTTCCAGGTCGGAGCGCTGCTATTGGCCTGGGTGGCCGCGGCGCTGACGATCTTGTTGCCCGGCGCGACGAGGTCGGGCTTGAGCAGGTTGTCGACCACGCGCACGCCGATTGCTGTCGACGTACGAGCCGCGGGTCGGGACCGCGCGAGCTGAAATTGTTGACGACATCGTCGCTGCGCGCGATGGTGTTCTTGTAGTTGACGGAACCGACGGTGATCACCGGAGGGATCGTTGCCCGGCGCGCTGATCGCACCGTAGACCTCCTGGCCGAAGATCGACTGGCCGAAGTTGCCGGCCGCCACCACCACCGTGATGCCGGCCGCGGCGGCGCTGCGCACCGCCGCACACAGCGGGTCGGTCTGCCAGGATTCCGTCGAGGCGGCCGCCAGGCTGACGTTGAGCACGCGGATGTTGTGTTCCTTGGCGTGGTAGATGACCCACTGGATGCCTTCGAGCGCATCGCTCATCGTGCCGATGCCATAGTCGTCGAGCACCCGGACGTCGTAGATGTCGGCATTCGGCGCGATGCCGGTGGTGTCGGGCGTGCCCGCGGCGTAGTACTTGGCGCGGCCGGCGGCGACCGACGCAACGTGGGTGCCGTGGCCGTACGGATCCTGGATCGTCGCCGAGCCGGCGTTGATCGCGTTCTCGTAGTTGCTCAGCGTGCTGCTGCCGGGTTTGAGCGACGAGGTCGTGTCGACACCCTCGGTCCAGCTGGCAAGCGTGGCGTTGAGCATGTTGACGTTCTTCATGACCCGCGTGGATCCGCTGCCGTTCAGGAACGTGTCGTGCGCCTTCATGACGCCCGAATCGAGCACGGCGATGCCGATGCCCGTGCCGTCGAGCCCGGTGTAGCTGGTCTTGGTGCTGCCGCTGCGCACGTTGCTCGACAGTGCGCCGGTGATCGATTCGAGCGTGCTGGCCGTGCGCCGGACGACGCGGTTCGGCGAGATGCTGACCACATCGCTGCGCTGTGCCAGCGCCTGTACCTGATTGGCCTTGAGCTGCACCGTCATCGCATGCACGGCAGGATGGATGGCGTGCACGGAGCCGCCGCTGCGCAGCACGAAGTTGCGCAGATCGGTCATCTGCAGGGTCGATGCCGTTGCTGACGACGATGGCCTGAACGTGGCGTACGCCGTTCACGTCGCGCGCCCATTTCGCCTTCGGCATCCCGATTCGAGTCGCTTCCTCATCCAGATCGCGTGCAACCTTGTGGACGCGGTCGTAGCCTGGCTGACGCGCCTGCGCGCTGGCCGGTATCGGTCCGGTGGCGAGCACGGCCAGCGCGGTGAGCGCAGCCAGCAGCCGCCGGCCGAGGCGTCGTCGTTCGATCAGCACGATAAAAGGCGTGAGCAGCGAGTTCATCATTTCCCTTTCCGAGTTCGCGTCGCGCGTCTGCGGCGGTTCGCGTGTCGATGCACCGGTTGTGCTCGTCGACGGGGGAAATCATTTCAGTTTGTTTACCCGCACACGCATTTGTATCTCGCGGACCGAGGCGGAGTTCACGCGCATTTGTCGCGCCCGGACCGGCCTATTGGTGACGCTTGGCACGGATCCCCGCGAACAGGGGGTGCGGGCCGTGATCGTTGTCACGAACGCCGGGGCGACTGAACGACGCGCTCGAACCGCTCGTCGCGCGCGATACGCGCCACGGTGTATCTGTGTGTGCCAAGACTTCAGCGGCCCCACCGCGGCGGCCAGTGCCGCTGCGCCGGCCTGCCCGGCGCGGGCATCGGCGGGCGCATCGGCGCTACGATCGGCCGGTCGCAGCGTACAGGCACTGCCGACACACCACAGACAGGATGGGCGGCCGATGAAGATCGCGGTGCTGGGCGGCGGAAACGGCTGTTATGCCGCGGCGGCAGACCTGTCCGAGGCCGGACACGAGGTTTCGCTGTGGCGGCGCGACGCGGCGGCGCTGCAGCCGGTGATCGACAGCGGCTGCATCACGCTGAAGGACGCTGGCGGGATGCGCGAGGTGCGCATCGCGCGCGCCACGGCCGACATCGGCGTCGCGGTGCACGAGGCGCGGCTGATCGTGATTCCGTCGCCGGCCACGGCCCAGGCCGACATCGCGCGGGCGATCGCGCCGCACCTGCGCGACGGCCAGGTGGTGTTCCTGCCGCCGGGCACGTTCGGCGGCTACATGATGGCCGACCTCGTGCGCTCGGCCGGCCGACACGCCGACGTGCTGTGGGCCGAGACCGGCACGCTGCCCTATCTGGCGCGCAAGCACGGCGTGCGCGAGGTGAACGTCACCGTCCGCGCGATCCACCTGCCCACCGGCGTCTACCCGGCGCGGCGCGCCGACGAGGCGGTCGGCGTCATCCGCGCAGGCCTATCCGGCGGTGCACGGCTGCGGCGACATCCTGTCGGGCGCGCTGATGAACGCCGGGCCGATCATCCATCCGCCGCTGATGGTGATGAACGCGGCGCCGCTGCAGCACTTCGACACGCTGGGACATCCACACCGAGGGCACGCAGCCGAGCGTGCGCGCCGTGACCGACCGGCTCGACCTGGAGCGCATCGCGGTGCGCGAGGCGCTGGGCTACGGCGCGCCGCACTATCCGCTGGCCGACCACTACAACAACGACCGCTGGATGTACGGCGACGCGCACAAGAAGCTGCAGAAGTCGGGCGACTGGCGCGAGCACATCGACCTGCACACGCACCGCTACATCACCGAAGACACCGAGCTCGGCCTCGCGTTCCTCGGCGTCGGTGGCGCGCTGGGCCGGCGTGGACGCGCCGGTCGCGCAAGGCCTGCTGGCCGTCGTCGGGCGGGTTTCTCGGTCGCGACCTGCGGCACGGCCCGCGCACGCTGGAGGCGCTCGGGCTGGCCGGCCTGAGCAAGGGCGAGCTGCAGCAGGTGTTGCACGATGGGCCGCTGAGCGCGGCACGCCTGGCGGCCGTCGGCGCCGGCCGCATGGGCCGCGGCATCGCCACCGCCTTCGCCTACGCCGGGCATCGCATTGCGCTGATCGACCTGCGCCCGCGCACGCCCGAGGCCTGGGCGCAACTGGCGCGACGAGGCGCGATCCGAGATCCGCGGCAACGCGTCGGGGCTGGCGCAGCTGGGTGTGCTGCCGGCCGAATGGATCGACGCGCTGTGCGATCGCGTCACACTGGTCGATGCCGAGCACGGCGCCGCAGGCACTGGCCGTCGGCCGAGCTGGTGTTCGAGGGCGTGCCCGAAACCCTGCAGGCCAAGCGCGAGGCGATCGAGCAGCTCAACCGGCACTGCCGCGACGATGCGATCCTCACGTCGACCACCAGCTCGATGCTGGTGACGCAGCTGGCCGCGCTGGTGCGCCGGCCCGAGCGGTTCCTCAATATGCACTGGCTGAACCCGGCCTACATCATCCCGGTGGTCGAGCTGAGCACCCACCCGGGCACCGACGCCGGCGTCGTGGCGCGCACCAAGGCGTGGATGGAGGGCATCGGCAAGCTGCCGGTGGTGTGCGGCCCGGCGCCCGGCTACATCGTGCCGCGGCTGCAGGCGCTGGTGATGAACGAGGCCGCGCGCATGGTCGAGGAGGGCGTGGCCACGGCCGAAGAGATCGACAAGGCCACGCGCTACGGCATGGGGTTGCGTTTCGCGGCGATCGGCGTCGTGGAGTTCATCGACTTCGGCGGCGTCGACATCCTGCACCACGCCAGCCGCGAGATGAGCGCGTCGATCGACCCGGGCCGCTACACCGCGCCGCCGATCGTCGACCGCATGGTGGAGCAGGGTCATCTCGGCTTGAAGACGGCGTCGGGCTTCTACGACTACGCGGGCCGCGACCTGGCCGCCTACCGCCGCGACGTGCTGGCGCGCGTGCTGGGCCTGCTGCAGCAGGCCGGGCTGTGGCGGGCGCCGAGTGCGAAGACGCTGCCGTAGCCCGATCGCTCGAGGCCGGCCCGATACACTGCCGGCCGTCTTCCGACGCGCTTTGAGGGGCCATCGTCTTGTCCGACCGACTCGCCGTCCTGCCGCAATACCTGCTGCCCAAGCAGCTGATCACCCGCGCACTCGGGCGTGCGGCGTCGTGCGAAGGCGGGGCGGCCACCACCGCGGTGATCCGCTGGTTCGTGCGCCGCTACGGCGTCGACATGGACGAGGCGGCCGAGCCCGACCCGGCTCGCTACGCGACCTTCAACGCCTTCTTCACGCGCGCGCTGAAGCCCGGCGCGCGGCCGCTGGCCGCCGCCGACCTGATCTGCCCGGTGGACGGTGCGATCAGCCAGTTCGGCGCGATCGACCACGAGCGCATCCTGCAGGCCAAGGGACATGCCTATTCGACCCGTGCGCTGGTCGGCGGCGACGCGGCGCTGGCGGCGATGTTCGAGAACGGCCATTTCGCCACGCTGTATCTGAGCCCCAAGGACTACCACCGCATCCACATGCCGTGCGACGGGCGCCTGGTGCGCATGATCCACGTGCCAGGCGACCTGTTCTCGGTGAACCCGATGACCGCACGCACCGTGCCCGGCCTGTTCGCGCGCAACGAGCGGGTGGTGTGCGTCTTCGACACCCCGCACGGGCCTTTCGTGCTCGCGCTGGTGGGTGCCACCATCGTCGGCAGCATGGCCACGGTCTGGCATGGCGTGGTCAATCCGCCACGGCTGGGCATCCCCCGCGAATGGCGCTACGACGAGCCGGCGGTGCGGCTGAAGCAGGGCGACGAGATGGGTCGATTTCTGCTCGGCTCGACCGTGGTGATGCTGTTTCCAGCCGGGCCGCTGCACTTCAACGTGAAGTGGGCGCCGGGCGGCGCGGTTCGCATGGGCGAGGCGATGGGGCGCTGGCGCACCGTCGCGTAGCGCCTCGGGCTCCTAACGCTTGCGGCGCACCGTCGACAGGTTGATCGCGATGGCCTGCACCAGCGCCGCGACCACGGCGGGGTTGGGCGCGGCCTGGTCGCCGCCCATCACGCGGCTGGCGACTTCCATCGCCGAACGCAACTGCTTCTCGGCGATGCGGGTGGCGGTTTCGTGCCACTCGCGCTCTTGTTGCTCGTCGTAGGTCTCGGCTGCCATGGAATCCGTCTTTCGTGGGGGAATCGAACAGGGTCCCACATCGCGCTCGTCGGTGCAACCGCGCGGCGGCCGCTTTGTCCGGAAAGCGCCGTTTCCGGCACGCTTGCGGCGTTCGATGCGAATGATGCAGATCAACCCGGCCGGGCCACGGATTGGACAATCCGGCACCCGCTGGGGGATAGTCCGCGACATGGCCCACTGGCAGGAAGCTGAGCACGACCGACACGAGCGCCGCACCGGGTGGCGCGCTGCGCACGATCGCGCCAGGTCGGCGATACGCGCTGCGGTGGGCGGCCGGTGAAACCCGGTGACGCACCGCAGCTGCCCGCGGGCGCGCGGGTGGTTGAGGCGCGTGCGCTGCGCGACGGTGACGGGGTGCCTGTGCACCAGTGCGTGCCCGAAGAGATGGCGGTCGCGCTCGAGTACAACGGTGTCTCGCACGCCGTGATGCTGGCCACGCCGGCCGATCTGGAAGACTTCGCGCTCGGGTTCTCGCTCAGCGAGGGCCTGATCGACGCGCCGGCCGACCTGCTGGACGTGGACAGCGAGGCGCGCGACGACGGCGTTGTGCTGCACCTGCGCATCACCGCGCGTTGCGAGGCACGCCTGAAGGCCCGGCGGCGCAATCTGACCGGCCGCACCGGGTGCGGCCTTTGCGGCACCGACAGCCTGGATCAGGTGTTTCGCACGCCGGCGCGTGCGCTGCCCGACACCATCGTCACGGCGTCGGCGCTGCAGCGTGCGGTGCGCGAGATGGCCGCGCGCCAGCTGCTGCAGCATGCCACCGGCGCGACGCATGCCGCCGCCTGGTGCGCGCTGGACGGGGCGCTGCGTCTGGTGCGCGAGGACGTCGGGCGCCACAACGCGCTCGACAAACTGATCGGCGCGTTGGGGCGCAGCGGCGTCGACGGCGCCGCTGGCCTGATCGCCGTCACCAGCCGGGCCAGCCTGGAGATGGTGCAGAAGACGGTGTCGGCCGGCGTGTCGGTGCTGGCCGCGATGTCGGCACCAACTCAGCTGGCGGTGGACAGCGCACGCCGGTCGGGCCTGCTGCTCGCCGGCTTCGTGCGCGACGGTCGCGCCACGGTGTACAGCGGTGGGCAGCGGCTGCGCGCCGAGGATCGGCATACGGGGCCTTGACCGCGCGGCGGCCGCTTGCGGCGCCGGGGCGCGGGATATTGAAGCGCACGCGCCTGCCGGCGCACGCCCGGTCAGTGGGCGTCGAACCGCCCGAACAAGACACCGTCGACGTAAAGCGCGCCCTCGGGGGCGCAGGCTTCGGCATGGAAATCCAGCGGCGGCAAGGTGGCGTCCCGGTTCGGCCGGCATGCGGGCCGCGCGGCCGACGCGCCGGAGTCGGCCTGCCACGCCTGGACCAGCCGGCTCAGTCCGCGGCGCCAGGTGGCGCCCGTCGGTCCCGGCAGTGCGACGGTGGTCGCGGCGGTCATCGGACGGTCAGTCGTCGAAGCCGATGGTGCCGAAGTCGACGAACTCGTCGATCTCGGAGACGATCACCGCGCCTTCGAACAGGCGGTGCAACTGCGCCCGATCGGTCATCGCATCGACATCGAACAGGCCGGTCGAGTCGGACTCCAGCGCATTGCGGGCGGCTTGGCCGGTGAAGGGCAGCGGGCTGATCGTGGCGATGTGCATGGCGGGCTCCTGAGGGTTGGGGACCAGACGGATCGCTATCTGGGTTGCCGAGTCCCAGCCCGGGGTTCAATCAAACGGCCTTTGACGAGCTGAACGGGCGTCGCCTCGACGATGGGCGCAAAATCCGATGTCCGGGCAGCCAGCGAATCGTTGGTAGCGCTCGGCGCTCAATCCTTACATCGTCCGAGAAACCATGTCGACCACGCAGCAGCAAACCCAGTCCTACCCGCAGGTGCAACTCTTCATCGCCGGCCAGTGGCGCGACGGCGGCGACCGCCAGACGTTGGCCGTGCACGACCCCGCCACCGGCACCCAGGTGGGCTCCGTGGCGGTGGCCACCCGCGCCGACCTCGACGCCGCCTGCGCCGCGGCAGCCGCCGGCTTCGAGGCCTGGCGCAAGGTGCCGGCCTTCGAGCGCGCCAAGACGATGCGCGAGGCGGCGCGCTTGCTGCGCGAGCGCGCCGACGGCATCGCCCGCTGGATGACGCAGGAGCAAGGCAAGCCGATCGCCGAATCGAAGGGCGAAATCCTGATGGCCGTCGACATCATCGAGTGGTTCGCCGAGGAGGGCCGGCGTGTGCAGGGCCGCATCCTGCAGCCGCGCCAGGCTGGCGTGCTGCAGCAGGTGTTCAAGGAGCCGGTCGGCCCGGTGGCGGCGTTCACGCCGTGGAACTTCCCGATCAACCAGGTGGTGCGCAAACTCTGCGCGGCGCTGGCCACCGGCTGCTCGATCATCGTCAAGGCACCGGAAGAGACGCCCGCGTCGCCGGCCGAGCTGATCCGCGCGTTTGCCGATGCCGGCGTGCCGGCCGGCGCGGTGAACCTCGTGTACGGCAATCCGGCCGAGATTTCGCAGCACCTGATCGCCCACCCGGTGATCCGCAAGATCACCTTCACCGGCTCCACCGTGGTCGGCAAGCAGCTCGCGGCGCTGGCCGGCCAGCACATGAAGCGGGTGACGATGGAGCTCGGCGGCCATGCACCGGTGATCGTGGCCGCCGATGCCGACATCGCGCGCGCGGCCAAGGTCGCCGGCGGCGCCAAGCTGCGCAATGCCGGCCAGGTGTGCATCTCGCCGACCCGCTACCTGGTGCACAACTCGGTGCGCCAGGCCTTCGTCGACGCCTTCGTCGCGGTGGCCAAGGGCGCCAAGATCGGTCACGGGCTGGAGGCCGGCACCACGCTCGGGCCGCTGGCCAATCCGCGCCGTCTGGCCGCGATGCAGAAGGTCACCGACGACGCGCTGACGCGCGGCGCCACGATCGCCACCGGCGGCCAGCGCGTGGGCAGCAGCGGCAACTTCTTCGAACCCACCGTGATCGTCGACGCGCCACTGGACAGCCTGCTGCTGACCGAGGAGCCGTTCGGGCCGATGGCCTCAGTACGCGGCTTCGACAAGATCGACGAGGCCATCGCCGAGGCCAACCGCCTGCCCTGGGGCCTGGCCGCCTATGCGTTCACCACCTCGCTGCGCACCGCGCACGAGCTCACGCACGGCCTGCAGACCGGCATGCTGTGGATCAACCAGGCCGCCACGCCGTGGGCCGAGGTGCCGTTCGGCGGCGTCAAGGATTCGGGCTACGGCTCCGAAGGCGGCCCCGAGGCGCTGGAGGCCTACCTGAACACCAAGTCGGTGGCGGTGCTCAATACGTGACGCGCCGCGGCGGCGGCGGCAGGCCAACGAAAACGGCGCCGATGGCGCCGTTTGCTGTGCTGCGGCGCCGAACGCGCCGCGGTGTTCAGTGGACGATCCGCGGCTCGACCCGGGGCATCGCGAATTCGCGGCCGATCACCGTGCGGGCGTAGAAGTAGTTGATGCGGGCGCGCTCGCTCAGCGCGTCGAGGTTCACCTGGCCGCCGGCGTCGCAATCGAAGGCCAGGCCCCGCCCTTCGTCGAACAGCGACTGGAAGCGCAGTTCGTAGCGTTCGGCTTGCTTCGACAGGGATGGCTGGGCGTTCATGCTGGGACTCCTGGTGCAGGTCTCGGATACGCCGATGAGTTGCGCCTGGATGCGAAGCGGTTCAAAGCTTCGGTTGTGCTCGGTCGTCCACCGCGGTCAGCGACTTCCGTTCTAGCGCCCGGATCCGACGCGCGGCATCGCGAATTCGCGGCCGATCACCGTGCGGGCATAGAAGTAGTTGGTGCGTGCTCGCTCGCTCAACGAGTCGACGCTCACGTGCCCGGCGGCGTCGCATTCGAAGGCGAGTCCGCGGCCTTCGTCGAACAGCGACTGGAAGCGCAGCTCGAAGCGTTCGGTCTCATTGGGCGCGGTCGGTGGCGTGTTCATCGTGGCACTCCTGGTTGACGACGACCGAGATGCCCTGGGCTTGCGCCAGCTGCGAAATCGGTTCAACTGAGCGTCAGTCGCACAGAGGGCCCGCCTGCTTACGCTGATACGGGCGCGGCAGCAGCCCAGCGCCGCCGCCTCACGCCCGGTTGGCTGCGTCCGTGGCCGCCGGCTCGGCCGGCAGCAGCACCGTCAGCACCGCGCCCGACACGCCGTCGTCGCGGTTGCGCGCCCGGATGTCGCCGCCATAACGCTCCAGCAGGCTGCGGCTGATCCACAGGCCCAGGCCGGTGCCTTCCTTCTTGGTGGTGACGAAGGCCTGGAACAGCTCGCGCTCCACTTCGGCGCTGAAGCCGGGCCCGGTGTCGGTGATGTCGACCAGCACTTCGCCCGGGCCACCGTCGCGCGTGGCCAGCGTCAGCGTGCCGCCCTCGGGCATGACCTGGATCGCGTTGACGATCAGGTTGATCAGCACCTGCTGCAGCTCCTGTCGATTGATCTGCGCGCTGCGCGTCGCGTGAAACCCGCGCACGACCTGGATGTGCGTGCGCGACAGCAGGTGCTGCACCAGCACCAGGCTGTCGTTGATGGCGCGCGCGGTGTCCACCGTCTCGACGTAGCCGGCGTACTCGGTCGGCCGGGCGAACTGCAGCAACTGCGTCACGATCAGCCGCATGCGCTCGATCTGCTCGTCGATGAGCTTCAGCTCGGCCTGCACCGGCCGGGCCTTCTTGCCGAGCAGCTCGCGCAGCAGGTCGAGGTTGCCCTGGATCACCGCGATCGGGTTGTTCACCTCATGGGCGATGCCGGCCGTGAGCTGGCCGATCGCGGCCAGCTTCTCGCTCTTGACGAGTTGCGCCTGAGCCGACTGCAGCTCGCGGGTGCGTTCGGCCACCTTCTGGTCGAGCTCGTCGTTGGCGCGCTGCAGCGCGCGTGTCTTGTCGTCGATGGTGTCGAGCAGCTGGTCCAGGTGGCCGGCCAGCTGCCCGACCTCGTCGCTGGCGCCGGTGGCGCCGGCACGCGCCGCGAGGTCGCCGCTCTCCACCGCGTGCATCGTGCGCGTCATCGCATCCAGCGGCGCGAAGATGCGCCGTGCCCACACCAGCGCCAGCCACAGCGACGCGGCCATCAACGCCAGCATCACGCCGCCCATGCCGAGCAGCACGCCGAGCTTGACGTTCTCGAACGGCCGCTCGAGGAAGCCGACGTACAGCATGCCCACGCGCCGGCCGGCACCGTCGGCCAGCGGCTGGTAGGCCGAGACGTACCAGTCGTTGACCACGAAGGCGCGATCCAGCCACGTCTCGCCGCGCCCGAGCACGGCCTCGCGCACGACGTGCGACACCCGCGTGCCGATGGCGCGCTCGCTGCGGTCGGCGCCGAACAGGCGCACGTTGGTGGTGATGCGCACGTCGTCGAGGAACAGCGTCGCGGTGCCCTGGCTGCCGTAGGGCAGCGCACCGCGCGGATAGACGATCTGATTGATGTGGTCGATGAACGCCAGGTTGCGGTTGAGCAGCACGCCACCTTGCAGATGCCCGAGCAGGCGGCCGCCGGGCGACAGCACCGGCGCCGTGGCGATCATCACCATCGCGCGGTCCTCACGCTGGCGGTCGCTCGGCGCGGCGTTGCGCGTGTCGACCAGCGTGATGCCCACGCGCGAGGCCAGGTCGGGCGCGATCTCGGCCAGCTGCTCGGCGTCGAGCAGCTCGATCGACGCCAATCCCTCGGCGCCGTTGATCGCCTTGCGTTCGGCGACCGCGGGCGGGGGACCGGGCTTCAGGTTCAGGAACTCCAGCGCGTGCTGCTGCTTGGCGCGGGCCAGCAGCTGCCTGAGCGCGCTGTCGTCATGGCGCGCCACCACGTCGTACAGTGCCAGCGAGCTGGCCACGGCCAGCGTGCTGGCGCCGACTTCGGCCTCGACGCGTTCGAAGTAGCCGTTGGCTACCGCCAGGTCACTGCGGACCTTGGTGATCAACAGCGCATCGAGCGCCGTGTCGCCCCACACCACGAGCACCACCGCCAGCAGCGGCAGCGCCAGCAGCAGCGGGCCGATGCCCAGCAGCAGCAGCTTGTGCCGGATCGACAGCGAGCGAAAACTGCGCCAGGCCACCACTGGCTCAGCCGATCGCCCACTCGGCGCAGCGCCGCTCGAGCGTGCGGCGCGAGATGCCGAGCAGCTGCGCGGCCCGCGTCTTGTCGCCGCCCACCGAGTCGAGCACCGACAGGATGTGGCGTTTCTCCAGCGCATGCAGGTCGGTCGGCGTGCCGGTTTCGGGCTCGGGCCGGCGGGCGTCGCCGGGGTAGAGCGCCGAGACGTTCAGGCTGCCGAGGATCAGCGAGCGCTCGATCAGGTTGCGCAGTTCGCGCACGTTGCCCGGCCAGTCGTACTGGTGCAGATAGGCCATCTCGGCATCGCTCAGTTCCAGCGGCTGCACACCCAGGCGCGGCGCCAGCAGTTGCATGAAGTGCGACACCAGCGCCGGGATGTCGGACTTGTGCTCGCGCAGCGGCGCGCAACGGATGTCGACCACCTGCAACCGGTAGTACAGGTCCTTGCGGAACCGCCCGGCCGCGACTTCGTCGGCCAGCGCGAGGTGGGTGGCGGCGACGATGCGCACGTCCACGCTGACCTCCTGCTCGCTGCCCACCGGGCGAATGCGCTTGTCTTCCAGCACGCGCAGCAGCGCCGACTGCATCGCGGCCGGCAGTTCGGCCACCTCGTCGATGAACAGCGTGCCGCCCTGCGCGTAGTAGAACAGCCCGTCGCGGCTCTTGTGCGCGCCGCTGAAGGCTCCCTTGGCATGGCCGAACAGTTCGGTTTCGATGCGTTCGGGCGCAATCGTCGCCCAGCTCACCGGCACGAACGGCGCGCGCGCGCGAGGGCTGTCGCGGTGCAACGAGCGTGCCGCCAGTTCCTTGCCGGTGCCCGATTCACCAGACAGCAGCACGGTGCTGGACACCGACGCCGCGCGGGCCAGCGCATCGCGCAGCGCCTGCATGGCCGGCGATTCGCCGACCAGCATCTCCTGCCTCGGCGCACGTTGCGACAGCGTGCGCCGCAGCACCCAGTTCTCGCGCTTCAGTTTGGCGCGCTCGAGGCTGTGTTTCACCGCATTGAGGATCTGCGACACGCGAAACGGCTTGAGGATGAAATCCGACGCGCCGGCGCGCAGCGCCTCGATGGCCGTGTCGAGGTCGGCAAACGCGGTGATCAGGACCACCTCGCCCGAGTAGCCCTGGTCGCGCAACTCGCGCAGCCAGACGATGCCGTTCTTGCCGGGCAGCGTGATGTCGAGAATGACCAGGTCGAAACGATGGCGGCGGGCCAGCGTGTCGGCCTCCTCGGCGCTGGCGGCGGCCAGCACCTGCCCGCAACGCGGAAGCAGGGTCTTGACCAGGAAGTTGCGCATGCCTTCCTCGTCGTCGACCACCAGCACCGCGCTGTGGTGCCAGCCGTCGCCGAGGCGCTCGGCGTGGGCCGCGGTGAGCGTGGGAGCTGTGCTCATGCGGGCAGCCTAGCATCCTGCTGGTGGTGTCACTTCAGGCGGTGGGATTCGGGATTGCCCCTAGGCATTGGACAGACCGCCGAGCCCGGTGCCATAGTGGTTACCATCGAGTCGATTCGAGCAGAGGCAAGCACCGTTGAACCACCCCACGATTCCGATCGCGTCGGTCGCGCCAGAGCGCCGGCGCAAACGCCAGGCACCCAAGGGCCGGGGCGTCGATCCGGCCGCGCTGGCCGACGTGCAGCAGCTGCTCGGCGGCCAGCCGCCGCGGCGCGACCACCTGATCGAATACCTGCACCGCATCAACGACCGTTTCGGACAGCTGGGCACGCCACACCTGGCGGCGCTGGCCAAGGAACTCCGACTGGCGCAGACCGAGGTGTTCGAGGTCGCGAGCTTCTATCACCACTTCGACGTGGTGAGGGAAGGGCCCGACGGTCAGGTACCGGCGGCGCCGGCGCTCACGGTGCGGGTGTGCGACGGACTGAGCTGCGAAATGGCCGGCGCGCAGGACCTGCTGGCGCGGCTGCCGGCGCTGCTGGGTCCCGGGGTGCGGGTGCTCGCGGCGCCGTGCGTCGGTCGCTGCGAGCAGGCGCCGGTGGCGGTGGTGCACCAGCACGCGGTGGGCCACGCCACGCCCGACACGGTGGGCGAGCGCGTGCTGGCACGCGTGACCCGGGCCGACGACGAGCCCGGCATCGACCTGGCCGCGTACACCGCGCAAGGCGGCTATGAGTTGCTGCGCGATTGCATCGCCGGTCGCCGCGATGTCGAAGGCGTGATCAAGACGCTCGAAGACTCGGGGCTGCGTGGCCTGGGCGGCGCGGGGTTCCCGGCCGGGCGCAAGTGGCGCATCGTGCGCGCTGAAGCCGCGCCGCGGCTGCTGGCGGTGAACATCGACGAAGGCGAACCGGGGACCTTCAAGGACCGTTACTACCTCGAACGCGACCCGCACCGCTTCATCGAAGGCATGCTGATCGCGGCGTGGGCGGTGGGCGTCGAGGCGATCTACATCTACCTGCGCGACGAGTACCACGGCTGCCGCGCGCTGCTCGAGGCCGAGCTCGCCAAGCTGCAGGCGGCGCCGCCTGCCGGAGCGCTGCCGACGATCGAACTGCGCCGCGGCGCCGGCGCCTACATCTGCGGCGAAGAGTCGGCGATGATCGAATCGATCGAGGGCAAACGCGGGCTGCCGCGCCTGCGCCCGCCGTATGTGGCCCAGGTCGGCCTGTTCGGCCGGCCGACGCTGGAGCACAACTTCGAGACGCTCTACTGGGTGCGCGAGCTGCTCGAAAAAGGCGCCGGCTGGTTCGCCGCGCAGGGTCGCCGCGGCCGCAAGGGGCTGCGCAGTTTCTCGGTCTCGGGGCGCGTGCGACAGCCCGGCGTCAAGCTCGCGCCGGCGGGCATCACGCTGCGCGAACTGGTCGACGAATACTGCGGCGGCATGGCCGAGGGCCACACGCTGTACGGCTACCTGCCGGGTGGCGCCTCGGGCGGCATCCTGCCGGCGGCGCTGGCCGACGTGCCGCTCGATTTCGACACCCTGCAGCCGCACGGCTGCTTCATCGGCTCGGCGGCGGTGGTGGTGCTGTCCGATCGCG
Source organism: uncultured beta proteobacterium (assembly GCA_963814435.1). Taxonomy (GTDB): domain Bacteria; phylum Pseudomonadota; class Gammaproteobacteria; order Burkholderiales; family Burkholderiaceae_C; genus JAEUPI01. The sequence continues at coordinate 196,545 of CAWFCV010000004.1, forward strand.
ACACCGCGGTGGCGGCGGCGCGCAACACGATGCGCTTCTTCAAGGACGAATCCTGCGGCCAGTGCACGCCGTGCCGCGCCGGCACCGCGAAGGCGCTGGCGCTGATCGAACAGCCGCAGTGGGATGTGGCGCTGCTCGCCGAGTTGTCGCAGGTGATGCGCGACGCATCGATCTGCGGCCTGGGCCAGGCGGCGCCCAATCCGGTGGACTGCGTCGTCAAGTACTTCGGGCATGAACTCAAGGGCGCAACCGAATGAATGCGATCACCCGAGCCGAACGCGCGAGCCTGCCTGGCACCGCGGTGACCTTCACGCTCGACGGCCGCGAGGTGCGGGCGCACACCGGCGAGACGATCCTCGACGTGGCCAAGCGCGAACGCATCCGCATCCCGCACCTGTGCCACAAGGACGGTCTCGATCCGGTGGGCAACTGCCGCTCGTGCATGGTCGAGATCGCGGGTGAACGGGTGCTGGCGCCGTCGTGCTGTCGCGCTCCGGGCGCCGGCATGGAGGTCAAGACCACCAGCGAGCGGGCCCTCAAGGCGCAGCAGATGGTGCTCGAACTGCTGCAGTCCGATCTGCCCGAAACCAAGTACACGCGGCGCAACGAAGTCGACTTCTGGTCGCAGCGCCTGGGCGTCGGCAAGCCGCGCTTCGCACCACGCCAGCAGGTCGCGCGCGACGCCAGCCACCCGGCCATCGAGGTCAACCTCGATGCCTGCATCCAGTGCACGCGCTGCCTGCGCGCCTGCCGCGACGAGCAGGTGAACGACGTGATCGGCCTGGCATTCCGCGGCGAGCAGGCGCAGATCGTGTTCGACATGAACGACCCGATGGGGGCGTCGACCTGCGTCGCCTGCGGCGAATGCGTGCAGGCCTGTCCCACCGGCGCGCTGGCGCCGGCGCGCGATGCGCAGCTGTCGGTGGCCGACGCGCAGGTCGAATCGGTGTGCCCGTTCTGCGGCGTCGGCTGCCAGCTCACCTACCACGTCAAGGACAACCAGATCCTGGTCGTGCAGGGCCGCGACGGCCCGGCCAACCACGGCCGGCTGTGCGTCAAGGGGCGCTACGGCTTCGACTACGCGCACCATCCGCAACGCCTGACGACGCCGCTGATCCGGCGTGCCGATGCGCCCAAGCGCGGCGACTTCACGATGGATCCCGACGACGTGATGACGGTGTTCCGGCGAGGCCAGCTGGGACGAGGCGCTGGCGCTGGCCGGCGGCACGCTGCGCCGCATCCGCGACGACCATGGCCGCCAGGCGCTGGCCGGCTTCGGTTCGGCCAAGGGCAGCAACGAAGAGGCCTACCTGTTCCAGAAGCTGGTGCGCACCGGCTTCGGCAGCAACAACGTCGACCATTGCACGCGGCTGTGCCACGCGTCGAGCGTGGCGGCCTTGCTGGAGGGCATCGGCTCGGGTGCCGTCAGCAACCCGGTGATGGACGTCACCAAGGCCGACGTGGTGATCCTGATCGGCGCCAATCCGACGGTCAATCATCCGGTGGCGGCCACCTGGATGAAGAACGCCATCGCGAACGGCACCAAGCTGATCGTGATGGATCCGCGAGGCAGCGAACTCGCGCGCCTGGCGCACCGTTTCCTGCAGTTCAAGCCCGATACCGATGTCGCGCTGCTGAACGCGATGATGCACGTCATCGTCGAAGAAGGGCTCGTCGACGCCGGTTTCATCGCCGAGCGCACGCTGGGTTATGAGGCGCTGGCGCAGAACGTGCGCGGCTACAGCCCCGAGGCGATGGCGCCGATCTGCGGCATCCCGGCCGCGACGATCCGCGAGGTCGCGCGGCTGTACGCCACCAGCCGCGCGTCGATGATCCTGTGGGGCATGGGCATCAGCCAGCATGTGCACGGCACCGACAATGCGCGCTGCCTGATCGCGCTGTCGCTGATGACCGGCCAGATCGGGCGCCCGGGCACCGGGCTGCACCCGCTGCGCGGGCAGAACAACGTGCAGGGCGCGTCGGATGCGGGCCTGATTCCGATGATGTACCCCGACTACCAGCGCGTCGACAACCCGCAGGCGCGCTCGCGTTTTGCCGCCGCCTGGGGCGTGGCGCCGGAGTCGCTCGACGACAAGCCCGGGCTGACGGTGGTGGAGGTCATCAAGGCCATCGACGCCGGCCAGGTCAAGGGCATGTACATCATGGGCGAGAACCCGGCGATGAGCGACCCCGACGCCGACCATGCGCGCGATGCGCTGGCGCGGCTGGAGATGCTGGTCGTGCAGGACATCTTCCTCACCGAGACGGCTTATCTGGCCGACGTGATCCTGCCGGCCTCGGCCTTCCCCGAGAAGTACGGCAGCTTCACCAACACCGACCGCATGGTGCAGATCGGTCGCCAGGCGCTCACGCCGCCGGGCGACGCGCGCCAGGACCTGCAGATCATCCGGCAGATGGCGCACCAGCTCGGGCTGCAGTGGCCGCACTACGGCGACGGCGAGGCCGCGGCGGCGGCGGTGTTCGACGAGATGCGCCACACGATGCCCAGCATCGGCGGCATCACCTGGGATCGACTGCAACGCGACCACAGCGTGACCTACCCCTGCCCGCACGAGGGAGACCCCGGACAATCGGTGGTGTTCAACGACCACTTTCCGACCGTCAGCGGCAAGGCGCGCTTCGTGCCGGCCGACCTGATCCCGGCCAACGAGCGCCCCGACGCCGACTACCCGATGGTGCTGATCACCGGGCGCCAGCTCGAGCACTGGCATACCGGCAGCATGACGCGGCGCGCCGGTGTGCTCGACGCGATCGAGCCCGATCCGGTGGCGATGCTGCACCCGCTCGACCTGGCGGCGCTGGGCGCCAGGCCCGGCGCCATCGTGACGATCGCGTCACGTCGTGGCACGGTGTCGCTGTATGCCCGCGCCGACGAGAGCTCGCCGCGTGGGGCGGTGTTCGTGCCGTTCTGCTACTACGAGGCGGCGATCAACAAGCTGACCAACCCGGCGCTCGACCCGTTCGGCAAGATCCCCGAATTCAAGTACTGCGCGGTGCGCGTCAGCGTCGGCGGGCCCGAGCCGCATTCGGCGGGGTTCGGCGGCGGCCGCATCCTGGCCAACACGGCAATCGCATAACCTTCGGGGATGCGATCGCGCGGCGTCCACCTCGAGTACAGCATTCAACCCGACGTTCAGCGTGGTGCCGACGACCTCAACCCGTTGTTCGAACCGCTGTCGGCCGTGCGCGAGCACGGTTCGATCCAGCACGGCGCCAAGGGCGTTGTCGCTGTCGCGTGCGGTCACCTGGTGGCGCTATCGCGAGGGCAATCGCCAGTCGGGGTAGGCCGGGCGGTCGGCTGAAGGCGCGCCTCGTCGCGGTCCGGCCCTATGTCGGCGCCTTCATATCGCGCTCGCGGTGCGTATTGCGTAGGCTTGCCGGCATGCACACCGTCAGTCCCGATTCCCGCGCCAGCGCCGCGCGGTCATCGTGGTGATGCGCCGCACGGCCCTTGCGGTGACACTCGCGGCTGCGGGCGTTGCGGTGCAGGCGCAATCCGATCCCGAGTTGCGGGTCTACGCCGCGGGCAGCCTGCGCGCGGCGCTCACCGAAGTGGCGCGCGGCTTCGAGCGCGCCGAGCCGGGAGTGCGCGTCACCTTCACCTTCGGCGCTTCAGGGCCTGTTGAAGAGATCGCATCGCCGCCGGTGAACCGGCCGACGTCTTCGCATCTGCCAACATGGAGCATCCGCAGGCACTGGCCGCCACCGGGCGCGCCGGCGAGGTCAAACGCTTCGCCCGCAACGCGATGTGCGCGCTGGTGGGCCCGCCAGATCGACGTCACGTCCGAGACACACTGGTGGAGCGACTGCTCGACCCGGCGATCAAGCTCGGTACTTCGACGCCGAAGGCCGACCCGTCGGGCGACTACGCGCTGGATGGTGTTCCAGCGCATCGAGCAGCAGGGCCGGCAGCGGCGCCCTCCGGCGGCTGGCCGACAAGGCGCTGCAGCTGACCGGTGGTCCCGAACTCGCCGACACCACCGGCTGGTCGCAGCGTGTATGCCGATTTGGTGGCTGAGGGCCGGGCCGACGTCTTCATCACGTACTGCACCAACGCCGCGGCTGGCGCGCGTGCGAGCAGCCCGAGCTGACGCATGGTGGCGGTGCCCGATGCGATCAACGTCAGCGCCGACTATGGCGTGGCGCCTCTTGCCGGCGGCGGGACGCGCGCGAAGCGTTTCGTCGACTACTTGCTGAGCCCGCCGGCGCAGGCGATCCTCGCGCGCAGCGGCTTTGCACCCGCCTGAGGCGATGCGGGCCATGCGCCGTCGACCCCTGCTGGCCGCTGTGTGCTTGGCGGCCACGTGCTGCTGTGGACTTTCACGCGCCGCGGGCGACGACCTGGTGGTCGGCGGCGACGTCAAACGCACCTTGACCTTGGATGCCGCGGCGTTGCGCGATTTTGCTGCGGCTGCGCAGACGAACTACCGCTCGGCGCGCGAGGTGGCCGGCCAGCACCGTCGTCGACCGTGGTCCATGGCGTGCGGCTGCTCGCGGTGCTGGAACAGGCCGGACTGGCCGAGCGCGACCGCCTCGATTGGCGCAAGGCGGTGGTGATCGCGATCGCTCGCGACGGCTATCGCGCGGTGTTCTCCTGGCCCGAGCTGGCCAACACGGCTGCCGGAGCGCAGGTGATGGTCGCGTACGAGCGCGATGGCTCGCCGCTGGCTGCGCAGGAGGGCCCGCTGGCCCTGCACGCGCCAGGTGATACCCGAACCGGGCCGCGCCACGTCAAGTGGCTGCACCGGGTCGACGTGCGGATCCTACGCGACTGACACAGCTCAGCGCTGCAGGCGCTGCAATTCCTCGACCGTGTTGGCATTGAAGAACGCCGCGGCATCGTCGAATTCCACGAGCACACATCGGTGCATCGCGGTCCAGCGATCGATCTTGCGCTCGCCCGATTGCATGAACCCGATCAGGCTTTCCATCAGCGCGGCCTGCAACAGGCAGAACACCGGCTGTGCCGCCGGCTCGCCGCCGTCGCGCGTGGCGGCCATCGCGATCTCGGCGTCGGCATTCGCGAGGGCCCGGGCCAGGCGCTCGACCAGGTCGAGCGGAAAGTTCGGCGTGTCGCACGGCACCGTCACCAGGTACGGGGTTTCGCAGCGCTCCAGCCCGGCCAGCATGCCGGCCAGCGGGCCGGGGTAGTCGGGCATCGCGTCGGGCCACACCGGCACCCCCATGGCCTCGTAGGCGCCGAGGTTGCGGTTGGCGTTGATCATCACCGCGCCCACCTGCGGCTGCAAGCCGCAGCAGCGCGTGCAGCGCCAGCGGCATGCCGTGGTGGTTCTGCAGCCCCTTGTCGACGCCGCCCATGCGGCTGCCACGCCCGCCGGCCAGCACGACGCCGGTGATCTGGTCGGTGGTGATGGCGCTCATGATTCGAGCAGGTCGAAAGCCTGCGCCTCCACCTGCACGAACTCGCGCGTGAATCCGGCGAGCGCGCGAAACGTCACCGCGCGCGGCTGCGCGTCGACCGCGTCGCAGAGCTCGCCGACCCAGGGCTGCAGCTGGGTGCGGAAGAAGCGCCGCTGCTGCTCGAGGTTGCACACCGCGGCATCGTCGCCGGCGATGAGGTAGCGCATCACCTCGAACAGGTAGGCGACGTGGTCCTCGGTCTCGCCGCGCGCGGGGTCGCGCGTCAGGCCCAGTTGCAGCAGGTGCTCGCGCAAGGTGGCCAGCGGGCGCTCGTGGAGAAAGCCGCTGAGGTAGTAAGACGCATAGACGAACACCTCCGGCTTGCCGATGCCCTGGAACAGCGCGTCGAACTCGTCGGCCGCCGCGGCGGCGGTGGTGGCGCGCATCGCCGCCACCAGCGCCTGCCAGGGCGCCTCGAGGAGGCCGCCGGCCTGCGGCGCCTGCGTGACGGCAACCTTGAACTGCTGCAGCAGCGTGTCGTCGGGCGGTGCCAGCCACAGCCGGGCCAGCAGGCCGTACAGCTCGGCGCGCGCCAGTTCGTCGCTGTCGCCGTCGCCGGCGGCGGCGACGAATTGCAGGGGGTGTGTCGTGGGCTGGCTCATGGTTCAGAGATCGGTGATGCGCAGCTCGTTCGGATTGCTGTGCATGTCGATGACACGGCATTCGCTGCACATCTTCAGTCGTTCGGCGGCCGCGCCCTGGAACGCCGCGTGGCCGGCGAGCTTGCCGAGCATGGCCTCGATCGCGCGCAGCGTGCCGAACGGCTTGCCGCAGCGCACGCAACAGAACGGTTCGACTTCGTGCAGCACGCGCGGCGCATTGCGCGCTTTGCCGCCGTCGGCCAGCCACAGGCGCGGCTCGAGCGTGATCACGTGCTCGGGGCAGGTGTCGGCGCACAGGCCGCATTGCACGCAGTTCTTCTCGATGAAGCGCAGCTGCGGCCGCTCGGCGTTGTCGAGCAGCGCGCCGGCGGGACATGCGCCGACGCAGCTCAGGCACATCGTGCAGCCGGCGGTGTCGATGCGCAGGCTGCCGAACAGCGCACCGGCCGCCGGCAGCGCGATGGCCTCGGCGGCTTGCGGCGCCTGGGCCAGCAGGTGGCCGAGTGCCAGATCGAGCGTCGTGCGCTTGTCGGCCATCGCGTTGAATGCGGCGGCGCGCGCGACGCCGGTGGCCGGGGCCTCGCGCAGTGCCGCATCCAGCGCGGCCAGATCGCGCGCGTCGCGGGCCTCGATCAACCTGAAGTGCCGGCCGGCATAGCCCAGCCCGGTCAGCACGGCCTGCGCCTGCGCCATCTGCTCGGCCAGCGCCTGGCGGTATTCGGGCGCCTCCTCGTCGGTGAGCAGCAGCCACACCTGGTTGGCGCCCTGCGCGATCGCCGACAACCACAGGTCGATGCCGACGCTGGCCGTGTGCCAGACGCCGAACGGCAGCACCCGCGCCGGCACGCCGTGCATCTGGCGGTCGATGCGTGCGGCGCGGCCGAGTTCGGCGATGCGGCGCGCGCCCGCGCCGTCGCTGTGGATCAACAGCGCGGCGTCGCGGCCGCCCGCATTGGCATAGGCGCGCAGCATCGTGCGCAGGCGTTGGCCCTGGTCCGCCGTGCCCGGGTAGGCGTAGGTGATCGCGCCGCTCGGGCACACCGTGCTGCACGCGCCACAGCCGACGCACAGGTGCGGCTCGACCTCGATGCCGCCGGTGGGCCGGGCGGCACCGGTGGTGCCGTCGGGGCCGCCGCGCAGTTTGCCCTGTGCCTTGCCTTTCAGCGACGCGGCGCTGGAGATCGCGCGCGTCGAGCAGACATCGATGCACGCGGTGCAGCCGATGCGCTCGTTGCGGCTGTGGGCGCACAGCCGCTGCTGGTAGGCGAAGAAGCGCGGCTTCTCGAACTCGCCGACCGCGTCGCGCAACTCGAGCACCGCACGCGTCAGCGCCTGCGGGTTGCCGCCGGCGTGGAAGTAGCCCTGCGGCGGCTGGTGCATCGTGAAGGCGGGCTGCGCGCGCAGGTCCAGCACCAAGTCGAACTTCTCGCTCGTCGTCTGCGGCGCACGCTCGAAGTCGATCGCGCCGGCCGCGTCGCAGGCGCGCACGCAATCGCGGTGGCTCTTGCACGCGGCCAGGTCGACCTGGTAGTTGAAATCGATTGCCCCCTCCGGGCAGACGGCAATGCAGGCGTTGCAGCGCGTGCACAGCTCGAGGTCGATCGGATTGGAGCTCTCCCACTCGACCTGGAAGTCACCCAGCCACCCGGTCATCCGCAGCAGCCGACCGGTGTGCACGGCCCAGTCGTGGGCCTGGTGCAGCCCGCCACCAGTGCCCTGCGTCAGCAGCGTGACGTCGAGCCGGTCGGCCAGCATCGCGGCGGCGGCTTCGGCCGGCTCCGCGGCACCGAGGATCAGGCAGCGCCCGCCCGAGCGGTAGCCGACGGTGCCCACCGGCTGCGGCGCGGGCAGCTGCGCGGCGGCGAGCAGCGCGGCGATCTTCGGCGTGGCCGCGCTCGCGTCGCGCGACCAGCCGCCGGTCTCGCGGATGTTGACGAAGCGGATCGGCCGCACCTCCACCGGCGCGGCGCCTTCGGTCGCGGCATTCAGCGCGAGAAACAGGTGCTGCTCCTGCGTGCAGGCGACCAGCAGCTCCTCGGCGCTGGCGCCGGTGGCCTTGGCCGCGCGCTGGAACGCTCCGGCCTCGCGCCGGCACAGCAGCGTGTGAACCTGCTCCAGCCCGTCAGAGCTGGCCGGCGCCGTCTGCCGCAGCGCCCGGCCCAGGGCCTGAGCATCCAGCGGCATCGTGTGGTTGCAGTCGCAGATCAGCGTCTTCATCGTGGGTGGGGCTCGGGGATTCGGCGCTGCACGCGCTCGGGGGCGGGGCGTCGGCGATCGGTGCTGCCGCCGGCGAGGCCGCATGCTGCGGCACGGGTTCGGGATCCAGCAACCCGAGGAATCCGGACTGCATCAGCTGGCGCGCGACCCCGGGCGGCAGCGGATCGGGCTTGCCGTAGTCGTCGATGTAGGTGTCCAGGCCATCCATCACGTTGAAGTGCGGGTCGCCGAACAGCGTCTTCAACGCAGCGTTCTTGACCTGGCTGTCGACTCCGGGCGCGACGAAACGGGTGAAATCGGAGTCGCGCGTCAGCAGCGCCACATCGGCCAGCGTCGGCGGCGGCTCGGCGCGCGCTGGCGCCACCGGCGACGCGGCATCGCCTGGCGGCGTGCGAACAGGCTGCGGCGCGGCAGACCCGACGGCAACTTCGAGGGGCGGCGGTGTTGCGGTCGCAGCGGGCGTGGCCACCACCGGCTGCGTGTCCGCCGCCGGTTCGGGCGCGACCTGGCTCTGGCGCGCCGACACCTTGCGCCGCGACCAGCGCGTCAGGAATCCGGCATCCTCGCCGCTCACTGGACTACCCTCTGCGCTGCGCGCGCCGGGATGAGCGCTCTGGAGCGGCCATGCGCGCTCATGACTGGCGCTCGTGCGGCGCGCGAAACGACGTGCGGCCGGCGTCGCTGCTTCGGCTCGGGCTGGTAGTGCTGTTCGGTGTACGACCGCAGCCACGCGATGCCGTCGGCCGGCAACGGCACGTTGTCGACCCGCTCCTGCGCATCGAGCAAGCGGCCGGCCTCGTTGTACGACAGGGTCACCAGTTCGGGCCAGGCCAGCGACGGATCGGTGTCGTCGATGCGCCACATCACGAAGAACACCGGCGTGCCCGAGCTGAGGTTCAGGTAGTAGCCTTCGGCCTCGTCGCGATACAGGCGCAACTCGAGGCCCGGATGCAGGCGCAACGCACTGTGACCGTCGTCGCGCAATGTGCGCGGCGAGTCGCCGAACTGACCTTCGTCGGCCACGACATCGGCCACGCGAAAGCGCCACTCCTCCCAGGTGCTGGGCTGACGCAGCCGCTCGATCACTACGGCCACACGTTGCGCGGTGTTTGCATCCATCGTCGTCGGGACAGTCTACCTGCGGGCGCGACGCATCGCTGGCCACGTGCCATCGTGACAAGCTGTCGTCGAGCGTGCGACAGGTTGTCGGGGGTTAACCCCGGGGCAGCCCTGATTGAAATGAGGGTTTGATCTGAGCCCTAATCGATGTTGTTTGATCTGCACGCAGATGCATCCGTCGTGCGTCCGTGCGAGTGCCTGTTGCCAAGCGGAGCGACCATGAAACCACGCAAGGACTCACCCGCCATTCAACGCCGCCAGCTGCTGGGGGGCGTCGGCACCGTCGGCGCGCTGGCCGCTGCGGCCACGATGCTGCCCACGCGCCAGGACACCAAGTCGGCGGCCGACGCTGCCGCCACGGCCGAGCTGGGCGGTGGATACCGCATCACCGAACACGTGCTGCGCTACTACCAGACCACCAAGATCTGACAGAACGTCCGAACCCGCAAGCGCTTCGATCAGGAAGAGGTCCAGCCATGCTGCTCACCCGCAAATCCCAGTCCGTCAGTCCCTCGGCGTCGAGCCTGGTCTCCAGCCTCGCGCGTGGCGTCGGGCGCGCCGTTCCCACCGTCGATCGCCGCGCGTTCCTGCGCCGCTCGGGGCTCGGGCTGGGCGCCGGCATGGCGGCGTCGCAACTGGTGCTGGTGCGCAAGGCGCAGGCGGCCGATGCCAGGAATGCGCTGGGCACCGGCAAGGTCGAGGTCAAGCGCACCGTCTGCGGCCACTGCTCGGTGGGCTGCGCCATCGACGCCGTGGTCGAGAACGGTGTCTGGGTGCGCCAGGAGCCGGTGTTCGACAGTCCGATCAACCTGGGCGCGCATTGCGCCAAGGGCGCGGCGGTGCGCGAGAACGGCCACGGCGAGTACCGGCTGAAGTACCCGATGAAGCTGGTGGACGGCAAGTACCAGCGCATCAACTGGGACCAGGCGCTCAACGAGATCAGCGCCAAGATGCTCGAGCTGCGCAAGCAGAGCGGCCCGGATTCGGTCTTCGTCGTCGGATCGTCGAAGCACAACAACGAGCAGGCCTATCTGCTGCGCAAGTGGATGAGCCTCTGGGGCAGCAACAACACCGACCACCAGGCGCGCATCTGCCACAGCACCACGGTGGCCGGTGTGGCCAACACCTGGGGCTACGGTGCGATGACCAACTCGTACAACGACATGCAGAACTCCAAGGCCGCGCTGTACATCGGCAGCAACGCCGCCGAGGCGCACCCGGTGTCGATGCTGCACATGCTGCACGCCAAGGAGGCGGGCTGCAAGATGATCGTCGTCGACCCGCGCTTCACGCGCACCGCGGCCAAGGCCGACCAGTTCGTGCGCCTGCGCTCGGGCACCGACATCCCGTTCCTGTTCGGCGTGCTGTACCACGTGTTCAAGAACGGCTGGGAGGACAAGAAGTACATCGACGACCGCGTCTACGGCATGGACAAGGTGCGCGAGGACGTGCTGGCCAAGTGGACGCCCGACAAGGTGCTGGAGGCCTGCGGCGTCGACGAAGCCACCTGCCTGCAGGTGGCCAAGACGATGGCCGAGAACCGGCCGAGCACGATCGTCTGGTGCATGGGCCAGACGCAGCACACGATCGGCAACGCGATGGTGCGCGCATCGTGCATCCTGCAGCTGGCGCTGGGCAACATCGGCGTATCGGGCGGCGGGGCCAACATCTTCCGCGGCCACGACAACGTGCAGGGTGCCACCGACGTCGGCCCCAACCCCGACTCGCTGCCCGGCTACTACGGGCTGGCCGAAGGTTCGTTCAAGCACTTCGCCAATGCCTGGGGCGTGGACTTCGAATGGATCAAGAAACAGTACGCGCCGGGCATGATGACCAAGCCCGGCATGACGGTGTCGCGCTGGGTCGACGGCGTGCTCGAGAAGAACGAGCTGATCGACCAGGACAGCAACCTGCGCGGCCTGTTCTTCTGGGGCCATGCGCCGAACTCGCAGTCGCGCGGGCTGGAGATGAAGCGCGCGATGGACAAGCTCGACCTGCTGGTGGTGGTCGACCCGTTCCCGAGCGCCACCGCGGCGATGGCGGCGATGCCGGGCAAGGCCGAGGACCGCAATGCGAACCGCGCGGTGTACCTGCTGCCGGCGTGCACGCAGTTCGAGACCAGCGGCTCGTGCACCGCGTCGAACCGCTCGATCCAGTGGCGCGAGCGCGTGATCGAACCGCTGTGGGAAAGCCGGCCCGACCACATGATCATGTTCCAGCTGGCCGAGAAGCTCGGCTTCGCCAAGGAGCTGACCAAGAACTACAAGATGGTGCAGACCAAGGGCGGCACCGAGCCCGAGCCCGAGTCGATCCTGCGCGAGATCAACAAGTGCGTCTGGACCATCGGCTACACGGGCCAGAGCCCCGAGCGCCTGAAGGCGCACATGCGCAACATGAACGTCTTCGACGTCAAGACGCTGCGCGCCAAGGGCGGCATCGACAAGGAGACCGGCTACCAGCTCGACGGCGACTACTTCGGGCTGCCGTGGCCGTGTTACGGCACGCCGGCCATCAAACACCCCGGCAGCCCGAACCTGTACGACACCTCGCGGCACGTGATGGAAGGCGGCGGCAACTTCCGCGCCAACTTCGGTGTCGAGCGCGAGGGCGTCAACCTGCTGGCCGGCGACGGCTCGCACAGCAAGGGCGCCGACCTCACCACCGGCTACCCCGAGTTCGACCACCTGCTGCTGAAGAAGCTGGGCTGGTGGGACGAGCTCAACGACGACGAGAAGAAGGCGGCCGAAGGCAAGAACTGGAAGACCGACCCGTCCGGTTCGATCATCCGCGTCGCGATGAAGAACCATGGCTGCCATCCGTTCGGCAATGCCAAGGCGCGCGCGGTGGTCTGGAACTTCCCCGATCCGATCCCGCAGCACCGCGAGCCGCTCTATTCGAACCGGCCCGACCTGGTGGCCAAGTACCCGACGCACGACGACAAGAAGGCGTTCTGGCGCCTGCCCACGTTGTACAAGTCGGTGCAGGAGAAGAACAAGGACATCGGCAAGACCTATCCGCTGGTGATGACCAGCGGCCGACTGGTCGAGTTCGAAGGCGGTGGCGAGGAGACGCGCTCCAACCCGTGGCTGGCCGAGCTGCAGCAGGAGATGTTCGTCGAGATCAATCCCAAGGCGGCCAACGACCGCGGCATCCGCAACGGCGACTTCGTTTGGGTGAAGACGCCGCCGATGCAGGCGCTGCCCGAGTTCAAGGGCCTGCGGGTGAAGGCCCAGGTCACCGAACGGGTGGGTCCCGATACCGTGTTCCTGCCGTTCCACTTCTCCGGGCGCTGGGGCGGCGTGGATCTCGCGCCCTACTACCCAGAGGGCGCCAGACCGGTGGTGCGTGGCGAGGCGGTCAACACCGCCACCACTTACGGCTACGACAGCGTGACGATGATGCAGGAGACCAAGACCACGGTCTGCCAAATCGAGAAGGCCACGGCCTGACCCCCTAGGAGACCCTCATGGCCCGAATGAAATTCATCTGCGACGCCGAGCGCTGCATCGAGTGCAACGGCTGCGTCACCGCCTGCAAGGCCGAACACGACGTGCCGTGGGGCGTCAACCGACGCCGCGTGGTCACGCTCAACGACGGTGTGGCCGGCGAAAAGAGCGTCTCGGTGGCGTGCATGCACTGCTCCGACGCGCCATGCATGGCGGTGTGCCCGGTCGATTGCTTCTATCGCACCGATGACGGCGTCGTGCTGCACGACAAGGACGTCTGCATCGGCTGCGGCTACTGCTCCTATGCCTGCCCGTTCGGGGCGCCGCAGTTCCCGAGCAACGGCACCTTCGGGCTGCGCGGGAAGATGGACAAGTGCACCTTCTGCGCCGGTGGCCCGGAGGCCAACGGTTCGGCGGCCGAGTTCGAGAAGTACGGGCGCAACCGCCTGGCCGAAGGCAAGCTGCCGGCCTGCGCCGAGATGTGCTCCACCAAGGCGCTGCTGGGCGGCGATGGCGACGTGGTGTCCGACATCTTCCGCAATCGGGTGCTGGTGCGCGGCAAGGGCAGCGAGGTGTGGGGCTGGGGCACCGCGTACGGCAAGCCGGCCGCCAATCCCGCGCCGCAGGCCAAGCCCGAGGTGAAGAAGTCATGACGCGTGCAGTCATCGTGTTGGGGTGCGTGTGCCTGGCCGGGGCCCTGGTGGCCTGCGGCGAGAAGACCTCAGGCGAATCGGGCGTGCGCAAGTCCGACGTGCCGGCCTGGCAAGGCTCATCGGGGGCCAGCAACGCCTTTGTCGCCGGCGGCTGGAAGGCGGGCGACCAAGCCAGTTGGGAACAGCAGATGCGCAACCGCTCGAGCGGACAGAACGAATACTCGCGCACGACGCCGTGACGGCGGCACCTCGCCAAGGAGCAATCATGCAAGGCACGTTGCCGCGACTGACCGTCGTTATCGCCCTGGCGCTGGGCCTGGCGGCCGCTGCGCTGGCGCAGCAGCCGGCCGAGCCGGCGAAAGGCCCGCCGGCCGGGTTCGTCGCACCTGCGGAGCCCAAGCCCGACGAGAGCAACGCGCAACGCGGCAAGACGCAACCGGGCAACAACGCGCCGTTCTGGCGCGCGGTGCGCCAATCGGGCAATCAAGAAGGGTTCACCACGTTGCCGGGCGAAGAGAAAGGCGTGCTGATCCAGCGCTTCGTGCAATACCCGGGCACCTCGTTCACCACCGCTGGCGAAGCCTGGCGCCACGTGCGCAACCAGTGGATCATTCCGTACGGCGGGGCGCTGCTGTTGATCGTGGTGCTGGCGCTGGGCATCTTCTATCGCCGCAAGGGCGCGCTCGGCGGTCACCATACCGACACCGGACGCAAGATCGAGCGCTTCACGCCGTTCGAACGCGCGGCGCATTGGACCAACGCCACCGCGTTTGTCGTGCTCGCGGTGTCGGGGCTGGTGATGGCGTTCGGCAAGTTCATCCTGCTGCCGGTGATCGGCACCACGTTGTTCGGCTGGCTGACCTACGCATTGAAGACGGCGCACAACCTGGTCGGCCCGGTGTTCGCGGTGTCGATCGTGATCGTGTTCGTCACCTTCGTGCGCGACAACATTCCGCGGCGCGAAGACGCGACCTGGCTGCGCAAGGGCGCCGGCCTGATAGGCGAAGCCGAAGCGCCGTCGCACCGTTTCAATGCCGGCGAGAAGGTGGTCTTCTGGCTCGGCCTGTTCTTGTTCGGCGCGCTGGCCGTCGGCTCCGGCCTGGTGCTCGACATGCTGCTGCCGGGTCTGGCGTATCAACGCGGCGACATGCAGATCGCGCACATGATCCATTCCGTGGCCGCGCTGTTGATGTTGACGCTCTTCCTCGTCCACATCTACCTGGGCACGATCGGTTTCAAAGGCGCGTACAACGGCATGCGCTACGGTTATGTCGATGAAGGCTGGGCGCGCGAGCACCACGCGTTGTGGGCCGAGGATGTGCGCACCGGCAAAATTGCGGCGCAGCGCTCGGCGCCGCGGCCGGGCAGCGGTCTGCAATCCGCCAAGGAGGGCGCATGAAGCGCATCGTGGGGTTGATGATTCTCGGTGTGGCCAGCGCGTGCGCATGCGCCAAGTTGCCGCCGGCGTCGGATGACGCGAAGGCCAAGGCCGCCGAGGCGGCGGCCAAGACGGCGCATGGCAACAAGGTGGCCGACTTCCAGTTGTGCAAGTCGATGGACCGCGTCGCCGCGGGCTACCTGGCCGAGGCCAAGAAATCCGGCAAGGCCGTCAATCCGGTCGCCACGCCGCCGTGCGCGGATCCGGGGCCGTTCGCCTACAAGCCGCCCGAGGCCGCCGGCGCGCCACCGGCGCCGGGCGCCGCCGCCAGCCCGTCGAGCCCGAAGTCCCCCGCGCCGGCGCCGGCGCCGGCGCCGGCCAAGAAGTCCTGATCGGCCCGGGAACGGCTTGCCTGGCGCAAGCACGCTGCATGTCCAGTTTCTTCAACACCCCGCCTGCGCCCCGGCTGCCGCTGCTGACGCGTGCCGGCTGCGCGCTCACGCGCGAGATCGAGGTGCTCGACCAGCACGGCCAGCAGCGCGCGATCCACATTCCCGACGAGCGGCCGCTGACGCTGTACGTCGACAAGCGCGAGCTGGTCACGTTGATGACGCTGGGCGCCGAGCCGGAGCTGCTGGCGCTGGGATACCTGCGCAACCAGCGCCTCATCGACAGCGTCGAGCAGGTGCTGTCGATCACCGCCGACTGGGATGTCAACGCGGTGGCCGTGCGCACCCGCGCCGGCATCGAGGACTTCGAACGCAAGACCGCGCAGCGCGTCGTCACCACCGGCTGTGGCCAGGGCACGGTGTTCGGCGACATGATGGACGGGCTGCAGGCCACGCAGCTGCCCGACGCCAGCACGGCGCGCATCGCGCAGTCGACGCTGCACGGCATGCTGGAGGTGATGCGCCAGCAGGACAGCGTCCACCGCAAGGCCGGTTCGGTGCACGGCTGCGCGCTGTTTCGCGGCACCGAGAAACTGATGTTCATCGAGGACGTGGGCCGCCACAACGCCATCGACACCATCGCCGGCTGGATGTGGATGCACGGCGTGCCCGGCGCCGACAAGGTGTTCTACACCACCGGCAGGCTGACCAGCGAGATGGTGATGAAGTCGGCGCAGATCGGCGTGCCGATCATCGTCTCGCGCAACGGCGTCACCGCGATGGGGCACGAGATGGCGTCGCGCCTGGGCATGACCCTGTTCGGTCGTGCGGCGAACCGCCACTTCATCTGCTACACCGGCTTCGAGCGCTTCGATTCCGAGCCCGAGCCGCAACGACCTTCGGTGCGGGTGGTGGCGGGCTGAAGCGCCCGCGGCGTGCGGCCGCGGCTGCCGGCGGTCAGACCAGGCCGTCGAACAGCCACACGTCCACCGGCTCCCCGGCGGCGACCGAGCCCTGTTCGTGACGCAACACCAGCAGCGCATTGGCTTCGCTCATGCTGCGCAGGATGCCCGCGCCCTGTGCGCCGCCGACACGCACCTCCCACACCCCCTCGGCCGATTGGCTGACCACCGCGCGCTGAAACTCCGTGCGGCCGGGCCGTTTGCGGATCGCGCTGATGCAGCGTGCCTGCAGCAGCGGCAGCGGGTCCGGCGCGGCGCCCGCCAATGTCAGCAGCGCCTCGCGCGCAAAGACGTAGAAGGTCACCAGCGCGGCCACCGGGTTGCCCGGCAGCGCGAACAGCCAGGCGGTCCTGGTCGGATGCGCGGGGTCGCCGGCAAACAGCGGGCCGAACGCGAACGGACGGCCCGGCCGCATCGCCACCTTCCAGAACGCCACCTCGCCGATCCGACCGAGCACGTCGCGCGTGTAGTCGGCGTCGCCCGCGCTGACACCGCCGCTGGTCAGCACCACGTCGGCCTGGGCGATCGCCTGGTGCAGCGTGGCCTGCAAGGCCTGCGGGTCGTCGCGCACCAGCCCGAGGTCCACCACCTCCATGCCCAGCCGCTGCAGCGCACCCATCAGGCTGAAGCGGTTGCTGTCGTAGACGCAGCCGGGCGCCAGCGCCTGACCCGGCGCGGCGATCTCGTCGCCGGTGGAAAACAGCGCCACGCGCAGCCGCCGCATGACATGGACCGTGCCGATGCCCAGCGAGGCGATCAGCCCCAAATCGGCCGGCTTGAGCACGCGGCCGGCCCGCAGCGCGGCCCGGCCTCGGGCCAGATCCTCGCCGCGGCGCCGGCGGTTCTCGCCCGGCCGGATGACGCCGGGCTCGATGCGAACCCAAGGGCCGCCAAGCCGCTCGTCGAGTTGGCACAGCTCCAGCGGCACCACGGTGTCGGCGCCGGCGGGCATCACGGCCCCGGTCATGATGCGCAGGCATTGCCCGTCGGCCACCGCCACGGCGGACGGCGCACCGGCCATCACGGTGCCCGCCGGTCGCAATTCGATCGCCGCGTCGGCGCGCAACGCGCTGCCTGCAAACGCGTAGCCGTCCATCGCCGAGTTGTCGTGCGCCGGCACGTCGATCGGCGACATCACGTCGGCGGCGAGCACGCGCCCCAGCGCCTGCGCCAGCGGCACCGTCTCGCTGCCTTCGATCGGCCGCAATCGCGCGGCGATGTTGGCGCGGGCCTGCGCCACGCTCAGGTTGGCTTCGCGTGCTGCCAGCGGGGAAGGGCCGAGTTCAGACAAGGGGTCGGTCGCCGGTTGGTTCTGCGTGAAGGCACGAGTGACGCATTGTGCGGGCGACCCAGCCCGATCGGCGGTGGCAGCGGCACATATGCAGCGGCCAGCATATCGCCAGTTGCCCCCCGCCCCCCGAGAATGGCCCTCTCCGCGACGCGCTGGTGCGCAACGATCGGCTCTTCCCACGAATGCATTCGATCGCCGAAAGCCTGCTGCTGGCCGCCCAGCTCATCACCCGTGCCGACGCCGACCTGTGGCGTATCGTCGGGCTCTCGCTGCGTGTCAGCGGCACCGCCTGCGCGATGGGTGCGCTGATCGGTCTGTGCCTCGGCGCCTGGCTGGCCGTGGCGAAGTTTCCCGGCCGCGGCGCCGCGGTGTGGCTGGTCAACTCGCTGCTGGCGCTGCCGTCGGTGGTGGTCGGGCTGATCGTCTACCTGTTGCTGTCGCGCTCGGGCCCGCTGGGTGAGTGGGGCATCCTGTTCACGCCGTCGGCGATGGTCATCGCGCAGAGCGTGCTGGTGGTGCCATTGATCGCGGCCCTGTCGCGCCGCCTGGTGCTCGATGCCCTGCGCGATGGCGGCGACCAGTTGCGATCGTTGGGCGCCGGCCCGTTCCTGAGCGCGCTGCTGATGCTGGTTCACGAGCGCTTCGGTGTGCTGACGGTGCTGCTGACCGCCTTCGGCCGCGCGGTGTCCGAGGTCGGCGCGGTGATGATCGTCGGCGGCAACATCGACGGCTTCACCCGCGTGATGACCACGGCCATCGCACTCGAGACCAGCAAGGGCGATCTGCCGCTGGCGCTGGCGCTGGGGCTGGTGTTGCTGGGCGTGGTGGGGCTGGTCAACCTCGTCGTCGTCGCGATGCAGGGCCGGACGTCGCTCGAGCGCGAGGTCTATGTCTAGCGTGCTCGAGGCCGTCCGGCTGCCCGGCGCGGGCAGATCGGTCGATACGGGGGACCTTCCCGGGGCGCCACTGATCCGGCTCGAGCGCGCCAGCGTGCGATTCGGTCGCGTGCAGGCGCTCGATGCGGTATGCCTCACGCTGTGCCGGGGCGATCGCCTGGCACTGGTGGGCGCGAACGGCTCGGGCAAGACCACCTTGCTGCGATTGCTGCACGGCCTGATCGCGTGCGACGGGCAGCGCGAGATGCCCGCGCCGGTCGCGCTCGGCCGCGCGCCGGTCACGGCGATGTTGTTCCAGCATCCGTTCCTGCTCAGCCTGTCGGTGCGCTGGAACGTGCTGCTGGGCCTGTGGCTGCACGGCGCGCCGCGTGCGTTGCGTGCCGAGCGCTGCGCGCGCGCACTGCAGCGGGTCGGGCTGGACACGCTGGCCGCGCGGCCGGCACGGTCGTTGTCCGGCGGCCAGCAGCAGCGCCTGGCGCTGGCACGCGCCTGGGCGCTGCAACCCGACATCCTGTTGCTCGACGAGCCGACGGCCAATCTCGATCCAAGCGCCAAGCGCGAGGTCGAGCGTCTGGTGCTGGCATTGGCCGACGAAGGCGTGACGGTGGTGATGAGCACGCACAACCTCGGGCAGGCCAAGCGCTTGGCGACGCGGGTGGCCTATCTGGAGGCCGGGCGCCTGGTGGTCGATGCGCCGGTGGACCGCTTCTTCAACGATGCGCTGCCGCGCGAGGCGGCGCTGTTTCTCAAAGGGGAATTGCCATGGAAGTGATCGTTCGACGCCGAAGGGCGGTGATGGCGGGCTTGCTGGCAGGGCTGCTGATGGCCGCATCAGCGTCCGCGCAGGACCGCGTCATCGTGATGGCATCGACCACGTCGACCGAGCAGTCCGGGCTGTTTGCGCACCTGCTGCCGCTGTTCAAGCGCGCCAGCGGCATCGACGTGCGTGTGGTCGCGGTGGGCACCGGCCAGGCGCTCGACACCGGTCGTCGCGGCGATGCCGACGTGGTCTTCGTGCACGACACGGCCGCCGAGGAGAAGTTCGTTGCCGAAGGGTTTGCGCTCAAGCGCATGCCGGTGATGTACAACGATTTCGTGCTCGTCGGCCCCAGCGCCGATCCGGCCCGCACCAAGGGCAACGACATCGCCGCGGCGCTCGGCAAGGTGGCCGCAGCGGGCGCGGTGTTCATCTCGCGCGCCGACAAGAGCGGCACGCACGCCGCCGAGCTGCGGCTGTGGCAGGACACCGGCATCGACGTGGACAGGGCCAAGCCGGCCGGCTACCGCGAATGTGGTTGCGGCATGGGCCCGGCGCTCAACATGGGCTCGTCGCTCGCTGCCTACGTGCTGACTGACCGCGGCACCTGGCTGTCGTTCAAGAACCGCGGTGACCTCACGGTGCTGGTGGAAGGCGACAAGCGCCTGTTCAATCAATATGGCGTGATGGTGGTCAACTCCGCCAAACACCCGCATGTGAAGCAGGCGCTGGCGCAGACCTTTGCCGACTGGGTGGTCTCGGCGGCAGGGCAGGAGGCGATCGCCGGCTACAAGATCGGCGGACAGCAGCTGTTCTTCCCGAATGCGGAACGCTGAGCGGCAGCCCAGTCAGTTGCGAGACACGATGCTCCCCGCACTCGAGGTCGACAAGCCGCGTGCGCAGGACATCCTGCAGGATCGGCGCTGAGTCGCCAGCAGCCGTTTCCGGCCGCTGGCATGTTGCGTCAGAGCTTGCCGAACTTGGCCTTGGCGGCTGCGTTGCAATCGGTCTTCGCATCACCGGCCAATGCGTCGCACTTCTGGGCGGCCACGCTGTAGTCGGCATTGCGCTTGTCGTCGCTGGCTTCCTTGGCGGCTTCGCCGATCTGCTTGCCCATGCGGGCGTCGGCCAGCGCCTTGGTCTCGACCGCCTTGGCCTCCTTGACGCAGACGGCCTTCATGTTGCCGGCCTTGTCGTCGCATCGTTCCTTGGCCACGGCATAGGTCGACTCGGCCTTGGCCACCATCACCTTGGTCTGGTCGGCGGGCTTGGCGCTGTAGCCGTATTCCAGTTCCGCGCGCGCAACTTTCTCCCTGGCCTTGGCCTCTTCGACGCAGATGTCCTTGGCGTTGCCGGCGCGTGATGCGCAGGCGGATTTGTCCGTCTTGTAGTCCGCGCTGATGCGGGCCTTTGCGGTCTGGTAGTCGGCCTTGCTCAGGTTCGCGGCTTGCGCCAGCGGCATCGCCAGCAGCGCGGCGGCGACCAGCGTCGCCTTGACGTTGAAGATCGTGCTCATGGGTTTCCTTGGTTGACATTCGGTGGGTGAGATCAAAGCGAGGGGTCGATTCGCTGCCTGGTGCAATATGGTCGCGTGCGCTCCCGAAGGCGCGGGTGCGGTCGGCGCGGACGCCGCCGCGCCGCACGACATCAGCCGCGCGGCTCGCCGCGTCGATTCACGGTGACGGTCGCGCCAGGCGGTGCGGTCATCTGCACCCGGTGTTCCTGGCCGCGGAAGTCGTAGGTGACGTCCCAGAATTCCGGTCGGCGCTGGCTCGGCGTGGTGGCGCAGCGCTGGACGTCCTGCGTAGACACCTGCTGCGTGCTGCCGCGACCGACGTTGGCGCCGATCGCCGCGCCGGCGACGACGCCGCCGACGGTGGCGATGTCGCGGCCACTGCCGCCGCCGACCTGGTGGCCGAGGATGCCGCCGATCAACGCGCCGGCGATGCCGCCGGGCACACTGGCGCGGCCGCGCTCTTCCTGCACGACCTGTTCGCGCTCGACCCAGCAGCGCTGTTCGGGCGGGCCGACCACGGCGCGCACCGAGGTCACGTCGGCCTGGAACAGGCGCTCATTCTTGCGGCGGCGCGCATCGTAGACCGGTGCGGGTGGGGCATAACGATCATCGCCGATGCGCGCGGGTGGGGGTGGGGCATAACGATCATCGCTGTGGCGCGCGTTGCCGTTCACCGACCGCATCGACGAGATGCGGTCGTTCAAACCCATCGCGGCCAGTGATTCGTAGCGGCCCTGTCGCAGCACGACGCAGCGGCCGCCGAAATCGGCGTTCTCGCAGACCTCCCAGCGGTTGCCCTGCACCACGACCGAAGAGGCGCGGTCATTGAAGCCCGATCGATCGAAGTTGTTGACCTGCTGCTCGGCGGTGAACGAACGGCCCTGAAAGCCATCGTGTTCGTAGAACACCACTTGCGCGCCCGCCTGGGCGACGGCGGCCAGCGCGGTCAGGGCCAAGGCGCTCTTCAAGAATCTGTTCATCAGTGTCTCCAGTGGACGAAGGCGCCGGTCGAGACACCGGTCGGGTGGCTTGTCACGGACGCAGACTGCACTGTGCGTTGCTGCGGCCCGCATGAACAGAAGACGGTGCCGGGTCCCGTCGTAGTAGATGTCCTACGGTTGACCCGGCGAGCGCCATCTATGTATGACAGCGCACAGATCGATCGGGTCGAACATGAGTAGTCTTCCCCAGGGCCCGCCGCGGCATCGGTCGGATGGCGGGGCCCATGGAGAAGAAGGATGCGCAACGCGATCGTGGTCCTGTGGATGTGGCTGGGCGCGGTCACGGCGGCGATCGCACAGGTGAGCATCGGCATCGGGATGCCGAACCTGAGCATCGGCATCAACCTGCCCGTGTACCCCGATCTCGTGCAGGTGCCGAACTATCCTGTGTACTACGCCCCTCGGCTGAACACGAACTACTTCTTCTACGACGGCCTGTACTGGGTGTACGAGCAGGACGATTGGTATGCCAGCTCCTGGTACAACGGGCCGTGGGGACGGGTGGCGCCCGATGGCGTGCCGTTGTTCATCCTGCGCATCCCCGTGCGCTACTACCGCCAGCCGCCGGTGTACTTCAGGGGTTGGCGGCCCGACGCCCCGCCGCGCTGGGGCGAGCACTGGGGCGGTGACTGGCAGCAACGCCGACCGGGCTGGGACCGGTGGGACCGCAGGGTCGCGCCGCGGCCGGCGCCGCTGCCGCTCTACCAGCGCCAGTACACCGGTGAACGTTATCCCAGCGCGGTCGAGCGGCAGCAGGCCTTGCACGGCCAGAACTATCGCTACCAGCCGCGCGAGCGCATCATCCAGCAACACGAGCAACGGCAACCGCCTTCGCAATCTGATCCGAACCGGCAACGGCAACAGCAGCGGCCACCGCAAGCGCAGCAACCGCCACCGCCACGGCAATCGCGCGAGCAGGGCGGCGCCGGGCCCGGACCGCGCGACAACCCGCCGCGCCAGGAGGCCGCGCCGCAGCCCCGACAGCGCAACGATCGCGACCACGATCGCGGCCGGGGCCGTGGCGAACCGGGCGATCAGGGCGACAAGCGCGACCGGGGTGACAAGGGTGACAGGGGTGACAAGGGCGACGAGCGTGGCCGGGGCCGCGAGAAGTAGCGTGGCGGCGCAGGCTTCGTGCCAGACTCACGCATGAACTCTGCCCACGCCCGCCGCCGCAGCGACCTGGTGCGCATCGCCAGCGAGGCGATGCTCGAACGCGGCCTGGCGCCCGAGTTTCCCGCCGGCGTGGCGCAGCAGCTGGCGGCCATCCGAGGGCCGGGCCGCGACGCGGGCGCGTCGGTGCGCGACCTCACCGCGCTGCCGTGGTGTTCGATCGACAACGACGACTCGCTCGACCTCGACCAGCTGTCGGCCTGCGCGCCGCAGGAAGACGCGGCCGTCAAGGTGTACGTGGCTGTGGCCGACGTCGATGCGCTGGTCAAGAAGGGCACGGCGATCGATGTCCACGCCGGCATCAACACCACCTCGGTCTACACCTCGGCGCGGGTGTTCCCGATGCTGCCCGAGAAGCTGTCGACCGACCTCACGTCGCTCAACGCCGGCCAGGACCGGCTCGCGCTCGTCACCACGATGACCGTCGCCGAAGACGGCGCGATCCTGCGTTCCACGGTCGAGCGCGCGATGGTGCGCAACAAGGCCAAGCTGGCCTATGACGCGGTGTCGGCCTGGCTCGACGGCGCCGGTGCGCTGCCCGAGGCCGCGCGCGCGTCGCCGGGGATCGACCAGCAGCTGAAGCTCCAGGACGGCGTGGCGCAGCGCCTGCGCGCGCGACGGCACGAACAGGGCTCGCTGGAGCTCGAGACCTTCCAGCCGCGCGCGGTGTTCGACGGCGAGCGGGTGGTCGACATCATGCAGCAGGCGCACAACCGCGCGCGCCAGCTGATCGAGGAGCTGATGATCGCCACCAACGGCTGCACCGCGCGTTTTCTGGCCGCCGCCGGCGGCGCGTCGCTGCGCCGCGTGGTGCGTTCGCCCGAACGCTGGCTGCGCATCGTCGATGTGGCCCGCAAGTTCGGCGACGTGCTGCCCACGCAGCCCGATTCCCGGGCGCTCGAGGCGTTCCTGGCCAAGCGCCGGCGGGCCGACCCGCTGCGCTTCCCCGACCTGTCGCTGGTGGTCATCAAGCTGATGGGCTCGGGCGAATACGTCGTCGAGCAGCCCGGGGCCGATCCGATCGGGCACTTCGGCCTCGCCGCCCGCGACTACACGCATTCCACGGCACCAAACCGGCGCTACCCCGACCTGATCACGTCGCGCCTGCTGAAGGCGGTGCTGGCGGGCGGAGCGCCCGCCTACGGCGCGACCGAGCTCCAGGCACTTGCCGTGCACTGCACGCAGCAGGAGGACGCGGCCCAGAAGGTCGAGCGCCGCGTGCGCAAGTCCGAGGCCGCGTTGCTGCTCGAGTCGCACATCGGCCAGCAGTTCGATGCCATCGTCACCGGCGCGTCGGCCACCGACACCTGGGTGCGCATCTTCAAGCCGCCGGTCGAGGGCAAGCTGGTCGGCCAGGCGCGCGAGCTCGAGGTCGGCCAGGCGTTGCGCGTCAGGCTGGTGTCCACCGACGTGGAGCGCGGCTACATCGACTTCGTCTGCGTCGATTGAACATCCCCGCTCGCCGGGCCGCCGTTCGCAGCAACCCGTGTAGGAGACGTCCGGCACGCAATCGAAGCCGCGGCCGACGGCGCGGTGCCCACGCCGCGGTCATACTCGGACGGGGCGATCCTGCCCGGCGTGACAACGACTTCGATGCCATCGCGCGTCGCGATCGCTGGCCATGCCAGGTCGAATTCGACAGCCCCGAAGCCCGAGAAACCATTGCCGCCCATGCCACCGCTCAAGACCTACATCGTCGAAGACAGCCCGGTGATCCGCGAGAACCTGATCGCCACGCTGGAAGAACTCGTGCCGGTCGAGGTGGTCGGCACGGCCGACGACGAATCCACCGCCGTGTCGTGGCTGGCGCGGCCGAGCAACGTCTGCGAGCTGGTGATCGTCGACATCTTCCTGAAGGGCGGCTCGGGCCTGGGCGTGCTGAAGGCGGCGAACGGCTTGCATCCGGGCCGCAAACTGGTGGTGCTGAGCAACTACGCCACGCCCGAAATCCGGCGCAAGTGCCTGGCGCTGGGCGCCGACAAGGTGTTCGACAAGTCCAGCGAGATCGATGCGCTGATCCGCTATTGCGGCCGGCTGGCGTCCGGCGAGGCACTCGACAGTCGCCCGGCCGTGCTGAGCTGAGCGCGGCCGCCGCGCGAGCGGTGGCGCTACTGGCCGCGCTACTGGATCAGGCCGTTCTTCAACGCGTAGTAGGTCAGGTCGCTGTTGGAGGCCAGATTCATCTTCTCCATCACCCGTGTGCGGTAGGTGCTGATCGTCTTGACGCTGAGCGACATGCTCTCGGCCATGTGGCCCACGGTCTCGCCCTTGGCCAGGCGCAGGAACACCTGCAACTCGCGCTCCGACAGCTGTTCGTGCAGGGGCTGGCTGCCGCCACCGCTCAGGCCGTCGGCCAGGCGCTCGGCCACGCCGGCGGTGATGTACTTGCGGCCGCGGTGCACCGTGCGGATGGCCTTGACGATCTCCTCGGGGTCGCAGTCCTTGTTCAGGTAGCCGCTCGCGCCCTGCCGCAGCAGCGTGGTGGCGTAATGCTCCTCGGGAAAGCCGCTGAGGATCAGCACCGGCAGGTCGGGCGCGCGCGCCTTGATCGCGGCCAGCGCGTCGACACCGCTCTGGTCGGGCATCGAGATGTCGAGCACGATGACGTCGACCTCGCCCTTGCGCACGATCTCCAGCGCCTGGCGGCCGCTGGCCGCCTCGGCCACCACGGCGAAGTCCGGCTGGTCGGCGAAGAACTGGCGCAGCCCGGCCCGAACCATGGCATGGTCGTCGACGATGGCAATGCGAATCATGGCGGCGTGCAGCGTCTGGCGCTGGGTGATTTCACTTTCGACATGGGGGTGTGAGCATGGATGTTCTCACGGTCGTCCGGCGCCGGCCAGCTATTTTCATGCTGGCCTGCCTGAGCGCCGCGGTCATGCTGTTCATCAGCGAGGGGTCATACCGGCATTCGATCGCCACGCTCGATGAACTGACTGCGTTCCACGCGGCCCGCGCGAGCCTGATCGTGCTGACGCAGGGATTGCTCGACGCCGAGACCGGGCAGCGCGGCTACCTGCTGACCGATCGCCAGGAGTACGTTCGTACCTTCACCGAGGGGCTCGCGCAGGTGGACCAGGCGTTTCGGCAGATGGACGCGTACTACGCCGGCAGCCCGGGCCGATCGGACCCGCTGCGGGCCCTGCGCGGCGCGGTCGACGCCCAGCTTGCCGAGCTGGCGCAGACGATCCGCCTGCACGACGCCGGCCAGCGCGCCGCGGCGATCGAGCTGGTGCTGGGCGACATCGGCCGCCAGAAGATGCTGCAGATCCGTGCGCTCAGCGCCGCGATGCTCGAGCACGAAACGTCGAACGTGGTTGAGGGTCGCGGTGACATCAAGCGCACGCTGATGCTCAGCCGCATCGGCGTCGCGCTGTCGAGCGCGGTGATCCTGGTGGCCCTGTACCTGTACCTGCTGCAGAGCGTCTCGCTCGAGCGGCAGCAACTGGAGGCACAACGCCTGATGAAGGACGAACGCGATCGGCTGGAGCGCGACGTGGTGCAACGAACCGCGCAGCTCACGCAGCTGGCGCACCACCTGCAAAGCGCGCGCGAGGACGAACGCAACCGACTGGCGCGCGACCTGCACGACGAGCTGGGTGCGCTGCTCACCTCGGCCAAGCTCGACGCGGCGCGCATCAGGTCGCGGCTCGCCGGCCTGGCGCCGGTGGCGCTGGAGCGGCTCGGCCATCTGGTGGTGACACTCGACGAGGTCATCGCGCTGAAGCGCCGCATCGCGGAAGACCTGCGGCCTTCGGCGCTGAGCAACCTGGGGCTGGTGGCGACGCTCGAGATCCTGGCGCGCGAATTCGCCGAACAATCGGGCATCGCCGTGCATTGCGATCTCGAGAGCGTCACGCTGGCGCCCAGCGCCGCGCTGACCCTCTACCGGCTGGTGCAGGAGTCGGTCACCAACCTGACGAAGTACGCCAAGGCCACGCAGGTCTGGCTCAGCCTGAGATCGCGCGACGGACAGGTGGAGGTGTCGGTGCGCGACGACGGTGTCGGCTTCGACGTCGCGCTGATGCCGGTATCGGCCTACGGGCTGCTGGGCATGCGCTTTCGCGTCGAGGCCGAGGGCGGAACGCTCGAACTCGTGTCGGCACCGGGGCAGGGCACCCGCGTCACCGCCCGGCTGCCCGCCGCGGCCTAGGTGTGCACGTGACCCCGGTGTGTCGGTTCTTTCCTACGCCGCGTCGCAGCCTCGCCCGACGCCTCGACGGCGGCGGCGCCTATCGCCGCGGTCGAACGTACTGCCGACACTGACTTCATCGCCACGGCGCGCAAGGCGCCCGCGAAGAGCCCTCCCGGCTCGGTTATCACCCACCACCGGAGCCTGGTCATGCTGCACTACGCCGTCGTCTTCTTCGTGATCGCATTGATCGCCGCGTTGTTCGGCTTCACCGGCATTGCTGCCGGTGCCGTGGGCATCGCCAAGATCCTGTTCTTCATCTTCGTCATCCTGGCCGTCGCGAGTCTGCTGTACGGCCTGGTCTCCAAGGGCTAGTGCCGGTTCACACTGCGCCAGCGCCCGTCAACCCCAACTAGGAACCCCATGATCGCCAACAAGCCGTTCGAACAAGCCGACAACCTGGCCGACCATGCCGCACAGTCGGCCGACCAGGCCATCCGCGCGACCCAGCGTGTGACCCACGACGCGCTCGACAGCCTGGCCGGCACGGTGCAGGACGTGCGCCAGCAGGTTTCGCCGCTGCTGCAGCGTGCCAACGAACAGACCCGCGTGCTGGCGCAGCGCGGCGTCGACGCCGTCCGTGACGGCTCGCAGAAGGTGCGCGAACAGGCACGCCAGGCCGGCGACAGCACGGTGCAGTACGTCCGTGCCGAGCCGGTGAAGGCGGTGTTGATCGCTGCCGCCACCGGTGCCGCGCTGATGGCCCTGGTGGGTTTGATGAGCCGTTCGCGCGACCGCAGCTGAGCCGCCGCGATGGTGTGAACCGGCCCATCGATGAATCGCACCACGGTCGCACCATGACCATCACGCTGGCGCCGCTGCTGCACCTGCTGAGCGCGCAACCTCAGCTGTTGGTGGAGCACGCGCAGGCCTACGCCGAGCTGGCCGTCGACGAGGTGGGCCGGACCACGACTTCGTGGAAGCGCCGCACCTTGCTGCAGGCGGTGGCGCTGTGCAGCCTGCTGGTGGCCGCGGTGCTCGCGGGTGTGGCCCTGATGCTGTGGTCGGTGGCGCCGGCCGCGCAGCTGCACTCGCCGTGGATCCTGCTGGCGACGCCGATGCCGCCGCTGGCGCTGGCGCTGGCCTGCGGGTGGGCCGGTCTCGGGCGTGGTCGCGACAGCGCATGGCCCGCCCTGCGCCAGCAACTCAACGCCGATCTCGCGTTGTGGCGCGACGCCAGCACACCATGAACGAACGCCCATCGGCACCGATCGAGCGGCTGGTGCTCTCGCGCGAACGCATGCGCGTGGCGCTGCAGAACGCCACGACGCGGCGCGCCACCGGCGGCGGCGCATCCGGCGAAGTGCACGCAGCGTGGCTCGACGCGATGAAGGCGATCCCCGGCGTTGGCGCCGTGGTCGAAGCGGCCTGTCAATGGTGGGATCGACATCCGCTGCGAACCGTCGGAACGGCCCTGATGGTGGTCGCGAAGGCCACACTGCAACCGGTTGCGCAACGCCATCCGATCGGTCTGCTGCTGGGCGCCGCCGTGCTCGGTGCGGTGCTCGTCTGGAGCCGCCCGTGGCGCGCGCTCATCCGTCCGGCGCTGTGGGCGGGGCTGTTGCCATCGATCCTGACCAGCGCAGCGGCCAGGGCGCCGATGCAAACCTGGCTGGATGCGCTGGCCGCGCTGAGTCGACCTGCCGGTCCGGTTGCTGCGCACTGAAGGCAGGGCTGGCCATGATGCTCTGGAAAGGGATGTCTCCGCCCAACAGGACGGCGCCGCGCTCGAGCGGCATTCGGAAGGGTCAATGTACATGCCCTCGTGGCGCGGACTTCGGCAATCGGCCGGGCTTCGCCGCGGTGGCCCTGGGTCGACCGATGCTGCTCAAAATGCGCGCGTGGCGCCGTCCTGTTGGGCGGGCGGGGATCCTTCAGAGGCCGGCGCGCCGTGCCACCGGGACGTCGGTAGGACTGCCCACGTCACCCTGGCGCAAGGACGCCAGCTCGGAGCGCAGCGTCTGAATTTCGATTTCGAGCCCGCGCTGCCGCTCCAGCGCGCCCGACAGCATGCCGTGCAGCTGGTCCAGCGCCGTCACGCAGTCGAGCACGTCGGCGCGCAGGCGGCCGCTGGCTTGCAGCGCATGCTCGTCGTTGGTCACCGCCGGCTGGCCTGCCGCGGTGAACCGCAGACGAGCGGTCACCGCACTGAACAGCGTCACCCAGTCACCCATCTCGATGTCCCGCGAGCATGCGGCCGGCGCGAAGAACAGTGGCAGCTGCTCGGCTGCACCTGATGTCATGGAGCGCAATTCCTCAACGGCTACCAGCGGTGCCGTCCCGCAGGGGCGGGCCCCTTGCGGGTGTTGGACTTCCTGGGTGCAACGGCGCCGGCAGTCGCCGGCAGCACCGGCACCTGGGTCGCGACCTTGCCGGGCGCTGGTGCGCCCTCGGAGGTGAATTCGGCCTGCGCCTCGGCCAGCGCAGGGTCCTTGGGGGCTGTGGTGCGGGGGCGCCGGATCATCTGCAGGCCTTTCAGTGTGGTGGGCGTGTGGGAGCCTCGACGCGGCATCAAACGCCTTGCGCCGCGATGGGTTCGTTTGTGGCCAGTGCCGGTGGCCGCGTCTGTTCGGCAATGGACATTGCCATCGTTGGGCGGGTCCAGCGCGCGCTGCCGTCGAACGGCATCCGGTCGCCTCTGACGCCCACCAGCGCGACGACCGGAGCCGACAGCTCGCGCCCGATCACCGTGCGCGCGTAGAAGTAGTTGTTGCGGCAGCTGTCGCTCATCTCGTCAAGAGGGACATGGCCCGTCGCGTCACAGGGGAAGGCAAAGCCGCGCCCCCGATTGAACAAGCCGGTGAAGCGCAATTCATAGCAGGCCGCGCAGGCCGCGAGTGGTGAAAGTGTCGTCATGGCGAGAACTCCAGAAGGCGCCGGATCGATTCGGCGACGTCTCCAGCGGAGGACTCCAGCATGGCCGCGACGGCCGCTCTGGCGGTGTGTTGATTGGACAGGCACCGCGCCTGAAGACATCATCCGCGCGCTGCTCCGAGCTGTCTGTGCGCTATCGTACCTCTGGGTGACCCGTCGACCACTTTGTTAGCGATCAGAGCCAGTATTCCCACGCCCGGGCGAAGGCTTCCTTCAGACGCAGATCGAGCGAGCGGCGTCGCCACGCCTCGAGCGTGATGGCCTCCGAGGCCGCCAGGCCGGCGCCATGGTCACCGCGGGGCGCTGACGCGCCAGACCACGTTGCCCACGTCGTCGGCCACGAGCAGTGCGCCGTCCTTGCCGAGCGCCACGCCCACCGGCCGGCCGAAGGCCTCGCCATCGGCGCTGAGAAACCCGGTCAGCACATCGATCGGCGCGGCGCCAGTGGGCCTGCCGTTGGCGAACGGCACGAACACCACCTTGTAGCCGCTGTGCGGCCGGCGGTTCCATGAGCCGTGTTGCCCGACGAACATGCCGTCGGCGAACGCCGCGGGCAGCGTGTTGCCGTTGGCCGACGCCAGCCCCAGCGATGCCGTGTGCGGCCCCAGCGCATAGTCCGGCACCAGGGCCTGGGCCACGAGGTCGGGACGTGGCGGCGTGACGCGTCCATCGACATGCTGGCCGTAGTAGCTGTAGGGCCAGCCGTAGAAGCCGCCGTCGCGCACCGAGGTCAGGTAGTCGGGCACCAGGTCGCTGCCGAGTTCGTCGCGCTCGTTGACCACGGTCCACAACGCGGCGCTCTGCGGCTCCCAGGCCATGCCGTTCGGGTTGCGCAGGCCCGAGGCGAAGATGCGGTGTGCACCGCTGCGCACATCGACTTCCCAGATCGCCGCACGTTCGCTCTCGGCCGCGATGCCGCGCTCGGCGACGTTGCTGTTCGAGCCCACCGTCACGTACAGCTTGCTGCCGTCGGCGCTGGCGATGAGGTTCTTGGTCCAGTGGTGGTTGATCGTGCCGGCCGGCAGCGCCACGACCTGCGTGCCCGGTGTCGTGATGCGGGTGTCGCCTGCGGCGTAGCGGAACTTCCACACCGCGTCCGAATTCGCCACGTACAGCGCGTCGCCCACCAGCGCCATGCCGAACGGCGAATTCAACCCGTCCAGCAGCACCGTGCCCTGGTCGGCCACGCCATCGCCGTCGCGGTCGCGCAGCAGCGTGATGCGGTTGGCGCTGGGCACGCGCGCGCCGGCGCGCGCCATGACCAGGCCCATCACCCAACCGCGCAGGCCCTGGGCGTCGTCGGGCTTGGCTGGCGCGTTGGTCTCGGCGACGAGCACGTCGCCATTGGGCAGCACGTGCAGCCAGCGCGGATGGTCCAGGCCGCGCGCGAACGCGGCCACGCGGGTGCCTGCGGCGGCCCCGGGTGTCGCGCCTTCCGGCCAGCCGCGCGCGGGCGCGATGTTCACGGTCGGAAGCAACGTCAGTCGCGGCGATGGCAACTGCGGCTGCGCCCCGGTGCCGGCCGAGACCGGCAGCGTGGCCATCTCGCCGCAGGCAGCCAGCGCCAGCGTCGAGCAGGCGAGCAACCACGCCGCGCCAGCACGTGCACTCGACGCAGCACCGGCCGCAGGGTTCACAGCCGTCCCATCACCAGCAACACGATGATGATCACGACCACCAGCCCCAATCCACCGCTGGGCCCGTAGCCCCAGCTGCGGCTGTGCGGCCAGGTCGGCATCGCGCCGATCAGCATCAGGATCAAGACGATCAGCAATATGGTTCCGAGGCTCATGCGCTACTCCTTGAAGGTGTCGGGTCGATCGGTGCTCGATGACAGGGTAGGGCCGCGCGGCGACGATTTCGGTGCGATAGCGAACACAACGGTTGGGCGGACGCTGCGACGAGGACCAGCGCGATCGTCGCCCGCCATCTGTGCGCCGGCGAACAGAGCGCCGCGTGAGCCGCGGGCATCATCGAACGCTCGGGACCGAGCGTCCCTGACCCGCGGGAGTCGTCGATGAATGCCTTGCGCAACCTGATGTCCGCCGCGCTGCTGGCCGGCCTGGTGGGCTTGTCTGCGGCCAGCCTGGCGCAATCGACCACGCCCGCCACCACCACGCTGACCGCCCGCCTGTCGGGCGCGAGCGAAGTGCCGCCCGCGCCGGGCAGCGGCAGCGGCACGCTTCAGGCCAGCCTGGACCGGCAGACCCGCGTGCTGATCTGGTCGCTCACGATCACGGGCTTGAGCGGGCCGCCGACCGCCGCGCATCTTCACGGGCCGGCGATGGCCGGCGAGAACGCCGGCGTCGCGGTGCCGATCACGGTCGGCCTGAAGTCTCCGGACAGCGGCAGCATCACGCTGACCAGCGCTCAGGTCGACGACCTGATGGCCGGCAAGTGGTACGTCAATGTGCACACCGCAGCCAACCCGAACGGCGAGATCCGCGGTCAGGTCATGATCGGCTCCTGAACGCGGGCGGTCACGCGCTGGCGGGCGCACCGGCGCGGGCAGGCGCCCTCAGCCGGTGACCACAAAGCGGTCGGCACGCGCCGCCTGCAGCACCGCCGGCAGGTTGATCTCGAGCAGGTCCACCGGCCGGCGCTCGTCCCTCCAGCCAGCGCGCCAGCTCGTCGCCGCGGGCGAGGCCGCCGGTGGCGCGCAATGCCGCGTTCAGTGCGACGAACTCGCGGCCACGGGAGGGATCCGCGTCGCCGTCGTGCACGGCACATTCGCGAGCAGCGGTGCGAGCAGGGCGCTCATCTGGTGGCACGCGGGGCGCAGCGATCCAGGGTAGCGTCATGGTGGGTCTGTGCCGATGGTGTGTGGCCCAACGATGCGCTCGTGCACGCCCGTCGGTGCGGTCGTGCACCCGACCGATCAGGCTGACTGCCGCAGCCAGGCCTTTAGCGGTGGCGCTGTTCGAGCGCCGCGATCGGCAGCGCGTTCTGGGCGCGCAATGCGACGATGTCGGGCGGCGCCGCGTCGAGCTGGTGCAGGCAACTGTCGCGCAGGCGCCGTTCGGTCAGCGCCTTGCAGCGAAACAGCGCGGCGTTGTGCAGCGCGGTCGCCTCGCGCCGGGCGTCACCCAGCCGCACGGCGCCCCGTACGACCTGGTGGAACAGCGCCAGCAACCCGACCAGCAACACGGCGGCCACGCTGGTCGACCAGGTGGCTCGACTGGCAAGCATGCGCGGTGGGTTCATCTCACCATGCTGCGCGGGGACGGCGTCGCGCGCCGTCGGTCAACCGGCGTATCCGGTGTAGGACAGGCCCGCATCGGGCGCGCGATCCCGCGCGGCTGCCGCGGCGCGGCGCCTCGCTGTGTCCGCGACCGCACAGACGCTCACGCCGCGAGCACCTCAAAGTGACGACCTGTCACCACCGGAGTCATCCATGCGCCAGTACCGCATCGCCGTGCTCGTCGGCAGCCTGCGCCGCGAGTCGTCCACCGACGCTGAACTGCAGGTGGATGTTTGCGCGCAGCTCGATTGGGAGCCGCTGCTTGGCTCGGCGCGCATCGGCGTCAGCGTCCACGACCGTGTCGTGTCGTTGGCCGGACAGGTGGACACCCGCACCGAGCGCTGGGCCGCCGAGCGTGCAGCCGAGCGGGTGGCCGGCGTGCGCGCCGTGGTCAGCGAGATCTGTGTCGTGCTGCCGGCGGCCAGCCGGCGCAGCGACGCCAACATCGAGCGCTCGGCGCAGCACATGCTGCAGTGGCTGACCTCGCTGCCGCCCGACTGCGTGCAGGTGGTGGTGGATCACGGCTGGATCACGCTGTCCGGCCGGGTCGATTGGGCCTACCAGAAGCAGGCCGCGGCCGCCGCGATCCGATACGTCATCGGCGCCGCCGGCGTCACCGACCGCGTCGCGATCGGCGGCCGAAGCGTGCCTGCCGCGACGCGACCGCAGATCGATGCCGTGCTGAATTGGCGCGCCGCGGTCGATCCGCCGTCGCCGCTTGGCCACGCGCCCGACATCGGGCCGGTCGCGGCTGCCGCACTTGGCGGTTGAGACCCACCGCATCGCCGGGCCGACCGCGCCCGGTCGAGACTTCTGCGCCGCATCAGGCCGGTCGCGCGCGGCTTGCGCGACACTTCGCCATGCTCATGTTGCGCCGCCACACCGAACGCCATCGCACCGATCGCATCGGCTGGCTGCGCGCCGCGGTGCTGGGCGCCAACGACGGCATCGTGTCGACCGCGAGCCTGGTGGTCGGTGTCGCGGCGGCGAGCGCGAGCCACGGCAACATCTTGATCACCGGTGTCGCGGGGCTGGTGGCCGGCGCGATGTCGATGGCCGCCGGCGAATACGTGTCGGTGCATTCGCAGGCCGACACCGAGCATGCCGACCTGTCGCGCGAGCGCACCGAACTCGAGAAGGACCCCGCGGCCGAGCTGCGCGAGCTGACCGCCGTCTACGTCGGCCGGGGCCTGGAGCCGGCCCTTGCGAAGACGGTCGCCGAGCAGCTGACGGCGCACGACGCGCTCGGCGCCCACGCGCGCGACGAGTTGGGCATCTCGGAGGCCTTCTCGGCACGGCCGATCCAGGCGGCACTGGCCTCGGCGGCCAGCTTCGCGGTCGGCGCGGCGTTGCCGCTGGCCGTGACGGCGCTGGCGCCCGAGCGGAGTCTGGTGATCTGGGTCTCGGGCACGTCGCTGGTCTTCCTGGCGCTGCTGGGCACGGTCTCGGCACGGGTGGGCGGCGCCGGCGCGTGGGTGGGTGCCTGGCGCGTCACCTTCTGGGGCGCGCTGGCGATGGCGATCACGGCAGGCGTGGGGGCGCTGTTCGGGGCAGTCGTCTAGGCCCGCCGGCGCCGTCGCGCGGTTCGCCGGTGCCGGCACGTTGCCGTGCGGGACAGGGTCGACCCTTGTAGCGCTCGTACACCCAACTTGATTGAGCGTGCGCAATCGAACGCCGTCGCTATGTTCGACAACGCACAGATCGCGGCACACGCGGCGCCGACACTGCCCTGAGCGGTCCGGCATTCGCCCGGGCCGGGAACTCACCGCCTGTCAAAGGAGAATCACATGAACGTACGTTTCACACTCGCCGCTGTCGCCACCGCACTGGCCCTGCTCACTGCCACGGGCTGCGCCGTCACGCGCGGGCAGGAGACCGTGGGCGCCTATGTCGACGACGCCACGATCACCACGCAGGTCAAGAGCCGCTTCGTCGAGAACAAGGACGTCGACGCGGCGAGCATCAAGGTCGAGACGCTCAACGGCACCGTCATGCTGTCGGGTTTCGCCAAGAACGCCACCGAAAAGTCGACCGCCGAGGCCATCGCGCGGCGGGTCGGCGGCGTGAAGTCGGTCAAGAACGAAATCGCCGTGCGCCCGTAAGTCACCGCACGATCGCATCAAACCAGCCACGGAGTACGCAATGAACTGGGACCAGATTCAAGGCAACTGGAAGCAAGTCACCGGCAGGGCCAAGGAGCAATGGGGCAAGCTGACCGACGACGACCTCGACGTCGTCGCCGGCCGCCGCGACCAGCTCTCGGGCAAGATCCAGGAGCGCTACGGTATCGCCAAGGACGAGGCCGAAAAGCAGCTGGCCGAATGGCAGCGCAAGGCATCGGACTCATGGTTCGTCAAGGCCAAGGACCGCAGCTGATGCGGCGCGGCCCGCGGCGGGCTTCAGGGCACGGCAAGGAGACGAGATGAATACCATCAAGATGGCCGGCATCGCGCTGATCGTCGCCGGCGTACTGGGGCTGCTGTACGGCAGCTTCAGCTTCACCAAAGAGACACACCAGGCCAAGCTCGGGCCGATCGAGCTGTCGGTGAAGGAGAAGCAGACCGTCAACGTGCCCGTCTGGGCCGGCGTGGCGGGCATCCTGATCGGCGGCGCACTGCTGGTGTTCGGCGGCAGGAAGGGCTAGGTTCAATAGGTTGCCGGTGTCCGCGGGCCGCGGCGGCGCAGCGCGGCGTTCACGTGGCTACTCGTGGCGCAGCGCCTCGATCGGATCCATCTGCGCCGCGCGGCGCGCCGGAAAGTAGCCGAACAGCACGCCGATGCCGGCCGAGAACACCAGCGACAGCAGGTTGATCGACAGGTCGAACGCATAGGGCACGCCCATCACCGCGGCCAGCCCGCACGACGCCGCGGTGGCGATGGCGATGCCCACCACGCCGCCGAGCGCCGACAGCACCACCGCCTCGATCAGGAACTGCAGCAGCACCTCGTTCTCCAGCGCGCCGACGGCCAGGCGCAGGCCGATCTCGCGCGTGCGCTCGGTCACGCTGACCAGCATGATGTTCATGATGCCGATGCCGCCCACCAGCAGGCTCACCGCCGCCACCGCGCCGAGCAGGCGTGGTCAGCACCTGCGTCGTGCTCGACAGCGTCTCGGCCAGCTGCTGGGTGTCGAAGATGTTGAAGTTGTCGTCGTCGTCGTCGGCGAGCTTGCGGCGTTCGCGCATCAGCTGGCGCAGGCTGGCCTTCAGCGGCACGCTGTCGCTGCCGTCCTCCATCGACACCAGCAGCGTGCTGACCTTGCGGCTGCCGGTGACGCGGCGTTGCAGCGTGTGCAGCGGCACGACCACCGTGTCGTCCTGGTCGCCCATGCCGCTCTGGCCCTTGGCGGCCAGGATGCCGATCACGTCGCACGAGAACTGCTTGACGCGCAGCTGCTGGCCGAGGCCGGTCTGGCCTGCCGTGCCGCCGAAGATCTCGCGCCGCACGGTCTCGCCGATCACGCACACCGCGGCGCCGGCGCGCTGCTCGTCGGGCTCGAAGATGCGGCCGTTGGCTCAGCTTCCAGTTGCCGGTGTCGAACCACGCGTTGGTGCTGCCGGTGACGCTGGTGGCCCAGTTGCGGCCGTTGGCCACCACCGTGGCGCTGGTGCGTGCCCTGCGGCGCGACCGCGCGCCACGCCGCCGATCTGCGCAGCAATCGCCTCGGCATCGGCCTCGGTGAACTGCGCCACGCCGCCACCGCCGCCACCGCCGCAAGCCGCGCTGGCCCGGGCGCACCATCAGCAGGTTGGTGCCCAGGCTGGTGATCTGGTTCTGGATCGCCTGCGTGGCGCCGTTGCCGAGCGTGACCATCGTGATCACCGCGCTGACGCCGATCACGATGCCCAGGATGGTGAGGAACGAGCGCAGCATGTTGCGTTGCACCGAGCGCAGCGCCAGCATGAAGACGCTGAACAGCATCAGGCGCTTTCGGCTGGCGCGTCGCGGCGGCCGGCGCCGCGGTGACGGGATGCGCGTTGGCCTCGTCGCGCGCGATGCGGCCGTCGACGAACTGCACCATGCGCCGCGCATAGGCCGCCATGTCGGCCTCGTGCGTGACCATCAGCACGGTGATGCCGTGGTCGCGGTTCAGCGCCCAGCAGCAGGCCCATGATCTCGTGGCTGCGCTGCGTGTCGAGGTTGCCGGTGGGCTCGTCGGCCAGCACCACCGCGGGCTCGGTGACGATGGCCCGCGCGATCGCCACGCGCTGCTGCTGGCCGCCCGACAGTTCGGCCGGCGTGTGGTGCTCCCAGCCGCCCAGGCCGACCGCCTGCAGCGCCTTGGCGGCGGCGTTGCGGCGCGCGCTCGCGCTGTCGCCGCGGTACAGCAGCGGCAGCTCCACGTTCTCCTGCGCCGAGGTGCGCGCCAGCAGGTTGAAGCCCTGGAACACGAAGCCGAGGTAGCGCCGGCGCAAGCGCGCGCGCTGGTCGCGCGACAGCGCCTCGACATGCGCGCCCTTGAACAGGTACTGCCCCGCGGTGGGCGTGTCCAGGCAGCCGAGGATGTTCATCGCGGTCGACTTGCCCGAGCCGCTGGGGCCCATGATCGCGACGAACTCGCCGGCGTGGATGTCGAGGTCGATGCCCTTGAGCGCCATCAGCTCGGCCACGCCCGCTGCCGTAGCGCTTGGTCACGCCGCGCAGCCGAATCAACGGCGGCGCGCTCGCCATCGCGGGCGACAGCAGGCCGGGGGGCACGGCGCATTCACTTCGGCGCGATCTTCTGGTCGGTGATCACCAGCATGCCGACCTTCAGGTCGCCGCCGGTGATCTCGGTCATGTGGCCGTCGCTGATGCCCGGCGTCACCGGCACCGCCACCGGAGCGCCGCTGCCGTCCTTCGGCAGCACCCACACCTGCCTGGCGCGTGGCGGTGCTGGCGCCGGCGGCGGCCGGCCGCCGCGTGCTGCCCGGCATGCGCGGGCGTCAGGCTCGACAGCACGCTGCTGGCGGGCGCGGCCTTGCTGCCGGCGGCGGCGGTGGGCGTGAAACGCAGCGCGGTGTTGGGCACCAGCAGCACGTCGGTGCGCTGCGTGGCGGTGATGGTCGCGGTGGCCGTCATGCCCGGGCGCAGGCTCAGGTCGGTGTTGTCGACGTCCAGGTAGGTCAGGTAGGTCACCACGTTGTCGGTGATGGTCGAGCCGAAGCCCACCCGCGTGATGCGCGCCGGGAACTTGCGGCTGGGGTACGCGCTGACGGTGAAGGTGGCTTCCTGGCCGAGCTTGACCGCGCCGACGTCGGCCTCGTCGAC
This sequence comes from uncultured beta proteobacterium, assembly GCA_963814435.1. Taxonomy (GTDB): domain Bacteria; phylum Pseudomonadota; class Gammaproteobacteria; order Burkholderiales; family Burkholderiaceae_C; genus JAEUPI01. The sequence goes on from CAWFCV010000004.1 coordinate 234,944, forward strand.
ATAGACCCACAGCCGCAGCTTGGTCAGGTCTTCGGCCACCGTGAACAGCGTCACCGCCTGCAGCGACGCGGCCACCGCGTTGCCGGGGTCCACGCTGCGGGTCAGCACCACGCCGTCGGCAGGCGCGACGATCGACGCCTTCGACAGGTTGATCTGGTCGGTGGACAGCGCCGCCTGCGCGTCGGCCAGGCTGGCGCGCGCGCTGAGCTCGTCGGCCGTGGCACGCTCGAGCGTGGCGCGCGCGCTGTCCAGCTCGGCCTTCGACGGCACCTTGCCGCCGGACAGGCGCGCCACCTCCTCGAACCGCGCCAGGTTGGCGCGCGTCTCCTTCACCGTGGCCGCGGTCTGCGCCAGCCTGGCCCGCGCCGCCGCCACCGCGGCCTGCGAGCGCAGGATCTGGTCGCGCAGCTTGGCGGTGTCGAGCACCACCAGCACCTGGCCCTTCCTGATGCGGTCATTGACGTCGACGTTGACCTTGAGCACCGTGCCCGACAGTTCGCTGCCGATGTTGATCGAGCGCGTCGGCTGGATCGTGCCGTTGGCGGTGACCGTGAGGGTGAGGTTGCCGCGGGCCACCGGCTGCGTGCTGTAGCTCGGCGCGGCGTGCGCAGCGCGGCTGGCCAACCACCACCACACGCCGCCTGCAGCCAGCAGCACCAGCACCGCGACGGCCCACAGCGCCGGGCGACGATACCAGCGCCTTGCCGTCGACAGGTCGAGCAAGGTGCCCAGGTCGGTCGCCGGGGCGACGGGTGGTGCCACGGTGGCGGCGGGTGTGGCGATGTTGTTCATGAACGCGGTGTCCGGGCTGTGGTGTCGGTCGTGGCCGGGCTCGGGTCGCGGCCGTCCGGGCGCCAGCCGCCGCCCAGCGCCTTGTACAGGCGCACATGGTCGGCGCTGACGTCGGCGCCGGCGCCGGCCAGGCTGTCCTGCGTGCTGAGCTGCGTGCGCTGGGTTTCGAGCACCGTCTGGAAGTCCACCAGCCCGCTGCTGAAGCGCTGACGCGCCAGCAACGCCGCCGTGCCGGCGGCGTCGGCTGCCTCGCGCAGGTGCAGCAGGCGTTCACGGTCGCCGCGCAGCGCGACCAGCGCACCCTCGACATCCTTTAACGCGGTCAGGACGGCAGCCTGGTAGGCCACCTGCGCCTGCTCGAGCGCGGCCTGTTCGGCGCGCACCTGCGCGCGCCCGGCACCGCCATCGAACACCGGCCACGACACGCTGGCCAGCAAGGTGCTGACGAGCGAGGCGCTGTTCGTCAGCGCGCCCACGCTGAGCGCGCTCAGGCCGAGCGAGCCGCCGAGCTTGAAATTGGGCGCGCGAGCGGCGTCGGCCTGCGCCACGCGCGCCGCCGCGGCACTCACCTGCAGCTCGGCGGCACGCAGGTCGGCGCGCTGGCGCAGCGTGTCGGCCGGGATGCTCAACGCCAGATCTTCGGCGGCCTGCGGCACCGGCGCCGCCGCGGCCAGCTGCGTGGCCAACGCCGCGGGCGGCTGCCCGGTCAGCACCGCGAGCGCCTGCCGCGATTGTTCGACGCTGGTTCGCAGCGCGGGCAATTGCGCACGCGTCTGCTCGACCGCGGCGCGTCCCTGCTCGGCCTCGAGCGAGGACACCAGGCCGGCCTGCAGGCGCCACAACGTGATCTGCAAGGTGTCCTGCTGGCTGGCCAGGTTGTCGGTGGCGATGGCCAGCCGCGCCTGCGCGCCGCGCAGCGCGATGTAGTCGAGCGCCACTTCTGCAGCGATCGACACCTGCACGTCGCCCAGGCTGGCCGCACTGGCCTGCGCCGCGGCCTCGCCGGCCTCGAGCGCGCTGCGGTTGGCGCCGAAAACGTCGAGCTCCCAGCTCGCGTCGAGCCCGGCACGATAGCTGTTGCCGGTGCTGTTCCCGCCGGCGGTGCCGTGCTGCGCCGAAGCCGAACTACCGACCGTCGGCCACAACCCGGCCGCGGCCACATCGCGCAGCGCCCGCGCGCGCCGCAGCGCGGCCTGCGCGCTGCGCACCGTGGTGTTGGCCTGCAGCGCCTGCGCCACCAGGCTGCCGAGCAGGGGATCGTCGAAGCGTTGCCACCATTGCACCAGCGACGTGGCACGGCTCGCCGTCGCGGCGTCGGGGATCGACCAGGCGGCCGGCACATCGACCGTCACCGGCTCGGCGCGCGGTGGCGCGGACGTCGCGCAGCCCGCCAGTGCCAGCACGACCGCCAGGATCGCGGCATGGCCCGGCAGCGACCCGGCGCGGCCAGCGCGCGGGCAGGTACCATTGCGGCCAGGGATCGGCATCATCGCCTCGAATGTGGCGTGTCCAGGCAAGCGCAGTGTTTGCGGCGCATCAAGCTTTGTAAAGCGCAGCGTCTCGATCGCGTGGCCACCGCAAGGTCCATGCGGCATCGTGCGACGGGGTCAGACCCGGGTCTGTTCTTCAGCGCACAATGGCCGCAGCCGCTGCAGCAGGCGATGATGCCCCGGCGCCGCTGCAGCGCCGCTAGGACAACGAAAGCCAGATCTCGTTGCGGCGCATGAACCACGGCGTCCACGGCGCGTTGTAGCGCGAGAAGACGGGTTCACCCGACCAGCGCAGTTCGACGGCCTTCAGCGCCGCGGTCAGCGCGGCCAGATGCCGCGCGAAGTTGGATTCCGACCAGAAGCCGGTGTAGCGGATCGCCGCGACCTTGTGCGCCGCCACCTCGCGCAGCCGCACGCGGGCATCGTCCGGTTCGGGTGCGGATTGCAGCGTCACGCCCTTGGGCAGCACGAACTGCACCAGGTAGCCTCCAGGCGCCGCGGTCTGGGTCACGGGTGCGGTCATCGCGAACTGCACCGGCACCACCGCCGGCGTCGCCGACGCCGTCTTCGTGAACGGGCGCGAGCCCTTGTTCTTGCCGAAGATGTAGCCGGCCAGGATCGGGAACGCCAGCGTGTTCGCCAGCTCCGCCGTACCCTCGATCATCACTTCGGCGACAACATACGGCGCGTACTCGCGCACTTCGATGTCGCCCATGCGACGCGCGACTTCGAACGTGGGCTCTTCCACGGTACCGGGCATGCGCCATCGTCGCGCGTGGCGCGTCGTACCGTCTGTTCGGTGGCGCACATAGCCACCGAGCCGGGGCAGGCGCCGCATCCGACGGCAGCACCTGGCGGGGCGTGGCGTTGATCGCCCGGGGCGCGCCGGTCATCGGCCGGGTCGATCGATGCGGTCCCACGAGTCGGTCGAAGCGGGCTGCCAGCCCGAGCCAGCGGCGCCGCGTATGTGGGACGGCGTACAGACCATCGGCCCACCGCGCCAGACACTGCGCCGGTCGACCCCGCGTCGAGTCGAACCGCTGTCGCAGCGTGCATTCGACACGTCGCTGCGTCGGGTCCGTCTGCCAGGAGTTCCAGGATGATCCCACCCGCCACACTCGATGCTGCCGCCCGCGTTGCCGCCTACGCGGCACGACGCCGCATCGACCTCGACCCGAGCCTGCTGCCGTCGCGGCGTCCGCGCGGCGCCATGTTGCCGAACGTGAAGATCGACGCACCGGGCGTCGACGCCGTCGCACCCGAGGCGCGCGAACCGCACCCGCAGGCCGGCGGCGCCTCCCTTCAGCGAATCATCTCGGCGTAGGCCTTCTGGTCGGCGGCGTAGCAGTCGCAGGCCGCCGCTTCGAGCCCCGGTCGGTCGAGGACGGTCATCTCGCCACGGTGGTAGCGGATCAGTCCGTCGTGCTGCAACGAACCGGCCGCCATCGTGACGCCGACCCGGCGTACGCCGAGCATGTAGGCCAGGAACTCGTGCGTCACGCGAAAGGTCTCCGAGTGCGCCCGATCCTGGCTCATCAACAGCCAGCGCGCCAAGCGTGGCCCGATCAGGTGAAAGCGCAGGCAGGCCGCCGACGCGGCCAGCTGCGCCATCAGCACGTAGAGATAACGGTTCAGGCTTTGCTGCAGCGCCGTGCTGCGCGCCACCTCGCGGCGGAAGGCGACCGCGCCGATCCGCCGGGCGGACCCCTCACCCTGCACCAGCGCGCGCAACGGGGTCTGCACCACACCCAGGGCCAGTTGCGCGCCGACCATGCCTTCGCGGCCGACCATGCCGACTTCGAGGCCCGGGTGATGGTCGATCGTGGTCACCAGCGAGATGAAGCCGTCGGTGGGGAAGTAGACATGCTGGGTGGCCTCGCCACGCTCGCACAGCACGTCGGCCAATTTCAGCTCGAACGGCTCGCTGACGGAGATGAGGTTTCGTCGGTCGGTGCGCGGCAGCATCTCGATCAGGTGGTTCTCGACTGCGGCCAAGGCCGGCTCTCCGGTGGAATGCGGAACCGTCGGGTCACGGCGCGGGGTGCGATGGCTAAGGCTCGATAGTTGCATGCTGGCGCGAGTGTGTACGCGTCACCGGCACTTGACTGTCTGCCAGCACACACAGCGTCGACACGCTCTCAGTGCGTCGGCGCACAGACCCGTTGATCCGCAGCGCCTACAACACAGGCAAGGCGACATGTCGAACCGCGCGATCCTGCGTTTCTCGGATGCCGGACCGTATGCCCCACTGAAGGAGCTCTCTATGACCTCACGTCTCATCACCGTCTCGGCCACACTGGCGTTGCTGCTCAGCGTTGCCGCCTGCGGCAACATGTCCAGGCGCGATCAGAACACCGCCACCGGTGCCGCCATCGGCGGCGTGGCCGGCGCCGTGCTCACCGGCGGCAGCGGTGTCGGCACCGTCGGCGGCGCGGCGGTAGGCGGCGTGATCGGCCATGAGATCGATCCGAAGAAGGACCGCAAGTGAAATGTGCGAACTGCGCCAACGTCGCCAGCCGCCATGCCAACCCGTATGCAATCAACTAGGACTCACACCATGCTCAAGAAGACGAACTCTCATCACGTTGCCGTGCTCGGCGCCGCACTCGTTGCGCTGACCCTTGTCGGCTGCAATCGGCGCGACGACGCGCCAACCGCGGGCCAGAAGGTCGACTCGGCGATCGCCAAGGTCGACGAGAAGGCCGACGCGGCCAAGGCGGAGATCGCACGCGACGCCGACAAGGTCAAGGAGACCGCCGGACAGGCCGTGACCGACATCAAGCAGGCCACCGGCAACGCCGCGCAGACCGCCACGACGGCGGTGCAAGACACCGTCATCACCGCCGGCATCAAGGCCAAGCTGGCGACCGATCCCGACCTGAAGTCGCTGGACATCCGCGTCGAGACCCTGTCCGGCCGCGCCACGCTGCGCGGCACGGCGCCGACCGCGGATTCGCAGGCCCGCGCCACGCAACTGGCCGCCGCCGTCACCGGCGTGACCAGCGTGGACAACCAGCTGTCGGTCTTGCGCTAGGGCCGACGCCAGTCGACGCTCGCCGTCGGCGTCGAAGCCGGGGTACGGTGCATGCAGCTGCATGCGCCGCAGCCTGAGCGGTTTGCATGGCGCCTCGCCATCCGCCGCTCAGGCGGTTGATGCGCAGGCCCGCTACCCGACGCGGCCAGCGTCTGTGTGCCAGCGCACTGAGTTCGGAATCGAACAGACGTGGCAGATGCGGTTGGCTACGGTGTGGCATGGCAATTCCCGAACGTCTGTCGATCGGCGCTGTCGCGCCCATTGCAAGACTCAATTTGAGCTATCGCCTGGTTTCGATGACGGGTGACCTGCTCCTCGTGCTTGATCTGCTGGGATTGCTGATGGCCGCGTCGATGAGTACGTGGCTGTACGCGCGCGGGACCGGGTTGCTGGGCGTGGCGCCTGCACTGGGTGTCGTGCTGACGCCGGCGACGTGGGTGGTGGTGGTGCTGGCACCGTTTGCGCTGTACGAGAGGCAGTTCGGCGCGCTGGCCAGCCGCGGGCTGGAGGGGCGTCTGGTGCGCGCACATGCACTGCGCTACACGCCGTTGGCCGCGGTGGTGCTGTTGCTGGCTGCGCTGGCGCAGGCGCCGCAGGCGTTTGCGCACGGCGGGCTGCTGCCGCTGTGGCTCGCCTCGGGCCTGTTGCTGAGCACGCTGACGCGGGTGCTGCTGGCGCGGGCGGTGCTGGGCCTGCAGCGCCGGGGCCTGTTGAGCGAGGTCATCGCCGTGGTCGGCGCCGGGGCGGTGGCCGACCGACTGGTGCAGGCGCTGGGCCAGGTGCGGCCCGAGACAATCGAACTGCTGGGCGTCTTCGACGATGCGGTCGCGCCTGCGCAGCCCGGCACCGCGGCGCCCAGCGGCACGATCGCGCGGTTGATCGGGCTAGGCCAGACACGGCGCATCGACTGGATCGTGCTGACGCTGCCGCCCACCGACGTGCCGCAGCTGCAGTCGATCGTGCAGCGACTGAAGGCGCTGTCGGTGCCGATCGGGCTGTGCCCGCAGCACGTGGGCCTGACGCAGCCATGTGGCGCTGCCGAAGTCGTGGGCGACAGTGTGACCGTGAGCCTGCTGGCCGACCGGCCCATCAAGAGCTGGCATGCCGCGATCAAGACCGCTGAGGATGTCCTGATCGGCGGGGCGGTCACGCTGCTGCTGCTGCCGGTGCTGGCGCTCGTCGCCGTGGCGGTCCGGCTCGAAAGCCCGGGGCCGGTCATCTTCAAGCAGCGGCGCTATGCCGAGAACAACCGCGAGTTCGACATCTACAAGTTCCGCACGATGCGCTGGAACGCGACCGACGCGACGCAGGATCTGCAGCAGACCTCGCGGTGCGATGGTCGCATCACACGCCTGGGGCGTTTCCTGCGCGCGTCCAGCCTGGATGAACTGCCGCAGCTCTTCAACGTACTCAAGGGCGACATGTCGCTGGTGGGCCCAAGGCCGCACGCGGTCAACATGCGCACCGAGGACCGGCTGGGCCACGAGATCACCGAACTGTACGTCCACCGCCACCGGGTCAAGCCGGGCATCACCGGCTGGTCGCAGGTCAACGGCGCGCGAGGCGCCACCGATACCACCGCGCAGCTGCTGCGTCGCGTGACGCTCGACCTGCACTACATCGAGAACTGGTCGCTGTGGCTGGATCTGAAGATCCTGGCCCTCACCGCGCGCGAGGTGATCAAGCGGACCAACGCGTACTGATGACTCGCGCGGCGAGACGCCGCGCGCGTCGCCAGCTGCACCGAGAGCAACAGGAGCCAGTGCAGCCCGGGAGCCCTCAGGCGGCCAGCGGCAGCGGCAGCAGCCGGTGGTGTTCCTTCTTGGCCGCGCCGTAGCACTCGCAACTGCCCCGTTCGAGCCGGTGGCGATCGAGCACCGCGATGTGACCGCGGCTGTAGCGGATGACCCCGGCGCGCTGCAGCTTCAGCGCCGCGGCGGTGATGCCTTCGCGGCGCACGCCCAGCAGGCTGGCCACGAGCTCCTGCGTCATCGGCAGTTCGCCCGAGGGCACGCGGTCCAGCCCCAGCAGCAGCCGGCGGCACAGTTGCTGGTCGATCGAATGGTAGCGATTGCACATCGCCGTCTGCGCCACCTGCGCGATCAGCGCCTGCGTGTAGCGCAGCAGCGTCTGCAGCACGGGTCCGGCCAGACGGACTTCGTCCTGCACGGCCTGGGCGCGCAGCCGGTACGCCTGGCCGGCGTGCTGCACGACCGCCCGGCTGGGCGTGGCGTTGCCGCCCATGAACAGCGAGATGCCCACCATGCCGTCGTTGCCGACGACGGCGAACTCGGCCGATCCACCGTCCTTGGTCAGCGCCATCAACGACACCACCGCGGTGGTGGGGAAGTGCGCATGCGTGGGCGTGTCGCTGGCCTCGCAGAGCACCTGGCCCTGGCGCAACTGCACCGGCTCCAGGTACGGCCTGCAGCGCGCGAACTCGGCCGCGGGCAGGGCCGCCAGCAGCTGGTTGAGCCGCGGGTCGGACGGACGGTGGGGCGCGACGTTCAAGAGGCTCTCGATGCAGTGGACGAGAGCCATGATCTGCCGGCGCCAGGGCTCGCCGGAAGCGGCGGTCGAGCGTTACCGCTGTGGGCGCGCTCCTACACGTCAAGCGCAGCGGCTCCAGGCGAACACCGCGCTGGCGCCGGCTGGGCCCGGGGCCCGATCCTCAGGTGGCCAGCGACGCCGGCAACAGCCGGTCGTATTCCTTCTTGACCACCGCGTAACACTCGCAGGTGCGCTGCTCCAGGCCGGCACGGTCGAGGATCGTGACGTGGCCGCGCGAGTAGCGGATCAGCCCGGCCTTCTGCAGCTTCAGCGCGCCCTCGGTCACGCCCTCGCGGCGCACCCCCAGCATGTTGGCGATCAGCTCCTGCGTCATCACCAGGTCGCTGCCCTGCAGCCGGTCCAGGCTCAGCAGCAGCCAGCGGCACAGCTGCTGGTCCAGCGTGTGGTGGCGGTTGCACACCGCCGTCTGCGCCATCTGCGTGATCAGCGCCTGGGTGTAGCGCAGCAACAGGTGCATCACCGGGCCGGCGCGCTCGAACTCGTCCTTGATCACCTGCGCCCGCAGCCTGAATCCCTGCCCGGCGCTCTGCACCACCGCGCGGCTGGGCGTCGACTCCGCCGCCCATGAACAGCGAGATGCCCACGATGCCTTCGTGGCCCACCACGGCGATCTCGGCCGAGGCGCCGTTCTCCATCACGTACAGCAGCGACACGATCGCGTCGGTGGGGAAGTACACATGGCTCAGCGTGCGGCCCGATTCGTACAGCACCTGGCCCAGCGGCATCGACGTCGGCTCGAGATGCGGCGACAGACGCTGCCACTCGGCCTCGGGCAGTGCCGCCAACAGGTGATTGCGCTTCATATCCGTCATCGTCAGCATAGAAACTCCGATTGCCGACTGTCAGATCGGTGCAGCGTGGCACCCTGGCCGGCGCGCCGACTGTGCCGGCTGCAGACTACCACCGTATGTTCGACAGCGTACAGAGCCGATCGCCTGCGCTCACGAATCGGTCGGTAAAGATGCGATACACGTGCTTCGACAGCGCACCAACTCGGACGCCGCAACGCCCTACACGTGTGCTCGGCGGCCGCTGCGGATGGCTGGTCAGCCGAGGTTGTCGGCCGCGAAACCCCAGTCGATCAGCCCGTCGAGCAAGGCGGTCACGTGGTCGGCACGGCGATTCTGGTAGTCCAGGTAGTAGGCGTGCTCCCAGACGTCGATGGCCAGCAGCGGTCGCTGGACCGGCGAGGCCGGCCGCTGCGCGTTGCCGGTTTCGACGACGTCCAGCTTGCCCTTCTGGAGCACCAGCCAGACCCAGCCACTGCCGAAGCGCCGCGCCGCCGCGGCGGCAAACGCCGCGCGGCACGCTGGCATGCCGCCGAAGCTGGCCTCGATCAGCGGTTTGATCGACGCCGGCGGTTCACCCCCGCCCAGCCGGCGCAGGCTGCGCCAATAGAAGGTGTGATTCCAGACCTGCGCCGCGTGGTTGTAGATCGCCGCCCGTTCGGTCTGACCCGCGGTGGCGGCCAGCGTCTGCTCCAGCGACATTTCGGCGAAAGGCGTGCCGGCGACGAGCCTGTTCAGGCCGTCGACATAGCCCTGATGGTGCTTGCCGTAATGGAATCCGATGGTGCGGGCGGAGATCACCGGCGTCAGGGCGTCCTGGGCATACGGCATGGGCGGCAGCACGTGCGGGCCGGGCACGGTGGTCGGTTCGAGATTCGTCATGGGGTCCTTTTCAGCGGTGATGCGGGTCGCGAGCGTGCGCGGCCCGCGCGTTGGCGCATGGCGCCTCAGGCATGGGCCTCGGTCAGGGCCTGTTGCGCCTTCACGGCCAGCGACAGCGCGTGCGCGCGGCGCGTGGCGCTGACGTTGATCAGCGTCACCGCCACGCCATCACCCACGCGGACCGCGCCGTGGCGAATGCTGTCGCGCACACCGTGCGCCGGGTGCACCTGCTGGGTGGCGCCTGCGGCACCGACCTCGACGACGCGGCGGTACTGTTCGAACATCGCCTCGCGACCGGGATGCTCGCCCAGCACATCGAGCAGGCGCTTGCCGTACAGGTCGATGGCATTGCGCCCCAGCATACGACCGGCGGCGGCGCTGACAAACGTCCAGCAGAAATCGACGATGCGGGTGCCGTCGCGCACCGCGAGCAGCGTCATGAAACCGGGCCGCGCAAGGCTCTGCGCCTCGAGCAGGCGGTACCGCAGTCGCTGCAGCGACCCGTCGGCGCCTAACCGCAAGCCTGGTGTCTCCGTGAAGCGCCCAAATGGGGTCGGCACCAGAGCCGAAGCACGATGCCCGAAGGTCAAACTGGCAGGAAACGGCATGACCTCTCCTTCACCGGGTTGTCAGCGTTGGCCCGCAGGATAGGCACCGCCCCACGCCGGTGTCGGTACGCTGCCGCACGCAAGCGGCAAACAGGCGTATCCCGCCGGCGGCGCTTGCCTGCGGCCGGCCATGCATCCGGGGCAGCCCTAGCGCAGGTTCAACGCGCCGGCGCCGAACAGGCCGACGAGGCCGATGACGATCAGATAGATGGCGACGATGAAGTTCAGCAGCTTCGGCATCACCAGAATCAGAATGCCGGCCAGCAGCGAGATCAGCGGCGTCAGCGCAAGGTGCAGGTTCACCGAGAGCTCCTAGAGCGCGCGGCGACCGGTCACCAGCTGGTAGATCACGATGATCACCGCAACCACCAGCAGCATGTGCAGCAAGCCGCCCGCAGTGACCGACGTGGCGAAGCCGAGCAGCCAGAGCACCAGCAGAACCAGAGCGATTGTGTAGAGCATGACGAATCTCCTGTCGGATCGCGCTGCGGGTACACGATGCATCCGCGTGCGACGATTGACCATCATTCATCGCCAGCCGCCCGAGCGCCATCGGCCGGCTGGCCGAGAGCGTGTAGGCGCAGGTGCACTTCGCCAGCCAAGAACGCCAACGAACAGACTGGCCTCGAGGCACGACGAATCGTCAGGATCTCGACGCAACCAAGAACTGCGCATCCTTGTGCTCAGCTTGGCCGCAACGCAGAACAACGACTTCGGCCGCTGCCTGGTGTGCTGATGGGATCGCGCCTGTTGGACCCGGAGCGGTCAGCTCGTCAGCCAGTTGGGGCTGGTTCAACTCAGGACAGACCCAACTCCGCACGCAGCGTCGCCGCGTCACGAGGACGTGGATCGCGAGGCCAGGCGTGCACCAGTTCGGCGATGCGCTGGTTGACCGGCGCCGGCAGGCCGTTCGCTTGCGCCAGGCGCACGACCTCGCCGCACAGGGCGTCGATTTCCGTCGGCCGGCCACGCGCCAGATCGTCGGCCATGCTGGTGCGCGAGGTGGCGTCGATGCGCAGCAGGCGCGCCGCCACGCGACGGAACAGCGGCGTCGGCAGGCGCAGCACGAACGGCAGCGCCGCCGGCGGCAGCGGCGTCAGTCGCGCGGGCGTGATGCCAGCCGCGCGGAACACGACCAGCGCCTCGTCGATCAACGCCGCCATGCAGACGCGGTAGTCGCGCTGCAGCAGCTGTGCGCGCAGCGGCTGACCCGACAGCGCGTTGACCGCGTTGTTCAGGTTCAGCAGCAGCTTGCCCCACAGCAGCGGCTTCAGATCCGCGTGCAGCTGCAGCGGCGCGCCGGCGGCGGCAAACCACGGCTGCCAGCTGCGCAGCGCCGGGTCGTCCTGCGCGGCCAGCGTGCCGCTGGTGGCCCGGTGGTAGCAGCCGGGCCCGAGCTCGACCACATTGAACGGCACCATGCCAGCCCGGACGGCGAGCGCCTGCGCCTGCGCCTGCGCGATGGCGGCATTGTTGACGCCGTTTTGCATCGATACCACCAACGTGCCGGCGCGCAACGATCGCGCGAGCAGCGCGGCAGCCCCGGCCGTGGCGCCGCTCTTCACGCACAGCAGCACCAGCGCCGGGCGACAGCCCGCGGGAATCGCCTCCGACCGTTGCAGCGCGTCGGCTGCCAGATGGCACCGGCCGCCGTCGAGGTCGGTCAGCGTGAGCCCGTGGGCGCGCAGCGCATCGAGCACCCGGGGCCGGCCGACGAAGGTGACCGGCACGCCCGCAGCCTGCAGGCACCCGCCGATCCAGCAGCCGACCGCGCCGGCGCCGAACACCAGCGCCGGGCCGGGCGGCGCCGGGCTCACTGCCCGGTCGACGCGGCCAGGTCGCGCAGGTGCGTCGGCCCCGCGCGGCGCTCGATCTCCTCGAGCAGGTCGTGGCCCCAACCGATCGCGAACAGCCACTCGCCGACGACGAACATCGGGCCCACCGGAAGGCCGATCACGTCGTCGGCGAAGGCGGGCTTGCGGCCCTCGTAGTAGTGGCCGACGAACTGGATCAGCCAGCCGAGCGCGAACGCGCCGACGCCCCAGGCCAGCCAGTGCCCGAAGCCCAGCCGCGCGAAAGGATGGGCCAGTGCGATCAACAAGGCGTTCACGACGCTGGTGGCGACGCCGAGCACCAGGTTGCCGCGCGTGACGTACCACAGCGTGGCCAGCAGCCAGACGATCCAGGCCAGCGTGAAGCCGCCGAGGCTGGGTTTCGAGAGCAGGATGCCGATCGCAAACACGATCAGCGGGATGCCGACGAAATGCGTGACGATGTTGCGCTGGTCGCGGTGGTACTCGGCGTACCGCGCCATCAGGTCGATGGCGGGGCGGAAGGGGTTGACGGGCATGGTGAATTCGGGCAGGGACAGTGGATGCCCACAGTTCAGCACAGCCCTGCCGGACTGTCAAAGACGGATTGCTCACGAGGGGTACCTAGAATGGCCACTTCGTCGAGGGAACCCAACGGTCATGAGCATCAAGAGCGACAAGTGGATCCGCCGCATGGCCGCCGAGCACGGCATGATCGAGCCGTTCGAGCCCGGCCAGGTGCGCAACGCGCCCGATGGCCACCGCATCGTCAGCTACGGCACGTCGAGCTACGGCTACGACATCCGCTGCGCGCCGGAATTCAAGGTCTTCACCAACATCTACAGCACCGTCGTCGACCCGAAGAACTTCGACGAGCGCAGCTTCGTCGACATCGAGGCCGACGTCTGCGTGATCCCGCCGAACAGTTTCGCGCTGGCACGCACGATGGAGTACTTCCGCATCCCGCGCAACGTGCTGACCATCTGCCTGGGCAAGAGCACCTACGCGCGCTGCGGCATCATCGTCAACGTCACGCCGTTCGAGCCCGAGTGGGAGGGCTTCGTGACGCTGGAGTTCAGCAACACCACGCCGCTGCCGGCCAAGATCTACGCCGGCGAGGGCTGCGCGCAGGTGCTGTTCTTCGAGAGCGACGAGGTCTGCGAGACCAGCTACAAGGACCGCGGCGGCAAGTACCAGGGGCAACGCGGGGTGACGCTGCCAAAGACCTGACCGCCGCAGGCATGGCGATCGGCACGCCGCCCGAGCGGTGAAGGTCGATCGATGCCGGCGGGCAGCGGGACAGATCAGCAGCGGGGCCCGGTGCCGGCCGTTTTCATCGCGCTGACGACAAGCGTGTACCCTAGCGGCCATTGTTCGCACGGCCGAGGACGAGCCATGAAATGGGAAGGCAACCGCCAGAGCGAGAACGTCGAAGACCGGCGCGACGAGGGCCCTGGCACGGGCGGCGGCGGGTTTCGGCTGGGCGGCGGCCGCGGCATCGGCGTCGGCACGATCGCCATTGCGCTGGTGGCGGGCTGGATCTTCGGCATCAACCCGTTGACGATCCTCGGTGTGTTGAGCGGCGGCGGCACTGAAGAGGCACCGGTCGCGCAGGCGCCGGCGCAGCGCCCGCCGGCCGACGACAAGATGGCCGCCTTCGTCGCGACGATCCTCGCCGACACCGAGGACGTGTGGAAGGCGCAGTTCGGCGCGCAGGGCGGCGGCTACCGCGAGCCGAAGCTGGTGCTGTTCCGCGGTGCCACGGCCACGGCCTGCGGCACCGGGCAGGCGGCGATGGGGCCGTTCTACTGCCCGGGCGACCAGAAGGTCTACATCGACCTGGGCTTCTACGAAACGATGAAGACGCGCCTGGGCGCGCCGGGCGACTTCGCCCAGGCCTACGTGATCGCTCACGAGATCGGCCACCATGTTCAGAACCTGATGGGCATCACCGACAAGGTCGACGGCATGCGCCAGCGCGGCAGCGAAGCGCAGAGCAACGCGCTGTCGGTGCGGCTGGAGCTGCAGGCCGACTGCCTGGCCGGCGTATGGGCACACCACGCGCAGCGCTCGCGCCAGATCCTCGAGCAGGGCGACATCGAGGAGGCGATGAACGCGGCCGCCCAGATCGGCGACGACGCGCTGCAGCGCAAGTCGCGGGGCGCGGTCATTCCCGAGAGCTTCACGCATGGCACGAGCGCGCAGCGCGTCAACTGGTTCAAGCGCGGGTTGACCGGCGGCAACCTGCGCGAGTGCAATACCTTCGACGGCAGCCGCTTGTAAGGTCGCGTCGGGGCCGGCCCGCCGGGCCGGCCGGCGGCTCGTCGAGGAGGGCACATGACCGGACACTCCCACGCCCATGAGCGCATGGCCGCGCTGCGCTTTGCCGAGAAGGGCAAGGTGGTCGGCGCCGACGACGCCGTGCGGCTGCTGCGCGACGGCGACATGCTCGCCACCGGCGGCTTCGTGGGCATCGGTTTTCCGGAAAACCTGGCCGTCGCGCTCGAGAAGCGATTCCTGGACACCGGCACGCCGCGCGGCCTGGGCCTGGTGTACGCCGCCGGCCAGGGCGACGGCAAGCTGCGTGGGCTCAACCACCTGGGCCACGACGGCCTGGTGCAGCGCGTCGTCGGTGGCCACTGGGGGCTGGTGCCGACGCTCGGCAAGCTCGCGGTCGAGAACCGCATCGAAGGCTGGAACCTGCCGCAGGGCGTGATCACGCATCTGTTCCGCGACATCGCGGCCGGCAAGCCGGGGCATCTGTCGAAGGTGGGCCTGGGCACCTTCGTCGACCCGCGCCACGGCGGCGGGCGCATCAACGAGCGCTCCACCGACGAGCTGGTGCGCTTGATGACGATCGACGGCGAGGAGTACCTCTTCTACAAGGCGTTCCCGATCGATGTCGCGTTCATCCGCGGCACCACGGCCGATGCCGACGGCAACGTGACGATGGAGCGCGAGGCGCTGACGCTGGAGGCGCTGGCGATCGCGATGGCGGCGCACAACTCGGGCGGCATCGTGATCGTGCAGGTCGAGCGCATCGCAGCGTCGGGCTCGCTGCACCCGAGGCAGGTCAAGATCCCTGGCGTGCTGGTGGATTGCGTGGTCGTGGCCGAGAAGCCCGAGTACCACATGCAGACCTTCGCTGAAGCCTACAGCGCGGCGTTCGCCGGCGAGATCCGCGTGCCGGCGGGCCATGTGGTGCCGATGGCGATGAGCGAGCGCAAGGTGATCGCGCGCCGCGCCGCGCTCGAGCTGCAGGCCAACAGCGTGGTCAACCTCGGCATCGGCATGCCCGAGGGCGTGGCCAACGTCGCGGCCGAGGAGCGGGTGATCGACCTGATCACGCTGACCGCCGAACCCGGCGTGATCGGCGGCATCCCGGCCGGCGGCCTGAACTTCGGCGCCGCGGTCAACACGCAGGCGGTGATCGACCAGCCCTACCAGTTCGACTTCTACGACGGCGGCGGGCTGGACCTCGCGATCCTCGGGCTGGCCCAGGCCGATGCCGAGGGCAACCTCAACGTCAGCCGCTTCGGCCCGCGCCTGGCCGGCGCGGGCGGTTTCATCAACATCAGCCAGAACGCGAAGAAGGTGGTGTTCGTCGGCACCTTCCTGGCCAACGGTGAGCGCAAGTTCGTGCGTGAGGTCGAGCATCGCACGTTCTCGGGGCGCGAGGCGCTCAAGCGCGGCCAGTCGGTGCTGTACGTGACCGAGCGCTGCGTCTTCCGCCTGCACGCCGCGGGGCTGGAGCTGATCGAGCTGGCGCCGGGCGTGGACCTGCAGCACGACATCCTCGACCAGATGGACTTCGCGCCGGTGATCGAGCGCGAACCGGCGCGCATGGACGCGGCGATCTTCGCCGAGGCCACGATGGGCCTGCGCGCGCGGCTGCTGCTGCGCCCGCTGCCCGAACGCTTCAGCTACGACGCCGAGCAGCGCACGCTGTTCATCAACTTCGAGCGCCTGGCCATCCGCAGCGTCGACGACATCGAGGCGGTGCGGCGCGAGGTCGAGGCGCATGTGCTGCCGCTCGGCCGCAAGGTGTACGCGGTGGTCAACTACGACCACTTCACGATCGACCCGTTGCTCGAGGACGAATGGGCGGCGATGGTGCGCACGCTGGTCGATCGCCACTACCTGAACGTGACGCGTTACACCACGTCGGGTTTTCTGCGCGCCAAGCTCGGCCCGGCGCTGGCCGCACGCGGCGTGGCGGCGCACATCTACGAGACGGCCGACGAGGCGAGGGCGCATCTGCGTGACCGGTGAGGGTCGGCGACCGGCGAAGAAGGCACAGTGGATCGGGCGGCGCCGCCTATGGGCGGCGAGCGTGAAAGTTCTCGAACGATGTACTTTGCGCTCGCTTGCGTGCTCCGTACGACGAGCCGATCTCCCAGCTGGCGGGGTCCCGCAAGCGAGTGCCCCACAGGCACGAGCATTGCGTGTTCGACCTTTGGCTGTTCGATCGCGACCAACCCAATGGAGATGTGCCCGACGTCATAGCGTTGCCCGCATGCTTTCGGACGTCGGAGCCGCCACTTCCACGAACCCTCGGTTCCCGAGGACGAGAACGACAACCGACATGAGCGTCCAGAGGCTGAGAAACGGGTGCCGAATCTTGCACGATGGTCAGATCGCTCGAGATTCAGGAATGCGTGACATGATCGGCGCCCGGCTCTCCAGGGGTCGCGTGGACCGGCATGACATCGGTAGGCACACCCGCAGCGGAGCCAGGGTCAGTACTCCACTTGCATTTCCTTTCATCGCCGAGCGCAATGACTGGCCCGCCCAAACGTATCCGACAGGAGGCGGGCCGATGGGAGAGGCTCTCCCCGCTTTCAGGAGTCGCGATTGGTGAACACCTCGACGCGGTTTTGGTCAACGACGGTGCCTTGGCGTGGTGCCTGGGTTTTTGCCAGGGTACGGGGGAACTGGCGATTCATCGTCGCAGCCGTCTTGCCGACCTGCGTCTCGATCGTGTACTTCGGTGTCGTCGCATCCGATGTGTACGTTTCGGAGTCGCGCTTCGTCGTGCGCAGTCCGGAGCGGCAGGCCACGTCACCGCTGGGCATCATCCTGAAGGGAGCCGGCTTCTCGCGAGCGCAGGACGACTCGTACACGATCCAGGACTTCATCCTTTCGCGCGACGCGATGAAGGCGCTCGACGACGAGCTGGGCATCAAGGCCGGCTACTCCGCGGCGTCGGTGGACTGGGTCAGTCGTTTCGGCGGTGCGCCATGGGGCGATCACCTCGAGGCCCTGTATCTCTACTACCAGAAGAAGGTGACCGTGCAGCTCGACGCCAACTCGTCGATCGCGGCACTGACCACGCGCGCCTTCTCGGCCGACGCCGCGCACGACATGAATCGGCGACTGCTCGAACTGAGCGAGGATCTGGTGAACCAGCTCAACGAGCGCGGCCGGCAGGACATGATCCGCTTCGCCGCCGCCGAGGTGCAGGACGCACAGAAGAAGGCCTCGGCCGCTGCGCTGGCGCTGGCGGGCTACCGCAATCGGCAGGGCGTCATCGACCCCGAGCGCCAATCCGCCATCCCGCTGCAGCAGATCGCGCGGCTGCAGGACGAGCTGGTCGAGACGAGATCGCAGATCGCGATGCTGGAGAAACTGGCGAAGGACAACCCGCAACTGCCGGTGTTTCGCCTGCGCGCCCAGCTCCTGCAAGGCGAGATACGTGCGGAGACTGCGCGTGTGGCCGGTGCGGGGAGCCGTTCGCTGGCCGACAAGGCGGCCGACTTCCAGCGCCTGTCGCTGGAGAAGGAGTTCGCCGACAAGATGCTCGCCAGCGCGCTGAGCACGCTGGAGCTGGCGCGCAGCGACGCCCAGCGCAAGCAGCTCTACCTCGAGCGCATCGTGCAGCCCAGTCGACCCGACGCGCCGATGGAACCTCGGCGCATCAGAAGCATTCTCGTGACGCTCGTGGTGTCGCTGATCGTGTGGGGCATCCTCAGCCTGCTGGCCGCGGGCATCAGGGAACATCATGAATAGCCGCACCGAAGCCGGCAGCGCCGCTCGCGCGAGCCGTGGTGACGGCGCCCGCGTGTCGTGGCCGGGCTTGCGCACTCAAGGGCGCGTGGTGGGCGCAGTGCTCATGCGCGAGGTGATCACCCGCTACGGGCGGCACAACGTCGGCTTTCTTTGGCTGTTGCTCGAGCCGGTGATCTTCACCATCGGCGTGGTCGTGCTGTGGAACGTGATGCGTCACGACAGCGGCTTCCGCGTCGAGGTCACACCCTTCGTCGTGACCGGTTATGCCAGCCTGCTGTTGTGGCGCAACTGCTCGTTCCGCGGCCTGAAGGCGATCGAGCCGAATCGCAGCCTGCTGCATCACCGCCTCGTCAAGATCCAGGACATCTTCATCGCGAGGATGACGCTCGAGATCGCGGGTGTCACGTCTGCCTTCCTCGTGCTCATCGTGGCCATGATCGGTCTCGACCTGATCGAGTTGCCGAAGGACCTGGCCTTGCTCACGGCCGGCTGGCTGCTGATGGCCTGGTTCAGCGCCTGCCTCGGCACCATCCTGGGCTGCCTGAGCGAGTACTCCGATCTCGTCGATCGGCTGTGGCACCCGATCAGCTACTTCCTGCTGGCCGTCAGCGGCACGTTCTTCATGGTGGACTGGCTGCCGCTTGCGGCGCAGGACGCGGTGTCCTGGGTGCCGATGGTGCATCCGGTGGAGATAATGCGCGCCGGCTATTGGGGCGATTCCGCGCGGTTTCACTTCAGCTTCGGCTACATCGTGCTGGTGTGCCTGTGCATGAGCCTGGTGTCGCTGCTGCTGATGGCGGACCGGCGCATGAAGACGCACAGCTGAGATCGCAGGAAGAGCCGGCCAATGATCGCACTCGAGAACATCGTCAAGCGCTACCGGTCGCGTGCCGGTATGCACACGGTGCTCGACGGTATCGACCTGGTCATCCAGCCGGGTGAACGGCTCGGGGTGCTGGGCAAGAACGGTGCCGGCAAGTCGACGCTGATCCGTCTGATCAGCGGCCAGGAGTACGCGAACGCCGGGCGCATTCGACGCGGCATGTCGGTGTCGTGGCCGCTGGCCTTTTCCGGCGGCTTTCAGGGTAGCTTGACCGGCCTGGACAACCTGCGCTTCATTGCCCGTGTCTATGGCATCGACCATCGGGCGATCCGTGGCTTCGTCGAGGACTTCGCCGAGCTCGGTGGGTATTTCCGTGAGCCGGTCAAGCACTACTCGAGCGGCATGCAGGCACGTCTGGCGTTTGCACTGTCGCTGGCGATCGAGTTCGACTGCTACCTGATCGACGAGATCATCGCGGTCGGCGATGCACGATTCCACGCGAAGTGCGTGCACGAGCTGTTCGAGAACCGCAAGGAGCGTGCGTTCGTCATTGCCTCGCACGATGCCGGCTTCATCCGCGGCCATTGCACGCGGGCGGTCGTACTCGACGCCGGGCACCTGAGCGCGTTCGACAGCGTCGACGCCGCCTACGAGCACTACAGCCGGCAGGTGCTGCGGCTGGCCGCCTGAATCCATCATGACCACGCTCGCACCGCCAGGAAGCGCACCCAGTCTCGTCAAGGGTGCCGTGCCGCCGCACGACGGCGTCGACGTCGGCACGCCGCTGGAGCTGGGCCGCATCGCATTTGAGAACCACCATGCGGCGGTTTTCCATGTCTGGCTCGACATGGCGTCGGAGGCGCGCCGCGACGCCTTGCGCGATCGCCATGTGTTCGTCTCGGTGTCGAACTGCATTGGGGCGCACCTCAGCGACCTGATCAGGCTCGACCGCGAGCAGGCCAACCGGCTGGTGCAGGACATCGGCGAGACGGTTGTCTGGCTGGCCAAGGGTCGCATGGCCTTCACCGAGGAATGGTTCCACGGACTGGAGCAGCTCGCGGGCGCCTTCACCGAGCTCAACTACTTGACACAGGCGCGTGCGCTGATCGCGCTGGGCTCGCAGACCGGCGCCTACCGCTTCCCACGCGTCGCTCAATTGCTGGCGGTGCATGCGGCGTACCTCGATGCCCTCATGGGCCGGCGTGAAGAAGCCGCGACGGCCGCGCTGCATGTGGTGAACAAACCATTCCTGTTGCCCAATCGGCGCGACCTGCCGCGCATGTACCGGAAGCTGATGCACGTGCTGGCCGGCAGCGACCATCTGCCCGAATACCGCCAGATGCTCTGGAACGGCGTGTCGAGCCTGCATGCCCGAGGTGCCTTGCGGGATGCCTTCGTGGATCAGATCGTCAAGACCTATCGCGGCGTGTTCCGCGCCATGCTGCGCGGCGAGGCACCGTTGATGGATCGGTTGTTGCTGCTGCTTGGCAATTCAGCGCGGCTGGCCGCGAAGGTGCCCGCGCTGGCCGCGCTGCGTGCGCACCAGCCGCTTCGCTGGCTGCACACCGGCTGCCTGTACCTGCTGGATCGCGTGACCTTCCTGCGCCCGGCGGCCGCTTGGCCGCAAAGACCGCAACGTGCGAGATCGACGCGCCTGCTCGATCGGTTGCGCGCGTGGGCGCGGTCAAGCGAGCCGGCGCGCCCGCACCGCGTGCTCGTGACCCGTGCGATGGGTGGGCTGGGCGACGTGCTGATGATGACCCCCGGCCTTCAGGCGTTGTCGCGCCGCTCGCCGCGGGTCGAGATCGACTTCGCGATACCGCACTCGTTCCACGGCCTGCTCGAAGGCTTGCAGGGGGTTCGGTTGCTCGACATCAACGCGGACCCGATCGACGTCACGCACTACCAGCGCTGGGTCAATCTGACCGATTGCCCGGCGGGCCGGGTGGAGGCGCACGAGTTCCCGAACGTGCGGCACAACCGCATCGAGATCTTCTCCCGCGCGATGGGTGTGTCCTGGCGTCGGCTGGTGCGGGGCGGGGGATTGTTGCCGTTCTATCGTGTCACGCCGGAAGAGCAGGCGTGGGCGACGCAGATGCTGGCCGCGATCAACCCGCGTGGGCTGCCGATCATCGGCGTGCAGCCCTTCGCAGCCGACAGCTATCGCAACTGGCCGCACATGGAGCCGCTCGTCGCTCGACTGGCCGAACGAGCGCTGGTGCTGGTGTTTCACCAAGAGGATCCGGCCGGTTTCGAAGGCGACAACGTCGTGAAGGTGGTTCGGCCCTTGCGACAGAGCGTCGCGCTGCTGGCGCAGTGCCAGCGACTGGTGGTGCCGGACTCTTCGTTCCTGCATTTCTCGGCGGCACTGGGCATCCCGGCCGTGGCGATCTTCGGCGCGATCAGCGGCCGCGTGCGCACGCGCGACTACCCGAACGTGCGGTTGCTGGCGCCGGCCAAGAGCGAGTTCCCGTGTTACCCGTGCTGGCGGCACGAACACAAGCCGTGCCACCTGACCAATGGGCGCGAGAGCATCTGCCTGCGCTCGATCAGCGTCGAGCGGGTGATCGAGGCCGTCGGCGCGCTGCCGCAGACCGGCCGCGGGCCGCGCGGCCTGTGGTCTCGCTTCAAGAGCTGGGTGCTCTACGGGAACGAATGAAGCACCGCCGCGAAAACCCTTGACGCAGCTTGGAGACACACAGTGGCCAGATCGATGATCGACAAGCTGTTTGGCACCCGGCGACGAAGTGTCGTCCCGGACTCGAGCCAGTCGGCGCCTGGCGCGGCCCGGTCGGCGCCCCTGGCGGCGATGGAGCTCGATCCGGCAAGCCGCCAGCGCCTGATCGACGAGATCCGCGCTTCGCTGATGCAGGAGATGTTCGAACTCACCACCGCGCAGCAGCAACCCAACACCAGTGGCTTCAACGAGCGGTTTCGCGACCTGCCGGCGATGCGCTGGAACGTGAAGGCGCTCGGTGCCGACCTGGCGGCGCGCCACTTCGGCGCCGTGGCCGCAACGCGCCAGCCGGTGTTCCACGATCCATTCACGGCGCGGTGGCAGCCCACGCGCTTCAACGACTACCTGCAGGCCTGGTTCCAGGACACCTGCGCCAGCCTGCGTCTGGCTCCGATCCTGCACCGCAAAATCTGGGAAGAGGTGTACGTCGTCAACACACTCAAGCAGGCCGGCATGCTCGGGCCGGGCCGCCGGGGCATCGTCTTCGGCGTGGGCCAGGAGCGATTGCCGGCGTACTTCGCCGGGCTGGGCGCGCAGGTGCTGGCCACCGACCAGGCAGCAGACCACGCCTCGGCGCGCGACTGGATCGAGACGTCACAGCACGGCTCGCTCGACAAGCTCTACTTCCCCGAGTACGTGCAGCGCGAGCAGTTCGATGCCAACGTGCGCTTTCGCCACGCCGACATGAACGACATCGCGCCCGAGCTCGACGGCAGCTTCGACTTCTGCTGGTCGATCTGCGCCTTCGAGCATCTCGGCTCGATCGAGCAGGGCCTGCGTTTCGTCGAACGCAGCGGCCGGCTGCTGAAGCCCGGCGGCGTGGCGGTGCACACCACCGAATTCAGCTACACCGACAACGAACGCACGATCGACCACTGGCCGACCGTGCTGTTTCGACGCCGTGATTTCGAGGCGCTCGCCGAGCGCCTGCGCTCGCTCGGCTACGAGCTGCCGCCGCTCGACTTCGACGTCGGCAGCACGCCGGTCGACTTCTTCGTCGACATTCCGCCGTACCCGCAGCACAAGTCGCAGTACTACCAGAGCGAGCTCAGCGCCTTGCACCTGAAGCTGCTGGTGGACGGCTTCCCGGCCACCTGCTATGGCCTGAGTTTCAGAAGGCCCATGCCGTGACGGATCGGAGCAGGCGTTTTCGCAGCGCTGCCTGGCTCGCGGCGATGCTGCTGCTGCAGGCCGGCTGCGCCTCGCCGCCGCCATGGGTGGCCAGCTCCGGCCCGAGCCGCGAGCAGGTCAGCGCAGGGGCGAGCCAGGCGTCCTCGGCGGTGCGCCTGATCGACGTGAACGACGCGGTGGCGCGCCGGCTCGGCGCGCTGCAGGACCAGACGCTCTTCTCGCAGCAGCTGTCTCCCAGAGCGGAGCCGGTGCAGGCCGTCGGGCCCGGTGACGCCCTGGAGGTGTCGATCTGGGAGGCGCCGCCGGCGCTGCTGTTTGCGGTCGGCCCGCTGGAGGCTCGCGCCGGCCCGAGATCCGGCGCCACCACGTTCTCCGATCAGATGGTTTCGGCCGAAGGCTCGATCGAAGTCCCTTTTGCCGGGACCATCGCAGTGGCGGGCAAGTCGCCGCAACAGATCGGCGCGGAGATCGCGCGTCGCCTCGTCGGCCGCGCCAACCAGCCGCAGGTGCTGGTGCGGGTAACGCGCAATGCCACCGCAAACGTGACCGTCGTCGGAGAAGTCGCACAGAGCGTGCGCATGCCGCTCACCGCCAGGGGCGAGCGCCTGCTCGATGCGATCGCCTCTGCGGGCGGCGTGCGCCAACCAGTGGGCAAAGTGACGGTGCAGATCACGCGCGGCGAGCGCGTGCTGGCGCTGCCGCTGGACAAGGTCATCCAGAGCCCGCGCGAGAACGTGCCGCTGGCCCCGGGCGACGTGGTGACCGTGTTGTTCCAGCCGCTGAGCTTCACCGCGCTGGGGGCGACCGGCCAGAATGCGGAGATCGCTTTCGAGGCGCAAGGCATCTCGCTCGCGCAGGCGCTGGCACGCGCGGGCGGCGTGCAGGACGCGCGCTCCGATGCCCGCGGCGTGTTCGTGTTCCGCTTTGAGGACGCGCGCGGCCTGACGGACGAGCAGCGCGCCGGCCCGACGACGCCCGACGGCAAGGTGCCGGTGGTGTACCGCGTCGACCTGACCGATCCCACGTCGTTTCTGGTCGCGCAATCCTTCCCGATGCGCCATCGCGATGTGGTCTATGTGGCCAACGCGCCGTCGGCGGAGCTGCAGAAGTTTCTCAACATCCTGACCGCGGCGGTCTTCTCGGTGCAGGGTCTGGGCACCCTGGGGCAATAGCCGGGCCATGCAGGACGCAGTCATCGACATCACGCGCCTGGTCGTTCGGCGCCTGAAGGGCCGCCAGCCGACCGGGGTGGACCGCGTGGGCCTGGCCTACGTGGCGCATCTTCGTGGTCGTGCCACGGCGCTGATCCGCCTGGGGGGACGCTGGTTGTTCTTCTCGCCGGGCGATTCGCAGCGGGTGTTCGAACTGCTGCTGTCCGATCCCGGTGCGACCCCGCCGGGTGCGCTCTGGATGATCGTGCGTCGTGCACTCAGCCCGAGCCAGCGTGCACCCGCGCGCGGCACGGTGTTGGTCAACGCGGTGCACAGCGGGCTGGATCGGGCCGACTACGCGCAGCGCCTGAACGAGTTCGGCCTGCATGCCGTGTTCTTCGTGCACGACCTCATTCCGATCACGCACCCGCAAACCTGCCGGGCCGGCGAGAGCGAGCGCCACCGGCGTCGCATCGACGGCGCCTTGCGTCACGCCCATGCCTTGATCGTCAACTCCGCCGACACCCTGCACGCCTTGCAGGCCTATGCGCGCCGGGCCGGTCTGCACATGCCGCCGTGCCGCATCGCGCCGCTGGCGCCGTCCGAGCTGCCGCCACCGGCGCCGACGACGCCCGCGGCCGAATCCTTGCGTCCCTACTTCCTGGTGCTCGGCACGATCGAGCCGCGCAAGAACCACGCCCTCTTGCTGCAGGTGTGGCGTGGGTTGGTGCGCGCGCCGTGCGCAGCCGGCCCCCCACCTGGTCGTCGTCGGCCAGCCGGGCTGGCTGTGCGAAGACACGATCGAGCAGTTGCGCAGCGGCGATCCGTCGCAGACCCGCGTGCTGTACCAGCCGTCGTGCAGCGACGGCCAGCTCGCCACCTGGCTGCGGCACGCGCGCGCCCTGCTGTTTCCGTCCTTCGCGGAGGGCTATGGCCTGCCCGTGGTGGAGGCCCTCGCGCGCGGCGTGCCGGTGATCGCGAGCGACCTGCCGGTGTTTCGCGAGACGGCCCGTGGCATCCCGACCTACCTGAGCGCGCTCGACGCCGCGGCCTGGCGGGACGCAGTGCTCGACTACGCGCGCGAAGACAGTCCCGCGCGTGCAGAGCAACTCGCGCGCCTGCGGGGATTCGTGCCACCAAGCTGGGCCGAGCACTTCGCGTGCGTCGAGACACTGAAGGAGCGCAGCCATGTCGCCGCGGCCTGAGTCCCTGCTTCGCATGGGCCCGCTGCCGCAGCGCCTGTTTGCGACCGGCTTCACGGCCTGGAAGCGCTCCTTGCTGCGGCTGTGCTTCCCCGAGCCCGAACTGGTGTTCATCGACGACCTGAGGCACGTTCCTGCGGACGGGGTCGCCGTTGCCTGGGGCGCACAGTGCCGCTGAGGCCGAGTTGCACCCTCGTGTCACCGTGCTGTGCGTGGAAGACGGCTTCCTGCGCTCGGTTGGCCTGGGCGCCGACCTCGTGCGCCCGCTGTCCTGGACGATCGATCGCCGCGGCCTGCACTTCGACCCGCGGCAGCCGTCCGACCTCGAAGTGCTGTTGTCGCAACCCGCGCCGGCCGCGCTGCTGGAGGAGGCGGCACGCCTGCGCGACGACATCGTTGCGGCGCGGCTGACCAAGTACAACGTCGGCGCGGCTCGCTGGCACCACCCGCGCGGCAAGCGCAAGGTGGTGGTCGTGGCGGGTCAGGTCGAAAGCGACGCATCCCTGTGTCACGGCGCGCCCGGCGTGCGAACCAACATCGCGCTGCTGCGGGCCGTCCGCAGCGCCGAGCCCGATGCGTTCATCGTCTACAAGACCCATCCGGACGTGGCGGCGCGCCTGCGCGCAGCCGGCGCCGGGGAAGCCCAGGCCGGGCAGTGGTGCGACGAGGTGGTTGCCGACGCGCCGATGACGGACCTGCTGGACGGCGCGGACGAACTGCATGTGATGACGTCGCTGGCCGGCTTCGAAGCACTGCTGCGTGGCAAGCGCGTCGTCTGCCACGGCCAGCCGTTCTACGCCGGATGGGGCCTGACGCACGACTTGCACCCGTTGCCGCGCCGCACACGCCGGCTGACGCCGGAAGCGCTGGTGGCCGGGGCACTCATCCGCTACCCGTGTTACTTCAGCCGTGACGGCCGGCGGCTGCTCGCGCCGCGCGAGGCCGTCGACGAACTGATTCGCTGGCGCGAGGAAGCCGGCGGCGCCGTGGCGTGGTGGCGTCACGGCCTGCGCGCCGTGCTGCGGCACACGGTTGGAGTGCGTTGAGATGAACACGCCACGGCGCTTCCTGTTCCTGCAAGGCCTCGCCGGGCCGATGTTCACGTGCCTGGGCGACCACTTGCGCGCGCAGGGCCACCAGGTGCACCGCGTCAATTTCTGCGCCGGCGATGCGGCGTCGTGGGGCGCCCGTCCGGCCTCGCGCTACAGCGGCACCGTCGACGAATTACCCGCCTGGCTGGCACCGAAGATGTGCGAACTCGGCACGACCGACGTCATCCTGTTCGGCTGCCAGCGCCCGCTGCACCGCGCAGCGATCGCCGTCGCGCGCGCCCACGGTGCACGCACCCATGCCTTCGAGGAAGGCTACATCCGGCCGAACTGGATCACGATCGAGCGAATCGGTCCCCGAGCGACGACGCCCCTGCCGCGCGATCCTCACTGGTACCGGGAAGTCGATCGGTTCTTGCCACGCCATGACGACGACCAACCGATTCAGGTGCCGCTTGCGCTGCGTGCCCGACAGGAGCTGGCCTACCACCTATGTAATACCCTCAACCCGGTGCTCTACCGGAGCTACCGCATCCACCGTCAACGGGTGGCGCTGCTCGAGGCCGCGGGGTTCGTGCGGCGCTTCGCTGCCATGCCCTGGTACGTCTCTGCCGACGGCCGCGTGATCGACACGCTGCTCGCGGGCGGGCATCGCTTCTTCCTGTTGCCGCTGCAATTGAACGGCGATGCGCAGATCGTTCATCACTCGCCGTTTCGCAGCATCGCCGAAGTGATCGACGCGGTGATGCGCTCGTTCGCTGCTCACGCGTCGCAGGAGGCCCACCTCGTCGTCAAGAACCATCCGCTCGACGCCGGGCTGCACGGTCACCGCCGCCAGATCCGGCGTTTGGCGGACGAACTGGGTGTTCGGCAGCGGGTGCACTACCTGGAGACCGGCCACTTGCCGACGCTGCTGAGCCATGCCAGCGGCGTGGTGGTGGTCAACAGCACGGTGGGAATGTCCGCGCTGTCGCAAGGCTGCCCGACCAAGGCCCTGGCCCGGCCCATCTACGACATGCCCGGGCTGACCAGCCGCGCGCCGCTCGATCACTTCTGGCGCGACCCCGATCCGCCCGATGCAACGCTGTACCGTGCGGTGCGCAACACGGTGATCCATGCCACGCAGGTCAACGGCGACTTTTGCACTCGCCGCGGCATTGCGCTGGCCGTGGCCGGCAGTGGGCGCATGCTCGACGAGCTATCTCCTCTCGAACAGCTCCTGCAACGTCACCGGGCGCGGGGCCCCCTTGATTTGGTTGCAAGTCAGTGACGATCCGAGCTGTGGCCGGTTCGTTCGGTGGCGTCACGCGCCGATCTCTTCGACGACGCTTGGTCGATCGCCGCGACGGCACTGACGGGTCGGTACGCGGCGAATCTGTGTCGGTCGACGCGCGAACGCGTGTCAACAAGTCGATGCGCACCACTAGCCGCAGCCCCCTCCCGACTTGTCACGTTTGAGCTGCAGGACGATCCGGGCCTGAAAATCGAGTTTCTCGTGCTCGATCGGATCGGGGGAACAGGACTTGTAGCGGCTGCCGAGGGCCGAGGGGAAGGCGTAGCGCAACTGGTCTTCGCCGGCACTTGCCAGCGGCTGGAGCGCAGCGTCTTGCGTGCCAAACGTAGCGATCCAGTGGTTGATGCCGCCTTCCAGGATGTAGACATTCGGCACCCTCGATGCGACGAGCAGCTTCCACGCCTTGATTGCCGCCACCTCGTCGTTGCCGATGGCAATGAACACGGTGTTGGCCGACGGTTCACTCAGCAGATCCGGAACGATGGTTGCGAGTCGGTCCAACGGAACATGGATGGAGTCGACGAGGTGGTAGAGGTTGTAGTCGGCCTCGCTGCGCACATCCAGGTAGACCGGCTTGATTGCCTGCAGGTATCGAGCCTTGAAGGCCTCGGCCGGCGAGGTGAACACCAGGCGCTTGCTCAGCATTTCGTCGGCGCTGTAGACGTGGGTCACCGTTTGCGGCTGGGCATCCGCCTGCTTGATCACCTCGGTGCGCTTGAAACTCAGACGCCGGTAGCGATCCTCCAGGGACGGACTGCCAAGGACCAGCACACCGAGCGCCAACGCGAGCAATCCCACTGCCCCGGCTTTGCGCAGCCTGGGTTCGCGGCTCAAATCCTTGCGACCGAAGACTCGCTCCAACTGCTCGCCGCCCCAGAACAGGAACAGCGCCAGCACCACAACGATCAGCACGAGAGCCGACGGCGAGACGCCGAAGACCTGGTCCAGCGTCAGCCGTCCGTAGTAGCCGGCGTCGTTGTACCAATGATCGAAGTAACGCTCGGTCTCGCCAAAGAGGAAGGCACCGACAAATCCCCCCAGCATGAACAGCATGCCGTCGATCCTGCCGGTCGATGCCGACGCCAGCGAGGTCGTCGGGCAGAAGCCGCCGACGATGAAGCCGACACCCATGA
Source organism: uncultured beta proteobacterium (assembly GCA_963814435.1). GTDB lineage: Bacteria > Pseudomonadota > Gammaproteobacteria > Burkholderiales > Burkholderiaceae_C > JAEUPI01. The sequence goes on from CAWFCV010000004.1 coordinate 263,449, forward strand.
TCAAGCCGCCCACCACGCCCGAACCCAGGTAGGTGGGATTGACCCAGACCTGACTGAAATCGATCAACCCCAGGCCCACGGCGCCGAACAGCAGCGTCATGGCCACGGCAATGGCCGTGAACATGACCTTGAGCACCGTCAGTTCCTTGAAATAGAACTGGGCCGCGAGCTTGCGCGAATCGCCGAAGCCCGCCGTTTCCAGGGTGTAGCCGAAGGCAAAGCCGATGGCTCCGAAGACCACATAGGTCCACGGGTTCGCCGCGCTGACGGCCGTGAAGGCTTCAAGAGGGAAGTTCATGCCGGCTCCTCAGAACGATCTCAAAGCCACAGCTTCCGGACGAAGTAGGCCAGCGCATAGGCGCCGCCGAAGATCGCCAACATGATCACCCACGACCCCGCCGCGAGCGTGGCGCCGCCAGACAGCGCCTGCCCCGACGTGCAGCCGCGCGCCATGCGCGCGCCGTAGAGAAAGATCACGCCGCCCAGAAAGGACATCAGCCAACGCGTTCGGTTGGAAATGTTCGGGCCCTTGGTCGTGGTCAGTTTCAACCGGCCGTTGCGGGCGCCCGACGCGAAGCCGCCGAGCAGCGCGCCAAAGAACACGGGCACGATCCAGTCGTCCAGAGGGTTCTTGTCGCCGCCGGCCATCTTCAGCAGATACGGCGTGTTGTCGACGTGCGTCGGCGCCACGATGTCGACCAGCAGGGCATCGATGCGGCTGGTCGCCCCCGAGGAACCCAGACCATTGCCCGTCAGCAGGAAGGCGAGAAACAGCACCACCCCGAGTGCGGCCCCGGCAAGGTAAGGATGCGCATAGGCCTTCTCCGGCTGGTTGAATATCGATCTAAGCCATCGCATTGCCATCTCCGATCTCCGTGTCAACGCAGCGTTGCCGCGATCCAAGTGCCATCGGGTCGGGGCCTGCAGGGTCGAGCGCGCGCCGTTCAGCCACTGACCTGCTGACCATGATCTTCGACCTCTTCATAGCCCGTGACCATGCCCCGGATGGCCTCCAGCGGCGTGGCGCCTGTCGTCGTCAGGTACACATGCCCGAGGATGAACGTGGCAAACAGCCAGGCCAGCAAGGAATGGAACGGAGCCAACCACGGCAGGCCGCCGAGAGCGCCGGCGATTTCCGGCCACCTCTGAACACCCCACATCAGTGCGCCCGTCACGATCTGCAGCGGCAGCAGCACATTCAGGATTGCGAAGTAGGTCAGCTTCTGGATCGGATTCATCCGATCGTCGGGACGCTTCTCGAAGGGGTGCGGTTCGCCCTTGAAGATGCCCGACGCGTAATACTTGGCCTGCCGGATGGCGTCGTCGAAGAAGCCGTAGGGTCGCGGGATGTATTCCTGCATGCGCTCCGTTGCCAGGTGGTAGAAGAGTGACAGCGCCGCATTGATCACCAGGATCGCCGCGAGTATGTTGTGCAGCGACACCACGCCGCTGAAAGAGAACGCGGCGAACAGATCCGGTCGATGAATGATCAGGCCGGTCAGCAGCAGGGCCACGATGGTGATGGCCTGCAGCCAATGCCAGAAGCGCCGGTAGGCGTCATACATGTGCACCCGCCGGGTCGGCCCATGGCCACGCGGCCGCTTGCTGAACGCGAGGTAGCGCAGAGCACCGTGTCCGATCACGCCCAACAGGGTGCCCGTGAACGCCAGAGCACCGAGCCAGTCGACCCAGCGGACACGGCTGGACCCGAACACGTACAGATCGTCCCGGGCCGGCACGGGCTGATAGAACAACGCACCATCGCCCTGCCTGACCAAATCGCCGGACCCGCCGACGTTGTTGTTCGCGCTGAACGTGGGCGACACGGGAGCGAAGCCCGCCAGTCGCATGCCCTGGGTCAGGCGCGAGGCGGACGCGTGGCAGGCCTGGCAATCGTTGACGGCACTTTCGCCGCGCGTGACGTTGTGATTGATGCTGAACGGCTGAACCTGACCTTCCATGCGCGCGCGCTGCAGCTTGAGCTTCGCGAACCGCGCCTTCACCGCCGCTTCCTTCTGTGGCGAATCGATGCGCAATTCCCGGGGTCCGATGGCACCGTCATGATCGCTGTCGAACGCGGCGACGATGTCGGCAGCGTAGGTGTTGCCGTCCAGAAACGCGGCCTTCAGGTCCTGCAGGCGCACCGGACGCTTGTGGCCCTTGGCGTCGTCGTAGACCCAATAGAACGTGGTGATCAGGTTGTAAGGGGCGAGCAGGGATGCGCCGTCCACATTGGTCCGTTTCAGCAGCACTGGTTCGAAGCCGGTCACCAGCGAGCGGACGTCATCGGGTGCGCCGTCCACGCCCCGGCAGCTCCGCGACGGACTGCCGTCGGCGCCGACAACGGTCCAGTCGTAGGACTGAATCGCCGGCGCGTACATCCTGGGTATGTGACAGCTTTCGCACGCGAGAGCGTTCATATGGGTCTCGACATAGGGCAGCCAGCTCTGGTGACTGGCCGCTGCATCGTGACAATGCTCGCAGCGGCGCATGGTGCCCTTGTTTTCGGGTGCCACGTGAATCTGTGCGCTCTGGCCGCGCGCGAGACTGTGGTCGGGCCGCTGCAGGTATTCGGTGATTTCGAGGGAACGCGGGTCGTAGCGCAGGTGCGCCGGCTGCTTGCCTTGGACACGGTTGGCGTGCGCCGGATTGTTCAGCGCGTGGTGACAGTCGGTGCACTGCAACTGTCGCTCGGCATGGATGTCCCAGGATCGATGCAGCCCCGATTTGTTGGCCAGGTTGACGCCCGATGCATTGATCCGTTGCGATGCCACCACCTGCCCGGTTGTCGCTGTCTGCGGGTAGTCCAGATTGCAGGCATTGAGCAGCAGGGGCTTGTCGCTGGCCGGATGTACCTCGCCATGGCAGGCGGCGCAGTTGGCGTTGGTCGGGTCCTGGATTCCCAGTTTCTTGCTGTCGACGAGACCGTCTGCGGTGAAGGCTGCCCGATTCCATGCCCACCCTTTGGCGTCGGCCTCCACGATATTCAACCCGGACAGGGTCGCCGTGTTGGCATCTGCGAAGCGGCCGGCGCGAATCGCAGCCTTGCGCGCCGCAAGATTGGGCTGCTCCAGATGACAGAGAAAGCAGTTCATTTCCATGGTCCCGGAATCGGACCAATTCCATGCGGCGCGGTCGCCGGCGACGTTCAGCACCGATGTCTCCGGGTCGTCGTCGCGCGATTTCAAGGCAGTCAGTGGCTGCCCGGTGCGCGACGTCGTGGCCGGCCCGCCACCGACCACGCGCTCACCGTTGAGCATCAGCCATCCCGCGGTGGACAGATCGAGACGCTCATCGCCGGACTGGGACAGAAAGCGGTACCGCAGCGGATCCCATTGACCGAACAGGCCGGGGCTGGAATCCCAGCTCTTGTTGGACGGCGTGAAGGAGCTCAGGCCCAGATCCGCATGAAAGGCGTGCGAGGCGATGAACGCGGTGTCGTGACACTGGCCGCAACTTTTCGTCGTCGACACGGCCTGGCCGCTCTTCAGCACATTCACCGAGTTGGCATCGACCAAGGCGAAATTGGGGTGCAGGCTCTTCATCGCAGTCCGCACCGCGGACCCCGCGACGGGAGCGGCGGGATTCGCGGCGGCGAGCACGGTCGCGCTCACCCACAGAGCAACCCCGAGTGCGCTCGTCCTGGCGTTCATGGCAACTTCCTCCCGCCCCACTTGACGGGGTCACCGGGATACCCCAACGCCGTCCAGTCCAGCCGGCTCTGTTTGCCCGTGGTGGAATGGCACGCGTCGCACTGCAGGGCCGCATCGGCGGCCTGCACCATGTGCGTGCTGGCCCAGTACATATGAGTTTCCGTGAAGCCGTATTGCCCGCTGTAGGCCAGCCCGGTGATCGGCACCGAGAGTCTGAAGGCCTGATCCCAGTTGAAATGGGTCCAGAAGCCGTCCTTGCCGGAGGTCACCGGCTGCAGCAAGTAGCCGTTGACCTTGTCGTAGGGCTGTTTCGCAACATGCAACTTGAAGGGAAAGATCCGCGCCAACGGATCCTTGATGCTGCCGGCCGGCTTGTTGATGTAGGTCGGGCCCAAGCTGTTGATCGGATCGCCGAGCAGATAGCGGTATTCGTTGTTGCCGTTGAACCAGAGGTAGGTCGGCGCGAAGTTCGACTCGTAGCTGAATTCGCCCTTGATCTTCAGATAGGTGTAGTGATCCTCCTTGCGCCCTGCCTGCCCAGCCTGCGACCAGTCCCACATCACCTTCGTCGGCTCTTCGCGCGCGATCGCCGGGATGTGGCAGGTCTGGCAGGCGACCGACTTGAGGTGCGTGGCGATGCGTTCGTCCTTGTGGATCTTCTCCTGGTGGCACTGTTCACACGATACCTGCTCGGCAGGATCGATCGTGTAGTTGTCGGCGATCATGCGGCCGAGAATCTGGTGCTTGCGGGTGACATGGCAATCGCTGCACTGCATGTGATGCTTGCCGCCCATGTGCACATCCAGCGCACGGCCGGGAAAGTACAAGCTCTCGTCGAGATCGCCGTGCTTGACGCCATTGCCGCCGCCACCGTCGAAGTGGCACTTGCCGCAATTCTCCCGGGTGGTCGCGCGCACGCTTCTGGCGGCTGCGAGCAGATCCACGCCTTCTGATGGATTGCCGAACAAGCCCTTGCCATAGGTTGCGGCGTCGGCATGACAGGCCAGGCAATCGACATTCTCGGGATTGGCCTGTTGCGATGTCTTGCCAGCTTCCCAGCCATAGCCGGCATGGCAGGCCATGCACTTGTTCTCGTTGCCCTGCGCACCGATGCAGAAGTTGTTGATCTGGTTGATCTTGCCGATGGTGATCAAGCCCTCGCGCCAGGGCACCTTGAAAGCCTTCGACTCCCAGGTCCAGTGGGAGGTCTTCATCAGTTCCGCTGCGGCGTCCTTGTGACACGCCAGACAAGCGCGCGTGACGTCCTGCCCGGTCTTGAATTCGCCCTTGACGATGTCGCGATGGTCGACGTGCGCGCTCTTGACCGGAATTCGAGCGGCCGCGTCGTGCGGCTGCTTCGTCATCGGATGCTGATAGACGAAGGGAACCACGATCAGCAGACCGATCACGAGCAGCCCGAGAATCCAGCGTGGGAATCGTTTCGTCATCTGGATGCTCCCTGGTGTGCTGCCACGGAATGCCCGACACGATGGACGAAGGACCCTGCCCGCGTCTCCCGTCGCCGCTGCGCAGCGACCCTCACGGCCTTTCGAATCGCGACAGGCGCTGACGACCGACTCAGTTGCGATTTCCGTTTCAGCAAAATACCCACAGTGGTATTTTCGTCCAGGCTCACGCAATCGGTGCTGACTTGCATCAATCAACCAGCGTGCCGCTGGCGTTCTTGACCACAACGTCATCGGCCGCCTGATGACTGCCGTGCACTGCGGCGCCGACGAACCATGGCGGCTCGAGCCGCGGTGCCGCAACAGCAAGCGCCCGGCGTTGGTCAATGAGCGGGTGTCGGGCGATGGCGCCGGGCAGGTCGCACCCAAGCTGAGGGCGCCCTGGCACGACGGCGCCATGCGAATCGTGAACTTGCCGCTGGAGTGCAGCAGTGCGCGGCGCGGGTGTGGTGATCCCGGCTGGCTTTGCGGATGACTGCTACAGGGCCATCGATTTCGTCGCTCAAGCGCCCGGCGCGGATCGACAACCGACCACCGTCACACCGGGAAGGTTCCCGGCAGCAGGATGCTGCGATCCACCTGCTCCACGCGGGTGCGGCCGCAGAAGGCCATCGTCAGGTCGAACTCCTTGTGGATGATCTCCAGCGCCTTGGTGACGCCGGCTTCGCCCATCGCGCCCAGCGCGTAGGTCATCGCGCGGCCGATGTAGGTGCCCTTGGCGCCGAGCGCGATCGCCTTCAGCACGTCCTGCCCGGAGCGGATGCCACCGTCCATGTGCACCTCGATCTGCGAGCCCACCGCGGCGACGATCGCCGGCAGCGCCTCGATGCTGCTCTGCGCGCCATCGAGTTGCCGCCCGCCGTGGTTGCTGACGATCAGCGCGTCGGCGCCGGAGGCCATGGCGAGCTTCGCGTCCTCGACGTCCTGGATGCCTTTGAGGATCAGCTTGCCGCCCCAGCGCTTCTTGATCCATTCGACGTCGCCCCAGTTCAGCCGTGGGTCGAACTGCTGCGAGGTCCAGGCCGACAGGTTGCCCATGTCGGTCACGCCCTTGACATGGCCGACGATGTTGCCGAACTGGCGGCGCGAGGTGCCGAGCATGCCCAGTCCCCAGCGCGGCTTGGTCATCATGTTCAGCATGTTGCCGATCGTCAGCTTCGGCGGTGCGGAGAGGCCGTTCTTCAGGTCCTTGTGGCGCTGGCCGATGATCTGCAGGTCCAGCGTCAGCACCAGCGCGCCGCATTTCGCGGCCTTGGCGCGGTCGATCAGGCGCTCGATGAAATCGCGGTCGCGCATCACATAGAGCTGGAACCAGAACGGCTGGGTGGTGTGCTGCGCCACGTCCTCGATCGAGCAGATGCTCATCGTCGACAGCGTGAACGGGATGCCGAACTTCTCGGACGCCTTGGCCGCCAGGATCTCGCCGTCGGCATGCTGCATGCCGATCAGTCCCACCGGCGCGATGGCCACCGGCATCGCCACCGCCTGGCCGACCATCGTCGTCGCCGTGCTGCGTTTCTCCACGTTCACCGCCACGCGCTGACGCAGCTTGATCTTCTGGAAATCGCTGGTGTTCGCGCGGTAGGTGCTCTCGGTCCACGAGCCCGAGTCGGCATAGTCGTAGAACATGCGCGGCACGCGCTTCTCGGCCAGCACGCGAAGGTCTTCGATGGTGGTGATCACGGTCATCTTGTCGTCTCCTCGGCGTCATTGTGCCGGGCCGGACGCCGCCATGCGATCGGAATCTCCCGCCCCCCGGGCTGAGGAATCTTGCAGCGTCCGGGCGGCCGACGTTCAGAACAGCTCGCCCTCGGCCGGCGCGGCGGTAGCGCGGACGGGCAACTCGCGCGATCGCACCAACGTGGCCGCGCGCACGCCCAGCAGGCGGATGCGCCGCGACAGGTCCACGCGCTTCAGGCACTGGCCGGCGGCGCGGCGGATCGACGCCGCGTCGTCGGTGGGGGCGTCGAGCGTGAGGTCGCGCGTGACGGTCTTGAAGTCCTCGAAGCGCAGTTTGATTCCGATCGTGCGGCCCGAGTAGCCCTTGCGCTGCAGGTCGCCGGCCACTGCTTCAGCCAGCTCGGTGAACACGCGCGTCAGCTCCGCGCGGTCGCGGCGGGCATGCAGGTCGCGGTCGAAGGTGGTCTCGCGGCTCATCGACACCGGCTCGCTGAGCGTGACCACCGGGCGCTCGTCGATGCCGTGCGCGGCGTCGTGCAGCCAGCGGCCGTAGCTGCGGCCGAAGTGCCCGATCAGCCAGGCGGTGTCGCGCTCGGCCAGCTCGCCGATGGTGGCGACGCCGAGCGCCTTGAGCTTGGCGCCGGCCTTCGGGCCGATGCCGTTGATGCGGCGCACCGGCAGCGGCCAGATGCGCCGCGGCAGATCCTCGGCCGTCAGCAGCGTCAGCCCGTCGGGTTTGTCGAGCTCGGAGGCGATCTTGCTCAGCAGCTTGTTTTCCGTGATGCCGATCGAGCAGCTCAGGCCGGTGGCGCTGCGCACGTTGTTCTTGATCTCCAGCGCCAGCGCGCGCACGCCGCCGAACCGGTCGTGCGCCACGCTGTCCTGCGCGCCGGGCAGCTCGGTCAGGTCGATGTAGATCTCGTCGATGCCGCGGTCCTCGATCACCGGCGCCACTTCGGCCACCGCGGCCTTGAAGCGGCGCGAGTAGCGCTTGTATTCGTCGTGGTCCACCGGCAGCAGCACCGCCTGCGGGGCCAGTGCGGCAGCCTTCATCAGGCCCATGCCCGAGTGCACGCCCAGATCGCGCGCCGCATAGGTGGCGGTGGTGATCACGCCCCGGCCGGCGTAGCTGGCCAGGCGCGAGAACCTGTGCGTGCCGTCGGCCTCGCGCACCGGCTGGTGGCGCCGGCCGCCGCCGATGACGACCGGCTGGCCCGCCAGCTCGGGATAACGCAGCAGCTCGACCGACGCGTAGAACGCATCCATGTCGAGGTGGGCGATCCAGCGTCGCGGTGGCATGGGCATGTGTCGAATTGTCGGCCTGCGGCGGTGTGCAGGCCGGGCCGGTGCGCGACGCGTCAGTGCGCGACGCAATTGGTTGCCAATCGCCGCATGCGGCGGCGCCCTGGCGCGTAGACTCATGTGCATCCAGCACATTTGTAACCGTGCCGCTGGCCGCGCGCCATCCGGCGCGGTCGGGTGGCGATCCTCCAGGAGTGAAGACATGATTTCATCGAAGGTCCATTCGACGCCGCGGATTCGATCCGCCGCCAGCCTGATGCTGGCGCTGGGACTGATGATGGGCTGCGGCGGCGGAGGTGGCGATTCGGCCACCGCCAACGGCTTCGCGTTCACGCAGGGAACCATCACCGGTTTCGGCTCGATCATCGTCGGCGGGGTGCGTTTCGACGACAGCCAGGCGCAAGTGATCGACGATGACGACCAGGCCCACGACCGCGGCGAACTCAAGCTGGGCATGTCGGTCGAGATTCGAAGCAATCGTGTACGCGCCGCCTCGTCCGGGTCGGGCCGCTCGGCGGATGCACGTCATATCCGTTTCGGCAGCGAGCTCGTCGGTCCGGCGACCGATATCGTTCCCAGTACCACCGGCGGAACCTTCAAGGTTCTGGCGCAATTCGTCGATGTCGACAAGAACACGGTGTTCGAAGACAGCCTGGCCGGCGGCCTGTCGATGATCAAGCCCGATGACATCGTCGAAGTTCATGCGCAGTTCGACACCACGACCGGCCGCTATCTGGCCAAGCGCGTCGAGCTCGGGCCCAATGCGATGTTCTTCAAGTTGCGCGGCATCGTCAGCAAACTGACGGCCACGACGTTCAACATCGGCGACGCGGTGATCAACTACAGCGGCATCATTCCTGCCGAGCTGCCCAACAACTTCGCCGAGGGGCTGAAGGTTCGCGTGCGGTTGGCGAAGGCGAAGAACGTCGATGGTGAATGGGTCGCCGTGTCGATCCGCACCGGTGTGCGCAAGGTCGAGGACCATAACGAGTCCGAAGTGCGCGGCGTTATCACCGAGTTCCCCACCGCCGGTGACAAGACGACATTCAAGCTCGGCGACCTGCTGGTCAAGACCGACGCCAACACCAAGTTCCCCGACGGGACGACGGGCATCGATGTGGGAGCTCGCGTCGAAGTGGAAGGGGCGATCGTGGACGGCACGCTGATGGCCACCAAGGTCGAGCTCGAGGACGAGCACGACATCGCCGGCCAGCCTGAGAACGAGCTGCATGGCGTGATCGAGCAGATGGGCCCGGCCGGTACCAGTACCTTCATGGTGCGAGGTGTCAAGGTGCATTTCGACAGCCTGACGACCACGTTCGTGCGCGGCACTGCGTCCGACCTTGGCATGGGCAAGGCAGTCGAGGTGCGAGGCAAGCTGGCCGCCGACGGCGTGACGGTGGAGGCGACCCTGATCAAGTTCGAGTCGTGATCGTCGCCCCCGGGATAATGGGGGTCAGGACGGGCGGGCCCGTACCGGCGCTGCGCGGCAGCTACGATCCATCCCGCTCGCATTGAATCGAGATGCCCAAAGGCACGCCGTCCCCGAAGGCCGAAGAGCAAGCCGCCCTGACCGGTGCGGTGCGCGCGCTGCTCGCACCGATCGCGCGTTTGGCTCTGGCGCAAGGGGTGCCGTTCGCGACGCTGCAAGAGTTGCTCAAGCAGGCGATCGTGCAGATCGCCGACGAGGCCCACCCCGGGCTGTTGCCGCATCGCAAGGTCAGCCGTGTCAGCACCGCGACCGGCATCAACCGGCGTGAGGTGACGCGGCTGATCCAGGTGTTGCGCGAGGGTCGGATCGGCGAGGCGCCGGCGCGGCGTTCGCTGGCCAGCGAGGTGTTCGCGCACTGGATGAGCGCGGCCAGCTACCGCGATCGCGCTGGTGCGCCCAAGGCGCTGCGCCGGCAGGGCCGGGCACCGAGTTTCGATTCGCTGGCGCGCGCGGTCACCCGCGACGTGCATCCGCGCAGCATCCTCGACGAGTTGGTTCGCCTGGGCCTGGCGGTGCACGACACCGTCAGCGACACGGTGAGCCTGCAGCGCGAGGCGTTCGTACCGCGCGGCGATGCCGCGCGGATGCTGCAGTTCCTGGCCGACAACGTCGGCGACCACGCCCAGGCGGCGATCGACAACGTGCTGGGCGATGGCCAGCAGCACTTCGAGCAGGCGGTTTTCGCCGAAGGTCTGGACGAGGAGTCGATCCGGTCGATGCGGCCCCAGGTCAGTGCGCTGTGGCAACAGCTGCTGGCCGAGTTCGTGCCGCAACTCGAGGCGCGGGTCGAGCAGGACCGCGATCGGCCCGGTGCCACCCGACGCCTGCGCCTGGGCCTGTACACCTACAACGCCGACGTCGCGGCGGCCGATCCGGCTGACGCGGCGCATGCGGCAAGGAAGAAGCCATGAACCCCATACTTCGACGGCTGCGCGACTGGCCCGTGCGCTGGTTCGGCCTGGTCGCCCTGGCGGGCCTGATCGTCAGTTGCGGCGGCGGCGTCGGGACCGGCGGCACCGGGTCGTTCGCCGTGGGGCCGATCACCGGCTTCGGCTCGATCATTGTCAATGGCGTGCGCTTCGAAGACGGCATGGCGCGCATCGAGACCGACGACGGCAGCCCGAGCAGCAGCGCAGCGCTGCGGCTGGGCATGATGGTCGAGGTCGACGCCGGCGCGGTGCTGAACGCCCTGGCCGCCGCGGCGCGGGTGCGCATCGTCAGCGAGCGGATCGGCCTCGTCGACGCGATCGACCCGATCGGCGCCAGCCTCACCGTCAACGGCCAGCGGGTGCGCACCAACGCTGCGACCGTGTTCGACGACCAGTTCGTCGGCGGGCTGGCCGGTGTGGCCGTCGGCAGCGTCGTCGAGGTGTACGGTTTCTCCGATGGCGCAGCCGGCACCATGCTGGCCACGCGCATCGAACCGCGCACCGGCGCCACGGCGTTCAAGTTCCGCGGCGAGCTGACGGCGATGAGCAGCGCCGCTCGCACCTTCCAGATCGGCACGCAGCTCTTCGACTACGCCGGCCTCGCCAGCGCGCCGCCGAATCTGGCCACCGGCTCGTTCGTGCGCGTGCTGGTGAATCCGGCCCGCGATGCATCGGGGCGCTGGGTGGTCACCGCGCTGTCGTCGGGGGTGCCGGTGCGCGACAACCTCGTGGCCGCCGAGATCGACGGCTTGATCACCGAGTTCGTCTCCAACGCCAACCTGCGCGTCAACGGCCTGCCGGTCGACGCGTCGGCCGCCGCCATCACCGGCGGACCGCTGGCGGTCGGAGTCCGGGTGGAGGCCGAGGGCCTCATCCAGGACGGCGTGCTGGTGGCGCGCAAGGTCACGGTCCAGAGCGAGGACGCGGGCGGCCAGTTCGAGCTGCACGGCACGCTGGGCAGCGTCGATACGAACGCACGCACCTTCACGCTCGTCGGTCGCAGCGAAGTGGTCGGCTACGGCAGTCCCGGCCTGGTGTTCGAGAACGGCAACGCCGGTGACTTGCAGCCGGGCCGGCGCGTCGAAGTGAAGGGCGTGCTGTCGGCCGACCGCACCCGCATCGAGGCGACGAAGATCGAATTCGGCGGTTGAGCCCCCGCGCGGCCGGCTTGCCGCACAATGGACGCATCGTCTCGACCCGGGAGCCAGCATGTTCCACGCGCGCCATCCATCGGCCCTGACCGCGGCCACGCTGGCGCTGCTGGTGTGCGTGGCCAGCGGCGCGGCCCTGCTGCCGCCGCTGGTGGACGTGATGGTCAGCTCGACGCTGCAAGCCAGGTCATTCGGTGCCACGCTGGTGCTGGCGATGCTGCTGCACTGGGTGTTCCTCGGCATCGCCGCGCAACGCCAGGGCCGCCATGCGGTGGGCTGGGTGCTGCTGTCGGTGCTGCTGTTTCCGATCGGCAGCGCCGCGGCGCTCGTGCTGCTGGGCTGGCAGGCGGCGCAGCCGCAGCCGGAGCCGGCCCACTGACCGCCGTGCGCGCCTGGCGACATTGGTGGTTCGGCCTGGGTCTCGGAGTGATCGCGCACGGTGCGGCGTCGGCGCAGGCCTCGCTCGACATGCTGCGCGCGCAAGTGTGGGACACCGAACGCGCCTTCGCCCGCAGCATGGCCGAACGCGACTTCGCGGCATTCGCCAGGCACCTGAGCGAGCACACGATCTTCTGGTCGGGGCCGAAGCCGCTGCGCGGCAAGGCCGCGGTGATGGCCGCCTGGGCGCCGTTTTACGAAGGTGCGCAGGCCCCGTTCTCCTGGGAACCCGATCGGGTGGAGGTGTTGGCCGACGGGACGCTGGCGCATTCGACGGGCCCGGTGCGCGACCCCGCCGGCAAGCTCGTCGCCCGCTTCAACTCGGTGTGGCGGCAGGAGTCGCCCGGTGTCTGGCGCATCGTGTTCGACAAGGGCGAGGCCGCGCACGAGTGAGCCTGCGCCCAAGGTGGGCGCGCACTCCCGGTCGTCACGCTACTGCGTGGCGACGATCTGCAGCCGGCGCTCGATATAGCCGGGCTGCGACGACGCGGCGGCGTCGGGGCAGGTGGTGGCGATCGAGCAGGCCGTGGCGTCGAGCGTGAACACCCGAACCTGTTGCGCGACACCCGCGGCGGACTCGCCCTCGTTGTAGAGCGTCGAATTGCAGGTCACGGTCACGCGCATGCCGGAGTCGGCGCTCAGGTCCAGTGTTTGCGTCGTCGAGTTGCAGGTGGTCCACGTGCCCTTGAAGGCCTGGTACAGGCCCCATTCGAGCCCGGCGCCAGCCGCCTGCACGGCGCGTGTGGCCAGCCAGTCCTGCGCGCTGGCCGACTGCGAGGCGCTGCCCAGGCGCACGATCGCCGCGGCCAGCGCGGCCATCGCCACCAGCACCACCACGGCGGCGATCGCGCCCAGGCCGCGTTGGCGGGTGGCGTGGGGCACGTGCTGCAGCCGACTCATGGCACGTTGCGCACGTGGGCGCCCATCAGCAGGCTCGCGACTTCGTTGTTGCGCGCCAGCTCGAGCTGCATCGACACGAAGCCGTTCTGCTGCGTGGCGCCCTGGTTCGGGTCGTAGACGAAGCGGCACGACTTGACGCGCGAGGCCAGCACATCGGCGCCGGCCGTCGACGGGCAGCTGGCTGGATAGCCGGCGTTGAAGCCGTAGTTCATCGCACGATAGAGGGTGCCCTTGCCGTTGCCGTTGGCGTCGAGCGTGCCGTCGGCGCCGCTGCAGACGTAGAACACCGCGCGCTGCGCGTTCGGCACGACCACGAAGCGCCCGGCGTCGTAGCCCGGCGGAAACTGCGTGCTCGCCACCGTGAGGCGGTTGCGGCCGAACTTCGGGTCGGGTGTGGCCACCGACTGGATCGCGCTGCGGTTGCCGCCGGCGTACAGGTCGCCGGGGTTCTGGTTGTCGACGACCACCCAGTCGCCCGGCGCGGGCGTGACGCTCAACGGACTCAGCACGTCGAAGGTCGTCGTCGACTGCGTGACATCGAGCGCCGCGGCGCAGGTTGCCGACGGCGTGCAACCGGGTGCGCTGTCGTTGACGATATCCGGCCCGCGCCGAAAGCGCCCGCCGCTCGTGGTGGGCACCAGCTCGAAGCAGCTGGCGCCCGGTGTGCGGATCGAGTTCGGCACCGCGGCGCGCACGTCGCGCGCCATGCGGCGCAGCGCGTGTTCGGCCTGAGCCGCCAGATCGGCGCGCGAGCGCGTACCGATATAGCCCTGGAAGGCCGGGATGAAGAATGCCGTCAGGCTGGCCGCCATCACGCCCAGCAGCACGATCACCACGATCAGCTCCACCAGCGTGAAGCCGCGTGCGCGCGATGGCGTCCGGCTACGACGCATAGTCGGTGCGCCAGCCGATCAGGCTGAGCGATTCGCCGCCGCGGGTCACGGTGATGCCGATGCGCCGCGCGGCGGCCACACCACTCAGTGTCGTCGGCGTGACCGTGATGCTGACCGTGTAGCCGGCCAGCGCGGCAATCGGCGTGCCATCGACCGCGCAAATGCTGCCGCCGCTGCTGTAGCCGTGGTAGTCGCCGATGTCGTTGAAGGTGTCGCGCGCGCAGCCCGACGGCGCCGCGTTGGCGGCGCTTGCGAACGGCTTGAGCTGGATCTCCTCCATCAGTTCTTCGGCGATGGCCAGCATCTGCTTGCGCAACACCGGGTCGGCGCTGTCGCGCGTGACGGCCGAGAACGCCGACAGCACCCCGGCCAGGCCGACGCCGATGACCACGATGGCCACCAGCAGCTCGACCAGCGAGACACCGCGCGCCGGCTTACTCGACATGGCCGGTCTCCCCGATCACCACGATGTCGGTCTCGCCGACGATGGTGATCGTGCGGTTGGCGGCCGCACTGCCGGCGCCGTCGCTGGTGACGCGCCCCGACGGCTGGAAGTACAGGTTGCCGCCCGGCGCGAGCGTGGTCGCGATCGCCGACGCATCCACCGCGAATGCCGCGGCGCCGTCGGGTCCGGGCAGCGCGCTGGCGCAGGCGCTGGCCGGGTATGCGGCGGCGATCTGCAGCGTCACCGACCCGGTGGCCACCGTGGCGCAGACCAGGCGGCGGTGCGATTGCGCCACGCTGCGCGCATGGCGCAGCGCCGCGAGCACCTGGTCGCGCCACGCCGTGCTGCGCATCGACAGCGCGCCGTCGAGCTTGGGCAGCGCCACCGCGGCGAGCACACCCACCAGCATCAGCACCATCACCAGCTCGGGCAGCGTGAAGCCCGCGTCCTGGCGTGGCGACGCGTCAATACAGCTCGCGCGCATGGACCGTCCGGCTGGTTTCGGGGTTGTAGATGCCGAATGAGGCGCGCGCCGACGGGTCGCGGTCGGCGGTGGCGGCGCAACTGCCGTTCAGCGCGCGCAGCCAAGATCGGCTCGCGCCGGTCGTGGCAGGATGATTGCCCAGGCACGACTGGTCGGCCGTGGTGCTGCCGAGGTTGAGTGCAAGCTCGACGCTGCCGGTCGCCGCAGGCGACGGTGCGCCGAGCACCAGGTTGCCCTGGCCGCTTGCCAGCGCGATGGCCGCGATGGTGTTGGTCCAGGCGGTGCTCGCGTTGCCCTGGTGGTCACGGCGGTTCGACAACGCCACGGCGGATGCCGGCACGGTGGTGCAGCTGTCGTCGGCGTTGAGCAGCCAGCTGCTGCCACTCCAGTATTCGGCGCGCACCGGCAGCGACAGTGGTGACTTCTCGCCGCCGAAGGCGGGGCTGACCCGCAGGCGGCCGCTGCGCAGCAACGTGCTGCCTTCGGCGAAGCCGGCCGAGCTGACCGCGTCGGCATCGACCGCCCGCAGCACCAGCGTTCGCGGCGACGTGGCCTTCTGCGTGAAGCCGTAGACGGGCGTGGCCGACGCGACGCCGGCCACGAAGGCCGATGACGGCACGCTCGCGCCGCCGGTGAAACTGCCGACGCCGAGCGTCGGCGCGTCCGCCAGCGTCACCGCCTGGGCGTGGGTCGGCGTGGTCGCGGCGCTGCCGTCGTAGTTGAGCGTGGTGCCGGGCGAGACAAACCCGTTCCTCGCGGTGATGGTCACGCCGAACGACTGCCCGGCGTAGCTGAATGAAATGCAGGCCGGCGTCACGGCGACGTCGAAGTGATGCGGAATGAACCGACCGACCGCGCCCCCACTACCGGTGGTGCCGGTGGCGGTCAGGCCACTGCCCAGGTAGCTGCCGCTGGCCAGCGTGGCACTGAGGTCTCCCGTGCCGACCTCGCTCCACACCAGGTTGTTGCTGGTCACGGCGCCATTGCTGAATGCGCCGGCGCTGCCGCTGAAGCTGCCGTTGCTGGCGCCGGCACCCGCGGGTGCGCGGCGTGTGAAGCTCAGGGTCACCGACTCGGCCACCGTCTCGCGGCCGAAGTTGGGCGTGGTGCCGCCCGCGCTGTTGCGCGCCGCGACAGTGGCTGAGAAGGCCAACCCGGCCCTGATCGGCGCCGCGGTAATGCCGCTGAAGGCGAACGAAGCCGGCGCGGCAATGAAGCTGTCGCTGCCGGTCATCGCCAGGCCCGCGTCGTTGCCGCTGCCGGCATAGCTGGCGGTGAGCGACAACTGCCCGACGTCGGCGTACTGCACCGTGGTCGAGGCCACGCCGCTGGCGTTGAACGCCAGGCTCACCGCGCGCCCGCTGCCGTCGCAGGCCGCTGCGGTGCTGTTGCCGCTGTTCAACGCGCTGCCGCCGACGCGCACCGGCAGGGTGCCGGTGCTGGGGTTGGTGTAGGCGCACTTGAAGGTGACCGACTTGCTCACCGATGCAAAGGCCGGCACGCAGGCCAGGCTGTTGTCGGCCTTCTTCACTGCGGACACGCTGACGGTCTGCACCGACTCCGCCGCATGATGGGGCACGTCGAAGACGAAGCCGCTGTCGGTGGCGGTGAAGGTGCACGCCGGCGAGCCAAAATTGCACGTGGCGCCGCTGGTCGCGCTGGGCGTCGGCGCGCCGACGCCCAGCACCACGCTGCCGGCGGTGGCGACCTGCAGGCGCCAATCGACGCTCGAACTGCCGGCGGCAATGGCGAAGGTCGCGGTGTTCGGCCAGTTGACGGTCATGCCGCTGCCCGAGGCCGTCAGGGTGCCCGTCACGCCACCCGTGTAGAGCGCGCTGCAGGCGGCGTCCTGGCACGCGACGACGGTCACGGTCGACGGCGAGCAGGTCACGCCGCTGCCGCTGGCGTGTCGGATCTCCAGGTGGTGCAGCGGCGGCGTGCAGCTGTGCGTCGTCGCCATATCGGCGGCAATCTCCGCGCCGCTGACTTCGAAGTTGTAGACGCGAAGCTCGTCGATCTGACCGTTGGCGGAATTGATCGTCGCGTTGTTGCTGGTGATGTTGTTGCGGCTGTCACCGACGAAGAGCGTACCCAGGCTCGGATCGAGGTTGCCATTGGTGGTTCCGGTGGTGGTGGTGGCCAAGGCGCCATTGATATACAGGCGCAGCACCGATTGGTTGCTGCCCGCGGCCAGTCGCCATGTGGCCGTGAGATGAACCCAGGTACCCGCGGCAAAGCTCTGATTGGCAGTCGACGCCACGAGCGTGGCGCCGCTGCTGTCGCTGAGCGCGAAACGCAGCGAGCCACCCGAGCGGCGCACCAGGTGGAAGGAGCGGTTGGACACCATCGTGGCGTCGAACAACTGCCCGTCGGCCATGCTGCTCCACGCACCGTTGCCGCGGTACCAGAACGACACGCTGCCGCTGGCGCCGATGCTCGCATCGACATCCAGCGCCGTGTCCACGGCCGCGATGGTGCTCGATGTGTTGGCGGGCACGTCGAACGCACGGCAGATATAGCCGTTGGCCGTGGTGTTGGCGTTGCCGACGCGCACGCCGCCGTGGCCATTGCCCGAGCTGTCGGTGACCTCGCCGACCGATCCGTTCCAGCTGAATTCGTCCATCCGGTATTCGGCCAGGCGCACCGGCGTGCCCGTGCCCTGGAACCAGCGGATGGCCGTGCCGTTGGCGTTGTAGCCGGAGTTGTACGAGTACAGCGTGTAGTCGCTGCTGTCGAGCTGCACGCCGATGGTGGCGCTGGTACCGGTGGCGTTGGCATTGCCGTACTGGTACTTGAATTCGCCGTTTTCGTACAGGATGACCTGAAACGTGTACGGCGTGGTCGTGCTGTACTGATAGACGGCGTTCCACGACACGACCACATAGCGGTTCGGCGCCGTGCCCTTTTGTTCCCAGGTCACGCCGCCGCTGCCGGCGCGGCTGGGATCGAGGTCGTCCCAATACACCATCATGGTGTTCGTGGTGGCGCCGGCGGTGCAACCCGTGCGCGCGGTGGCGTTGCCCGCCGGCAGCGGGGCGTTGGCGTAGTTGCGGAAGAAGCCGGTGTCGGCGCCGAACTGCAGCACGCCGTTGGTCAGCACGCGCACCGAGTTGTAGGCCATGCCCGCAAAAGTGAATGTGAAGCCGCCGGTGAAGTTGATCGTGGCCTTGTCGTCGTCGCCTGGATAGCCGGTGCAGCTCCGGTCCCAGGTGACGGCGTTGGCCGCGGTTTCCCAGCGAAGGTGTCGCTGCGAAAGGTATAGGTGGCGGCGCATGCCGGCTGCAGGAACGCCGAGCACCACCAAGCCGACACCCGCCAGGCAGCGCCTGGCGCGTGGGGCCCATGGTGATCGAAAACCGAACATGCGCAATGGGCGGCGGACCCTAGGGGCCGCCGCCGGATCGGATGACTGTCGATCAGTTTCCGGCCGAGATGCCGACGAACGTGGCGGTGCCACCGCTGGCGGTCTGCGTCAGCGTGCAGTTGCCCGACACGCCGTTGGAGCCGGCCAGGCCGGTGCCGAGCGCCGCGCTGGCCACCGTGTAGCCGGTGGGCAGGCCGCCTTGCAGGATGCTGCCGACGTCGTTGCAATCGTCGATCTTGACGCACTTGTTGGCGGTGACGACGTTGTTGACGACCGAGCAGCCCGCGTAGTTGACGTTCATCGCCGAGGCTGCGCCGCCCGGCCACGCCGGCGATGGCGGCCGCGTTGGCGTCGCTGCGCATGTCGATGAACTTCGGCAGTGCCGTGGCGGCCAGAATGCCGAGGATGACGATCACGACGATCAGCTCGATCATCGTGAAGCCGGTTTGCGAGTTTCTTCATTTCAGGGCTCCTTCGAGGGAATCAGTGGCAGGAAGAGTCCACCAGGTGGATTGCGGGCGCCGCTCCCTGCCTCGGCGCCTGCACGTACACGAGTTCGCAACCGTTCGACGCAGCCGAGGCCACGCGAACCGTCAACGCCGGCATGCCATCGCGGCTGCCGGGCAGGAGAAACCATTCGGGGTTGACCAGCCCGGCCAGTGCGGCAATGCCGTCGGGCGACGCGGCCGGATGTCCGAACGCGCCGGCGATCGACTCGCCGTCGATCACCAGCTGGACACAGCCGCCGGTCGTGCGCTGGCCGCAGGCCGCCTGAAACCGGGTGTCGGCCAGCCGCACGGCCGCCAACGCCATCTGCAGCTGTACCTCGCGCGTGCGCGAGCGCCACGGTGCCAGGCTGTGCAGGAACACGCTCACCAGCACCGCGATCACGACCACGCAGGCCGCGAACTCCAGGCGCGACAGCCCGCGCTGGGCGCGCGGTCGCAGCGTGCAGGCAGCAGGTTGATGATCGTTCGGTCGACATGAATGGTTCGTGAAATCCGTCGGGTTCTGGCGCCACCACGTCATGCGCCCGCCCGGGCGCCGCGGCGTGACGGCCGTTCGACAGACCCATATCGGCATGCGGGCCTCATCGCTTGAATGCCACACGGCCCAGATCCCACATCGGCAGGAACACGCCGAGCGCCAGCACCAGCACCAGCACGCCCATGAAGACGATCAGCACCGGCTCGAGCTGCTGCGCCAGCGTCTTCAGTTCGTACTGCACCTCGTTGCTGTACAGCTCGGCCACCTCTTCGATCAGCTCGTCGACGCGCGCCGGTCTCCTCGCCGACGGCGATCATCTGCAGCACCACCGGCGTGAACATCGCCGGTGGCCGTGGCGGCGCGCAGGATGGTTTCGCCGCGTTCGACGCTGATTCGCGCATGCCCTCGACCTTGCGCGCGATGAAGCGGTTGTCCACCGTGTGCGGCCACCACCGACAGCGCCTGCTCGATCGGCACGCCGCTCTTCAGCGCCAGCGAGAAGCTGCGCGCAAAGCGCGCCAGCGTGGCCTTCTTCACGATCTTGCCGGCCAGCGGAATGCGCAGCTGGATCCGGTCCCACGGTTCAGCGGCCGTCCGGGTGTGGCGATCCAGGCCTGCAGCGCGAAGGCGCCGGCCACCGCGCCGATCGCCAGCAGCCAGCCGAAGTTCAGCGTGAAGCTGCGAGATGCGCGATCAGCAGCTGCGTGGCCCAGCGGCAGCTCGGCGTTGAAGCTGCGGAACACGTTGGCGAACGCCGGGATCGACCATCACGTTGATCACGGTGATCGCCGCCGACCATCGCGGCGATCACGAAGCATCGGGTAGCGCAGCGCGGACTTCACCTGCTGCTGCATGAAGCAGCTCGAACTCCAGGTGGTGGAACAGGCGCAGGAACACCTCATCGAGCTGCCCGGTCATCTCGCCGACGCGCACCATCGACGACGTAGAAGGCGTTGAACACGCTCGGCGTGCTGGGCGAACGACATCGACAGCTCGATGCCCGAGTCGAGGCTGCGCGCGCACCTCGGCCAGCGTGTCGCTTCATGCGCTCGGTTGTCGCCGATTCCTGCAGCCCGGCCAGCGCGCGCAGGATCGGCACGCCCGAGCGCAGCAGCGTGTGCAGCTGGCGCGAGAACAGCAGCAGGTCGATGGTCTTCACCTTCGGCTGCAGCCAGCGCGACAGCCGGGCCAGCAGGTCGCGATTCGCCGCGTCGGCGCGCGCCGGCAGTCGGCGGTGATGGCCAGCGGCGTGATGCCGCGTGCCATCAACGCGTCGGCCACCGCCGACGGCCGTCGGCGCCTTCGATCTCGCCGCTGACGGCGCCGGCGGCGGTGCGGCCGGTGTAGGCGAAGCGCGATCATCGCATTCGTCGATCTGCGATGCTGACGCGCATCGCCTCTTCGACCGTGGTGCGGCCGTCGAGCACCAGGCGCAGCGCGTCGCGGCGCAGCGTGTGGCCGGCCATCTGCGCGCGGCCCGGCCTGCAGAAGTGCGCGGCTCGCCGTGGTTCGAGCGGCCTCGACCAGCTCGCTGCGTCATTTCGAGGAATTCGTAGACGCCGGTGCGGCCCGTGATAGCCGGTGTCGTTGCATTCGCTGCAGCCGCGGCCGCGCTGGAACTGGCATGGCCGCCGAGCTCGTCGCCCAGCTCCAGGCGCAGCCACTCCTGCTCGTGCGCGTCGGGCTCGTGCGGCTTCGCGCGCAGTGCGCGCAGATCACGCGCACCAGGCGCTGCGCCAGCACCAGCTGCAGCGACAGCGCCACCATGTAGCGCGGCACGCCCATGTCGAGCAGGCGCACCGGCGTGCGACAGCGCGTCGTTGGTGTGCAGCGTGCGACAGCACCAGGTGGCCGGTCAGCGCGGCGCGCAGGCCGATCTCGGCGGTCTTCTGGTCGCGCATCTCGCCGACCAGGATGATGTCCGGGTCCTGGCGCAGCGCGGCGCGCAGCACGCGGGCGAAAGTCAGGTCGATCTTCTCGATGCACCTGCACCTGGTTCAGGCCGGGCAGGCGGTATTCGACCGGGTCTTCGACGGTGATGATCTTGCGGTCCGGTGCTGTTCAGCTCGTTCAGCGCCGCGTACAGCGTGGTGGTCTTGCCGCTGCCGGTGGGGCCGGTGACGAGCACCATGCCGCTGGGCCGGCGAGATCGCGCGCTGCAGCGCCGCGGCCACGGCGCGGCGGCAGGTTCAGGCGGTCCAGCCGCAGCAGGCCGGTGCTCTGGTTGAGCAGGCGCATCACCACCGATTCGCCGTGCTGCGTCGGCATGGTGGAGATGCGCACGTCGATCGCGCCGTTGCCGCAGCTTGACGTGCAAAGCGGCCGTCCTGCGGCAGGCGCTTTTCCGAGATGTCCAGGCCCGACATCAGCTTCAGCCGCAGCGCCACCGCGCCGGCGATCTTGGCATCGGCCTCGGTCTGCACGTGCAGCACGCCGTCGATGCGGAAGCGGATGCGCAGCGATTTCTCCTGCGGCTCGATGTGGATGTCGCAGGCGCGCGACGCGCAGCGCTTCCTCGAACACCGTGCTGAGCAGCCGCACCACCGGCGCGTCTTCGGCGCTGGCGGCGTTCAGGCCGAGCAGGTCGCCGATCTCGCCTTCGACCGTGGTCAGCTCGGTCGGTCAGCTCCTGCGCCAGGCCGGCGATCTCGTCGCCGTGGCGGTAGCTGCGGTCGATGCGCGGCGAGCAGCTGGCTCTCGGCCACCACGGCGAGTTCGATCTCGCGCTTGAGCAGCCGCGCCACCTCGTCGTAGGCGGCCAGGTCGGTCGGGTCGGCCATGCCGACGCGCACCGAGGTCGGTGTCTCTTCCAGCGGCAGTGCACGCAGCCGCCGTGCCTGCACCTCGGGCAGCAGGCGCGCCGATCTCGGGGCGCACGGTGCGCTGCGTCAGGTCGACGAAGGGCGCGCGCAACTGGCGCGCCAGCGCCTTGGCGATCTGCACCTCGGTGACCCAGCCGCTGCTCGACGAACATGCGGCCGAGCTTGCGGCCGCTCTTCTTCTGGTCGGCCAGCGCTTCGTGAGCTGCGCGGCGCGTGATCAGCGCCTCCTGGATCAGCAGGTCGCCGAGGCGGATGCGTTCGGGGCGGGCCATGCGCGCGGTCCTAGCTGCGGCGCGCTCGGCGCGCGACAGCTTCGGTGCGCTCGGGCCAGGAGCCGTCGTCGCGGATCACCGAGGGCTTGATCAGGATGACCAGTTCGCGCTTGCGCGTGACGCTGTTGGTCTGGCGGAACAGCCCGCCCATCACCGGCACGTCCTGCAGCACCGGCACGCCGCTGCGTTCGTCGCGCGTTTCCTGCAGCATCAGGCCGCCGATCGCGACGATCTGGCCGTCCTTCAGGCGCACGATGCTGTCGGTCTCGTTGACCGTGCTCGCCGCCAGCGGCAGCTTGTAGGCGCCGAGCGAGCCGAGGTCGATGTTCTTCTGCTTCTCGCTGACGGTGCTGATCGACGGGTGCACGTGCAGCATCACGTTGCCGAGCTCGTCGATCTGCGGCGTCACGTCGAGCGCGATGCCCGAGAAGAACGGCTGCAGCGTCACCGACGGCGTCGACACCGAGCCGGTGCCGGTGGTGGTGGTGCTGGTGGTGATGCCGGTGACGTAGAGCTCGTCGCTGCCGACCTTGAGCACCGCCTTCTGGTTGTTCAGCGTCGCGATGCGCGGGCTCGACAGCACCTGCGCGTCGCCCTGCGTCTGCAGGAAGTTCAGCAGCGCGGCGAAGTTGGCCGACTGGAAGGCCAGGCCGTAGAAGCCCTTGCCGAGCGTGCTCGTGCTGAGGTTGACGCCCGGCGTCGCGCTGGTGCCGTCGCCGCTGGTCAGCGCGCCGTGGCGCCTGCAGCGTGGCGCCCGGCGCGGCGACGCCGATCGACGCCAACCCGCTGCCCAGCGCCTTGCCGAACGCGCTCCAGTTGACGCCGCTCTGCGACTCCTTGCCGAGCACGATCTCGACGATCTTGGCCTCGAGCATCACCTGGCGCTCGATCGAGATCTGCACCGCCTTCAGGTAGGCCTCGACCTGGCGCTGCTCGTTGGGCGTGGCCTTGACGACGACCACGCCGGCGGCCGGGTTCAACACCACGCCGCGGCCGGTCTGGCTGCCGATCAGCGCGACCAGCGCGGCCTGCACCTCGCGCCAGAAGTCGGCATCCGAGCTGGTGCGCACATGCGAGCTGTCGTCAGCGCGCGCGCCGCCGTAGTTGGCCGGCGCGGGCGTCGGCGCGGAACCGGACGTCACCGTGCCCGCTGCCGCGGACTGCGTGATCGAGCTCGAGGTGACGCGGATGTCGGAGGCGCCCTGGCGGCGGCCCGGCAGGTAGTTGATGCGGTACAGGCGCGATTGCACCGTGTTCGGGTACACCAGCACCCGCGCGCCGGTGATGCGGTAGTCGTAGCCGTACAGCTCGCGCAGCGTTTCCATCGCCTCCGGCAGCGTGGAGTCCTTGAGCGTCACGGACACCTGGCCGCTGACCTCGGGCGAGACCAGCACGTTGTAGCCACTGCCGCTGGCCAGCTGCATGAACACCTGCGCCGCCGGCGCGTTGTTCACCGACAGGTCGAAGCGGCGAGCCGGCGGCACCGGGG
Organism: uncultured beta proteobacterium; assembly: GCA_963814435.1. Lineage (GTDB taxonomy): Bacteria > Pseudomonadota > Gammaproteobacteria > Burkholderiales > Burkholderiaceae_C > JAEUPI01. Next base: position 287,216 of record CAWFCV010000004.1, read on the forward strand.
CGTCGTCGGCCGTTGGCGCGGCGGCCGGCGGCGCGGCGGGCACCGCAGCAACCTTCGTCGCTTCGGCGGCCATGGCCTGCGCCATCGCCAGCCGCTGCGCGGTGGGGCCGTGGCGCACCGCGTTCGCCGCCGGCGGATCGGCAGCGGGTTGTGCCGCGACGGCACCCCAGGCCAATGCGGTCCACGCAGTCAGGGTTCGAACAGGGAAGTTCATGGTGTGGAGCTCCTGGCGAGGTCGACGCCGGACGGCAGTGGAATGGGCACGGGTGTGGTGCGGCGCCGCGACGGCGTCATCACGTCGGACAGCAGCCACAGTCGCTGCTCGCCGCGCGGGCCGCTCAGCGTGACGCTCTGCGCATCGATGCGGCTCAGCCGCTCGCCGCTGGCCAGCCGTTCGCCTTCGCGCACCAGCTGGCCATCGATCCACGCGGAGGAAGGTCCGCGACGATCCAGCAGGATCGAGGTGACGCGCGGTCTGTCGGCTGCCGCCGCAGTGGACGACGCCACGCGCGGGGCCGGCGCTGCGCTGACCGTCGCCGTGGGCGGCGGGCGCGTCGGGTCGGGCACCGGGGCGGCCGCGAACGCGCTGCAGGCGCAGTTCAGCGCGGCAAGCAACGACGATGCGCGGCGCAACATGTCAGATTTCCAGCCAGCGCCGGTCCAGGCTCAACGTGTAGACGCGCAGCGTCAGCAGGCAACGGGGATGCTGCTCGACGCGCAGCTGCAGGTCGCCCCAGCGCAGCCGCTGGGGCAGTGCCTCGAGCGCCTGCAGGTACGACAGCAGCTCCGCAAAGGGGCCTTCGAGCACGAGCTCCACGCCATGCCGGTACAGCACCGGCGTGCCGGTGCCAGCGCTGGTTGTGCCGGGCGCCGCGGGCGCGTCGGCCAGGACCTCCGCCTTTGGCAGCGATTGCATGCTGCGCACGCGCAGCTCGCCGTGGCGTGCCAGCAGTTGCTCCAGCAGCTGCACCATGCGTTCCGGCCCGACCAGGCTGGCCTCGTGGCCGCGCAGCGCCTCATCGCCGGCGGCCAGGCGCTGGCGCCAGGTGGCCACTTCCTGGCGCAGCCGCAGGTCGTCGGCCAGGCCTTGCGCCTGGGCGCGGTCGAACTCCTGATGCAGCGACGCGAGCTGTGCCTGCGCGCCGTGCTGCAGTGCGCGGCTGGCCGACCATTGCTTGTACGCGGGTGCAAGCCACGCGGCGTCGGCCAGCATGAACGCCAGCGCCGCCACACCGGCCATCAACAGCGCGCGCTCGCGCGATGGTCGGGTGTCGAACCAGCGCCGTGCGCGCGGCACTTGCTGCTCGAAGGCCCGGCGCCAGTTCATCGGCTGGGCTCCTCGCCATCGCGGCCGCCAGACGACGAGCGCAACACGAACTCAGGGTAGGGCGTCGCCGCAGCGACGTCCGCCGGGTCGGGTGATTTGATCTCCAGCCGCGCGAAACTGCGGCCCTTGAAGCGGGCTTCGGCGTTCAGCCGGCGCAGGTAGTCGGGCAGCACCGATGCGTCGAGCATGCGCCCGCGCAGCTCGATCGCGCGTTCGTCGGCCGAGACCGCGAGGCCGGTGATCCACACCGACGGATGCGCCTGCCGCGCCAGTGCCAGCAGGTATTCGCTCGGGGCGCTGCCGGTGGCCATGGCGGAGCCGGCCTCGAGCGTCGACTGCACGCGCTGCTGAGCAATTGCGCGCTGGCGCAGGCGCTCGACCTCCTGCGTGGTCAGGCGGGTCGTCGGCGACGAGGCCTGGCGCGCGGCCAGCTGCGCCTGCAGCTGGCTGGTGGCCTGTTGCAAGGCCACCGTGCGCTGTGCGGCGTCGTGCGCCTGCCATCGCAGCAGCGCCGACGTCGCAGCGCAGCCGGCCGTGACGAGCACGACCAGCAGCAGCGTCTGGCCGGCCGTGAATGCCTGACGCGGCCGACGCAGCGAGTCCACATAAAGGTTGATCTGCTGCGCCATCGCGTCAATCCTCGCGCAGGGCTGCACCGATGGCAGCCAGGTGTGCGCCGAGCGTGGCGGGGTTGGCCAGCTCCGGCACCGCCGAGGTGTCGAGCGCGCCGCCCAGATCCAGCGCCACGACCGGCACGTACAGCAGCTCGCGCAGGTGCGCGCACAGCGGCTCGGTCACGCCGGTCGGCGACACCAGCAGACGTGCGAGGCTCAGGTGGCTGAACTGCCGCTCGAAACCGTCGAGCGTGCGTTGCAGCTCCAGGCCGGCGCGGTCGAACGCAGCCAGGCGCATTGTTTCGTCGGCCGATTGCAGCTGCTGCAGGTCGAGCGCGATCGGGCGGCTGAGCAGCAGCTCGTCGTGCACCGTGATCACCAGCGCGCCCTGCGCCGGACCCAGGTGCAGCAGCGCCAGCACCTGCCCCGGTTCGGCCACCAGCGCACAGATGTTGCGCAGCGCGGTCTCGGCGATGTCGATCGCCGTCCACGCATGGCCCGAATCCTCGGCCGCACGCACCAGATCGGTCAGCGGCTGCCGCGGCGCGGCCACCACCAGCACCTGCGCCCGGCGTCGCTGGTTGCTGTCGTGCGGCAACTCCAGCAGCTGCACCGCGGCGTCGTCCACCGCGAACTCGACGCTGTCTTTCAGGCGCCAGCGAATCGCCTGCGCCCATTCGTCGCGAGGCACGTCCGGCGCATCGAGCGGCAGCACCTGGTAGTGCGCGCGCGGCAGCACGGCCACGCAGCGGTGGCGGTGCACGGCCCGGCTGCGGCGCAGCGCGCGCAGGGTGACCGTGGCGTCAGACCAGGGCGCCGTGGCGATCCAGCGCACGGCAGGCGCCCGACCCGCGCGGCGCTCGACGCAGGCGAACGCGGCCGAGTCGCCCGATGGGGCACAGCCCACCCAGCCCGGCAGCAACGATCGTCGAAGCGACAACAGCACGCAGTGACCCCACAATTGCGATGCGCCATCGTTTCATGCGGTTGCAGCAGCCCAAAGCCGCGAATTGGGGGTGGTTCATCGGCCAGTGCGGATGTCGCCGCGCCGCGACCGGTGGCCAATCGCCGGAACTGGCGGGTCGTGACCGCGCTGTTCGCGCGTTCGCGCCGCGCCGGTCGCGCGGTGCCTCAGCGCGCGAGGCGCGCGCGGTGCCGCTGGATCTGCTCGCGCACGCGCACCGGCGCCGTGCCGCCGCGGCTGGCGCGCGCCGCCATCGAGCTGCGCAGCGTCAACGCTTCGCGCGCGTCGTCGCCGATCGCGGCATGCAGCTGGCGCAGCTCGGCCGCCGGCAGCTCGGCCAGGTCGACGCCACGCTGCAGCGCCAGCTTGACCGCGTGGGCCACGACGTCGTGCGCGTCGCGGAACGGCAGGCCCTTCTTCACCAGGTAGTCGGCCAGGTCGGTGGCGGTGGCGTAGCCGCGCATCGCGGCGCGCTCCATCGCGTCGGCCTTGACGCGCAGGCCGCCCGAGCGCGCCCCGCTGGCCGGGTCGACCGCGCCGCCGACCATCTCGGCCATGATGCGCAGCGTGCCGGCCAGCGTGTCGACGGTGTCGAACAGCGGCTCCTTGTCTTCCTGGTTGTCCTTGTTGTAGGCCAGCGGCTGGCCCTTCATCAACGTGATCAGGCCCATCAGGTGGCCGACCACGCGGCCGCTCTTGCCGCGCGCCAGCTCGGCGACGTCGGGGTTGCGCTTCTGCGGCATGATCGACGAGCCGGTGCAGTAGCCGTCGGCCAGGTCGATGAAGCCGAAGTTCTGGCTCATCCACAGCACGATCTCCTCGGCCAGCCGCGACACGTGCACCATCGTGATCGCGGCGAACGCCGCGAACTCGAGCGCGAAGTCGCGGTCGCTCACCGCGTCGAGGCTGTTCTCGCACAGGCCTTCGAAGCCGAGCTCGCGCGCCACCGCCTCGCGGTCGAGCGCGTAGCCGGTGCCGGCCAGCGCCGCGGCGCCCAGCGGCAGGCGGTTCGTGCGCTTTCGCACGTCGGCCAGCCGTTCGGCATCGCGCGCGAACATCTCCACATAGGCCAGCAGGTGGTGCGCGAAGCTCACCGGCTGCGCCACCTGCAAGTGGGTGTAGCCCGGCATCACCGTGTCCACATGTTGCTCGGCCACCGCCAGCAGCGCGGCCTGCATCTGCTCGAGCAGCGTCGCGAGCGCATCGATCTCGCCGCGCAGCCACAGCCGCACGTCGGTGGCGACCTGGTCGTTGCGCGAGCGCCCGGTGTGCAGCCGCTTGCCGGCGTCGCCCACCAGCTGCGTGAGCCGGGCCTCGATGTTCAGGTGCACGTCCTCGAGCTCGAGCTTCCACTCGAAGCGGCCGGCGGCGATGTCGGCGGCGATCTGCGCCAGGCCACGTTCGATGTCGGCCAGATCCTCGGTGCCGATGATGGCCTGGGCCGCGAGCATGCGCGCGTGCGCCAGGCTGCCGGCGATGTCGGCGCGCCACAGGCGCTGGTCGAAAGCCACGCTCGAGGTGTAGCGCTGCACCAGCGCGGCCATCGGCTCGGAGAACAGCGCCGACCAGCCTTGTGATTTCTTGTCGAGAGGGTTACCAGACATGATGTCTCGCGCCGGGGATTGACTCGTATTATCTGGCGTTGCCTCGATGCGCCCGAGCGGATGACCGTCACCAACCCCGAAGCACCTGCGACCACGCCGTCGGAATCCCGGCCGGTCAGCCTATGGCCGCAGTCGACACGGCCGGGTGACATGCGCGTGAACACGTCGTTCGGCGCCAGCCGCTTCGAAGAGCCGACGGTGGTGGATCCGGTCAAGCAGCGCGAGCGCCTGGCCGAGCTGTACGACCTGTGCCGTCCGACGCTGGTGCTGCGCGTGGTGCTGTTCGTGCAGGCCGGCGTGGCCGTGGCGGGCCTGGTGGCGTCGCCCAGCGCGATGGCCTGGCTCACCAATCTGGCGGTGCTGGCCTTTCCGGCGCTGGCCGGCACCTTGCTGTGGCTGGCCACGGTGTGTGCGCTGCGTCCGCTGTGGCCGCGCGTGTCGGCGTGGCAGCGCGGCGCCGTGGCGCTGGGCCTGGGTGCGACGATGGCGGTGGCCGGTTGGGCGCTGCTGCTGCCGCTGGGCATCGCGACGCCGGGTCCCTGGCCGGTGTTCACCGCGGCACTGTCGGGGCTGGGCTTTTCGGGGCTGGTGTGGGGCTGGCTCGACCAGCGGGCGCAGGCCGCGCGGCCGGCCGACGCGAGCGCGCGCCTGGCCGAACTGCAGTCGCGCATCCGGCCGCACTTCCTGTTCAACGCACTGAACACCGCGGTGGCGCTGGTGCAGATCGATCCGGAGCGTGCCGAACGGGTGCTGGAAGACCTGTCGCAGTTGTTCCGCTCGGCGCTGGCCGAGGTGGGCGCGTCGGTCACATTGAGCGAGGAGATCGACCTGGCCCAGCGTTACCTCGCGATCGAACAGATCCGCTTCGGCGACCGCCTGGCGGTGAGCTGGGAGATCGAGCCGGCCACCGCCAGCGCGCGGGTGCCGCCGCTGGTGCTGCAGCCGCTGGTGGAAAACGCCGTGCGCCACGGCATCGAGGCCTCGATGCGCGGTGGCCACGTGCACGTGAAGGTCACCGCGCGCCACGGCACCGCGCGCGTGCTCGTCAGCAACAGCCTGCCCGACGTGCCCACGATGCCGGGCGCCGGCATCGCGCTGGCCAACGTGCGCGAGCGGCTGAGCCTGCTGCACGACATCGGCGCGTCGCTGGAAACCTGGCGCGGCGACGGTCAGTTCCACGCCCGCGTGGTCGTGCCGCTGTGAGCATCCCGATGGACCGCGCGCCGCTCGAAGTGATGATCGTCGACGACGAACTGTTCGCGCGCACCCGATTGCGTTCGCTGGTGCAGGGCTGCGACGAGCCGCGCTGCAGCGTCACCGGCGAAGCCGCCGACGGCCCGAGCGCGCTGCAGTGGCTGCGCAGCAACCGCTGCGACGTGGTGCTGCTCGACGTGGCGATGCCGGGCATGGATGGCCTCAATCTGGCCGAAGAGCTGCAGCAGCAGCCCCAACCGCCGGCGGTGGTGTTCGTCACGGCGCACGGCGAGCATGCGTTGCGGGCGTTCGAGCTCGAGGCCACCGATTACCTCACCAAGCCAGTGCGGCGCGAGCGGCTGCAGGCCGCGCTGCAGCGCGTGGCGCAGCGCCGGGCGCCGCCGCCGCTGGAAACCGGTGCCTCGGGCGAGCCGGTGCTGGTGGTCAGCGACCGCGGGCGCGTGCAACGTGTGCCGGTGGCCGAGGTGCTGTACCTGAAGGCCGAACTGAAATACGTGACGCTGCGCACCGCCGAGGGCGAGTGGGTGCTCGACGAGCCGTTGGGCGATCTGGAGCAGCGCCTCGGGCGCGATTTCATCCGCGTGCACCGCAACGCGCTGGTGGCGCTGCGCGCGGTGCGCGCGCTCGAACGCCACGCCTGCGACGACGAGCCGCAGGGTTGGGCGGTGCAGCTGCACAACGGCGAGTGGCTGTCGGTGTCACGGCGGCAGGTGTCGTCGGTGCGAGACGCCCTGGCGGCGCGCCCGGATGCGTCCTGAGGCCAACCGGCTGGCACTGCGCGCGGCGTGGGCAATCGCGGTGGCCTTGTGGGCCGTGGCACTGTGGATGTGGTTCGACATTCGCGGCGCCACGGTGGCGCCGCCGTCGGCCGCAGTGGCGGCCGCATCGCCGGCGAAACCGCCGCCGGTGTTCGTGGCCGAGCGGCAACGGCCGGCGCCGGTCGACCGGCCCGCCATGGCGGCTTCGGCGCCGCCGGCACGCGCGCTGCCGCAGACTGTGTGCGGCTTCGACGCGCCGTCCGGCGCCGCGCCGAGCGAGAGCGAAGTCGAGGCCTACCTGGCGCGCCAACGCCAGGCCGGTCTGCAGCGGGCGATCGACGCGTTGCAGGCGCGCGGCGGTGTGCAGCCGCTGGCGATGGCGCTGCTGCTGGAGGTGTCGCGCATCCGCGAGCAGGCCGAACAGCGCATGCCGGTTGTCGCGTGTCAGCCCGGAGCCGACTGCGACGCCAAACGCAAGGGTCTGGTCGACAGTGCCTATGTGCAGGCGCCGCTGGCCAGCGATCGGCTGCTGGAGCTGGCGCGCAACGGCGATGATCCCTGGGTGGTTCAGCTCGGCCTGCTGGCGTGTGACCTGCAGTTCAACGCGCCCAAAGGCTGCAGCGCGCTGTCGCCACGACGGCTGACGCAGCTCGACCCGGACAACGCCGCAGCCTGGCTGGAGCTGGCCACCCGCGAAACGTCCGGGCAGGACGAGGCCTTGTTCCGCGCCAGCCAGGCGTCGCGCTACGACAGCCGCTGGGGCCAGCTGGCCGCGCGCATCGACGAGGCCATGCCACCGGACATGCCGGCGCTGCAGCGGCTCACGGTGGTCGAGCACGCCAGCGGCCTGATGAGCGCCTACGGCGTGTCGGGCAGCCTCACCGCCAACCGATACTGCAGCGACGCCGCGGTGCGCGATGCCAACCGTGCCCAGCTGTGCAATCAACTCGCCCGCACGATGGTGCAGCGCAGCCCAGGCTCGCTGGACATGATGCTGGGCCACGCCATCGGTGCCCGCCTGGGCTGGCCGGCCGAACAGCGTCAGGCCCTGCGCGATGCGGTGCAGGCCGCGAGCGTGTTGACGACCAAGGCAACACCGGGCGACGCGCCGTATGCCTGCGCCGCCGTCGACGCGCAACTGAAGCAGCTGCACGAGGCGCAGCGCTCGGGCGAGCTGGTCGCCGCGCAGCGCGCGATCGAACGCTCAGGCCTCAGCGTCGCCGAGCTGCTTGGCCGCACCGACGCGCGACCGGCCCGCGCCGTGGCCGGCTTGAGCACGCCCGCACCGGGCTCCGCGCCGGCGTCGCGATAGCCTCGCACCCCGGCGGCGGATAATCCAGCCGCATATGAACCGCCCCATCACCATCGCCACCCGCGAGAGCCGGCTCGCCCTGTGGCAGGCCGAACATGTGCGCGCGCTGCTGCGCGAGCGCTGTGCGCTCGATGTCGAACTGCTCGGCATGACCACCCGCGGCGACCAGATCCTCGACAAGGCGTTGTCGAAAGTCGGCGGCAAGGGCCTGTTCGTCAAGGAGCTCGAAGCCGCGCTCGAGGACGGTCGTGCCGACCTGGCGGTGCACTCGCTGAAGGACGTGCCGATGGACCTGCCGCCGGGCTTCGTGCTCGCCGCGGTGCTCGAGCGCGAGGACCCGCGCGACGCATTCGTCTCGCCACGCCATGCCAGTCTGGCCGAGCTGCCGCCCGGCGCGTGCGTCGGCACCTCGAGCCTGCGCCGCGTGGTGCAGCTGCTGAACCTGCGCCCGGACCTGCGCATCGAGCCGCTGCGCGGCAACCTCGACACCCGGCTGCGCAAGCTCGACGAAGGCCAGTACGACGCGATCGTGCTGGCCGCCGCCGGCCTGATGCGGCTGGGTCTGGCCGATCGCATCCGCGCGCGCTTCGCCGTCGAGCAGATGCTGCCGGCGGCCGGGCAGGGTGCGCTCGGCATCGAGGTGCGCGAATCGGCCACCGCGCTGCGCAGCACGCTGACCACGCTGATCGATCGCCAGGCCTGGCTGGCGGCGCATGCCGAACGCGCGGTCTCCCGGGCGCTGGGCGGCAGCTGCAGCATGCCGCTGGCGGCACACGCGGTGTGGCGCGGCGGCGAGCTGCACCTGGACGCCGCGTTAGGCAACGCCGAGCAACCGTCGCTGCCCCTGCTGCGCGCGCAGGTCAGCGCCGCGCCCGCCGACGCCGGCGCCGCCGGCCGCATGGGTGTGCAGGCCGCGGCGCGCCTGCGCGAGCGCGGCGCCGCCACCTACCTCGCATCGGCCTGACGCGATGCAACTGCTGGTGACCCGGCCGCGCGAGCAGGCCGACGACTGGGTTCAACGCCTGCGCCAGCACGGCGTCGCGGCCGCAGCCTTGCCGCTGATCGACATCGCCGCGGTTGACGACGATCGCGCGTTGCGCGCCGCATGGGCCGAGTTGGCCGACCACCGATTGGTGATGTTCGTCAGCGCGAACGCGGTGGCCGGCTTCTTCGCGGCCCGCCCGCCGGCCGCCGCCTGGCCGGCGCAGACGGTGGCGGGTTGCACCGGCCCGGGCACCAGCGCGGCGCTGCGCGCGCAGGGCGTGCCGGAGCCCGCGATCGTCGAGCCGCGGCGCACCGCAGGGAAGTTCGACTCCGAAGCCTCTGTGGCGCCTGCTGGCGCCGCGCGAGTGGAAGGGCGAGTCGGCGCTGATCGTGCGTGGCGAGGACGGCCGCGACTGGCTGGCCGACCAGTTGACGGCGCGTGGCGCGAGCGTCGCGTTTCTCGAGGCCTATCGGCGCGGGCCGCCGCGCCTGACCGCCGACGAACAGACGCGGCTGCGCGACGCGCTCGCCGCGCCCCTGCAATCGGTGTGGCTGTTTTCCAGTTCGCAGGCGGTGGACTACCTCGGGCAGTTGGTGCCCGGCGCCGACTGGTCGCGCGCGCTGGCCTGGGCCACGCACGCGCGCATCGCGCAGGCCGCGCAGACGCTGGGCTTTCACCAGGTGCTGACCCTGTCGCCCACGGTGTCGGCTGTCGTGGCCGAGTGGGGTCGCTCGATACAATCGCTGCCAACGTCTGCCCAGCGACGCTGATCGCTGCGACCGTGAATCAACTCGAATCGCCCCCGCCACCGCAGCCGCCTGCGGCCGCCGACACCCCATTGGCCACGACACCCGCGACGCACCCGACCCGTGCGTTGTGGGTCGTGGCCGGAGTCGCCGCCGCGCTGGCACTCGGCGGCATGGCCGTGGCCTGGCAGACCTGGCAACGCGTGCACGCGCTCGAGCAGGAGCTGGTGCGCCGGCAGCAGGAAAGCGCCACGCAGTCGACCGAGGCGCGCGTGCTGGCCCAGCAGGCACAGGACGTGTCGCGCGATGCCGCGGCCAAGGTGGCGCTGGTGGAGGCCCGCATCGCCGAGAACGCGCTGCAGCGCACGCAGCTCGAGGAGCTGATCCAGGCCATGTCGCGCTCGCGCGACGAGAACATGCTGGCCGACATCGATGCCGCACTGCGCGTGGCCGTGCAGCAAAGCGCCATCACCGGCAGCACCGAGCCGCTGCTGGCCACGCTCAAGCAGTCGGAAGAGCGCCTGACCCGCAACGCGCAGCCGCGTGTCGAGCGCGTGCGCCGTGCGGTCGCGCACGACCTCGACCGCGTGCGCGCGGTGACGGTGAGCGACATCGCCACGCTGGTGATCAAGCTCGACGAGGCGGTGCGCTTGGCCGACGAGCTGCCGCTGCTGGTGCAACCCGAGCGCCGTGCGATGTCGGCCGGTGCACCGGGGCACGCTCGCGCGGGGGCAGCCGCTGCGTCGACGGCCTCCGCGCCGGCTTCGGCGCCGGCCCCGCCGAGCGGCAGCTGGCGCTCGAGGGTGGCCGACGCCTGGCAGCTGATCGCCGACCGCGTGGCGGCCGAGGCGCGGGGCCTGGTGCGCGTGACGCCGATCGACCATCCCGACGCGATGCTGCTGGCGCCCGAGCATGCCTACTTCCTGCGCGAGAACCTGAAGCTGCGCCTGCTCAATGCGCGGCTGGCGCTGTTGTCGCGCCAGTTCACCACCGCGCAATCGGACCTGCGCGACGTGCAGACCGCGCTCGACCGCTACTTCGACCGCAGCAGCCGGCGCGTGACGCTGGTCGGCGAGCTGGTGCGCCAGGTCGGCAGCCAGGCGCGCGGCATCGTCGTGCCGCGGCCCGACGAAACGCTGGCCGCACTGGCCGCGGTGCTGGCGGGGCGATAGCCACGGCGTATGCGCGGCGTCATCTGGCTGGTGCTGCTGTTCGTGGCCGCGGTCGTCGCGGCATTGACGCTCGGCGACAACCGCGGCCTGGTGTCGTTCTTCTATGGCGGCACGCGGCTGGACCTGTCGCTCAACCTGTTCCTGATCGCGGCGCTGGCCGCGGCCTTTGCGATGGTATTGCTGATCCAGGCCATCGACAGCCTGATCACGCTGCCCACGCGCGCCAAGGAATGGCGCGCGCTGAAGCGCGAACGCGCGATGCACGCCGCACTGCGCGAATCGATGGCCGAGCACTTTGCCGGACGTTTCAACCGCGCGCACAAGGCCGCGCAGCGTGCGCTGGCCATCCAGGCCAGCACCGACGAGCTGGCCGGCGACCGCGACATGCGGGTGCTGGCGCACCTGCTGGCCGCGCGCAGCCTGCACCGGCTGCAGGACCGCAGCCGCCGCGACCATCTGCTGCGCCAGGCGTTGAAGGCCGAGCGCCGTGCGGTTCCGAGCAAGGCGGTCGACGAAGGCGCGCGCCTGCTCGGTGCCGAATGGGCGCTGGACGACGGCGACGCACCACGCGCCAGCTCGCTGCTCGCCGAGCTGGCGCCCGGCGTGGCGCGCCGCACCCAGGCGCTGCGCCTGAAGCTGCGCGCGGCCAGGCTGTCGCGACACCCGGCCGAGGCGCTGAGCACGGCGCGCCTGCTGTCCAAGCACCAGGCGTTCTCGGCCGAGGCGGCCCAGGGCCTGCTGCGCTCGCTGGCCATCCAGCTGCTCGACGAGGCCCACGACGTCGACCAGCTGCGTCGCGCCTGGGCGGCGCTCGACGACAGCGACCGGGCGGACGCCTTCGTGGTGGCGCGCGCGGCCCGTCGTGCGGTGGCGCTCGACGCCGAGGGCGATGCGCTGACCTGGTTGCGGCCGCTGTGGGACCGCCTGCGCGACCTGACCGCCGAGCAGCGCGCGCAGGTGTCGCTGGCACTGGCCAAGGCCAGCGCGGGCATTGGTGTCGATTGGGTGCAGTCGCTCGAAGCCGCGCAGCAGACCTATCCACACGAGGCCGCGGTGCAGGTCGCCGTGGGGGCGGCGTTCGCCGCGCGCGGGTTGATGGGCAAGGCCCGGCGGCCGCTGGAATACGCGGCCGCCGACCGCGTGCTCGATGCGGCCGCGCGCCGCCAGGCCTGGCGAGTGCTGGCCGCGATGGCGCGCGACGAGGGCGACGAGGCGCGTGCGCAGCGCTGCGAGCAGGCGGGCGCGGCAATCGACTGAGGCCGCCTGATATACTTTTCCGCGTCGCGGCTGTAGCTCAGTTGGATAGAGTACTTGGCTACGAACCAAGGGGTCGTGGGTTCGAATCCTGCCAGCCGCGCCAACTAAATCAACGGGTTAGCCCTCACAAGGGGCTGACCCGTTTCTCTTTCTTGGGGTCTGGGGGTCCCCAGAGCCGTCGATCAACCGGCGCGGGCTGAATGAGCGAACGGTTCAGATTGGCGACATTGCGTCGTTGGCCCGCGAGCGAACGCGTCCAGCCTTACGTCACCGGCGTTCCATCGACCTGCCGCCGCACCAGTGCAGCGATCTCCGCTGGATGGCTGCTCGGAAGAAAGTGACTCCCGCCTTCGACCGTGACGAGCTGCGCCTCGGGAATCGAATCGTGCAGAAGCTCGGCGATTCTGCGCATGGCAGGATGGCTGCTTCCTCCGCGAACCACCGTCGTCCGAATGTCGAGCGACTGCAGAGTCTCCTTACTGGGTTCGAAAGGTGTTCCCGAGGACCAGTCGCGCACGTTCACCGGCGTGGTCGCGACAATGTAGCTGCGGACCTTCGGCGGCATCGAATCGAAGGTGCCCGGACCGCCGTAGAAGTCGATGACGTGCCGGGCAGCCTCGGCATCGCCCCGGGCAAAATCGGCGAAGTACGGGCCCGTCATCGACTCGAACATCCCGTAGTGTTCCAGTTCTCCCGACGCGCGCAGCAAGCCCAGAGGGTTCGCTTCCACGAGCAGCAGGCTCGCGGGCCTGTGTCGGCCGGTCAAGGCGTGCGCGATGGCGGAAAGTCCGCCGTATGAGTGCCCCACGACATGGGGGGACGTGCCGATCCGGTCGATGATCCGGTCGATGAGGCCGACTTGCTGCGCCAAGGTGGCATTGCCGTCCGGTCGGATGTCTGGCGTGGATCCGTAGCCCAGCAGGCTGGTCGTGACCATGCGGTAGCCGTCTCCGAGATAGCCCATGACCGCTTTCCAGCCCGTGCCCGTGCCAAAGCTCCCGGGCAGGAACAGCAGGGCTGGGCCGGAACCCGTCTCGGCGTAGTCGAACGCAACGGTTTGCACGGTCACGACATCCTCCAGATGATGTGTTCACAGTCGCGAGTTGCGGCGCCGCGCTCGCGCGGCGGCACATCCCTGGCCTCGTATGCAGTGGTCGACCCGGGGCAAACATGCCTAGTGCGCCACTCGCCAATGTACAGCTTGGTCATGTTGCCCGGTCGAGCCAGCGGGTGTCCGCCGTCGGTCCGTTCGCGGGCGCGGCCGTGCTGTGGCTGGCGCTGGGCCGGCGCGTGCCGGCGTTCGCCACCGGCCCGCCCTGGGATGAAGCCCGCACGGGCGAACCCGCTCCTGCGCGAGCTCGAGTATGAAATGATGTGGCGAGCGCACGACGAGGCAAGACATGGCCGAACTCATCGAGACCCATCGCGGCACGGTCTACCCATGGCAATGCGATCACATGAATCATATGAATGTCATGTGGTACGTCGGCAAGTTCGACGAAGGAACCTGGAACTTCTTCAACCACATCGGCCTGACGCCGTCGTTTCTTCGTGCCCAGGGTCGCGGCATGGCTGCAGTGGATCAGCGCATTGCCTACAAGGGCGAGCTTCATGCAGGAGACCTGGTCGTGGTGCGCGCCGGGGTCATCGAGGTTCGCGAAAAACTCGTGCGCTTCGTCCAGGAAATGCGCAATGTCGAGACCGACGCCATCTCGGCGATCACCGTCCTGGTGGCTGTGCACATGGACACGGCAGCACGCAAGGCGTGCCCATTGCCGCAGCACGTCGCAGAGAAGGCTCACGCCTGCATCGTCGACTACGAATTGCCCTGGTAGACAGAAGCCGCGATTGGCCATGTTCCTCGAAAGCCACACGCACCCACCGTTCGCCGGCGCCTACATGGCGCGAGCCTTCCTGCCTTCACCCGGGTTGCCGAAGGACGGCAGCTTTCCTCAGATTGTCGAGCGATGGGGCGGATTGCGGATCGACCCCAAGCACCTCGCCGCATTCCGCTCCTCAGTCGGTACGCGCGATGACGACGCGGTCGGCGTTCTGTATCCGCATGTCCTGGGCTTTCGTCTGCAGATGGCGTTGCTGACGCACTTGGCGTTTCCGCTGCCGATCTGGAATGCGCTGCAGATTCGCAACCGGCTGGTCCGGCACCGCGCCATCGAGCCGGGTGCGACGCTCGACATGGAAACACGCACGGCACAGCAACGGCGCGTCGACAAGGGTCTCGAGGTCGAACTTCACACCCGCCTGTCGCAACGGACACAGCTGCTGTGGGAAAGCTCGGTCACCTACTTCTTCCGCGGCCGCTTCGGCGCGAGCGACGACCCGGCGCAGCCTGCAGCGCCGGCGGACCTGCGCGACGCCGCAGTCGAGGAGCGATTGCGCATGCCGCCCGGCGGCGGGTGGGCGTTCGGGTCTCTCACGGGCGACTACAACGGCATCCATTGCTGGCCTTGGTACGCGCGGCGGTTTGGCTTTCGGGCCGCGTTCCTGCATCCGCAGCGCGTTGCCGGCCTGTGCATGGCGCGCCTTGCGGGGCCGCGAACCGAAGCGCAGACCCTCGAGCTGTGGCTCAAGGGGCCCGTGTTCTACGGCGAAGAGGTTGCCCTGTGCACCACTGCACGCGAGGGCGCAGTTCAATTCGGCCTGGTGCTCGCCGGAGATTCGCGCATGGCGTTGTTGGGGTCATGGCATGGCGCGGCGGCACCGAATTGAACCGCGACGCTGACGCGGGTTGGCGTTGTGTGGTCGCCCTCCGTTAACGAAGCCGCTTGGCGTTCGTGGTTCGTCGAGCACCTGAGTCGGGTCTGACCCCTGCGCGTACAGGATCCTTCGGGTCCGGTCGTCGGAGACGCCGGCCTGGTTCGTCTTCCACCGAATGCGCTGCCAGTCAGGTGTCGAGATTCCCGACGTTCATTGTCGGTAGCCGGCCATCGTCCGGCACCCGCGACAGGTGCTGCATGGCCGACGCGCGAACGCGTTGGTTAGGTCACGAGCCGACCTACCCGAACCAGCCGTCTGGAGAAGAAAGCCCTACCGGCTGAGCTGGCGCGCCGCGCCATAGGAAGCGGTGGCACAGTCGCCATGGCTCGTTGAGCGAGGCGCGCTGTGGCGTGAATTTGCCGCACATCTGACGGCAGCCCCTCAAGTTCGCGGCGTGCCGGGCCGATATCGATACGGGGCTCCGCACGCGCCAATTTGTCACGCGATCGAGCCGCGGCAAACCACCGGCACAACACCACGACCGCCGTGACACCGGCGTTCACAGCTGCGTACTCCCTTTAACAATCGCACACATCGAAGTCGCGGTGGCCGCAAGCCCTGCGACGGTGAATGCCAGGCGAAACCAGGGAATGCAAATCATGGCCTCGATCTTCACGCCGTTCATCGTTCTCATCGAACGCCGACGCCTGGCGCGGCGGCTGCTCGCCACGCTGACGGCGCTGGCGGTGCTGGCCACCGGGTTCGCGCCGGCGAATGCGCATGCGCGCCCGTCCGGCTTCGACAAGAGCGAGAAGATCGCACGCGATCTGGGCGACGAAGCCGACCGCGTCGATGCGCCGAGAGCCAAATGGGCGCGCGACATAAACGGGGTGCGCCAGGTGCAGGCCATCGTCGTCAGCGACTCGACCGACCCCGAGATGACCGACTTGCGCGCCTGGGTACTCGCCAGCGGTGGCTCGGTGCATGCAGTGCACCCGTCGATGCGAGCGATCACGGTGCAGATCAAGGCCGGCCTGGTGCGGGCGCTGGCGCAGCGCCCCGGTGTCGTCAGCGTCTCGCCCAACCGCGTCACCACGCGCACGGCGAGCACCATCGAGTCGATCACGGGTGCCGTCACCAGCAACGTGCGCACCAGTGCCACCATCCGCAAGTACAGCGGCCTGACCGGCAATGGTGTCGGCATCGCGATCCTGGACTCGGGCGTGATGCGCGGGCATGACGCCTTCGACGACGGCCTCGCGCGCGTCAAGCGCAATGTCAATATGCTCAACGCCACGTTGGCCAACTGGACCACCGGCGCCAGCGGCGTGGCCTCGCTGCAGCCTGGCAGCAGCGCGCTGACGACCTACGAGGCCGCGATCACCAACGACGGCGCCGTCGCGCACGACAAGTACGGCCATGGCACCCATGTGGCCAGTGTGGCTGCGGGCCAGTCCTACTCGGTCGCTGCCGGGGAACAAGACATCACCGGTGTGGCGCCCAAGGCCAGCATCTACGACGTCAAGGTGCTCAATGACTACGGCGTCGGCACACTCAGCGATGCGCTCGAAGGCATCCAATGGGTGATCTACCACGCCAAGGAATACAACATCCGCGTGCTCAACGTCAGCCTGGCCGCTAACTCCACGCAGACCTGGCAGACCGACCCGCTGTGCGTGGCGTTGCGCAGCGCCACGGCCGCGGGCATCACGGTCGTGGTGGCGGCCGGCAACTTCGGCAAGAACCTGTTTGGCCAGGAGAACTACGGCACCATCAGCTCGCCGGGCAACGACCCGTCGGTCATCACCGTGGGCTCGGTGAACTTCAAGGGCACGACAGCGCGCGGCGACGACGTCGTCAACAACTTCAGTTCGCGCGGCCCGACCCGGGGTTCGTACCTGAACAGCAGCGGTGTTCGCGTGGTCGACAACCTGCTCAAGCCCGACCTGGTGGCACCCGGCAACAAGATCGTCGGCGCCGCCGCCACCCCATTCGACATCCTGACCTGGAACTACCTGGCGAGCACCTTCTTCAGCAGCCTGGTGACGCCGCTGGGCGTCACCAGGCCCACATTGGACGGGACGCAGATGATCATGAGCGGCACCTCGATCGCCGCGCCGGCCGTCGTCGGGCGCCATCGCACTGATGCTGGAGGCCAACCCGGGCCTGACGTCGCCGCTGATCAAGGCCATCCTGCAGTACAGCGCGCAGCCGCTGCCGGGCGCCAACCTGCTGCAGCAAGGTGCGGGCCTGCTCAACGTCGACGGCGCGGTCGTCATCGCCAAGGTGTTGCGCACCGACCTGAACAGCGCGATCGCCGCCGGCAGCATCACCGCCGGCAGCTCGATGCTGGCCTCGGGCAAGGTCTTCCCCAGCGCGCAGTCCTCGACGATCAACGGCACGGCTTTCAACTGGTCGCGCATCGCCTTCGTCGGTGGCAACAACGTGGTCAGCAACAGCGCGCTGTTCACCAAGTACCAGCCGATCTGGGACCCGCGCATCACCTGGGCCGGCGGCGTCGTCCGCAAGCGCACGCCGGTGTACTGGTCGGGCACCGGCATCACGGCCAATACCTATGCCAAGAGCTTCACCGACGTGGCGGCGCCCAATCAGACGCTGCTCACCGCATCGGTGGTCAATGCCAACTCGCTCGCCGGCACCAGTTCGATGATCGGCAAGACCGGTGCGTTCATCCCGAGCGCAACGCTGTCGAGCTGGCTGGTCAGCGGCAGCGGCATCGTGCTCAGCGAAGGCATCGTGCTCAGCGAGGGCATCGTGCTCAGCGAGGGCATCGTACTCAGCGAGGGCATCGTGCTCAGCGAGGGCATCGTGCTCAGCGAAGGGTTGGTGCTCAGCGAAGGGCTGGTGCTCAGCGAGGGCCTGGTGCTCAGCGAGGGCTTCGTGTTGGGCGAGCCCTGAGCGGCGCGTGATTGCCCACCCGGCGGACTGCGCAAGAGCGAACCACACGAAAGCACCGGGCGATGAATCCTTCAGCGAATGTGGTATCGAATAGCCGGTCATGCATCCGCTCGCGCGTCTTCGTTCAGACGGTCATTGTTGCGCTGGCTGCTGACACTCGACACCTGCCCTGATCTGATAGCGACAACACATCTTGTGACAGAGTCTCATACGTGCACGTTGATTACATCCCATTAGCGCCCCCGCCGCGCGAAGGACCGCGCCCCTTCAGGCTGACTCGGTTCTTCTCGCTCACGAGCTTGATCGGCATCGTGGTAGTGACGGCGTGCCTGTTCTGGACCTACCGGGAACTCACGGAACGCCATCTCGTCGAGCACGAAGGCCGGGCCAACGCTGACCTAACGCGCGCGTTCGCAAATGTCGTTTGGGGGCGCTACCGCAGCTTCGTGCTCGATTCAGCCGGACGCTCGCGCGAAGCCCTGCTCGCAGACCCCGCGCTGCCGCTGCTGCGCGCCGAGGTCATGACCAAGATGAACGGGTTGCAGATCGCCAAGATCAAGATCTACAACCTCGATGGCCTGACCGTGTTCTCGACCGACGAGAAGCAGATCGGCGAGAACAAAAGCAGCAATGCGGGGTTTCGCCAGGCCAAGGCCGGCGCGGCGACCAGCCAGATCACCTTCCGCGAGAATTTCGACGCCTTCGAAGGTGTGCTCAACAATCGCAATCTGATTGCGTCCTACGTGCCCGCTCGCGCTACGGCCGACGCGCCGATCGAGGGCGTCTTCGAGGTCTACTCAGACGTAACCGAACTGCTGCAGACGCAGACTCGCGCTCAATGGCAGGTGGCCGGTATCGTGCTGGCGCTGCTCGCCACTCTGTACTTGTTCTTGCTCCTCGTGGTCCGCAATGCCGACCTCATCATTGCGCGCCAGGAACAGGAGCGCGCGGCAAAGGAGGAGCAGGTTCGTCACCAGGCTTATCACGACGCACTCACCGGTCTGCCGAACCGGGCCTATTTCTCGGAGCGTCTCGGCGAGACCATCGCGCTCGCCCAGCGCACCAACCAAACCTGCGCGCTGATGTTTGTCGACCTCGATCGCTTCAAGATCGTCAACGACAGCCTCGGGCACGAGGCCGGTGACTCGCTGCTGAAGGTCGTGGCTGAACGCATCCAGGCCTGTCTGCGTGAGAGCGACTTGCTGTTCCGCATGGGCGGCGATGAGTTCACGGTCATCCTGCCCCAGATCACATCGCCCGAAGACGCGGCCTTCGTTGCCAGGCGCGTTCAAGAGGCGGTTGCCACTCCGGTATCGGTGCACGAGCATGAGCTGGCGGTCGGCGCCACCATCGGCATTGCGGTGTACCCGGGCGACGGCGACAGCGCCGAGGCGCTGCTCAAGAACGCCGACGCAGCGATGTACAGCGCAAAGGAAGACAGCCGCGGCAGTCACGCCTTCTACCGCGCAGCGATGAACCAGCGCGCCTCGCAACGACTGGGCCTCGAGGTCGCATTGAGGAAGGGCTTTCGGGACGGCGAGTTCACCCTGTACTACCAGCCTCGAGTCGACGCGGCAGACCGACGCATCGTCGCCTTGGAGGCGCTGCTGCGCTGGGTCAGCCCGACGCACGGTGTGGTACTACCAGGCGAATTCATCAGTGTGCTCGAGGATACGGGCATGATGAATATTGTCGGCGAATGGGTGCTGCGCAGCGCCTGCACGCAGATCTGTCGCTGGCGTGCCGAAGGACTGGCGCCGCTTCGCGTATCGGTCAACGTGTCTTCGGTGCAGTTCCAGAACAGCACCTTCGTCCCGATGGTGCAGCGGGTGCTCAGGGAGACCGGCGCGCCGCCAGAGCTGGTCGAGCTCGAGCTCACGGAATCGCTGCTGATGGCCAATGTGGAACAGGCGTGGAGCACGATCGACGCGTTGAAGGCACTGGGGCTGCAGATCTCGATCGATGACTTCGGGACCGGCTATTCGTCGCTCAACTACCTGCGGCAGTTTGCCGTGGACTACCTCAAGATCGACCGCAGCTTCGTCATCGACATTGCCGGCAACCCGCGAGATCGTGCAGTCGTCGTCGCCATCGTCGAGCTAGCCAAGGCACTGGACATCACAGTGGTTGCCGAAGGCGTGGAGACCGAGGCACAGGCGGCGTTCTTCTCCGACGCCGACTGCAACGAACTGCAGGGATTCCTGTTCTGTCGTCCGCTTCCGGTCACCCAGCTTGAGCGCCACTTGGCCGCAGCGAACAAGGCGGGTGGGGTGTATCGCGCGACCGCTTGGAACAGCGTCCGCGGGCTCTTGCAGGCGAGCTGAACCCGAGGCCAGCGCCTGGTGCCGCAAGGCAACAGGCCCCAGGGCCGTGGACAAGATGCGCCGGTCATTGATGCGCCTGCCAGGGGTGATGTGGCCGCGATACTGGTGCTATGGACGGTTGAAGAAGACGGCGGCGCTGGCGTTGTGACGAGGACAGTGCACAGTTGGCCTCGCACTCGGCGGGCAATGCTGGCCGGGCGCCCTCGTCCAGCCCTTGCGGCCCTCTGCGCGTAGCCGAACCTTGGGCCGTTGATGATCGGTTCTAGGGCGTTGAACTGCGGCGAGCGACTGTCCGAGACCGAGATGGGTCGTGTCTTGCCGGTCACCCTAGCGATCTCGGCGCCGGCAAGCCGTCATCGACGCTGATGCCTTGCGAGAGACTTGGCCGCCAGCCGGCGCTGCCGAACGGGTCAGCGGCGTCGTCGCCTCAGGCAGACCAGAGGCTCCGATCAGCGATCGATCTCGCGCTGCAGCGCATCGATGCCGTCCAGTACGCCGAGGAATTTTGTCGCCGAAAGGGGTGAACCGGTATTCAACGCGCGGCGGCAGTTCGGGATAGGCCTGCTTTTCGAGGATGCCGAAACGCACGAGCTTGCTTAGACGCTCGTTGAGAACCTTCTTGGACAGCCCCTCGATGGCGTGCTCCATCGCGCCAGGCCGGCACACGCCGCCGCGCACCGTACCGAGCACGGCCAGCGACCACTTGCAGCCGACAATGTCTTCGACCATGCGCGCCACATTGGGCATTGTCGGCATCGCTTGTCTCTGTGAGTTCATCGATCGACACCTGAAAGTACCCGGGTCACCGTTTCGTGCCTGCTTCTTCCTCAAATTCGGTCGCTCCATTGCGATGGACGTCCATGGGTCGGCGCGCCGATAGACCACGCCCCTGATTGCCCAGCGATGAGCCTCAAGACTGAACCATTCGAGCGCGAACAGCTCGACGCGTAGGGTATCAATCGGTGCGAACAGCCAGTGCGTGCCCGGCTGCAGCACGCGCTCGAAGTCGCCATTGCGCAGCAGCAGGCCGCGCTCGTTCTTCTTCACAGTGACACGCTTGTTGAACTTCATGGGAGTTCTCCTTCTTCTTGAATAGGGGTGCCGTTACAGCAGCGGCAGCGAACGACGAATGCCTGAGCCCGGGTGCCACGGTGCGCCTCGGTGGTGCAGGTGCCCGACCACGGCGCCGGCATCCTTTGGGTCGACGGCAAGGTCAAGCGGCTGCTCGCAGCCGGCTCGTACGCGTTCTGGAAGTTCAACCGCAACGTGTCGGTGGAACTCGTCGATCTGCGGCTGCCGGCGCTGGAAGTGACGGGTCAGGAAATTCTGACCCGCGACAAGGTGGCGCTGCGGCTGAACCTGTCGGCGACCTGGCGCTTCACCGATGTGCTCAAGGCCCACAAGGAACTGGCCAAGCCCGCAGACCACCTGTACCGCGAGCTGCAGTTCGGCCTGCGTGCGGCCGTGGGCACGCGCACGCTAGACGAGCTGCTCGAGAACAAGACGGTGATCGACGAAGTCGTGACCGCACAGGTCAAGTCCAAGCTAGCGGACTACGGTCTGCAGCTCGACGGCGTGGGCGTGAAGGACATCGTGCTGCCGGGCGAGATGAAGACCATCCTCGCCCAGGTGGTGGAAGCCGGCAAGTCGGCTGAAGCCAACGTGATCCGTCGGCGTGAAGAAACCGCGGCGACGCGCTCGCTGCTCAACACGGCCAAGGTGATGGAGGACAACCCCGTCGCCCTGCGCCTGAAGGAGCTCGAGACGCTGGAACGCGTGGCCGAGCGCATCGAAAAGATCTCCGTGTTTGGAGGTCTGGACCAGGTGCTCAACGGGCTGGTGAAGCTGCGTTGAGCAGCATCAACCACAACGAGAATGCACCGTCGGGTGCGGACGGGGGAGCGTGCCGAAGAGAAGGGCACGCTCCCCACCGGGCCGGCCGAGCGGGAGTACCAACATCATGGAAACCAACTACATCCACGAAGACGTGGGCGGCGGCGTGCCGATCAAGATGTGGACGCGCGGCGTGCCGGTCGAGGACGAGGCCAAGCGCCAGCTCACCAACGCGGCGCGTCTGCCGATCGTGTTCAAGCACATCGCGGCCATGCCCGATGTGCACTTCGGCATCGGCGCCACCGTCGGCTCCGTGATCCCGACGTTGAAGGCCATCATCCCGGCAGCCGTGGGCGTGGACATCGGCTGCGGAATGATCGCGTGCAAGACCACGCTGACCGCGGAAGACCTGCCGGACGACCTGGCGCCGCTGCGTTCGGCGATCGAGCGTGCGGTGCCGCATGGTCGCGCGCCGGGTTCGCGTGACCCGGGTGCCTGGCAGAAGGCGCCGGGCTCGGTGAACACGGCCTGGGCGCAGCTCGAACCCGAATTCACGGAGCTGTGCCGCGACTACCCGAAGATCGCCAAGACGAACAACATCCAGCACCTGGGCACGCTCGGCACCGGCAACCACTTCATCGAGGTCTGCCTTGACGAGCAGAAGTTCGTCTGGTTCATGCTGCACTCGGGCTCACGCGGCGTGGGCAACTTCATCGGCACGATGTTCATCGAGCTGGCCAAGCAGGACGCGATGCGCAACAACGCCAACCTGCCGGACCGCGACCTCGCCTACTTCGAGGAAGGTTCGCGCTACTTCGGCGACTACGTGCGCGCGGTCGGCTGGGCGCAGAAGTTCGCCGCGATCAACCGCGAGGTGATGATGAAGCGTGTGATCGACGCGGCGAAGACCGTGATCCAAAAGAACTTCCAAGCGCACATCGAAGTCGGTGAACTGCCACCACAACTACGTGCAGAAGGAACACCACTTCGGAGAAGACGTTTACGTCACGCGCAAGGGCGCGGTGAGTGCGAAGGCCGGGCAGCTGGGCATCATCCCCGGCAGCATGGGCGCGCGCTCGTACATCGTTCGCGGCAAGGGCAACGCCGAGTCGTTCGAGTCCTGCTCGCACGGCGCCGGCCGCGTGATGAGCCGCGGCGAAGCCAAGCGCCGCTTCACGCTGGCCGACCACCGCGCCGCGACCGAAGGCGTCGAATGCCGCAAGGACAAGGAGGTGATCGACGAGACGCCCGCGGCCTACAAGGACATCGACGCCGTGATGGAGGCGCAGCGTGACTTGGTGGACGTGGTGCACACGCTGAAGCAGGTGGTGTGCGTGAAGGGTTGATGGTTTGTTTCGAAGGGGCGCTGCCGAGAGGGGGCGCCCCTTTTTTTCGTGCTCTGGTGGCGCGTCTTCAGCCCCGATCGGGGAACAACAACTTGTACTGAGTGCGCGACTTCTCGAAAGCATTGCAGGACTTCATCTCGGCGATCACCCGGTCCAGGTCGTCGTAGTCGAATGCCGCAGTCCAGGCGTGGATGTGTTGCATCGCATCGAGGAACGGAGTGGAGTTGCCCTCTCGCGTGAGCACGCGCAGGCAGTCGAGGTACTCCTCGCGGAACAGCGTCGGCACGATGATCCGGCAGGCCTTCACCACCGACAGTTCGGCGTTCATCACCAGGCGCGCCAGGCGCCCGTTGCCGTCCGTGAAAGGATGGACTTCGGCGATGAGGAACATGGCCATCAGCGCGCGGGCCGTACCGGATGGCACGGTCGCCAGCAACTGGCTGCCTTCCACCAGGGTTCCACGCACGAGACGAGGGGCGACGAACTCCGTGTTGCCGGCGCGGTTGGCGCGGGTCTTGAACGCACCCGGGTCGACCTCGGGCCGCTCTTTCATCTGGTCCGCGTGCCGCGCGCGCAGTTGATGCAAGACCGGCTCGCCCGCGGCGAGTGTCTGGTTCGCCCAGCCCGGGTCGAGAGCCTGCCTGAAGACGCCGACGATGTCGTGCGAGTCCTTCGGACGCTCCGTGATGGGCTTGCCTTCGAGGACGAAGGCCCGCGCATCGCCGATGTCGAACTCCGTGCCTTCGATGAAGTTGCTGAAGTACGACTCCAGGAAGGCGAAGTTCGTGCGGCTGCGCTGTGTGTTCGTCACCGCGCCCGGTTGCTTGAGCGGCACGGAGC
This sequence comes from uncultured beta proteobacterium, assembly GCA_963814435.1. Lineage (GTDB taxonomy): Bacteria > Pseudomonadota > Gammaproteobacteria > Burkholderiales > Burkholderiaceae_C > JAEUPI01. Next base: position 311,147 of record CAWFCV010000004.1, read on the forward strand.
GAAGCTGTTGGGCGAGCTTCTCGAACAGCGCGAGCCGCTGGGCGTCGTAGGGGATGTCGGCCGCCATCGCCTTGCCCGCAGCGGTGCTCATGGCTTGCTTGCGCGTGCCGAGGACGCCGCCGATCAGTCCATCCAGCAACTCGAATTCGCGAGCGAGTCCGAGCGCAGGGGCGAGTGCACGCGCGTCGTCGCGCAGCGTGCCAAGCGCGTCCTCGCCGCGCGCATCGCAGATCTCGATCAGCCGTTGCTCGACAGGTGCCTTGCCGGCCGACTTGGCCACGCGCCCACGTGAGATGGTCAGGTTCTCGAGGAGCATGCGCGCGGGCGAAGGGAAGTACAGCTCGCGGCCCATCATCGGCATGTCGCCACTTGCCGGCTTGGGCCCGGACACCAGTTGAACGGTCAGCCCGGGCAGGCTGACGCGGCGGGTGTAGGTGTAGGTCAGGTGGATGACACCTTCAGGCGTCGGCCCGCCCCCTGACAACGCGGTGCGAGGGCCGATGACGGCCTGAGGAAACAGTGCCGCGAGCAGCCGGATGCGTTCCCGTGCGACCAGCGCGGTCCACTCGGACTCAGGCAGCCGGGTGACGACTCCGCGAGTGATGCGACGCAGTTCGCCGGCCGCGAGGCGGCGTTGCACCGCGCGAACCTCGGCGGGGTTGAGCTCAGCGTAGAGGATGAGAGCGTCATCCACGGGCATGTCGTGTTCTTCGGATTTGGCGACGAAACAATCGGTCGATTGTCGCAAAGTTTTAGATTAGACGTTGATTTCGTCGTGATTTTTCGATCTTGACGCGGGAGACCATTTGTCGCGTTGGTTGGAACATGTCCGCTCGAAGGCTTGCGGTTGTCGCGTTCAGTCGATTTCATGGGTCTGCCCCACGTCACCCGCAGGTCGAGTAAGGAGGCGCATGCGCGCGGCCTACGCGCCCAAGCCAACTTCAGGTCGAGCTGCTCACCAGCCGCAGGCGCCGCGCAAGCGCCGCCTCGATCGCGGCGCCCAGCTTCGCCCACGCTTGCTTCGTCTCGTCGGCGTAGTCGTGCTTGAGGTAGTGGCGCCGCACGCGGCTGCCAGCGAGCACGTGGTTCTGGCAGCGGTCGATCACGTCGGGCATCACGCCGAGCGCTTGCATCATCGTCGCGCCGGTGCGCCGCAGGTCGTGCGGCGTCCACTCGCCGTTCGCGCCGTTCGAGAGCACGAGGCTGTTGTCGTTGCGCCGGTTGGCCAGCGCCTTGCGCTGCTTGAACTGGTGCTGCCGGTCGCCGATCTGCTTGCTCACCGATTTCACGTCCACATGGTCCGTGGCGTCGCGGCCGGGGAAGCACCAGCGCGTCTTGCCGGTGCGCGCATGCAGCGCGCGGAACTGTCGCAGCGCAAATCGCGAGAGGTAGACGAAGTGATCGCGCTTCTTGCCGCGCGAGCCCTTCACGTTCTCCTTCGGAACGAACCAGGTGCCGGCCTCGAAGTCCACATGCCGCCACTCGGTCATCAGCAGCTCGCCGATGCGGCACAGCGTGGATAGGCAGAGCCACAACGCGGCCTGGGTCTCGGGCTCGACAGGGCGCACCGCGCGGCGCTTGTCGTCCGATGCTTCGTAGTCGCGCGCCATCGCCTCGAAGCGGTCTCGCAGTTCGCGTATCTCGTCGTCGTTCAGCACGCGCGAGCGGATGTTGCTGAGGTCGTAGTCCGGATCGACGATCTTCGCGATCTCGACCAGCTCCGCGGGATTGCCGTCCAGCAGCAGGCGACGCCAAGGCTGGCGCTTTTCGGCCCAGCGGAACATCTGCTTGATGTTGCGATGAACTTCTACTGCCGTGCGATTGACGCCCCGCCCCACCAGCGCGCGCAGAACGCCACGCACATCGTGCTCGGTCACCACTCGTACCGGCTTCGCGCCCAGCGCCGGCAGCACGTCCGCTTCGAACGAGCGCTTGAGCGCGGCGTTGCTGTCTTTGCGCAATACGCCGTCGCGCAGCCACACGTCGTACAGCTCGCGGATCGAGGCATCTTCGGCTCGCCGCTGCTTCTCGGCCGCCAACGTGGCCTTGATGTGCTCACGCTCCTCGATGCGCTCGGCGTCTCGCCTTGCATTCGGGTCCACGCGCCGCCTCAGGGTCTCGCGCGCTTCGTCGCGCGTGCGGCGGATCGCATCGAGCGACGTGGTCGGCCATGTGCCGCAGTAGTGCCATGCCTTCTTGCCGTCGCGCTTGAACTCGTAGCGGAAGTGGACCCGAGAGCCGCTGTCGTCATCGTTGAATCGCACGACGCCGACAAGGCCATCACCATCGCGCAGCGCGTCGCCGCGCCACGCGGATGGGATGGCTTTCAGCTCGGCCACGGTCCACTTTCGGCCGCTGCCAGACTTGGGGTAGCGGGTCATCTCGAAGTCTTCCAGGGGTCCACCCAGGGGTCCACCAGAAATGGGATTTTGCGGGCACTTTCGGGAAGGCGCGAGATGAAGTGTAGTCGCTAACCTATTGATATACAACGGAAAACGATGTCCCAAGCGATCCCAGGAAATCCCGTTTTAATGCGCTACGAACCAAGGGGTCGTGGGTTCGAATCCTGCCAGCCCTCGGCATCCGCGAATTCCGCGCGGGGCTGGCCGAATACATCGCATCGGACAAGCCGGTGGCCGTCACGCGTCACGGTCAGACGGTGGGCATCTTCATCCCGACGCCCGGGCCCTCGCAGGCGGATCTGCTGGCGCTGCAGCAAGCCAGCGCCAGGTTGAAGGCGGTGATGCCTCTCGGTGAAGACGAGGTCGATGCGCTGGTGACGGACTTCAAGGCCAAGCGCAAAGCGGCAGTGGCCCTGCGGCGCAAGCGGCGATGAACCCGTGACGGCCCGCGCCATCGTCCTCGACGCCAACATCCTGGTGCGGGCGGTGCTCGGACGCCGACCACCTCCCTTTCGAGTTCGATCCTGGTGTGGGAACGCACGGATTGCTCTCGGCCCATGTGGCCCGCGCGAACACGCTTTGGCAGCGCTGCCCCACGGGAAGCACGGTGATGGTCATCTTTCGCGGTGCCCAGGCCTACATCTCGCCCAACTGCTATCCGAGCAAGCACGAGGCGCATCGCCAGGTGCCGACATGGAACTACGAGGTGGTGCACGCGCACGGCGTGCTCACCGTTCACGACGATGAGCGCTTCGTGCGGCGCATCGTCGCGCGCTTGACCCGGCATCACGAGGCGGCCGAATCCACGCCGTGGAAGGTGGGAGACTCCACACCTGAGTACATCGACAGCATGTTGCGCAACATCGTTGGCCTTGAGATCGCCATCACCTCGTTGGTAGGCAAGGCCAAGCTGAGTCAGAACAGGGAAGCACGTGATCGCGTCAGCGCCGCCGACACGCTGAACGCGCATGGGCACGACGAGCTCGCCGGATTGATGCGCCCGGCAAGCTAAGCTTGCGGACGCATGCGCGTCGGCGTCATCGAACTGCCCCATGTACACATCCGCCTTCACTTTCGCAAAACGCGAGTACGACGACGAGTTCCATGCTTTGGACAACGTGATTGCCCGGTTTGCCAAATCCATCCCCGGCTACCTGGGCGAAGAGAGTTGGGAGAACGCTGCAACCGGTCTCATCTGCAACATGTACTACTGGGAAACGATGGACGCGCTGCAGCAACTCATCGAGCACCCGGCACACATCGCTGCAAAGCAGCAGCAGGCGCGTTGGGTGAATGGCTATCAGATCGTCATCGCACAAGTTCTCCGAAGCTACGGCGATGGCGGCATCCCGCACCCGCTTGCTCACACTGCGCCAGCGGTGGCCCAACGCTGACACCCATCGCCACACCATGTCATTCCTGGCCTTTTTGTTTGCCGCAATCGTCCTGGCCATCACCCCTGGTCCCGGCATTGCCTACGTCGTCGCTCGGACGGCGGCGGGAGGTCGCTCAGAAGGCTTGGCCTCGTGCTTCGGCACCGGGATCGGCGGAATGCTCCACGTTCTGGCTGCGGCCCTCGGCCTGTCGCTGCTCGTTGCTCAGTCCGCCATGGCTTTCAACTTGGTCAAGTACCTGGGTGCTGCCTATCTCGTCTACCTGGGCATTCGCCTGCTGCTGCGAAAGGATCAGCAGTTCACTATCGAGCCTGTTGCCTCGCAGGGCGTGCGCCGTGCGCTGTTCGAGGGAATTGCGGTTGAGGCGTTGAACATCAAGACGGCTCTCTTCTTCCTGGCTTTCCTGCCTCAGTTCGGCTCGTCCTCCGAAGCCTTGGTTCCACAGCTCGTGCTGCTCGGGAGCATCTGCGTCACGCTCAACACGCTCGTGGATGTCGCGGCAGTTTTCGCTGCTGATCGCCTGCTCAAGTCAGGCGTCGCTCGCGCTGCACGCGCCCGGCTTCTGAGCCGAGCATCGGGCATCACCATGTTGGGGTTGGGCGCCTTCTTGGCGCTGGCACGGCGAGATGCGTAGGTCCCGCCCGATGCGGATGCGCACATCCGGCGCTGACCGCCAAGCTCCGCAACTGGTCTCAGCAGTCCTCGCGCACCTTCGTGGTCTGCGACGGCATCAGCGACGAGTTCGGCGTCGCACGCCACCTGGTGAACCTGGAAGTCGTCAACACCTACGAGGGCACGCACGACATCCACGCGCTGATCCTCGGCCGTGCGATCACCGGCATCGCGGCATTCCAGTGAAGGTTGCATAGCGCCAGCATCGGAAGTTACCCTGCCGAGTCCTGGCCTGAGTCCCGGGTCGCTGCCTGATACTCGCCGTTCTCGGGCCACCGATCCGGCCGGCAAGAACAACCATCATGAAGATCGCGATCCTCGGCAGCGGCGTCATCGGCACCACCGCGGCCTACTACCTCGCGAAGGCCGGGCACGAGGTGACCGTGCTCGAGCGCCAGAGCGGCCCGGCGCTCGAGACCAGCTACGCCAATGCCGGCGAGGTGTCGCCGGGCTACTCGGCGCCGTGGGCCGGGCCGGGCGTGCCAGTCAAGGCCATCAAGTGGCTGCTGATGCACCACAGCCCGCTGGTCATCAAGCCGATGCTCGACCCCGCGATGTGGCGCTGGGGCCTGGCCACGCTGCGCAACTGCACCGAGGCGCGTTACCGCATCAACAAGGCGCGCATGGTGCGGCTGGCCGAGTACAGCCGCGATTGCATGGTGCAGCTGCGCGCCGACACGGCGATCGCCTACGACGAGCGCATGCAGGGCACGCTGCAGCTGTTTCGCACGCAAAAGCAGCTCGACGGCATCGCCAAGGACGTGGAGATCCTGCAGCAGTACCGCGTGCCGTACCAGGTGCTCGACCGCGCCGGCTACCTGCAGTACGAGCCCGCGCTGGCCGACGTGCGGCACAAGTTCGTCGGCGCGCTGCGCCTGCCGGGTGACGAGACGGGCGACTGCTTCCTGTTCACCCACCGCCTGGCCGAGATGGCCAAGGCACTGGGCGTGGATTTCCGCTTCGGCGTGAACATCCGGGGCCTGCAGCGCGGCGGCGCGGCGCTGAGCGGCGTGCTCACCGACCAGGGTGTCGTCCAGGCCGACCGTTACCTGCTGGCGCTCGGCAGCTACTCCACGGCGATGCTCGCGCCGCTGGGGTTGCGCATTCCCGTGTACCCGGTGAAGGGCTTCTCGATCACGGTGCCGATCACCGACGCGACGAAGTCGCCCGAATCGACGATCATGGACGAGTCGCACAAGGTCGCCGTCACGCGGCTGGGCGACCGGATTCGCGTCGGGGGCACCGCGCAGCTGTCGGGCTTCGACCTGCAGCTCGACGCGGGCCGGCGCCGCACGCTGGAGTTCGTGGTGACCGATCTGTTCCCCAACGGTGGCGACGTGTCCCGCGCCGAGTTCTGGACCGGCCTGCGCCCGATGACACCCGACGGCACGCCGATCGTCGGCCCGACGCGCGTGCAAAACCTGTGGCTGGCCACCGGGCACGGCACGCTGGGCTGGACGATGGCCGCGGGCACCGGCCGCCTGCTGGCCGACTGGATGGCCGGGCGCAAGACCGAGATCAACACCGAGGGGCTGACGATCGATCGGTATTCGGGCTGATGCGCGGCACGATCGCCGGGGCGGCTACCATGGCCGCACCTGCGGTGATCCGATGGTGATGCCTGCCAGCCTGCTTCGACTTGATTTCGCGCCCTATCGCCTGTCCGGCGTGGTGGTCGGCGCGCTGCTCAACCACGCGCCACAACTGGTCGCGCTGGGCGACGCAGTGCATCGGCCGCCCTACAAGGCGCGCACCGGTTGCGCCGGTGCTGGCGATCAAGCCGCGCAACACGCTGGCCGGCGATGGCGACGCGATCGTCGTGCCCGACGGCGTGGCGGCGCTGGAGCTCGGCGCCTCGCTCGGCATCGTGATCGGGCGTACCGCATGCCGGGTGCCGCGCGCATCGGCGCTCGAGTTCATCGCCGGCTACACCATCGTCAACGACGTCAGCATACCGGTGCCCAGTCATTACCGGCCGTCGGTGCGATTCAAGGCGCGCGACGGCTTCTGCCCGATCGGGCCACAGGCGGTGCCGGCGGCGCGGATCGACAACCCCGATGCGCTGGCGGTGCGGGTGCTCGTCGACGACGAACTGGTGCACCGCACCACCACCGGCGATCGCATCCGCGGCGTCGCGCAGCTGATCGCCGACGTGACCGAGTTCATGACGCTGCAACCCGGCGACCTGCTGATGCTCGGTGCGGCCGCCGGCGCGCCGCGCGCGCGCGCCGGGCAGCGGGTGGCGATCGAGATTCGACGCGCTGGGCACGCTGCGAAACCAGCTGGTGGCCGAAGGGCCGGCCGCATGAAGACCGCGCGCGTGGCCTATCGCGGCGCCGTGCACAGCGCGACGCCGCATGCCCAGGGGGTGCGGCTGGCCGATGGCCGCGTGCTGGCCGACGACGCAGTGGTCTGGCTGCCGCCGTTCGAGGTCGGCACGATCATCGCGCTCGGGCTGAACTATGCCGACCACGTGAAGGAGCTGTCCAGGGAGCTCACGGTGAACACCCAGGACGAGCCGCTGGTGTTCTTCAAGACGCCCGGCGCGCTGGTCGGCCACCGCGGCCAGTCGCGCCGGCCGGCGGGCGTGAAGTTCATGCACTACGAGTGCGAGCTCGCGGTGGTGATCGGCCGCACGGCGCGGCGCGTGACGCGCGCCGACGCGATGCAGCACGTGGCCGGCTACACGGTGTGCAACGACTACGCGATCCGCGACTACCTCGAGAACTGGTACCGGCCCAACCTGCGCGTGAAGAACCGCGACGGCTGCACCGCGCATCGGCCCCTGGTTCGTCGACGCCGCCGACGTGCCCGACCCGCAGGCGCTGGCGCTGCGCACGCGGGTCAACGGCCAGCTCACGCAGCAGGGCCACACCTCGAACATGGTGCACTCCATCGCCGACGCTGATCGAATACCTGAGCGAGTTCATGACGCTGCAGCCGGGCGACGTGATCCTCACCGGCACGCCCGACGGCGTGGTCAACGTCGACGTCGGCGACGAGGTCGTCACCGAGATCGATGGCATCGGGCGCCTGGTGAACACCATCGTCGGCGACGACGCCTACGGAGGCTGAGCCCATGAGCAGCATGCACATCCAGCACCTGATCGGCGGCAAGCCGGTCGACAGCCGCGACTACTTCGAGACCGTCAACCCGGCCACGCAGGAGGTGCTGGCCAGGGTGGCCCACGGCGGCGAGGACGAAGTCAACGCCGCGGTGGCCGCGGCCAAGGCGGCGTTTCCCAAATGGGCCGGCCTGCCGGCGACCGAGCGCGCGAAGCTGATGCGCAAGCTCGGCGACCTGATCGCCGCCCACGTGCCCGAGATCGCACGCACCGAGACGCATGGACACCGGCCAGGTGATCGCGCAGACCGGCAAGCAGCTGATCCCGCGCGCGGCCGACAACTTCCACTACTTCGCCGAGATGTGCACGCGCGTCGACGGGCACACCTACCCGACGCCGACGCACCTGAACTACACGCTGTTCCACCCGGTCGGCGTGTGCGCGCTGATCAGCCCGTGGAACGTGCCGTTCATGACCGCCACCTGGAAGGTCGCGCCCGCCTGGCCTTCGGCAACACCGCGGTGCTGAAGATGAGCGAGCTGTCGCCGCTGACCGCTGCGCGCCTGGGCGAGCTGGCGCTCGAGGCCGGCATTCCGGCCGGCGTGCTGAACGTCGTGCACGGCTACGGCAAGCAGGCCGGCGAGCCGCTGTGCCGCCACCCCGATGTGCGCGCGATCTCGTTCACCGGCTCCACCGCCACCGGCAACCGCATCGTGCAGGCGGCGGGCTTGAAGAAGTTCAGCATGGAGCTCGGCGGCAAGAGCCCGTTCGTGGTCTTCGACGACGCCGATCTTCGCGCGCGCGCTCGACGCCGCGGTGTTCATGATCTTCAGCAACAACGGCGAGCGCTGCACCGCCGGCAGCCGCATCCTGGTGCAGCAAAGCATCTATGCCGACTTCGCGCAGAAGTTCGCCGAGCGCGCGAAGCGCATCGACCGTCGGCGACCCGCTCGACGACAAGACGATCATCGGCCCGATGATCAGCCAGGGCCATCTGGCCAAGGTGCGCAGCTACATCGAGCTCGGGCCCGAAGGAAGGCGCCACGCTGCTGTGCGGCGGGCTGGACCGGCCGTCGTACGCGCCGGCGCTGCCCACGGCGATGCACAAAGGCAACTTCGTCTGCCCACGGTGTTCGCCGACGTCGACAACCGCATGCGCATCGCGCAGGAGGAGATCTTCGGCCCGGTGGCCTGCCTGATTCCGTTCAGCGACGAGGCCGACGCGATCGCGAAGGCCAACGACATCCCATACGGCCTGTCAGCAGCTACGTGTGGACCGAAAACCTCGGCCGCGCGCACCGCGTGGCCGCGGCCATCGAGGCCGGCATGTGCTTCGTCAACAGCCAGAACGTGCGCGACCTGCGCCAGCCCTTCGGCGGCACCAAGGCCAGCGGCACCGGGCGCGAAGGCGGCACCTGGAGCTACGAGGTGTTCCTGGAGCCGAAGAACGTGGCGGTGTCGCTGGGCTCGCATCACATCCCGCATTGGGGGGCATGAGTTGCGACGCGCCATCGAAGTGTCTGTGGTCGGCCCGGTGCGGACTTTGGCCGGCGTCTGCTTTGTGGCGAGGTCTGCGCGGCGCGGCAGGCGGCACCCGGCAGGGGCTCATGCGTGGGCGGTCGGCCAAATGCGCCGACTGCACTGCGATGCTCGCCCTGGGTCGCGCCGCGTAACTCACTGCGCGACCTGCGGTCGCTGCGTTCGACCAAACGCGGCGAGTCAGTTCTGGATGCGCGCTGCGCGCGCCGACCCCAGCGCTGCGCTTCTCGCCGCCCCCGACATCGCCCGCTGCCGGGTACCGCCTGTCGCGCAGCACCGCACCGGCGCTGCACCGAGTGCGGGCGCCGCGCTCGGTGCTCCTCGCGAAGCCGCGGTCGTGGGCTGTGGGCGTCCGGGCGCGAATTGCGGCGACGAGCAGCGCAGCACGAGCAGGGGGCGAGTGTGGACGAGCAAGAGTGCCTGCGCACTCTTGCGCGCCTCACGAGCCGGCCGGGCCTGCAGGCCCGGCCGTGGACGTCTGGCGCACAAGCGCCAGACCGGCGAGAACCCGTGAGGCTGCGCCGCGTGCAGCGGCGCGGCGGCGGGATCGCAGCCGCCCAGCTCGGGCGAGCAGCGCAGTGCACCCCGGCCTTCGGGCCGGGGCGCCGCAGGCTGAGCGCCCGGGCCACACAGCTCGCGGCCGTGGCGCAGCGCGCGCCGCTCGTCGCGGGTCACTTCATAGCGGTCGTTCAAGGTCGCCAACGGGCCGAGTGCAGCTGCTCGAATCAACAAGCATGCGGCAGGCGAGTTCGCCGGCAAAGTCAAGGAGCCACTGACATGGGCAAGCTCGCACTCGCCGCCAAGATCACCCACGTGCCGTCGATGTACCTGAGCGAGCTCGACGGCCCGCGCAAAGGCACGCGGCAGGACGCGATCGACGGGCACCGGGAGATCGGCCGCCGCTGCCGCGAGCTCGGCGTCGACACGATCGTCGTGTTCGACACGCACTGGCTGGTCAACGCCAACTACCACATCAACTGCGCGCCGCACTTCAAGGGCACCTACACCAGCAACGAGCTGCCGCACTTCATCAGCAACCTGGCCTACGAGATCCCGGGCAATGCGCAGCTCGGGCAGCTGCTCGCGCGGGTGTGCAACGAGCACGGCGTCGAGACGCTGGCGCACGATGCCACCACGCTGGCGCCCGAGTACGGCACGCTGGTGCCGATGCGCTACATGAACGCCGACCGGCACTTCAAGGTCGATCTCGGTGTCGGCGCTGTGCACCGTGCACTACCTGAACGACAGCGCGCGCCTGGGCTGGGCGATGCGCAAGGCGGTGGAGGACCACTACGACGGCACGGTGGCGTTCCTCGCCAGCGGGTCGCTGTCGCACCGCTTCGCGCAGAACGGCCTCGCGCCCGAGTTTGCGCATTCGGATCTGGAGCCCGTTCCTCGAGCAGCTCGACCACCAGGTGGTGCGCATGTGGCAGCAAGGGCGAGTGGAAGACCTTCTGCGAGATGCTGCCCGAGTACGCCAGCAAGGGCCACGGCGAAGGCTTCATGCACGACACCGCGATGCTGCTCGGCGCGCTCGGCTGGTCGGACTACGACGGCCGGGCCGAGGTCATCACGCCGTACTTCGGCGCCTCGGGCACCGGGCAGATCAACGCGGTCTTCCCGGTCACGCCGCAGAGCGGCGCCGCGGTGCCCAAGGCGCAGGCCTCGCGCGGCCGACGGCTACACCTCGGTGGCCACACGGCTCTGAACCCTGGAGCGTCGCATGCCGCACCTCGTGATCCTGTACACGCCGAACCTCGACGCCAAGACCGACATGACGGCGCTGTGCCGCACGCTGGCCGACACGATGCTGACGGTGAAGGACGAATCCGGCGCCCAGGTGTTCCCCACCGGCGGCACGCGCGTGCTGGCCTACCCGGCGGCGCACAGCGCGGTGGCCGATGGCGGCACTGCCGGGCGTGCCGCGGGCGGCACGGGCGACTACGCCTTCGCGTACCTCAACCTGCGCATGGGCCGCGGCCGCAGCGACGCGGTGAAACGCCAGGCCGGCGAGGCGCTGGCCGCGGCCACGCGCGAGCACTTCGCGCCGGTGCTGGCCGAGCATCCGGTCGGCGTCACGCTGCAGATCGACGAAGGGCCCGAAGTGTTCGACGCCAAGCTCGGCAACCTGCATCCGCTGTTCGCGAAAGGCGCCTGACGATGCTCGCCTGCCAGACGATCGCAGTCGCTCGCGCGCGAGCTGTACCACGCGCGCAAGACGCGCACGCAGCTGCGCCACTTCTCGAAACGCCACCCCGAGATGACCGTCGACGACGGCTACGCGATCCAGCGCGCCTGGGTGAAGCTCGAAATCGCCGACGGGCGCAGCATCAAGGGCCGCAAGATCGGCCTCACCTCGCGCGCGATGCAGCAGTCGAGCCAGATCGACGAGCCCGACTACGCGCCGCTGATGGACGACATGTTCTTCGCCAGCGGCTCCGACATCCCGATCGACCGCTTCATCGCACCGCGCATCGAGGTCGAGCTGGCGTTCATCCTCGGCCGGCCGCTGTGCGGGCCGGGCGTGACGCCTGTTCGACGTGCTGTCGGCCACCGACTACGTGAGCCCGGCGATCGAGATCATCGATGCGCGCATCGAGCAGTTCGACCGCGAGACGAAGGCGCCGCGAAAAGTGTTCGACACCATCAGCGACTTCGCCGCCAACGCCGGCATCGTGCTCGGCGGCCGCCCGGTGCGGCCGCTGGACGTGGACTTGCGCTGGGTCGGCGCGCTGCTGCACAAGAACGGCGTGATCGAGGAGACGGGCCTCGCGGCCGGCGTGCTCAACCACCCCGCCAACGGCGTGGCGTGGCTGGCCAACAAGATCGCACCGCACGACGAGCAGCTCAACGCCGGCGACGTGGTGCTCGCGGGCTCGTTCACCCGCCCCACGACGGCGGTGCGCGGCGACAGCCTGCACGCCGACTATGGGCCGCTGGGCAGCATCGCGTTTCGGTTCGCCTGAATCGAAAGCGACTGACCTCTAAGCGATCCGCAGCGGCGGTCGCCGGCCGCAACGGGGTGCGACATATCGTCGCAGTGCCGCGCTGCGCGGCGCCCTCAGCGTGGGTCGCACGTTCCTTCAAGGCAGCCAACGCAGGTACTCGTGAAGGGTCGTTTTCATAGGTAGGTTTGCCCGTTTCGATCGGGCAACTCGGCGCATGGCCGCGGCCGAAATCTCGGCGAGGCGCGCCTTCTCGAGCCGCACATTGACGTTTGAGCAGACTCAAAAACGAGCGACTTACGTTCCGTAACCTGTTGACCAATTCATCGGATTGGCGAGCGCACCGCGGCAGCGGCGCAGCCGCAGGTTGAAGGCGAGGCGATCGGCGAATCGTTGCACGCCGGTCCACCGGATGACTGGAACATTTGGCGCAACGGGCAACTTTCGGATGGAGGAGAACGTGTTCAATCGAAGGAGTTTTCTCAGCTACACCGGCGGCACGACGCTGACGCTGTACACGGTCGGCAAGTTCGGCGTCAAGGAGGCCTTGGCGGCGATACCGGGCGGCACGCTGGATCCAGCCACGGTGACGAAGTACCAGACGCCGATGTTGATCCCGCCGGCGATGCCGCGTGCGAGCGTGTTGTTCACCGCCGAAGGACTGGTCGACTACTACGAGATCTCGGTCAGGCAGTTCCAACAACAGATCCTGCCGAAGGGCCTGCCTGTCACCACGGTCTGGGGCTACGGGCCAGCCAAGACGCTGAGCCCGCTGGCGCCGAAGATCTGGAACGCGCCTTCGTTGACGATCGAGGCGAACTACTACTTGCCGGTTCGCATCAAGTGGATCAACGACCTCAAAGACAGCGCCGGCAACTACCTGCCGCACCTGCTGCCGGTCGACCCGACCTTGCACTGGGCCAATCCGCCCGGCGGCACGGGCGGACGCGATTCGCGGCCTACCTTCACGGCAACGCCCGGCCGCTACACCGGCCCGGTGCCGATGGTCACCCACGTGCACGGCGCGGTCGGTGTCGGCGACGAGAGCGACGGCTATGCCGAGGCCTGGTATCTGCCTGCGGCCAGCGGCATCCCCAACGGGTACGCCACCGAGGCACCTGGTACGACTTCTTCGCGAACAAGGCGAAGAACCGTTTCCAGGCCACGTGGGGGCCCGGCTACGCGATCTTCCAGTACCCCAGGGGCAACCGCGCATCGACCAAGTGGTACCACGATCACACGCTCGGCATGACGCGGCTGAACGTCTATGCGGGCCCGGCGGGCTTCTACAACGTGCGCGGCGGCCCGGCGGGCGATCAGTCGGTGCGCGACTCGCGCACCGGCAACACCGCTGTGCTGCCGCGGCCCAGCGCCCAGTGACGCTGGACCCGATTCTCCCGGACCGCACGTACTACGAAATCCCGATCGCGATCCAGGACCGTTCATTCAATGCCGACGGCTCGTTGTTCTATCCGAATACGCGGGAGTTCTTCGACACCATTGCCGGCCCATACGTCCCGACCACGGACGTTCCGCCGATCTGGAACCCCGAGTTCTTCGGCAACACGATCATGGTCAACGGCAACACCTGGCCGTTCCTGAATGTCGAGCAGCGGCGTTACCGCTTCCGCTTCCTCAACGGCTGCCAGTCACGGTTCCTGATCCTCGACTTCTCCGCGATGACCAATGTCGAGGTCTGGCAGATCGGCAACGAGGGTGGCTTGCTGGCGGCGCCGGTGAACCTCACCGCGGGCAACGGCAACCGTCTGCTGATGGGCCCGGCCGAGCGCGCCGACCTGATCGTCGACTTCACACTCGTGCCGCTTGGTCAGCACGTGCTGCGCAATGTCGGGCCGGACGAGCCGTTCGGTGGTGGTGCGCCAGACCTCGACTACGCGCCGGCGGATCCGGCGACGACCGGGCAGATCATGCAGTTCCGCGTCGGCCCGTCATTCAACGCCGATCGCAGCACGCCGCCGCAGTTCCTCCGGCTTCCGGCCATCACGCCGCTGCCCGCGGCGACGGTGACTCGGCCGCTGGCGCTGCTCGAAGAGGTGTCGCAGTTTTTCGCAGATTCTCCGGTGGAGGCGGGGCTGGGCACGGTCGCTGGAGATCCGAACACTGGGGCGCGATTCTGGGCAAGGCTGCATTGGATGGACCCCGTCACCGAGAACCCGGTCACCGGCACCACGGAGATCTGGGAGTTCTACAACGCCACGGCGGACGCCCACCCGATGCATGTGCACGAGGTGCTCTTCGAAGTGGTGAACCGGCAGGCGATCGTTGTCGACGAGGCAGGCCGGACGGTGCAGGTGGCCACGGGCAGCACACCCACGCCGCCCGAGCCGTGGGAGAGGGGTTTCAAGGACACCGTGATCGCCTACCCGGGACAGGTGACGCGCATCCGGGCGAGGTTTGCGACGCCCGGCCAGTACGCGTGGCACTGCCACATCGTCGAGCACGAAGACAACGAGATGATGCGACCGTACCGCATCGGCTCCAAGCAGCCCGGCCAGCCAGGCTGAACGTCGCTGTTGTTGGGGGCCCTGATCGCGGGCGATGGGTCAGTGCCGCCGCCCGCAGTCTGTCATCGTGGGGAGTCGGCGGCGCGTTACACCACTCCGACATCCCCCTCGACGCCGCCAGGCGCCCGCCATGCCGACTGCACCGCTCACCCGCTCGGCCCCGCCTTCGCTCTTCGATCGCACCTTGCTGGTCTGGCTGGGCGCACTCCTTGCGCTGGCGCTGGGCGCCTGCGCCACGCTGCCCGGACGCGACGCGCTGCGCGTCCACGTGGTCGGCGTCGAGCCGCTGCAAGGCGAAGGCCTCGAACTGCGTTTTGCCGTCAGGCTGCGGGCGCAGAACCCCAACGACACGGCGGTCGAGTACGACGGCGTGGCGCTCGAGCTCGAGCTGAACGGCAAGGCGCTGGCCAGCGGCGTCAGCGACCAGAAGGGCATCGTGCCGCGCTATGGCGAGGCGGTGTTCAGCATCCCGGTGAGCATTTCCGCGTTCGCTGCCGTGCGTCAGGCGATGGGTCTTGTCGAAGGCCAGAGCATCGACAAGATCCCCTACGTGCTGCGCGGCAGGCTCGGGGGAGGCATGTTCGGCGGCATGCGTTTCAGCGACGAGGGCACGTTGAGCTGGCCGCAGGGTGCGAAGACGGGCGGGTGAAGCCCCGGCCCGCGACGGTGCCCGCAGGCGGGCCCGCCCCGGGGCCGGACGGGCTGTCATGCGGGCCACTGCCTGCACGGTCGCGGGTCGAAATGACGCCCATTGGCCCTCCCCGAGCAGACCCGCATAGGCCCCGGTAGGATGTCGGTCCGTCGCGATGGCCTGCCAGGTCATCCGGGAGACAAAGCCGCTGGCAGGCCCCAGGCATTGCGGGCGGCGTGATTGGGGAAGTCGCTTGAGCCGTATCACCGACCGACTGGCCGCTGTCGAACCCGCGCGCCTTAAGGCCATGCGCCGCGGCATCGAGAAGGAGAGCCTGCGCGTGCAGCCCAGCGGCGCGCTGGCACTCACGCCGCACCCGGCGGCGTTGGGCTCGGCGCTGACGCATCCGCACATCACCACCGACTACAGCGAGTCGCAGCTCGAGCTGATCACCGGCGTGCACCCGGATGCCGAGTCGTGCCTGACGGAACTGACGCAGATCCACCAGTACGTCTACCGCGTGCTGCGCGACGCCGGCGGCGAGATGTTGTGGGTGGCCAGCATGCCCTGCGGATTGCCGTCCGACGAGTCGATTCCGATCGGCCACTACGGCAGCTCGAACATCGGCCGCGCGAAGAGCGTGTACCGCATGGGCCTGGGCTATCGCTACGGCCGGCGCATGCAGACCATCTCGGGCATCCACTACAACTGGTCGATGCCGGGGCTGACGAACGACGACTACTTTGCGCTGATCCGCAATTTCCGGCGCCAATCGTTCCTGCTGCTGGTGCTGTTCGGCGCGTCGCCGGCGATCTGTACCAGCTTCGTCGACGGGCGCCAGCACGAGCTGCAGCAGCTGTCCGCGCACACGCTGTACCTGCCGCACGCCACCTCGCTGCGCATGGGGCGCCTGGGCTACCAGAGCGATGCGCAGGCGTCGCTGGCGGTCAGCTACAACAGCCTGGACAGCTACGGCGCCTCGCTGCAGGCTGCGCTCACCAGGCCGTATCCACCGTACGAGGCCATCGGCATCCACAACCCGGGCGGCGAGTACAACCAGCTCGCGACCACGCTGCTGCAGATCGAGAACGAGTTCTACGGCACCATCCGCCCGAAGCGGGTGATCCGGCCGCGCGAGCGGCCGCTGCATGCGCATGCGCGAGCGCGGCGTCGAGTACGTCGAGGTGCGCTGCATGGACCTCGACCCGTTCGTGCCGGTGGGCATCGAGCCGGCCACGATGCGATTGCTCGACGTCTTCCTGCTGCATTGCCTGCTCAGCGACAGCCCGCCCGACAGCCCGGCCGAGATCGCCGCGCTGGCGCGCAACCAGCAGCGCACCGCGGCGCAGGGGCGCGAGCCGGGCCTGACGCTCGAGCGCGACGGGCGCGAGGTGTCGCTGGCCGACTGGGGCGCCGAGGTGCTGGAGGACTGTGCACCGATCGCGCAGCGGCTCGACGCCGCTATCGGCGGCAGCGCCTACCGCGACGCGTTGCGCGCGGCGCAGGCCACGCTGCAGCAGCCCGATACGCTGCCCTCGGCCCGCGTGCTCGACACGATGCGGCGCTCGCACGAGGGCTCGTACACGCGCTTCGTGCGCGCGCGCTCCGAGCACACCCAGCAGATGCTGCTGGCGATGCCGATGGCGGCGGCGCTCGAGGCGCAGTTCGTCGAGCAGGCGCGTGCCTCGCTGGTCGAGCAGCGCCGCATCGAAACCACCGACCAGACGCCGTTCGAGGAGTTTCGCCAGGCCTACCTGGCGCCGAGCCGGCTCGACGTGTAACGCGCCGGCGCGCCGCGGCCTTCAGGGTCTGCGCACGTACCGGCCGTCGAACGCCACGCTCCAGGTCGCTCCGTCGTCTTCCGACGTCTCCCACAACTGGCGCACCGCGCCGTCGGGCTGCGGCGTCCAGGTGATGCGCTGGCGCAGCGTGACGCCGGGTTTCGTGGCGTGCGGGGTTGCCGACGCCAGCACCATCGCGTCGCCGACGCGCGTTCCTGCGAGTTCGAGCCGCCCGCCCTGGTTGTCGAGCCAGCTCTGGTGCCAGCGCCGGTCGTCGGCGTCGTAGGCGTTCAGGCTGGTACCGGTGAAGCCGCCGCGGCCCGACCAGCTCTCGCGCAGCGCGCAGCCGCCGAGGATCGGCTCGATCGTGTTTTCACCGGCCCGCTGGCCGTCGGGCGCGAAGACGTCCCAGCGGCCGACCCAGAAGTCGAACTGGCGGTACTCGGCCGACTGGCAGGGCCTGGGCTTGTCGGCCGGAGGTGCCTGTGCGCATGCCGTCATCACCGCCAGCCCGGCAACACCGAACGCCGTGCGGTGCAGCCGGCGGCCACGGCCTGCCACATGCGCCTCAGGCACGACCGTTGACGACGAAGAGCGGCCGCACCTCGACCGTGCCGCCGTGCAGCAGTGCGGGGCAGTCGGCGGCCAGCGACTGCGCCTGGTCGAGGCTGTCGGCCTGCAGCGCCAGGTAGCCGGTCACGGCAGCATCGGGCGCGCCGATGCTGCCGCGTGTCACCGCGCCTTCGCTGCGCAGCACGCGGCCCTCGCTGCCTTGCACCGGCTCGCCATGCACGAAGCGGCCGTCGTGCTTGAGTGAGGCCACCCAGTCCGCCCAGTGCTTCATCGCGGTGTGCGGGCTGAAACCGGCGCGCGCGGGGTCGCCGCCGCGAAACAGGAGCAGGAACTGATGAGCCATCACGCGTTGCCCGAAGCCTCGACGCCGCGAGCCTAACGATGCGAGCCGCACCGCGGGGTGCGGAAATTGCGAAGTTCGCGTCAGCGCGTCAGCGTGCCGCCGCAACGCCGTGGCGCT
The DNA here is from genome assembly GCA_963814435.1 of uncultured beta proteobacterium. Classification (GTDB taxonomy): domain Bacteria; phylum Pseudomonadota; class Gammaproteobacteria; order Burkholderiales; family Burkholderiaceae_C; genus JAEUPI01. The sequence goes on from CAWFCV010000004.1 coordinate 329,134, forward strand.
GCAGCGCGCGTTGCAGCGCCCAGCGGCTGCCGAAGCCGCTGTGCAGCGCGATGCTGTCGCGATCGGTCTGCCCGTCGCGCATCAGGCGCTGGGCACAGCGCACGCGCTTGGCCGTCAGGTGCGCGTGCGGCGTCGCGCCGTACAGCTGCCGGAAGTGGCGCACGAAGTGGTAGCGCGACAGGCAGGCCACGCCCGCCAGCTGGTCGAGCGTCAGCGGCTCGGTGTGGTAGCTCTCGATGCAGTCGGCGGCCAGGCGCAGCCGCCGCGCCAGCTCGGCGCGCGTGGCCGGCCGTGCCGCCGCCAGTCGATCGAGCGCCGCGCGATCGGCGGCCTCGCCGGCCAGCATCGCGTCGAGCAGCAGCAGCAACTGCTCCTCGAGCCAGTCTTCGCTGCGCTCGCCGGCCAGCACCTGGTCGCGCAAGGCCCGCAGCCGCCGGGTCAGTGTGGCGTCGTGGCGGCGCAGGTGTTCGGAGAACTCGATCGGCCGCACCGGCGCATCCGGGCGCGCGAGTGCCTGGTCCAGGCTCTGCCGTGACGCGCCGTGCACCTCGTCGTGCATGCGCGGGCGGAAGAACACCGAAAACGACCACGCCGGCCGGCGCTCGGCCAGCAGGCTCGAGTAGCTGCGGCCTTCGTTGAGGATCAGGTAGTTGTCGTCGTCGACCACCACCTCGCGGTGCGGCAGGTAGTAGCGCTCGCGCCCGCCCCAGGCCGTCTTGATCGACAGCGTCTGCGTGTGCAGCGGGTACTCGGCCCGCGTGGTGCGGCCGCACACCAGCGCGTTCTCGCGGCCCCAGCGCGCGAGGTACCAGCGCCGGAATGCCGCGTTGGCCGCCGTCTCGGGCCGCGGCGGCAGGTCGGGCATCGCGGTCAGGATCATCGTGAGGCTCAGGCGGCGGGCAGGTCCGCCCGCGGATCGTGTCGCGCCAGCCGCTGCAGCAGGTAGTCCACCTCGGCCTTGGCCACCGGCGACAGCGTGCCGCCGGGCTTGCGCTGCGCGGGCGAGGCGAGCAGCCCGCGCCGGTGCATCACGTACTTGCGCACGGCGAGGCCCACGCCGGGCTGCTGCTCGTAGCGCAGCAGCGGCAGGTGCGCGTCGAACAGCGCGTGCGCCGCGTCGCGCTGGCCTGCGGCCGACAGGCGCACCACGTCGCACAGCATGTCGGCGAAGGCGTAGCCCGTCATCGCGCCATCGGCGCCGCGCTCCATCTCGAAGTCGAGGAACAGGCCGCCGTTGCCGCACAGGATCGAGATGTGCCGCATCGAGCCGTCGCGCTCGAAGCCGCGCAGCGCGCTGATCTTGTCCAGCCCCGGCCAATCCTCGTGCTTGAGCATCACGCACGAGGCGTTGTCCATCACGATGCGGCGGATCACGCCCGGCGTCATCTGCACGGTGAAGGTGAGCGGGTAGTCCTGGATCACGAACGGAATGTCGGCGCCGATCGCCTGCGCCGCCTGCGCGTAGTAGGTGACGATCTGGTCGTCGGTGCGCAGTGTGTTCGGCGGCGCGATCATCACGCCGGCAGCGCCCTTGAGCATCGCCTCGTGCGCCAGCGCGCGCATCGCCGCGAAGCCCGGCGCCGACACACCCACGATCACCGGCAGATCGCCAAAGCGCTGGATGAAGCGCTCGGCCACCGCCACGCTCTCGGCCGCGTCGAGCTTGGGCGCCTCGCCCAGCTGGCCGAGCACGGTGACGCCGGTGGCGCCGGCTTTCAGGTAGAACTCGCAGAGCCGGTCGATCGACGCGAAGTCGACCGCACCGTCGTCGGTGAACGGGGTCGGCGCGATGGGGAAGACGCCGCGGGCTTGGGTGAGGGGGGTGGGCATGGGGGGATCTTACGGCGGGGCGATCTACTGCATCCGCTGGTGGACGCGGATCACATCAGGCGATGTGTTCTGTCCCGAACGTCGGCGGTACGGTGATAGGGAGCACATTGCGACGTGACGCACAGTAGGCACCCAACTAGACTGCTGGCCTGCCAACCCCTGGCCGCGGTCATCGCGGGGTCCGATACTTTTTGCCGACTGACACGCAGTACAAGCTTCATCCCGCCCTGCGGTGGGGCATTCGATGGAGCGATGATGAGTCAGAGACTACGTTGCCTCTCGATCCGACAGCCCTGGGCTCGATGCAGGCCATGATCTCATGGCCATAGTGGCGGTCGGGGATGCCCACCACCGCGGCCTTCAGCACGGCGGCGTGCTGCAGCAGCGCCCCGTCGATCTCGCGCAGCGCGATGTATTCACTGGACGAACGGCGCATATATTGCTAGCATGCAATACATGAAGGCGACCCTGCTCGCGCATTCGAAGGAGGTTCGCGATGACGGGTCGATTGTCGAGGTGGTGATCTGGGAGCTGCCTGAGCCGTTGCCCCCGTGCACGCACCGCTACAAGTACCGTCTGTTCTATGGCTCGCCGGGTGAAGAGCGCGTCCGCTACGACAACGAACGCGGCAAGGGTGACCATAGGCACTTGGCCGGGCGGGAAGCGGCATACCAGTTCGTATCACCCGAAAAGCTGCTCGACGACTTTGAACGCGACGTGGATGCCTGGAGTTCAACATGAAGGCTGTGATCGAGGTTGCCAAGCGAGGATCGGCGGTTCGCACTGCGCGCCGTCAGATGGCCGCCGCACGGACGGGGAAGACCTCGGACTTCCATCTGAGCTTCGAGTCAGCGCGTTCGCTGTTTGCCGAGCTCACGCCGGCCCGGGTGGATCTGCTCGACACGCTGCGCAAGGTGGGTCCGTGCAGCGTGTACGCGCTGGCGAAGGCGGCGGAGCGCAACTACTCGAATGTGCACACCGACGTGGCGCGCCTCGAGGAGCTCGGGCTCATCGAACGTGCGGAGGGTGATGCCGTATTCGTGCCCTACGACTCCGTGGAAATCCTGGTGCCGCTCGCTCAGGTGGCGTAGCGCCGCTCGTTCCTGAGCGCAGATTGCTCTGCCGCGCCGACGCGTCTACAGCGCCAGCCCCGCCAACTTCAACCGCTGCACCTTCCCCGAAGGTCCGCGCGGCAGCTCCTGCACGAACCTGAACACCTTCGGCGTCTTGAAGCGGCCCAGCATCTCGCCGCAGAACTCGCGCAGCATGTCCTCGGTGCACGGCACGCCGTCGCGCAGCACCACGCAGGCCATGATCTCCTGCCCATAGTGCGGGTCGGGGATGCCCACCGCCGCGGCCTCGAGCACGGCCGGGTGCTTGAGCAGCGCCTCGTCGATTTCTCGCGGCGCGATGTTCTCGCCGCCCTTGATGATCAGCTCCTTGAGCCGCCCGGTGACGAAGAAGAAGCCATCGGCATCGCGGTGGCCCAGGTCGCCGGTGCGCAGCCAGCCATCGGGCGTGAACGCGGCGCGCGTGGCCTCCGGGGACTTGTAGTAGCCGCGCATCACGTGCGGGCCGCGGATGGCCAGCTCGCCGGTGGTGCCGTCGGGCACGGGTTGCAGCGTGTTGGTATCGATCACGCAGGCCTCGCCGCCGCTGGCGCGGCCCACGGAGCCGAGCTTGCGTTGCGCAGGATCCAGCGGGTTGGAGAAACTCGGCGCCACCGTCTCGGTGAGGCCCATGGTCTCGACCACGCCGATGCCGAACTTGGCCTCAAAGCCGCGCAGGTGCTCCGGCGGCAGCGCGGCCGAGGCCGAGCGGCAGAAGCGCAGCCGCGCCGTCTGCTCGCGCGGCGGCGTGGCGCCTTCGAGCAGGTAGGAGATCATCGTCGGCACCACGTTGAGCCAGGTGCACTCGGTGTCGCGCGCCTGCGCCCAGAAGCGCGCGGCGGAGAACTTCGGTGGCATCGCCAGCGATCCGCCTTCGACCAGCGGCGCCAGCATCGTCACCGCGAAGGCATTGATGTGGTACAGCGGCAGCACTGCGAGCACGCGGTCGCGCGCGCCGAGCGCGTGCTCGGCGCTGATGGCCAACGCATTGGCCGCCAGGTTGGCCTGCGTCAGCATCACGCCCTTGGGCACGCCGGTGGTGCCCGAGGTGTACATCAGCAGGGCCAGGTCGTCGGGCTTCGGCGGCGGCGGGTCGGCTGCCGGCGCGGCGTCGACGATCGGCGGCACGATGTCGGGGTGCACCTCGACCACCGCCACGCGGCGCGGCAGGCCCTCGACCATCGCGCGCACGCGTTCGGTCCACTCCGGGGCGGCGAACACCAGCATGCAGTCGCTGTGCTCGAGCACGTAGCGCATCGGCTCGCCCGTGGCCAGCAGGTTCACCGGGTTGACGCAGCGGCCGGCCCAGAGAACCCCGAGCAGCAGCTGCAGCGTGGCCAGCCCGTTGGGCATCACCAGCGACACCACCGCGCCGCGCTTCACGCCGTGCGCGTCGAGGCCGCGCGCCACCTGGCGGCAGCCGGCGAGCAGCGCGCGGTAGCGCAGCGTGGCGCTGCCATCGGTGGCCATCGCGTACACCGCCTCGGGCCTGCGCGCGACGGCACGCGCGATCAGCTCGCGCACGGTGCGCATCAGGCGCGCCCGTACTTCGCGAAGAAGGGGCCGAAGATCTCCTGCTCGCTCGGCACGCGCTCGGCGATCGGCCGCGAGATGCGCGTGATGTTCAGGTAGTGCCGGTAGTTCAGGTTGTCGGAGAAGTTGTTGCGGCCCCAGGTGCCGCAGCCCATCGACAGCGAAAACGGCAGGCCGTTGTCGAAGCTGCCGCCGGTGGCGATGCAGTGCGCCTGGTTGACGATCACGCGCGACACCGGCAGCGCCAGGCCGAGGGCCAGCGCGCGTTCGGGCCTGGCGCTGTGCAGCCCCACCGAGTGGCCGGCGCCCTGGTAGGCGTAGATCTGCTCGACGATGGCGCAGGCATGCGCGAAATCGCGCGCCCGGTAGAGCGCCAGCACCGGGCTGAGCTTCTCGCCGGAGTAGGGGTGCGCCGGACCGAAGCCGTCTTCGTCGACCATCAGGATCGTCGGCTCGCGCTGCGGCGATCTCGTGCAAGCCGGCGCGTGCGGCGATGGTGGTGGCCGACTGGCCGATCACGTCGGGCGACAGCTTGCCGTCGGGCCACATCAGCGACTGCAGCTGCTTCTTCTGCGCGGCATTCAGCAGCACCGCGCCGCGCGCCGCCAGCGCGGCGAGCATCGCCTCGCGCACCGGCTCCAGCAGCACCAGCGCGTTCTCCGACGAGCAGCTGGTGGCGTGGTCGAAGGTCTTGCGAGCGCACGATCAGCGCGGCCGCGGCATGCACGTCGGCGGTGTCGTCGACGATGGCCGCCACGTTGCCGGCGCCGACGCCGAAGGCCGGCGTGCCGCTGGCGTAGGCCGCGCGCACGTTGGCCTGCGAGCCGGTGGCCACCACCAGGTCGCACTGGCGCATCAGCTCCGCGGTGCGTGGCTTGTCGATCGGCGCGGGCAGCATCTGCACCAGGTCGCGCGGCGCGCCGATGCGGTCGAACTGCTCGTGGATGAACTGCAGCAGCCGCGCGCAGGTGCTCGCGCCCTTGGGCGAGGGCGCCACGATCACCGCGTTGCGGCCCTTCAGCGCGTTGATGATCTTGTTGGCCGGCGTGGCGCCGGGGTTGGTCGACGGCGTGACCGCGCACACCACGCCCACCGGCCGCGCGATCTCGATCAGCCCACGGCCGGGGTCCTCGGCGATCACGCCGACCGACTTGGCCGACTGCAGGTCGCGCAGCAGGCCGAGCGTCTTGCGGTGGTTCTTGGCGATCTTGTCGTCGACGTTGCCGATGCCGGTGTCGCGCACCGCCAGCTCGGCCAGCTCGCGGTTGCGCGCCGGCTCGATGATGGCCCAGCCGGCGGCGGCGACGAGCTCGTCGACACGGGCCTGGTCGTAGCCCTCGGCCACGCGCTGGGCGACGCGGGCGCGCGCCACCAGCTCGGCCACCTGGTGTGCCGCAGCGGCGTCGGAGATCGGGGAGCGGCCCGGCATCATTCGGCCTTGATGGCCGCGTCCTTGGCGAGCTTGGCCCACTTGGGCAGCTCGACGCTGACCGCCTGCGCCAGCGCTTCGGGCGGGCCGCCGACGCCTTCGCTGCCCTGGGCCAGCAGCTTGTCGCGGATCTCGGCCTCCTTGAGCACGGTGTTCAGCGCGGCATTGAGCCTGTCGATGATCGGCCGCGGCGTCCTGGCCGGCACGAACATCGCGTACCAGGAGTCGACCTCGAAGTCGGCGACGCCGGCCTCCTGCATCGTCGGCACGTCGGGAAAGGCGGCGCTGCGCTTCAGCGTCGACACCGCCAGCGCCTTGAGCTTGCCGGTCTTGACGAACTGCGCCGCCGCGCGGGATCGATACCCACAGCAGCGGCACCTGCCCGCGCGATCACGTCGGTCACCGCCGGGCCGCCGCCGCGGTAGGGCACATGCGTGGTCTTCACGCCGGCGCGCAGGTTCATCAGCTCGCCGGCCAGATGCCCGGGCGAGCCGACGCCCACCGACGCATAACTCAGCTCGCCCGGCCTGGCCTTGGCGGCGGCGATGAGCTCGGCCACGTTGTTGTAGGGCACCTGCGGGTTCGCCGCCAGCAGCTGCGGCAGCGAAGCCACCAGGCCGACGGGCTCGAAATCCTTCTGCGTGTCGAACGGCAGCTTGGCGTAGATGGCCGGGTTCACGGTGTGCGAGTTCAGCGTGAAGAGCACGGTGTAGCCATCGGGCGCCGCCTTGGCCACCAGATCGGTGCCCAGCGAGCCGCCGGCGCCACCGCGGTTGTCGATGTTGATCGCCTGGCCCAGCACGGCGGCCAGGCGCCCTTGCACGATGCGCGCGATCACGTCGGTGCCGCCGCCGGGCGGGTAGGGCACGACGAAACGGATCGGCCTGTCGGGATAGCCGGTCTGAGCGAACGACGGTGACCACAAGGCCGTGACGAGCAGCAGGCACAGGGCGCCACGGCGCGAGCAGAACCGAATCGACGACATGCAGGTCTCCATCCAGGGCGAAATCACACGAGCGTGGACCCTAGGCCGCAGACAGGCTGCTGTCAATCGGCACCGGCATGGGCGCGTGCCGGGTGGCGGCCGCCCCCGCCGCAGGAGCTGTCCGACCGCGCCGGGGCGCGGCGGCGCGGACTGGGTCAGGCGTCGCGAACGCGGGCCTTCGCGACGCCGCGGTGACTCAGCGCGCCCGCTGGGTGTCAGATGCCCGCGGCCAGCACCTGCTGGAACAGCCCGCGCACGAGGGCGACGCAGAACGGCGGCACCAACGTGCCGTGGTACACAAACGGCGCGTTGGCGCCGGCCGCCGCCTTCTGCTGCTGGAACCCGCCGTAGATCTGGTCACCGGCGGTCCCGGCTGGCAGGCTGGCGCGGTTTTCGAGGTCCCACACGGGCACGAGGAAGTTGCGCGACGCGAAGTCGGCTTGCATGTCGGTGGCGTTGAAGAAGAAGACCGTCGGATCCTGTGCGCCGGCGCACAGGGCGACGGTGCCGGGACGCTTGGGCGTCCAGCCGAGCAAGGTGTTGGTCTGCATCGCCTTGCGGAAGTTCGACGTTGGATAGTTCGCGCGGAACGTGTCGGTCAGCAGCCCACCCGGGCCTAAAGGCTCATGACCGGTCGGGTCGTTCGGCAGCTTGCCCTGCGACGATGAACTGGGCGGTCGGCGTGTCGGACGGGAACAGCGGCTCGCCCATGCTGTCGTACGGTGCCTGGTACACATCGGAGAGTTGCTGTAGATGTTGCCGTAGAGCTGCTGGTAGCTGGTGATCAGCAGCGGACCGAACAGCGTTGCTCCGGCCGCGATCGGGCCGGGGCCGAAGAGCACGTCGACGAACTTCACGAGGTTGTACGGCCCCGACATCGGCCCCGCGGCGGTGACGGTGAACTCCGCGAGTGGTCGCGCTCGATCACCTTGTGCGTGGCCATCGCGACATGGCCGCCCTGCGAGTAGCCCTGATCAGCAGTTTCGCCGAAGGCCTTGGTCGGGCTCTCGGCGCGATGTGCGTCTTCGCGGCGCGCAGGCCGTCGACCATGTCGGCGGCCTGGCCCTCGGCGATGAAGATAGGGGTGATAGGCGAGCGACGAGCGGTCGTAGCCGAGGTAGTTCGGCGCCACGACGATGAAACCTTGCGCCGCGAACACCGCCATCAGCAGCGAACCCTCACTGTCGCTGCAGACGTTGGCCATGTTCTTGCTGCGACAACGTGGTGCCGTGCGCGTAAAGCACCACCGGACGTTCGCCAGTGCAGGCCGCGGCGGTGCCTGTGGGCACCAGCACGCCGGCGGTGGCCTGGCCGGTGCACCTGCCGGATCGCGCGTCATGTAGATCAGGTAGCGCAGGTCGACATCGCACTTGGCCGCGCCCGACAGCGGCTGCAGGCCCGATGCCGCCGTGCCGCCGTCGATTGCGCGATGGTGACCTTGCTGAGCAGTTGAGCCGCGAGAACGGCACCACGCGCGGCGGTGCTCGTCATCGCCACCGCCGCAGGCCACCAGCAGCAACGACAGGCCAGGGCACGATGGTGCCCAGGATCGGATGGTCTTCATGTGAGAGCCCTTTCAATTGGTGATTGCGAACTGCTGTCCGTGTGTTCGAAGCTGACGCTTGCCGTCATCGGTTGCCGATCGTCAAGAACGTGCGCAGGGCAAGGCCGCTCAGCCGCCGAGCAGCGCCTTCTTCAAATCGGCCTGCACCGGCTTGTCACCGAGCCAGACCCGCGTGAGCGCCTGGTTGAATCGCTCGCCGGCGATCACGCCGCGCGCCTCGCCGTTGAGGCTGATCCTGGTGTCTCCGCCGACGAAGTCGAGCGCCACGATGTCCTTTTCGCCAACCGCGTTGAATGCCTTCATGGTAGTCACGAGTTGATCCGTCTGCGCCTTGACGGCTGCCAGTTCGTCCGCCGAGTTGTTGGCCTGCATCCCTTCGACCAGCGCGTCGACGAGCTGGTCTGCCTTGAGCTGGCGCAGCACATTCAACTGGATGCGCCGCGGCGTCTGGGTCAGCACCGCCGATGCTTCGCCCGACTTGCGCGGCAGGTACAAGCTCGCGACGTAGACCTTGAACAGCAACCGGGTGCGGATGCCAGCGCCGTTGAGCTGCAGCTCCTGCCCGCCCAGCGACACCTTGTCGTCGAGCCTGGCTCCGCCCACTTCCGCGCCCAGTGCAGGCAGGCTCAAGCCCAGCGCAAGGCAAAGGCCGATCAAACGTTGCTTCATGTGTTGCCCCTTCAAACCGTCTGCCGTCTGCGTCCGCGATGAGACCGCAGGCCGTTCAGAATGCATAAACTGCCTGGGCGGACAAGATGACGGTGTTGCCGTTCTTGTAGTTGCCGTTGAGCAGTCCGTTGGCCAGCACATTGGGCGGATCGCCGCTCTTGTTGATCGAGCCGTTCTTCACCCAGACATAGCCCGCGCCAAACTCGACCTGCAGCTTGCGGTCGAACTTGTACTGCGCGCCCGCCGTCAGCCAGGTGCGATCGCCATCGGGCAACCGGGGCGTGCGGTCGAAGGCTTCCACCGGCGACTGGTCGAACGCCAGTCCACCCCGGAACAGCCACTTGTCGTCGTAGTGATAGTTGGCGCCGACGGAGATCTTCCAGACGTCCTTGAAGTTCTCCGGCGTGCTCTGCAACGTGGCGCCATTGCTGCGCACGAAGGTCAGGTCCTTGACCGTCGACCAACCCATCCACTGCGCGTCGGCCATCACGTCCCAGCGGTCATTGATGGCGCCGAAGTACGAGACGTTGAAGATCGGGGGCAGCTTGACCTTCGCGGTGACGGCCGAGTCGAAGAGCGCCAAGGTGTTGACGCCATTGGCCAGCAGGCCCACCGTCGGCGCCAGCGGCGCGGGGACGACAGGCGTCGGGTTCGTGAACGTCGCGCTGCCCGCCACGTCGTAGCGGATGCTCGAACGGTAGTGGATGCCGACGCGGCGGCTCTTGTCGATGTCCCACAACAGACCCAGGTTCCAACCCCAGGCGTTGTCGCTGCCCTTGACCTGCACACCCGACTCGAGGCGCGGCGTCGCCTGGGCGATCGCGTTGTAGGTTGCCGAACCCGGGGCAATGCCGTTCTGGGCCGCAGCACTCAACAGCGCCGCCGAGTAGTTGGCCCGGCTGGTGAAGGTCGCCAGGATGCGCTGGAAGTCGACACCCACGCCCAGCGCCAGGTTGTCCGCCACCTTGTACGACGCACCCGGGTTGATATTCACGGTCATGATGTCGGACTTGATCGCCTGGAAGCGGCCGATCCAGCCATCGTCGTACTCGGTGACCAGGCCGAACGGCGAACTGATGCCCAGCCCCAACGACCATTGCCGGGTCGTCGGCATCACCAGGTACAGGTTGGGCACCACGTTGAGCCCGCCGGCGTCGCCGCCGTTACCGCCGAGCGCCTGTTGCGCGGCCGGCGCCGAAAACCCGTTGCTGAACTTGATCGACGGTGTGATCAGGTGGATCACGCCAACGGCCTGGTTGCTGCCGATGCGGGAAATGCCGGCGACGTTGCTCCACATCGTGGCCGCGTCGTCCGCGGCTGCGGCGCCGCCGGCGAAGGCGTTGCCCAGGCCGCTGGCCGAGCTCTCGTTCAGGTAGAAGCCGGCACCGAATGCATGACCGGAGCCGAGCGCCAATGCAAACCCAACCAGCGGGCCGGTGATGCGGGCATGTCCAAACGGGGCGGTCATGGTAAAGATCTCCTTGCTGGGTACAGTTTGCGCCAGTCGAAGGAGAACAGCCCATCGGCCACCTCCCTCACGCTGTATTCATCATCGTTCAAGATAGGCCACCCGCGACGTTCGAGCGTTGACGATCGTCATCGCATAGGCCGTGAAGGGTTGCGCCGGGTGTGGGGTGGCCGGCAATTCCGGTCGCGTCGCTGGCTCTCAGGCGAGAGCCACCTCCTGGCGCCGCCGCTTCGCCGCCGGGGCGGCCGAGGCGATCCTGCGCCCGCCGCCGCGCCGCGCCTTCTTCGCTCGTGCCGCCAGCGCCAGCGCGCGCACGCGGGCGATGTCTTCGTCGCTGAACACGCCGTTGGCGCCCGAGATCGCGGCCAGCTTCATGCCGTGCTTGAGGCCGAGACGGTAGATCTCGTGCACCTTCTCCCACTCGATCGAGCGGCCGACGGTGTAGTTCTCGAAGCGGCCTTCGAGAGCCAGCACGATGGTCTCGGCCAGACAGGCGTAGGCCACGCCCTTGGGCAGGCCGATGTTCTTCATCTTCACGTCGCCGGGCAGCTGGATCTCGCCCGACTCGATCACCAGCACGTCGGGCCGCTTGGCCACCTCTTCGGGCGGCAGGTCGAGCGGACGGGCGACGTCGGTGATCACGCAGCCGGGCTTGACCTTCATGATGTCGAGCACCTTCTTGCCCGCGCCCGAGGTGGCGGTGACGATCATGTCCATCTCGGGCAGGTCCTTGTCGGCGCGGGCAGACAGGTAGAGCTTGGCGTCGGGCGTGTCCTTCAGGATCGATTCCTTCAGCGCCAGCAGCTTGGCGGTCTCCGGCGAAACCAGGTACACCTCCTCGGCGGCGCGCACCAGCAGCCGGGCGCAGGCCGAACCGATCGAACCGGTGGCGCCGACCACCATGGCCTTGAACTGGACCCGCTCCTTGCCCTTGGGCCGCGGCAGCAGGTTCATGCGCAGCAGCGCGTCGTGCGCCGCCCACAGCGCGCCCGAGGCGCTGTAGCTGTTGCCGGTGGTGATGGGCAGCGGCGCGCGGCGGGCCACCGTGACGCCGGCATCGCCGACCACCTTGGTGAAAGCGCCCAGCCCCATGATCTGCGCCCCCAGCTTCCTGGCCATCGACGCCGCCGCGAGCAGGCGACGGTAGGTGAACTCGGGGCTGTGGCTCATGATCTCGCGCGGCGTGCCGCCCACCGAGATCAGCCAGCCCTCGGCCTCGACGCCGGTGGGGCTCTTGATGCCCTCGACGTGCGAGTAGACGAAGGGCGGCGCGTAGGCCATCACCTTTTCCAGCGAATCCATCAGCAGCGGCGGCGAAATCTGCGACAGCATCTCGATCGGCTTGACGACCTTGAAGTACTCCTGCGACAGCGGATGGATGACGAAGGCGAAACGGTTGACCCGCTTGAAGCCGTTCGGATAGAGCAGGCGCGGCTCGAGCTGCTCGCCGGTCAGGATGTCGAGGTAGTCGTCCTCGAGCAACTGCTCGGGCGCCTTGGCGGTGGCCGCCATGATCATCGCGTCGAGCAGCGCCGGGTCGAGCGCATGGCCCTGCACCAGCGGTGCGCCGTCGATCACCAGGTGCACGCCCTTGCTCTTGAAGCCCGCCAGGCGCTCGTCATTGACGGTGGTGGTGACGATGGTCTTGCCGGCCAGCTCCTCGATGCCGAATTCGTCGAGCTCGTGCACGGGCGCCACCACCACGGTCGCGCGCGTCAGCGCTTTGCGCAGCACATGGTGCGCCCATTGCCGCATCAGCGCGCCCGGCAGCAGGCGCGGCGGCGCCCAGTCGGCCACGTAGTGCGCACCACTGGAGTACAGGCCCAGCGCATCGATCGAATTCAGCAGCTTGGGCACGCCCAGCTGCAGCAACGGATCGGCGAACTGCAGGTTCTCGGTGTATTCGGCCATCGACATCGCCAGCTTGGCGTTGGCCATGCCGCTGAAGAACAGCACCCGCGCGTTGTCGAAGTAGTGGCCGAGCGTGGTCTGCGCATGGCGCACCGCCCACTCGACAAAGATGTCGGCCAGACGCGCACCGGTGGACAACGGTGCTCGTGTGACCAGGGCGCGCAGCTGGGCCGCCTCGCCGTCGAGCCGGCGCGCCGCGCCGATGCGGTCGCTGTCGCCGACCAGACCCAGCCCGATGGCGTCGGCCTTGGCATCCCACTGCCGCAGCAGCTTCGCCGCCTGGGCGGTGCTGCCGCCGGTGCCAATGCGGCGCACCTGCAGATCCTGGCCCAGAAAGCGGGTACGGAACTCGAAATCCTGGCGGCGTGCACCCAGGCTGATGCCGATCACCTTTTTCATCGTTGGCTTGGAGCAAAGTGGATATCCAATGATGGAGGCGTCAAGTGGCGGGCAGATTGATCGACGACATCGGCCGTGCAGTGAGCGACAAGGGATTGCCGATGATCAAGCGTGCCGCCGGGGCGGTGACGCGCTGGTTGCCGATTCCGCAACCGACCTTGCTGGTCGGGCCCGGCTCGGCGGCGCGCCTGGGCGCGTTGATCGGCGGTTTCGGCCATCGCAAGCCGCTGCTGGTGACCGATGCGGTGATCGCCCGCCTCGGGCTGGCCGCGCCGATGACCGCGGCGCTGCAGGCCGCCGGCGTCGAAATCGTCGTCTTCGATGCGGTGACGCCGGATGCGCCGATTCCGGTGATCGAGCAGGGGCTGGCGCTGTTCAGATCCGAGCAGTGCGACGCGATCATCGCGCTGGGCGGCGGCAGCGTGATCGACGCGGCCAAGGTGATCGGGCTGGCGGCGGCCAACCACAAGCCGCCGGCCGCGCTGGCCGGCTACTTCCGCGGCCTGCACGGCCCGGTGCCGATCTACGCCGTGCCGACGACCGCCGGCACCGGGTCGGAGGTGACGGTGGCCGCCGTCATCTCCGACACCGAGGCCGGGCGCAAGCTGGTGGTGGCCGACACCCGCATCGTGCCCGACATGGCGGCGCTCGACCCGACGCTGATGGTTGGCCTGCCGCCGGCGGTGACGGCTGCCACCGGCATGGATGCGCTGACCCACGCGGTGGAGGCCTTCATCGGCGGCTGGGCCACGCCGTTCACCGATCGCATGGCGCTGGCGGCCACCGCGATGATCTGGCAGCAGCTGCCGCGCGTCTTCCGCGACGGCCAGGACCTGGCCGCGCGCGAGACGATGGCGCTGGCCAGCACGTTCGCCGGCCTGGCCTTCACCCGCGCCAACGTCGGCAACGTGCACGCGATCGCGCACCAGCTCGGCGGGCGTTATCACACGCCGCACGGTCTGGCCAACGCGATGCTGCTGCCGTCGGTGCTACGCTTTTCGCTGCGCCAGACCGCCGCGCGGCTGGCGGTGCTGGCCCGCCGCGTCGGCCTGCACGTCGACGGTGACGACGACGACGCGTTGGCCGCGCAGTTCATCGACGCGGTGCAGGCGATGAACGACACGCTGGGCATCCCCCGCACGCTGGCCGCGTTGCGCGAGGGCGACATCCCCGAGCTCGCCCGCGCGGCATGCCACGAAGCCGACTTCAACTACCCGGTGCCGCGGCGGATGTCGCAGGGGGATTGCGAGGGCCTGCTGCGCGGGCTGCTGCCGGCCGCCAAGGCCCGGCCGGTTGCCGTGCGCAAGCCGGTGCCGAGCAGGGCACAGGCCAGGACTATGCGCGAGACGGCAGCCAAGACACCGGCCAAGTCAGCGTCCAGAAACCCGCGCGCGCGCCGCACCGCAGCGTGAGGGCGTGGGTGTCAACGCCAAGGTCAGCAGACCTGCCAGCACGAACGGCACGCCGGCCCACGGCAGATTGTGAAACCCGATCTGCGGCGACATCACGCCACCGACGGCGGCGCCGAGCGCCATGCCGACGTACAGCATCGACGAGTTCAGCGACAACAGCATCGGCGCATGCGCCGGCGCTGCGCCGGCCAGGCGCGACTGCTGCGGTGCCATCATCGAAAAGCCGGCCAGGCCCCAGGTGATGAACAGTGCCATCGTCGCAGGCCAATGCCCGCGTGCCAGCGGCAGCAACAGCATGCTGAACAGCATCGTCGTCAGCGATGCAGCGAGCGCCGGTTGGCCCAGCCGCCCACCAGCGTGCCGGTGGCGCCGGCCACGCCGAACAACGCGATCGTGCCCGACAGCGCCTCGCTGCCCATCGGCACCAGCGCCTGCAGCACCGGGCCGACGTAGGTGAAGACATTGAAGATCGCCGTGAAGTACAGCAGCGTCACGCGGGGCTTGCCGGGTCGGTCGAGCGGCCTGCACGCCCGGAGAATCAGCGATCAGCAATCATCACCCTTCCTGCAGTTGCTGCGCTGACGCGCAGCGCGTGCAGTCTTTTCGCTTGCGAGCGGTGTCGCGGATGACTGGCCTGGTCGACGATGCTCCGAATGATCGCGAAGAATGACTTCCCGGCACCTGTGCGACTGACAACACGCGTCAGCGCGTGGCGTCGATGCGATCTCGAGCGTTTAGGACAAGCCGATCAGTAGCCGAACCACTTCATGCGCCGACGCGCGAACGAACGCCGTCGATGTTGCGCACCGGCCGCACCTCGATGCAGCCATATCGAATCCACGGGAACTCCTGAGCCATCCGGACCGCCTCGTCCATCGACTCGGCCTCGACCAGGTTGAAGCCGGCAAGCACTTCTTTCGTTTCCGCGAAGGGTCCGTCCAGAATCGTCGTCCGGCCGCTGCGCGAGCGCACGGACTTGGCGGTTGCGCACGGCTCGAGTTGCTGGAACTCCAGCAGCGTTCCTTGCGCCTGCATGTCGTCGGCGTGCTGAAGGCAATGCCGCATCTCGGCGTCGAATTCTCGTGCCGGCAGCTTGCCGAGCAGTGCTTCATCGGTGTACACAAGCAGGAGGAATTGCATGGCTTCGTGATGTGGGTTTGTCGGATCCGGCTGCCGCCAGAAACGGCGCAGGCACTTCGTGCGATTCTGCGCTGCATCTGGTTCTGCCGCCGGGCCAGGCTGCTGAATGTCGATTTCCGAGTGGCTCGACCGTCGTAGAGGCAGGGACGCCTTCAAGCCGCAGCCGGAAGCAGCGAACCCGAGACCCAATCGCTCAACCAGGAGAATCGATCATGCGTGTGATGGTGATGGTCAAGGCCAGCAAGGGCTCCGAGGCCGGCGTGATGCCCGGCGAACAACTGCTGGCCGACATGGGCCGCTTCAACGAAGAGCTGGTCAAGGCCGGCGTGATGCTGGCCGGCGAGGGCCTGCACCCCAGCTCCAGGGGTGCACGCGTGCGCTTTTCAGGCGCGTCGCGCACGGTGATGGACGGCCCTTTCACCGAGACCAAGGAGTTGGTCGCCGGCTTCTGGCTCTGGCAGGTGCGCTCGATGGACGAGGCGATCGAATGGGTGCGGCGCTGCCCGAGCCCCCACCCCGAGGACTGCGAAATCGAGATCCGCCCCGTCTTCGAGGCCGACGACTTCGGCGAGGCGTTCACGCCCGAGCTGCGCGAGCAGGAGGATCGCCTGCGCGCCAAGCTTGCCGCGAACAAGCAGTGACCCCTGCGCGCCTGACCCCGGATCAGCCTGCGCATGGCGCGTAATCTGCACCGCAGCATCGATGCCGTTTGGCGCATCGAATCGGCCCGGATCATCGGCGCCGTCGCGCGGCTGGTGCGCGACGTCGGCCTGGCCGAAGAGCTGGCGCAGGACGCCCTGGTGGCCGCGCTCGAACATTGGCCCACCGACGGCATCCCCGACAACCCCGGAGCCTGGCTGATGGCCGCCGCCAAGAACCGCGCGCTCGACCGGTTGCGACAGCAAGCCTTGCACCTGCGCAAGCGGCAGGAGCTGGGCGCCGATGCCGACGCCCGCGGCGACCATGTGGTGCCCGATTTCAGCGACGCACTGGATGCGGCCGACGACATCGGCGACGACCTGCTGCGCCTGGTGTTCACGGCCTGCCACCCGGTGCTCGCCAGGGAGGCTCAGGTCGCCTTGACGCTGCGTCTGCTCGGTGGTCTGACCACCACCGAGATCGCACGCGCCTTCCTGCAGCCCGAGCCCACCATCGCGCAGCGCATCGTCCGCGCCAAGCGCGCGCTCGGCGCGGCGCGGATTCCCTTCGAGGTGCCGCGCGGCGATGCGCTGGCGGCGCGGCTGGCGGCCGTGCTCGAAGTGATCTACCTCATCTTCAACGAGGGCTATTCGGCCACCGCCGGCGACGATTGGATGCGGCCCGCGCTGTGCGACGAAGCGCTGCGGCTCGGCCGTGTGCTCGCGCAACTGGCGCCGCAGCAAAGCGAAGTGCACGGCCTGGTCGCGCTGATGGAGATCCAGGCCTCTCGCACACGCGCGCGGGTCGATGCGCAAGGGCGGCCGATCCTGCTGCTGGAGCAGGATCGAGGCCGCTGGGACCACCTGCTGATCGGCCGCGGGCTGGCTGCGCTCGAACGGGCCGCTGCGTTGGGCGGCGAGCGTGGACCCTACGAGCTGCAGGCGGCGATCGCGGCCTGCCATGCACGTGCGCCTGCGGCCGTTCAGACCGACTGGGTGCAGATCGTCGCGCTGTACGACGCGCTGGCCCAGCGTTTGCCGTCACCGGTGGTCGAACTCAACCGCGCGGTGGCCGTCGGCATGGCCTTCGGCCCGGCGGCGGCGCTGCCGCTGGTTGATGCACTGGCGGCGGCGGGACAGCTCGATCGCTACCACTTGCTGGGTGCGGTGCGCGGTGACTTGCTGGCCAAACTCGGCCGGCCGGGTGAAGCGCGCCAGGCGTTCGAGCGCGCGGCCGAACTCGCGACCAATCAGCGCGAGCGCGAGTTGCTGCTCGAACGTGCGCGGGCAACGTTGCCGTGATGGCTGGCGTGGAATCGATTTTCGGTTCGTCCTCGACACCGATGAGATGAAGGGAGCTGCCGAGCCGTCCATGATCACCTTGCAGAGATTCAACGCGGGTGTCGAAGGGAACGCGCACGCCGAAGCCATCGAGGAGTTCTGCGCCAAGGACTCGTCGATGCAGGAGAACCAGTCGAGGCACATCCACGACTCCGACTTGCCGAGGTGACCGTGAAGATGATTCTGACGACGGCCAATACGCCTGGCGAGTACCTCGAATGCCTGAGTGGTTGGCAACGCAGTCATGTGCAGGCCCCGTGGGAAGCGGCATCTGAGGCGGCGGTTCGTCGATCGACTCGGCGCGACAGCGTCGCCGAACTGTGAACTCTTGCGGTGCTCCGCTGCCGACGGCCACCGCATCTGCGCACCGCCGATGGGGTCGCTCGCGCGGTGCTTCCCTTCACTGACCCGGAAAAGGAAGTGCCATGCCCCAGCTCAATGCCTACCTCTCGTTCGACGGCCAGTGCGCCGAAGCGATGAACTTCTACGCCGAGGTGCTCGGCGGCAAGCTCGACGCGCTCATCACCTATGGCGACATGCCGGGCGACCAGCCGTGTCCGGCCAGCCACGCTGGCCGCATCATGCATGCCAAACTCACGCATCCGGACTTCGTGCTGATGGCCGGCGACACGCCTCCCGGCGTGCTGTTCGAGGGCATGAAGGGCGTGATGATGACGCTCACGTACGACAGCGTGGCCGATGCGAAACGCGTCTTCGCGGCCTTGACCGAAGGCGGCACCGTGACGATGCCGCTCGGCGAAACCTTCTGGACCGAGGCCTTCGGCATGGTGACCGACCGCTACGGCACCGGCTGGGGTGTCAATGGCGGACCCAAGACGATCTGACGCCACAGCGTGGCCACGCCATCGAACGATGGGTATCGTGCAGCCGGTGAACCCATGACCGCACCCGACACGATCACTGCACCGGGTGCTCAGTCGACACCCCTTGCCGGCCCTACCGGCCTGTGGGCCGACCTGCGCGCCGCGCTGCGCGGCACCAACGCCGACTACACGCGCATCCCCTTGAAGCGCGCGGTGTTGCTGCTGGCCGTGCCGATGATGCTGGAGCTGGTGCTCGAATCGACCTTCGCGGTGGTCGACATCTTTTTCGTCGCCAAGCTCGGGTCTTCGGCGGTGGCCACGGTCGGCTTGACCGAGACCTATCTGTTCCTGCTGTATTCGATCGCGATGGGGCTGGCGATGGCGGTCACCGCGATCGTCGCGCGGCGCGTCGGCGAGCAGCGCGGCAAGGAAGCGGCGCTGTCGGCGGTGCAGGCGATTGCGGTGGCGGTGCTCGTGTCGCTGCCCTTCGCCGGGGTGGGCATCGTCTGGGCGCAGGACCTGCTGCGGCTGATGGGTGCCGACGCCTGGGCCGTCGAACACGGCTACCGCTACACGCAGTGGATGCTGGGCGGCAACGTGGTGATCCTGCTGCTGTTCGTCATCAATGCGATCTTTCGCGGCGCGGGCGATGCGGCGGCGGCGATGCGCGTGCTGTGGGTGGCCAACGCGCTGAACATCGTGCTCGACCCGATCCTGATCTTCGGCCTGGGGCCGATCCCGGCGCTGGGCATCGAGGGCGCGGCGATCGCCACCAACATCGGGCGCGGCGCGGGCGTGCTGATGCAGCTGTGGATCCTGGTGCGCGGCAGCGAACACCTGCGCATCCGCCGCGCCGAGCCTGCGCTGGCATGGCGCGACCCTGATGCAGATCGTGCGCACCTCGCTCGGCGGCATCGGCCAGATGATCGTCGCGATGACCGCCTGGATTTTCCTGATGCGCATCCTCGCCAGCATCTCGACCGAAGCCGTGGCCGGCGCGACGATCACGATGCGCATCATGATGTTCACGCTGATGCCGGCCTGGGGCATGTCCAACGCCGCCGCCACGCTCGTCGGGCAGAACCTCGGCGCGGGCGAGCCCGCGCGCGCCGAGGCGGCCGTCTGGCGCATCGGCTGGATGAACATGGCGTTCACGCTCGCCGTGTCGGTGGCGTTCTTCTTTCTGCACGACGCGCTCATCGCCGTGTTCACCGACGACGCAGCCGTCATCGCCATCGGCGGCGAGTGGCTCTCGATCCTGTCGTACTCGTACTTCGTCTACGGCTGGTGGATGGTGTCGGTGCAGGCGTTCAACGGCGCCGGCGACACGGTCACGCCGACCTGGATCAACGTCGTGTTCTTCTGGCTGATCCAGATTCCGCTCTGCCTGGGCGCTGGCGCTGCCGCTGGCCTGGGCGCATTCCGGCGTGTTCTGGGGCGTGTTCGTCTCGGAAACCGCGGTCGGCGTGTTCACGCTGTGGCTGTTCAGCCGGGGACGGTGGAAGACGGTGCGGGTGTGAGACAGCGAGCGCGTACAAACCAACGCCGCCGGACAAGTCGTGCTGAAGCTCAAGACCCCCAGGCGTGACGGCACCACGCACCTGGTGATGACCGGGGTTTCCCGGGCCGGGGCACCGCGGCCCTGTCGCCTGGGCAACCCCGCAAACAGGCGCTTTGCTGGGCGTGTGCGGCCGGGTTCATCGGCGCTCGGCGGCCACCGTCGATCACAAGAACAGCATTCGGAGCCTCGACAGACCGGCTTGGCCACCCTATCGTCACGGAAAGAGGGCCTTGAACGAACTATCCACCCGGACCAGCACCGCCGCATCGCCGTCTTCGTGGACAAGATCCTGAAAGGCACCAAGCCCTCCGATCTGCCGGTCATGCCGCCGATGCTGATGGGCGCCGTCTACATCGTCAGCCGACGGATCGCAGGCGTAGCATCGACGAACACTCATTCTTCGACGGGGTGATCCTGTGATCAACCGGCGCGCGTTCGTCGGCGTCGTGGCGCCGGGCCTCTTGGTCTCGGCCCTGCCGCCGGCCGCGTGGGCGCAACCGGCTGCGAAGGTCTACCGCATCGGTTTTCTCGGCAGCGGCACGCTGTCCGCCGCCGGCACATTGATCGAAACGGTCCGGCTGGGGCTGCGCGAGCATGGGTGGGTTGAAGGGCAGAACATCACCATCGACCATCGCTTTGCCGATGGTCGGTTCGACCGCCTGCCCGAGCTTGCAGCCGAGCTGGTCCGGCTGCAGCCGGACCTCATCATCTCCGTGCCGACGCCTGCCACGGTGGCCGCCAGCAAGGCCACGAAGTCGATTCCCATCGTCATGGTCGGCGTCGCCGATCCGGTCGGGCTCGGGCTCGTCGCGAGCCTGGCGCGCCCGGGCGGGAACGTCACCGGGTTGTCCTCCGGCGTCGGCCCGGAAATCATCGGCAAACAGCTGCAACTGCTCAAGGAGACGCTGCCCATGATCAGCCGGGTGGCCGTTCTCGAACCCCGCCAACGCTGGCCACACGTCTTACATCGCCAACGCGAAGGTTTCCGCCGAGTCGTTGGGCCTGCAACTGCAGCTTCTGCAGGCGCGGGGTGTCGACGAATTCGACGGTGCCTTCGCTGCGATGGGCAAGGGGCGAGCGGGAGCGGTCCTGGTGCTGGGCGACCCGATGTTCTCGGACCACTACCCACGGCTGGCCGATCTCGCAGCGCGGCACCGCTTGCCGTCGATGCACTTCCTCAGGGGCGCCGTGCCGGCCGGGGCCTTGATGTCCTACGGGCCCGATCTGCCGGGCCAGACCCGCCGCATCGCCGTCTTTGTCGACAAGATCCTGAAAGGCACCAAGCCGGCCGAGCTCGCCGTCGAGCAACCCACCAAGTTCCCGCTCGCCGTCAACCTCAAGACCGCCAGGGAACTGGGCATCACCATCCCGCAGGTCGTACTGCTGCGGGCCGATGAGGTGATCGAGTGACGCATCGGCGGACGGTCGTGATCGCCTTCTCTCTCGGGGCGCTGGCTGCGCCGCTGACTGCCACGGCGCAGCCGGCGCAGAAAGTTCCGCGAATCGGCTGGCTGGGCGGTCCCACGCGCGAGTCCGCGGAGCCTTTCGTCCGTGAATTCCAGCGCGGGCTGCGGGACCTTGGCTGGGTCGAGGGGCAGAACATCGTCATCGAGTGGCGATTCGCGGGCGGGAGGGCGCAGCGGCTGGCCGAGCTCGCAGCGGAGCTGGTACGTCTGCGCGTGGACCTGATCGTCGTGCCGTCGACGCCAACGGCCCTGGCTGCGAAGAATGCGACGCAGACGATCCCCATCGTCACGGTGGCAGTCGGCGATCCCGTTGGATTGGGGCTCGTCGCCAGTCTGGCGCGGCCGGGGGGCAACATCACCGGGTTGACTGGCACTGTCGGTCCGGAGATAGCGGGCAAGCTGGTCGATCTACTCAGGCAGACCTTTCCTAAGGTCTCGCGGATGACCGTTCTCTGGCATCCCGCCACGCCGGGCAACGCGCTCTGGCTGAGGGAAGCGCAGACCGCGGCCCGGGTGCTGGGGGTGGAGCTTCAAGACCTGGAGGCGCACAGTCCCAACGACTTCGACAGCGCGTTCGCGGCTATGAAGACGAAGCGCGCTGGCGCGCTCCTCCTTGCTGGGGACATCATGTTCCTCACTCACCGAACACGGTTGGCAGACCTTGCGGCGAAGAGCCGCCTGCCGACGATGTGTTCGCTGAGGGAGTACGTCGAAGCCGGCGGCCTGATGTCTTATGGACCGAGCAGTCCCGATTTGTTCCACCGCGCCGCCACCTACGTCGACAGGATCCTCAAAGGTGCCAACCCCGCCGACCTGCCCGTCGAGCAGCCGACCAAGTTCGAATTGGTCATCAACCTGAAGACCGCCAAGGCCCTCGGCATCACGATCCCGCAGACGGTGCTGCTGCGCGCGGACGAGGTGATCGAATGATCGGGCGGCGCGGCTTCATCAGTGCGGTGGCAGGCGTGCATCTGGCCATCCCGCACGCGACCACGGCGCAGCCGGTCGGCAAGGTGCCGCGGGTCGGCTGGCTCGGATTCAACGCCCCTGAAACCGCGCCACACCAGTTCGCCGCGTTTCGGCAAGGGTTGCGCGATCACGGCTGGGTCGAGGGCAGCAACATCGTGATCGAGTATCGATCGGCAGGCGGCAGGGCCGACCGGCTCCCCGCGCTTGCCCGCGCGCGGGCCAGAAGGTGTTGACAGTGCAGGGGGCGATGCCGAGAGAGTCGGACTTCGGACAGTCGGTCTACGAGTGTCCCTGACGTGGACTCGGGTTTTGCGTCGGCTGCTAGCAAATCGACATGCACCACCGCAGAGTCACCAACTTGAACGCAGCCTCGCAAGGAGCGCCGATATGAAGCTCGCGTGGACTCTGGCACTTTCCCTGCTCGTCACCGGGGGCGCCGTGGCGGCTCACGACCAGCTCGACGAAGGCCCCAGCGTGCGAGCGCTGGCCAAGATCAGCGGCTGCACCGACCCCGGCATCAGCGGGATGGCCAGGCTTCTCGAGCGTGGTTCGCCGGAGGGCGTCAAGCTGGTCGACATTGCGATCAAGGTCCGCGGGCTCTCGGATGGCAAGCACGCCGTGCACATCCATGCAGCCGGTGCCTGCCACCCATGCAGCGCCGCGCTGGGACACTTCGATCCAGGCCCGTTCGGGAACTCGTCGCCCGATGGCAACCATCCCTACCATTCGGGCGACTTGGTCAACATCGATGTCAAGAACGGGCGCGGCTTGTTGCGCACGACCACCAGCCGGGTCACGCTGTCGCCCGGTCCGCTCAGCCTATTCGACGCAGACGGCAGCGCTTTCATCATTCACGTCAACCCGGACACCTATTGCCCGAATGGCGAAGTTGCCGGCTGTGCCGGCGGCGCGCGCGCGGCTTGCGGAGTGATCGAGCGGGTGACCGCCGAGGCCGACGATTGGTTCGACTGAGGGCGGCATCAGCGCTTGGCCGGGAGGGGCACCTGGCCCTGGAGTTGCCGTTCGTCGGCATCCACGCCGGCGCTCTGGTCGTGGCGCAGGTCCCTTGCTACTTGCAGTGTCGCTTGCCGGTATTGCCCGATGCGGGCGTCCATGCCGTCTCACGCGAGGTCGACGCCGGCAAGCCTCAACAACAGCCCGACATGCTGCGCCGCCATTGCCCGAGATAGGCGCCGCCTGGCGTGGCCGTTCGTTGCAGGTTCGCGAACAGGCCGCGGCGGCGTTCGCCGCTTGCCGCGAACAGCGCCTGGTAACTCTGCAGATCGTCGTCGCCCAGCGCCGATGGCGCCCCCGGCCCGCTGTCGCTGACCGGCGCACGCGCGGCACCCAGCGCGATCGTGCTGCCCAGCCCGGCGTAAAGGCAGCGTTCACCGAAGGCCTTGCGCAGTGCGGTGAAGGTCGGTTCGCCGGTGCAATGCCCAGGGGCGACATAGGCGACCTTGTAGGTGTCGCGCAGCGTCGCGATGATGGCCTCGATGTCCGGGTCCTTGGCGACGACAAGATGGAAGCCTCCGACGACCAACTGGATCTTGGGTTGGATCGCCGCCGCCGCCTTGACGATATTGTCGATGCCCGTGTGCGAGCAGCCGACCACGATCACCACGCCGTCGGGCGTCTCGATGGCCAGCGAGAGTTCACGCAACTCGAGCGTGCCCGGCTTGTCGGACACCAGCGAGATCAGATGGATTCCGGGCGCGATCGCCGTGGCCTTGTCGACCAGCACGATGTTGGCTTGCGGCCAGGCGCTGCCGAATCGCATGACCTCGGGCGGCCTGCCGTCGTAGTAGCGCTGCTCGGCCGGCAGCGACTCGTCCTTGCGATAGAAGGCACTTGGCAGATCGGCGCCATAGACGCCGAAGCCTTCCTTGGGCGCGTAGATCGTGACCTTCGGGTTGACGCTCAGCAGATGGCTCATGCCTCCCATGTGGTCGCCGTGCCGATGCGACATCACGACGAAGTCGAGCCTCGCGAGATCGACACCCTTGGCCGCCGCGTTCTTCGCCAGCACCTCGGCGTTGTTGCCGGTGTCGAACAGGACGCGCTTGCCGCCGACCTCCACCAGCGCGGCGTAGCCCCAATCCTTCTGCAGCGCCGGATCGCGACCGAAGGCATCGTAGAGCACCGTGATCTGTGCCTTCGCGGCGGCGGGGCCTGCCCCGGCGCTGGGTGACCCCGGGCTCGCGCAACCCGCAAGCAGCACGTGTGGTGCCGTGAGGGCGGTGGCGATCAAGTCTCGGCGCTTCATGACGGCATTCCTTCCAGGCGGATGTTCTGATCAGGCACCCGGCTCGCGGGGCAATCGTCATCTCACCGCGTCGAGCGCGCCGGCTGATTGGGCGCCTAACCGCTGCGCAACGCAAGAGGATGGCACTGCGTGCGGAGCAACCGGGTCGGCGACCGCATTGCGTGGGGCGGGCCGGGTTGCTGAACGGCAGCAGCGGGTTTGATCTCGACCAGTCGCGAGGTGCGTCAAGTTGACAGCATGCTGTCAAACAGACATCATGCTGCCCAATGGCGCAATCGACCGATCCCGACTCACACCCCCGAGGGCGCCGGCTTGACCGAGCTGATCCTGGAGGTATTCAAGCTCAATGGGCGCTTGCTGAGCGCCGGCGATCAGCTGGTGGCCAGCCTGGGCCTGACGAGCGCACGCTGGCAGGTGCTCGGTGCCATCGCCTTCGCCGGCGCGCCGCAGCCGGTGGCCCACATCGCGCGCAACATGGGGCTCGACGCGCCAGGCCGTGCAGCGCGTCGTCAACGAACTCGAAGCCGAAGGCTTTCTGACGTTCGCGGCCAATCCGCACCATCAGCGCGCCAAGCTCGTCGTGCTCAGCAAGTCCGGCGCCAAAGCCTTCCAGGCCGCCGCCAAACGCCAAGCGCCCTGGGCCAACCGGTTGGCCAGGCGGATTTCGGCAAGGGATATCCGGACAGCGCTCGGCGTCGTCCGCGAGATCGCGACGCGGCTCGAGGCCACGGCGCGCGATTCCAACACCCAGGAGATCGCATGATCCGGAGAATCCATGCCGCAGCCGGTGTCATCGGCTTCCTGTGCATCCTGACGTTCTGGACCTCGACCGTCGCGTCGGAGCTGTTCGGCAGCCACGAGACCATCACCGCGGTCAAGCACGCGGTGCTGTGGGGCATGTGGCTGCTGGTGCCGTCGATGGCTGCGGCCGGCGGCACCGGGTTCAAGCTGCTGGGCAGCCGCACCGATGCGCTGGCCTTGGCCAAGAAGCGTCGCATGATGGTCATCGGGCCGAACGGCGTGCTCGTGCTCATACCCTGCGCGTTCTACCTCGCCAACCTGGCCGCCAAGGGGCAGTTCACGGCCACCTTCTACGCCGTCCAGGCGATCGAACTGGTGGCCGGCCTGGTCAACCTGACGCTGATGGGGCTCAACATCCGCGACGGCCTGCGGCTGACCGGACGCATTGCGCACCAGGCCCTGGATGCCGGCAGCGTGCCCGCTGCCGGCGCCGGCCGTCGATCGCACCGAGCGAGAACGGTCCGCTGCTCGTCAGCGGCCTGGAGCGCCTTCAATGGTCGGATGGTGTCACTGTCACCACACGGCCGACGCTGGCCTTGTGCCGCTGCGGCGCGTCGAAGAACAAACCGTTCTGCGACGGCAGCCACAACGCGATCGGATTCACCAGTGCCGTCGTCGCCCGATCGAACGCCAGACGGCGCGACCGAGTACCGTGGCGCGCAGATCACGGTGCTGTTCAACCGCCTGGTCTGCTCGGCGTCCGAGAAGTGCGCGAAGAACTTGCCCGAGGTGTTTCGCAAGGGCGAGAAGCCCTGGATCGTGCCCGACCGCGCCGATGCGCAGCGCATCATCGAGGTCGTCCGGCAATGCCCCTCGGGCGCGCTGCGCTATGCGGTCGCGGGTCGTATCGGTTCGCACCCGCAGCGCGCGCCGGCGATCCGCATCGCGCGCGACGGTCCCTACGAAGTCGAAGGCGGCGTCGGGCTGAGTGCGGTGGCCTGGTGCGAGGGGGCGTCGCAAGATCGCTTCGCGCTGTGCCGCTGCGGCCAGTCGAAGAACAAGCCCTTCTGCGATGGCAGCCACCACGCGGCGGGTTTTCGTGGCTAGACGAATGAACGACGTCGTGCGAGCCACCACGCAGTGCGGTCAGTGCGAGGGCCTCGTGATTCGTGCGCGCCGTTGGTGCACTTTCTGTTAACCGTTGAAGGAGCGACAACATGGTCAAGTTTGCCGAGATGGATGAGAAGGTCACGCTGTTTGCGCAGTTGGAGGACCAGGGTGGCCCGGTTGTACTGATCAACAAGTTCAACGTCGATCCTGGCGAGGTGGATCAATTGATCCAGGCCTGGGCGGCCGATGCGGCGGTGATGCAACGACTGCCCGGCTACATCTCAACCCAGCTGCACCGGGGCATCGGCGGCAGCTGCGTGTTTCGTCAACGTACGCCGTGTGGGAATCGACCCGGCACTTCAAGTCAGGCGTTCAACAACCCGGAGTTTCAGAGCCAGCTCGCGCACTACCCGTCCAGTGCCGTGGCCTCGCCGCATCTGTTCCGCAAGGTCGCGGTGCCGGGGATCTGCGTCGACTGATCGGTCGGTCACCGGGCTGCGCCTGCTGTACCTCCACGAGCCGACGCGGCGCGACCGCCGCCGGCCGGCGGTGGATACCGCTTCAATGTGTCAGGCGCCGGGTCTGCGAAGCCAGACGCTGCGGCGGCAGTGACCGCGTGATCATCAGCCGCCCTTGAAGATAGACGGCGTTCAGCAAGCGCTGCGTTCGCGCTCTCCCCCAATCCGTTTCTTCGGCCAGATCGTCGATGGTGATGGGTTCGCCGCTGAGACGGCGCAGCATCGACGCGCACCATGGATCCATCGGCAGGCCTCGGAACGGCAGCCCCGGAGCGAGCCGGTAGCGGACCGGCCCGGCAATCTCCGGAAGAAGCGCTGCGCGATTGCCGCGAAGGGCCATCTGCCACAGCAGCGGCGCCACGGTGCCTCCGTGCGCCGCACGTGCGACTGCCGGGTCACGCGACCCGGCGGCAGGGATTGGCGCGACGTGCATCACTTGCAGCCTCGTCACGTCTTCGCAGGACAGGTTGCACAGATCGAGGTCGCAACGAAACTGCTGCTCACGGGGAAACACGGACAACTCGACCATCCGATCCAGGAACTGCAGGTACACGAGCAGCGGCCTCATGTGCCGGACGATTGCGGCCAGAACCGGCAACAGGTCGGCGCCGCAGGCCTCATCTTCGAATCGCAGCAGATCGCAGAGTACCGAAGGGCTGAGCGTTGTGGATACCCGCGTCGACGCCGCCTGTAGCGTTGACCACATCGCATTGGCCTGCGTGTCGGCTCGATCGAGCTGGGTGACCGTGCTCGACACAACGGGGGGTCTCATCGCCAGGCACTCGCGCGATTGGACTGGATCGATGGGCCGCAGGCGCATGCATATGGGATGCCGGCACACATGGGCATCCAGTATCCAGAAATCGCGCCTTAAGTGCGCTTAATCTGCGTCCGCATGTGACCGGGCTGTCGGACCGAGGCAGCCTACCTCGCCAGGATGCCGGTGATTCCCAGCGGAAGATCGACCGGATCGAACAGCACACCCGGGTTGAGCACGCGTTTCGGATCGCACACCGCCTTGGCGGCGGCCAGCACCTGCCTGAACAGCGCCGGCGATTCGACGTCGTAGCCGCTGCGATGGTCGCGGCCCACCGCGTGGTGGTGTGTCGAGGTGCCGGCGTGGGCCACCACCATCGCGTTGGCAGCCAGCTTGATCTCGCGCCAGGCGGCCAGCGCGCTGGCGACGTCGCCGTCGTCCGAGGCCCGCGTCGCGAACGTGAAATACGGTGCCGCGCCATCGGCATACACGTGGGTGAGGCGGCACGAGATCATCACCTCTTGCCCGGTCAGACGTTCGATGCAGGCGGTCATGCCTTCGGTGATCGTGCGATAGAAGGCCTCGAAGCCGTTCCACGTGATCGCGGTCTCGAAGGTGTCGATGATCACGCCCAACCCGATCATCGGGTCGCGCCAGTACGGCATGCGCAGGAAGGCGTCGCGCCAGGCGCCGGCCGCGCCTTTGCGATGCTGATCACTCCCCTCGTTGGCCATCGACCGCGTCACGTCGTCGGTGTCGTATTCACCGGCGAACTCGCGAACCAACTCGAGTGCCCGCGCCATCGACGCCTGCAGCGGGTGGTCCGACGACTCGAAACCGAGCACCAGCATCGCGCAACGTCCGTCACCGACGCCGGCAAACACCGTCTCCATCGGGTCGAGCAAGCGGCAGTTGGCGGGGTTGAGGCCCGACTGGGCCAGCGCGCGCACACACCGTGCCGCGGCAAAGTAGTCGGCAAAACGCACCGACGCCGAGGCGCGAAACCGCGGTCTGGCCTGCAGGCGCATCCAGGCTTCGGTCAGCACGCCCAGCGTGCCTTCCGAGCCCAGCACCAGGCGATCGGGCGCCGGGCCGGCGCCCGAGCCGGGGAGCCTGCGGGTCTGCAGCACGCCCGCGGGCGTGACCATGCGCGTCGATTCGACGAAGTCGTCGATATGGGTGTACTGGGTCGCGTAGTGCCCGCCCGAGCGCGTGACGATCCAGCCGCCCAGCGTGGAAAACTCGAAGCTCTGCGGAAAGTGGCGCAGCGTCAGGCCATGCGGCCTGAGTTGCGCTTCCAGATCGGGTCCGAAGATTCCCGCCTGGATTCGCGCGGCACGGCTGATCGGGTCGACTTCCAGCACCCGGTTCAGCAATTCCAGATCGAGCGAGATCGCGCCGGCATAACCGTCGCCCACGGCAGCCTCGACACCACCGCAGACGCTCGAGCCGCCGCCGTAGGGAATCACGGCGACGTTGCGGGCCGCGGCCCAGTCGAGGATGTCGGCCACCGCCTGTTCGTCGTTCGGAAACACGACGTGGTCCGGCGGCTCGGGTACCGAGCGCAACCACATGCGCGCGCAATCGGCGTAGCTCTTGCCGTAGCTGTGATTCAGCCGGTCCAGCGCGGTGGCGGAGAACATCGGCGCCAGCGCGGCGGGTGGCGCAACGCGCGGTGCGCGCAGGTCAAACTCGGCCGCCTTCGGTGCGGCGCGATCCTCGAACCGCGCGCCGAGATGCTGCACCATGCCCTTGATCTTTTCCAGTTCGCGAGCATCCGGCGTCGCGTCGGCATCGCCCCAGCCCCAGAAGCGCCGCAGCGGGCGACTCGATCGGGTGGTCTCGGTGGCAGTCACGCTTGGTCAGATGTTGCGCAGGATCGTCGGGCGGTGACGGGCGGGTGGCGACCTGCGCACCAACTATTGCCGCTTGGGCAGTGGAGTGCAGCGGTGTTTTCCCGTGCCGGCGGGCCGCACGAGCGATCGGGAGTGCCGCCAGCTGGGGTCGACCCGAGCGCCTTCACGGCCCGACACATATTGCCGCCACGTGGCGTGCTGCGTTGCAGCTTGTCCCACCCGGACTGCAGTGCCCGGTTCGGTTGCTGTGAAGGTCAGAATATTGGATGCCCGGCGGACCGCTTCACAACATCATCGAGAACGAGCGCGCTCCAGTACATGCACGCCGAACCGTGAGCGCGCATCGGTCCAGAACTGCACCGGCGACCAACCGGCGCGCTCGGCCATCGCATGGAATCGATTGAGCGAATACTTGTATGAGTTTCCGGTGTGGATCGAGTCGCCAGCGGGAAAGCCGAACCTGCGGCCGAGCACTTCAAAAGTCTCCCAGGTCTTGCTCACCAGATGCATTTCCACGCGTTGCTTCGCGGCATCGAATCGCGCCTCGTGCCTGAACGCATCTGGCTCGAAATCGCCTTCGAGTTCGCGATTGACGCGGACCAGCAGATTCTTGTTGAAGGCGGCCGTCACGCCCTCGCGGTCGTCGTAAGCGGGGATCAGCGCAGCGCGATCCAAGGTCGAATCGACGCCAACGACCAACATGGAGTCATCACCCAAAACCTGGCCCAAGCGCTCGAGCAGTGCGACCGCGACGTCGGGGGCGAAACGGCCGATCGTCGAACCGAGGAAGAAACCGAGTCGGCGGCCCCACGGCCGTGCCGACCTTGCGGCCCGGGCCAGCGCACTCGGTGAGCGCCGCAGCGGCAACAGCGTGGCCGCAGCACCGATATCGCCAACGATCGGGTGCATCGGCAGGTTCGGAAACACCGCTCGCAGTGCGCGGATCGAGTCAGCCAGGTACTCGGCTGAGATGTCGATCGGCACATACGCTCTCGGCGCATCCAGTGCCGCCAGGATGATGGGCGTCTTTCGGCTCGACCCGCTGCCCAGTTCGACCAGGGTTGCCCCGGGTCCAACCGCAGCGCAGATCTGCCCGACGCAGCGCTCCAGAATCGCGATCTCGGTGCGCGTCGGGTAGTACTCATCGAGCTGCGTGATCTGCTCGAACAGCTCGGACCCACGACGGTCGTAGAGCCAGGTGCAGGGAATCGACCTCTGGGGTCGGCTCAGGCCTGCGAGCACGTCCCGCGCAAACGGCGAGTTGATGCGAGGGATGTGCCGCGGGGCATAGGCGGCGCGCAAGGCCGCTGGCAGCCGGGCGTCGGTTTGACTTGCGAGTTGAGCGGTTTGCATGACCGAGTCTCCGAGAGTTGCAGGCCACTCGAGGGCCAGCGCAGGGGGGCGGAACAGGTTCTTGCGGATCGGGCTCAGGGACAGGGTTCAGTCAAGGTCGCTCGTCCAGCGGCGTCAGACTGCCCAGTAGGGTCGGGATCAGCTCACTGACTGTCGGATGAATGTGCACGCTGCGCCGGATCACCTGATAGGACACGTCAGCGGCCATGATGTCGAGCAGCGAGTGCACGATCTCGTCGCCCTCGATGCACAGCAAGGCGGCGCCGAGAATGCGCTGCGTCTGCGCATCGACCAGCACTTTCATGAAGCCTTGTGTCTCGCCGCGCTCCTTTGCGCGCCCCACACGGCTCATGCTCATCACGCCCACCAGCGCAGGCCGGCCCGACGCGCGCACCTGCGCCTCGGTCATGCCGACGCGAGCGAGCGGCGGATCGGTGAACAGCGCATAGGCGGGGATTCGATCGGTCGTGCGTCGGTGTTCGCCATCGAGCAGGTTGGCCGCAACAATCTCATAGTCGTTGTACGCGGTGTGCGTGAAGGCGCCCTGCCCGTTCGCGTCGCCGAGGGCCCAGACTCCGGGGACGTTGGTGCGCAATTGATCGTCAACGGTGATGAAGCCGTGCGGGTCGGTGGCGATGCCGGCGCGCTCGAGTCCCAGCTCGTCGGTATTCGGGCGCCGGCCCACCGCTGCCAGCAGGTGGCTGCCCTCGACCTCCTGCGCGACGTCGGCGGCCCTCAGCGCAATCCGCACGCGTGTGCCGGCGGCGGCGGTTGTCACCGTGGCATCGCGCGTGCCGAGCAGGAAACGCACGCCCTCGCGTTCGAGGATGGCCTGCACTTCGAGCGAGACTTCTGGGTCTTCACGCACGATGATTCGATCGGCGGCTTCCAAGACCGTGACGCGCGAACCGAAGCGCCGGAACATCTGCGCGAACTCCAGGCCGATGTAGCTGCCCCCCACGACGATCAAATGCTCGGGAAGCGTGTCGAGCTCCATCATGGTGGTGTTGGTCAGCACCGGCACTTTGTCGAGCCCCCGCCAGTTGGGCAGCACAGGCCGCCCGCCGACGTTGACGAAGATCCTGGGCGCCTCGATCGTCTCGCCATTGACCTCGATCGCATGGGGGGCGACGAACCGTGCATGGCCGCGAACCACGCGCAGGCCATCGATGCCGCCCAGCCATTTCGTGAGGTTGGCTATCGCTTGGCTGACTATGGCGTCCTTGCGTGCCTTGACCGCCCGCATGTCGACGCTGACCGCACCGCCGAGCTTGACGCCGAAGTCACCGGCCCGGCGCGCCATATGTGCGGCGCGCGCGCTGGCCACCAACGTCTTGGTCGGCATGCAGCCATCGTTGACGCAGGTTCCGCCCAGATGCTCGCGCTCGATCAACGCGACCTTCATCCCGGCGCCGGCAAGCCGCGCCGCGAGGGAAGGGCCCGCCTGCCCACTGCCGATGACCAGGGCGTCGTAGCGCGTGCTCATGATGGCCGGCCTTCCGCGCCCGCGCGTTATTTGGCGCGCACGCTGGAGGTGATCGATTCGACCACGCCCGAGGCCATGGCGAACTGCTGCTGCCGGTCGGTGATGCCGTGCCGGCGCGCGATCCAGTGCGAAGTCGGTATAGGCCGCCCATACCGCGCCGGCTTCGTCCTGCAGAACCAGGACCCTGACCGGCCAGTCGAGCCCGGAGTACGGATTCGACGTGAGGAACTGCGCGCCGAGCGGCGGATTGCCGAAGACGAGCAGCGTCGACGGCCGCAGTTGGATGCCCGCATCGGCAGCGAGCTTCGATTGATCGACCGCCATGAAGAACATGATGCCCTTGCTGGCAATGTCTTTCTTGATGCGGTCGATGGTCTCGTCGACCGAGTAGGCGCTGCGCACCTTGATCAGGCCGTCGGCGCCCGGCACGGCTGTCTGTGCCGTCGCCTGCGATGCCAGCAGCGCCAGGCCAAGGCAGGCCAGCGAGAACAGTTTGTGGATGCGAGTGAACATGGTCTTCTCCGGTTCGTGAGCTAAGGAAGATGACGCCCGCGCGTCGCGGGCGCGGCTTCACATTTCATGCGAGTCCATCTTCATTTCGCTGGGGAACAGATCGACCGAGATCAGCACGGCCATCGCGCTTGCGGTGTTCTTCCACCAGTGCGAGGTGCCGTTCTTCTCTTGCGCGACGTCGCCGGCCTTGTGCGTGATCGGCACTGCACAGTTGCTGGCGTACTCGACGACTTCACCGGAGACGATGTAGATCATCGCCGGGCGCTCGTTGTGGCTGTGCCAGGGCACGATGCCGCCGGGCTTCATCTCCAGTTGGCGCAGACGGAACTGCCGACCCTGCAGCGCCAGCGGCTCCTTCGACAGATCGGTCGACGAGCGAACGACGTCGGTCACGTCCTTCGGGCATGTTGGGCCCGGGCTTCTGGCCCTGGCCATCGGCCACGCGCTTGTCGGCCGGGCATTCACCGGCGAGGGCGATCGGTGCAAAGGCGCCGGTCACGCTGGTGACGAGCGCAGCGACCGCGATGTGGCGCCAGTTCGGCCGGCGTTGCGGATGGATGGTGCTCATGGTGTCAAACTCCTTAAGGTGGTTGAGGATTCGGCGGATCGGCCGGTACTGGCCTGGAATTCAGTGCCGCTCCGGAACCAACTTTGGCTTGCCGACTTCACGTCTCGATCAACGAAAGATCACGCTTTGATCACGATGAAGAATCGCCGGAAAATCTCGCGCACAGTGGCGATTGCGCGAATTCATCGAAGGTGCCCCATGAAATCCGAACCTGAATCAGTGGCCGTGCTTGACTGGTCGGAATGATCCAAAATGACGACCCTCGTCGTGGAGCCTTCCACTTCAAGAACTCCATCAAGGGGTCGGGCTGATCGACTTCGGTACTGCGCCCTCCGCAACCGTGGGTGACTGCGCTTCAGTTTCAAAAGGCGAAGAACGGAGACCAATATGACCATCGGTTTTCGAACCAGACTGCTCTTTCCCGTCGGCGTGTGCGTGTTGATGCTGGGGGCGTACACCATTGCATACGGCGACACCGTACATGTCACGCCCGGGTGGATGCTTGGCCTGCTGCTGGTGTTGCTGGTGGCCATGGCGACCAATGTCGAAGTGGCCGTGTTGCGGCCTCTGCGCAGTCTGCTGCAGTCGACACAGGACCTGGCTCAATGGCGCCCGCCGGGGGCGCCGGTACACGCGCCGTCGGGGCCGATGCGCGAACTGGCAGCCGACCTGGACCGGCTGCGCAGCCGGATGCAGGACTACGAGAGCAAGTTGGCGGAGGAGCGCTCCCGCCGTCAGGGGCTGGAACAGAGCGTTCGCGAGTTGGAAGATCGCTACGCGCTGACCGTTGAGCGCGCCAACGATGGCATCTGGGAATGGAACCTCAAGAGCGGCGTGGTCGACTTCTCGTTGCGCTGGAAGGGGATGCTCGGGCTTTCAGCAGCGCCCATTCAGTGCGTCGAGGAGTGGCGGGCCCTGTTGCATCCCGACGAGAAAGCGGCGGTACTCCAGGGTCTCGAGAATTACCTCCATGGCATAGCGCCGCGTTTCGATGAGCAGTACCGGCTGCGTCAGGGCGACGGGCACTACCGTTGGGTCCATTCGCGTGGCACGGCGATCCGCCACGCGAACGGCGCGGCGTATCGCCTTATCGTCATGGACAATGACATTCATGCGCGCAAGGAGATCGAGAACGCGCTGATCGAGGCGGCCGAAGGTCTCTCCGCGGCATCCGGCGCGAGCTTCTTTCAGGCCCTGATGCGCAGCCTTTCATCGATATTGGGAACCCGGGACAACCTCGTCTGCTACTGTGTCGGCGACCCACCCACGCGTGCGCAGCACACTGGCCTACTACTCCAGGGGAGCGTTCACGGAGAACTTCGAGTACGACCTGGCGGGCACCTCGTGCGGAGCCGTGATCGAGCGTGGCGAGATCGTGTATTGCCCGACAGGCGTGTGTGAGCTTTGGCCAGCAGAAAAGCAATATGACCGCGACAGCTACATCGGCGTACCGATGTTCGATTCGACCGGCAAGATCATTGGCCATTTCGCCTGCATGGGCGGTACGCCGATGCGCCAGGATCTGCCACACCTGGCGCTATTCAGGATCTTCTCGGTGCGGGCCGCGGCCGAGCTTGAGCGCACGCTGTTGCGGCAGCGGCTCGAAGCCCCGCAACCTGGCGCCTGAACCGCGTCGCGCACTCCGTTGGATGCCTCAGCGCGGCCCGGCCGGCGCTGCTGCAAGAGCCGGGGACGCTGGCGCGCCATCGGTGGTGACGGGGAGATCGAAGCCAAACGTGGTGCCTTGACCGAGCGCGCTCTCGACGCGAATCGTGCTGCCGTGCAGCTCGACGATGCGCCGCACGATTGCAAGTCCCAACCCGGTGCCTCCGGCGACGCCGGCGTCGCCTCGATCCACGTGGTAGTAGCGCTCGAAAAGCTTGGCCATGTCTTCATTCGCGATGCCGCAGCCGGTATCGGTGACGCGCACCGCGACCCGCCCCGCGCGGGTCTCGACTTCCACGTGGATGTGACCGCTGCGCGGCGTGTGGCGCAACGCGTTCTCGATGAGGTTCTCGAGCACCGTTTCGATCATCGCGATGTCGGCGAGGACTTGAACCTGATGACCGATGATCTGGCTGTCCAGTTGAAGACCGCGGCCATCAGCGGCAAGTTGGAACTTCTGCACCACGTCCTGCACCAGCTCGGCCACGAAAACGGGCTCGACCTGCAGCGTCATTTCGTGTGCCTCGAGCTTGGTCAACTGAAACAGGTCGCGAACGAGCTTGCTCAGACGCTCGCTATGTCGCGTCGCGATTTCAAGGTAGCTGCGCTGCTCGTCCGGTGCCAAGCGTGCCATGCTTCAGCAGCAGCATCTCGAGATAGCCTTGCATCGAAGCCAGCGGGGTGCGCAGAGTCGTGCGACACGTTGGCGAGCAACTCGCGTCGCCACACATCGGTGTCTTGCAGCTGCTCCAGCTGCCGCACAATGCGCTCTGACATTCGTTCGACGTGCGTCGACAGGCGGTCGATCTCGTCGCCGTTTGGGTCGATCCCAGGCACGCGCAACGGCGTCGTGAACCCGTCATGAGCGAAAGTGTCGACCGCACTGGCCAGGCGCCCCAGGCGCCGGGTGAAGAGCTGGTAGACGCATAGGGCAGCGAGCAGCGCGAAGGCCACGCTGGCAATCATCACGAAGACTGCCAGCTCGATCAGGCGCTCACGGTCGAACATCGTCTGCGTGGCCATCATCAGCGCGGCGCTGACCACGACGAACGCCCCTGCGAGCAAGAGCGCGAGCTTGGCGTACAGGTTGTTCATTGAACGACGCTAGGGTCAGCGCCGCTGATCGCCGAACTTGTAGCCCACGCCCCACACGGTCTGGATGTAGATCGGGTTGGCCGGGTCGCGCTCGATCTTGTTGCGCAGTCGGTTGATGTGCGAATTGACTGTGTGCTCGTAGCCGCTGTGACTGTAGCCCCAGACCTGGTCGAGCAACTGCGCCCTTGTGTACACGCGACCGGGGCCGCGCGCGAAATAGACCAGCAGCTCGAACTCCTTGGCCGTCAACTCGACGGGCTTGCCGTCGACCAGCGCCTCGTGACGCTCCACGTCGATGCGCAGGCCGCCGGCCTCGATGACCTGCAGCTCTGCTTGCGCCTGCACCGCCGCCGCCGCATGTTGGTGGTCGGCGCGCCGGAACACCGCCTTCACCCTGGCCGCGAGTTCGAGCATGCTGAACGGCTTGGTCAGGTAGTCGTCGGCACCGAGTTCGAGCCCCAGCACCCGGTCGAGCTCCGAGGACTTGGCCGTCAGCATCAGGATCGGTGTGTAGCGTGGCTGGGTACGCAGGCGGCGGCAAATCTCCAGGCCATCCATTCGCGGAAGCATCAGGTCGAGGATGACCAGGTGGTAGTTGCCCGCCTCGGCCTCCGCGAGTGCCGTCACGCCGTCGGCGATCAGGCGGCTCTCGCAGCCCAAGTCGGCGAGCTGCAGCGTCACGAGCCGCCCGATGTCCGGGTCGTCCTCGACCACCAGGACACGCCGGCTCATCTCAGCACCGCCCGGTCGCCCGAATGAACCGATGCGTCTACTGCGTGCCGCAAAAGACGTGAGCTTGGGGGCGGCTTCATCCCGGTCTCGTTCGAAGCGTTGACGGCAGCCACATGTCGGTGAACAGTCCGAGCGCAAGATGGCGAGCCAAGGCCGCCGCGGGATCGAAGGCGACGTCGGCGTCGAGTGCTTGTTCAGCGGCAACGGCCAGGCTGGCACCATCGGCCAAGGCGCACAGCCAGCGGCTCTCGGCCGGGCCCAGCAGCCTGAATTCAATCTCCAGGTTGCGCTGCGCGACGAGCAGGTTGACGCCGCCGTCATGCAGCGAGATCGATGCATCGCGGTCGGGTAGGTGCGGTTGATTCGCCTGCCAGATTTTCAGAACAGGGTAGCGCGAAGCGATGAATCGCGCGCAGGGCTGCAGACAAAGGCGCATCTCGGCTTGACCGGCAAGCGGAACTTGCGCAACGCGCGAGAGCGAAAGCGCCGGGAGTTCGACTTCGTGATAGACGCGATGGTAGGCCCATTCGAGTGCCGCCACATCCGGCAGATACGGCAGGCGCGCCGCCGGCCGACAGGCCCGCAAGAACTCTGGCATTTTGGCGCCGAAGTCATGCAGGTTGCCCGAGCGCGAAGGATGCACCCTGATGTAGGCGTCGGCCGCGTGCCGAAAGAAGGGCTGACCCACCAGACGCGCGACCACCGGATAGACGGCGCCCAACGCAGCGATCAGACTCTCGAGCAGGTTGTTGCGATGGATCTGCAGGCGCTGGCGTGTTGTAGGTACGACGCTGGGGCGCAGCAGCGCTTCGGCCGCTGCGCCGTCGCAGCGCTCCAGCAGCGCGTCCATCACGCAGGCCTGCGTGTCAGGCAGCGCAACCATGGTGCACCTCCAGCATCGCATCGGCCCGTTCAGCCTCGGCCACCAGCGTACCCAGGCCGGGCAAATCGGCATCCCACTCGATCAGCGTCGGCACCGCGCCGAAGCGCTGCAGCGCCACCGCGTAGAGGGCCCACACCGCGTCCGCGACCGGAGTGCTGTGCGCGTCGATCAGGATGTCGGCACCGCCCTCAATGGCGTTACGAATGAAGCCGGCCAGGTGGATCTCCCGGACAGCCGCGCACGGAATCGCGTGCAGGTAGCGCGGTGCATTGAAACCGTGGTTGTGCGCGCTGACGAAGATGTTGTTGACATCGAGCAGGATGCCGCAGCCGCTGCGTTGTGCGACCTCGGCGAGAAACTCCGACTCGGGCATCACCGATTGTGCGAACTCGAAGTAACTGGAGACGTTCTCCAGCAGGATGCTGCGCTGGAGCCGCTCCTGAACTTGTTGCACGCGCGCGACGACATGGCACAGGGCCTCCTCGGTGTAGGGCAACGGCAGCAGATCGTTGGCGTAGATGCCGGCCACCGAACTCCAGCACAGGTGATCGGAAACCAGCGCAGGCTCGAGCGCGTCGACCAGTTCGCCCAGGCGATGCAGATGCGATTCGCAGAGCGGATCGACCGAACCGATCGACAGGCCAGCGCCGTGCAGACTCAGCGGGTAGTCGCGACGCGCGCGCATCAGAAAGTGCAGTGGTTTGCCGCCGCGACCGAAATAGCTTTCGCTGTGCGCCTCGATGAAGCCCACCGACGGGCGCGCTTCGATGAAGTCTGCATAGTGCTGCGCGCGCAACCCAATGCCGGCGCGCGCTGGCAGCGGGATGAAGGGCTGATTCATCGGCGACTCCTGATCGGTTTGGATTCTAGGCAGCCGCCGGCGCCGGGTATCACGCGTGATGAAAACGTGATGACTGGCCGCGCCGGAAGTCCAGCGCCGGGCACACGCACCCATGCGCCGCCGGGCCGGCGGGCTGCCCCACTAGTGGCTGACCGCGGGAACGCGCAGAGCCCTTTGCACCCACAACGCTGCGCCGATAGAGACACACATCGAGCCGAACGCGAGCCAGGCATAGGGCCACAGCAGCGGCATGCCGATCAAGATCAGCCCATCGTTGGCGCCCGGGATCAGCAGGCTGCCCCAGCCCATCAACACGCCGCCCGCGAGGCAGCGCAGCAATTGCCCGGAGGTGACGCGCGTGCTGCGGAATCGACCCGCCGTCCAGCCGCCCCACAAGGCGCCGAGAAACAATGCGAGCAGCAGCAAAGTCTTGGCGGCGAGGCTGGTCGACATGCCACGTGCCAGGTCGGCCAGCGCCTCGGTGTAGGCCCAGCTGCCGACCAGCAGAATCATCAAGAAGAAGGCGATGCCGATCACGGTGGTGGCGGCATGCGGCGACCAGACCCGTGCCGCGCGCAACCTTGGCCGCGGCCAACGAGCGAACGCCGATCAGCACCCGTGCCAGACGCCAGACCGCGAAGACGATGAACGGCAGCGCCACCCACATCGATGCCTGCAGCACGGGTGAGCCTGCGTCGAGCCGGTGCGGCGCCGGTGGCGCGAACAGCGTGCCAACGCTCGAGCAGCCGACGTAGAAGCCCAGCGGTGTCGCGAGGTAAGCCCATTCGCCCGAGCCGATACGGGCGATCGCGCCGAACACACAGGCCCGGTTCACAAAGGCGCCGAGACCCAACAGCGCACCGCCGAGCACCGTCCACTGGCTCACCGCGTAGCCCGCTGGTGTCTGGCCCAGCAGGTGCAGGCCGTGCGCGAGCACCAGGCCGCCGGCCACCCAGATCGATGCCTCGACCATCGCGGCGAGGCGGTTGAAGCGATGCTTGCCGATGACCTCGTCGACGGCGGCGACGGTGCAGGTGCCGCCGCGCTGGATCGCGAAGCCCATGACGCCGGCGCACAGCGCGGCGGTGATGAAGGCCAGACTGGTCAGGATGATGGCCATGACGCCCTCGCTCAGTGGCCGACAACGCCGGTGTGGAATTTGCAGATCTCCAGCATGGCCTCGTCGTTGTTGATCATCGGGGTTTGCGGCTCGATGAAGCCGGTGGTCAGATCGAACACCCAGCCGTGGATGTACGGCGCAGCGCGCGTTTTCCAGGCGTTTTGAACGATGTTCGTCTTGCCCAGGTTGTAGACCTGTTCGATCACGTTCAGCTCGACCAGGCGATCGAAGCGCGCGCTTTTCGTCCAGCGGCTCGAGCTGCTTCCAGTAGTAGTTCTGCGTGTCCTTGATCGTGCGCAGCCAGTTGTCGATCAGGCCGTGCTGCTCGTGGCCCATCGCCGCCTTCACGCCGCCGCAGCCGTAGTGGCCGCAGACGATCACGTGGTTCACTTTCAGCACGTCGACCGCGTACTGCAGCACCGACAGCAGGTTCACGTCGGTCTGCACCACCAGGTTGGCGATGTTGCGGTGCACGAACATGTCGCCCGGCTTGCGTTGCCGGTGATGAGGTTCGGCGCCACGCGGCTGTCGGAGCAGCCGATCCAGAGGAACTCGGGGTGCTGGCCTTCGGCGAGCTTGTCGAAGTAGCCCGGGTCGCAGGCGCAGCTGCTTCGGCGACAAAAGGCCTTGTTGTTGTCGCAGCAGTTCTTCGATGCGCCGGGTCATGACCACACCACCATCGTTGCTGACCTTGGCGTGTCGGTGGTCGGTAGGTATGCGCCCTCGGGCGCACAGGCGTCGAGCGCTTGGTCCGACCAGTCGGCGAACGGCGTTGCGGCAGGCTGGGCGGCCGGGCCACGGCGCTCCAGCAGCACGGCATCGTCGTCGCCGATGGCGTCAGGCAGGTTCGGGTACAAGGCGTTCTCCTGTGGCCAGCGTATCGGCGGATCAGACGTGTTCGATCACGCCTTCGATGGGGTCGGACGTGGTCTGCGCCCAGGGCGCGCGCTCGAGCATGCGTCGTGTGTCGGCATGGCCTGCCTCGCGGCGCGCGCGCACGCCGGCGGGCGTGAAATCGATGTCCTTGGTGTGGTCCTCGCCGTCCAGGCGCGGCGCCACCAGGTGCGCCACGTGCATCGTCGTGCCGCAGCCCCACGAGGCCAGCTCCTTGACCTTGGCGTCGGCCTGCCTTGCCGCCGGGATCTGCCGGTGCAGCTCGCGGATCACGTGGCGCAGCCGGTGAATCTGCTTCTGGCGCGCGATGTGGCTGTCGGCGCGGCTCGCGAACTGGATGTCCTTCTGCCGGCCCATCACCTGGTTGAGTGTTTCGGGCTCGGGCCCGGTCTGGTGCCAGACGTTGACGGCGAAGATCAGCGAGTCGCGGCGCGGCTTGTCGTCGAGCACCGCCTCGATCGGCGTGTTGGAGTAGATGCCGCCGTCCCAGTAGGGCTCGCCGTCGATGCGGATCGCGGCAAACGCCGGCGGCAGCGCGCCCGAGGCCATCACGTGGTCGACGCCGAGCGGCTCCTTGCGCGTGTCGAAGTAGCGCATGTGGCCGCTGCACACGTTCACCGCGCCGACGGTCATGCGCGTGTGGCACTCGCACAGGTACTCGAAGTCCACCAGCGAGTTCAAGGTGTCGCGCAGCGGCGCGGTGCTGTAGTACGAGGCCGCGTCGACCCCGAGCGCGGCGTTCGAGCCGCGCAGCGCGCGCAGGTTGGGCGTGAAGAAATTCGGGATGCCCTGCATCACGGTCTTCAGGTTGGCGGCCGCCTTGGCCATGCCGAACCAGTCCGGCAGCGCACTGGCAGCCCCGCCTTGCTCCATCTGGTCCCAGAACGAATTCAGTCGCTCG
This sequence comes from uncultured beta proteobacterium, assembly GCA_963814435.1. Taxonomy (GTDB): domain Bacteria; phylum Pseudomonadota; class Gammaproteobacteria; order Burkholderiales; family Burkholderiaceae_C; genus JAEUPI01. The sequence goes on from CAWFCV010000004.1 coordinate 370,681, forward strand.
AGGCGGCGCTCGGGCGGGTTGCCGGCGATCAGCGCGGCGTTGATCGCGCCGATCGACGTGCCGATAACCCAGTCGGGTTCGATGCCGGCTTCGTGCAGCGCCTGGTAGACGCCGACCTGGTAGGCGCCGAGCGCGCCGCCGCCCTGCAGCACCAGCACGACCTGCCCGGGACGGGCCGTCTTGTCGGTGTGCTTGCCGGCCTTGGCGCGCGGCTTGGGTGAATTGGCCATGATGTGTGTCCTGTGACGTGTGGTTCGGGTGGGTTGGCGTCGCTGCGACAACGTGCGTGGTTTCAGGCGTGGGCCGGCTGCCGCGAGGCGTGGGGTGCCACACCCCATTGCGGCTGCAGCGCTGCGCGCAACCGGTTTCTGGCGCGGTGCAGCAACACGGCGAGGTTGTTGGCCGAGACACCTAGTTCGTTGCAGATGTCGGCCGTCTCTTCCTCCATCCAGTTGCGCAGCATGAACGCGCGTCCCTGCTGCGCCGGCAGTGCCTTCATGCACTGGTCGAATCGCGCCATGAACTGGCGCTGATTCAGCCGTTCCTGCGGGTCGCCCCAATCGGCCTGGGCTTCGACCCCATCGTCGGGCATTGCCCCTGGAAGGTGGCCGAATTCGGCTTCGTCGTCCGTCACTGCGCCTGGCATTCGCGTGTGTGTCGGCGGATCTGGTCGACCACCTTGTGCTTGAGAATGCCCACCAGCCAGGTCTGCACCTTCGCGCGGCCGGCGAACGCAGCCGGGCTCTCCAGCGCCGCGACCAGCGTCTCCGAGACGGCGTCTTCGGCCCAAGCGTCGTTGCGCAGTCGCTGGCGCGCCATGCGCACCAGCATCGGCCGCATGCGCGGCCACTTGATCGGCGAAGGTCTGCATGTGATCCTCCTGCTCAGTGCAAGGTCCAGCCGCCGTCCATGGCCAGCGCAGTGCCGGTCATCGAGGCCGCGGCGTCGGAGGCCAGGAACACGGCCAGCGCGGCCAGCTCCTCGACCTGGATGAACTCCTTGCGCGCCTGGTGCGACAGCATCACGTCGCGCACCACCTGCTCGGGCGAGATGCCGTGCGCCTTGGCCTGGTCGGCGATCTGCTTGTCGACCAGCGGCGTCTTCACGTAGCCGGGGCAGATCGTGTTGGAGGTGACGCCGAACTCGGCCAGCTCGATCGCCACCGTCTTGGACAGACCGATCATCCCGTGCTTGGCGGCGACATAGGCCGACTTGAACGGCGACGCGGTCAGGCCATGCGCCGAGGCGATGTTGATGATGCGGCCCCACTTGCGCGCTTTCATCTCGGCGAATGACGGCCTTGATCAGGTGGAATGCCGACGACAGATTGATCGCGATCACGGCGTCCCACTTCTCGTCTGGAAACTCCTCGATCGGCGCGACATGCTGGATGCCGGCGTTGTTGACGATGATGTCGACCTTGCCGAACTCGGCACTGCGCCAGTTCGGCCATCGCGCGGATCTGCTCGGGTCGGCTCATGTCGGCGCCCGAATAGCGCACCTTGACGCCGAATTGGCGCTGCAGTTCGGCGCGCGTGAATTCGATCTCCTCGGCGTTGCCGAAGCCGTTGAGCAGGATGTCGGCGCCGTTGCTTGGCCAGGGCGCGGGCGATGCCCAGGCCGATGCCGCTGGTGGAGCCGGTGACGATGGCGGATTTCTGTTTGAGCATGGCAATCTCCTGAGGTTGGGGTTGGGGCTGGGGTTGGGCGTTGGCTGAGGCGAAACGCGTCGGCGCCTGGGCGTCGGGTGCGGCCGGCGTGGCATCGACATCGGCGGTGCGCGTGAAGCGCAGGTGCGTGATGTCGGCGGCGAAGAACATGCCCCAGGTCCATTCGACAAAGATGCGCACCTTGCGGCCCAGCGTGGGCATCAGCAGCAGGTAGTAGGCACGCCACAGCATCCAGGCCGGCAGGCCATGCAGGCGCAGGCCGGACAGCTGGGCCACGCCTTTCAGGTGGCCGGTGGTGGCCATCATTCCCTTTGACATGATGGCCGAACGCTTGCGTCGGGCGGCTGTCGATTCGGGCGACGATGTTGCGTGCCAGCGCGCGTGCCTGCGCAACCGCGAACTGCGCGGTCGGCGGCGCGTAACTCCGTGGCTGCGGCGATGCCGCGCGATCGGTCCATGGTTGCGCACCAGCGCGCAGTCGCCGATCGCCCAGACGCTGCGGCAAGCCGATCACCGACAGGTCGGGCGCGGTCTCGATGCGGCCGCGCTGGGTGGGTACGGCGAGCCGCTCGACGAGCGGATTCGGCTTCGTGCCGATGGTGCAGATGACGGTTGCGCCGGGAATGGTTTCGCCGCTGTCGAGCAGCACGCCGTCGGCGTCGATCCGCGCGGCGCGCGACTTCAACCGCACGTCGATGTTGCGCGACGCGCATGGAACGCGCGGCGGCCAGGCCGAGCGACGCCGGCAGTTCGAGCAGCAGGCGATCGCCGTACTCGATCACCGTGACCTTCAGTTCATGCGGCTTGACCCGCGCGTAATAGCGCGCCGCGCTGCGCAGGAAGTCGGCGAGTTCGCCGGCTACCTCGACGCCCGAAAACCCGCCACCGATGACGATGAAGTGGCCCAGCCGTTCGCGCGCCACCGGATCGGTCTCGAGTTCGATGCGAGCGATCGCGTTGCAACACGCGATTGCGGATGAACATCGCGTCGCCCACCAGCTTGAGCGGCAGCGCGTGCTGCGCCAAGCCGGGTACGAGATCGAGGTTGGCACGCGTGCCGAAGGCCAGCACCAGATGCTCGTAGCCAATGGCCTGAACCCCTGCCAACGTGCTCGCCTGCAGGCGCTGAAGCCCGAAGTCGACGCCCGAGACGCGCCCCATGATGAACTGGCTTGCGCCGCCCTTGCGCAGCATCGGACGGATCGGCGCCACCACGTGCTCCGGGAAGACCGATGCGCCGACCACCTCGGCGAGCATGGGATTGAATGTCGTGTAGCTTTCCTCGCTGACGAGCACGACCCGATGCCCGTGTGGCAATTGTTGCTCCAGCGAGCGCGCCAACGCCGTGCCGGCGAAACCACCGCCGACGATCACGATGTTCTTGTCAACTGCCATCAGATGCCCCTTGATTCATTGAAGCGCAGGCCGATCAGATGATCGAGCGACAGCTTGCCCGGCCCGTGCAGCAAGGTGATCAGCAGCAGCAGCAAGCCCCAGGTCTGGTGGTCGCGCAAGCCGGCCAGGCCGAGATCGGGATACGAAGTCACGGCGAAGATGCTGAGCACCAGCAGCACCAGCGCCGACAGGCGTGCGCCCAGTCCGAGGACGAGCAGCACCGGAAACATCAACTCGATGCCGGTGCCGAGCAGGGCTGCGGTCTCGTGCGACAACAGCGGCGCGGCGTGGTGGCTCGCGAACAGCCCCACGGTCGCGTCCCAGTTCGTCATCTTGGTTAAGCCCGACCTGAAGAAGGCGCTGGCGACAATCAGCCGAATGCCAAGGTCGATGGCGGGCGCCAACGAACCAAGGGCGCGATTGGCGGCGCGCACCGGGCTCGTGATCACGCTGTGGATGAGTTGAAGGTTTGCTGCCATGTAAAACGCCATCGAATGCTTGAGGTGGGAGGCTTCGCGGATCTGCCCGCCCTCGGGTTGAATCAGTTGCCGCTGCGAACTAAAGTTTCGTCGTCGCGTTTCACGTGACGATCAACGGAGGTTCACGTTTTGGTCACACGCCGGCACAAGCCGATCGCCAATCGAGGCGAGCGGCAGACTCGAATGAACGATACGGAACCCGGGGCCCGCTCAAAAGCGAGGCCCCGGGGAAGGCGAGAAAGAAGCCAGACAAGCACCCGGCAGCGGTCGCTGCCGACCTCGAGGCCGCGAGGGCACCGATCCGACAGCGTGACCGGGGGCGTGAGGGACTTAGGGGTTGCCCTGTCCCGACAGGAGAACGAGGCTGTACAGCACCCGCGGACCGTGGGACTGCCGCTTGAACTGCAATGTCCTGACGATGCTCTGGCCGGGGAGGAGCACACCCTCGGACAGGAACACGCGCAGATAAGGATCGCCGTTGCTCGTGATCCCGCTGGCGTTCTCGAGCCGGCTGCCGGCGTCGAGCCCACGGGCAATCATCAACAGGTGCGTGTCAACAATCGACGTGCTGTTGTTGGTGATGCGGTAGGTGTCGGTTTGTTGGTTGCCCTTGCGGTCTGAATCGATCAGCGACACGTGCGCCTGCGCCGTCACGTCGAGGAACTCGAGCCCCATGTCGCGCCGCGAGAGTGGATCGTTGCTGCCAATGGCCCGACCGCTGAGCATGACGCCATCCTTGGCTCCGAGGGCGGCGAGATCCGGACGGTACTTCGAGTAGGTCAGGTCGCGTTCGTTCGGCTGGAGGGTGTCGGTGGATGACTTGGGATCGTATTTCGCGAACGCAGGGTCGTACAGGCCGTTCTCGAGGAAGTCGGTGAGATCGTCGACTTGGCTTTCCGAAAGACCCAGCCCCCTCGGGTACCCCGGCCCACGAGGATTCGTGAAGCCTTTCGACAGCGTGGGCGCCGCTCCGGCTGTGGGGTCCTGGGGAACACCGGCGTTGAAGTACTCCACCACATCACGCACCTTGGTGAACGAACCGTTGTGGAAGAAGGTCCGCGCGTCCTTCAGCTGACGCAAAGTCATGCTGCGGAACTTGAACGCGTCGTCCCGGTTGTGGGTGATCTCTTCCCGACCGGTGTCCTCGGCGTGGTAGGGGAAGCCGTCCCTGCCCAGCTTGGCGGTGTCGAGGCGGCCCCTTGCCAGCGCGTTCAATGCTTGGACCGGGTGGTCGCCGATGCCCACGTTGATGAAGTTCTGCTCGACGAACTCACCGATGCCGGCGACATCGGGGTCATCGGCCTGCTTGTTCAGCATCGGTCCGCTGTGGCAGGAGAAGCAACCTGCGCCGCCCTCGGTGGCCTTGGTGAAGAAGAGCCGTGCTCCGCGCCGTTGGCTGGCGGTCAGCGCGCGATTGTCACCAGCCAGGAACTTGTCGAACGGCGTGTTCCGGGTGACCATCGTGCGCAGGAAGGTCGCCTGGGCCCGGAACTCGGTCTGGTCGTTGATCAGCTTCGTCATGTCACCCGAGGTATCGGCCTCACTGGCTTCCACCGGGAAGGCATCCCGGAACAGCTTCACGAACGCCGGAATCTTCAAGAGCTCCGCCGACTGAAAGCCGATCATGCGGTGGGCGTCCAGAAGCAGCAGCGTCATGTTCTCGCCGGCCGGGTCGTTGAGCGGGTTGAGCGAGCCCGGCGTGGACTGCACCTCCCCGCCGATGCCGCCAAAGAGGAGGCGGTTGTTGAACGCGAAACCGATCATGCTCGGCGCCTGGCGCCCCACGCTGTCCAGCTGGTCGAGCCGGCCGGTCGCGAGCAGGGCCTTCGGTTGCGGATCGTGATAGAAGAGGGCTGGCGTGGTGACCACCCGCTGGCCACTGGCGTCGATGAAGATGTCGGCCAGGGTCGGCAGCGCATCGACCAGCGCATCGCCGGGGAAGATGGGCCGCGCGCGCAGCTTGTTGAGGATAGCCTGGGGTCGACGGCGGGGGAAGAAGTTGCCGTCCGCGTCGGTGTAGCCGCGTCCCTCGCCGCCGCTGGCGAAGTTGATCTGCTGACCGGCCTTGCCAGCAGCCTCGCCCAGATGGCAGGTGCCGCACGAGGTGTCCCGTAGCTGGGCATTGGCGATCGCCTGAACATTCGGATCGGAGTCGCGCATGGTTCCGCCGAAGGCCGTCCCGGCAGGCAGGTCAAGAGGCACGCCGGTGTTGATGTTGATGCGCGCGGTGCGGACCGGATCGTGGAACAGCAACTTTCCAAGGAAACGTTTCGCCTCCGTCGTCTGGTAGCGATAGTTCACGCTCCCGTCCGGCTGGCGCGGCACAGGAATGTCGAGATCCTTCGCCGGTACCTTGAGCTTGTCGATGCCGCCGACCTGGCTGTCGACAAAGCGGCGCAACTGCGTGGGGCTGCTGTCGTGATCGTCGCGATCAGCAAGGGCTGTGCCGCACAACATGGAAAGGGCAACGGCCAGCGCAAGCTGTCGTCTAGGTTTGCTCGTCATGATCGTGTACCTCCAGCGGTCTTGTTCATGATTGACTCCTTGAGAAAGATGAGGATGGCGAACGGACGGCCTGCCCGCCAACTTCAATATGGACACGCGGCGTCACGAGGCGATCGAGAAAGAATCACGTTTCCGTCCCGACCCGGCGCGGCCGTGCGAGCGGCCTTCAAAGCTCGGCCGATAAGGACAGAAGAAGCGGGGGTTCAGGATTCGGCCCCCGAGAGGGCAAGTTCCTGTTCCCAGCCGACGCGTCGGGGTGGGCTGCGGGCTTGGCTGAGAATGGACGAACCGTGATGACCGAAAGGATCGCGGCAACCGCTTGTTGGCAATTCGTCCGAACTGCCACCCTGCGGGCCTTCGCGACCCTTCACGTAGTGTGAACAGGCCCTAATCGATCGTCGCGTCGGCGCGCAGCAGCAGCTCGCTCGGAATCTTGATGCCCAATGCCGCCGCCGTCCTGAGGTTGATCGTCAACTGCAGCTGCGTCGGCTGCTCGATCGGCAAGGTCGCCGGGTTGACGCCGTTGGCCACCTTGACGACATGCGCGGCGCTGAGCCGGAAGTCGTCCCGAATGTCCATGCCATAAGTCATCAGGCCGCCGGCATCGGCGAACACGCGCGGCCCGCTGATCGACGGCAACCCCAGCTTCGTCGCCGCCACGGCGACGCGGAAGCGGTTTTCGATCATCGTCGGGTCGTCCGATAGCACCAGCAGCCCCTTGGCATCGGCTTGCGCCAGCGCTTCGAGCGCGGCGTCGACTGCGGCCGGACCGTTGGCCTCGACGCGAACGAGGTTCAGGTTCAGCGCCCTGGCACCAGCTTCGGCATGCAGCCACTGCGCCTCGTGCGCCGGGTCCTTGCCGTTCATCAGCACCGCAATCCGCGCGCCGATGCGCGCGCTCTCCGGCAGCAGCATTCGCAACATCTCCAGGCGCTTCGGCAGCAATTCCATCGACATCGACGCGCGCCCGGTGATGTTGCCGCCGGGTCGCGCCAGGCTCGTCACCAGCCCGGCGAGCACCGGGTCGGCAATCGACGCCATCACGACCGGCGTGTCGGCCGCCGCGCTGGCGGCGACGCGCGTTGTCGTCGTGCAGCTGGTGACGATGGCGTCGACATGCATCGTCGCGAGTTCGGCCGCCGAGCTGCGGATTCGCGCACCCTGCAATTCGCCGTAGCGGCGCACCAGCGTCAGGTTCCTGCCTTCGACATAACCGCGATCGCGCAATCCTTCGACCAGCGCATTCTCGAATGGCGACCACTGCGCCTCCGAGCCCGAGAGCAGAACACCGACGCGGATCGCCTTGCCGGTTGCCTGGGCGTAGCCATCGGGAACAGCCAGGCAAAGCCACATCAGGGTCCAACCCAGAAGCCGGCCGAACTGCAAGCCAAGGCATTCGCGCATGTCTGCCCCCGCACTGCCGCGCGATTTTGCGCGGCGACCGCGATCGTCCTCCCAACGCTGCGCCATTGCAAGCTGCACGAGCGCGACCGCGCCCCGGTGGCGCTCGCGTTGCGGCGGCGTGCCATCGAGCACTTGAAACGCGCAGCTCGAACGCCGGCTTGACCCTGCGCTGGCAATGGCATGTCCGTCTGCCCGCATCAGGCGTACATTTCCTGCTCGGTTCTTCGGGAGAACAAAGATGAAGCGAGCGATTCATCTGCTGATCGTTGCCGCCTGCGCGAGCCTCGCCCTGCCCGCGGTGGCCCATGAGGACGGGGATGCCGACAAGGATGGCATCGGCCGGGTGAGCTTCCCGACCTCCTGCACTGCCAAGGTGCAGACCCAGTTCGAGCGCGGTGTGGCCAAGCTGCACTCGTACTGGTTCCCCGAGGCGGCCAAGGCCTTCGATGCGGTGCTGCAGGAAGATCCGGGTTGTGCGATGGCCTATTGGGGCAAAGCCGTCACGCTGCTCGAGAACTCGCTCGCCGCGCCGCCGCCGCTGAAGAACCTCGAGGAAGCGAGCGCGCTGCTCGAGAAGGCCAGAACCCTCGGCGCGAAGACTCAGCGCGAGCGGGACTGGATCGATTCGATCGATCGCTACTACCGCGACTACGACAAGGTTTCGCTTGACAAGCGCCTCGCCGCGTACGCCGACGCGCTGCAGGCGATGACCCAGCGCTATCCCGATGACATGGAGGTCTGGGTCTTCTACGCGCTGATGCTGCAGGCCTCGGCGCCGAGCAGCGATCGAACCTACGCCAACCAGCGCAAATCGGCCGAGATACTGGAGCGCATGTTCGCCAAGGCGCCGGAGCATCCAGGCGCAGCGCACTACCTGATCCACGCCTACGATTACCCGCCATTGGCCGACAAGGGCATCGTCGCGGCCAGCCGCTACGCGAAGATCGCGCCGGCGGCACCGCATGCGCGGCACATGCCCTCGCACATCTACTCGATGGTCGGAATGTGGCAGGAATCGATCGTGTCGAACCGCTCGGCGCTCGACGCCCGCCCCGACTACTTCCATGCGATGGACTTCATGACCTACGCCTACCTGCAGCTCGGCCAGGACACCAAGGCGCGGGCGATGGTCGACGAGATGCGCAGGGTCGTCGGCGACAAGGCCGTGACGCAGGGCCACACGGCTGTGGCCTGCATTCCGGCGCGGATTGCGCTCGAGCGCGGTGATTGGGCCGCCGCGGCGGCGCTTCCCGTCACCGATCTGAAGGTGGCTTATGCCGATTCGTTGACCCGCTTTGCGCGCGGCGTCGGCATGGCCAGAGGTGGTGATCTCGCCGGTGCACGCGGCGAGATCGACGCGCTGAAGGCGCTCAAGCAATCGCTCGACAAGTCCAGCCCCTACTGGGCGGCTCGCACCGAAGAGCAGATCTACGCCGTCTCCGCGTGGATTGCCCGTGCCGAGGGCGAGCGCGAACGCGCCGAGACCTTGCTGCGCACCGCGGCCGACGGCGAGGACGCCAGCGTGAAGAACGTTCAGATGGAGAATCGCCTGTACCCCATGCGCGAGCTCTATGCCGATCTCTTGCTGGAAAACGGCAAGGCGGCCGATGCCTTGCGCCAGTTCACGGCGTCGTTGCATGAAACGCCGAATCGCTACCGCGGGCTCTACGGCGCGGCGCTGGCCGCCGACGCAACGGGCGACCGGGCAACCGCCATCCGTCACTTCGAGGCGCTGATGGCGCTGACGAACAACGCCGACAAGTCGCGGCCGGAGATCGGACGCGCACGCGAATATCTCGCGCAAAAGTGATGCGGCCCACCGCAGCGCTCGCGGCGCTGATCCTGGCCGTTGCAGCCAGCGCCGCGCTCGCCGATCCCGAGGATTCCGACAGCCGCTCGGCGCGCGACCCCGATGTCGTCGCAGGCAGGCAGGCACTCGAAGCCAAGGATTGGAAGGAAGCGGCGGGGCGCTTCGCCAAGGCGGCGCTGCGCGATCCCGGTAATGCCGATCTGCAGAACTACCTCGGTTACTCGTATCGTCACCTTCGCCGCTATGAGCTCGCCTTCGAGCACTACAAACGCGCCCTCGCGATCGACCCGCGGCACAAGGGTGCGCACGAGTACATCGGGGAGGCCTACCTGGAGACCGGCGACCTGGCGAGTGCGCAGCGACACCTCGCGACCTTGAGGAATCTCTGCCCGCTGTCCTGCGAGCAACTCGAGGACCTGCAGCGCGAGGTCGTCGCATTCCGCAAGAACGATGGTGCTGCGCCGAAGCGTTGACGATCGGCGGCTTGGTCGGCGGGATCATGAACTGCAACGTGCCGGCATAGATGTCGCGCGCGCCGAATTCTCAGAGCCATCGACTTGAACCAACACGCTGGGCATGACGATCTCCCTGCGCGGAAAGTCCCGAACTGCACCGCCCGCCTGCCGGGCAACTACAGGTTCTCGATGTACATCCGGTTCCAGGTCGGGCTGATGATCAGCTGGTTGATGCAGGCATGGGCCGGCATTTCAGCGATGAAGCGGATCGTGTGGCCCAGGTCGTCAGGCTGCAGCATGCGTGCGCGGTCCTCGGCACTCGGCGGCACCGGGCGACGGTCCATGATCGGCGTCGCCACTTCGGCCGGACAGATGGCGCAGGCGCGGATTCCGTTCATGCACTCTTCCATGTTGATCGTCTCGGTCATCGCCGTCACCGCGTGCTTGCTGCCGTTGTAGGCGGCGCCGGTCAACTTCGGGTGGAAGACGCCGGCCCACGACGACACGTTGATGATCAGGCCGTCTCGTTGCGCGCGCATGGCCGGCAGCACCGCGTGTATGGTGTAGAAGGATCCGTCGAGGTTGATGCCGACCACCTCGCGCCAGCCTGCGACGGATTGGTTCTTCCAGAACCGGTTCGCTGTATTCAGCCCGGCGCTGTTGAGCAGGATGTCGATGTGCCCGTGACGCCCAACGATGCCGTCGGTCACGCGCTGCACCGCTTTGGCGTCGGATACATCCAGCGTCTGGACTTCGGCCCGGCCGCCATCGATGCGGATCGTTTCCGCCTCCTTCGCCAGCACCGATTCGCGGCGCCCCGACATCACCACGATGGCGCCGGCGCGCGCCAGCGCCTGCGCACCGGCCAGACCGATCCCGGTGCCCGCGCCGGTAATCCAGGCCACCTTGCCGTCGAGCTTGTTCATGTCGTCGTCTCCTGTCGATGATGCGGTTCGGAGCCTGCCCGAGGGTCGAGCCTGACACAAAAGCTCAGTTGATGCTCGGCAGCCAGGTCGCGAGCTTCGGGAAGATCAGCACGAGAGCGACGCCCACGAGCTGAAGGATCATGAACTGCACCATGCCGGCGTAGATGTCGCGCATCTCCCACTGCGGCACCACGCCCTTGAGGAAGTACGCCGACAGCGCCACCGGCGGGCTCAGCCACGCCGTCTGCAGCGTCACCGCCACCAGCGTGCAGAACCAGATCAGGTCGATGTTCGCGGCCTGCACGATCGGCAGCACGATCGGCACGACGATCAGCACGATCGGCACCCACTCCAGCGGCCAGCCGAGCACGAAGATCAGCGCCAGGATCACCACCAGCATCACCATCGGCGGCAGCGACAGGCTGGTGAGCATCTGCGCCAGGAAGTCGGCACTGCCCAGGCGCGAGAACACCGCGCCGAACAGGTTCGACGCCGTCACGAGCAGCAGGATCATGCTCGAGATTTCGAGCGTGGCCATCATCGAACTGCGCAGCTTGGGCCAGGTGAGGCGGCGCGCGCCGACCACCAGCACGAAGGTGGCAAAGCAACCCACTGCGCCGGCGTCGGTGGGTGTGGCGATGCCGGCGAGGATCACCCCCAGCGTCGACAGGATCACCAGCACCACCGGCAGCACGCCGATCGCCAGGTCGGCGATCACCGGGCCGAGCGAGGTGGGGCGCATCTCCGGCGGCAGCGCCGGCCCGAGCTGGGGGTTGTGCCAGCAGCGCAGCAGCGTCCACGCGATGAAGATGCCCGACAGCAGCAGCCCCGGCAGCACCGCGGCGGCGAACAGGTCGGTGGCCGGCACGCCGACCACCGGGCCCATCACGATCAGCATCACCGACGGTGGGATCAGGATGCCCAGCGTGCCGCCGGCGGTGATGGCGCCGGCCGACATCTTGACGTCGTAGCCGATCTTGATCATCGACGGGCCTGCCATCACGCCGAGCAGCGTGACCGATGAGCCGACGATGCCGGTCGCCGCGGCGAAGATCGTCGCGGTGATCAGCACCGCGAGGTACAGCGACCCGTTCAGCCCCGCCAGCAACTGCTGGATGCCGTTGAACAGCCGCTCCATGATGCCCGACTGCTCGAGCAGGAAGCCCATGAACAGGAAGAACGGAATCGCCGCGAGCACGGTGTCCTTCATCACCGAGTAGGTCTGCAGCACCGCCAGGTCGAACACCACCGGGCCCGAGCGCGATGAAGCCGGTGCCCAGCGCCACCGCGCCGAGCGTGAAGGCGATCGGGTAGCCGACGAAGATCACGGCGAACAGCACGCCAAGGGCGACGAGGCCCAGCACCTCGTTGCTCATGACGTATGTTCCGTCGCCAGCGCGCGCTCATCGGGCCATTGCCCGCTGCGCAGCGTCTCGAAGCACTTGAGGCACTCGCTGACGCCCTGGATCAGCAGCAGCACGCCGGCCACCGGCATCGCCAGCTTGAACGGCCAGGTGATCGGCTGCCACGAGCTGCTGACGAAGGTTTCGTTCGTGGTGTAGGCCTTGACGAAGTAGCCCCAGCCGACGAACACGAACACGCCGGCGAACGGCAGCAGCATCAGCAGGTGGCCGGCCAGGTCGACCAGCGCCTGGCGGCGCGGCGACCAGCCGGCGTACAGCGAGTCGGTGCGCACATGGCCTTTGCGCTGCAGCGTGTAGGCGGCGCCGAGCATGAAGAAGCTGCCGTACAGCATGAAGGTCATGTCGTAGGCCCACTGCGTGGGCGCATTGAAGACATAGCGCGACACGACTTCGTAGCACAGCGACAGCACCATCGGCACGATCAGCCAGGCGATCACCCGGCCCGAGCCCGCGGCCAGCCGGTCGAGCTGGCGCGCGACGCGCATCAGCGGTGGGAAGGGTTCGGTCATGGGTTTCCCGCAAGTCAACCAGCGCGCGCGGCCCTGCGCGGGCCGCGCGCCGGCGCGAACCGGCTACTTCGCGTTCGGCGAATCCATGCCGAGCTGGAAGTACAGGCCGTTGATCTTGTTCCAGTACGGCACCACCAGCTTGGCAAACGTGCGCTGCGAATCGAGCGCCTCCTTGAAGAACGGGTTCTTCGACGCCTCGCGGTCGTAGATCAGGTTGGTGGCCTTGATGAACGCCGGGAAGATGTCCTTCGGCGTGTCGTGCACGTTCACCTTGTGCTGCGTCTGCAGGATCTGCAGCGCCTGGGCGTTGCGGAACACGTTGTAGGTGTAGGTCTCGGTCATCGTCGCCATCGCGGCGGCCTCGACGATCGCCTTCAGGTCGGCGCGGAGCTTGTTCCACGCCGTCTTGTTGATCAGCATCTCGCCGACGTCGGTGCTCTGGTGCAGGCCCTGCAGGTAGTAGTGCTTGAACACGTTGTGGAAGCCGAGTGCCATGTCGTCGGCCGGGCCGATCCACTCGGCCGCGTCGAGCACGCCGCGCTGCGCCGCCGGCACGATCTCGCCGCCGGGCATGGCCACCGCGTTGATGCCCATCTCCTTGAAGATCTCGCCCACCAGCCCCGGCGGCGAGCGGTACTTGAGCTTCTTCATGTCCTCGAGCGAGGCGATCGGGTTCTTGAACCAGCCCAGCGGGTCGGGCCCCATCGGCTGCACCATGAAGGGCTCGATGTTGAGCTTCAGCGCGTCGGAGAAGAATTTCTTGTACAGCGCGTAGCCGCCGCCCTGGAACAGCCACGCCACGTGCGACAGCTGGTCCATGCCGGTGCCGCCGCCCGCCGCCGGGTTGCTGAACAGGCCGGCCGCGGTGTTCTTGCCCGACCAGTAGTGCGTCCACGCATAGCCGCCGTCGACCACGCCCTTGTCGACCGCGTCGACGATCTCGAACGCGGCGACCACCGCGCCGTCGGGCAGCATCTCCATCTTCAGGCGCCCGTTGGACATCTTGTCGACGCGGTCGCCCAGGCGCTTCATCAGATCGAAATAGATGCTCGAACTCGGCACCGCGGTCTGGATCTTCAGCCGCGTGACGCCCTGCGCGATCACCGGCGCCGACACCAGCGCGCCGGTGGATGCCAGCGCCGCGGCGCCGGCGCCCAGCGCCAGGCGCCGGTTCGGACTCTTCAGTGAACTCATTGCTGTCTCCTTCGCGATCATGTTACCCATGGGGCCGTGCCCGGTCCCGCCCTTGAACCCGTTCATCGCCGGCGCGCGTCGTCGCGGATCAGGTCGACCGCCTTCTCCGCGATCATCACCACCGGCGCATGGGTGTTGCCCGACACCAGCGTGGGCATCACCGAACAGTCGATCACCCGCAAGCCTTGCAACCCCTGCACGCGCAGCCGCGCATCGACCACGGCGTCCGCATCATGGCCCATGCGGCAGGTGCCGCTGGGGTGAAAGATCGTGGCGCCGGCGTCGCGGCAGAACTCGAGCAGCGCGGCGTCGTCGCCGCGCCTGGGCGCCGGGTTTGACCTCGCGCATCACATAGGGCCGCATCGCCGGCGCCGCAGCGATCGCGCGCGCTGCCTTCACCGCGGCCACCGCGGTGTGACGGTCGTGTTCGGTGGACAGGTAGTTCGGCTGCATCGCCGGCGCCTCGAATGGGTCGGCCGAGCGGATGCGCACGTGCCCGCGCGATTCGGGCCGCAGCTGGCACACCGACATCGTGAAACCGGAGAACGGATGCACCTTGCCGCCGGCCATGTCGGCCGACAGCGTGGCGACGTGGAACTGGATGTCCGGTGTGCTGGATTGCGGCAGCGCGCGCATGAAGCAGCCGCCCTGGTTGATGCCGACGGCCAACGGGCCGCTGCGCCTGAACAGCCACTGCGCACCGATCAACAGCCGGCCGAGCCACGAGTTGAGCTGGTCGTTGGTGGTGATCGGCTTGCTGCATTCGTAGATCAGGCGGATCTGCAGGTGGTCCTGCAGGTTCTCGCCGACGCCGGGCAGCCGATGGCGCACGGCGATGCCATGCTGGCTGCAGCAGCGGCGCCGGCCCCACGCCCGACAGCTGCAGCAGCTGCGGCGACTGGATCGCGCCGGCGGCCAGCAGCACCTCGGCGCGGCAACGTCGCCTGGTGGTCTGCGCCGCCCTGGCGATAGCGCACGCCGACCGCGCGCCGGCCGTCGAAGTCGATCGCGGTGGCGTGCGCCCGGTCACCACGCGCAGGTTCGGCCGTGCCCGCGCCGGCGCGAGGTAGGCCTTCGCGCTGCTGCAGCGCCAGCCTTTCCAGGTGTTGAGCTGGTAGTAGCCGGCGCCTTCCTGCCGCGCGCCGTTGAAGTCGTCGTTGCGCGGCACGCCGAGCTGCCCGGCGCCGGCGATGAAGGCCTCGATCAGTTCGTGGCGCGCGCCGATGTCCGACACTTTCAACGGGCCGTCGCCGCCGTGATGCGCACCGGCGCCGCGCTGGTTGTGCTCGCAGCGCTTGAAGTAGGGCAGCACGTCGTCGTAGCTCCAGCCGGCGTTGCCGAGCGCGGCCCAGTGGTCGTAGTCCTCGCGCTGGCCGCGGATGTAGATCAGCCCGTTGATCGAGCTCGAGCCGCCGAGCGTCTTGCCGCGCGGCCAGTACACACGCCGGCCGTTCATCTGCGGCTCGGGCTCGGTCTCGAAGCACCAGTTGTAGGTGGGGCTCCACATCGTCTTGCCGTAGCCGATCGGCAGGTGGATCCACGATCGAGCGGTCCGGCGGGCCGGCCTCGAGCAGCAGCACGCGCGTGGCCGGGTCTTCGCTCAGCCGCGCGGCGAGCACGCAACCGGCCGAGCCGGCGCCGACGACGATGTAGTCGTACTCGTCGCTCATGCGCACACGGCGACGCGTTGGTGTGGCGGGGGCAGGTTCACGCGCTCAGGCAGATGGAACGAATCGATCCGGTTGGCCCCGGATGCTAGGGCCTCGATCAGCGGAACCCGGCGTTCCGCCTTTCGCGTTTACCCTGAAGTCCGGTGCCGCGCGCCGGCGCCCGACCGGGCCGGCGCGTTCGCCCGGCTGTACTTATCATCGGCATCCATTGGCTCGAGGAAGCGCGAATGAACGCAACACAGTCCGCCCTACCGGTGTTGGTCGCGGGTGGCGGCATCGGCGGCATCGCGGCGGCGCTGGCGCTCGTGCGCCAGGGCTTCGCGGTCAAGGTGCTCGAGCAGGCGCCGCAGCTCGGCGAAATCGGCGCCGGCATCCAGCTCGGGCCCAACGCCTTTGCCGCGTTCGACGCGCTGGGCATCGGCGAGATCGCGCGCGGCCGCGCGGTCTACACCGACGAGATGGTGATGCACGACGCGCTCGACGAGACGCTGGTCGGCCGCATCCCCACCGGCGAGGCGTTCCGCCAGCGCTTCGGCAACCCGTACGCGGTGATCCACCGCGCCGACGTGCACGGCTCGCTGCTCGAAGGTGCGCAGGCCACGCGCCGCATCGAGGTGCTGACCTCGACGCAGGTGCAGCGCGTCGAGCAGGACGACGGCGGCGTCACGGTGTTCGACGCCCAGGGCGGCGCGCCACCGCGGCGTGGCGCTGATCGGCGCCGACGGCGTGAAGTCGGCGGTGCGCCGGCAGTACGTGGGCGACGAGGCGCGCGTCTCGGGCCACGTGGTCTACCGCGCGGTGGTCGACAAGAAGGACTTCCCGACGGACCTGCAGTGGAACGCGGCCAGCGATCTGGGTCGGCCCGAACTGCCACCTGGTGCACTACCCGCTGCGCGGCGGCGAGCAGTACAACGTGGTCGTCACCTTCCACAGCCGCGAGAAGGAGGAGTGGAGCGTGCGCGAAGGCAGCCGCGACGAGGTGCAGAGCTACTTCGAAGGCATCTGCCCGCGCGCGCGCCAGCTGATCGACCTGCCGAAGGACTGGAAGCGCTGGGCCACCGCCGACCGCGAGCCGATCGGCCAATGGAACTACGGCCGCGCCACGCTGCTGGGCGACGCCGCCCACCCGACGCTGCAATACCTGGCGCAGGGCGCCTGCATGGCGATGGAAGACGCCGTCACGCTGGGCGAGGCGCTGCGCGTGACCGGCAACGATTTCGCACAAGGCCTTCGAGCTCTACCAGCGCTCGCGCGTGGCGCGCACCGCGCGCATCGTGCTGTCGGCGCGCGAGATGGGCCGCATCTTCCACGCCAAGGGCGTCGAGCGACTGGTGCGCAACGACCTGTGGAAGGGCCGCTCGCCCGAACGCTTCTACGACGCGATGGAGTGGCTGTACGGCTGGAAGGTCGAGAGCTGCATCCATTGACCCACCCCCGAGCGGCCTGTGGCCGCTCCCCCGAGGGGCAACAACACCAGCGCCGGCGAAGCCGGATCCGCGGTATTCGCTGGATTGAGATTGGAGAACCGCACATGACCGAATTGGGACGCCTCGAAGACTTGCCCGCCGACTATGTTGCTGCGCTGCGCGGCGCAGAACCTGGTGCCGCTGTGGCCCAGCCTGCGCGGCGTGCTGCCGCCGGGCAAACCGATCCTCAACACGCGTGCCACGCATTGGCCCTACGCGGTCATCCGGCCGCTGCTGCTGAAGGCCGGCGAGCTGACGCCGATCGAGAAGGCCGAGCGCCGCGTGCTGGTGCTGGCCAACCCCGGCCACGGCCTGGACAAGATGCAGGCCAGTGCGGCGATGTACCTGGGCATGCAGCTGCTGCTGCCCGGCGAATGGGCGCCGTCGCACCGCCACACGCCCAACGCGGTGCGCATGGTCGTCGAAGGCGAGGGCGCGTGGAGCACCGTCGACGGCGAGAAGTGCATGATGCGGCGCGGCGACCTGATCCTCACGCCGACCGGCCTGTGGCACGAGCATGGTCACGACGGCAACGAGCCGGTGGTCTGGCTCGACGTGCTCGACCTGCCGCTGGTGTACTACATGGAGGCCAGCTACCACATCGACGGCGGCCGCCAGAAGGTGCTGCCCGCGCACGGTGAACGAGCCTATGCGCGCGGCGGCCTGGTGCCGACGCCGGTGTTCGAGCGCTCGCGCAAGGCCTACCCGATGCTGCGCTACCCCTGGGCCGACGCCCGCGCGGCGCTCGAGTCGCTGGCCGCCGACCAGCCGGACCTGCAGGCCGTGCAGCTCACCTACGCCAACCCCGAGACCGGCGCGCATGCCGAGAACATCCTCGGCTTCTATGCGCTGATGCTGCGGCCGGGGCAGACGCTGCGCCTGCCGGCGCGCAGCCCGGCGATGGTGTTCCACCTGATCGAAGGTGGCGCCGGCGTGCAGGTGGAGGACCAGCGCTTCACGCTCGCCGAGGCCGACACCTGCTGCGCACCGGGCTACACCGCGGTGACGCTGGCCAACACCTCCACCAAGGCGCCGGCCTTCCTGTTCATCGCCGACGAAACCCCGCTGCACACCAAGCTGGGCGTGTTCGAAGTCCGCGACTGAACTCCTGAAAGCACAGCACGCACACCATCGCCACCACCGACCTCTGGAACCCGCCGCCGGTGAAGCATTGCCGCTACAGTCGCACGGCCTGAGCATCCCCGTCGCATGCCAGCACCGCCAGGAGCAACCCCATGAGTGGCACCCCCGCCGCGCCGGACAGCGCACCGATTCAGAGTTTCGCCGACTGCCATGTGGGCATCGTGTCGCATCTGCAGCAACTCGCCCGCCTGCCGGCGCTGCTCGAGCCGGCACGCCAGGCCAGGCAGATCGCCGACGAGACGCTGACGTTCTTCAAGAACGTGGTCCACGAACACCATGCCGAAGAGGAGCGCGAGCTGTTCCCGGCCGTGCTGGCCAGCGCGCGCAAAGGCGAGGAGCGCGACAACGTGCAGGTGATCGTCGACCGGCTCACGCAGGAGCACCGGCAGATCGAGGCCGCCTGGTCGGGGCTCGAGCGGGCGTTGAAGGCCGTCGCCAAGGGCGGCGATGCCGACCTCGACGGTGCCGCGGTGACCGCGCTGGTCACCGACTACCTGGCACATGCGCGGTACGAGGAAGGCGTGTTCCTGCCCCTGTCGCAGCAGATCCTGGGCCGCAACAGCAACCACATGGCGGCCCTCGGCATGTCGCTGCACCTTCGGCACGCGGTGCCCGAGTTGCTGAAGGACAAGGGGTTCAGGGGTTGAGCACCGATGCGCGGCACTTCCTGGAGACCCGCAATGGCTGAATCGCTCGAACGCAACAAGCACAACGCGATGGCGTTCTACGACCTGATGTTCAACCTGTGTCGTCCCGCCGAAGCGATCGAGCGCTACGCCGGCGACACCTACACCCAGCACAACCCGCACGTCGCGGACGGCAAGCAGGCCTTCATCGAGTATTTCGAGCGCATGGCCCAGGAGTACCCGGGCAAGCATGTGCAGTTCAAACGGTGCGTGGCGCAGGCAGACCTGGTGGTGCTGCATTGCCACCAGGAGTGGCCCACCGATGCGAACCGGCATTGGGCAGGCATCGACATCTTCCGCTTCGACGACGCCGGCAAGATTGTCGAACACTGGGACGTTCTGCAGGTCGTGCCCGCGCAGTCCGCCAACGGCAACACGATGTTCTAGTTCAGAGGGGATCGAGCGGATAGATCGGCCGCCGCACATGCTTGAAGTTCAGCAGCGCGTAGTCCGACGTGCACACCCCCGTGCCGGCGCATTCGACGACCCCGCGCGCCAGCGTGCGCAAGCCGGCACGCCAGTGCACGCGGCTCTTCAGCATCAGGTACTTCTTGCGCTCCGGCGCGATGCCCACAGTGGCGAACGCCGCCAGGTCGTGTGGCTCGACGTGGTTGGAGATCACGACGATCTCGATGCCGTCGACCGCCAGCACCACGGTCGGGCCCATGTGGTTGGTCTCGCCGCGCGCCATCGGTCCGTAGTTCCGGTAGACCCCGTCGCTGATCAGCCTCACGCGGCCGGTCACGGTGCGCGGTTCGCCCTTCAGCCCGATCGACGGCATGTCGAGCTTGCCGCCGAGCGGCAGCGTGACGGTCGGCGCCGACGCCGGCGCGGATCATCTGCTGCACCGCGGCCGGATCGAAGATCGCGAACGCAGCGGCATCGGTGAGGCCGGCATCGAGCATCGCGCCGAGCACGGTCATCGTGTCCATCGTGCCGCCGGAGGCGCAGTTGTCGCTGTGGTCCAGCAGCACGATCGGCCCGGTCTTGCCGTCGTTGGCATCGGCCAGCGTCCTGGCGCGCGCCATCGACTCAGGCAACGGCTCGATGCGGTAGACGAAGTCGGCGCGCTTGGCCCACGCCATCTCCAGCAGCTCGTCGCACCAGCGGCGGGCGAGCGCGGCGTCGCCGTCGGTCACGACCACCGCCGACAGGCCGGCGTTGGTGATGTCGGCGTTCGGAAAGCCGACGAACACCGACGCGCACAGCGCGCCGTCGCGCTCCATCTCGCGGCAGCGCAGCTGCAGCTCGCGATTCGGCGAATCGTCGCTGCCCTGGCGCATCACATGCGGCAGCATCGGCCGGTTGCCCCAGGCCATCGCGGGCCTGGCCTTGCCGGACAGCCGCTTCAGGATCGCGCGGCCGGCGCGCTGGCCGGTCTCGTACATGTCGACGTGCGGGTAGGTCTGGTAGCCGGCAATGGCCGTGGCGTGCTCGGCGATCGCGGGGTAGAAGTTGGTGTGCATGTCCAGCGCCACGCCGATCGGCACGGTCTGCGTTGATCGCGCGCAGCCGGCGCAGCAGCTCGCCTTCGCCGTCCTCGTGGGTCTGCGTCACCATCGCGCCGTGCAGGTCGAGCAGCACGGCGTCGCAGCCGGCGGCCACGGCGTCGCAGATGCTGCTTGCAGATGAACTCGTAGGCGCCGTCCTCGACCGGGCCGCTCGGCCAGGCGCTGGCGGCGATCGGGATCTCGATCTGCGCGCCTGCACGCTCTCGGCGAGCTCGATGAACGCGCCGATCGCCGAGCCGGTGCCCTGGTAGGCCGCGTAGGCGTCGCGACCCGACGGCGGCACCTCGCCGCCGAGCGCAAAGCGCGCCAGCGGCGTGGGCACCGGCGAGTAGGTGTTGGTCTCGTGCTTCATCTGGGCGATGACGATCTTCATGCGCGCTCCCGGTCGGTGCGGCGGCCCGGCCATACCCCGAGGCGGCGGGCGCGTCGCTCGTGGCAGTATGCCCACGCGACGACCGCCGCGCCGTTCGCATCAACCCGCAATCGGAGCTCAACGCCGCCATGCGCGTCTTCACCGCCACGCTCGCCACCGAGACCAACACCTTTGCGCCGATGCCCACCGGGCTGGCCTCGTACCAGGAGCGCGGCTACTTTCCGGCCGGGCAGCACCCGGACCAGCTGACCTTCTTTGCCGCGCCGCTGTGGGCGCTGCGCGAGCGCGCACCCGCGCTCGGCTGGCACGTGATCGAAGGCATGGTGGCGATGGCGCAGCCGAGCGGCACGACGACGCGCGTGGCCTACGAGACGCTGCGCGACGAGCTGCTGGCCGACCTGCGCGCCGCGATGCCGGTGGACATGGTGCTGCTCGGCCTGCACGGCGCGATGGTGGCCGATGGCACCGACGATTGCGAAGGCGATCTGCTGCAGCGCGTGCGCGCGATCGTCGGGCCTGGCGTGGTGGTCGGCGCCGAGCTCGACCCGCACCACCACCTCACCGACGCCAAGGTGCGCCACGCCGACCTGCTGATCGCCTTCAAGGAGTATCCGCACACCGACATCCTGGCGCGCGCGCACGAGCTGGTGGACCTGTGCGCGGCGATCGCCGCCGGCAAGATCAAGCCCGTGGCCGCGGTGGTCGACTGCGAGATGATCGCGATGGTGCACACCACGCGCCAGCCGGCGCGCGACTTCGTCGACAAGATTCAGTCGCTCGAAGGCAAGAACGGCATCCTTTCGATCTCGATCGCGCACGGTTTTCCGTGGGGCGACGTGCCCGACATGGGCACCAAGGTGCTGGTGTATGCGGATGGCGACGCGGCGAAGGCGCAACGCCTGGCGCGCCAGTTGGCCGACGAGCTGATCGGGATGCGCGATGCGTTGGATGCGCCATCGCCCGGCATCGACGAGGCGCTCGACGAGGCGCTGGCGGTGCCCGCTGGCCCGGTGGTGATCGCCGACGGCGCCGACAACCCGGGCGGCGGCGCGCCGGGCGACAGCACCTTCATCCTGCGGCGCATCGTCGAGCGCGGCATCACGGATGCGGCACTCGGCCCGTTGTGGGACCCGGTGGCCGTGCGCATCGCGTTCGAGGCCGGCGTCGGCGCCACATTGCCGATGCGCATCGGCGGCAAGATCGGGCCGCTTTCCGGCGAGCCGATGGACCTGTTGTGTACCGTGAAGGCGCTGAAGCGCGAGATGCAGATGACGGGCCTGGGCGGTGCGATGCAGCCGCTGGGCGATTGCGCGTTGGTGGAGGCAGTCGGCGCCGGGCCGCTCCCAAGCCGACTGAGCGCCCCCTCGGGGGTGAGGCCGGACGCTCGCCAGCACCCGCGTGCTGGCGAGCGCCTGCCGAACCGGCCGGGCATGCAAGCCCGGTCGTGGAACAGCGAACGCAGTGAGCTTGGGGGCACAATCTCGAAAGGTGTTCAGATCGTGCTGATCACCGTGCGCAGCCAGGCGATGGACACCGACCTGTTCACGCAGCTCGGCTGCGACCCGGCGACGAAGCGCATCGTCGTCGTCAAATCGTCGCAGCACTTCTATGCGTCATACGCCAAGATCGCCCGGCACGTCATCTACGCCAAATCGCCCGGCGTGGTGACCAGCGACCTGCGCAGCCTGCCGTACCGCAAGATCCGGCGACCGAAGTGGCCGTTGTGAGGCGTACCTGTCGGTCCACCCGAGCGCGCGACCGCCTGGTGTCGGTCGAGGAAGCGTGCGGTGACGACGAGCACTCAAGCCCTGCGCAGGTCGTGGTGCTTGAGCGGCAGCGAGCGGACGCGCTTGCCGGTGGCGGCGAAGACCGCGTTGCACACGGCAGGCGCCAGCGGAAGGATGCCCGGTTCGCCGTGCCCACCCCAGAACCCGCCGGTGGGCACGAGCACGGTCTCGACCTTCGGCATCTCGGCGATCCGCGGCAGCGGGAAGTCGTGGAAGTTGGATTCCACGATGCGCCCGTCCTTCACGTTGTTCTCCTGGTAGCAGGATGCTGCCGAGGCCGAACACGACGTTGCTCTCGGCCTGCGCGCGGCAGGTGTCGGGATTCACGACGTAGCCCGAGTCGATGGCGACGACGATGCGATGCACCTTGAGCTCGCCCGCCGCGCTCACCGACACCTCCGCCACCATGGCGGCGTAACTGCCGAAGCCGTCGGCGACCGCGACGCCGCGGTGCACGCCCGCCGGCAGCGGCGTCCCCCAGCCCGCGGCCTTCGCCGCGGCCTCGAGCACCAGGCGGTTCTTGTCGCCCTCCTTCAGCATCGCCAGGCGGAATTCGACCGGGTCCTTGCCCGCGGCGGCCGCCAGCTCGTCGATGAAGCACTCGCGGTAGAAGCCGTTCTGCTGGCCCGGCGCGCGCCAGAAGCCGACCGGCACGTGGCCGTTGCGCATCGCGTAGTCGACCTGCTGGTTCGCGACCGTCGTAGGGCATGTCGCTGAAGGTGCGCACCGCGGTGAAGTCGATGCCGTCCTTGATCGGCGCATTCGGCATCAGGACCTTGCAGGATCGACGGGCAGGCGATCGTCGTGTGCATCGCGATCACCTTGCCCTGCGCGTCGAGGCCGGCCTTCATCCGCACGATGCTCGCGGGGCGGTAGAAGCCGTGCTGCATGTCCTCTTCGCGCGACCACATCATCTTCACCGGCACGCCGGGCATCGCCTTGGCGATCGCCACGCCCTGCCGCACGAAGTCCTGCGGGCCGCCGCGGCGGCCGAAACCGCCGCCCAGCATCATCTTGTGCACCTCGACCTTCTCGAGCGGCAGGCCGGCCGTCTCCGCCGCGGCCGCCATCGACGCCTCGCCGTTCTGCGTCGACGTCCACACCTCCAGGAAGCCGTCCGGCTTGAGCCACGCGGTGCACGTCTGCGGCTCCATCGTCGCGTGGTTGAGGTACGGCGACTGGTATTCGGCCTCGACCACCTTCGCCGCGGCGGCGAATCCCGCCTGCGTGTCCCCCAGCTTGCGCGCCTGCGGCAGCTTCGCGTCGGCGAGGCCCTTCGCGCAGCATCGCCGCGATGGTCTCGGTTGTCGGCCTTGCCGTTGCCGGCCGCTGTCCCACTCGACTCTTCACCTTCTTCAACGCCTCGTTGGCGCGCCACCAGTTGTCGGCGACGACGGCGACGAAGTCCTCCTCGCGCACGACCTTCTTCACGCCGCGCATCGTTCCAGCGCCGCGCCGCATCGAGGCTCGCCACCTTGCCGCCGAACACCGGGCATTGCGCGATCGAGGCGTGCAGCATTCCGGGCAGCGTGACGTCGACGCCGAAGACCGGCTTGCCCCGCACCTTGTCGGGAATGTCGAGGCGGTGCAGCGGCTTGCCGGCGATCTTCCAGTCCCTGGGATCGCGCAGCGTCACGTCCTTCGGCGGCGTCGAGCTTGGCCGCGGCGGCGGCCACCTCCCGTAGCGAAGCTTCCGGCCGGTCGGCCCGTGCGAGATGATGCCGCTCGCCGACCGTGCACTCCGCGGCGGGCAACCTTCCACTGCGCCGCCGCCGCCGCGACCAGCATCTCGCGCGCGCTGGCGCCCGCCTTGCGCACGTAGTCCTGCGACGAGCGCACGCCCTGGCTGCCGCCGGTGGACATCGAGCCCCAGATGCGGTTGCGCCGGATGTGCTCGTTGGGCGAGGCGAACTCCGCGCTCACTTTCGCCCAGTCGCAGTCGAGCTCCTCGGCGACGAGCTGGGCGAGCGCGGTATAGGTGCCCTGCCCCATCTCGGAGCGGGCGATGCGAATGACGACGCGGTCGTCGGGATGGATGACGATCCAGGCGTTGACTTCGGTGGCCGCTGCGCCGTCGGTGGCCGCGGACGCGACCGGGAACCAGAACTCGAGCGCGAGGCCGCCGGCGAGCGCCGTGGAAACCTTGAGGAACTCGCGACGGGAAAGAGCGATCGTCATGGCTGTTCTCCTCAGGCTTTCTGGCC
>CAWFCV010000005.1:0-155053 GCA_963814435.1 uncultured beta proteobacterium
TGCCCTCGGCGACGATTCGAACGCGCGACCTGCCACTTACAAGGCGGCGGCTCTTCCAACTGAGCTACAAGGGCGAAAGAATCCACTTCGGCTGTGCCCAAACGCGAGCATCCCGTCGGATGTGGTGTCTCGCTGCACGTGGCCTGGCCAAGGGTCGCGCACATCCCGTACCGCCAACACCATGTCACGCGGCCACGGAGTGAAAGGACACACCCGAAGTGGAGCGGGGATGACGAGTCTCGAACTCGTGGCCTCGACCATGGCGTGGTCGCGCTCTGCCTGCTGAGCTACATCCGCAAAGATGCAAGACGAACCATCGGCCAGTACCGAGGTCGACTTGCGGCAAGTTGTTAAAGAGCGTCCACCGTCGCCGGTGGTGCGATCCATCGATCGCGGGCCTGTGCCGATGCGCAGGCCGGTTGAGGTCGAAGAATGAAAAAGGCCCGGATCCTTTCGGAATCCGGGCCTCTGCAAACAGAGCTTGGAGGGTGCGCGTCTATGCGCTTCCCTCTCCCGGATGCACTGAGTCCTCGTTCCGATCAAGCTGCCAATGGCTTGTCGGGAAGGCCTGGTGCAAGGCGGCGCCGCATGCGCCCAGCGACTCCATCGCCGCGGCACGCACGAACGCGACCAGACCCTTCATGGGTCGGTTGGTTCTGATGACGTGCCTGGATTTCACGATGAAGCTTCCTGAGAAAAGTGGTGCTCGATGAGCAGAGGAGGCGGACTGTAAATAGTCTTTACTGTGCCGTCAACCCCCTGCGAGAATGTTGTTTGAACTCGTTGCATCGCGCGCACAACAAGTGGCCAACACGACCATCACCAGAAGACAGAACGCACTGGCGCTCTTCCAGGCCTACGCAGAGAAGGCACTCGCCTCCGGGGCTCCTCCCAAGGGGCTGGAGCAGATGTTCGCGGCGACGTTGGAAATCTCGCCCAGCATGTGGAGCCAGATCAAGTCGTCGCGGCCCATCGGCGACAAGTTGGCCCGGCAGATCGAACAGCACCATGGCAAGCCGGCGGGGTGGCTCGACGAAGCTCGCGAGAGCGACTCGGTGGCGCCTGCCGAGAAAGCCTTCCTGGACCTTGCGTTGAAGGCTTGGCGCGCGACAAACAGCGCGGGCCGGAAAGCGCTGCGCGAGCAGATGAAGCAGGTCGCAGCCACAAAGGTTTCAAGCTTGCGCTGACCGGCAGCGTCGCTCAGGGCGCGCCCAGTCCAGTCACGCCCTTGTGCCGACCTCGGCCTTCATACGGCCTCAGGTGGCTCCCGTCGGAAAAAGCATTCCGGCAGCATCGCCTGCTCCAGCATCTCGATGCCCCGTCGCATCGACACCACGCTCGGTGAAGAACTCTCGCCATCCATGCACGACGGCCAACATGCCGTCGATCAGCGACCGCGCCTCTTCCTCGCCCAGCCCAAAGGCTTCGCACTGCGACAGCAGGTTGTAGAGGCTGGCGGCCCGGCCGAACCGGCCGACCTCCAGCGCCAGGTCCCGGCGTTCGACGGACACCATCGCCACCGGCAGGATGTCGTAGGCCGGGCTCAAGCGCCAGCCGGCGGTGGTGTGCAGCAGCGCGTGGTTGCGGGGGTGGTCGTCGTTGTTGGTGACCATCGCATTGAAGACCATGCGCCGGTACAGCTCGCGGCGGTCCTCGGCGGGTTTGACCGACCAGCGGCGAAGCTCATCGGCGAGCAGCGGATAGGACCAGCGCTCACGCCCGAGGGTAGCCGTCCTCGGCGTCGAGCACCGTCAACCCCGACACGAGGCCGTGGCGCACGTACGTCTTGGCCTGCACGTTCCACTCGCGATCGAAGCGTCCCAGCATGAGCACGTCGCACATATCGTCACGGAAGCCGACGCGTTCGAGGCGGGCCTGGCAGACACGAAGCCCTGCGGCCCGCGCCAGTTCGAGCGTGGCGTACTCGATGCGCTGCACGTTGTGCCGGTCCCCGCGCTCGGGCAGTTTCGCGAGCCAGATTTTTTGCTCGTCCTCGACCGTGACCTTGGGCCTGGCGCCGCCCATGCTGGTGCCGGGTTCGAGCGATTCAAGCACTTCGTGCGGCAGGCGGCCGTCTTCCTCCAGCCTGTGCGCCGCGTCGATCAGCGCTGCGAGCTGATGCGTGCGGTTGAAGGGTCGCCCGGGTGCCGGCGGTTGCGGGCTGCGCCCGAAGCTGAGGTTGCCGGCGCCATCGTCGGGGCCGTTCAGCAGGTACTCGATCTCCTGGATGTCGGCTTCCTGGCGTTGCAGCTTGGCCTGGATCACGCGACGCCCCCAGGCGTCAGGGCTGGCGTCGCGCACGGCACCGGGAATGCCTTTCAGCTTCGTGAACCGCATCGGCCTTGTCGACAGCGGCAGGTGGTACGGATCGAGTGCCGCGACGGCGGGCCGTTCCAGGTAGCGCCGGCCATAGGTGAACGTGCCCTCGTAGGCACCGGCGCCGATGCTGCGCACCTTCAGCGACGCGCAGGGCACCGTCTCCAAGGTGCCCGGGAGCTGGACGTACACGTAGCAGAGCTGTTCATCGCCGGCCATGATCAGAAGTCGTTGTCGACGGCCGCGGGCTGCCGCACACGCCGCGGCCGGCGCGCCGCTTCGAGGATGCGGCCATGCTCGTCGGTGTCAGGGTCGGCCAGGGCGGCTGCCGTGCTGAGCAGCCCGAGCTTCCAGAGCACCGTGAAGACGGTGCCCAGGGTGCTGGCGGTGCCACCCTTCTCCAGGGCATAGAGCGTCTTGCGGGTGATGCCGCAGGCCTGCGCGAGTTCTTCCTGGCTCATGCGCCGGCGAATGCGCGCCACGCGGATGTTCTGGCCGAGTTGCTGTGCTGCTGCCGTGACCTCCAGTGGAGGCGCCGTCGTGGTTGGCATTTCGATACCCGTCATCTTTTTTTGCGGGTATCAGAGTACACACAGTGAACTTCAGTGTCAATGTTCAGACTCAAAGAGTGTTCCCGTGGATACTCGCAAACCAACACATTGGGTATCACATGACTCATACCAAACAGTACTCGGTGACGCCGCACATCGGCAACGCAACGACATGACCAAGCCAAGCCAAGCTGGACGGAATCCAGAACAAGTCGTTGCCTTGTGGACAGCGGGAGCTCATCCAAGGAGCGAAGTGCGGTGAATCCGGACAATAGTCGAAGATAACAAATAGATAGTTTTTGGACAGAAGCGGCTCGTATGTGGCATTCTATGGACCGTTGAATCAGCAACCACGGCCATAAACCCCTCGTTCATGGACACGCTGCCAGAGATCCTGTTCAGTCAGGGCACCGACCAGGCTCAGTCCAAGCGCGTGCGTCGCCTGGCTGCCGACGGGCACCTTCGCAAGCTCCATGCAGGCGTCTACACGTCCAATCTCGACGCGCCTGCCGAATCGGTCGTCCTGCGCCATTGGCGAGCGATCGTGGGCCACCTGCTGCCCGGCGGAGTGATCTCGCATCGCTCGGCGTTCGACGGCCGGCCTCAGGCCGGCAAGCTGCTTGTCACCCGCGGCAGGACGCGTCGGACGCTGGAACTGCCGGGCTTGACCGTGGAAGTGCTGCCCGGACCGCCAGCCGTCACCGATGGCGCCGCGCGGGATGTGCCCTACGGCTCGCTGTTCCTGGCCAGCGAGCCCCGGCGGTTCCTGGAGAACCTGGGTCGGGGCCGTGGCTGGTCCGAGCGCGTGCTGCCTCAGCAGGAAGTCGAGGTGCAACTCGACAAGATGCTGGCCCTGCGCGGCGAGCACAGGCTGAACGATCTGCGCGATGCATGTCGAACCCTGGCCGGCTCGCTGGACATGACCACTGAGTTCGCGCGCCTGGACGGCATCGTCGGCGCGCTGCTGGGGACGCACGCTGCGCGCAACCTGTCGGCGCGTCAGTCCCATTTGGTCGCGCGCCGCCGGCCGACCGTACGACCCGAGTCGCCTCGAACTGTTCGACACGCTCTTCTCGGCACTGAACCGCGAGGTGTTTGCCGCCATCGCCGACCCGGCCCCCGCCGGTCTCGCGCGCGAGAACTTCGCCTTCTTCGAATCGTACTTCTCCAACTACATCGAAGGCACGACATTCACTGTCGCCGAGGCCGAAAGCATCATCTTCGACGGCCGGATCATCGAGAACCGAAGCGCGGACTCGCACGACATCCTCGGCACTTTCGCGGCGGCGACACGCTCACCCTGGCGCGACCGACCGGCACAGGATGCCGACGGATTCCTGGCCTGGCTCAAGAGCGTGAACGCGCAGGTCATGCAGCAGCGGCCTGACAAGAGGCCCGGCGAGTGGAAGGACCAGGTCAACCAGGCGGGCTCGACGGTCTTCGTGTTGCCCGAGCTGGTGCCCGGCACCTTGCGTGAGGCCTTCGAGCGCATCCTGGCGCTGGTGGACCCCCTGGCGAGGGCACTGATGACGATGTTCGTCGTCAGCGAGGTGCACCCCTTCATCGACGGCAACGGGCGCACCGCGCGACTGGCGATGAACTGCGTGCTGAGCGCCGCGGGCCTGAGCCGCATCATCGTGCCGACCGTCTACCGCGAGGACTACCTGCTGCCGCTGAAGGCTCTGAGCAACAACGCCGATGCGAAACCTTTCGTGGCCGCCATGACACGCATCCAGTCCTGGTCGGCCGCGTTCGACTATGGCGTGCCGCGTGATCAGCTCCGCGCTCGACTGGCCGCGTGCCATGCGTTCGAGGAGGACTTGAAGAGCTACCGGTTGGTGTTCCCCGAGCAAGCTGGGTGAACGCCAGGCGACCCCCGCATGGGGACTGACCACCTCGTCCCAGCTTCGCGCACGGTGGCTTCGCGGTCGGCGCTCAACGCTCAGGCAAGTCCCGAATGAAGTTTCGCTTGGCCTTGAACTCCGTGCGCAGTTGTGCCAGCCACGCGATGCGCCGAGCGGGGTCCATCCGCCGACCGATGTCCTCGACCATCGCCAGCTCGTCGCGATACGGGCTGCTGGACCGCCGCATGGCGCTGTTGAACACGCGCAGCAACAGCGACAGCGCCTGATCTCTCTGCTCGGGCGCCAGGTGCTGCGCGATCTGGCTCAGCACCCCGTCACGGCACACCGCCGGTGGCTGCACCAGCGCGCAGGCCTCGCTCCAACGACCCTCGGCACAAAGGACCTCGGCGCGCAGCGACACGTCGCGCTCACCAGTCGGCACCGAAGCAGAACCAGAGCGTGCC
The DNA here is from genome assembly GCA_963814435.1 of uncultured beta proteobacterium. Taxonomy (GTDB): domain Bacteria; phylum Pseudomonadota; class Gammaproteobacteria; order Burkholderiales; family Burkholderiaceae_C; genus JAEUPI01. Next base: position 5,176 of record CAWFCV010000005.1, read on the forward strand.
GAGTACGGCCGCCGATTCATCGCACTCAACTCCAGCCCTGCCAGGAAGTCGATCAGCGACTGCCTCAACGCGACCACATCCTGGCCAGCCGCCAGGCCCGCCTTGAGCACCAGCTGGTAGCGCTCTACGCCCGGGCTGCGCTCGAACTGCTGACGCCGCATCGCCAGCGCCTCTGCGGTCCAGCCATCACGCTCGTAGCAGCGCAGGAGATCGTCCTGCAGGCGCCAGTCGTCAGGGAACACCTTGCAGCTTTGCTCGGCCTGGGCTGCGTATTTCAGGCCATCGCGGACGGCATTTCAGGCTGATCGCGGACGGCATTTCAGCGTGATCGCGGACGGCGTTTCAGCCTGATCGCGGACGCTGTTTCAGCCTGATCGTGGACGATTGGGGGGACGCGCAAGTGATTTCTTGAACCGGGCCTAGGCTCACCGTTTTTTGCGGAAGAGCCGATGCCCACGAACAGAGTCACCATGCGCCGAATCACGAGAGGCATTGCGCCTGCACCTGCAGGCTGGACTGAGCTACGACGAGATTGGCCGCGCGCTGAAGATCTCCAAGAGTCGGCGGGCAAGTACGTGTCGCTGGCCCGCGCGGCCGAGCGTGGACTGGGAGCTTGCCCAGACGCTCACCGACGACGAACTCGAGGCCCGGCTGTACCGCCCGCCGGTGCCGCGATCGAGCCACCAGCTCGCCCCCGACTTCGCGCTCGTGCACCAGGAGCTCAAGCGCGCCGGCGTCACGCTGCAGCTGCTGTGGGAGGAGTACGCCCGCGACAACGCTCTGGCCTACAGGTACACGAGCTTTTGCATCAAGTACCGCGCGTTGGCGCAGAGCCTGAAGCGCTCGATGCGCCAGGTCCACCTCGCCGGCGAGAAGCTGTTCGTCGACTACGCCGGCGAGACCGTGCCGGTCATCGACGCGGCCACCGGCGAGATCACCCCGGCGCAGATCTTCGTGGCCACGCTGGGGGCGTCGAACTACACCTACGCCTGCGCCACCGCGCGGCAGACCACCGCCGACTGGATCGGCGCCCAGGTGCGCGCCCTGGAGTTCTTCGGTGGCGTGCCGCGCTTGATCGTGCCCGACCAGACCCGCGCATTGATCAAGTACCCCGACCGCTACGACCCCGAACCCAACCGCACCTACGAGGAATTCGCCGAGCATTACGGGTGCGCATTGCTGGCCGCGCGCCCAGGTCGTCCCCGCGACAAACCCAAAGTTGAAGCTTCGGTGCTCCTGGTCCAGAGATGGATTCTGGCGCGCCTGCGCAACCGCCGGTTCTTCAGCCTGGCCGAGCTCAACCGCGCCATCGCCGAGCTGCTGGTCGAGCTGAACCAGCGCCCCTTCAAGAAGCTCCCCGGCTGCCGGGCGAGCGCCTTCGAGCAGCTGGACGCCCCGGCCCTCAAGCCGCTGCCGGCCACGCGCTACGAGATCGCCGCTGGAAGTCCGCCAAGGTCAACATCGACTACCACGTCGAGTTCGATGCCCACTACTACAGCGTGCCGCACAGGCTCGTGGGCACCACCGGTCGAGCTGCGCGTCAGCGACACCCTGGTGGAGGTCTTCGCGGCCAACCAGCGCGTGGCCTGCCACGCCTTGAGCCACAAGCGCGGTGGTCACACGACCATTGCCGAGCACATGCCGGCGTCGCACCGCGCGCACCTGGAGTGGACGCCCGGCAAGCTCATCGACTGGGGCCGGCGCATCGGCGTGAGCACCGCCGCGGTGGTCGCCTGGCAGCTCGAGCACCGCCCGCACCCGGAGCAGGGCTACCGCGCCTGCCTGGGTCTGAAGCGCCTGGCACGCCAGTACACCCCGGCCCGACTCGAGGCGGCCTGCGCACGGGCGCTGGCGATCCGTTCACCCAACTTCCGCAGCGTCAACTCGATCCTCAAGAGTGGGCTAGATCGCCAGCACAACCTGCTGCCCGCCACGACCACCGCGCTGCCGGAGCACGAGAACGTGCGCGGCCCCGACTACTACCACTGACCCCTCCCACCACCACCACTGAAGGAGACCCGCCGATGCTGAACGAACACACCCTCACCCAACTGCGCAGCCTGCGCCTGGACGGCATGGTGCACGCCATCGAGGAGCAAGCCACCAGCACCGCCGCCACCGCACTCGGCTTCGATGAGCGCTTCACGCTGCTGGTGCAGCGCGAGATCGCCTGGCGCGACAACCGGCGCGTGCAGCGCCTGCTCAAGGCCGCCAAGCTCAAGGTCAGCGGCGCCTGCATCGAGGACATCGACTGGCGCGCCAGCCGCTCGCTGGACCGCTCGCTGGTGGCCGCGCTGGCCGGCGGCGACTGGCTGCGCAACGCGCAGAAGTGCTGATCGCGGGGCCACCGGCTGCGGCAAGACTTGGTTAGCGTGCGCCCTGGCGCATCAGGCGGCAAGGTCAGGCTTCTCGGTGCTGTACACGCGCGCCGCGCGGCTGTTCGACGAACTGCAGGTCGCCCACGGCGACGGCAGCTTCGCGCGGCGCCTGGCGCAGCTGGCCAAGCTGGATCTGCTCGTGATCGACGATTTTGCGATCTCTCCGATCGGTGCTGCCGAGCGCAACGACCTGCTCGAGCTGCTCGACGACCGCGTCGGCACGCGCTCCACGCTGATCACCAGCCAGCTGCCGGTGAAGGCCTGGCACACCTACCTCGACGACCCCACGCTCGCCGACGCGATCCTCGACCGCATCGTGCACAGCAGCCACAAGATCGAGCTCAAGGGCAAATCGCTGCGCGACCACAAGGAAGACAAATGACCGTCGAGCATCGCCACCACCTCGGCGCCGAACACGACATACCCACCGCGTCGTGCGTTCGTCGCAAGCGACGCCCGCCGCCGTGGATATGTCTGCCTCGAACACATCCACCAACCGCTTCGCGACACAGCGCTTCAGGCTGATCGCGGACGATTGAGCTACATTGACCACCTCGCTTGCGCGCCCCCCGGCGCTCGTCCGTGATCAGCCTGAAACGCCGTCCGCGATCCGACTGAAACAGCCGTCCGCGATCGCTGAAATACGCAGGCAAACGCCTCACGGAAGCGGCCGTGACCCTCCAGATAGCCGATCACCTTGCTGTGCGCGTGCGCATCCGACAAGTCCTCGCGCAGCACCGCCAGGGCCTCGTCCACCTGGCCGGTGGCCTCCAACTGCGCCAGATGCAGGCGCTCGAGGGTCCACAGGCTCAGGTCGCGCTCGGATGTCCTTTCATAGACCGGAGCGCGCCCCTTGCGGTTGGCGACCTTGGCAGCATGCTCGGCCTTCAATGCCAGCACGGCATCCTTGGCCTGCCGCCAGCGCTCGGCGATGGCGCTTCGGTAGCGCGTCATCGCGGGTTCGCCGATGGCGGCCTCGGCAGCGGCGGCGTCGAAGCAGCCGAACGGGTCGTCGAGCTGAACCTGCAAGTAGGTGTCGCCGAAACTGGCCTTCTGCGGCGCCGCCGCCTTCAACGACAGCACCCACTCGGCGCCGATCGCCTGGCACAGGCCGCCGATCTCGCCGTCGGAATCGTCCGCCTGTTGCAGAACACCCCAGGCGCGACGCAGGGCGTGCAGGCACAGCGCCGCGGCCGCAACGGCATCGCGTGCCCTGGCCCGCTGCAGCAGGGGCAGCACGGCTTCGGCGCGCCGCACATAGCTGGCGCTTTCGTCCCAGGCGATGAAGCCCCGCCCTGGCGCCAGCATCTCACTGATCAAGGTCTTGAGGTCAGCCGGATCGTTGCCCAGCTCGTTGGCCTTGCGCCATTGCTGCAGTTCGCGTGCGATGTCGTGATCGCGGTCCGCGAACTCGAGCAACTTGTCGGCCAAAGTGGCCACCTCCTGGCCGTGCAGGAAGTCATGCAGGGCCTGGCGTTTCTCTTCTGCGGTGCGGGCACGCTTGACGCCGCCAGGCACGGGCTTGCGAACCGATGGGGCTATCGGCGTGGCATGGCCGGCAAGCCGATCGCGCCAGACCAGGGCGACGGCGACCTGGTGCTTGCAGAACCAACCGTCCTCGGCGTTCGGGCAGTCGCAACTGCCCGCGACGGCATCGTCCTCGATCCAGACTTCGGTGCTGTAGGTATCCGTTCCGGTGACCTGGGCGTGCAAGGCCGGTTCGGGCATCGGGTCCTCATCCAACACTTCCACCGCGCCCGACGTGGCGTAGGCCTTTCCACGCTGGAAGATGGTCGCGCTGCTGGCCTGCCTGAGTGACGCGTCGCCCAGTGCACGGACCCATTCATCGGGCCACGTCGGTGGCTGGACCTTCGACGGTGCTTCGTCGTCTTGGCGGGCTGCTGGCTTGCTCATCGCAGGATTCTCGCCAAAGGCGTTGGCGGGCGGCAGCGCGGCATGATTTTGTCGAGTATATTTGACAAAATTTGCAGCCAATCCAGGCGGAAGTCACAATGAACCTCCACGAGATCGGAAAGCTAGTGCGTGAGCGGCGGGACACACTGGGCCTCTCGCAGGATCGACTCGCCAAGTTGGCCGGTCTGTCACGGGCCACGATCAACCAGCTCGAGACCGGCGCGTTGGTGGATCTTGGCGTGATCAAACTGGCATGCCTGTTGGAACTGGTCGGCCTGACGTTCGAGGCTCATGCTCGCGCAACACCGCACCGCGGGCTGCTCATGGCCAGCCGCACGGCAAGCGTGAGCTACAAGACGCAGCTCGATGCCACTCAGCTGGCCAAGGCGCTTGCAACCGGTGAGGTTCCACCTGGTCTGCTACCCCACGTGGCCACCTTCCTGGACGAGGCGCCGCTGCCCCTGGTCGTGTCGGCTGTAGAAGAGGCCGAAAAGCGCGGTCGCGTCCCGCCGAAGCGCATCTGGCAACACGTCGTGCGGTGGGCGAGCGAGATCAATTCACCGCGGCGGGTATGGGCCTGAAGCCAGCGAACTTGTCTTTGGCATGGGTGGACCGCCCTGGCCCGCTTGATCGGCGTGCGCCTTCGGCAGCCCGCTCGGCGCTACGACGTGCACTGAGCCCGAGCCGCCGCACGCCGCTTCTTGCCACGTACTAGTCTGCTTAGGGAGATAGACAAAAGTTGTGTATTTGACTATTATTCTGGACAAATGAATGCACCGGACAGCACTGCCGTGCTCGAACGCCAACTGCTGCTTCAGCTGGGCGACCGGCTCAAACGTCTGCGCAAGTCGCAGGGCCTGGGAACGGTCGAGATGGCCAAGCGCGCCGGCATCTCCCGCACGACGCTCGGCTCTGTAGAAGCCGGAGACCCGGGGCCGTCCATCGGGACCTACCTGCGCGTGATGTCGTTGCTGGGCGTCAGCGGAGAACTGGCTTTGCTGGCGGGTGATGCCTTGCAGCCAGCGCCTGCGGGAACCGCCGCCGCTCGCTCGAGGCGTGCACGCCCCGTCGTGCAGGTGACGGTGTCGACCGACGAGTCCCTTCACCAGGTTCAGGATCTTCAGAGTCTGGCGCTGCATGAAGAGGCCGTTCGGCTGGTTCGCGCCGATCCTGCGCTGCTGCTTCAGGCCCAAGCGACGCTGGAGCGCTGGCTTGGCACCGGCAATTCCCGCTCATCGGGTCTATGGCGCGAGTGGCAAGAGATCCTGCGCCAAGGCAAGTGGCGCAAGATCCTGGGCCGTACGCGACGTGCGCAGGAACTCCGCCAAGCCTCTCCGCTCACTGCCGTGCTCCCCGAGCAAGTGCGCCAAGGCGTGCTGGACCAAGTGGGCCAGTTGCGCAAGGGGCTCGTGCTCGGCGGCCCCAAGATCGAGACGCCGGCATGAACCGCGAGGAACTCGAGCACATCATCCGCGCGAGCGCCGACGTCACGGATCAGTACGAGTTCATCATCGTCGGCAGTCAATCGATCCTGGGCCCCGTACCGAATCCGCCGGAGGTCTTCACGATGTCGGCCGAAGCGGACATCTATCCGCTTCAGGCGCCTGAGCTCGCCGAGAAGATCGAAGGTGCGATCGGCGAAGGCTCGCAGTTCCACCAGACCTTTGGCTACTACGCGCAAGGTGTGGGCCCCGACACTGCAGTGCTCCCGCGCGGCTGGATGAGCCGCGTGCACCGGGTCCAGACCGCAGCCACCAACCACCGTGTCGGCTACTGCCTTGACCTGCTCGACCTGTTCATGTCCAAGGCCGTCGCGGGACGGGAGAAGGACCGCGAGTTCTGCATGGCAATGCTCGCCCACGGCTATGTGAAGCCCGTCGAGGTGCTGGGCCTGGTGGAGGCCATGCCGATTGAAGAACAAGGGCAGCGTCGCCTTCGATCGGCCATCCGTCGATGGCTCAAGGTCGTGCGAGAGCGCGGCCACCAACTGCCGGAGGATTGAGTTCTAGGCCGGTTGCAGCATGCGTGCGCTGAGCAACGAACTGGCGCCCGGCGCTGTGACGGATTTGTGCAACTTTGAAAAAGCACTGTGAAAACGGCACCTTTACGGCACAAAAGGCACCCCTCAAAAGCGCCTGATTAGTTAACCGGATCAACAACTTAGACCACTTTCTTCGACCTTCCGGATGTGGCTGTTAATCCGTAGGTCCCTGGTTCGAGCCCAGGTCGGGGAGCCAAAAACTCCAATCAGATCAAGGGGTTAGGTCCAGAAACCTAACCCCTTCTCTATTTTTGGATGTCCCGATTATCAGACACTTGTCTGATATCGATGAGGAGGCGGCCTCTTGCGACCACCCTCCTTACGAGGAAAAACAGCCCTTTGCGACCGACAAGCGAGCGTCGGACTTCAGTCAGGAAGTCGACGGCGGCCGGTAGCTGGCAACGACGGATATCGATGAGGAGGCGGCCTCTTGCGACCACCCTCCTTGCGAGGAAAAACAGCCCTTTGCGACCGACAAGCGAGCGTCGGACTTCAGTCAGGAAGTCGACGGCGGCCAGTAGCTGGCAACGACGCTTCGTGGGCTTCGTGGAGGCAACCTCGGGACCTCCGGGGTGTCTCGCGTCATTGCGAAATGACCTCCCCGCCGCGTGGCGCCGCGACACATCCCTCCCCCGGGCAACTGCCCGTCTTCACCGCTCCTGCTCCCGCTTGCGCTCGCAGCGGAAGTCAGCGCGCTTGTGGTCGACTTGGCGGCTTGCCCGCCGGGGGGAAAACGCGTCAGCGGTGTCGAGCGAGCGTCGGACGAAAATCGTCCGACGCTCTCGCTGTCCATTCTGAGCGGCTAAACCGAAGTTCCTGCGTCGCGCCGCGCGCATGAGCGCGTAATCCTTTTTGAATCAACGAGTTGACTGCGGTTTCGAGCTTCTTGATGTAGGCATGTTTTGTAGTTGACAATTATGGATATGTAGCCTATATATGTAGGCATGCATATCCATATCGTACCGAACCGCGGCTCGCCCCCTACCGTGCTGCTGCGTGAGTCCTTCCGCGAAGGCGCGAAGGTCGGCAAGCGCACGCTGGCCAATCTGTCGAGCCTCTCGCCGGCGCAGATCCAAGCCATCCGGGCCACCTTGCGTGGTGAGACCGCGCAACCCGTGGCGGCGTCCTTCGAGATCACGGCCTCGCGCTCGCACGGCCACGTTCAAGCTGTCGCACTGGCCGTGCAGCGCTTGGGGCTCGCATCGCTGCTCGGCGCCAAGGCCGGGCGCCAACGCGAGTTGGTGCTGGCGATGGTGGCCGCGCGCATCGCAGCGCCGCACACCAAGCTGGCCACCACACGCTGGTGGCACACCACCACGCTGGCCGAGGACTTCGGCGTGACCGACGCGACCGAGGACGACCTGTATGCGGCGATGGATTGGCTGCTGGCGCGCCAGGGCGCGGTCCAGAACAAGCTCGCCGCACGGCATTTGAGCGCCGGCGGCCTGGTGCTGTACGACCTGTCGTCGAGCTACTTCGAGGGCAGCTGCTGTCCGCTGGCCAAGCTCGGCTACAGCCGCGACGGCCGGCGCGGCCTGCTGCAAGTCAACTACGGGCTGCTCACCGACCCCCGCGGCTGCCCGGTGGCCGTCTCGGTGCACGAGGGCAATACCGCCGACAGCACCACCTTCATGCCCGCGGTGCACAAGCTGCGCGAGGACTTCGGCATCGAGCAGCTGGTGATGGTGGGCGACCGCGGCATGGTGTCGCAAAAGGCCATCGAGGAGCTACGCCAGAGCGAGGGCATCGGCTGGATCACCGCGCTCAAGAGTGCCTCGATCCGCGCGCTGCTCGAGCAGGGCCATCTGCAGCTGGGCTTGTTCGATGAGCGCAACCTGCTCGAGCTCAGCTCGCCGGACTATCCCGGTGAGCGGCTGGTGGCTTGCCGCAACCCCGAGCTGGCCAAGCTGCGCACGCACAAGCGCGAAGATCTCCTGCTGGCCACCGAAGGCAGCCTTGAGAAGATCAAGGCCCGGGTCGATGCCGGCAAGCTCGCCGGACGCGATGAGATCGGGCTGCGCGTGGGCAAGCTCATCAACCAGTACAAGATGGCCAAGCACTTCGAGCTGGCCATTGGTGAGAACACCTTCACCTTCGCGCGCAACATCGCAGGCATCGCCGCCGAGGCCGCGCTGGACGGCCTGTACATCATCCGCACCTCGGTGCCGGCGGCCCGCATGGACGCCCCCGACTGCGTACGCAACTACAAGTCGCTGGCCAACGTCGAGCGCGCGTTCCGCTCGCTCAAGACGATCGATCTGAAGGTGCGTCCGATCCACCACCGCACCGCCGATCGGGTGCGCGCGCACATCTTCCTGTGCATGCTGGCCTACTACGTCGAGTGGCACATGCGCGAGGCCTGGCGCGAGCTGATGTTCGCCGACACCGACAGCCAAGCCAAGGCCACGCGCGATCCCGTCGCACCGGCCAGGCGCTCCAAGGCGGCGCTGGCCAAGGTGGCCCGTCACACACTGGACGATGGCACACCCGTGCACAGCTTCTCGACCTTGATGGCCGAGCTCGCCACCATCGTGCGCAATACCTGCCGCACGCCCAACGCCGGCCCCGGCGTGCCGAGCTTCGAGATCCTCACGTCGCCCAACGCCAAGCAGCAGCACGCGTTCGCACTGCTCCAGCAGATCCGCTTGTAGACAGCAGCCGGATCGCCAAGCTCACGCCAAGTGCTTATCGTGCAAAGACAAACTCGCGCGGGGCTTGTAGGAACTTCGGGCTAATGCGCCGATGCGGCAACGTGTCCCTCTTCTTGCGGCAAGGAATCGGCGCGGAAACGCGCTTGACGCTCGCCGAGGCTGCAAAGCATCGGCCCAATGGCCTGACCTGCCAGAGTCGAGGCATCCGCCTTCGGTGGTTTGGTTGACCGGCATCCAAGCCCGGTCGCGACTGCAGACGACTGTGACGACGACACCACGCGGCAAGATCTCAAGCCCGATGGTCGTAGACGAATCGCCGCACCTTGACCGCCGTGATGCGTTTCGCGTCCGAATGGGCCGGGTTGAACAGAACGTTGTCCTCCTCGACGATGATGACTGACGGGACGGCCAGCAGCGCAGTCCTGCCGGCATTCAACCAGGCCGACCCTGCGGCGCGCGAAACGAGACCCTCCGGTATGGCGTCCCACCCGATCGCGGGTGGACGAAGCAAGATCTCGCGCGCGGCCCACACATCGTCAGGCACGTCGACGCGCACCAGATACCGATTCCAAGGCAGTTTGGCTCCCTTGCCAAAGTGAGCTCTCGTCTCCCAGGCAGCAAGCGAGATCGAAGTGGCTGTGTAGGTCACGTGTTCGCCAGCATTGTTCCAGCGCGCTCCTTTGTGGGCGGCGGCCTTGCCTGCCATGTCCTCGGCGGTCCACAGCGGCGTGTCAGTTGCGATACGCCACAGGCTGACCGTCATGCGGGCAACCCGCCCCTCATGCGCTCAAGGACTTGCTCCACGGCACGCTGCCCTTCTGGGTTGCGCAGCATTTCTGCGGGTGTCTTGCCGCCTAACTCGGGAAGTTGCTCACGCATCCATTGCGCCACCCAGCCTTCAAGGTCGAATTCCTTCAGCAAGTCAGGATCGCCGCTCTCCTCGAGAAGCCGACGGAGCGTCGCCGCCACCCGCAAGAAGCCCATGACGCGGTGACCTGCCACATCGGGCAATGGCTCGTTGGCCTCTTCCTTGCGCCGAAACGTTGTCTGCGACACGCCGATGATGGCCATGACATCGGCGGCGGCCTCGCCCGTCGCACCGGCGATGACGTTGACCATGAAGGTCGGAACGCCGGCCTCCACGGCATCGAAGAGGGTCACGCCAGGCGATGCCATGACTCGGCCGACGAGATCGTGGAAGGCACGACGCCAGTCCTTCACGCTAACGTTCTGCCGCTTGACTTGCACCGCCCAGAACGCTTGCGGATCTCTGCGCGTAATGCGGCTACCCACTGGGCTGGGGTGACTTCTCCTGTACAAGACTGTATCTTCGGCCGCGGCACTCATGGGCTTCTCCACTTGGAGTTTTAAAAACAACCAAATGGTACACCATCCAGCGGCAGATGACGTTGCCCCGCGATGGCACGTCGTCACCTGTGAGCTCGTCAGCCCTGGTGCCGTGGTCGGTCTCGTGGTCAACCGCGAGCCTGCCAAGATTCTGAAGTGAAACACCCCCGAAGCGGCCTGCGGCCGCCTCCCCTTCAAGGGGCAACGCCAGCGGCCCGGCGAAGCCGTGGACGGCGTCAAGCAGCATGGCCGGTAGAACGACATTCATCTTGGCCGGTTGGACGGGGATGAATGTCGCTGGTTAGTGGGTCATGTAGTGGGCTCCTTGGGCTGGTTGTCGTTGTCGCTGGATGATTGACGTTTGCGCTGTGCCTTGTCGTTGTCGCGCTGGAGCTTTTGTTGGCGAGCGGCCTCTTGCCGCGGTAGCTCTCGACCTTGTGCAGCTCGAAGATCGTCGAGTGATGAACCAGGCGATCGATGGCGGCCACCGTCATGCCGGCGTCGGGGAACACGTTGCTCCAGCCGGAGAACGGCTGGTTGGCCGTGATGAGGATGCTGCGCCGCTCGTAGCGCTCGGCGATCAGCTCGAACAGCACGCTGGTCTCGGCCTGGTCCTTGCGGACATACGAGATGTCGTCCAGGATGAGCAGGTCGTAGCGGTCCAGCTTGGCCAGCGCCTGGGGCAACTGCAGGCTCTGGCGGGCGGCCTGCAGGCGCTGCACCAGCTCGCTGGTGCGCATGTACAGCACCCGGTAGCCGGCGTCGATCAGGGCGTGGCCGATGCCGCACCGACATGGCTCTTGCCGACGCCGGGCGAAGCAGAGACATACTGCCCACGAACAGCTCGTCGAGCTGGTCCAGATTTACTACCCGTACCACCCCCGCAAGGGGGATGAAGTCGAGGTACTCGGACGATCCCGACTCGGCGATGAAGACTTCCTGATCATTCGTCAACCTGACGGAACGCCGGCCCACATTCCGCGCTGGATAACGCTGCCATCGGCAGCGTGTGTGCCAATGCGTTCATTCCCGCACATCTCGTCATCGGCGCTGCGTGCCCTGCGGTTCGAACTCGACGCTGTCCTATCTTCGCTAGCAGGTGCCACACCGCCTGGAGGCGTCGATGAAGCGAAGCAAGCCGATCGTTCAACACGACCTGTTCAGCAGCGTTCCCGCTGCACCCCCTCTCACGAGCCTGCAGATCCACCACGACGAACTCGTCGAGCTGCTCAGCCGGCTGCTGTGGGAGGTGGCACGCAGCGCGGAGGACGATCATGACCAAGGAGGGTCGCAATGACGAAGATCACCGCTGAACACCTTGCACGCGGTGCCTACGTCTACGTGCGGCAATCCACTGCCGATCAGCTTCGCAACAACCACGAGAGCCGGCGACGCCAATACGCTCTGGCTGACCGGGCACGGCTGCTCGGCTGGTCCGAAGTCGTCGTCATTGACGACGACCTCGGCGTCTCCGCCGGCGGTGTGGCGCGTCCGGGCTTCGAGCGATTGCTGGCGGCCATCTGCAGCGGCCAGGTCGGCGCCGTGGTGTCGATCGAGGCGTCCCGCTTGGCGCGCAACGGCCGCGACTGGCATACGCTGCTGGAGTTCTGTGCCTTGGTGGGCAGCATCATCATCGACGAGGACGGCGTGTACGAGCCGCGCAGCGTCAATGACCGGTTGCTGTTGGGCATGAAGGGCACGATGTCGGAGATGGAGTTGTCGCTGCTGCGCCAGCGCTCCGTCGAAGCACTCAAGCTGAAGGCTGCTCGGGGCGATCTGCATACGACCGTGGCCATCGGATTCGTGCGCAGTGAGGATGACCGCATCGAATTGGACCCGGATCTGCGCATCCGCGAAGCGATCGCCGCGCGTGTTCGCTCGCTTCGCCCAGGTCGGCAGCGTGCGCCAGGTGTTGTTGTGGTTCCGCCAGGAGCACATTGAGTTGCCCTCGGCGGTGTATGACGACGGGCCGCCGTAATGTGGTCTGGAAGCTGCCGAGCTACAACACGGTGCTGCACATTCTCGGCCAACCCGGTTTATGCCGGTGCCTATGCCTTTGGACGCACCGAGACCCGGGTGCGTATCGAGGCGGGGCGGAAGTGCGTGGTGCGTGGTCACCGGCGTGAGCGTGAAGCACTGGCAGGTCTTGATCGTCGACCACCATGAAGGCTACATTGACTGGCATACCTACGAGCACAACCAGCGTGTGATTGCCGACAACACCAACATGCGTGGCGGCATGGCCCGCGGCGCGCTGCGTCGCGGCGAGGCATTGCTGGCCGGGTTGCTGCGCTGCGGCGCACTGCGGCCGCAAGCTGCATGTGGCCTACAGCGGCAGCGCATGGCACCATCAGTCGCTATCACTGCCGCGGCGCCGCCATCAACCACGGCTCGCGAACAACGTGCATCTCATTCGGCTCGCTGCGCGTGGACCAGGCGGTTGCCGGCGAGGTTCTCGCCGTGCTGCGGCCCATCGGCGTGCGAGGCCGCGCTGCGGGCGCATTGAGCAACGTGCAGACGACGGACCAGGTCAAGCGACGGCAACTGGAACTGGCACTCGAGCAGGCGCGCTTCGAGGCCGCGCGTGCGCATCGCCAATTCGATGCCGTGGACCCGGGCAATCGGCTGGTCGCCGGAGAACTCGAGCGACGCTGGAATGAGCGACTGGCGCAGCGTCGTCGCAACGGCAAGCGGAGATCGATGCGTTGGACGCCGAACAGGATTCCACCATGACGCCTCAGCAACGCGAGGCGCTCCTCGCACTGGGCGCCGATCTGCACCGTGGGTGTGGAAGCCATCCAAGCCGCCGGCAACGAATCGCGCAAGACGCATTCTGCGCGCCGTGATCAAGGAGATCGTCGCCCGAGTGACTGATGCGCGCATCGAACTCGTCATGCATTGGCAAGGCGGCGATCACACTGAACTGAGCGTCGTGAAGAACCGAACGGGTCAGCATCGCTGGACGGCCGATGTTGAGGTCCAGACACTCATCCCGCAATTGGCGCGACAACTGAACGACGCAAGCATTGCCTCGCTGCTCAACCGCCTGGGCTACCGGACCGGCAGGGACATGACCTGGACCGAGACGCGCGTGCGCTCGTTCCGATGCCACCATGGCATCGCCGTGTACAGGGATGGCGAGCGCGAGGAACGGGGTGAAGTGACGCTGGAGCAAGCGGCGCGAAGTTCTCTGCACGAGCAAGATGACGGTCCTGCGCATGATCGGTGCTGGAACACTGAGCGCGTCACAGGCCTGCAAGGGCGCACCGTGGGTCATCAAGCGCCAACGATCTGCAGCGGATCGAAGTCTGTGCAGCTATCCAGGCACCAGGTCAGCGGGCCGCTCCCACAGGATCCGCTGCAAATTCCCCTTGAACTTCAATGACGTAGAGAGGTGAGCATCATGTCGCGTACTCGGGCGGACCAAAGATCAGGACCGTGGCGCCCTTCTCGAGCCAGGCGTCGCCGCTGGCCAGCGCCATGACGTGGGCCTTGGACAGCATCGGCACCTCGGCGAAGTCGAAGCTGGCCAGCGTCTTGGTCGGATCGAGCTGCGACTCGGCGCGATGGCGCTCGATGCGCCGCTTGGCCCGTTCGGCCAGTTCGTGTTCCAGCAGGCCGCCCAGGAAGCGCGCGGCCGGCCAGCCCTCCTTGTCCGAGCGCTCGGCGAACTCCGGCCACAGGCGCCCGATCGTCGGCAGGCGCAGCTCGGTGAGCATCAGCGCGTTGCGCCCGGGCTCGCAGGACGCGGCGGTCATGCTGCCACCTCTTCGAGCTCGTCCGTCTTGCTCGCTCGGCAGCAACGCGTCATAGATGCTCGCCGCCGGGATCTCGACCGTGATCTGCGGCAGCTCGGCCTTGCGCGGGGCGAACTCCTCGCGCAGCCGCTTCACGTCGGGCAACTCACCCGTCGCCAGCAGCGCCTCGAGCCGCTGCGGCCAGCACGCCTTCGACGCCGTCGCGGGCGGCCATCTCCAGCAGGGCGACGATGGTCTGGCAGGCCTGCCGCTGCGTCAGCTTGCAGGTCGAGCTGCTCCCAGGTCCGGCGGTACGCCTCGCGCGGGAACAGCGCGTCGCGGAACACCAGCCCCTTGAACGCCTGGGGCTTGCGCTTGAGGGCGTCGATGAAGTGCCGGTAGTCGATCATCCGGCCGCGGCCGCTGCCGGGCGAGCGCGTGCCGCGCGCCAGCGTCAGCACCAGCGCGCCGGAGAGGTAGCAATCCAGCCGGTCGCTGTACAGCCGCACCTTCAGGCGGTGGCCGATCAGGCGCGACGGGGCGCTGTACAGGATGGCGCGCACGGTGAAGGTGCCGCAGCGCGTGACGCGCGCCTCTTCCTCGACGAAGTCGGTGGTGCGCCGCACGGGCAGGTCCTGCAGCTGCTCGCGCTCGATGCGGAACGCCGCCGCGTTGCGCCGGTTGCGCCGCATCACGGCCTCGCGCACGAAGCCCTCGTAGGCCGCGCGGTCGTCGAAGTCGCGGTGCCCGCGCAGCAGCAGCGCCTGCTCGATCGCCTCCTTCAGGTACCGGTGCGAGGACTCGACGCTGCCGTTCTCGTGGCTCAGGCCGCGGTTGTTGCGCGTGCCGGCCATGCCGTAGTGATCGAGCAGCGCCGTGTAGCGCACGGTGAAGTCCTCTTCTTCGGCCAGGTTCTTGAACGCCGCCGACAGGCTGTCGCTGCGGTGCTCCTGCGGGGCGCCGCCGGCCTGCCACAGGGCGTTCTGCAGCCCCTTGGACAAGGCCTCGAAGCTCTCGCCGCCCTCGACCACTTCGACATGCTCCCAGCGCGAGAAGGCCAGCACGAAGTGGTACAGGATGTGCGCGAACGCGCGCGCCGGCAATCGTGATGCGCAACTCGCCCATGGCGGTGAAGTCCGACAGGCCTCGATGGCCCGGCGCATGGTCCTGCGGGAAGAACACTTCCTTGGGCGGTCCTTCCAGGGCGCGCCACTGGCGGATGTGACGCTGCAGCGTGCGCAGCATGCCGTCGGGGAAGCGCTCGGGGTGATCGTCCTGCAGCTTGCGCAGCAGCGTGATGGCCATCAGCTTGGGCGCGCTCGCTGCAGCAGCGGCACGACTTCGGTGTCCCAGACGTCGACAAACGGATCGGCGCGCGAGCGCCAATAGCGCCGCGGATTCTGCGAGGGCAGCGTGACCGCGCTCTCGATGCGGCGCGCACTGCGCTCGCTGATGCCGGCCTTGGCCGCGGCCAGTTCCTGGGACTTGTTCTTGCGGATCTTCATGTAGAGGCGAACCTGCTGATCGGTGATTCGGGTTCCTGGCACTGGGCCGACCTCTTCTTGAGACCTGAGCCCGCCATCCTGAACCCCACCAACCCGGCGCCGCCGGTGGCTCGTCGTCTACGGCGGCTACGCCGCCTTCGACTCCTCACCACCGGCCATCATGGTTGTCGTTCGACCGGACAAGATGAGTGTCGCGCCCCAAAGCCGGTTCCGCGGCGTTCCTTGGCCGCTCCCGTTTCATGCGTCGCGGGTGGCGCTCGGCGTCATGGAAAACTAAAGTGAAACTCGACCGATCAAACTGGTGTTGCGTTCACGGCGTATCCGATCTGCTAAAGGCGTCGAATGAGGCGCTAGGCGGTTTTGTGGGCGTCGGCGCGGTCGAGGTGGGCCGCGCCAAGGTCGCGCCATTCGGTGCCGTCGCGCAGCATGTGCCAGGCGGCAGTGAGCATCGATGCGGCCACGCCGATGATGGCCTTCTTGGCTCCGCGGCGGGCGCGAAGGCGATGGAACAACCCGCCCTTGACCTTGATGGCGGCCCAGGCGGCTTGGATCATGGTGGTCTCGAGCACTCTGTCAATGCGGAGCACGTGAGAGATGCGCTCGCGAACGAACTGCTTGCGCGTGCGCGTCTGAACAGCCCCGAGGTCGTCGTCTCGAACGTTCGAACCTCTTGCACCAGCGGCCCAGCGCCGGCCTGCAATACGCACCCAAGCCACGACGGTCTGCTTGTGCACGTCCAGTCCCGCACAGCGCGGATAGATGACTTCCATGATCGCCTCCAACTCGCGGCGACATCGGCTTGCGGCCCACGTCATCGGAGTCTGAAGTGCGTGCTCGAGGACCAAAGGCCCAAGGCGACAGTGCGGGGTGCTCGTGGGGCCGCGGGTCCAACTGAAATACGGGCTCGAAGCACCAAGTACGAACCGACCTCTGTGCCGGACGCCACGCCGCAACTAGACGCCCGTTACGTGCGTCGTGGGTCGCGCGAGGCGCTGAGGAGCAACTGAAATGAACCTGGGCCGGCGCGCCAACGCCTTGAGAATGGTGTTGAGCACGCGGTCCAGATCCCGGCCCACGTCTTGCGCAAGAAAGCGCAGCACCAGGTAGCCGCTTTCCTGCAACAGCAAGTCCTTGCAACGGTCTCGGCGATAGGCGGCCGGGTCGGCAAGATGCTGGTCGCCGTCAAGTTCCACGGCGATGCGGTTGTCTGGGCCGTCGTCGCACAACAGATCGACTTCCAGCTGCCCGAGGCCGTCGAAGGCGATGGGCAGCACGGCGTTGAGCCGGAAACGGCCCCGCGTTTGCGGCAGCCTCTGCAGACGGCGGTACAGGAAAGCTTCGGTCGCGCTTCGGGCGCGGTCGGCACCCTCGGCGTCGGGCGCGGGCGGCCGAGTGGTGTGGACAAACAGACTCGCCAGCGGCGCATCCACGCCGTCCCCAGCGAGCCTGCGCACGCTGCCCGCATAGTCACGCTTCCAAGCAGGTTCAGCGGGCAGAGGAACGTCCTGCGGCCAACCCGGAATGGCGCTAGCCGGCAGCACGATGGTGTAGCCGAGCGCCTCGTATCCGCGGCAGCGGCGGTCGAACATACGCGCGAGCAAGGGCACCTCGAGGTCGGCATAGTCGTATATGCGCACCTCGCGCTTGCCTTCGCACAGACGGTGCAGCCTGCCAGCATACTGAGCAATCGTGCCGCGCCACGACACAGGCAGCGTCAGCAGCAAGGTGTCCAGGCGCGCATCGTCGAATCCCTCTCCGATGTACCGGCCGGTGGCAAGCAGCACGCGCGCTTCATCGTGCGGAATGGCAGCAAGCCGCTGCGCAACCGCTTGCTGCTGCTTCTTGCCTAGCCCCGCGCGCAAGACCACCAGGTGAGGCACGCCCGCCGCCAGCAGTTGCTCGAGCCGATTGAGATGCTCGCTGCGCTCCGTGAGCACGAGCGGTGAGCGGCCTTCGCGCACGCACTGCACCACGTCGTCGCAGATGCGGCGGTTGCGCTGCTCGTCGACGACCAACTCTCGGTACAGCGCCTGGAACTCGACTCGAGCATCCGGATCAGCGGCGCCGCGGGACTGGAAGGCGGTTGGCTGCACGAGAACCCGATGCTCGAACGGCCGAGCCACGGCCTGCGCCTTGGCGTGCACGCGGTGGCGTACCGGCCCACACTGCATGAAGATGATGGGATGATGGCCGTTCTTTCGCTCCACGGTTGCCGATAGACCGACCACGAACCGCGCCTTGGTCCGGCGCGCCACCTGCTCGAAGCTGTGCGCCGGCAGGTGATGGCACTCGTCAACGATCAGCTGGCCGTAACCGGCGACACAGTCGTCGACCACACCCTTGCTGACCAGGCTTTGAATGACGGCCACGTCGATCTGCCCGCCGGGGCGCCGCCGGCCGCCACCGATCCGACCGATCGCCTTTGCCGGCAGGCCGAGGAAGGCCGACAACCGTTCTATCCACTGCTCAAGCAATTGCTGCCGATGCACGAGCACCAACGTGCTCACGCCGCGCTGTGCGATGAGCCAGGCAGCGACCACGGTCTTGCCGAAGGCCGTCGTGGCGGCGAGCACGCCGGTCTCGTGGGCCAGTAACGCCCGAGCGGCGATCATTTGTTCGGGCCGCAGTTCACCGTGAAAGCGCAGGTCCGACAACACCAAGGGCTGGCCGCCGCAACGTTTGTCGCGCAGCGTCGCCTGCACGCCAAGATTCTTCAAGGTCCGGCGCACATCGTCCAGGCAACCACGGGGCAGCCCGAGGTGACTCGGATGATCCTCGGCGCAGGTAATGACGCGCGGCTTGCCGTAGGTGGACAAGCGCATGGCTTGGGCCCGGTAGAACTCCGGATTCTGAAAGGCCGCCAGGCGCAGCAGGCGGTTTCTCAAGCCCGGGTGCAAGCCCTGCTTGGCGATGTAGATCTGGTCAGCCAGAACCAGCTCCAGCGTCGGCGGCAACTCGCCGACCAGCGGCGGCTCTTTGCTCTGGCGCGAGGCGGGCAGCGTCCAGGGCTCGTCTTCCCCTTCGTCCTGCAGCGGCAGACGCACGCCCAGGATGCGCCCGCGTTGCTCGGCATCGCGGACGATCGCTTCAACCTGAGCCCGGCCCACCTTGCCCACGCTCGCGAGATACGCCCACTGGTCCACCCAGGGCAGGAAGTCGTCATCCAGGAACACGCTGTTGCCCATCTCGCGTGGCCCCTTCTGCAAAGGCAAGGCAATGAGATTGCCGAACCCACCCCGGGGCATCGTGTCCTGACTCGGAAAGAGGCGGTCGTACGAGTCGAGGCCGATGTCGGGGCGGCCTTCCATGGCCTCGGTCAGCAGGTGGGATCCGAGCCGTCGTGCCATCGCCGCCGGCAAGGCAGAGTCGAAGAAGAGCCAGACGTGGCCGCCTTGCCCGGACCGCGAGCGTTCCAGCGCGGCGGGCAGGTGCAGGCGACGGCACGCCCGGACGAACGCGGCAGCGTCCTCTTTCCAGCCGGACTTGTCGAAGTCGACGGCGAGAAAGAAGCAGGTCTCGTCTTCGAGCAGTGGATAGACGCCGACGACGAGTGGTCGCGCGAGGAGCCAGCGCTTGCGTGCCACGGGGCGCGTCGAGGCCTCGCCATCCGCTGTCGGCGCCTGGAGCTTGCCGGCGATCTCATAGCCGGACAGGTGCCCGTAGATCATCTCATCGGTCAGCGGCAGAAACTGCCGCTGGTTGCAATCGGCACATTTGACCTTTGGCTTGCGGCAGATGCCGCGCACCCATTCATTGGCACAAGCGGGTGCGTATCCAGCCTTGCCGGTCTGCGGGCTTTCGAAGCGGCGCGCGTGGACGTCCTCCCGGCCGCGGAAGAGCGATCGGAACAGCGCAATCTTCGCTTGCACGGGAGAGCTCGCGTCAAGGCCTGGCTGCCGATGCGTCGATGCTGACATCGGTGCGGGTGGTGCGGGACTGTTGTCCTCCGCGACCCAGCCCAAGAGTCAGCCCTCCGCCGCCTGCGGCACGCGTGCCGCGGCCGCCGCGAGCCGAGCGCACTCCGCAGCCAGTGCGCCCTCGCCCACTGCTTGCAGCACGCCCATGGCCGCGACATCTTCGGCGTGCTGCTGGCACTGACGCTGATAGCTCGCGCGGGTCTTGCGGCAAACCAGCGTCTGCGGAGACCCGCTGCGCTCGGTGACGTGACTCATGTCCAGCCCGTGTTGCTCGATCTGGCGGTGCAAATGCTGGCGCCTGTCCAGACGAACCCGGAAACGCTGTTCGCGCAGCCGTGGGTCGAGGGTAAAGGTCTGCAAGGCCAGGCAATCATCGCAGTGGCACGACAGCGCGACCGCCTGGCTCCAGTTGTCCGGCACGGCCGGCGGAAACTCGCTGCGCGCAAGCAGGAAGGTGCAGCAATGGCGCCACAGCCGCAGCCGCTGGGCATCACCGGCGATGCCGCCGCCCGCAGCACACAGCGACTGCAGCGCGGGCACGAGCACCCGGCCCGGGTCGAAGACTTGCGGTTGCGCGATCATGGCGGAACACGCTGAGGCACGCTGTGGCTCGGTCACCAGTCGTTCCAGCACGAACAGCAGGCGATGGCAGCTCTCGGCGTCGGCTGCGATCTCGTCTCGGAGCAGCCCCTCGTCGAGCTCGCAACCTGCCGGTCGGGCGGCCAGGCCTGACAGCGCATCGACCAATGCCTCGGCAAAGCTGCGCAGCGCCATGCCGTGGTCCGGGCGGGTCTGGGCCACACTCGCCACTTCCAGCAGAAACAGCAACTCGCACAGCGCGCGCGGACAGCGCAGGAACGCGGTTTCGAGCAACGCGCCCAGCAACTTGTCGAATGACGGCGCGGCCAGCATCACAGGTGCCGCGTCGGCGAGCGCAGCGTTTTCGCTGCCGTCGTAGTCGGCGACCAGCACGTCCTGCATGAAACGTTCGCCCACCGTCGTCGCACCGAAGCGGGCCAGGCAGCGCAGCATGCCAACCCGCAGCGGCCCCTCACGCCCGACGACGTAGCGCGGACGGCTCTGCCGCGACCAGTGGGCCACGATGCGCTCGGCCATGTCCAGCGCATCGGCGCTCGCACCATCGGCCGCAAGCAGGACCTCCAACGCCGGCAACGCCGAGCCGACCCCGGCTTGCAGCAATACATCGACTTGCCGCGCTCGCGGCCACAGGACCAACGCCGTGCGCCGGTACGCGCGCTCGAAGCTGACGCCTTCGTTGCCGGTGGCCTCGAGCAAGCGGTCCTCGTCCGGCGGCTCGTCGTCCAGCGCTCCCGCGGGCAGCAGCTCGCCGTCTGCCAGCGGCAGCCTGCCGAACGCGCGGCCCTGGCCATCGGCGGCAATCCAGTGGTCGATGTAGCGATCGGTGTCGGACACCTCGACAACTTCGTAGTCAACCGCCGCGGCATCAATATCGTCGCCATCGAAGTCGTAGCGATAGCGGCGGCCGCGACTCGGTGCGTATTGGACCTCAGCCGGCCCCGACTCCTCGATGTTCATCACCGCCAGATGCACGTTGCAAGCCGCCGCATCGGCAGCCCTGCGCAACACGCCGACCACCGCTGCATCGACCCCTTTGAGGGCGTCGAAACCCAGTTCGGCCCGGCTGTACTGGTGCTCCATCAACCAGACCAGTTTGCGGGGTGCACCCTCGGTCGCAAAGGCCGCGCTGATCAGGCGCGTCACTTGCACATCCTCGGCGTCGTAGCTCGGCGCTTTGGCGGGTGGCCCATCACCCGCAGCGTCGCGCAAGAGGTTGAAGACCAGACAGAGCCGGTACCCGACGTCCACCGGCCGCACCTCATGCTCGCAATCGGCATAGAACGCCGCGAAGCCGAGTTCAGCGCTGTCGGTGGCCGACAAATCGATGCGCGCCTCGCGACTGCCGTGGCGGATTCGCAGCTCGCCGCCCGAGTGCGGCGACGGCAGCTGGATCAACAGAGTGCCGAACATGCCGGGCGCCTTTTCGCTGTCGCGGTGGGGCCGGAAGAATCCACCCGGGTCGTAGACCAGCAACTTGTAAAGCTCGGCCCGAATGGCCGCGTCCTCGCAACCCAATCCGCCCGCCGCATCCGCCAGAATCCGCCTCAGCGACTGCGCCCAGTGCTTGCCGCCCAGGTGCACCCGCGCCGCGTCGATCTGCCAAACCCGGCGCACCGAGGTATCGAGCACGGGCTGCTCGCCGCGCCCGTAAGGCGCAAGTTCAGCGGCCGCGATCAATGCCGCGGCCTGCGCCTCCAAGAGCGGAAATGACAGCGACCCGACACCGTCCACCTGGACGATGGGCATCGGCAAGGCCAGCGCTCCGTGCATACAGAAATCGCCGGGGCGCTTGACGCGGGTGAGCAGCGATTCCAGGTCGGCCAGGGAGCGGTTGTAGAACAGGTCACTCTCGGTCATGGGGACGAGTCTGACACATGGGTCCAGGTCTCACCGCCTGCGCGAACACCGTCCGGTAAACCTGCGCTTCTTTCTCGGCGGTCGCCAGGCGGCCTGGTTGCAGGGCTCCGTGGCCGATAGCGCGGTCCAGGTGCTATGGGTGCACAGTATCCCTGCGAGTGATCAACGACAATCCGGGACCAGGTTTCCCTGCCGACTCCCCCTCTACTCTTCTGCGTGGGCCGATAAGCACTCTCCGCTGTGCGCCGGCAGATAAGCGCTCTCCGATCCACCCCACTCCAGCGTCCCATGAGCTGTCTGATATTCGACTCCCAAACCAGCCAGAACCTGGGTGAAGTTGGTCGAAACTGGGCGAAAATATCAGACAGCAAAACCCCGGAAAGCAAGCATTGGCGTGGGTTTCCGGGCCGTTCGGTGGCGGGGCTGTTAATCCGTAGGTCCCTGGTTCGAGCCCAGGTCGGGGAGCCAAGAAAATCGAGACACATCAAGGGGTTGGCGCATGCCAACCCGTTTTGCTTTTCATCCCCGCGGGGCGGATATTGGAAAGGTATTGGAAGCGCTCCAAATCCAGTGCCGGCGACGACGAAGCAGCCCGATGCCGCGCGGCCGCAATGTTGCTGCGAGCTGCACTTCAAACCCGATCGTGGCAAGCACAACGGCGTACCTTCGTCATCGCCAGGTGCTCAATCAGTAGCCGCCGTTCGACTCCGACAAAGCCCACCAATTGGGGGTTCGCATGGGAGAGCTGGGGACGGCTGAGCAGGCGGTCGTGGAGCAGCTTCTCCAAACGGCACGCTCAAGCTGACCACGCAAGGAAACGAACGTTGTTAGCGGCACGAGCGGAACCTACCGCAGCGTCGCGCCACGTACACGGCACGCGTGGAATACGCCCGCGCGACGATTGAAATCGCACTTCTCCTGCAGCGCCATCATGGTGGCAGAATGGCGGCGAGGCGGGCGCAACCCCGCCTCGCAACTGGGACGCTATCCTCATCAAGCGATTTGGGAGGGCTGTGATCGCCCGTATTGGGGGCGGCATGCCGACCGACAGTCGCGGACCGCTGGGGTTCACGATGCCTCCTGGTTGGTGTCCGTGGACTCGTTGCATAAGAAGCCCGGCGGCAACCGGGCTTCGCCTTTTCAAGCATGAGTGTCCTCACGCTTGAACGTGCCCTCTCCGAGTCGTACCCAGCCGGGTGCACGGAGAAGGACATTTCCAACCGATGTTCCTGGCCGCGCGCCGGCCATCTTGAGGCCCCGGCGACTCAGCCCAATGACCACGTCTACCGTGGTGACCTGTGGCTTCCGATCAGCGATCTCGTTCGCCACCGCCAGGATCGCCGCCCGACGCTGCTCGTCATGAAGCTCCTGCGCGGGCGGCTCAATGTGCGCTTCCGCACTGCTGGCAAGCGACAACGGCTCATTACGCTCGACCGCGGGATGGATGCTCGCCGACTGGGGCCGGCTGGAGAGGGCGATGATGTTCTCGGCCACCATCTTCGCGTTTTTCGCGTCGTCGTAAGCCTTCTGCGCGCTAGCGACCTGTGGCTCCAACTCGCTTCGCACGTACTCCGACGCAGCCTCAGGGCCCTTTTCGAGCAGGAGGCGGAGAACTTTCTCGGCAACCGGGTTGATGGCGATATTCATAACATAAGTCTACCACCAACCGCCGACTTTGTGATGGATATGAAAATTGTTGAACGACATATGTTTGCGAGCACTATCGGTGTCTCACAGCTGGCCGGCGTGCAGATCGGCCTCCGAATCCGCCGCCGGCAGGCCGAGGAACTCCCGCATGCTGGCGTCCTTAAAGGCACTGGCGGCTTCGGGGCGACTTTGTCTCACCACCTGTGAGACTTTCGGCGGCGACAGCACCACGCGCTCGGACAGCGCGAGCTTCGCTCTCGCGCGAGCCCTCGCATCTCAAAGCTCAATGAGCCCGTGCGCCCTACCCCATTCGATCCACGCCACCTCTTCGCTGCCGCGCGCCTCGAGCTTGTTGTCGGCACCGAACCGTTGAGTGAACAGCATCAAGTTGTCGCACGGCCACCGCGCAGACGGCGCGATCAGCCCGTCGCAACCCAGATAGTCGATCGCCGCGCCGATCTGCTGCGTGCGCTCTGGGTTCACCTGTACGTACTCCGCCGGCGGCACACCGAGCGCCGCCAGGTCGGCGCGAACCAGCTTCAACGTGCGATGGGTGACCACGGCCAGCGTGTGGAGCACGACGGGCCGCGTCGGCATCGGTGTCAGCTGCGACCAGTTGAAGACGATCTCGGCCAGGGCGCCTTCGCGCTGTAGGCTGGTGTAGAGAATCGGCGCGTTATCGCGCGGCATCCAGCGCCCGCCACTGGTCGAAGGCATCAGCGGGTCCAGGTTCTGCCGCGTCGCCCTAAAGACCACGCCGGCGAACGACTCCTTCGGCAACCGGTCCAGCCGCTCGAGCAAGTCGGGGTCAGTGCTGCATCAGCGCGCCGACCCGCGAGGGTGCGTCAGGTGAAGACGCCGTCGCGCAGCCGGTTCACCAGTGCGAGCACCTCGTCGGCATGGCCCTGCCCGATCAGCTGCGCGGGTGTGCGGTCGCGCAGCAGGCGCTGGCGGCTGAACAGCCACATGCGCGCCTCCTGCGGCGAGTAGATGTCGGACAGCTTGTCGACGATGAACTCCAGGTCGAGCAACTGCTTTTGCGTGCCGGGGTGCGGGAAAGCCTTGCCGAGATTCCAGCGCGACACGGTGGCCGGCTCCACGCTGAGCACTTGCGCCACGTCGGCCGAGCGCAGCGCACCCTTGGCCTTGATGACTTCGAGGCGGCGGGAGACGGCGTTGGCGGACATGGTGGGTTTTCCGGGAGGGGCTGGTGAACGAGAGAATATCTGTTTTCGTAAACATTTTCAAGCGCTTCTTGGTTAACTCTTTTGACTACTTCGGCCCGCGAACTCACCGCTCCGAGGACGATGCCGTCGCGGGCATTTGCGACTGCCCGAACGCTTCAATGTCGCTCGGACGGGCCAGTAGCCTCAACCCCGGCGCCGTAGCAGCCCGCGACCGATCCACACTTCGGTGGTGTAGGTTTCCGTTCCGGTGACCTGGGCGTGCAAGGCCGGTTCGAGCATCGGGTCCTCATCCACCACTCCCACCACGCCCGACGTGGCGTAGGCCTTTCCACGCTGGAAGATGGTCGCGCTGCTGGCCTGCCTGAGTGACGCGTCGCCCAGTGCACGGACCCATTCATCGGGCCACGTCGGCGGCTGGACCTCTGACGGTGCCTCGTCTTCTCGGCGCGCTGCTGGTTTGCTCATGCAGGATTCTCGCCACAAGAGTTGGCGGGCGGCAGCACGCCACACGTTTGTCGAGTATATTCGACAAACTGCGCAGCCATTCCAGGCGAAAGTCACCATGAACCTTCACGAGATCGGAAAGCTCGTGCGTGAGCGGCGGGACACACTGGGTCTCTCGCAGGATCGCCTCGCAAAGATGGCCGGTCTGTCACGGGCCACGATCAATCAGCTCGAATCTGGAACGCTGGTTGATCTTGGCGTGACCAAGCTGGCACGGTTGTTGGAGCTGGTGGGCCTGACGTTCGACGCTCAGCCGCGTGCAAGACCCCATCGCGGCCTGCTCATGGCCAGCCGCACAGCAAGCGTGAGCTACAAGTCCCCACTCGATGCCGGTCAGCTGTCCAAGGCGCTTGCGACTGGCGAGGTGCCTCCTTCGTTGTTGCCCCACGTGGCCACCTTCCTGGACGAGGCCCCGCTGCCTCTGGTCGTGTCGGCTGTTGAAGAGGCCGCCAAGCGCAGTCGCGTTCCGCCGAAGCGCATCTGGCAACACGTTGTGAGGTGGGCGAGCGAGGTCCATTCGCCGCGGCGGGTATGGGCCTGACACCAGCGAGCTTGTCGCTGAGCACGGGTGGTCGCCCCCGCAGGCTGCAACCGGGCCCATGGCAAGGCCTGCTCGTCCGCGCCTTGCATCTGATCGACGAGATCGGAGCACACGGCATCGACGATCCCTACTGGACGTTTGGCGGCGGCACGGTGCTGATGCTTCGCTACCGGCATCGGCGAAGCAAGGACATCGACATCTTCGTTCCCGATCCGCAGTATCTGGGCTATGTGTCGCCCAGACTCAGCGAAGTTGCCGAAGCCATTTCGCCCGACTACGTGGAGGGCGCCGGCTTCGTGAAGCTCATCCGCCAGGAAGGCGAGATCGACTTCATCGCGTCGCCCAATTTGACGGCCACACCGTTCGAGACCTGGTCGCTGCAGCGTCGATCGGTTCGCGTCGAGACAGCTGCGGAGATCGTTGCCAAGAAGCTCTGGCACCGTGGCGACCAGGTGAGCGCACGCGATCTGTTTGACCTGTCGCTGGTGATCGAGCGAGAGCCGGAATCCCTGCGCATGGCTGGCCGATTCCTCGTCCGACATCGGGAAGCTTTCATCGAACAGCTCTCAACGCGCGCCGCTGTGCTCAAGGCGCAGTTCGAAGCCATCGACGTGCTGAAGTACAGGCCGACCTTCGAGGACGCTGCCGTTCGCGCCGAGCGTTTTCTGAAGGGCCTTCCGGCTGATCGACGACGTGCGTGAGAGCAACTTGAAGCGCCTTTGAACGGGCGCCGCGCGGGCGATCATCATTGCGGGGCGCCGATGGATCACCGCAAGAACCGCGCGCTGTTCTTCGGCGAGTCCAGCGAACGATGGGTTGGGGGGTGGACACCGCAGCGTGCGGGCTGAACCCGTCGATGTCGGCGCACAGCGTGCAATGG
Source organism: uncultured beta proteobacterium (assembly GCA_963814435.1). GTDB lineage: Bacteria > Pseudomonadota > Gammaproteobacteria > Burkholderiales > Burkholderiaceae_C > JAEUPI01. The sequence goes on from CAWFCV010000005.1 coordinate 31,882, forward strand.
CGAGCCAGGGCCATCGTTTCGGGCGGCCCGCGTGCGTTCAGCCGACCTTGCGCGCGCCGATCGCCAGCAGCGCCGAGGCGAGCACCACGACCCACATTGCCGCTGTCAGCGAGAGGGCTTGCGCCAGGCCGCCGATCAGCGGCGGGCCGATCATGAAGCCGGAGTAGCCGATCGACGATACCGCAGCGATCGCCGCCGCGCGGCTTGTGCCGGGCACGCGCGTGGCGGCGTTATAGAGGATCGGCACCACCGGTGCCAGGCCGGCGCCGACGAGCGCGTAGCCGACGATGGACACCACCGCATTGCCGCTCGCCAGCACCACCGCCATCGCCACGGCCGACAGGCCGGCGCTGGCGCGCAGCAGGTTGCGCTCGCTGTAGCGGGCGCGCAGCGCGTCGCCGCCGAAGCGCGCCAGCGCCATCGCGGCGGTGAAGGCGGCGTAGCCCATCGCAGCCACGTCCTGGCTGAGGTGCACCTCCTGCTTGAGGTAGAGCACGCACCAGTCGTACATCACGCCCTCGGCGCTCATGCCGGCGAAGATCATCAGCCCGATCACGAGCAGCGTGCCGCGCGGCCAGGCGAAGTGCTGCTGCAGTTCGTCGTCGGCAGGCACAGGGTGCGCCTCGAGCATCCAGCGGGCGGCCAGCGTGACGACCACCGCCGTGGCGATGCCGATCGTCGCGAGCTGCACCCGCGGATCGATGCCCGCACGAAGAAGCGCGCCGGTGAGCGCCGCACCTGCCATCGCGCCGACGCTGAACATCGCGTGCAGGTTACTCATCACCGTGCGGCCCGACAGGCTCTCGAGCGCGGTCCCCTCGGTGTTGATCGCCACGTCGAACAGGCTCATCGCCATGCCGAACAGCAGCATCGCCGGTAGCAGCAGCCAGAGCGTGCCCCAGACCAGTGCGAGCGCGAGCATCACACCCATCACGGCGGCCGCGAGCGCGCAGGCATTGCGGGCGCCAATGCGGCCGATCAGCCGGCCGGCGCCGAACAGCGAGATCACCGCGCCGGTGGCGGCGGCGAGCAGCACGGTGGAGAGCATGGCCTCGCCGAGTGCGTACTGCGTCTTGACCGACGGGATGTGCACGCCCCAGGCGCCGCCCAGCATGCCGAGCGCGGCGAACTGGCTGCGCGTGGCCCACACGGCGTCGGAAAGGGTCCGTGCGTCGCACGGCCCGGCACGCGCGGCGCCCGGCGGCGCCGCGTCGGTCACTTCGAACGTCATCCGGGGAGTGTCGCTCAGGTCACCACGTCGGGCCGGGCGCGCCTGAACCGTCCGATCGCGAGCGCCCGCAACGGGCCGACAACGGCTGGTGACCTCGCGCCTCGTCAGCAGTCATTCGATCCGGCAAACGGTGAGCGGCCGGTTTTCGAGCGCGCGATTCTGAGGTGTTCCCTCTAGAGAAACCTCCGCTTCTGGGTATCGCTCCCTACATGTCGCTGCCGATACTCCCAGCGTTGAACGCTTCCGCGTCACTTTCCCCTTCACCTCACACCCAAGGATCGATACACCATGACCCTCCAGACCCTGAGCACCGTCACGCTGCAAACCCTCGACAACTATCGCAGCGCCGCCAGCCGCGCCGTGGTCGCCTATCACCTGGCCGGCAAGCGCTTGCTGGGCCTGGTCAATGGCGCGCTCGAAAGCAGCGTCTACCCGCGCACCGCGAAAGTCGCGCCGCGCGCCACCGAACGCCTGAATGAAGTTCGCGGCAACGTCAGCAAGATCATCGTCAAAGGCGCCGACCAGGTCGCGCAGCGCACCGAGCAGGCGATCGTGTTCAGCTCCGACGCCGCCGCAACGCAAGTGTCCAAGATCGCCGACTTTGCGGCCGGCATCGACAACAGACTGCTCGCCAACGGGCTGCAAGCCGCGGCGCGTGTGACCATGCCCGCGGCCCAGGTGGCGCTGGCCGTGTCGAGCAAGGTCGCCCAAGGTGCCCATGCGCTGGCCGATGCCGCCGGCGCGCGCCCGGTGCGCAGCATGGCCCGCAAGGCCGCTTCCGGCGCCAAGCGCCGCGCAGCCCCGGTGGCGCGCAAGGCCCAAGCGAGGGTGAAGACCACCGCCAAGCGCGTGTCCAAGTTCGGCAAGCGCGTCGCTGCCTGAAACTGGAATCACCGAGCCCCTGGCCGCAGGGGACGTTGAAGGGGGCTCGACGCAAGTCGAGTCCCCGTTTCAATTTCCATTTCATATCCATAACCCGCACCGACGGACCTTCATGCCGTTCCCCGCATTCCTGAGGCGACAGGCCCTCGGCCCCATGCTGCGCATGGTGCGCGATCGCCTCGCTGCCAACCCCGATCATCTGGAAGTGCGCAAATGGGCCGCGCGCGCCGACCGTGCCCACCCGAAGCAGCCACACGGCGCACGACGCAGCGAAGTGGCGATCGGCGACGTCAACGCAGTCAGCGCGACCTGGATCGATGCCAAGGGCGCGCGCAAAGACCGCGTCATCCTGTACCTGCACGGCGGTGCGTTCATCGCCGAGACACCGGCCATCCACTCGGCGTTGGTGGCGCGCATCGGCGCGCAGGCGCGTGCCCGCGCGCTGATGCCAAGTTATCGCCTCGCGCCCGAGTTTCCTTGGCCCGCGGCGCTGGATGACTGCATCGCCGCCTATCGTTTCCTGCTCGACAACGGATTCGATGCCACCGACATCGCGCTCGTCGGCGATTCGGCCGGCGGCAATCTGGTGCTGGGGCTGATGCTGCGTGCGCGGGACGTTGGCCTGCCGCAACCGGCCGGCGCGGTGGTCTTGTCGCCGGCGACCGACGGCACGCTCAGCGGCGATTCGCTGCGCCGTAACGTGGGCCACGACGCAATGTTCGCGCCGAGCCTGTTCCACGCGATGGTGCCGCTGTACCTGCCCGACCCGGGGCTGCGCACGCATCCACACGTGTCGCCCCTGCACGGCAACCTGCAAGGCCTGCCGCCGATCCTGATGCTGGTGGGCAGCACCGAACTGTTGCTCGACGATTCGGTGCGCTTCGCATCGAAGTGCCCGAGCGCCACGCTCGAGGTGTGGCACGGCATGCCGCATGTCTTTCCGCTGTTCGACTTCCTGCCCGAAGCGGCCGATGCGACGCAGCGCATCGGCCGCTTCGTGCGCGAGTGCTTCGCGGCGTCGAAGGCGCGGCCGGACGAGGTGGCGCAGCGCAAGACAAACGACGACGCTCGCATTGAACCCGTGCCCGAGCCGGCCGAGCAGGAGGGGCGCGATGGTGAAGGGATGGCGGAGCCACCGGCCCGAGGCTCCCAGCCGACCGCCTCGACTGTTGCCACCGTTGCGACCGCGCCTTTCACGCCACGTGCCTGGCTTTACCTCGGGCTGGCGCTGGTCGCGGCAATCGTGGCGATGGCGCAAGTCGTGACCGGACACGAGGCACCGGGCTGGGCCATGCCCGGCCTGCTGGCAACGCTGGTGCCTGGCGTCGACGGCACGGGCCTCGGGGCGTGGATCGGCACGGTGACGCTGCTCGTGTTCGCACAGGCCAGCGCCAGGCAGATCGGCTGGCGGCGCGCCGGGGTACCCGTGCTGGGTGCGTTGCTGCTCGGCGCGGCATGCGGTTTCGCGCTGCTGCTGTTTGAGCGCGAGCGCGAACGGTGATGCGTGGGCGGTGACGTTTCTTCACCACCTGTCATGAGCAAGATGCAAACGCTACGTGGCACGCCGACCGGCGCCCGCTTGGTCTGCCGCTGGACGATTTCGGGCGCTGGCCAATCCTCGAGCCAAGTGCTGTGCGCATTGGTCGCGCTCGCGATCCAACCGCCAAACGGGCTCACGCTGACGCGCACGTGGATATCCGGTGCTGCGTCGCGTGACCGGTCGTTAGCGATACGACTTCGTGGTTGGTCGGGCGACCGGAAGTGGCCGGCGGACTGCGGCACCGACGACCAGCGGATTGTTGATCCGCCGGTTGCTGTCCGAGGCGAGGCCACTTGAACACCGGCGGCTCCAGGGTCGCCGCGATAACTCACGCACCAGAAATGGCTACTCCAGGACTACTCTCGGAAAGTAGAACGACACCACCCAGTTCGGCACGTCGACGATCGAGCTGATGCGCAGATCCGCGCACACACTGCATAGCATGTAGGCGTCGATCGCGCGAATAGCCGAACCGCCGGCTCAACAGCTCGACCATCTCCGACACCGCTGTGCGGGCGCACAGCCATCAGATCCGGGCCGATGCCGGTCGTCACCTCGTAGCCCTTCTTGTCGAAGTGATTGGTCACCGGGACCGGGAGTGACATAGCGGGGCGAACGCAGATGGGCGCCCTTGACCAGATCGAACTTGAGGGCCACGTCGATCGCGCGTCTCGATCGCCGTGCCGCAAACCTCGCCGTCGCCCTGCGCCGCATGCGTGTCGCCAACTGAGAAGATCGCTCCGTCGACCTCGATCGGCAGATAGAGCTCGACGCCGTCTGTGATGTCGCGCACATCCATGTTGCCGCCGACGTTGCGCGGCGGGATGATGCTGTGCAGGCCGGGCGCAGCCGGCGCGACACCGATCGTTCCGCACATCGGTCTGAGCGGCACGCGTCCGCCGGGCCCGTACATCGCCGGAGCGAGGCCGGGATCGTAGTTCCAGTGGTGCAGCTTGGCGTCCGGGAACTGGTCGGTGAGCAGGCCGAAGCCGGGAATGTTGCCGGTCCAGCCCCATCCCGACGGCCGGAACGACAGCACGGTGATCTTCAGCGCGTCGCCCGGCTTCGCGCCGTCGACGTAGATCGGTCCGGTCACCGGATTGACGCGGTCGAGGTCGAGCTTCGCGAGGTCGGCCGCTGTCGAGGTCCGTGTCAGCTGGCCGGACGAGGCGTCGACGGTTTCGAAATGCACCGTCTCACCGGGCGCGATCTTCAGGCGCGGAGCGAACGCGTTGTTCCAGCCGTGGTGGATGTGCTCCCGGTGGATGGTGTGGTGCTTGTGTGCATGTGCGCTCACGGCTCGACCTCCTACACCGCGACGGTCAGGGCGCCGTCGATCACCAGGTTGGTGCCAGAAATGCGGCTGGCCACCGGGCTCGAGATGAACACGACACCGCTGGCTACCTCCGCAGGGGTGCCGAACTTTCCGGTCGGATTGACCTTGAGCGTCGAAGCGTAGAGATCCGGCACATTCTTCTCGATCGTCTGCCAGATGCCGCCGTCGAAGTAGGTATTGCCCGGCGACACGCAGTTGACCCTGATGCCCTTGGCGACGAGGGATCGGCTCAATCCCTTGGCGTAGTGGATCAGCGCTGCCTTGAACGCGCCGTAGGAGCCGGCGGCGAAATCCACCTCGAAGCCGGAGACGCTCGAGATCAGCACGATCGAGCCGGCCGTCGATTTCTCGAGGAAGGGCAGCGCTGCCGCCACGGCGTTGACGCTGTGCATCATGTCGACGCGAAACGACTTCTCCCATGTTTCGGCCGAGTCGCCCACAGCCAGCGCGCTGACGTTGCAGACCAGCGCGTCGATACCACCGAGTTCGGCGGCGCTCGCCGATATCCAGTCGGCCAATGCCGCCCCATCCGCCACATCGACGGAGCGCCCGAAGGCCTTGACGCCCTTGGCCTTCAACGCGACGACCGTCGCGGCAACCTCGTCGGCATGGCGCGCACAGATCGAGACACTTGCCCCTTCGGCTGCGAAAGCTTCAGCAATTGCTCGGCCGATTCCCTTGCTGCCACCGGTGATGACCGCCCGCTTTCCCTTGAGTCCGAGGTCCATGTCAGTTCTCCTCTGCGTGTGCGATGGACGGCTGGCTCGACCATCTCAAATTGAGTATCTCTTCATCGCGTGCCATGGTAAGACACTCGACGGCATCGGCAAGGTTTTCACGAGCGACTGCTTCAGAGAAAGCACTCGCGTTCCACCTCGAAAACGGCGTGCGGCCTAGTTATCGTGTGAAACGAGCGCGAAAGCGCGCAGTGCCGAGCCCGTGCCGCCGCGCACCTTCAACGGCGGCGTGATCACGGTGAATTCGTACGCGCGCGCGGCAGAAAGCTCCTCGAGATTCAGATTCTCGATGATGAAGATGCCCGAGTCGGCGATGAGCCGCATGTGCACCGGGAAGACCTGGAACCTGGGCACGAAGGTGATCGGCGGGCGCTGCTCGAAGGTGAGCGTGTCGTTGCCGACCACGCGCGCGCCGGCCTGGATGAGGAACTCGGCGGCGTCCAGCCCGGGCCCGGGCGACGAGGCGCCTGCGTACAGCGCCGGGTTGCCGGCGAAATGCGGCCCCCAGCCGGTGCGGATGAAGACGGTGTCACCCTTGCGCAGGTGCACACGCTGGTGCCGCGCCGCGTCCTTTAGATGCTGCGCGGTGATCTCGAAGGTGGGCGGCAACGGGCTCGAATCGCCTTGCACCATGCGTGCCACATCGAGCAGCACGCCGCGATTGATGAGCAGCTCGTTGGGGAATTTGTCGATGGCCAGATGCGCGCCCACGCCACTAGCGCCCAGCCCGTTCGCGTTGGACGTCGAAGCCGCGGCATCCACGCCGCCATAGAGCAACCCATCGCGCCCGATGTGGCCGAGCGCATCGATGCTCGGCGCACCATGCTGGCCGCTCCACTGCATGATCTCCGAGGTGAACGAAAGCTGGTTGCCGTCTCCGAACGTGCCGCGTGTGTTGGCGTGCGTGGCGGCCAGCGAGAAGCTGTACGGTGGGTTGACCGAGGCGATGGGCGATTGCGCGTCCCAGGTGTGGGAAAGGTCGATCACGCGCGACTTGCGGATCAGCTTGAGCAACTGGGCGTTGCCCTCGCCGTCGTCGGCGCGGGCGGATGTGGCGGGCGACAGCAGGGCCGCGGCGGCCAGCAGTGCCGTGCCGAATCGCGCCAGGCGGTGGCCAAAGACAATCCGTCGGGTGTTCATTGGCGGTCTCCTCTAGTGGCCTGCCATTCTTGACCCGGCCCCGAGGGTGGTCAAGCCGCATCGGGCGGGACCGTAGTGGCGCGGCCGGCGCGGCTTCTGCGGCGGCGCGACCACCCGTTCGGCGTTGAAGTCAAACGGGATGCCGAGCACATAGGCATACTCGACGTTGAACAGCCCGTCGTTGTTCAATTCGTAGCTCTGGCGACGCAGCGCGCGGCCGATGACCTGCTCGCACAGCAGCTGGGTGCCGAAGGCACTCGCGCCGAGCACGTGGGCACGGTGTTGGTGTTCCGGATTTCGGTGCGCATGCTGACGGACACGAAGAAGCTCTGGCATCGGGGTGACAGCCCAAGCGCTCGAGACCTTTTCGATCTGTCTCTGGTCACCGAACGTGAGCCACATGCGTTGCAGCGCGCGCACCACTTCATGACCCGGCACCGCAGCGCCTTCATCGACCAGGTGCGGTTCGGAGATGCGGTCACCGCCCGTCTCGCCCACGCGCGATTCGAGGAGGGAGCACATTCGCCACGCGTCCGATGACGTGCGCCTGCGGTTCGGCTTTGGGGCCGAGCGCGGATCACGCCGGCCATGCGCGGTTCCGGAATGCGTCCACCAGGAAGTCGATCAACACCCGCACCTTCGGCGGCGTGTGCTTGCGGCTCGCATAGACGGCGTAGACACCCAGTTCCATCGAGCGGTATTGCGGCAGTACTTCGACAAGCGCACCCGATCGCAGGTGTTCGCCGATCAGGAACGAGGGCTGGAGCACGAGCCCCTGATGCTGCAGAGCGGCGGCGATGCAAGTGTCGCCGCTGTTGCTGCGCAGGCGCGGCGAGATCTTGACCGTCACCGACCCTTCCGCTGCGTCGAAGCCCCATTGCTCGCCTGTCGCAAGCAGCGTGTAGGCGAAGACGACGCGCCGTGCGATCTCGGAAGGGTGGTCGGGCGAACCCTCTCGGCGCAAGTACTCGGGCGAGGCGCACAGCACGAGCCTGGTTGACGTGAGCTTGCGGCTCACCAGCGACGAGGCCGGCAGACGCGCGATCCGCACCGCGAGGTCGAAGCCTTCTTCGACCAGGTCGACGATGCGGTCGGCCAGCGTCACGTCGAGCGTGACCTGCGGATGCCGCGCCATGAACGCCGGCCAAATCGGCGCCAAGTGCAGGAGCCCGAAGCTCACCGGAACATTGACACGCACCAGACCGACTGCTTCGTCGGCGCGCGCGGTCACCTCGGCCTCTGCTTCATCGACGTCGGCCAGGAGCTCCTTGCAGCGGGCATGGAAGACATCGCCCTCCTCGGTCAGCGACAGCTTGCGAGTCGTCCGGTGCAGCAGCCGGACTCCAAGCCGTGTCTCCAGATCACCGACCAGCCGCGAAACCGCTGTCTTGGACAACTCGAGCGCGTCGGCCGCACGCACGAAGCTGCCTGCGTCAACGACAGCCGCGAACGCCCGCATCTCTTCGAACCGATCCATGGTGTCTATTGTCCCGATTTTCAGGACACTTATTCGCGCTAGCTGGTGTTTATCTTCTCTTTCAGTACTTATAGAGTGCATCACATCGCAGCGCAAGCTGCACTCACGCAAAGGACACCCGTCATGAAGGTCACCGTCATCGGCGCCGGCAACATGGGCTCGGCGTTCGTCAAGCAACTCACCCGCGCCGGCCACCAGGTCAGCGTCACCGCGCGCGACGCCGCCAAGGCCGAGCAAGTGGCCGCCGCTCATCCTGGTGCCCGGGCCGTGCCGACGGCCGCTGCGGCCGAAGGCGCCGACGCCGTCGTGCTGGCCACGGCTTATGGCGACGCCGCAAGCGCGCTCAAGGCCGTCGGCGACCTGAAGGGCAAGGTGGTCATCGACATCACCAATCCGCTGACCGCCGACTACATGGGCCTGACGATCGGTCACACCACTTCGGCCGCCGAAGAGATCGCCAAGGCCGCGCCAGGCGCCGAGGTCGTGAAGGCCTTCAACACGGTGTTTGCGCAGGTGCTGGCCGAAGGCGCCGACTTCGGCAACGGCCGCAAGGTCAGCGTCTTCGTCGCCGGCGACAGCGAGCGCGCGAAGCAGACCGCCGGCGCGATCGCCAACAGCCTCGGCTTCGATGTCGTCGACGCCGGTGGACTGAAGAACGCGCGCTACCTCGAGCCGCTGGCTGGCTTGAATATCTACCTCGGCTACGGCGCCGGTCTGGGTACGGGCATCGCACCGACCTGGATCCGCAAGGCCTGAACCTCCACTCGCGTCAAATCAAGGAGTACCACCATGAAAATCCGCACCGTCCTTGCGACCGCGCTCTTCGCTGTTTCCGGCTTCGCCTGCGTCACCAGCTTCGCGCAGACGCCGGCCGAGAACCCCACGACTCCGCCGCCGAAGCCCGAGCGCCAGGCGCCGAAGGTGGAGAAGAACCTGAAGACCTTCGACACGCTGGACTTCGACGTCTTCAGCAACCAGAAGTGGGATCGGTTGCACGAGAGCCACGCCAAGGACATCGTCGTGACCTGGCCCGACGGCCACGAGACCAAAGGCATCCAGAAGCACACCGAAGACCTGAAGGCGATGTTCGTGTTCGCCCCCGACATCACGATCAAGACCCATCCGATCCGCTTCGGTTCGGGCTCGTGGACCACGGCGACTGGCGTCATGACTGGCACGTTCAGCAGGCCGATGGCGTTGGCCGATGGCAAGTCGATCCCGCCCACCGGCAAGCGCTTCGCAATCAGCATGGCAACGATCGGTCACTGGAAGAACGGAACCATGGATCACGAATGGCTGTTCTGGGACAACCAGGACTTCATGAACCAGCTCGGGCTGGGTGCCAAGTGACTCGACTTCGATCAATCAAGGAGCATTGACATGAGCAATTCTTTTCTCAACCGCGTGCTGGCAAGCGACGCTGGCCTGGGTGCACTGGCGCTGCGCGTTCCCGTCGGTCTGATCTTCGCCGCGCACGGCGCGCAGAAGCTGTTCGGCTGGTTCGGCGGCTACGGCCTGGAAGGCACCGGCCAATTCTTCGGCTCGGTCGGTCTCAGTCCGGGCTATCTGATGGCGCTGCTGGCCGGTGCGGCCGAGTTCTTCGGCGGCCTTGCGTTGGTCCTCGGCCTGCTGGTGCGCCCTGCGGCCGCCGCGCTGGCCTTCGCGATGCTGGTGGCGATCTTTGCCGTCCACATCGGCAAGGGCTTCTTCATGAGCAGCAACGGATATGAATACGCGCTCGCGCTGCTGGCTGCTTCGCTATCGCTCGTGTTCAGCGGCGCTGGTCGCGCCTCGCTCGACACGACCTTGGCGACACGCACCGTCGCGCGCTGAACCCGTACCGCGACGTCATGTCCAACGGTCGCTCGCCCGCCGAGCTCGAATCCGACTTCGCCGCAGTCGCTCGCGTTGCCTCGGAACGTGGGTCGCGGCCGACCGCAGGACTGCGCCAATGCTTCGCAGTTGACGGGAACATCGCACCGCCCGACCGGCGGTGACGGGCACCGCGATTGCGCACTGTCAATGACCGGAGGCGGAGAAGCCTGCATGCTGCAATCGGGGTCGCCGCATGTCAATGCAAGGAGAACACAGATGAAGAACTGGCTCGTCGTCGCCAATGCCTCAAGGGCACGCGTGCTCGAGGAATCGGACCATGCTGGCGTCTACGTTCACTTGACCGATTTGGTGCATCCGCAGAGCCGCCAGAAGGGCACCGACTTGGCCGGCGACCGACCGGGTCATGTTCCGGGCACATCGGCACATGGCACGGGGAGTTCCGCCTACGACCCGCGGACCGACGCACGCGAGCGCGAACACGACCGCTTTGCGCGCGAAGTGGCGACCGCGCTAAACCATGGCATCGCTGCCAGAAGCTGTGTCGGGTTGCTGCTCGTCGCCTCGAACCCGTTCCTCGGGCACCTGAAGGAGCACCTCAGCGAGCAGGCGAAGAAGGCGATTCTCCGCTCGGTGGCGGCCGACTACACGGCGTTGAACGAACGTGAACTCGCGCAGCGCCTCGCGACGCCGCCCGACGAGTCGTAGGTCGTCGCGCGCAGCGGCGTCAGGGCAGCGATCGCGTGCCGACAACTGTGTTCGCGAGACCTCTCGCGCACTACAGATCGCGCACCTGCTTTGTGAACTCGCCGAGCACGAAGATCAGGAACTCCGGCACGCAGCCGATGTGGCTGGCCGGGACCGCGGTGCATTCGGTGAGCGACACGTCGGCCGCGCCGCGTGCGCGCATGGCCTGCAGCGTGGCGATGGCGGCGGCGAAGGGCACGGTCTCGTCGTCGCGGCCGTGGAACAGGCGCAACGGCAGCGCCGGTGCCCAGTCGTGCACATTGCTCAGCAGCTCCAAGGCCAGCGTGTTGTCGGCCAGGTAGCGGTCGATCATGGCGTGGTCGAACACCACGTCGGCATCACCGGGCCGCAGGCGCTTCATCAGCTCGTCGCGCAGGCGGTTGCGGTCGGCGTCGCTCAGAAAGCGCAGCACGCCGGGGTCGAGCAGCGGGGCCAGCGCGGGCACCGCGTCGCGCACACGTTGCAGCAGCGTATCGAGCGTGACGCGCACGTCGTAGGGGCCGGCACCCGCCACCACGGCGCGCAGCTGCGCCAGGTGCGGGCTGCGCGTGCGCTGCATCGCCCGGTGCGCGGCCACGGTGACGTGGCCGCCCTCGGAGTAGCCGGTGAGAAAGAGCTGTCCGTTGTCGGCCACGCCGCTGCGGCGCCGCCAGGTCTGCGCCGCGGTCAGCAGGTCCAGGGTGGCGGCCGCCGACGGCTCGGCCAGCAGGTACGGGTGCGGCGCGCCTTTCGAGACGCCGTAGCCCACGTAGTCGGGCGCCACCACGATGTAGCCCAGCGAGGCCAGGATCACCGCCGCCTCGTCGGCCGCAGCGTGGTTGCTCGGCGCCTCGGCGTCGACAAAGGTCGTGCCGTGCTGGTAGCCCAGCACCGGGCTGCGCGCGCCCGCCGACTTGGCCGGCACGCTGACCAGGCCGGAGGCCACGATCTCGCGGCCTTGTGCGTCGGTGGTGAGGTACTCGACGCGGTGGTTGGTCACGTCGTACAGCGGCACCAGCGTGCGGGTGCGGCTGTCGGCGGCTTGCGTGGCGGCCTGGATGTCGGCCAGCGCGATGCGGTTGAGCTGCGTGGCGCGCTCCAGCCGTCCGGGTCCGGTGGGCTCGACGGCCTGGGCCTCGGCCGGCGCATCGCCACCGCCGCCGCAAGCCACCGCCAGCAGCAGCCACGGCAGCAGCACGAGGCGTGTTATCAGGGCCCGGCGGCGATCGCGCATCGAAGCATGTTAGCGCGCGGACGGGTCACGCAGGTGCGGGCAGCGCAGCGTCGTGGCGGCATGCGAAGGTCGACAATGCTCGCCGGAAGTGTTTCGCAGACTCGGTGTCGGACAGTGGGACGGCTGGTATGACAACGCAGGACAAGGAGCGCCCGCTCGAGACCTGGCTGGTGCGGATCTCCGGGCGCGTGCAAGGGGTTGGTTATCGATACGCCTGCATCCAGCAGGCGCGCGCAGTCGGCATCACCGGATGGGTCCGCAATCGCATGGACGAGTCGGTCGAGGCAATGCTGCAGGGGTCGCCGGGCACGCTGTCGGCCATGTGCGACTGGCTGCGCGACGGCGTGCCGGCAGCGATCGTCGACGAGCTCGAAGTGACCGTCGTGAACCCGCAGTTCCAGCGTTTCGATCGCTTCGAACGGTTGCCCACGCTGTAGCTCGTCAAAGCCGGTGCGCTGCTGGCCGGCGATCGACTGCATCCGTGCGGGCGGTTTCACATCGCCGCGGTGAACGCACCGTCCACCGTCAGCACCAACCCGCTGACGTAGGACGCCTCGTCGGAGGCGAGGAACACCGCCACCGGGCCGATTTCCGACAGCTGCCCCCAGCGGCCGGCGGGCGTGCGCTGGCAGACCCAATCGTTGAACTCCGGGTTCTCGATCAGCGCGGTGTTCATCTCGGTGGCGAAGAACCCGGGCGCGATGCAGTTCGCGGTGATGCCATCGCGGGCCAGCTCGACCGCCAGCTGCTTGGTCAGCGCATGGACTGCGCCTTTGGTCGCGACATAGGCCGAGATCGTCGCGCGCGCGTTGATCGCACTGATCGAGCCGGTGAGGATCAGCCGCCCCTGCCTGCGCGGCACCATCTGCTGCGCCGCCGCCTTGCACAGCACCCACACCGCGACCAGGTTGGTGTCGAGCACACGCTGGAAGTCGGCAAGCTCGAACTGGGTGATCGGCTGGCGGTGGTTGATGCCGGCATTGGCCACCAGGATGTCGAAGCGACCGTGGCGCTGTGCAAGATCGGCGACGCAACGCTGCGCGAGGTTGGCATCGGTGACGTCGAAGGCGCATGCCTCGCCGGAAAGCCCCTGGGCGGCGAGTTCGGCCACGCGCGCCGCGAGCGCCGCCTCGTCGCGCGCGTTCAACGCCACATGGGCACCAGCCTTTGCCAGCGACTCGGCCATGGCCCAGCCCAGCCCGCGCGAGGCACCGGTGACCAATGCGACCTTGCCGCGCAGGTCAAACATGGCCGGCCAACGTCTTGCCGGCAAGGACGTCGCGCTTGATCGCGTTGGGTTTCATTCGGGTCTCACCACCGTCGCGAACACCTTTTGCGCCACCACCCAGCGCCCGCCTACCTTCAGCAGGCTGAGGTAGTCGGTGAAGAACGCGGGGGAATCTGGCACTTGACCTTCACGAACGCGGTGGTCGGCCCGGACTGATCCACAAACAAAATGGCGTCGTCGCGCGGCAGCCCCTTGGCCTTTGGCGCCGGCCGCTCGCGCACCGCCTTGAGCCACTGCGCAAACGGCAGCACCGTCAGTTGGCCGTCGTGCTCCCAGGTCAGCGCGCTGGTCTCGTGGAAGACGCTGGCCAGCTTGTCGGCATCACCGTCGTAGAGCCCATCCAGGTAGGTCTGAACCGTCTGCTCGATCGCGCTGCGCTCGTCGCTGCTCATCGCGGGTCTCCTTGGAGAACCAATCCTACAGCAGTGAATTCACGGCGCGACCCGCCCGCCCTCAGGGCTTCAGCGACAACAACCAGCTCAGCACGTCGGCCTTCTCGGCCGCGGTGCAAGTGCGGCCGACCACGTCCTTGCAGTTCTGCCCGAATGCGACCTCGACCTTGCCGCGATCGGTGAAGCGCCCGGGGTTGGCCGCCGGCGCCAGCGGCTCGATCGACTTCTCGGTCAGTTGGTCCTTGCCCTGAAGGCTGGGCGTGTTGCCGTGGCACGACGAGCAACTCCATCCCAGCGGCTGACCGAAATTGGTGGTGAAGAATTTCTGCCCGCGTGCGGCCGACGGCGGGCTACCGGCCTGCCTGGTGTAGGTCGCCAGGATGTCCGCAGGCGTGTCGCCCCGTGCCGGCCACGCGGCGCCGACCGCGACGAGCGCGAAGCCGATGCGATGCAGCGAGCGCTTCTTCATCACTTCACCTCCATCTGCGGACGCTGATCGCCCGCCTCGCCACTTGAGCAGCATTCCTGCGCGTCAGCCTTGCGCGCGCTCAAGCTCGGCGCTCGCAGCCGGTTTCGTCGATGGGCGCGTTCCGCCGGGCTTCGTGGGAGCGCGATCGTGGCCATCAACTGCCAGATCGCACACGCATGGGTGACGCCGCGATGGGTGACCATTGCGCGATGTTCCCCCGATTCAGAAGGGCACGGGCGAGTGATTCCATGCATCGGTCAACGGTCGAGCGCGTGCGAGTGCCTCGGTCGCGGTGCACCAGCCATCGCAGGCGTTGCGGCCAGGTCGGTGTCGCCAGAGATTGAGCAGCCCCTTGCACCTTGCATAGAAGCGGAAGAAGCGCAGTACGTTTTGGATCTCGGCCCGGCTTGGTCGACGGTCGCTGCAGATCAGTTTGTCGTCCGACATGCCGCGATCCGTCAACGTCACCGCACCCCACGCCTTGACGCGCATGCGCGTGCCAAGGCGCAAGCGCGGCCCGAGCACCAGTGCATCAAGCAAATCGCCTTCGAGACCCAGGTGGGTTGGAACAGAGCCGTAGTTGAACGGGCACGGTAAGGGCGAGACGAAGTCGATACTGCCGCTCGAGCCGCGTTTGAGGAAGCTGCCGCGCGGCACCTCGATCACCACCTCGACTTCGGGCGACTCCGGCGGGCGTCGTTGCCCCGCGCGTGGGAGAACGTCGGCGCGTTCATCAGGCAAGCCTACACCCGGCCGCATGGCTCGCACGACGCCGTTTCGAGTTGCGACAGAGCACTCTGCGCCGAAGGCCCGCGGGAACGCTCGAGGCGGGCCGGGATCGGGACCATCAGGCCGCCACAGGCTGTCGATTCACGATGCAATGGCGCGGCCGCGATCCAGCATTTCGCGGCCGATGAGGCGAAGCTGCCGATGACGACGAAACGTCCCGCTGTCGTGAGTCGTCAGGGCGTGATCACCACCAGCACACTGCATGGCGCGTACTCGATCAGGCTCTTCGAGACCGAGCCGCGCCACCAGCGCGCGGCCCAGCTGTCGAGGTGCTTGTGCCCGACCACGATCAAGTCCGCCCGCCGCTCCCTGGCAACGCGAACAATCTCGTCGACCGAATTGCCTGTGACAAGGTCACCCTGGGCTTCCAGGCCGGCAGCGCGCAGGCGCTGCACGCCAGCGTCGAGCACGGCCTGATAGCGTGACTGCTCGGCGCTGTCGGACTCCGGGCTGTACGACCAGGCCTCGGCGCCGAGCGAAGCCACCGGCGGCGGCATCACCGCGACCAGAAACAGGCTGGCTCGACTCCATTGACCGATCTCCTGGCAGTCGAGCAAGGCTCTCTGGCCCGACTCCGAGCCGTCGTATGCCAACACGATGGTCTTGTACATGAGCTGCCTCCGAGCGGTGCCGATCTGAGATCGGCCCCGTGTGCCATTGGGTAAACCTGAAGCCGCTCGATCGTAGGGTGCATCGCCTCGGTCGGCAACATCCGGGTCAGGTGCATCCGGGTCACGTGCGCGACGCCGGGCTTGGCGCGCCTGTTCGTTGCTGGGCGGCGTCAATGTTCACGTGATCGCGACCGAACCCCCGCGCCTGAGGCATGGGCAACGCGCTCGGCGCTGTCTACGCTTGGCTCAAGGTGTCGGGTTGCCGGCGCCGAGGCGGAATCCATGAAATCATCGCCATTGGCAGCACGCCAGCAAGCCCACTGCGAGTTGCGCTTTCAGTCGCTGCGCGTCGCAGGTCGTTCCTTTGCGTTTCCGTGCGACCCCGCCGGCACAGTGGACATGGACTCGCTCAGTGACAGGGCCCGCGAGAACTACTTCTACGCGCGAACGTTGATCGGACGGGAGTTCTCCCACCCGACCGTGATGATCAATACGGCGCACTGACCGAACGTCACCCCTCCCGAACTACGTGCGGATTTGACCCGAATCATCGGCTTCCGATCTTCGGGTGCTAGGCTTTTGCTCAAATCCCAGGAGTAAGCCATGAGCTCAAACATGAAGGCTGTTCTCAACTACGGCGAGGGCAAGTCGGTCGAGTTCCCGATGATGGGCGGCAGCGTGGGGCCGCAGGTGGTCGATATCCGTTCGCTGTACGGCAAGTCCGGCATGTTCACCTACGACCCAGGGTTCATGTCCACGGCGAGTTGCCAATCCAAGATCACCTACATCGACGGCGACCAAGGCGTGCTGCTGTACCGCGGCTATCCGATCGAGCAGCTGGCGGCCCATTGCGACTTCCTCGAGACCTGCTACCTGCTGCTCAAGGGGGAACTGCCCTCGCCAGCGCAGAAAGCGGAATTCGTGCGCTCGGTGACGCGGCACACGATGGTGCACGAGCAGATGCAGTTCTTCCTGCGCGGGTTCCGGCGCGACGCGCACCCGATGGCGGTGCTGACCGGTCTGGTCGGGGCGATGGCGGCCTTCTATCACGACTCGCTCGACATCAACAGCGTGCACGACCGGGAGATTTCGGCGCTGCGCCTGGTCGCCAAGATGCCAACGCTGGTGGCCATGTCATACAAGTATTCGCAGGGCCAGCCCTTCGTGTATCCGAAGAACGACCTGTCGTACACGGCAAACTTCATGCGCATGATGTTCGCCACGCCGTGCGAGGACTATGAGCCCAACGAGGTGCTGGTGCGCGCGATGGACCGCATCTTCATCCTGCACGCCGACCACGAGCAGAACGCATCGACATCGACGGTTCGGCTGTGCGGATCGTCCGGAACCAACCCGTTCGCCGCCATTGCCGCGGGCGTGGCCTGCCTGTGGGGTCCGGCACACGGTGGCGCCAACGAGGCATGCCTCAACATGCTGCTGCAGCTTCAGGCCCAAGGCGGTGTCGCCAAGCTCGGAGAATTCGTCGCGAAGGTCAAGGACCCCGACTCCGGTGCACGCCTGATGGGTTTCGGACACCGGGTGTACAAGAACTACGATCCACGCGCCAAGCTGATGCGCGAGACGTGCTACGAAGTGCTCGGCGAGCTGAACCTCGCCGACGACCCACTGTTCAAGCTGGCCATGGCGCTCGAGAAGGTGGCCCTCGAGGACGACTACTTCGTGAAGCGCAAGCTGTACCCGAACGTCGACTACTACTCCGGCATCGTGCAGCGGGCGCTGGGCATCCCCGTGTCCATGTTCACCGGGATCTTCTCGCTCGCCCGCACGGTGGGCTGGATCGCCCAGTGGCAGGAGATGATCACCGACCCGGAGTACAAGATCGGCCGGCCGCGCCAGCTGTACAACGGCGCCCCGCGCCGCGACGTGGTGCCGATCGCCAGGCGGTGATCGGCGCTACAACCCTGCGTCACCCCGCGCCGGACTACAGCTTCATCCCCATACAAAAGAAGTTCAGACGCAATCCTCAGCGAGGCGGGCGCAGCAGCACGACGCGCTGCGCCCCGTGCAGTGTTTCGCCGATCCCGAGTGCCAGCGGCACTGCGTCGTTGCCCAGCCACTTGGGCAGGAACAGCGTGTAGTTCGGATCGCCGAGCACGCCGCTGGTGCCGCCGGCCCAGATCGACTCGGCGCGGGTACGACCAGGGCCGACTTCGCCGACGAAGCGTCGCACCGGCCCCGCGCTGAACATGAAACCGTCGAGGCTGGCCGCACGCGGGTTGTGCGATGACGCATCGACCGTCGAGAAACCACCATCGGTCGGAATGCCGATCAGGCCGGCCAGCGACGGCGGGAACGCACCGCCGGCAGGCGGCACCGAGAACGGCCTGCCGAGCGGGTGCGCGAACACGATGCGGTGCAACTTGCCCCAGCGATAGTCGAGTTGCTGCGTCGAGTTCCCGAACGCCGGCCTGAACTCGTCGCTCGCCAGCAGCGCCAGCGCCTCGCGCACACTTTGCAGCAGCACGATGTCGCGGCGGTCGGCTGCGCTGGCCACGCCCGGCAGGTTGAAGAAATTGATACCCGAAGCACCGAATCCGCCGCGCGTGTCGAAGGTGTCGAGCAGATGTCGCAACGCATTGACCACTTCCTGGCTGCCAGGCCGAGGCAGCGCGGCCGGGCTCAGCACGGCATCGACCGTGTTCGCGATCACGCGCGCGCGCCAGCCGGCGTAGATGGTCGCCGCCACCGAGCTCTGGATCTGCCCCGACGTGGGCGCCACGCCGGCCGGCTTGCCGGCATCCCAGCCTTCGGTCAGACCGGTGGGCGTCGAGTGATCCCACGCGGCCAGCCGACCAACAGCCTGCGCGGTGGCCGGATCGGCACCCAGTGCCGCGAGCGTCGCATTGGCGCCCGGCGCGCGGGCACGCGCCAGCGCGTTGACGATCCACGGCGTGAAGACTTCGGCGTCGCGAAGCTTGACGTCGGCCTGGATCGACTGCATCTCATCGAAGCTGATGCGGCTGCGCATCGCGAGTTCGGCCCGGATGCGGTCGGTGATGCGGCCGGCGCGAAAGCCGCGGTCCCACGCATAGGCCAGGTAGAGGATGCCGCCGCCGGGCCGCAACTTGTTCAGCGGGTCGTTGTCGAGCGTCAGCCCGGCGGGGTCGTTGTTGGCATTGACGAACCAGCCCGCAGGCGGGTTGACGATCTGCGGCATCTCGGCAAACGGCAGCACCGCATACGCCAGCGCCTGGCCCGCCGGCGGGTCGGGCAGCGCAATCCATTCATTGCCCCCCTGTCCGTTGCGGATGAACCAGGGCGGCAGCCCGGCAACGCTGCCGGCCTGCAGGTCTTCGCGCAACGGCATTTCGCCGGTGGTGAAGTAGGCGATGTTGCCGCGGTCGTCGGCGTAGACGAAGTTCTGTGAGCCGAAGTCAAAGGCCTGCAGCGCGGCCTTGAACTCGTCGAGGCCACGCGCACGATTGATCAGGAAGAAGCTGTCCAGCTCGCGGGTGGCCGAAAAGCCCGTGTACTGCACCGACAGCGCGCTGCCGGTGACCGGGTTCAACGCGACGATCGGCCCGTTGTTGCGCCGTGGAACGATTAGCGTCGCTGGCGGAATCGCGCCGCCCGACGGCACCACGACCACGTCGTTGGCAATGCCGTTGCCCGGCTGGTTGGCGCGGAAGACCTCGGGGATCGGGATCACGTGCTCGAGCTGGCCCCGATAGAGCGACGACAGCCCGCTCGGTGACGCCGGATCGGGCACCAGCTGTTCCTGGTAGGTGTCGGTGACGTCGATCGCATTGTTGGTCGTGCCCCACGCGATATGGCGGTTGTAGCCCTGCACCACACCCGGAATGCCGGGAAAACCGCTGCCGAAGACCTCGAGCCGGCCGAACGCAATGAGGCCCATCGGGTAGAACGTCGACGGCGTGCCCAGTGCCAGATGCGGATCATTGGCAATCATCGGCTTGCCGCTGGTAGTCAGACGCCCGCTCACCGCCCACAGGTTCGAGCCATCGCGCCGGTTGCGATCGCGAAGGCGCTGGAACAACGGAATGTCGCCCAGCTTGTCGCCCCACTGATGCGCCAGCTCGAGCGCATGGGCGTCGATGTCGCGGTGCTCATGCCGCCTGGGGTAGTCCGTCGCGTGCGCACGCGGGCTCGACGCGTCGGGCACCGTTGCCGCGCTGTCGAAAGGCGCGGCGCGGTTCAAGTCTTCCGCATACAGCGCCTGCCCGTCGAAGCCAAGCGCCTTGCCGGCCTCGATGTACGACTGCAGCGCAATGGTCGAATCGATATCGAGGTCGAACGACAGGCTGAAGGCGATCAGCTTGGCCACGACCACGCTATCGGCCTCGGTCCAGGCGTCGGCGCGCGTCAGTTCGAGGGCGCCGTATTCGGGCGGCAACGGGTTGGCAGCGAGCCAGGCATTGACGCCGCGCGAGTAGGCGGCAATCGCCGTGCGCGTGGCCATGCCGAGCGCCGCCAGCGAGCGCTGCGCCGCGCGCCGCAACCCGATCGTGCGCAACTGCACGTCGCTCGACAGTGCCGCGGCGCCGAGCAGCTCGGCCAGCGTGCCGTTGGCGATGCGCCGGCTCTGGTCCATCTGGAAGAAGCGGTCGCGCGCATGCACCCATCCCTGCAGGAAGTACAGGTCGGCCTCGTTGAATGCGGCAACGTGGGTGATGCCGTTGGCGTCGGTGATCAACTGCGCGGGCGCCTGCAGGCCGGGCTGGGTCTGCACCTCGACCCTGCGATCGGCGAGCGCGTGCGTTGAACAGGCGATGACCAGCAGCGCACAGGCGACGGCTGCGAATTTGCGATGCATGGTGACTCCCGAGCGCGCCGCAAGGTTGGTGGGGCAGTGGCGCGTCGACGAACCATACGCCGCGGCGCGCCGCCGATCAAGCCGGCAAACACCGTAGCGGGAGGCTTCTTGCTGCCCCGCAACCCAGCCGTGCGCGCTGGCCGGGTGCCAGCGGTGCGATCGAGTTCGAACCGGGCCCGCGCCCTGGGCTGCCGGTCGGTTGCCTCTCGCAATTCGAGTACGCTGTTGCGGCGTCAAATCCGGGAGGCATCGATGAGTCGCCACCATGCCATGCTGATCCGCTCGATCTTCCACGATCCGCCCAGCGGCAACGTGCACTGGCGCGAAATCGAATCGTTGCTGAAGCATGTCGGCGCCACGCTGGAGCCGATCTCGGGCGCGAGGATCCGCGTCACGCTCAATCGCATGGAGGACGTGCTTCACCGGCCGCACCACAGCAACGTGCTCGAAGCGAAGTCGCTGCTGCATTTGCGTGGGTTTCTCGCGCGGGCCGGCGTCACGCCATCGCGATACGAGTCCGCAGGCGACGGGCCGGGCTGAGGCAACGCCGAGGCCGGTTCGACAGACGCGACGCGACCCCCCTGCCAGCCGTCGGGTCACGCGAGCCTGGGCAGCCCTGCGCACCGTTGCCCTCCGGTACGCCGTGGCATCGCCCGTATCATTCGCGCGCGCCATCACTGCCGGAGCCGTGCCGCATGCTCGACCTGGGGTTTGACCTCCAATTCGCCGACCTGTACGAGCAAGGCGGCTTGCAGAAAGTCGACGCCGCGTTCCTGCGCGAACTCGCCGCCGCCGATGCGCCTCTGCATGCGCGGTTGAGCGACGCGCGCCGTAGCGCGGCCGAGCTCGAAGCCAAGCAGCAGTCGCAGCTGCTGATCGATCTGGCGCCGCACGTGGACGATTTCCTCGGTGCGCTGTTCGGCATCGGCGCACAGCTGGGCGCGCTGGCCGAGCAGCACCACCGGCTGGCGCCGCTGTACGAAGCCAAGCGCCAGTTCGTGCAGCGCAGTGCCGCCAAGGCCCACACCCCCGACAGCGCGCAGGCGCTCGACGGCGATCGGCTGGGCGCCGAGCTGGCGCTGCGGCTCGGCAGCGACCTGGGCGACATCGCCGCGTTCGAGCTGGCGTTCGCGCGCGGCGTGCTGCGCTGGCAGGCCGACGAAGCCGGTTGCGCGGCCGAGCTGAACCTGGCGCTGCAATACGCCGCCTGGGCGCTGTACAGCGACAGTGGCCGGCGCCGCCACCACCGGGGCCTGCTGTTCAAGGCGCCGGCGAAGATCGACGCGCTGCACCTGCTGGAGCATGCGGTGGACCGGCACGACGCGGCGGACATCACCACCTTCACGATCAAACCCGAGCAGATCCGCCGCCGCGCCGGCTTCAAGCTCACCGACCCGGGCACCGATCTCGCCGGTGCGCTGGACCAGGCCCACTACTGCATCTGGTGCCACAAGCAAGGCAAGGATTCCTGCTCGACGGGCCTGAAGGAGAAGCCCACCGCCGACGGCAGCGCGGCGTTCAAGACCTCGCCGCTCGGCGTCAAGCTGGCGGGTTGTCCGCTGGAAGAGAAGATCTCCGAGTTCCATATGGCCAAGGTCAGCGGCCACGTCATCGGGGCGCTGGCCATCATCACCGTCGACAACCCGCTGGTGGCCGCCACCGGGCACCGCATCTGCAACGACTGCATGAAGTCGTGCATCTACCAGAAGCAGGAGCCGGTCAACATTCCGCAGGCCGAGACGCGCACGCTCAAGGACGTGCTCGAGCTGCCGTGGGGTTTCGAGATCTATTCGCTGCTGACGCGCTGGAACCCGCTGAACCTGAAGCGCCCGCTGCCCGCGCCGCGCAGCGGCTATCGGGTGCTGGTGGCCGGCATGGGGCCGGCCGGCTTCGGCCTGGCCCACAACCTGTTGAACGACGGCCACGCGGTGGTCGGCATCGACGGCCTGAAGATCGAGCCGCTGCAGCCGCGTCTGTCGGGCGTGGCCGCCGACGGTTCGCGCACCGCGTTCGAACCGGTCGAGCGCTACGCCGATCTGCACGAAGAACTCGACGATCGGGCGATGGCCGGCTTCGGCGGCGTGGCCGAATACGGCATCACGGTGCGCTGGGACAAGAACTTCCTGAAAGTGGTGCGCTTGCTGCTCGAACGCCGCGCCGCGTTCGCATTGTTCGGCGGCGTGCGTTTCGGCAGCAGCGTGACCTTGAGCGACGCCTGGGCGCTCGGCTTCGACCATGTGGCGCTGGCGATGGGCGCCGGCAAGCCCACCACGCTGGCCATTCCCCACGGGTTGGCGCGCGGCGTGCGCACCGCCAGCGACTTCCTGATGGCGCTGCAACTCACCGGGGCCGCCAAACGCGAGTCGGTCGCCAACCTGCAGGTGCGGCTGCCGATCGTCGTCATCGGCGGCGGGTTGACCGCGATCGACACCGCCACCGAAGCGCTGGCCTACTACGCGGTGCAGGTCGAGAAGTTCCTCAGCCGTGCCGAGGTGCTGGGTGTGGCGGATTTCGTCGGCAGCCTGACGGGCGAGGAGCGCGAGGTCGCCGACGAGTTCATCGGCCACGCGCGCGCGCTGCGCGCCGAACGCGCCGCGGCGGCGACGCAAGGGCGCGCGCCGCGCGTGGTCGAGATGCTGCGCGAATGGGGTGGCTCGACCATCGTCTACCGCAAGCGGCTGATCGACAGCCCGGCCTACACGCTCAACCACGAAGAGGTGGAACTCGCGCTGCAGGAGGGCATCGTCTTCGCCGAGCGCCTGAACCCGGACGCCGTGCACGTCGACGGCAACGGTTCCGCGTGCGCGCTCGCGCTGCGACAGCAGATCCGCGCCGACGATGGCAGCTGGCGCGACGGCGACGCAGTGACGCTGCCGGCGCGGGCCATCTTCATTGCCGCGGGCACCTCGCCCAACACCGTGCTGGCGCGCGAAGACGCGGCGCACTTCAAGCTCGATGGCAAGTACTTCGCCGCCGTCGATGCCGCAGGGCACAGCGTCAAACCCGAACCGGGGAACAGCAAACCCCGCCAGGCCCGCGTGCTGATGTCGAAGTCGGGCGACGGCCGCTTCGTCTCGTTCTTCGGCGACCTGCACCCGTCGTACTTCGGCAACGTGGTCAAGGCGCTCGGTTCCGCCAAGCAGGGCTTTCCCATCGTCACCGACGTGCTGCGCCAGAAGCCGCCGGCATCGACTCGATCCGACGTCACATTCCTCGCCAAGCTCAACGCCGATTGGCGTGCCACGGTACATGCCGTGCGGCGCCTGACCCCGACGATCGTCGAAGTGATCGTCCATGCACCGGCGGCGGCGCGCGCGTTCCAGCCGGGCCAGTTCTACCGCCTGCAGAACTTCGAGGCCACCAGCCGCCGCGTGGCGGGCGGCTTGCCGGCCACGCTGCTGACGATGGAAGGCCTGGCGCTCACCGGCGCCGCCACCGACAAGAGCGCGGGCCTGCTGTCGACCATCGTGCTCGAGATGGGAGGCTCATCCGACCTGTGCGCCGACCTGCAACCGGGCGAGCCGGTGGTGTTGATGGGCCCGACCGGCACGCCCACGCACATCGCGCCGTACGAGACCGTGCTGCTGGTGGGCGGCGGGCTCGGCAACGCGGTGCTGTTCTCGATCGGCGCGGCGTTCAGGGCGCTGGGTTCGAAGGTGCTCTACTTCGCCGGCTACAAGAAGATGATCGATCGCTACAAGGTCGAGGAGATCGAGGCCGCCGCAGATCTGATCGTCTGGTGCTGCGACGAAGGCCCGGGCTTCACGCCCACGCGCCCGCAGGACAAGCGCTTCGTCGGCAACATCGTGCAGTCGATGCTCGCGTATGCGCAAGGCAGTCTCGGCGACACACCGATCAGCCTGCACGCGGTCGACCGCATCATCGCCATCGGCTCGGACCGCATGATGGCCGCGGTGGCGCAGGCGCGCCACGGCGCGCTGGCCGATCACCTGAAGGCCGGGCACTTCGCGGTGGGTTCGATCAATTCGCCGATGCAGTGCATGATGAAAGAGATCTGCGCGCAGTGCCTGCAGCCGCACACGATGCCCGACGGCACGAAGCGCTACGTGTTCTCGTGTTTCAACCAGGACCAGGAACTCGACCGCGTCGACTGGCAGGCGCTGAACGAGCGGCTGCGGCAGAACAGCGTGCACGAGAAGCTCACCGCCCGCTGGATCGCGACCTGCCGCGCCGCGGCCTGACGAAGGCTCGCGCAGCCGTCCGGTGCGCGGTCAGACGATCCGGCTGCGGCCGTGCCCCTGCCAGTAGCGATCGCGCAGCGGCCGCTTGTACAGCTTGCCGGTGGGCAGCCGCGGCAACGGGTCCATGAAGTCGACCGAGCGCGGGCACTTCATCGGCGCGAGGTGCTCGCGGCAGAAACCGATCAGCGACTGCGCGAACGCGTCGTCTGCGGTCACGCCCGGCATCGGCTGCACCACGGCCTTGACCTCTTCGCCGAGATCGTCGTTCGGCACGCCGAACACCGCGGCGTCGGCCACCTTCGGGTGCGTGATCAGCAGGTTCTCGCATTCCTGCGGGTAGATGTTCACGCCGCCGCTGATGATCATGAAGGTCGAGCGATCGGTGAGGTACAGGAAGCCGTCGTCGTCGACATAGCCGACGTCGCCCACCGTGCTCATCGTGCCGTCGGCCGAGCGCGAAGCCTGCGTGCGTTCGGGGTCGTTGAAGTAGACGAAGGGCGTCGCGGTCTTGAACCACAGTTCGCCCGGCTGGCCCTTCGCGGCCGGGCTGCATGTGCCTCGTCGAGCACGTGCAGCTCGCCCAGCAGCACCTTGCCCACCGTGCCGCGGTGCGCCAGCCACTCGGCGGTGTTGCAGGCGGTGAAGCCCAGGCCCTCGGTGGCGCCGTAGTACTCGTGGATGATCGGGCCCCACCAGTCGATCATCTGCTCCTTCACCTGCACCGGGCACGGCGCCGCGGCGTGCACGGCGATCTTCAGCGACGACAGGTCGTAGCGCTTGCGCACGCTCTCGGGCAGCTTGAGCATGCGGCTGAACATGGTGGGCACGAGCTGGGTGTGGGTGACGCGGTACTGCTCGACCAGCGCCAGGTACTGCTCGGGGTCGAAGTGCTCCATGATGATCACGGTGCCGCCGTTGCGGATGGCCAGCGACACGTTGGCCTGCGGCGCCGAGTGGTACAGCGGCGCCGGCGACAGGTAGATCATGCCGTCGGTGCACTGCCACAGCCCGTTGAGGAAGTTGAACAGCGGCAGCGGCCGCGACGGCGGGTTCTCGGGCAGCGGCCGCAGGATGCCCTTCGGCCGCCCGGTGGTGCCCGACGAATACAGCATCGGCGTGCCGAGCCATTCGTCGGCGATCGGCGTGTCGGGGTAGGCCGACACGGCCTGCGCGAAGTCCACGACGCGCGCGTCGTCCAGCGCGCGCACCGCGTCGCCACCGTCGACCACCAGGCAGCGACGCACCCGCGGGCACAGCGCCAGCGCGGCGCGCGCCACCGGCAGCTTGGCCGCCGAGGTGATCAGCAGCTGCGACTCGCTGTTGTCGACGATGTAGGCCAGCTCCTCGGCGGTGAGGTAGGAGTTGATGCAGGTGTAGTACAGGCCCGATCGCTCCCCGGCGCCGTTGCACTCGAGGTAGCGGTTGTTGTTCTCCATGAAGATCGCGTAGTGGTCCAGCCGCTGCAGCCCTTCGGCGCGCAGCAGATGCGCCAGGCGGTTGGTGCGGCGTTCGTGCTCGCGGTAGGTCACGGTCTCGCCGGTGCCGGCCATGATGAAGGCAGCCCGGTCGGGATGCTGGGCGAAGCGGTTGCCGGCGTACATCGTGCGTCTCCTGCGGCCGCGTTCGCGCGGACCGTCGTGCGGCGCATGCTATCGGGCCCCCGCGCGCGGCGGTATCGGGGGCAAGCCCCGGGGTGGCGGTTTCAGGCGAACACGTCATTTCGGCAGCGGCTGCTGCCACTTCGGCATTTCCGACGCGGTGTTTCGACATTTCACGCGCTTCCGGCTGACACCGGGCCCTGCGAGACTGCATGGGCACGAATCGGAGTTTCTGCCATGTCACGCCCTTCACATCAAACCACCACCGTGTACCTCAGCGCCCCGGACATGATCCGTCTGGTGCAGCGCAAGGGCCTGCCGGCCTGCATCGCCGGCGTCGCCGAGCGCATCGAGCACGCGTTCTTGCGCTGGCACGAATTCGACAAGAGTGCCCGTGTGGCCAGCCATTCCGACGACGGCGTGATCGAACTGATGCCGATCGCCGACGCGTCGCAGTTCGCCTTCAAGTACGTCAACGGGCACCCGTGCAACACACGCGATGGCCTGCCCACGGTGATGGCCTTCGGCGTGCTGGCCGACGTGGCCACCGGCGCGCCGCGCCTGCTGTCGGAGCTGACGCTCACCACCGCGATCCGCACCGCCGCGATGTCGGCGCTGGCCGCCCGCATGCTCGCCCGCCCCGGTAGCCGCGCGATGGCGCTGATCGGCAACGGCGCGCAAAGCGAATTCCAGGCGCTGGCGTTCCGCGACCTGACGGGCGTGCGCGAGCTGCGCCTGTTCGACACCGACCTGGCCGCGAGCCGCAAGCTGGCGGCCAATCTGGCCGGCCAGGGCATGGATGTGCGCGTGTGCGCCAGCACCGCCGAGGCGGTGCGCGGCGCCGACATCGTGACCACGGTGACGGCCGACAAGACCAACGCGGTGATCCTCACGCCCGACATGATCGAGCCCGGCATGCACATCAACGCGGTGGGCGGCGACTGCCCGGGCAAGACGGAACTGCACCCCGGCGTGCTCGATCTTGGCGCGGTGTTCGTCGAATTCGAGCCGCAGACACGCGTCGAGGGCGACATCCAGCAGATGCCGGCCGACTTTGCCGTCACCGAGTTCTGGCAAGTGTTGGCCGGTCAGCGGCCGGGCCGCACGTCGACCGCGCAGGTGACGGTGTTCGACTCGGTCGGTTTCGCGCTCGAAGACTACGCGGCGCTGACCTTCATGCGCGATGCCGCGGCCGAACTGGGCATCGGCGATACGCTGGAACTCGTGCCGCGCGCTGCCGATCCGAAGAACCTGTTCGGCATGCTGCGCGCCGCGACACCCGATGGGCAGGCGGCCGATCGCCGGCTGCACGAATCTGCGATAGTCTGAACCTGACATGCCTGCCAACGACCACGGTCTCGCCGGGCCGCAGCTGGGGTCGTTGACGCCCGGTCTGCTGGCCGGTCCGCAACGCGCCGCCATCACCGCGGCCACGCGCCAGCCCGAACCCGACGTGCTGCCCGCGCTGCTGGCGCTGGCGCGGCAGTCGACCGATCAGGCCGGCGCGACGCAGGCGCTCGCGCTGCGCATCGCGCGCGGCGTGCGCGAGCGCAAGGCCGACGGCGGCCGCGCCGGGCTGGTGCAGAGCCTGCTGCAGGAGTTCGCGCTCAGCTCGCAGGAAGGCGTGGCGCTGATGTGCCTGGCCGAGGCGCTGCTGCGCATTCCCGACGCGGCGACCCGCGACGCGCTGATCCGCGACAAGATCGGCAGCGGCAACTGGCAGTCGCACCTGGGCAGCAGCGAGTCGCTGTTCGTCAACGCCGCCACCTGGGGCCTGCTGCTCACCGGCAAGCTGGTGGCCACGCACAGCGAAGTGGGCCTGGGCGCGGCGCTGCGCCGCATCGTCGGGCGTGGCGGCGAGCCGCTGATCCGCCGCGGCGTGGACATGGCGATGCGGCTGATGGGCGAGCAGTTCGTCACCGGCGAGACGATCGCGCAGGCGTTGAGCCAACGCGCGCCGCCGCGAGGCCGAGGGCTTTCGCTACTCCTACGACATGCTCGGCGAAGCGGCGATGACCGCGCAGGACGCGCAGGCGTATCTCGACGCCTACGAACAGGCGATCCACGCCATCGGCGCCGCGTCGGCCGGCCGCGGCATCTACGAGGGCCCGGGCATCTCGATCAAGCTGTCGGCACTGCACCCGCGCTACAGCCGCGCGCAGGTGGAACGCGTGATGGCCGAGCTGTACCCGCGCCTGCTGCACCTGACCGATCTGGCGCGTCGCCACGACATCGGCCTGAACATCGACGCCGAAGAGTCCGACCGGCTGGAGCTGTCGCTCGACCTGCTCGAACGCCTGTGCCACGAGCGCGCGCTCGCCGGCTGGAACGGCATCGGCTTCGTCGTGCAGGCCTACCAGAAGCGCTGCCCTGCCGTGATCGACTACCTGATCGATCTGGCGCGCCGCAGCCGGCATCGCCTGATGATCCGACTGGTCAAGGGCGCGTACTGGGACAGCGAGATCAAGCGCGCGCAGCTCGACGGCCAGGACGGTTATCCGGTCTACACGCGCAAGGCCTACACCGACGTCGCCTACATCGCCTGCGCGCGCAAGCTGCTCGCCGCGCCCGAGGCGGTGTACCCGCAGTTCGCGACCCACAACGCCCACACGCTGGCCGCGGTGTACACGCTGGCGGGGCAGAACTACTACGCCGGCCAGTACGAGTTCCAGTGCCTGCACGGCATGGGCGAACCGCTGTACGAACAGGTGGTCGGCGCGGCGGCTTCGGGCAAGCTGGCGCGGCCATGCCGCATCTACGCGCCGGTGGGCACGCACGACACGCTGCTGGCGTACCTGGTGCGACGCCTGCTCGAGAACGGCGCCAACACCTCATTCGTCAACCACATCGCCAACGACGGCATTGCGCTCGAGGATCTGGTGCAGGACCCCGTGCACACGGTGCAGCAGATGGCCGATCGTGAACACCGCGTGGGCCTGCCGCATCCGGCGATTCCCTTGCCGCGCGCGCTGTACGCGGACGCGCGCG
This sequence comes from uncultured beta proteobacterium, assembly GCA_963814435.1. Taxonomy (GTDB): domain Bacteria; phylum Pseudomonadota; class Gammaproteobacteria; order Burkholderiales; family Burkholderiaceae_C; genus JAEUPI01. The sequence continues at coordinate 61,150 of CAWFCV010000005.1, forward strand.
TCAACTCGCGCGGCATCGACCTGGCCAGCGAAGCCCGACTGGCGTCGCTGGCCGGCGCGATGCTCGACAGCGCCAACACCGCATGGTCGGCCGCGCCGCTGCTGGGCGTCGACGTCGCGAAGGGTTGGTCGCAGCCGGTGCTCAATCCGGCCGACCGGCGCGATGTGGTGGGTCAGGTGCAAGAGGCCACGACCGACGACGTGCAGGCCGCAGCGACCTGCGCGACCGACGCGGCGTCGGCCTGGGCCGACACCGACCCGACCTCGCGCGCGGCGATGCTCGAGCGTGCCGCCGACGCGCTCGAAGCCGACGTCGAACCGCTGATGGCCTTGCTCGCGCGCGAAGCCGGCAAGACCTGCGCCAATGCGGTGGCCGAGGTGCGCGAGGCGGTCGACTTCCTGCGCTACTACGGCGCGCAGGTGCGGCGCGACTTCGACAACGCGACGCACCGGCCGCTGGGCCCGGTCGTGTGCATCAGCCCGTGGAATTTTCCGCTGGCGATCTTCACCGGCCAGGTGGCCGCGGCGCTGGCCGCCGGCAACACCGTGCTCGCCAAGCCGGCCGAGCAGACGCCGCTGGTCGCAGCCGCCGCGGTGCGTGCGCTGTGGGCGGCCGGTGTGCCGCGGCGCGTGCTGCAGTTGCTGCCAGGTCGTGGCGAAACGGTGGGCGCCGCGCTGGTGGCCGACCGACGTGTGCAGGGGGTGCTCTTCACCGGCTCGACCGAGGTCGCGCGGATTCTGCAACGCACGCTGGCCGGCCGGCTCGGAGCCCACGGCGGCAGCGTGCCGCTGATCGCCGAGACGGGCGGGTCAGAACGCGATGGTGGTCGACTCGTCGGCACTGGCCGAGCAGGTGGTGGCCGACGTGCTGGCATCGGCCTTCGACAGCGCCGGCCAGCGCTGCTCGGCACTGCGCGTGCTGTGCGTGCAGCGCGAGATCGCGCCGCGGCTGATCGAAATGCTGCACGGTGCGGTGCGCGAGCTGCGCGTGGGCGACCCGCGCGCGCTGGCGGTCGACGTGGGGCCGGTGATCGACGCCGAGGCGCAGGCCAACATCGAGCGCCACATCGCCGCGATGCGCGCCGCAGGTCGCGCGATCAGCCAGCCCGCGGCGATCGACGCGCCGGCGCAGCGCGAGGGCCACTTCGTGCCGCCGACGCTGATCGAAATCGAACAGCTGAGCGAACTGCAGCGCGAGGTGTTCGGCCCGGTGCTGCACGTGCTGCGCTACGAGCGCGACGGGCTCGACGACCTGCTCGACCAGATCAACGCCACCGGCTACGGCCTGACGCTGGGCGTGCACACGCGCATCGACGAGACCGTGGTGCGCGTGGCCACGCAGGTCAACGCCGGCAACGTGTACGTCAATCGCAACATGGTCGGCGCGGTGGTCGGCGTGCAGCCATTCGGCGGCGAAGGCCTGTCGGGCACCGGGCCCAAGGCCGGCGGCCCGCTGTACCTGCTGCGCCTGCTGGCGCAGCGCCCCGACGATGCCGCGCGGCGCAGCATCGATCGGTCCGGCACCGATGCCAAGGCGCCGGTGCGTGGGCTGCCGGTGGACGACGCCGCACCGGTGGCCGACCCGGCCTTTCGTGCGTTCGCAAGTTGGGCACAGGCGCAGGGCGATACCGCGCTGGCGGCACAGGTGGAGCGCCTGGCGCAGGTGTCACCGGCGGGGCGCTGGCGTGCGCTGGCAGGCCCCACCGGCGAGGCGAATCTGTATGCGGTGCTGCCGCGGGACGAGGTGCTGTGCCTCGCCGACAGCGACGCCGATCGGCTGCGGCAACTGGCCGCCGTGCTGGCGGTGGGCAGCCGCGCGATCTGGCCGTCCAGCGCCGAACCGCTGCTGGCCCGGCTGCCCGACGAGGTGCGCGAGCGCATTGCGCTGGCGCAGGACTGGACGTCGCCCGGCGTGCACATCGATGCGGTGCTGCACCACGGCAGCGCCGAGGCGTTGCAGGGGCTCGCCGCGACGCTGGCTGCCCGGCCGGGGCCAATCGTCGGTGTCGTCGGCCTGCGTGCCGGCGACACCGCGGTGCCTTTGGAGCGGCTGGTGGTCGAGCGCTCGCTCAGCGTGAACACCGCGGCCGCTGGCGGCAATGCCAGCCTGATGACCATCGGCTGAGCAGCTGCCGTCGGCGCGGCCATCGGCCCGGCTGTAGGCGTTGTTTGACCCCGATCACGTCGTAGTGCTTGCAAATGCGAATTACTATCATTAAGATAGCGGCACGCCATCCGCCAGGTCCACCATGTCGCCCGCCCGCCTGCTCTGCTGCGCCGCCATCGTCACGTTGGCGGCCTTCGCCCCGGCTTTTGGCGCCGACCCGGAAGTGGCGCTGATCATCAAGAACCATCGCTTCGAACCCACCGAGCTCAAAGTGCCTGCAGGCCAGCGCATCAAGCTGGTCGTGCACAACCAGGACAGCACGCCCGAGGAATTTGAGAGCCACAGCCTGAACCGCGAGAAGGTCATTCCGGCCGGCGCGAAGGCCACGATCTACATCGGGCCGCTGAAGCCGGGCCGCTACAGCTTCTTCGGCGAGTACAACGAAGCCACCGCCAAGGGCGTGGTGATCGCCGAGTGACACGGGGCACCGCACCATGTTCGCCGCCACGCTAATCGTCTTTCGCGAGTCGCTCGAGGCCGCGCTGTTCATCGGCATCGTTGCGGCGGCCACACGGCAACTGGTCGGTCGCACGCGCTGGCTGAGCGCTGGCGTGGCCCTCGGCTGCCTGGGCGCGATCGTGCTGGCGCTGATGGCCGAGCACATCGGCGGTTGGTTCGACGGCATCGGCCAGGACCTGGTCAACGTCGTTGTGTTATCGCTGGCCCTCGTGATGCTGCTGTGGCACTGCATCTGGGTCGGCCCGCAGAGCAGGGAAATGGCGATCCAGGCGCGCCACCTCGGCAGCTCGGTGCAGCAGGGCAAACGCCAACCCTGGGCTCTGCTCGTCGCCGTGGCCCTGGCGGTGCTGCGCGAGGGCGCGGAGACCGTGCTGTTCGTCGGTGGTGCCGTGACCAGCGCCGGCGCGCTGCCCGCCCATGCCGTGCTGCTGTGGTGCACCATCGGCCTGGGGCTGGGCGCAACCGCGGGCTACCTGATCTACGCCGGTCTCGCCCGGATACCCGCGCGCCACGTCTTCGCGGCCACCAACCTGCTGATCGCGTTGCTGGCCGGATCGCTCGCCAGTCAACTCGCGCGATCGCTCACGCAGGCTGGCCTCATCGACTGGTGGAGCAGCCCGTTGTGGGACAGCTCGGCCTGGCTGGCAGCGGATTCGCCGCTCGGCACGGTGCTGCATGCGCTGATCGGCTACGACGCACAGCCTTCGGGGGTGCAACTCGCGTCGTACCTCGGCGTGCTTGCGCTCATCTACGCCGGCACGCAGCTGATGATGCGGCGAGCCAGGGCCTCGCCGTAGCGCGCGAAGCCCGCCGCCACCTTTTCTTCCTCTTCACTCTGGAACTCCCATCATGCGAACCGCCTCTCGGGCGGGGGCGCTGGCCGCCCTCACGCTGTCCACGCTGTGCCTGCCCCAATGGGCCCATGCCGGAGCGTCGGACTACGTCATCACGCCGATCGTCGAGGAAGGCGAACGCGAAATCGACTTCAAGGCCGGCAACGCGCGGCGGCGCGATGGCACGAACGAAAGCAAGATGTCGCTCGGTGTCGGCTGGGGCGCGACAAGCTGGTGGTTCACCGAGCTCTACGCGATCTGGCACAAGGAGCCCGGCGAGCGCCGCAGCTTCGACGCCTGGGAGTGGGAGAACAAGTTCCAGCTCACGCCGACCGGCAAGTACCCGCTGGACGTCGGTTTCCTGCTCGAAATCGAACGCCCGGAGGACCGCGCCGAGGGCTACGAGCTGCGCTGGGGCCCGCTGTTGCAGACCGAGATCGGCGCCCAGCTGCAGGCCAACCTGAACCTGTTGCTCGAGAAGCACGTTCACGTCACCGGCGGCGGTAAGGCCGAGCTCGGCTACCAATGGCAGGTGAAGTACCGCTGGCGCCGCCAGCTCGAATGGGGCGTGCAGGGCTTCGGCGACGTGGGGCCATGGGACCACTGGGAGCCTGCGTCGCAGCAGCCGCACATCGCCGGGCCGGCGATCTTCGGCCGCTTCAAGGCCGGCGACCGGCAGGTCGTCAAGTACAACGCCGGGCTGCTGTTCGGCCTGACCGATGGCGCGCCACGGCGCACCGCCAGGTTGCAGGCGGAATACGAGTTCTGAGCCTATCGGTAGCTGGCCAGCAGGATGCTCGTTTCGGTGTTGGCGATGCCTTTGATCAGCCGCACGCGCTCGAGCACCTGTGACAGCTCGGTCATCGTCTCGGCGCGCAGTTCGGCCAGCAGATCCCAGCGGCCGTTGGTGTCATGCAGCGCCGCGACGCCAGGCTCGCCCAGCAGGCTGGCAATCACCGCGCGCGTCTGATTGCCGTCGACCAGCACGCCCATCCAGGCCCTGATCTGGTTGGGTTCGGCATCCGGACGCAGCCGCACCGAATAGCCGACGATCACCTGCTCGTCCTCCAGCTTGCGCAGGCGGTTGGTCACCGTGCCGCGCGACACGCCCAGCTTGGCGGCCAGCGCGGCCACCGTGGTGCGTGCGTCTGCGCGCAACAACGCAATCAGTTGGCGGTCGGTGTCGTCCATCGGGTGGTGAGTGTTCGTTGCGGCGGCACAGCTCAGGCTGGTGCCAACGGGTCGAGCGCCGGGAATGCCGCCGCACACTCAATGATCGCACCGGCGCGCAGGCACGGCTCTTCACGAAAACGCCCACCCACCGGTCGAACGCTCACCGGGGCTCCATCCACCAGGCCGGCCGGCAGCGCCAGCCCGGGCAGGCCCATCATCGCCGGCGACAACGCCAGCGGCTCGACACGGCGGCGTTGACGCGATGAATCCGATCCGGAGCAATTACCTCAACTGCTGCGAAACTCCGGAGCACGATCGCTGCAAGCGAATGGATGCCCGAATGATCGAACCTTACGTCCTGGAGCCGCTGCGCAGCTACCGCGAGTACGCCGCCCGCCGAGATGGTCGAGCGCGCGCGCTGGTTCCACGCCGACATCGCGCGCCGCCGCACCGTGCGTGACTTCGACCGCCGCCCGGTGCCGCGCGAGGTGATCGAGCATTGCCTGCTCGCCGCCGGCACCGCGCCCTCGGGCGCCAACCAGCAGCCATGGTTCTTCAGCGTGATCACCGGCCTGGAACACAAGCGGCGCGTGCGCGAGGCGGCCGAGGCCGAGGAGCAATCGTTCTACAACGGGCGCGCGCCGCAGGAATGGCTCGATGCGCTGGCCCCTCTGGGCACCGACCCGAACAAGCCCTTCCTCGAGGAGGCGCCGGTGCTGATCGCGATTTTTGCGCAGAAGTACGGCCTTCGCGCCGACGGGTCGCGCTTCTCGCACTACTACGTGCCCGAGTCGGTGGGCATCGCGTCGGGGTTCCTGATCGCGGCACTGCACCACGCCGGCCTGGCCACGCTGACGCACACGCCGAACCCGATGGGCTTTCTCAACAAGCTGTGCGGCCGGCCCAGCTCGGAGAAGCCGGTGATCCTGCTGGTCGTGGGCTATCCGAAGCCCGGCTGCCAGGTGCCGGTGCATGGCGGCATCAAGAAGCCGCTGGTCGCCATCTGCGACTGGCTGGATCACAGCGGCACCTGAGGCGCGACGATGTTCGATCTCGTCCCCCACGATGGCCCGCTGATCGACGACAGCGGTGCGCCACTGCGGGCTGCGCCCGAGGTCACGGCCGGCGCGCCGGCCGGTCGGCCCTTGGCGCGTTGATCCGGCTCCACCTGATGCGCGCCCGCGATGTGGTCGAGCTGCTGTTGCTGAGTCTGCTGTGGGGCGCGGCGTACCTGTTCACGCGTGCTGCGGTGCCGGCCTTCGGGCCGGCGGCGCTGGTCGCGCTGCGCCTCGGGCTCGCCGCCCTGCTGCTGCTGCCGCTGATGGTGTGGCGCGGTGGCCTGCCAGCGCTGCGTGCGCACCCGCTCCAGCTGTTGGTGCTGGGACTGCCCCTCACCGCGCTGCCTTTCCTGATGCTGAGTTACGCGTCGCTGCACATCACGGCCGGCCTGGTGGCCGTGCTCAATGCCACTGCGCCACTGTTCGCGGCGCTGCTCGCGCACTTCCTGCTGAAGGAGCGCCTCGGGCCGTGGCGTGCCGCAGGGCTGCTGATCGGCTTTGCCGGCGTGGCGCTGCTGATGTGGGGCAGCACGTCGTTCAAGTCGGGCGACGGTTTGATCGCGGTGCTGGCGGTGCTGGCGTGCTCGCTGATCTGGGCCTGCAGCGCGCACTACGCGCGCCGCTACCTCGCCGGCGTCGATGCGATGGTCATCACGGTGGGCAGTCTGCTGGCGGCGAGCATGGCTACGGCGCCTTTCGCCTGGGGCAGCTGGCCAGTCCACGATCCGAGCCCACGCGCCTGGGCCGAGGTGGCATTCCTGGGCGTGGCCAGCTCGGGCATGGGCTTCTTGCTGTACTTCCGGCTGCTGCGCCGCATCGGCGCGGTGCGCGCGATGTCGGTGACTTTTCTCAACCCGGTGGTGGCGATGATCTCGGCAGCGTGGTACCTCGGCGAAGGCGTCACGCTGCAGACGATGGCCGGTGGTGCCGTGGTGCTGCTCGGCACGGCACTGAGCCTCGGGCTGATTGGGGGCGGTCGACCGACACCCGCCCCGGTGCGAATCGAATGACCGCGGCGGCTCAGTGGTGCCGGCCGCGCAGCTGCCACACCAGGTGTTCGGCCAGCGCCCGCAGCTCGCCAGCCACCGGCGCCGCAAAGCCGTGTCGTCCGCCGCGGCCGTCGATCAGCAGCTCCCTCAGGTAACGCAGCGCGAGCTCGGGGTCATCCCAGCGGTGGCACAGCAGGTTGGCGATGCGCGCGTGACCGCGCATCAGTTGCACCGGCTGCAGCTCGACCGGCAGGCTGCGCAGCCAGGCCATCGCGGCGCGCCCGGGTCGGCACGCCGCCGCATCGTCGAGCGCCGAACGTGCCCGCTCGAACCTCGCGGCGTCGAAGTCCATCGCGTCCACCGAGGGCACGGCTTGAAGTGCGTCGCGCGTCCATCGGGTATTCAGCATGGTCACTCCGTCGTCCATCGGCAAGTGCGCGCAGCTTAGGCGCATGCAGTGCATTCGTCGCCTGCCAAGCTAGGGGGCCGCCATGTGAGGGGGCTGCTCGTGTCGACTCCAGACAACGGACAGCTACGACGCCGCCAGAGCCGCGAGCATCGGTGCCGCCCATTCGCGTCGGCAGACCAACAGGTCCGGCATCCGTGGGTCGGGCCGGTTGTAGCGGCAGGCCGTTCCATCCAGACGCGACGCGTGCAGGCCTGCGGCGAGTGCCACGCCGACGGGCGCGCACGAATCCCACTCGTTCAGTCCGCCGGCATGCAAGTACACCTGTGCCTCGCCGCGCAGCACGGCCATCGCCTTGGCGCCGGCCGAGCCCATCGGCACCAGCTCGGCCTCCAGCCGCTCGGCCACGCGCCGCGCGATCGCCGGAGCGCGCGTGCGGCTGACCAGGATGCGCAGGCGAGCGCCGGCCACCGGCGCCAGCGGCGCGACCTCGTCCATGCTCCACACCTGCTGCAGTGCCGGCAGCGCCACCACGCCGGCCGCGGGCGCCCCGTCGACACACAGCGCGACGTGCACGGCCCAGTCGCTGCGGGCCCCGGCCTCGCTGTACTCGCGGGTGCCGTCGAGAGGGTCGACGATCCACACACGACGCCGCTGCAGGCGCGCTGGGTCGGGTGCCAGTTCTTCCGACAACAGGCCGTCGTCCGGTCGCTCGGCGCGCAGCAGCTGCACGATGAGCTCGTTGGCCTGCCGATCGCCGGCCTGCCCGAGCGCCACGCCGGTCAGCGTGCCGGCGTGACGCAGCGCCATCAGCACGCCCGCAGCGCGCGAGGCGGCCTCGGCCGCCAGGTCATGGTCATTGCAGCGCATCGATGCCCGGGCGCAACGGTTCAATCACATTCGGGCCGCGATTCAGCACGGCTCGAAGCCGCCATCGCGTCGCATCGCCGCTGCTGCCGGCCCGGAGAGCCGCTGCAACAGTGCCTGCGCGGCCGCGCGCTCCAAGGCCCTTGTGACGACGGCTGCGCTGTACACGGTGGCCAACTCGAAGGCCTGTGGCAGCGGCGCCACCAGCACCACGCCCGGGGTGTACAGGATCTCGGTGACCTGCGTGACGCCGATGGCGTGCGGGTCGGCGGCGCGCGCCATCTCGGCCATCGCGACGGCCCCGTTGGGAAACGGCTCCAGCCTCGGCGCCAGCTCGTCGGACAGGCCGAGCGCGCCGAGAACCTTCATGCAGTGGATGCCAGCGGTCGAACGCACCGGGTCGGGAATGTAGATCGCGCTGGCGCCCCGCAAGGCCAGCCGCAACTGGGCCTCGTCGGCCACGGCGGGCCGCTGGGCACCGGTCGACACAGCCACGCCGGTGCGCACGCGGCCCAGGTCGACCACGCACCCGGCATCGACGCGGCCGGCGCGGGCGAGCGTGTCGATCATTGCGCGCGACAGGATGATCAGGTCGCACGGGTCACCCGCATCGAAGCGCTCGAGCATCGTGCCGACGGCGCCGAAGCTGGCCCGCAGCACATGGCCCGTGTCGCGCCGGAACGGCTCGGCCTGGGCACTCACCAGCCCCTTGGCCGCGCCCGCGCTCAGCACCTGCACCGTCGCCATGCGCGCAGTCGATCAGTTGCTCTCGGCCTTGATGCCGGCGCTGCGCACGATCTGCGCCCACTTGTCGATGTCGGCGCGCAGGTACTTGTCGAAGTCCTCCACGCTCATCGACATCGGCACAGCGCCCTGCGCGGCCCATTCCTTCTGCACATCCGGCATCGCGACGACCTTCGCCACCTCGGCATTGAGCTTGCGCAGAATCGCCGGCGGCGTCTTCGCCGGCGCCATCAGCCCGAGCCAGATCACCGCCTCGTAGCCCGGCACGCCGGACTCCGCCACGGTCGGCACCTCGGGCATGATCGACGAGCGCGCCTTGCCCGTCGTGGCCAGCGCGCGCACCTTGCCCGAGCGCGCCTGCGGCGCCATCGCGGTGACAGCGTCGAACATCATCTGCACGTGGCCGGCCAGGACGTCGGTGCGGGCGCCGGAGCTGCCCTTGTACGGCACGTGCACGACGTTGACGCCGGCCATGGCCTTGAACAGCTCGCCGGCCATGTGGTACGGCGTACCGTTGCCCGACGAGGCGTAATTCAGCTGTCCGGCCTTGGCCTGGGCGAGGGCCAGCAGTTCGCCGACGTTGTTCACCGGCACGCTGGGATGCACCACCAGCAACAGATCGGAGTAGTTCACCGGCGCCACCGGCGCGAAATCGCGCATCAACTGGTACGGCCGGTTGCCAATCAATGTCTCGTTGACCGTGTGGGTGTTGGACATCATCAGCAGCGTGTAGCCATCGGGCTGGGACTGAGCCGCCTCCTGCGTGCCGGTGATCGCGCCGGCGCCGGGCTTGTTCTCGACCACGAACGCCTGACCCAGCGCGGCCTGCAGCCGCTGGCCGACGTAGCGGGCGTACACGTCGGCCGGCCCGCCGGTGGCGAACGGCACGATGATGCGCACCGGCTTCGCCGGGTAATCCTGCGCCAGCGCGGCGGTAGCGATCCACAACGCGCCGGCCAGCAACCAGTTCCTGCACATGGGGGCTCCCCAGAAAGAGTCGACGTGTGCATGATGGGGCCTGGGGGATAGCCCGCGACTCGGTGGAACACCGGGGGCGCAGGCACACTCGAGGGTCATGCACGAGCTGAGCTGGATCGACGATACCGCACCGTTGCCGTCCACGCGCCGGGCGCTCGGCGCTGCGAGCGAGGCACCGGGGCTGCTGTGCGCGGGCGGGCGGCTGAGCACGCAGCGGCTCGAGGAGGCCTATCGGCGCGGCGTGTTCCCCTGGTACAGCCACGGACAACCGGTGTTGTGGTGGACGCCCGACCCGCGCATGGTGCTGCCGGTGGCGCAATTCAAGCTGTCGCGCTCGCTCGGCAAGACCCTGCGCAAGTTCATCGCTTCCGACGGCAACGAGATCCGCATCGACCACGATGCCTATCGCGTGATCGGCGCCTGCGCGCAGGTGCCGCGCGAGGGCCAGAACGGCACCTGGATCGTGCCGGCCATGGTGCGTGCCTACTGCGACTGGCACGATGAGGGCCGCGTACACAGCTTCGAAACCTGGATCGACGGCGAACTGGCCGGTGGCCTGTACGGCGTGGGCATCGGCCGCATGTTCTTCGGCGAATCGATGTTCAGCTGGCGCACCGACGCGTCAAAGATCGCGCTGGCCGCGCTGGTGGCGTTCTGCCGCGCGCATGGCATCGAGCTCATCGATTGCCAGCAGCACACGCGGCATCTGGAATCGTTCGGCGCGCACGAGATCCCGCGCGCCGCCTTCGAACGCCACTTGGCCAGCACGCTCGGCGAGGCGACGCCGCGGCGATGGACCTATCATCGCGCGCTGTGGGCACAGCTCGGCCTGGCGGCCGAGCCGGCCCGTGGAGCCGTCAGCCTGTGACACACCCCAAAGAGCTTCCGCTCTCGTCGCTGCAGTTCTACGCCACGGCGCCCTACCCGTGCAGCTACCTGCCCGACCGCCTGGCGCGTTCGCAGGTCGCCACGCCGAGCCACCTGATCCACGCCGATGCGTATTCCGGGCTGGTGGCCAACGGCTTCCGGCGCAGCGGCATGTTCACCTACCGACCGTATTGCGACAGCTGCCGCGCCTGTGTGCCGTTGCGCGTGCCGGTGCAGACCTTCCAGCCCACGCGCAGCCAGCGCCGCGCCTGGAAATCACACGGCCAGCTGCAGGCGCGGGTGTTGCGGCTGTGCTTCCAGCCCGAGCACTACCAGCTGTACTTGCGCTACCAGTCCGGGCGCCACAGCGGCGGCGGGATGGACCACGACAGCGTCGACCAGTACACGCAGTTCCTGCTGCAAAGCCGCGTCAACTCGCGTCTGGTGGAGTTTCGCGAGCCCTCGCCCGAGGGCACCGGCACGCTGCGCATGGTGTCGATCCTCGACGTCCTCAACGATGGGCTGTCGGCGGTGTACACGTTCTACGAACCGCAACCGAATTCGAGTTACGGCACCTACAGCGTGTTGTGGCAGATCGAGCAGACGAAGCTGCTGAAGCTGCCGCACGTGTACCTCGGCTACTGGATCGACGGCAGCCCGAAGATGGCCTACAAGGCTGCGTTCGGTCCGCACCAGGTGCTGATCGATGGCCAGTGGGTGGCCGGGGACGAGCGAACCCGCCGGCGTCCGCGGTGATGCGTCGCGACCGAACGGCGACGCCTCATCGTCACCACGGCGCTCACGCCGCTGGTTCGCGCAGGAAGATTTCGACGCGGCGGTTCTTTGCGCGTCCGGCCTCGGTGCTGTTGTCGGCAATGGGCTCACGCTCGCCGCGGCCCGCGATCTGGATGCGCGCCGGCGACACGCCACGTGCGGCCAGGTAGTCGCGCACGCTCTGCGCACGCTCGATCGACAACGGGTTGTTCACCGCCTCGGAGCCGGTGCTGTCGGTGTGCCCAATGATCGACAGCTGCGCCTTCGGGTCGTCCTTCAGACTGGCAGCGAACGGGTCCAGCACCGAGCGCATCTGCGGCTTGATCGTCGCGCTGCCGATGTCGAACGACACGTCGCTCGGGATGTTGACCTTCAACTGATTGTCCGGCGTGCGGCTGACGTCCACGCCGGTACCACGCGTGGCCTGCTCCATCGCGACGCGGCGCTCCTCCTGCTTCTTTGACCACAGATTGCCCGCCACCGCGCCGATGGCACCACCGATCACGGCGCCAGTGCCCGCCTTGCCACCGGTGGCTGAGCCCAGCACGGCGCCGGCGGCAGCGCCGATCCCGGCGCCGGCGGCGGTGCCTTTCTGGCGTTCACTCATGCTCTCGCAACCGCCGAGCACGAAGGCGGCAGCAGCCACTGACAGGGCGGTCGAGCGGATCAGCGTCAATCGGTTCATCGTTACCTCCATCAGGAGCGTCAAGAGTACAGCTTCAGTAGAACCCAACGACTCCAGGCGGGTGTTGCGTGGCGTCACTGCGTGCGACAGTCGTTCCGCACCTCGAGCGGCGCACGGGCTCGCCGACAGTCCCGCCTGGGAGCGTGCGCAAGAAAGAGGCGCTAAGTGATTGATCACCTAGCGCCTCTGGTCCTACTCGACCCTATGCGGACCCGTATCTGGTGGGCCGGCGTCAATTGAAGACCGCGCGCGAAGCCGCGCAGTGGCCGATTCACGACGGCCCTCAATCGTTGTTGAGGTTGGGGCGATCGAAGTCTTGCCTCGGCCTCGTCGATGTCAATCCCAAATAGTACGGCACGTGACGAAGACTGTGGGTCTTGTCGTCAGTCACTACGGCAAGCAGGATGTGCTCCCCATTGACCAAAGCGGAGGTGGTTCTCATGATCAACCGAAGCGTGATCGCAGCCACATCGTGCGCGCTCGTGATCGGGGTCGGCAACAGCCTTCCTGCGCGCGCAGACGTGATCAGCGATTGGAATCAGACGGCCTGCGATGTGGTCGCAAAGCTGGGTCCGGGTGCGCCCGGCCACCGGATGATGGCCGTCGTTCAGGTCGCGGTCTTTGAGGCGGTGAACGCGATCGAACCGCGCTATGAGCCCTACATGCCTCGCATACAGGCCCCGCCCGGTGCCTCGGTCGACGCGGCGGTCGCTGCGGCCAACCGCGCCGTTCTGCTGGCGCTGATGCCGAGGGAAAAGTCCAACATCGAGGCAGCGTATGAGGCCGCCGTGAAGAAGATCGTCGATGCGCCGTCGAAAGCAGACGGTGTCGCTGTTGGTGAACGAGCTGCGGCGCAGGTCGTGGCCCGAGCCGCCAGTGACGGTGCGGCCGGCCCTGACAACTATCAATGGCCGACGGCGCCCGGCCGGTACGTGCCGACCGTCGTGCCAGCGACGCCTACATGGCCGCGACGCACGCCCTGGATCATGGAGCGTGCCAACCAGTTCCGGCCGGTTGGGCCGCCAGACCTCGCCAGTGACGTCTGGGCACGCGACCTGCAGGAAGTGCGTGCTCTGGGCGGCAAGAACAGTTCGGTGCGCACCGCGGCACAAACGGAGATCGCTCGGTTCTGGGAGGAGACCCGGCCGATCGTCTACTACCCTGTCTTGCGTGCAGTGGCGCAGATGCCGGGTCGCTCGGTGGCTCAGAACGCGCGCTTCTACGCAGCCGCGGGGATGGCCGCCGATGATGCGCTGATTGCCGTGTTCGATGCCAAGTATGCCTACAACTTCTGGCGCCCCATCACCGCGCTGAGGATTGAGCATATGGCTGGAGGCAGCAAATCGGAGGCCTGACCCAACGTGGTCACCACTCATCACCACGCCGATGCATCCGGAGTATCCATGCGCACACTGCGTGGTGTCGGGTGCGATGGGGGCGGTGATTCGCGAGGAGTTGCGCGGACGGCCATCGCCGAGGCTGAGTTCGACCAGTCCGACGGCGCCAGGGGCGGTGCACGAGTGGGAAACGATCGACGCGTTCATGGACGAAGTGGCCATGGCCCGCATCTACGACGGAGTCCATTACCGGAATTCAACGGTCGTGGGAAATCAAATCGGGAGGGCGGTGGGCACATTGGTACAGCAACGCTTCGCGCGGCCATCTGGGTCCTGAGGCCTTCTCTGACGCGGGCACGCTGAGCGTGCCCGTGCGCGGCCGGGTCTTGAACAGTTGCCCCACCCCAACTGGCCGAGATTCAAGAAGACGATCTGGAACCGACTGGGCAAGAAAAGACCTCCAAGCAGTTGATTTGCTTGGAGGTTTTGGACGATCTGGGTCCTTCTGAGATGTCCCGAGATTCTTCAATTGGGCCGGGGTCAATTGAAAGTCGTGCGCCAAGCCGCGCCAGCTCTCGATTTGTCGACTTCTTGCTGGCCGAGTTACCCCAAGAGTTACCCCCAGCAAGCGAGCCGCCTGGTTCAGCCCTTCATGGGCTAGATGTGTCGCGTCCTGCAAACACGGCCTCCGGTCCAATCCCAGGGCTGCAAACCATGATGCACTGAGGAACCGCACGCGGCGCCTGGAAGCCAGCGAGGTTCCGGCCGCGCTCTTAGCGAGCCCAGGCGGCGTTGCCGACGAGCAAACCGACGGTGCTGGGGGTCAGCGCAATGCGCCACCAACTGCGGGGGATGCTCATGGTCGAGGTGCCTCCTGTTGCGGCCGCGTTTTCGGCGCGCGTGGTGACAGATGCGTGACGGCGCCGTTGACCGCGGGATCACCTGCGTTCCGCCGCTGCCGGCGCCGTCACGAAACCGTCAAACAGTTCAACAAGAATTCAAACATGGACCAGACAAACGCGGTGCGCGCAATGGGCGCGCTGGCGCAGACCCATCGGCTTGGGGCCTACCGGGCGTTGGTGGTCGCTGGGCAGCAGGGTCTGTCGGCCGGCGCGATTGCCGAACAGCTCTCGGTATCCCCCGCAGCACTGTCCTTCCATCTGAAGGAACTCATGTTCGCGGAGCTGGTGACCCAGACACGGGACGGGCGCAACCTCATCTATCGGACCGCCTTCGATCGCATGAACGAGCTCGTTGCCTTCCTCACCTCCAACTGCTGCGAGGGACGGCCCTGCGGGCTGCAAGCCGCGGCGCCCTGCGACTGCTGAAAGACCGCCATGACCGAAGAGAAGACCCACAATGTGCTGTTCGTGTGCACCGGCAATTCGGCGCGTTCCATCCTCGCCGAGGCCCTGATGAACAGCCTGGGCCGGGCGCAGGGCTTCAAGGCCTTCTCGGCAGGTAGTGACCCCAAGGGCGTCGTCCACCCCTGGGCGCTGAAGACGCTGGAGCGGCACCTGATGCCCGTCGAGGGTTTCCGCAGCAAGAGTTGGGAAGAGTTCGTGGGCCCTGATGCCCCGGCCCTGGATTTCGTCTTCACCGTCTGCGACCAGGCCGCGGGCGAGGTCTGTCCCGTGTGGCCGGGCCAACCAATGACCGCACACTGGGGCATGCCAGACCCCGCCGTTGTCACGGAGCCGGACGCGGCGGTCGAGAAGGCCTTCCTCGGCACCTTCGTGACCCTGAGGCGGCGCATCGAGCTGATGCTCTCGCTGCCGCTGCACTCGCTCGACAAGCTCGCCATACAGCGCGAAGTCAAGAGTATCGGCACCCGATGAACATGATGAGCAACGCATGGCTGCGGGCAGCCCTGCTCGACGCCCACGAGACCTGACCATGCGCGAGGATCTGCCGCGGCGCCTGCTCGCCGAGGTGCTGGGCACGGCGCTGCTGCTGGCCGTCGTCATCGGTTCCGGCATCATGGCCGAGCGCCTCGCGGGCGGAAACGTCGCCATCGCGCTGCTGGCCAATACGCTGGCCACGGTCGGGGGCCTGTACGTGCTCATCGAGGTGCTGGGGCCTGTGAGCGGCGCGCACTTCAACCCCGCCGTGTCACTGGTGATGAGCCTGCGCGGGACACTTCCGCGATCGTTGCTGGCGCCGTATGTGATGGCCCAGCTCGCGGGCGCGGTGCTGGGCGCCTGGTTGGCGCACCTGATGTTCGACGTCGCTGTGCTCCAACTCTCGACCAAGGTCCGCAGCGGCGCGGGCCAGTGGATCGCCGAGGTGGTCGCCACGGCAGGCCTGCTCCTGGTGATCCTGCGCGCGCCTGCCCCGCGCGTGGCCGCGATGGTGGCCTGCTACATTGGGGCGGCCTACTGGTTCACGGCTTCTACATCGTTCGCCAATCCCGCGGCGGCGTTCGGTCGGATGTTCAGCGACACGTTCGCAGGCATCTCGCCGGCCAGCGTGCCCGGTTTCGTGGCGGCCCAACTGGTCGGCGCCGTTCTGGGTGCCTTCGTTCATCGGACCCTGAACGCTTGATCGTATCCGGTGGCCTCAGGGTGGCCCCATCGAACTGAACTTGTTCCACGCCTTGACAAGCCTGGGAAGGTCCTGCCTCGTGGCGGCGCCAAGGTAGCCCCTGGCGAAGGATGCGCCGCACGCCAGGTCGGGACGGCTCGCCTCGATTTTGCGCAGCAATCGATCGGCGACGGCGGCGTCGTTCATCCACCCGAGTGCATCCTGGAGCGCCGCGAGGCGCATGAGGTAGCGCTTGACGCGTCCCGCAGGATTGAGCGACTGGAAGAACTCCGTTGCATAGCGCGCCTTCTTGGCCGCAATGCGCACCTGATGGCGCTCCTCGGGCGTTTGGTGCGCCAGCCGCTTGCCGCTCTTGATCAGCTTCTCATGCCGACGGCTCAGGATCTGCGTCGCTCGCGTCTCCAGCGGCTCGGCGAGCGCCCCGACAGCGGCCTCGTCGAGCGATTCGTGCCAGCGCATCGCCTGGAGCCAGCCCGCCAGGCTGAGCATGAGGCGCGAGTAGCGCACCGATGCCACCGCCTGGGCGGCCTGCTTCCGCTTCTGGCGGGCGATCGTCGATACGAATTGCCTGAGCGGCAACAAGTCGGTTTCCTGCGGGCAGGTTTCGGCCACCTTCAGCAAGGTGCTGTCGGCCAGCACATCGGCGTCACGCGCGGCACCGAGCTCGCCGCCCAGCCAGGCGAGCTCTTGTTGCAGCACCGGGGGAAAAGGAATCCATGGGTCGAACAGGCGCAGCGCCGAGCGCAGCCGGCGCATGCCGACCCGCATCTGGTGAATGCTTTCAGGGTCGTTGCCTCGCGCGACGCCGACCTCGTTGTCCTGGATCTGCCTCAGGCAGTTGCTGACGATGACCCGAAACCCCTCCTCGACGCACATGTCGCGGTTCAGCGCCACTGGTCTGGCTTTCACGGCAGCAGCGGCCACCGGTGCGGCAAGCGCGTAGCCGCGCGCGCACTTGCTGAGGTTGCCGACGCGCAGGGGCACCTGTTCCTGCAGTTTCAGGGCCAGGTCAAACAATGCCTCAGGGGTGCCTGCCTTAAGCTCGAGCTCGATCTCGCTGATCGGCTCGTGCGTGTCGCCATGCCTCAACTCGCCCTGGTCGAGCGCCAGTTCGACCTCGGCCCCCTGCGCCAATCGCAGATGCCAGACCGTGCGCCGGACTTCGCTGCCGAAGATCGGTGCCAGGCTCCGCGCCAGCCCAGGCGCACCAAGCACCTTCGCCCAGGCGGAACCCGCCCCGACCAGCGCGATCAGCGACGCCAGTTCGGGCAGCGGACCGGCAATGCGCGCCTCCCATTCCTGGCGCTGGTGAAGCCCCGCTGCCGCTTGGCCGACCGCCTTGAGTGTCTGGATCGATACGCGCCCGACACGACGCACACGCAGCTCCACGCCGTGTTCCTTGAGGTGCCGATCGGGCGTGTCGAAGTACGTATTGCGCAGCAAGCGTGTCACAGGCTTGGCCGTGGCGAATTGCTTCAGCAGCGCGAGGCGCCGGAATTTCGCGACATCGGCAGGCGCGATCAGCAGTTTGAGCTCAATTTCCACAGTCAGAGCGAGCCCGCGCGATCTCAGGCTAGTTCGAGCAGGATCGGCTGGTGGTCCGACGCCGCGGTGGCTTCGTCGACCCGCACATCGCGAACCCGGTTCGCGATGTCTGCGCTGACGCAAACGAAGTCGAAGGTGAAGGGCGGGCCCGGCCATTGCTCCTTGTCGTGCAAGCCGACGGTCGGAGCGTGTCCACGACCAGGGTGGGCAATCTGCCAGGCATCGCAGTACGTCGGTGTGCTCGGGTCCATCGGCGCAAACAACTGGGCGTGATCCGGATCGCCGGGATTGAAGTTGAAGTCACCGACAAGAACCGCCGCTGCCGCGCGTGGAGTTGGTTCGAACGCACCATCCGACGCGGTGCCGGGCCGCGTCACCTGGGCATGCGCCACGGCCTCACGATGCAACTCGCGCAGGCGATCGATCTGGGCCGCACGCTGGCGTACCGAGTAGTACTCGAGGTGGGTCGTCGTCACGCGCAACAGGCCGAGAGGCGTGTCGAGAGTCGCTTCGATCGCCACCCGCTGCATGCTCATGACACCGTCCTCGGCGGGCCAGGGAAGCAGGTGCCGGAACACCTGGCGCACCGGCAGGCGCGAGAACAGCATGTTACCGAACCTGCGGCGTCTTCCGTCCGGACCCAGCACGTCGGTCGCCACCCCGGCCACCGGCTCATGGCCGGGGAGTCGCGCCGCCAGCTGCTCGAATTGGTCGCTGCCATCGCAGCCGGGAAGCTGCTGGTGCCCGGCCGATACCTCCTGGACGCACAGCACGTCGAAATCCGCGAACCGGTGTGCGTGGGCCACGACCCGATCCAGATCCACGCGGCCATCCGCGCCGCGTCCCCATTGGATGTTCCAAGTGATGAGCTTCATATCCGACTCCAATCCGAACCGCGTCAATGGGATTCTCACCGCTGCCACGGGGCGACCCCAAGCCAAGAGGTCCTGCAGCGCGGCGAGCGGCGCGCCTGATCGGGGTGCGCGTCCGCCGGGGCAGTGCCCGGATTGCAGGAACCACGGTTCGCCGGTCTGGCATCGAAGCATCGACGACATGTCACGGTGCAGTCACGTGCGCGCCCCACGATCCGCGCCATCCATGAAGACCCTTGCCCTCGTCTATTTCAACGCCGGCGGCGGCCATCGCGCAGCCGCGATGGCCTTGCAGCAAGTCTTCGCCGAACAGCAAAGGCCCTGGTCGGTGCAGTTGGTCAATCTGCTGGAGGTGCTCGATCCGAACGACACGTTTCAGAAAGCCACCGGGATGGCGCCGGAGGAGATCTACAACAGGCGATTGGCGCGCGGCTGGACACTGGGCCTGGCGCAGGAACTGAGACTGCTTCAGGTCGGTATCCGGCTGGGGCACCGCATGCTGCTGCGCAGATTGCAGACCCATTGGCTGGAGTCTGAGCCCGATCTGGTGGTCTCGTTGGTGCCGAACTTCAATCGCGCACTATTCGAGTCGGTGACGAGCCGCCTGCCGGGGGTGCCGTTCGTCACCGTGATGACCGACATGGCGGACCATCCACCGCACTTTTGGATCGAACCCGGGCAATCTCAGCACTTGGTTTGCGGCACGCACCGTGCCGAGCTGCAAGCGCTCGCTGCAGGCTACTCTCGGCAGCAGGTGTCTCGGACCTCCGGCATGATTCTGCGACCGGACTTCTACCGCGTGCCGGCAGTCGATCGCGAGGCGGAATTGCGCGCGCTCGGCCTCGACCCGGCACGACCGATCGGCATCGTGCTGTTTGGCGGACAGGGTTCCCGACAGATGTTGCGCATCGCCAGGCTGCTTCGTGACGAGCAGTTGATCCTGATGTGCGGGCACAACCTCGTGTTGGCGAAGAAGCTGCAAACGTTGTCCATGTCGAGCCGCCACGTCATCGTCGGATTCACGCCAGACGTGGCGCGCTACATGCACTTGGCCAGCTATTTCGTCGGCAAACCAGGCCCAGGCTGCCTCAGCGAGGCGACTCGAATGGGTCTGCCCGTGGTCACGTTCGAGAACCGCTGGACGATGCCGCAAGAACGATACAACGCTCAGTGGGTGCGCGAGAACGCAATCGGTACCGTGTTGAAATCGGCCGCCGACTTGCCGCAGGCCGTGGCCGATCTGTGCCGGAATCTGTCGACCTTGCGCGCCAACGTGCGGCGCATCGACAACCAGGCCGTGTTCGAGGTGCCTGAGATACTCGATCGGCTGTTGAAGGGACCACAGTCCCCCGAGCCGCAGCTGGCCGGGATGCGAACGGCGCGACCTGTGCCTGCGTGAGTTGCTCGGCGCCGAGCGGCCGAACCGAACGGCATTGCGATTCAGCGGGGCCGTAGTGCCTGTCCAATAAAATGGTATAAATCGTATATGTCAATATTGGAGAAGCCGCATGGCCACTCGCAGCTTGCCGCGCCGCAGCGTGAAATCGCCCGTGGTTGCAACACGCACCAAGTCGAAAGGTTCCGCGCCGGTGCGCAAGGCTCGTGCAACTGCAACCAAGGCCGCCGGGCCCGCCGCGGGCACAGCGCGGAAGGCGGCCGCGCCGAAGGCCGTCAAGAAGCTGGTGCGCGACAGTTTCACGATGCCACAACAGGACTTCGACCTGATCGCCGCGCTGAAGCAGCGCCTGGTGTCGCTCAAGCGCCCGACCAAGAAGAGCGAGTTGCTACGCGCCGGATTGCAGTTGCTGACACGTCAGTCCGACGACGTGTTGTTGTCGGCGGTCAACGCACTGATCATCCTCAAGCCGGGTCGTCCGAAGAAGCACGGCTGATAGCCGGCTTCGGGCGGCGCGCGACCCCGAAACCGGTTCGTTCTGTCGGGGCAAGTGGGCTGCAGTGACCATCCAGAGCGCGACCACGCGAGCGCACGATCGCGCGCCGAAGTTTGAGGTCCGGAGAACAGCCGTGGAGCGTGGACCGGCAACACGGGGCAAGGTCGCCAAGGCGGTTGCGGGCGCCGAAGCCATCGAGATCAAGGCTACGATTCCTCAGCACCAGATCAGCGCTGCGCTCACACGTTTCGGTCTGACCGAGAAGAACGACGAGCAGCGCTACATCTACTTCTTCGACACGCCCGATCTCGCACTGCTTGGCGCCGGAATCATTGCGCGGGCTCGCCGCGCGGTCGGCGAGGCGCATGACAGCACCGTGAAGTTCCGGCCGGTTGATCCCCTGGCGGTAGATCAGAGGTGGCGCAAGTACCGCGACTTCAAGATCGAGGTGGATGCGAGCGAAGCTGCTCTCGTCAGGGCTGCATCGTTCTCCATGCCGGTGGCCAGGGGGCTCATCAAGCGCGTCGCCAAAGGCGAGCTGCCGATCGCAGCGGTGTTCACCGAGGCACAGGAGAGATTCCTGAAGTCCATGACGGGGCACACGGTCAATCTGGCGAGTCTTGCCGTGCTCGGACCGCTGATGGCCCAGCGCTGGCAGATCGAGGACCCGGCTTGCCCTTGGCCGATCACGGCCGAATTGTGGAAGCGCGACGACGGCCAACGGCTCGTGGAGGTCTCCATCAAGGCGCCCGCTGTGCAGGCCGCGGCCGCGATGGGCGGCTTCATGGCATTCCTGGCGGAATTGGGCGTCGAGCGCGACCAGGGCCAGCAGACGAAGACGAGGTGGGCGCTTGACCACCATATCGCCAAACTCGCACGCCGCACTGGCGATCGCGCCCGCTGATCAGACCCTGGCCTTGCGCTGCCTGAGCGCGTCCAGGCGAGCAAGGAGTTCCTCCGGGTATTCGATCTCGACCTGGGCAGCGCCGGCGTAGAAGGCGCCTTCGTTGCCGTCGAGGGTGATCTGTTCACCCTCGTGCACGGTGATGTCGTTGACCTGGATGGTGCGCGCGGTCTCGTCGATCTGCAGCTCGGTGCAGCCCACGAGGCAGACCTTGCCCAACTGCCGCGCCACCACCGCCGCATGCGATGTCCGGGCTCCGCGTTGCGTCAGCAGTCCGTTGGCCGATTCGAGCGCTGCGATGTCGCGGGTCTCGGCGTCGCGGCGCACCAGGACCACCGGAACCCCCGCTTCGTGGCGGGCGACCGCGCGCGCCTCGTCGAGCGCGACCTCGCCGACGGCAACGCCGCTGCTCGCGGTCGCCGCACGACCCAGCGGGGTCAGCACCGTGCCGCCTGTTGCGACGACGCAGGGCTGCGCGAGCGACTCGCGATCCAGCCCGGCCGTGCGCTCCAGCGCAAGCTTGGGTCCGATCAAACCCTCGTCCAGAAGGTCCAGCGCAATGCGGGCAGCCGCGTGGGGCGTGCGCTTGCCGGACCGGGTCTGCAGCATGAAGAGCCGGCCACCCTGCACGGTGAACTCGAAATCCTGCATGTCGCCGAAGGCGTGTTCGAGTTGCTGCGCAGCCTCTAGGAGTTCGTGCCAGACCTCGGGCAGCACGCTCGCCAACTCGTCGTGGCCGTTGGCACTGCGCCGTCCCGACACGACGTCTTCGCCCTGCGCGTTGAAGAGAAAGTCGATCCACACGGTCGGCTCGCCGCTGGCCGGGTTGCGCGTGAAGCCCACGCCGGCACCCGATTGGCCGCCCGCGTTGCCGAACACCATGCATTGCACGGTCACCGCTGTGCCGATGGCATCGGCGATGCGGTTCAGGCGCCGGTATTCGCGCGCCTTGGGGGATAGCCAGGACGCGAACACCGCTTCGATCGCGCCGTCCAGTTGCTCGGCGGGGTCCTGCGGGAACAGGCGCCCCGCACCATTCGCATAGACCTCGAGAAAACCTTGTGTCAGCGACCGAAGATCGGCGAAGTCGAGTTCACGTTCGTCGCGGCCGCCGAAGAGCGCCGTGGCGGCCTCCTCGAAGCTCGCCGCCGGCAGGCCTGCCACCACCTCGCCATAGGCGGCCACCAGGCGCCGGTAGGCGTCCCATACCAGCCTCGGATTGCCCGTCTGGCGCATCAGGCCTGCGACGGTCGCGTCGCACAGTCCGATGTTCAGCAGCGTGTCCATCATGCCGGGCATCGACACCGGGGCGCCGGAGCGCACCGAAAGCAGCAAGGGGCGCCGCGCGTCGCCCAGGGCCAGGCCGGTCGAACGCTCCAGCGCGCGCAAACCGGCCCGCCACAGTTCGGCGCCAGAAATGCTGGCGCGGGCGACGGGATCGGCGCAATAGCGGGTTCCGATCACGAAGGCTGGAGGCACCGGCAGCGCCATTTGGGCCATTCGCAGCAGGTTCCAGGCCTTGAAGCCCATGCTCTGTTCCGAGGCCTGGCCCTGCACGGCAAGATCGCCGCCGCATCCGATCAGGTAGACCTCGGGCGGCAATGCGGTCGCCACCGCTGCAGGTGGTTTGGCCAACAAGGGCCCCACGGCAGTTGCAGCAGCGACCGAGGCCCTGCTGGGCCCGGCACCGCGCGGAGATGGGATATCGAGCGGCTCGCCCCGCACGACGGCGACACCGTGCTTGCCGTCGCCATGGTGGTGTCGATGTCCACTCATCCCCGCACCCCAGCCTTGTCGAACGCCAGATCCCGCAGCGCATAGGCGGCGGCCAGCAGACGGTCCGAGGCCAGTTCCAGGGTGCCCGCCAGGTCGTTGGCGAGCATCAGCGACGGCGCATCGTGAACCGCGCCGAGGATCACGCGCCGCGCGTCGCGCAGCAAGGCATCGCACTGCCGCTCCGCCTGCAGCACGCGCCAGGTCGCGCGCAGGAAGGCGTCGTTGTCGACCGCTTCACTGTTGCTGCCCAGCGTCCTCGCGATCGCCAGTGCCTTCACCTGATCCTGCGTTGCCTGCAGCACCGTGGTCGCCAGGCGGGCCAGCACCTTGCGGACGTGGTCATCCCAGCCTTTGAGGTGGTGGTCTGCAATCAGGCTGATCAGGAACGCGGCCTCCTCGAGCGCATCGGCCACGTCGTCCGATTGCTCGACCAGCCGGGCCACGGGTCGCCAGCGGGGCTGGCGCTCGGCCTTCTCGCGTGCCTGCATCACCAGGTGGTCGGCCTTGCGCTCCCAAGCCTTCGAACGGGCAGCAAGTTCTGCCGCGGCCTTGCCTGAGCGCTCGGCGCCATGGGCCAGACCGTCGCTGACCGCTTGCGCCAGCGCCTGGCAGTACGACGCATGCTCGGCCAGGAGGTCGAACTCGCTGCTGCGTTGCCGCACATGCTGTGCCAGAAGCATGCGCGTCTCGTCAGCCACCAGGGCTGCCGGCTGGCCGCGGCGCAAGGCATCGCAGGCCAGCCGCATCACGGCCACCAGGAACGCGTGCGCGTCGGCGACACCGATGACCTCATCCAGTCGGTCGCCGATGCGGAACGCGCCTTCGCCCGCCGCCTGCATCGCGGCGAAGATCAGGCGCTCGCCGCCGACCTGCAGCCAGGCGCGGTGGCCGATGTCGAGTCGTGCCGACTTCGGCCAGGATCGCGATCGCATCCTCCTTCTCGACGAAGGCCTGCAAGCGCTTGCGGGCACGGTTCCAGTCGATCAGGAACACGATGCGCGAGCCGATGCCTTCCAGCGCGGCCTCGACAGCCGCGTCATCGGCGCAGTCGAACTGCGCCGTGCCGACCGAATAGGCCGCGCCTTCATTGAGTTCTGCGTTCGTGCGCGACTCCAGCCCGGACCATTTGGCGCCCAACGGCTCCAGCAGCGCCTGGAAGAACTCGAGCCGGATGCGGTGCAGGTCCGAATAGGTCAGCGTGATCGAGTGGGCGGCGACCTGGATCACCAGCACATGGGCATCGTTCGTGCCGATGTCGTTCTGGATCAGCAGCCGCTCGCCGTCTCGCGTGGCCGCCGTGTCCAGGCCCGGGTGGTCGAACTTCAGCACGCTCGTGCGGTTCAGGCCGCGCATGAAGGCGGCCACTCGCGGGCGGTCCTGGGGTTGCAGTTCCCACACATTCGCGCCGTCTATCACCTCGCTGGCCAAGCTCGCTGGAGAGCTTGTTGATCTTCTTGTGCAGGTCCATCACGAGCAGGTGCAGGCTGTCGCCCTCGCCACGGTGGCCATGGGTGAGCTCTTCGACCTGCTGGTCGCTCAGCCGGTCCTTGGCCAGCGCGCCAAGCCAGTCGAGGCGATGCTGCACGCGGCGATGCGGTTCCTCGCCCGCCGGCGTCGTCTCCAGTACGGGGCGCGCCATGGTCGCGAGGTCGTCTTCGATGCACTTGACGAGCCTTGGCAGGTCCGGGATGAAGAGGTCCTCGTCGACGCGTCGCGCGACCGCGGCAAGGTCATGGAGCCACGCCGTGTTCAGCCCGGCCGCTGCGATCTCCTTGCCCAGGTCAGGCACATCGCGATGCGGATGCGTTGCGTGCGACGAGGCCGACTGCACGACGGTGAGGTAGACCTTGAGGCGGTCGTTGGCGGACAGGGCTGCCTTGACCCAGGCCGGCAGCATCAGTCTGTGCTGGCCAAGGGAGGCGACCGCTTGGGTCTTTTGCATGGGTTCGATTCGTTTCGGTCGAGGGGCTGATGCTGTCTTGCGCTGATGAATGACAGTCCTGTCGCCAGAAGAGCGTCCAGCGTCGGCCCAAGATAGACGCAGCGACGAGATGTCGGCGACCACAAGTAAAGCCCGCGACCATTGCTGGTAGCGGGCTCACTTCCGGGCGTCATCCCTGCACTGGAGGGAATTGACGACGGTCTCTCGGCGCCGGGTGACGGGTTCCCTGAGCAACTTTCGCTGCGCCGCCCATTCTTGCGGCCGCTTTTTGCGCTTCGATGAAAGGAGTCTAGGCAAGGGTCATGACGCCGTGATGACATTGGATTGAGTTCGGTGACCAGCGTTGCCGCTGGCCGGTAGACCACCAGTGCACGCACCTTTCAACGGTGTCAGCCGAGGATCGTCGCCACGCGCGCGATCGACCAGTACGCCGCCAAGCTTCCGATCACGTAGAGCGAGGCCCCCCGGGATTGCCGCAACAACGGGATCTGCCGCGCGGCAAGGTACAAGAGCCACGCCCCCGCCACAGTCATCACCTGACCGATCTCGACGCCCACATTGAAGGTCAGCAACGCAACCCAGCAGGTGGTTCTCGGGAAGGCCGATATCCTTCAGCGCGCCGGCAAAACCGAGGCCATGCACCAGGCCGAACAGGAAGGCCACCAGCGCGGGCCAGCGGCGGGCCAGCGTTTCGCGCTGCCGCAGCGCCTCGCCCGCGACCAGCATGATCGACAGCGCGATCGTCGCTTCCACCGGCGGCGGGCGCAGCGTCAGCACACCCAGTGCGCTGAGGGCCAGCGTCACGCTGTGCGCCGCGGTGAACGCGGTGATCGTGAGCAGCAGTCGCCGGTTGAAGCCCACCAGCAACAGCAGCGCTATCACGAACAGCAGGTGGTCGTAGCCGGTGAGGATGTGCTCGATGCCGAGCACGGTGTAGGCCGACGCGATCTCGCCGCGGCCGCGCGGGTCATCGGCCGCGCCGAACAGCTGCACCTTGGGCTGCGCGCCGGTGAGGGTGTAGACCCGCGACTGGCCATCGAGCCAGATCACCTTGACCATCGCGGCCGAGTAGCGCTGGCCGACGCCCCGCATCTCGAGCGTGCCGCGCAGACCGCCGTCGCCGCAGCGCAGCAGGTTGCTCTCGGCGCGACAGCCCTCGGGCCAGACCGGCACCAGATCCTGGCCCGCGGGCCGGTTGTTGCTGGCGGTCCACTGCCAGAGGAATTCGCCGGCGGAGAGCTGGCGCAACCTCCATCTCCGCCATGCTCATCTCGTGGGCCTGCGCCATGGCGCAGGCCCAGCGCCAAGCCAGAGCACGAGCCAGTGTGCGGATCAGCGCCCTCATCGCGTACCGCGCCTCGACCTTGACGGTGTACTTCTTCGCCAGCGCCCGCACGGCGGCGTGCGCTGCTCGGACATCGACGCATCGGTCCAGTCGTGCAGCACCACGCCGCGCAGCGCCTCGAACGGTCGCCGGCCGGGCCGGCGTCATCGCCTCCAGGCGCATCGCGCGCCAGCCGTCGCGCGTGCGCAAGGCGCGCCATTCCCCGGGCGGCGAAGCCTCGAACGCGCGCGCGAACTCCTCGCCGTAGCCCTCGACGAGGTTGGCGCGCGGCCGGCCCTTGAACACGCGCAGGCCGGCATCGAGCGTCGCCCGGCGTACCCGGTTCAGCGCGTCCACGAAGGCGCGCACCGCGCTCTCCGACGATTCGCCCGCGAGCACCGCCTCCTGGAAGTCGTAGCGCTCCGGCTCGTCGTATCGCACGCGGTGCTTCTCGAACCACTCGCGCAGCAGTCTCTCGTCGGCGCCGGCGGCTTGACGTTCGCGTCGACGACCTGAGCGCCTTGAAGATCACGCGTTCGCGGATCGCGCTGTCGCCCTTGTCGACGCCCAGCGCCAGCCCTTCGCGATACAGCACCTCGTTGTCGAGCCAGGCGCGGCGCAACGCGTCGAGTTCCTGCGCATCGGGGTCGTGGCCGCGCGCGGCCTTGAACAGCGCGCTGGCTTCCCTGTCGACCTCGGCATCGACGACGATCACGCGCGGGTCGTCGGCGCGCGAGACGATGCAAATGGTCGATCGCCGAACAGCAGCCCGCCGAGCACGCACGAAGTGCAGCAGCGGCTCGCGCAGCCAGGCTGGCACGGCGATCCGGCGGGCGGCCGATGCGGCGGCGGCGATCGAGGGCATGGGCAACGAAGCGGGTAGTGTCGACACGGGCATGGCACTCCAGTGAGGTTGGAAGCAGAACGGCGCCGCGCGTTGCCGCGCGGCGCCGAGGTCGCGGGGCACTGCCCAAGTCGCCTGAACGGTCTACTGAACGCCGGCGACGGCCGTCGAACCCTTCACCTCGATGTAGATCGGGTTGCTGTAGAACCACAGGTCCGACCAGGCGGCCACGTCGTAGGCGACGTACTTGACGCCGTTGATGGCCGGCAGGTGCGTCGGGCAGCCGTCGATCAACGCAGCGCCGGCCGGCACCGCCGCGCCGATGGCCGGCACGTTGCTGCCGATCGCCGTGCACGGGATCTTCAGCGAGCCGACCTGCTGATTGGCGACGTTGGTCGTGGTGGCGTTGGTGTGCAGATCGGGCAGCGGGTTGCCGTTGGCATCGGTCTCGAACGGCACGTTCGGCGGCAGGTTGCTGCCGCGCAGTCGCACGTACTGCGAGCCCTTCACGTCGCGGATGCGCAAGCTCATGACCTTGAACTCCGAGTCACGGCGCGGCGACTTCCCAGCCCCGGTTGTCGAAGGTCCTGATCAGCGATGCGCTCAGGTTCTTCGCCGCCGCCGGCACCGTGGCCAGGTCCGGGTTGGTCGAGCCAGTCGCGCGGCCACTCGCCGGCGTAGTCGGCGCTGCCCGGCTGCTTGTAGCCACTGACGCTGCCGCGGATGACGTCGACGTGGTCGAGCACCGGCTTGTTCAGCGGCTGCTTGACGCCGATCTGAGCCAGCGACGGATTGTCGAAGCTGTAGGGCGAGTAGTTCGTGCCGTCGGGGTCGCGCACCACGATGGCGACGACGATGTCGTCGCCCGGCCGCACGACGAGCTTCTCGCCCATGGTCGCGCAGCCTTGCTTGTCGGGGGCGACGTTGTTGCGCGCCGCCTTCAGCGCGAGTTCGCGCACGTCCTCGGCGTCGTCGCCACGGCAGGCCACGAAGGCCAGGCGGTCGATCAGCTGGCCGGAGCTGACCCAGTTGTTGCCGCTGCGCAGGCCGTCGACGATGGTCTGCGGGCGCAGCTTGGCGTCGCCGCCGTGGCGCACCATCGTGTAGTTGCGCTGGTATTCGCCGGGGAAGAAGTCCTGCGTCGAACGCCGGTCGTCGGGCCCGAACTGGCCGCGATTGTGCCAATCGGAGCTGGCGAAGAACCACCAGTTGCGGCCCTCGCCGAGCAGCGCGTCCCACACGCCGCCGATCTGCGCGCCGTAGACGCCGGTGCCGCCGTAGGTCGTGCCGCCCACCGAGTCCAGCAACGTGGTCGTGGTGGCCGAGGTCGCGAAGTTGTTGCGCTTCGGGAAGTACTCGCCGCGCTCCGACGAGGCACCGTGGCCAGGCTGAGTCTCGAAGCCGAACGCGACCTTGGGCGCGACGTTGTTGAAGTTGCGCAGATGCTCGATGTTGAAGCCGTTGTTGCCGTCCGGGTTGAACGGGCCCGCGCGCTCCAGGTGCGCGGGGATGTAGTAGCTGCCGTCGGGATGGAGTTCCTTCATCCACTTCAGTGCCTCGACGGTCTTCGCGTGCCCCTTGGCGCCGATGCCGCCGCCAAAGCCGTTGGCCGGCGTACCGGCCGCGTTGGTCGGCACCAGTTTCTTGGCGGCATCGTTCCAGCTGACATCGCCGCCATTCAGGCTGCCGGTGACCGAGCAGTCGTACTGGTTGGCGGCACCGCGGCTGACGTCGGTGACCGCACGGTCGAAGCAGTACTGCCACTGCGCCAGCCCGTTGGCGTTACCCAGCGCGGTGTAGCCCGCGGTGGTCGGCAGCTTGGCGCCGTCCAGCGCCAGCGGGATCTGGCCGCTGATGACCGACATCGAGGTGTGCTCGTGGCCGGCGACTACCGACTCGACACCCAGGAAGAGCGGCTTGTTGAGGTACGCGTTGAGATATTCGATCAGCGGGTACTGGAATTCCTGAATCGATTGCCAGCGCCACATGTTCTGGTTCGGCGCGGTGCCCGAGACGGTCCCCTTCGGCTGCACCGCCGGATTGGTGTTCTGCCAAGTGGTGGTCGGGCCCTGCAGGGCGCCCGTGGCCGAGAACGTCACAGGGTAGGCGGGCGTGGCGAGCGAGGCGTCTTCGACCAGCGTGCAGTTGCGATTGCCGTTGCCGCCGTGGCCGGCCTGCACGAACCAGTCCAGGCCCCAAGGTGTCATCGCTCTTGTCGGTGGCTTTCTTGACCAGCTTCTGCATCGAGATCGAACCGTCCGAGCAGGTGGTGTGGTTGTGGAAGTCGCCGGCAACGTAGGTGCCGGCGGGCTTCGCCCGCTTGTTGTCGGCTTGCGCGCTCGAGGGCGCGGTGCCGACGGCGGTGACACCGAAGGCTGCGACCGCCGCCATTGCCAGGCGGCTCTTCGTGAATGCTGACTTCATCGACTGTGCTCCAGGTGGGTATCGGGCTGTCACGCTGGGTGGATCCGCGGCTGCACCGCGAATGCCCAGCACGACGTCAGGCTAGAGATCTCGGGTGACGGCAACGTGACAAGAGAGTCGATGCGCATCCGCCGTCAAGACGCGCGCTCGTAGTCGACAGTGAGCGCAGCGCGCACGGCGCCGGCCCGGTCGAAGAAGAGGTTCATCGGAAACGCCCGGCCGACCTGCAGCGCGAACCTCAGGCCGACCAGCCGCAGATGCACGCCGGCCTCGCTGAGCACGGTGTTGCGGCCCGCGGGAATGGGCAAGTCCAGTCGGGGTCCGATGCCATCGCCGATCAGCTCGGCGCCTTCGGCGACGAGCGTCTGCACGCCGATCAGCCGATCATCCAGCGTGACGTCCTGGATCGTCATGCACACGATGGCGGAGCGTTCTGCGGCGGCCGTCGCGCGCGTCCACGGGTGAATGACCGTGAAGTGGCCCGCGAAGAACTCACAGGCCCGCGCGGGCGGCAGCAGGGCAGCTGCGCCCAGGGCGAGGCCCGCGCGCACGGCGGCGCGGCGGCTCAGATGTGCACTCGTGTTGGTCATGTCGTGGCCTGCTTGCGAGTCGATGCACTCGAGCGTAGGCATTCGAGATGACAGGTTCGCGACAAGATCGTGTACCGCTACGCACGCCCTCTGGCGCGACACGCGGCAGCTCAGTTGGATGACGCGGCAAGCCGATCGAGCGCATCCTGAGCCTCCCTTCGCTGCGGCTGCAAGCGCTTCAGCTCCGCCAGCAACGCCTTGGCCGCGATCGAGTTGCTGTGGGCCAGCGTGACAGCCATGCGCAACAGCGGGTCGTAGGCAGGCCGGAAGTCAGGGCTGATGCGCAACACGGCCAACAGCGGCTCGCGCACCTGGTCCAGCATGCGGCGGGGGTCCGTGCTGGCGCGCACAGTCATGCCAGCCTCGACGAATCGATCGCGTGCCGCCCAGTAGGCCGCCAGGCGCCGCGCCGCCGGTTCATCGTCCGGCTTGATGACCTCGAGCGGCGTGACTCGCAACTCGCGCAACAACGTCGCAAGTCTTTCGCGCGGCAGCGAGTCGGGCGCATAGGTGATCCTTGGTGCACGATAGGCCACCACCGGCTGGTCGTCGGTGTTGATCGGTGCGTCACCCGCGAATCGGATCAACGACTGCGGACCGGCAACGATCCCGCCGAGCAAGGCCAGTTCGTCGGCGAGGCCGAAGTCGGCCAGCCGCTGCGGCAGCGCCGAGTGCGCCAGGCGCTCGCGCAGCGTCTGCAGATCGAACACACCGTCCTCCCGCCGGGCGACCAAGCCCAGCACCGGAGTTTCCAGGCTGTGGGTCGCCAGCATGGCCCAGCCGGTGGGGTTCGCGGCGACGAAAGACCGCACGATGCTGCGCAGGGTGTCGAGGTCGAGCTGGTGCAGCGGCAGCCACTGAAAGAACACGCCGCGATCGGACAGGCGGTCGCGCACGGCCCGGAAATGTTCGACGGTGTGCAGCGCCCCCGATCCGCTTCGGGCCGGATGAAAATTGTCGGCGACGATGACGTCGTACCGGCGCTCGGTGGTGCGCACGAACCGACGCGCATCCGCGGCGATCAAGCGCGGTCGGCCTCCTGACGTCTCACCGTCGAGCGCCCGCGTGAAGTGCCTGGAAGCCTGAATCACCTCGGGCAGCAGTTCCACTGCATCGACCTGAAGCGACGGGTCCATTGCTGCCGACCAGGCCGTCACGCCGGTTCCTAGCCCCAGGAACAGCGCCCGCTGGGGCGCTGGGTGCAGCAACAACGGCAACAGGGCCTGCCGCGCATCGGCCAGCACCGTGGCGCTGCTGCCCTCCTGCTGCCGGTTGTTGATGCGCAGACGCGCGACGCCCTGGCCGTCTTCGACCACGCTGACTGCCCCCGTCGTGCCTTCGAGATAGCTGACCACCCGCCCACCCTCGGGCACGTCGACGAACGCCAGGGTCGGCGTCAGCCACGCAACCATCGCTGCGGCAGTCGCCGGCACCCACAACGCTGCCCTGCGCCGTGCCGCGGGCCAGGCCAACGCCAGGTAACCTGCCACGATCAGCAACAAGACCCACTTTGGCCCGAAGGCCGGCGTCAGAATGACGCCGAAGAACGCCGGTGCCGCGGCGGCACCCACGGTGTTGCAGCCGAGCGTCAGACCCAGGCTGTTGCCTGACGAATTCGCGCGCGCGGCCAGATGGCTGAAGAGCGCCCCCATCACGAGCGTCGGTGCGGCGAATGCCAACAGCGCCAGCGCAGCTTCGGCGGCCAGCGCGGCCGCCATGCCCAGCCCCAGTTCGCCGAGCATGAAGTGCCTGACCGATTCCGCGGCCCACAGGCTCAACGCGCCGATCAAGCACGCAGCCGCTTGCAGGCACAGCAGCGAGCCCTGCACCGCGCTGGAGTCGTTGCCATGAGGCCACCTGCGGCGATAGGCCGCCGCACCCAGGGCGGTGCCGAGCAGGTACACGGCCAGCAGCAGCGCAAAGGTGTAGACCGTGTCTTCGGCAACCTGGCTGAGCACCCGCACGACCACGACCTCGAAGCCGATGCCCAGTAGTCCGGTGACGGTCAGCAGGCCAAGTGCGCTGCGTCGCATCGGCGCGTGCGTCGGTGAGCGCCCCGGGGCAGGAGCCGTCGACATCGTCATGGCAGCCAGCGCACACAGCACATTGAGCAGTGCGCACACCGCCGCGGTCTGGGTCAGACCCCACCGCGGGATCAACCAGAACGCACAGGCCAGCACACCCAGCACCGCGCCGAGCGTGTTGCTGGCGTAGAGCGCCGCAATCCTGCCAGTGCCTCGATCCATCGTCGCGACCACGCGCTCCATCGCGGGCAGCGTGGCGCCCATCGCCGCCGTGGCCGGCAGCAGCACGATGAACGTGCCGCCGAAGGCCACCGCCCATTGCCAGGTCGCAGAAGGTTCGGACCCCGTCCATTCGAGCATCCACTGGCTAACCGGCGCCAGCAGCAATGCCAGCACCGCGCTCCATACTGCGATCAGCGCCTCGCACGCCGCATACCAACGCTCGGGCCGAGCACTGCGCTGCACGCGCGCCCCGACGGCGAAGGCGCCCAGCGCAAGGCCGCCGAAGAAGGCCGTCACGACGGCCAGCACGGCGGCCGCTTCATGACCCAGCCACAGCGCACATTGTTGCGTCCAGACGATCTGGTAGCCGAGCCCGGCGAAACCGGACGCCACCATCAAGCCGAAGGCGGCTCGTTGGCGCATGGCACTCGGCACGAAGGCAGGGGTGCCCGGCAGGGACAGATCGGCGGACAAGCGAGCGAGGCTAGACTCGCCGTTTGTCAGTTTGATGACGGGCGATGGCGGCCCGCTCAGCCGCCGAAGGTGATCTTGTAGCCCCAGGAGTCCAGCCGTGTCGGGATGGCATTGAGCGCCATCGTGATGCGCCGCGCGCCGGGATTGGGCGGCACCGCGTGCATCAGATAGCTCGGAAACAGCACCAGGTCACCCGGCTCGACCGGCGGACTGATCCACTTGTCGGCGCTGTACGGGCCGGGTGTCGTGCCGGCGTGGTCATTCTTGAACGCGAAGTCATGGCCGCCCGGCGACTTCATGAAGACCGTTCGTGCCTCGCTGTGCGTGGCCGTCAGGTAGACGACTGCCGAGATGAAGCTGTTGGCGTGGTTGTGCATGGCCTGGCGCCCGCCAGCGTCCAGCACGTTGACCCACATCTCCTTCACGGACCAGCCGATGCGTTCGCCGAACATCAAGGCGCCGAAGTCGACGAGCTTCGGTGTGATCAGCGTCGCGGCCTCGACCAGCAACGAGCTGTCGCCGGGCTGCAGCATGGCTGTGTGCGACAGCTTGGTCGATGAGTTGTTGTCCGTCTTGGCCAGGGTAGAGAAATGCTCGACGAGGCCACGAACGAGATCGGCGGGAAACGCCCCCGGCACGCGCATGAAGGGCGTGGCAAAGAGTCCGATGACTTGATCCATCCTGGGCGCTCTCGCAAGTCTGTTGGTGTGTCGTGGACACGCGCAGTCTGGGTGGGCGGCCCTCAGTCGTGCGAACTGCGGTCGCGCGGATCGGGCACCTCGACGGCCACCGGCAGCACACCGACGGTCGAGCCGGTACGGGTCATGGCTCGGGGCCGATCCGAGTCGATGTCGGTCTGGCTGCCGAAGATCCACGCGCGACAACGCCCGCCTTGACACTGCAGCGCGTAGCTGAACTCGTCGCCGATCACGGCGCGCCACGCCGTCGCCAGATCCTTGCCCTGCCAATGCAGATCGAGCGGCCGCGCCTGCCTGGGCAGCGACTCGGCGCCGAAGAGTTGGGTGGCGCTGATGCGCGCAAGCTCCATCACGGCTTCCGCGCGCGAGGCACCCTGTGCATCGATGCGCCAATCGGATCCTGCACGACTGATCGTCAGCGAACGAGCGACCAGCGTCGCGCCGTGCACGGCGCGCTCGGCGATCGCAGCCCGGGCCGGCTCGATCACCGGTCGCGACTCGTGTTGCTCGGCGCCTGGCTCTTCCGGCATCGCCTGATCCAAGTCTGCCAAAGTCCAGGCCAGTGCCGTCCACCCGGCAGCGGCGAGTAGGACCAGGCCCGCGCACCAAGTCAACACGCGCAGGGTGCGCGCCGCATCGAAGGCCGAAGCGCGGGCGCGCCAGTGGGCGACCGGCGCGTCGCCGTACAGGCGCGTGGCCTCGGCCTGCGCCAACAGGTGCAGCCGGGCCAGCGCCGAACTGCCGGCATCCATTACCGTGGCCGTATCGACGCGGCCGTGCTCAAGGTGCCGGAACGGCCGTGCGATTGCCCGGCACGATCATCGCCTGGTACGAGAAGACCTCGCGGCTGCGCGCATCGACGATGACCTTGATCCATTGCACGTCGTTGTTGCCGCTGGCGGCGTTGTTGCCGAAGGTCTCGACGCGCGTGAAGTTCTCGAGACGCCGACCGGCGGCGTCGAGGAACGGGCGATCGACACGGTAGTAGTGCGAATCGCCGTGCACATAGGCGACCGGCCGGCGGAACGCGACCACCTCGTCGCGCAGCGCGATCAAGAAGTCCTTGTAGCCGTCGGGCAGACTGTCTGATTCCGCCAACGTCTTCGGGTCGCGCAACGGCGCACGGGTCGGATCGCTTTGATCCCATCCCGGATTGCCCTGCGTGATCAGCATCACGGCAACCGAGCGACGCGCCTTCGCCTGAGCGAACGTGTCGCGCAACCAGGCGATGTTGGCCGCATTGCGAGCCGCCCACTCCTTCGCGTCGGGCGCCGTATCGCACAAGTTGTTGCACGAACCCGGTACGTTCAGCGTGGCGTAGGTGACGCGGGCGACCGTCCAGCGCCGATTTTCGACGCAGGGCACCATCCCGTTCAGGCCGAGGCACAGCGCCTCGGTCTGCACTTCTTGTCTGAGCTTGCGCTGGCCGAGTGAAAACGGTGTCGAGAAGAACAGCTGGCGCTCGCGATCCAGCCGCTCGAGCGAGTTGAATCCACCGTTGGCTGGCCGATCGCAATCGGTCCAGTCGTTGTCGCCCGGGGTGAACATCGCAGGCGCTTGCAGCGCGTTGAGGAAGTCGAGCGCCTGGTAGTACAGGTTGTCGTCGCACAGGCTGCCCGAGCCAGCCTTCAGGTCACCATCGTGCACGGTGAACTTCAGGCGCTGGGCGTTCATGTCGGCGATCAGGTTCGGCACCCCGACGCTCGCCTGCAGCGGTGAGTACGGCAGGTCGCCCCACAGTCCGATGGCATACGAGTCGTCGTCGTCGTTGTCGTCGGCCAGGGCCGGTGCGGTGGCGCCAACCAGCATCAGCGTCGTGAGGGCGTGCACGCCCAGCGTGCGCAGCCTGCGCGTGACGTTGAACAGCGGGGCTTCGAATGGATTGGACACGTGTCAATCTCCTGGCGTGGGTGTCGGGTGGCAGAAGGGAGGTCTGAACCAGACGCCAGTGATACGTGTCGACGGTGACGCCCGCATGACAGCGTGGCATCCATTTCGAACGGGGTTCCAGGTGCTGTGGGCGCCCGCGCGATGACGTGCGGGCGGACCGCGCGTCGCCGGCCGAGCCGTCGTCAGCGCAAGCGACGAAAGCGCAGGTTGTCGATGAGCTGGTCGTCGCTGACCTTGCGCTGGTGCTCGGCGACGATCTCGATCAAGCCCTCGGCCGCCATGCCCTTCAGTTCGCGTGCCACAGCGTCGAAGACGAACGCATTCTCCAGGGCACTCCCGACCTTGGGAACATCCAACGCAGCGCCGAACTCGGAGTCGAGATACAGCATTCGAGCCAGCGATGTCATGAATCACCTCATCCAAGTTGTGCGAACAGCGATCGTGCCTCAATCGATCGCAGTCGGGCAGTTCCCGAGCACGGCGAATGGACTTGCCTGAGGCTCATTTTGCGCTCGATCCAATGGTGCTCGTCTCGTATCAACAAGTCCACGCTCACTTACGCTTGGTTCTCGACAACCACCGACGAGACGCCAACCACGCCAGCAGCCCCGTCAGCGAGCTGATCAACGCCACCATCCACCAGAACCCGTGCACGTCCTGGGCCAGCGGCACGCCGCCGACATTCATGCCCATCAGGCCTGAGGTCAGGTTGATCGGCAGCGCAAGCACCGTGACCATCGTCAGCACGAATAGGCTGCGGTTGTTGTCCTCGGCGACACGAGCCGAGGTCTCGTCCTGCAGCAGCTTGATTCGCTCCTGAAGCGAGCCGATGTCGCGCAGCACCACCACGAATTCGTCGTGCGCCTGTTGCAGGCGCTGCACATCCTGCGCCGGCACCCAGTGCGGCGGCCGGCTCAGCAGCCTCAACATCGCGCTGGGTTCCGGTGCGAGCAGGCGCTGCAGCCGAACTGTCAACCGCCGCAGTCGCGCCAGCTCGGCGCTGTGCTTGGTGACGCGGCCGGCGAGCACTTGGTCCTCGATGTCGTCGACCCTGTCGGTGGCCATTCGGGCAATGCGTTGCAGTTCATCGGCCTGGTGACGCAGCAGGTGCTCGAGCAGCGCGGTTGGTGTGTCCAGTTCGAGGCCGCGCTTGACGTCCTTGCGCAGCCGATCGACCGAACGCAGCGGGCTGCGCCGAGCCGACACCACGGAGCCCGGCCTGACGCAAACCCACAGGGTGGCGACATCGCTGGCTTCGAAATCAAAGGCGAAGGTGACGTCGTTGATGACCGCGAATAGCGCGTCTGCGTCCCGCTCGATGCGCGTCGACCGCGAGCCGGTGTGCAGCGCATCGAAGAAGTCGTCGGACAGGCCCGCATGCTGGCGCAGCCAAGGCTCGGCAGCCGCATTGGCCAGATTGAAGTGCAGCCAAACAAAGGTGCCATCGGCGGCTGCCTGATCGAATTCGGCCGCCGCCACCTGCTCCGCGTCGTCAACGCTCGAGTTCGCGCCGCCGCGGCCCAGGCGGAATCCGTACACCATGCCGTGACCATCTGACCCGTACAGCGTGGTGGTGACGGCGGGCGTGATCATGGTTGGCCAGTTTGACACGCCGCCCCGGCACACGGTCCGACGCGCATTCACGCGTTTGTCATGCACAGAAATCAGACTGGCAGGTTTGCCGAAATGCAGTAAAAGCGCTGCTCGCGAAGTGAGGACGGTTCGCGCGGGATTGGTCCAGTCAAGGCAGGTCGACCAGCCGTTCTCCCATTCGGACTCGACATCCCGGCCTGATCCTGCTTGCCAGCCGGCAACCGGCCGGCGCGAACACGATGATCGTGGAACCGTGCTCGAACCAGCCGAGTTCGTCGCCTCTGTTTACCGCGACATCGCAGGGCACCTCGTTCGGGCCGCGATAACGCAGGTGCAGCCGCAGGTCCGGCTCGTGCAACCGGATGCTGGCGACGAGGATCGCCGCGACCGGGACCAGGGCGACCGGCACGCCGGAGGAAGAGCGCATGCGGATCGTCGCGCGTTCATTGAGGCAGTAGAGGCGCTCGATGCGCTTCAACGCGATCGGGTTGACGTTCCAGGTGTCGCCGCTGATGTACGTGACATGTTCGATGCGCCCGTCGCATGGCGCGTGGAAACGGTGGTACATCGTCGAGGTCAGGCGCAGCGTGACGTAGCAACCGTCCCGCCAGGGCGCCGCGGCGGCCTCGCTGCCGAACAGCTGGTCCAGCGCGTAAGGAAAGCCCTTGGCCTGCAGCACCTGCAATCCGACCGCCGAGCCGCATGCGCCGACAATGCCGTCGCAGGGACTGACCAGCGCTGTCGGATCGCCGTCGATGATGCGGGCACCGCGCTTGAGCTCGCGCGTGAAGCAGGCGTGCAGACTGTTGAAGCGCGATTGACGCGCGTCGCTCAGGTCCAGGTCGGCGAACAGACGCCAGACCGCAATCGAAAGGCGTGTCAGCAGCGGACTTTCGATGCGACTGAGCCAGCCCATGGCGCGGGTCGCCGCGGCGCGCGGAATCCGGTTGGTCAGCAGGAAGTTCAGCTGCTCCTGCTGCAACAGTCGATCTCTCAATGATGGATTCGTCACAGATCTGTCAACGAAAGAAGATATCAATGGCGCATGAACGAATCCATCGTGTTGAGCGCGCTGGCCCTGGCCGCATTGGCCGCGACCTTTCCGATGGCCCGGCGCCGACTGCAACTGTCATTGGCCAAGCATCCGTCGCTGACCGGTCACGCTCGGATGGCCAAACGCGTGGCCACGCTGGTGCCCGGCTATGGCTACGACGAAGCGCGTTTCTTCGGCTCCGACGGCGCGCCCGAGTCCGTTCAAGCGCTCCGGCGCGCGGGGCTCGATCGTCTGCGAATCGAGTTCGCGACACGTTATGCGCGATCGCTGGAGGCGACCGAAGCTGCGCGCGAGGCCATCTCCGATCTGCACTTCACCAGCACGTACCGCGTGCCGTTTCAGTACGCGGCGTACTTGCGCGATCATCTGAAGGTCGGCGCCTTCGTCCAGTCGGCCAAAGGCGTCACAGTCTCCGACCTCGACGGCAACGAGTTCTACGACCTCACCGGTTCCTACGGTGTCAACGTCTTCGGCGTCGACTTCTACAAGTCGTGCATCGACGAGGGCGTCAACCGCGTGCGAGGTCTCGGTCCGGTGCTCGGTTCGTACCACCCTTGCGTCGCCGACAACGTGCGGCGACTGCGCAGCATCTCCGGCCAGGACGAGGTGTCGTTCCACATGTCGGGCACCGAAGCGGTGATGCAGGCCGTCCGGCTGGCGCGTTATCACACGGGGCGCAGCCACCTGGTGCGATTCAGCGGCGCATACCACGGTTGGTGGGAAGACGTTCAACCGGGCCCTGGCAATCCCTTGCCGCCTCGCGAGACCTACACCCTGCGCGAGATGGACGATCGCACGTTGCGCGTGCTGCGCACGCGGCGCGACATTGCTTGCGTGCTGGTGAACCCCTTGCAGGCGCTGCACCCGAACGCCGCCGCGCCCGGTGACTCCGCCTTGGTCGACAGCAGCCGACGGGCCGGGTTCGATCGTGCCGCCTACACCGGTTGGCTCGCCGAGCTTCGACAGGTCTGCACCGAGCGCGGCATCGCGTTGATCTTCGATGAGGTGTTTCTGGGTTTCAGGCTCGCGCCCGGCGGCGCACAGGAGTACTTCGGTGTCCGGGCCGATCTGGTCACCTACGGCAAGACGGTCGCCGGCGGGCTGCCCATCGGCGTGGTGTGCGGCGGCGCGCGTTGGATGAAGCGATTCCGCGAGGACCGCCCGGCGGACGTCTGCTTTGCCCGGGGCACCTTCAATGCCCACCCGTACGTGATGGGGGCGATGCAGGTGTTCCTCGAGCGGCTCGACTCGGAGGAATCGCGACGCCTGTACCTGAATCTCGACGAGACGTGGAACATACGGGCCCAGCAGTTCAACAGCCGCATGGGTTTCGAAGATCTGCCGGTCCGGGCGGCCAACCTGTCGAGCGTGTGGACAATCTGGTACACGACGCCGTCGCGCTACAACTGGATGTTGCAGTACTACCTGCGCGATCAAGGGCTGGCGCTGAGCTGGATCGGCACCGGGCGACTGATCTTCAGCCTGAACTACAGCGCCGCCGACTTCGACGCCGTGCTGGAGCGCTTCTTGGCCGCCGCCCGGTGCATGGAGGCCGACGGCTGGTGGTGGCACCCACCGGGCCAGACCGACCGTGCCATCCGCCGCGGTCTGCTGCTGGAAATGCTGGCGCACCGGTTCTGAACGTTGCGATCGCTCAGCGCTTGTCGGGCGCCGGGTCGATCAGTTCGCCGCGCAGCAGGTACATGGGCGACTTCCAGTAGAGCTTGATGTCGTAGAACGGGTCCGTCAGGATCTTCACGGTCCACGCCAGTCCGGTCTCGACGTCGCGGATGACGAACAAGTGCAACATCCGGATGACCACGCCCGACACCCCCAGCGCAAGCCACATCAGCCCGACGTCGTGCACGAATCCGGTGAGGCCCGGCGTCGGCACGATCAGTCCGAACAGCG
Source organism: uncultured beta proteobacterium (assembly GCA_963814435.1). Classification (GTDB taxonomy): domain Bacteria; phylum Pseudomonadota; class Gammaproteobacteria; order Burkholderiales; family Burkholderiaceae_C; genus JAEUPI01. Next base: position 101,009 of record CAWFCV010000005.1, read on the forward strand.
AAGGCGACAGCCACAGCAGAATCGGCGAGAATGGCCCAGGCCGCCATCAACACGACCTTGCGACGCAGGTTGTAGCCCACCTTGACGGCCTCCTTGTATTCGTGCGTCGCCTGGTTGACGTGGTCGTAGCCCTTGGGCTCGAAGAAGAAGTGCCCCGCCTGCCGCGTCGCCATGGAGACGCCCCAACCCAGCAGACCCGCCGCCGCGGGGTCGATGAACAACAAGGCGTAGGCGACCAGGAAGCTGATCGCGCTGACCAGGTGCAACGACTGGTTGATGCGACTCTGATGGTAGTAGCGATGGTCGTCCCAGCGCTGGGTATCGAGCGTCTTCAAGAATGAATTCACAGCCTGCTCCTCAATAGAAGTGCGGCGCATGGCCAGCCGCGTCATGGCGCGCGCCGCATCGCGTCGCGTCGGTGAACAGCGCGAATGGTGCGAGCACGATGTGACGGCTTGGTGACGCATCGCTCCGCAGCGTTTGTCATCGTCCTGTGATTCATGTCGGCCAGCATGCGAATCGTCACAACGACGAAGGGCTTCATCATGGCTCAACTCGATGCGGGCGCGAGTCGCAAGACGATGCAGATCGCCGTCGTTACCGAGACCTATCCACCCGAAGTCAACGGCGTGGCGCACTCGCTGGCGCGCATGGTCGGACGGCCTGCGTGGTCGCGGTCACAGCATACAGCTGCTCCGTCCACGTCAGCATGTCGACGACCTGGCCAATTGGTTGCCGCACTTCGACGAAGTCTTGCTGCGCGGGATGGCAATTCCTCGATATCCGCACTTGAGAATGGGGCTGCCTTGCACGTCGACATTGAAGAACCTCTGGTTGCAGCGCCGTCCCGACGTCGTGCACATCGCTACCGAAGGTCCGCTGGGCTGGTCCGCGATGCGCGCGGCCACCCAGCTGCGCCTCCCGGTGGTCTCGGACTTCCGCACGAACTTCCACGCCTACAGCCGGCACTATGGCTTGGGCTGGATGCATCGGCCGATTGCCGCGTATTTAAGGGCGTTCCACAACCGGACGGACTGCACGATGGTGCCGACGCCGGCGTTGCGCGGCGAACTGCGCGCGTTGGGATTCGCGAATCTCCAGGTCGTTTCGCGCGGCGTCGACACCGTGCGCTTCCATCCGGCCCGGCGAAGCGACGAGCTGCGCCGTACCTGGGGTGCCGGCCCAAGCACGCTGGTCGTGCAATGTGTGTCGAGGCTGGCTCCCGAGAAGAATATCGCGTTGGTCTGGCAGGCCTACGCGGCCATTCGCGCCGCAGGTGTCGACGCACAACTTGTGCTGGTGGGTGATGGCCCGCTTCGCGGCGAGCTCGGACGAGAGTGCGTGGGCGCGCATTTCGCGGGCATCCGTCGAGGCGACGACCTCGCGGCGCACTATGCGTCGGCCGATCTGTTCCTGTTTCCGAGCCAGACCGAGACCTTCGGCAACGTCGTGCCCGAAGCGATGGCCAGCGGCCTGCCGGTGGTGGCCTTCGACCTCGCCGCGGCCGGCCAGTTGATCCGCTCCGGAGAGAACGGGTTGCTCGCGATGCCCTCAGCGCCGCGCAACTTCGTCGATCTCGCGGTCGGTCTGGCGTCGAGGCCCCAGTCGCTGCAGGCAATGCGGCTCGAAGCCCGCCACAGCGCGCTGGCGCTGGACTGGCAGCGCGTGATCGAAGACCTCGAATCGGTGTTGGTGCGCGCGGCACTCGCGCGCTCGACGGGTCAACCCGAGATCTCGCTTCGTCCGGCCAGCACCTGAGTCTTTGCGGCGGTTTCGCGGGCCTGTCGCGCGGACGGCCGAAACCGCCAGGCCAGCACGGCCATTGCCGCGGCCACCATCAGCCCGAATCCCACCATCAATGGCACGACGGGTGTCCGCGCGCGGATGAGCAACGCGTAGGCCGCCAGCATCACCAGGATGCTCGCGTTCTCATTGAAGCCTTGAACGGCGATGGATCGCCCGGCGCTGAGCAGTCGACACCCGCGGTGCTGAAGCAGCGCATTCATCGGCACCATCAGCAGTCCGCCCACAGCGCCGACGGTCACCAGCAACGCCGCAGCGGCCTGCGGCGTCGTGACCACCGGCCCCGCCGCCACCAGCAGCCCCATCGTGATGCCGGCGTACAGCATCCGGGGGGCCTGGTGCAGGCCGATGCTGCGACCGGCGACCCAGGCACCGGCAATGACACCCAGCGCGACGGCCGCCTGCAGGTACGCAGCGGCCGCCAGGGTCAGCTGCAGTCGGTCGGTCGCCCAGCGCAAAACGGCGAACTGCAGCACCGCGCCGGCGCCCCAGAACAGCGACGTCACGGCCAGCGACAGCCGTCCGCCCCCCGAGTCGCGCCAGAGCGTCCGATTCGCCGCGCGGAATTCGCGGACCAGGCGCATCGGGTGTCGAGGCAGAGGCACCAGCGCGACGGCGCGGCAGCGGATGCATAGGTTGACGAGACCTGCGCAGGCATAGGTGGCGAGCACCATCACCAACGCCGCCGACAACCCGCCGCCAACTCCGAAGCCCAGGTCCGCAGCCCAGCGGTCGAGCACCGCAATGGCCGGCGCATTCGAGAACAGATCGCTGACGAGTAGGCCACCGCAGGCCGTGCCGAGCAGCACGGCGGTGACGATTGTGACCTCGATCCACGCGTTGGCCTTCACCAGCCGGGATGGCTCGACGAGATCGGTGATCAACCCATACTTGGCCGGCGCATACGCCGCGGCCCCGAGTCCGACGGCCGCGAACGCCGCCAGCGGGTGCAGCCCGAGTCCCAGCGCCATGGCGCCCAGCAGCTTCACGCCGTTGGTCCATGCCATCAGCCTGGCCTTGGGAACCGCATCGGCCAGCGCTCCGACGATCGGCGCCAATCCGACGTAGGAAGCGATGAAGAAGAACTTCAGCAGCGGGATCCACCACTCGGGCTGCCCCGTGCGCTGCAGCCAGGCGATGGTGACGATGAGCAGCGCGTTGTCAGCCAAAGCCGACAGGAACTGCGCTGCGATGATCGCGTGAAACCCGGTGGGCACCTGAAGCAGAGCCTGGTGGATGACGCCGCATTGGATCGCTCGCCTGTGGCAGGCCGGTGACGGATCCTTGTGTGGCGCGCTATCCCACAGCACGCTGCATGTCACGGGACTGTCGCGTGATCCCGCGATGATTCAGGGCATGCGTCGTGACGACCACGCGGTGCCGGCAGACGAAGAGTCACGGGATGCCGGCGATGCGGCACGCCTGAGTGTGCGTGCGGCGTGGATATCGGACCTGCACCTGGGCACGCCGGGCTGCCGCGCGGAAGCCCTGCTCGAACTTTCTGCGGCAGGTCGACTGCGAGACGCTGTACCTGCGTCGGCGACATCATCGACGGCTGGCAGCTCCGGCGCCAGTGGTTCTGGCCACAGGCGCACAACGACGTGATCCAGAAGATCCTGCGCAAGGCGCGAAAGGGCACCCGCGTCGTGTTCGTCCCGGGCAATCATGACGAGTTCGCCCGTCGCTACGTCGAACACAATTTCGGGGGCGTCGATGTGGCCGAAGAATGCATGCACCTGTGTCTGGACGGTCGCAGGCTGTGGGTCACCCATGGCGACCTCTTCGACGGCGTGGTGCAGCACGCGCGCTGGCTCGCTTACCTGGGCGACACGCTGTACGACTGGGCGCTCGAGCTGAACCGGCACTTCAACTCGCTGCGCGCCCGCCTGGGTCTGCCGTACTGGAGCCTTTCGAAGTACCTGAAGCTGCGGGTCAAGCGCGCGGTGAGCTTCATCTCGAACTTCGAGGAGGCGCTCGCCCGCGAGGCACGGCGCCGCGGCGCCGACGGCGTGGTCTGCGGTCACATCCACCACGCCGAACTTCGCTACATCGACGGCGTGCTGTACGCCAACGACGGCGACTGGGTGGAAAGCCTGACCGCGCTGGTGGAACACCTGAACGGCCAGCTCGAGATCCTCGACTGGTCGGCTCCGGGCGCTCCGCCTGCATTGATAGAACCGGCGGTCATCTCACGCGGCTTCGCCGAGCCGGCGTTGCCCGGCGCAGGCGCCTGAGCGCCCGAGCGTCCGCCCCGATCCGGCCAGGCGGCCGGTGCGAGGTCGGCACCTGCTGAAAGCCCGAGTCGCTGTTCGCGCAGCGCGTGGCAATATGACAGGACGATGTCAGAACAGGTGTATCTGTGGTGGACGGCGCTGTGCGTCGTCAGCATCGCCAATTTCGCGGCCTGGTTGTGGAGCGCCGTGGCGCTGAATCGCCGTCAGTCCGTGATGGCGCGCGAGGAGTTCCGGGCCCGCCGCTGGCTGCTGGTGCTGTCCGCCGCGTACGTCACCGGCTGCGCTTACCGGTCGTTCTTCCCGGTGTTCGACATCCCGCGCCTGTGCCTGGTGGACACCTGGTTCTCCAGCGCGGTGGTCGGTCGTTCCGTGGCGACGATTGCCGAGCTGTGTTTCGTTGGGCAATGGGCGCTGATGCTGCGCCGGGCATCCATCGAGACCGACAGCCGAATCGGCACGCTGTCGGCGCACGCCCTGGTGCCGATGATTGCCGTTGCCGAGTTGTGTTCGTGGTATGCGGTGCTGACCACCTCGAATCTCGGTCATGTGATCGAGGAGTCGCTGTGGGGCGGGTGCGCGGCGCTGCTGGTGATCGGCCTGGTCGAGTGCTGGCCGCGTTGCGCCGCCAGCGCGCGGCCGCTGATGGCATTGTGGTGCGCGGCCGCATTGATCTACGTGGGGTTCATGTTCGCCGTCGACGTGCCGATGTACTGGACGCGATGGCTCGAAGACGAAGCCATCGGGCGGTCGTACCTCAGTGTCGGGCAGGGTCTGCTCGATGTGTCCACGCGCTGGGTGGTGTCGCATCGCTGGGAAGACTGGAAGAGCGAGGTCGTCTGGATGTCCTTGTACTTCAGCCTGGCGGTGTGGCTGAGCATTGCGCTCGTGCTGCTGCCGTGGCCGCACCGAAACCCAGCCCCGACGCACTGATCGCCGCGTCGGACGAAGGCCCGGGCTGCGAACCAGTACCGTCAGTCGACGGCCGTCGCATCACATCGTGTCCGGCGACTGAACGCAGAGCAAGAAGGTCTCGGCGCGCGATTCGGCGTCTGCCGGGCGATTGCGCAGCCACCACACGGCACCCTTGCGAAAGGTCCAGGGCGCTTCGGTGCCGGTCAGCAGCAGCGCTGCCAGCCGGCCCAGGGCGGGTTGATGTCCTACCAGCAACACCGTACGACGGGAGTTCGGCCAGCCGGACGCACCCAACAAGGCGGTCGCGTCGGCCGCCGGGCCGATGGCTGACTCGGTGGTGAACTTGCGCTCCAGCTTGGCGGCCGTGCGCTGCGCGCGCTGGGCCGGACTCACGAGAACGCGCACGGCATCCGGCATCTGGCGATGCAGCCACAGCGCAACCCGGGTTGCCTGGCGCTCGCCGCGTGCGGTCAGCGGGCGGTCCATGTCGCTCTGCCCGACCTCAGGCTCTTCCGCATCGGCGTGCCGCCACAGGATCAGGTCCACGCCGCCGCTCCAATGCCCGGCTGCGCCTGTTGCGCGTATCGCCGGGCCAGCGCGCCCTGCGCCGAGGCGCCCGCCTTGCGACGGCCCTCGTTCGCTCGCCGGTACGAGCCATCGGCGCCCATGACCCAGGCATCGCCCTTGTCGTGCAGATACGGGGTCAGCGTCTCGTCGATCAGGCGTTGCCGCTGCGCGCGGTCGGTCACCGGCCAGGCCAGCTCGATTCGGCGGAACATATTGCGCCCCATCCAGTCGGCGCTGGACAAATACAGCCGTTCGTCCGTGCCGGCCAGGAAATAGAAGACCCGCGAGTGCTCGAGAAACCGACCGATGATCGATCGCACGTTCACGTTGTCCGAGAAGCCCGCCAGTCCGGCCGGCACGACACAGGCGCCGCGCACGATCAGGTCCACCCTGGCCCCTGAGCGGCCGGCGTCCGCGATGGCAAGTGCCAAGGACTCGTCCGTCAACGCATTCATCTTCAGCACCATCCGCGCGGGCTTGCCGGCGCGGGCGGCCAGCGCCACTGCATGCACCAGCTCGATCATGCGACGATGAAGCTGGAACGGGGCAATGACGAGCGACTTCAGCCCGGTGATGCGATTCTGGCTGGCGAGATGCTGGAACAGCAGCTCCATGTCGGCCGTCAGGGCCGAGTCGGCGGTCATCAGGCCGACGTCGGTGTACAAGCGCGCCGTTCGGGTGTTGTAGTTTCCGGTGGACAAGTGCCCGTAGCGTCGCAGACGCCGACCCTCGCGGCGCGTGATGAGCAGCATCTTGGCGTGGGTTTTGAGGCCGACGATGCCGTAGACGACCTGCGCGCCGAGCGACTCCAGCTGCTCGGCCCAGTTGATGTTGGCTTCTTCGTCGAAGCGCGCCATCAGTTCGACGACGACCACCACCTCCTTGCCACGCCGCACCGCTTCGAGCAGGAGTTCCATCAGCGCCGAGTCGGATCCCGTGCGGTAGATGGTCTGCCTGATCGCCAGAACCTGCGGATCCTGCACTGCCTCGCGCAGCAGCGCGACCACCGGTTCGAACGATTCGAACGGGTGATGCAGCATGACGTCGCCGCTTCGCAATCGTTCGAACATCGAACTTTCCGTCGGCACCGTGGCCGGCCATGCTGGCCGGTGCGGCGCGAAGTGCAGGTCGCTCGTCGGCACCAGCTCGATGAGCTGGGCTAGCCGCACCAGGTTGACCGGGCCGTTCACTCGATACATCGATTGCTCGGGCAGCTGGAACTGATTGAGCAGGAATCGCGCCAACGGCTCTGGACAGGAGGTCGCCACTTCCAGCCGCACCGCCATGCCGAACTGGCGCTGCGACAGTCCCAGGCGCAGGGCCTGACGCAGGTTCTTCACTTCCTGGTCGTCGATGGCCAGGTCGGAGTCGCGAGTCAGTCGGAACTGCGAGAAACCGTCGAGCTCGCGCTCCGGAAAGAGCTCGTGCAGGTGCGCCCGGATCACGCTCGACAGCAGCACGAACGCCTGCCCTGAGCCGGCCAGTTCATCGGGCAGGCGGATGACACGGGGCAGCACCCGCGGAACCTTGACGATGGCAATGTCGTTCTGGCGTCCGAACGCATCGTGGCCGCCCAGCCGGACGATGAAGTTCAGCGACTTGTTGGCCACCTGTGGAAAGGGGTGGGCCGGGTCGAGGCTGATCGGTACCAGCAAGGGCCTCACCTCACGGGCGAAGAATCGAGCCACCCAGGCCCGCTGCGCCGCGTTGCGTTCGGCATGCGAGAGGATCACGATGCCGGCCTGGGCCAGTGCGGGCACCAAGGTGTTGTTGAACAGCGCGTACTGTTCGTCGACCAGGCGGCGAGCGGCCTGCGATGTCTCCGCCATCGCCCGGACGGCGGCGGCGTGCGACGCGCCTGGCGGAGCGCTCGCCAGTTCCTGCATCGTGTCGGAGACACGAATCTCGAAGAACTCGTCGAGGTTCGACGACACGATGCACAGATAGCGCAGCCGCTCGAGCAACGGCACGTCTTGTCGACGTGCCATGTCGAGCACCCTGGCATTGAAGGCCAGCGTGCCCAGATCGCGATGCAGCAGTGCGGCCGTGAGCGGGCGGATTCACCGGCGCGAATCTGACGCGCTTTTGTGACAGGTCGATGACACGGTTTCGAGAAGTATGTCGGCTGCATGACGCCGTCAGTTCTGCACCCGGGCCGGCGTCAGAAAGTGGTTGCGGTACCGCGTTGGCAGATCGGCCACCCGCATCAGGACGGGCAGATCTGCACAGCCGAAGTCCGAATCCCAGGCCGGAGGACCCATGACCCTCGCACCCAGCCGCAGGTAGCCTTTCAACAACGGTGGGGGCTCGGCGCGGGAGTCCGCCGCGAAGGAGTCGACCGGGAACGGGAGCAACGGCCTGACGCGCAGCCCCGGTTCGACGAGATGGGTATGCCTCAGCGCATGCCACAGACCGGCTGCCGTCCTTCCACCTTCGTCTCTCAGCGGCAGGCTGCAACATCCGATCATCCATTCCAAGTCTCTGGCCAGCATGTAGCGCGTCAGGGCTGCCCACAACGCCAGCACGACGCCTCCGTGCCGGAACCGGGCGTCCACGCAGGCACGCCCGAGTTCCGCCATTCGAGGCCGCAATCCGGCCAGCGGCGACAGGTCGAACTCCTGGTCGCTGTAGAGCCCCCCGGCAGCCTGCGCCTGATCGGGCGCGAGCACGCGGTAGGTGCCCACCACTGCGCCATCGGCAGGCTCGCGAACGAGGAGGTGGTCGCAATAGGCGTCGAACTCGTCCGCATCCAGCCCGTGCCGGCGAGACGGGACCCGAGCGCCCATCTCGCCCGCGAAGACGCGGTACCGCAGCCGCTGCGCCTCCCGTACCTCGGGCCAGGTGGTCGCCCAAGCCAGCGTGAAGCCGGCGTCCTCGTCTGATGCCGAGCTGGTGCGATGGGGCTGGTGCGGCTCAGCGCTGGTTTGGGTGACGGTCTGGTCCAACATGCCGACTCCGAAGTTGTGCAGGTCGACCGACTTTGGACTGCCCGCGTGACTGGCCGATGGCAAGTTCATTGCGCGGCCGTGAACGCGCCATCCCGTGTTGCTTAACGAATTCGTCCAAGCCGTCATGAAACTGTCACGCAGCCTGTCTAGAGTCTCCCAACACCCAAAGGCAATGCTAGGAGTAACTCATGAAATGGATGTCACACCGCATCGCACCGGTCGTCGTGCTGGCTCTTTCTGCGAGCGCAGCGATGGCGCAGGACGTCACCGGGGCCGGCGCAACGTTCCCGGCGCCCGTCTACGCCAAGTGGGCCGACGCCTACAACAAGGCCACCGGCGCCAAGGTCAACTACCAATCCGTCGGCTCCGGAGCCGGCATCAAGCAGATCACCGCCAAGACCGTGGACTTCGGCGCGTCGGACATGCCGCTCACCGACGAGGAACTGGCCAAGACCGGCCTGATCCAGTTCCCGACAGTCATTGGAGGCGTCGTGCCGGTCGTCAATATCCAGGGCATCAAGCCGGGACAGATGAAGCTGACGGGCGCCCTGCTCGGCGACATCTATCTGGGCAAGATCACCAAGTGGAACGACGCGGCGCTCACGGCAGCCAACCCCGGCGTGCCGCTGCCCGACGCAGCGATCTCGGTGGTACGCCGAGCCGACGGGTCGGGCACCAGCTTCATCTTCACCAACTACCTGTCGAAGGTGAACCCCGAGTGGAAGGCCAAGGTCGGCGAAGGCACCGCAGTGAACTGGCCCACCGGCGCCGGCGGCAAGGGCAATGAGGGCGTGTCCGCCTTCGTGCAGCGCCTGCCCAATTCGATCGGCTACGTCGAGTACGCCTACGCCAAGCAGAACAAGATGACGTTCACGTTGCTGAAGAACCAGGCCGGCAATTTCGTGACGCCGGACGACGAGAACTTCAAAGCCGCGGCCGCAGGTGCGGACTGGTCCAAGACTTTCTACCAAGTGCTGACCGACCAGCCGGGCAAGGACACCTGGCCGATCAGCGGTGCAACATTCATCCTGATGCACAAGGCGCAGGAAAAGCCCGTGCAGGGCGCGTCCACGCTGAAGTTCTTCGAATGGGCCTACCACAACGGCGACAAGATGGCAGCCGAACTCGAATACGTGCCGCTGCCGGATTCGCTGAAGAACATCGTCCGCAAGCAGTGGGCTGAAGTGAAGGATGGCTCCGGCAAGGCGGTGGCGTTCAATTGAACCTGATCGCCCGTGCGGCCCGCGCACCCGTCGCGCACCGGGCACCGCTCCGGGCATTACATTTCGGATCGGACCGGCCATGAGCGCCACGATGCCAGCGAAACCCATGCTCGAGCAGCCGCACGCGAACCGTCTCGGGTTCGCCGGCGCCCCTCAGCCCCGGCGCCGCAATGCGCCGTGGGCCGACTCGGTCTTCGCCGTGCTCGCGCACAGCGCCGCCTGGCTCACGCTGGCATTGCTGGCCGGCATCATCGTGTCACTGGTCATCGGGGCGGCACCCGCAATCAAGGAATACGGCCTGGGATTCCTGGTCCGCCGCGAGTGGGATCCGGTGCAGAACCATTACGGCGGGCTGGTGATGATCTACGGCACGCTGATGACGTCGTTCATCGCCCTGCTGATCGCCGTGCCGGTGAGCTTCGGCATCGCGCTGTTCCTGACCGAATTGTCGCCCGGCTGGTTGAAGCGACCGCTGGGCACGGCGATCGAGTTGCTGGCGGCGATTCCGTCGATCGTCTACGGCATGTGGGGCCTGCTGGTGTTCGGGCCGATTCTGTCGACCTTCGTGCAACAACCGCTGCAGAAGGCCTTCAGCGGCGTGCCGCTGCTGGGCACGCTCGTCTCCGGCCCGCCGGTGGGTATCGGCATCCTTTCGGCCGGCATCATCCTCGCGATCATGGTGATCCCGTTCATCGCCGCGGTGATGCGCGACGTGTTCGAGGTCACGCCGCCGATGTTGAAGGAATCGGCCTACGCCCTGGGCTCGACCACATGGGAAGTCGTCTACAAGATCGTGCTGCCCTACACCAGGACGGGCGTGATCGGCGGCATCATGCTCGGCTTGGGGCGGGCCATCGGCGAGACGATGGCGGTGACGTTCGTCATCGGCAACTTCAACCAGCTTGATTCGTTGTCGCTGTTCCAGGCCGCGAACAGCATCACATCCGCACTGGCCAATGAATTTGCCGAGGCCGGGGAGGGGCTGCACCAGGCCTCTCTGATCTACCTGGGGCTGATACTGTTCTTCATCACCTTCGTCGTGCTCAGTCTGTCGAAGTGGCTGCTGGCGCACCTGCAAAAGAACGAGGGAACCCGCACGTGAGCACGATTGAACTCGATGCCTCCAGACTGGCGATCTACCGCTCGCGCAAGCGCGTCAATCGCATCGCGCTGACGCTGGCGCTTGCCGCGATGGCATTCGGTCTGTTGTGGCTGATCTGGATCCTCGTCGAAACCGTGGTGCTGGGCATCGGCGGCATGAGCCTGAGCCTGTTCAGCGAAATGACGCCGCCGCCGCAGGCCGAAATCGGCGGCCTCGCCAACGCAATCTATGGTTCGCTGCTGATCGCGTTGCTCGCCACCGCCATCGGCACGCCGGTGGGCATCATGGCCGGCATCTATCTGGCCGAATACGGGCCGAAGAGCTGGCTCGGCAAGGTGACGAGCTTCATCAACGATATTCTGCTGTCCGCGCCGTCGATCGTCATCGGCCTGTTCATCTACACCACGATCGTCGCCCGGTTCAAGTCGTTCTCTGGCTGGGCGGGAGTCCTGGCACTGGCTCTGATCGTCATCCCGGTGGTGATTCGCCAGACCCAGAACATGCTCGCCCTGATACCGAACGCGCTGCGCGAGGCGGCCTACGCGCTGGGCGCGCCGAAGTGGAAAGTCATCCTCAGCATCACGCTGAAGGCTGCGCGCGCCGGCGTCGTGACCGGTGTGCTGCTGGCGGTGGCGCGCATCGCCGGCGAGACCGCCCCGCTGCTCTTCACGGCGCTGTCGAACCAGTTCTGGACCAGCAATCTGTCCGAACCAATGGCCACGTTGCCGGTGACGATCTTCAAGTTCGCGATGAGCCCCTACGAGAACTGGCAGAAGCTCGCGTGGGCGGGCGTGTTCCTCATCACCCTGGGCGTGCTGGCATTGAACATCGTGGCGCGCGTGCTGTTCCGCAACAAAGCCTGAGTAGGGTTCGCATGGACACAAGAACCGAATCACCGTTGGGCGAGAAGACCAAGATTGCCGTGCGCGATCTCAACTTCTACTATGGCTCGTTCCATGCGCTGAAGAACATCAACCTCGAAATCCCCGAGCGCAAAGTCACCGCGTTCATCGGCCCGTCGGGCTGCGGCAAGAGCACTTTGCTGCGCACCTTCAATCGCATGTTCGAGCTGTACCCCGAGCAGCGTGCCGAGGGCCAGATCGTGCTCGACGGCGATGACATTCTGGCGTCCAAGCTCGACGTGAGCCTGATCCGGGCCAAGGTCGGCATGGTCTTTCAGAAGCCGACACCGTTCCCGATGTCGATCTACGACAACATCGCGTTCGGCGTGCGCCTGTTCGAGTCGCTGTCGAATGTCGAGATGGACGAGCGTGTCGAGTGGGCGCTGAAGAAGGCCGCGTTGTGGAACGAGGTAAAGGACAAGCTGGACCAGAGCGGCTCGGGCCTGTCCGGCGGCCAGCAGCAGCGCCTGTGCATCGCGCGCGGCATCGCCATCAAGCCCGAGGTGCTGCTGCTCGACGAACCGTGTTCGGCGCTGGATCCGATCTCCACAGGCAAGATCGAGGAGCTCATCACCGAGCTGAAATCCGACTACACGGTGGCCATCGTGACCCACAACATGCAGCAGGCGGCGCGATGCTCCGACTACACCGCCTACATGTACCTGGGCGACCTGATCGAATTCGGTGCAACATCGGAGCTCTTCATGAAACCGAAGAGAAAAGACACCGAGGACTACATCACCGGGCGTTTCGGGTGAAACCATGAGCGAAAAGCATCTCTCGACGCAATTCGACGCTGAGCTCAGCGACATCTGCACCCGTGTGCTCGAAATGGGCGGTGTCGCCGAGTCGCAGGTTGCTCAGGCTATCTACGCGCTGACGAACTTCAGCGGCCAGACGGCCAGTCAGGTGCTCGCGCGCGAGGAGCAGGTGAACCAGCTCGAAGTGGCCATTGATCGCGACCTGTCGAGCATCATCGCGCGGCGACAGCCGACCGCGCGTGACCTTCGACTGCTGATCGCGGTCTCCAAGACCATCGCGAACCTGGAACGGGTCGGCGACGAGGCCGCGCGCATCGCCCGCACCGTGCAACGACTGCTGAACGCGGGCGTGTCCAGCCGGATGCGGCTGCCGGTGGCCGACCTGGCGTTCGCGTCGGACCTTGCGGTGCGGCAGCTGCGCGCCGTGCTCGATGCGTTCGCCCGGCTGGATGTGGAATCGGCGCTGAACGTGCTCAAGGCCGATGACCAGATCGACCGCGAGTTCGACGGGCTGATGCGCAAGCTCATCACCTACATGATGGAAGACCCGCGCACCATCTCGGCCAGCATCGACCTGGTCTTCGTCGCCAAGGCGATCGAGCGGGTGGGCGATCATGCCAAGAACTTGGCGGAGGGCATCATCTACATCGTCAAAGGCACCGACGTTCGGCACAACCCGCTGGCAGCGATCGAGTCGATGGTGCGCTAGGCGGAAATCGCGATGAGTCAGATTCTGGTCGTTGAAGACGAACTCGCCATCGCGGAGCTGATTTCGATCAACCTTCGTCACGCGGGCCACGAGGTCACGTTAGCCGGATCGGCCGAGCAGGCACAAGTGGCTGTCAACGCCGTCCTGCCTGATCTGGTGATATTGGACTGGATGCTGCCCGGCGAGTCCGGGCATTCGCTGGCGCGGCGCTGGCGCGCCGACGAACGCACTCGAGGCCTGCCGGTCATCATGCTGACCGCACGTGGCGGAGAAGCAGACAAGATCTCCGGCCTCGACGCTGGAGCGGACGACTACCTGACCAAGCCGTTCTCGACCCAGGAGTTGATGGCGCGCATCCGCGCCGTGCTGAGGCGCAAGGCGCCGGAGACCCTGGATGATGCCGTCGAGATCGCGGGCCTGCGCGTGGATCCTGCCACTCGCCGCGTCGTGTTCGCCGGGCGCGACCTTCGCCTCGGCGCGACCGAGTTCAGGATGCTTCATTTCCTGATGACGCATCCCGACCGCGTCCACAGCCGTCGATACCTGCTGGATCGCGTCTGGGGCGACCATGTGTTCATCGAAGAGAGAACCGTTGACGTCCATGTGAAGCGCCTGCGTGATGCGCTGACGCCAGCCGGTTGCGCATGGATGATCGAGACTGTGCGCGGCGTTGGATATCGGCTCGTCCGGCAGCTCGATTCGATACCGGCATGATGCAGGCGGCCATGCAGTGGCTGCTGTCGCGCGTACTGGTTGTCCTCGGCATGGTGATGCTTGCCGCCGTGGCGGGCTATTCGGCGGGTCTTGCGATCAACCTTCCCGGCCCCGGACTCGCGGCCGGGGCGCTGCTGGGGGCCGCAGCCGCGGCAGGCCTGGATTCGCTGCGGGCACGACGCTTCCTGACTTGGCTACGCGGGCCGCAGCGCGAGGCGGCTCCCGGTCACACTGGCTTTTGGGGCGAAGTCGGCTACCGTGTCGAGCGTCTGCTACGTTCGCTCGAGCGCGACCTGCAGGATGAACGACAGCGCATCGCGCAATTCCTGTCAGCCATCGACGCCTCGCCCAACGGCGTGCTCCTACTCGACGCGAAAGGCCAGATGCAATGGTGCAACTCCACCGCGGCCGACCATCTGGGGCTCGACCCGCTGCGCGACCTGCAGCAGCCGATCACCAACCTCGTGCGTGCACCGAGTTTCGTCGAGCATCTGCAGGCGGGCGAGAGCGACCGGTCGGTGAATTTCTCGATACCAGGGCGTCGCGAGACCTATTCCGTACTGGTCCGACCCTACGGCGATGGCCAGCGACTGTTGCTGACGCAGGATGTCACCGAACGCTTGCGTAGCGAGGAGATGCGGCGCGACTTCGTGGCCAACGTCTCGCACGAGATTCGTACGCCACTGACCGTGGTGGCCGGGTTCATCGAGACGATGACGCAGATCCAATTGACCGAGTCTGAGCGGAAGCGCGCGCTGACGGTCATGGCGGAGCAGACGCGCCGGATTCAAACCCTGGTCGACGATCTGCTGAACCTGGCGCAGCTCGAAGGCAGCCCGCGGCCACCGACGGATCGGTGGGTCGATGTCGGCGCGCTGTTGACGCGCATCGAAGTCGACGCGCGGGCCCTGTCGGCTGGCCGCCAGACCTTGGAGTTCACCGCCGCCGATGGCGGAGCAATAGCCGGAACCGAGGCCGAACTGGCGAGCGCGCTCGGCAATCTCGTCACCAACGCCATCCGCTACACGCCGACAGGGGGCCGGGTGGCAGTGGCCTGGAACAAGCGAGGCAATGGCAGCGCGGCATTCGAAGTGCGCGACAGCGGCCCGGGCATCGCCGCCGAACACCTGGCACGGCTGGGCGAACGGTTCTACCGCGTCGACGGCGGCCGTTCAAGGGAGACCGGCGGCACGGGCCTCGGCCTGGCCATCGCCAAACACGCCGTACGCCGTCATGGCGGCGAGCTGGAGGTCGAGAGTCAGGTGGGAACAGGCTCTACCTTTCGGCTGGTACTTCCGTCGGCGAGAGTGCGATAACTAAAGCACGGCTGCCCATGCGCTTTAGCCCGGCAATGACCCGGGCTTCGTCGCCGACGGCGGACTCGATCCAGATCGTTTTAGCGCCTTGGTCGGGTCGACGTAGAAGACGCCAATGCCTTGCCGGCACCAAAGGTGAACACTTCGAGATCCGGACGCAGAGTCACCGCACTTGGGGGCGCGGCGGACGCCCGAATCCTCGAAGGCTGGGTCGAGGAACTTGGCCTCGACCCTTCGAACTTCGCGACGCACTCGATGCGGCGAACCAATTCGACGTTGATCTGCCGGCGCACGAAGAATTGGTGCGGTGCAGCTGCTGCTTGGCCATTCCATAGGCTGGAGTCGACCGCTCACTACATCGGAATCGAGGTCGACGACGCGACTTCGCTGCGCTTCCACGCCGTCGGGGCCGGCGGGACCACTACGTCGACGGGCGGCTTCCTGGCACGGCAGAGTACTCACACTGTCGGGTCGTGAGTGCCAGTTCGCGGCCGACGAGAGCAGCCACAGGCTGTCACTCGTCACGGCAGAACACTGTTGAAGGGGTTCGCGACCGTAGGTGAACGGTCGGTTCCGAAGTGCAGCGGACTTCCAGCCTGTCGACAGGCGATCGATCGGTCTCGGTTCGAGCGGCCATTCAACCGCCAAAATTTTGCGGCAGCAGCCAGCCTGGAGGGAGCGTTCGGCGGTCATGCTGTGAACGTTCCTTTATGGCCGGGTGACTGATCGCGACGGTCAGCTTTTCCGTGACGAAAAATCGCCGTAAATCATCACGGAGACGGACTGGATCAGCACCTACATTGAGATCGTAGGCAGCTCAGGGCTGGCGTGATGGCGTTGTCAATCAGCGCGGGCGTGGACCACAGCATGCGTTGCCGGATTCGACCGGACTCTAGTCCCCCAGTCTTTACCGGATGCGGCCATCTCCACGACCCGTACACCGCGCCGGAGTCTCTCTCTCGCAGCGCGAGCAATTGCATCGCTCAGCCGAAACGTAGGCAACAGGCGCTGGCGATTCAACCTGGAAAACTCTCACGGCGTGTGAGCGAAGTGGCGCCGGCGGTCCCGCTCAAGGAGTTCGCAAGGGTCGGACTGTCCGATCCCTTCGCTTCAACCCAAGGCGGCGCCGGCTACGACAGGTTCATCTCCAACTGCACGTCTCGATACGGCACCTCAGGCCGAACCATCCCGCGTGCTCCCTTGTGCAGGCGCACCAAGCCGTAGCGCTCCATCGTGCGCAGCGTCCGCGACAGGTTGCCGGCTGTTCGGCCGGTTCGAGCCGCCAACTCGTTCAGCGATTCGGGCCGCGTCTCGGTTATCACCGACAGCAAGGACCGATTCCGGTTGGACAGCAGCTTGGCAAAGCTCTCGGGCGACGTGAACCAGACTTTGGGGTCACTGGCCTTGGGCTTCAGTTCCCCCTTGGCGATCGCCAGCGTGCGTGCCCTCATCGCATCGTAGGAAGCGATACCCACCTTCAATGTCTTCATGGCCAGACTCCTCGTTCATGCATAAGCGCTTCGACTTCGGTCCAGAAGTCGGCTACCAGCGCTGCCGCTTCGCGGTAAGCGTAGGGCCGAACGGTACGCAGCCGGTGTTTGTGATCCTGCTCGGCCCGTCGTTCGCCACCCACCTGATGGCCGTTGTCGAATCCCACCAGCCTTGCGCCATCGGGTCCGTGCAGCGTCAATGAATAGTCAAGCCCATGCGGCTTTTGCGCCGTAACCGGCACCCTATTGACGATGAAACGAACCCAATAGCCCGCCTCATCAATCACCAGAACCTGCCCATGGAGGTCGAGCAGCGTATCCAACGACGGGTCGCGGCGGGCCATATTTGTGATTATCTCATACTGATAATCAGAATCTACGCGTCAAGTGGCCTGCCACGGTGCAGTTACCCCAAAAGTTATCCCACTTTGCGGTGGGATTCAAGTGGACGTCCCGAGATGCTCTTGGCAAGAAAAAACCTCCAAGTCGTTGATTTACTTGGAGGTTTTGACATCTCTTGGGACGTTCTTGGACGTCATGAGATTTGCAAATGGTGGAGCCGGGGGGAATCGAACCCCCGTCCGCAAGCCATCACCGGCCAGTTCTACATGCGTAGCTGTCTGATTTGAATCTCGCGGCCCCGGTCGCGCAGCAGCACGCTACCGGGTCCGCCAGTCACTTGATCTCGTGATGTACCGAGTGACCCGGCACAACACCAGCCAATGTGTATGACCTCGCAGCCTTAGGAATCTTGCGATTCTTCAGGCCCGGCCCATCGGCCAACCGTTGCGAGGCTCACCGGTGTTTAAGCGGCGAGGGCGAAACGTTCGTCGTTCGCAGTTACTTTGTTCCAGCTGGATTTACGAGCTGATCTGGCGCTCGGCATGCCCTGAACCGACTCCGCACCCACGTCGAAGCCAGGTCGGCCCCAGACACCTATTTTAGGCCAGACCGAGCCAGTTCAAGAGTTCGTCCGGATGCGACAGCACCTGGTCGGCGCCCCATTCGTGCACGGATTGCCCGGTCCCGAGGTACCCCCAGGCGGCTGCGAGGGTGACCATGCCCGCCGCGCGGCCGGCCAGCACATCGCGATGGTCATCGCCGACGTAGACGCAGCGCGTGGCCGGCAGCCCCATCTGCCGCGCCGCTTCGAGCAGCGGGGCCGGGTGTGGCTTCGAATGCGGCGTCGTGTCGCCCGCCACCAGCGCCGCCAGCCTCGGTTTGAGCGCCAGGCCGTCGACGATCGGTGCGGTGAAGCGCATCGCCTTGTTGGTGACGACGCCCCAGCGCAGGCCAGCTTGTTCGATGCCGTGCAGCACTGCGTGCATCGCATCGAAGACACGCGTGCATTCGAGCAGGCGCTGCGCGTAGCGGTCGAGGAACGCGTCGCGCAGCACGTCGAACGTCGGCTCGCCGGGTTTCACGCCAAACGCCACGCCGACCATGCCACGGGCGCCGGAGCCGACCATCGGCCGCAATGCGTCGTAGTCCAGCGCGGGCAGCCCGTGCTGGGCGCGCAGGTCGTTGGCGGCGCCGGCAAGATCCGGTGCGCTGTCCACCAGCGTGCCGTCGAGGTCGAACAGCACGGCGTCGCAGCGCAGCACGCTCATGCCGGCTTGTCGCAGGCCACCAGGTAGTTCACGCTGGTGTCCTCCGACAGCCAGTAGCGTCCGGTCAGCGGGTTGAACTGCATGCCCTTGATCTGGGTGACCTCCAGCCCCGCGTCGCGGCACCATTGCGCCAGCTCGCTCGGACGAATGAATCGCGCGTATTCGTGCGTGCCTTTGGGCAGCATCTTCAACACGTGTTCGGCGCCGACGATGGCCAAGACGAATGCCTTGGCGTTGCGGTTGATGGTCGAGAAGTACACGTGCGAACCCGGTTTGGCCAGCGTCGCACAGGCTCGCACCACCGAGGCCGGTTCGGGCACGTGTTCAAGCATCTCCATGCACGTCACCACGTCGAACGCCGCCGGTGACCTGGCCGCCAGCGCCTCGGCCTCGATCTCCTGGTACTCGAGACCCGGCACGCCGGCCTCCAGCGCATGCAGTTGCGCCACCTTCAACGGCTTGGATGCCAAGTCGATGCCCAGCACCTCGGCGCCGCGCAGCGCCATCGATTCCGCGAGGATGCCGCCGCCGCAGCCGACGTCGAGCACCCGCTTGCCGCGCAGCCCGGACCTCTGGTCGATCCAATCCAGCCGCAGCGGGTTGATCTCGTGCAGGGGCTTGAACTCGCCACCGCGGTCCCACCAGCGGTGGGCCAGGTCGCTGAATTTGGCGAGTTCCTGCGGGTCGGCGTTGACGGTCATGGGCCAATCGTAGCGGTGCGGCGGGCGCGTTGAGGCACCTCGGCCCGCAAAGACCCGATCGGACGAAAAAAACCCCGCCGAAGCGGGGTTTCGCGGACCTTCGAGAAGGACCGAATCACTTGCGGGTGCGGGTACCCACCACTTCGATCTCGACGCGGCGGTTCTTCGCCTTGCCTTCCTTGGTCTTGTTGTCGGCCACAGGCTGCTTCTCGCCCTTGCCTTCGGTGTAGACGCGATTCTTCTCGACGCCCTTGCTCACCAGGTAGGCCTTGACGGCTTCGGCGCGGTTGACCGACAGCTTCTGGTTCATGGCATCCGAACCATCGGAGTCGGTGTGACCGACGGCGATGATGACTTCGAGGTTCACACCCGAAGTCTTGGCCACCAGGTCGTCCAGCTTGGCCTTGGCTTCGTTCTTCAGCACCGACTTGCCGGTGTCGAAGAACGCATCAGCCGCGAACGTGACCTTCTCGCTCACCGGAGCGGGCGGCGGTGCAGGCGGACGGCGGCGGTGGCGGCGGCGGCGGAGCGGCGCGGCCGGCAGGCGGCGGCGGCGGGCGGCGGCGGCGCAGGTGGCGGCGGCGGAGGCGGCGGGGGCGGCGGCTTGATGGCGCCGTCGCAATTGGGCATCGCGGTGGCTGGAGTCCAGTTGGCGTCGCGCCAGCACAGCTCGTTGGTGCCGTTCTTCCACACGGTGCCGTCGGCGTTGCGCCAGTTGTCGATGGTCGCCATGCCACCATGGGCCATGCCCATCGATGCGATCGGTGCAGCAAGCGCAGCCGATGCGAAGAGCATCGCCACCTTGTTCAGTTTCTTCATGATTCTCCTCTCAAGGGGAAAGCCGCAGTTGCCTGCGAAACGTCGAAGTCAGGATCGAGATGCCTAGTGCAAACCCGCTCTTGCGAGCCTCACCGCTGACCTCAACGATTGTGCCATAGGGCCTTGGCGCGACTGCATTTTGACCCGCTCCACACGCTGCGCTGCGGCGGTTGTTGCGAAGCTGCGACACGGGGTACGCCCTTAGAATCGCTCCTCCGCCGCGCCGAGACTGGTTGCGCGGCCCTCCTCTTTCAGCAGGCGCCGCACGCCGCATTCGCATGACCCAGTTCGCCAAGGAAACCGTCGCCGTCAGCCTAGAAGAGGAGATGCGGCGCTCGTACCTCGACTACGCGATGAGCGTGATCGTGGGCCGCGCGCTGCCCGACGCGCGCGACGGCCTGAAGCCGGTGCACCGGCGCGTGCTGTTCGCGATGCACGAACTCAACAACGACTGGAACCGCCCCTACAAGAAGAGCGCGCGCATCGTCGGCGACGTGATCGGCAAGTACCACCCGCATGGCGACACCGCGGTCTACGACACGATCGTGCGCATGGCGCAGGACTTTTCGCTGCGGCACATGCTCGTCGACGGCCAGGGCAACTTCGGCTCGGTCGACGGCGACAACGCCGCGGCGATGCGCTACACCGAGATCCGGCTGGCCAAGATCGCGCACGAGATGCTGGCCGACATCGACAAGGAAACCGTCGACTTCGGCCCCAATTACGACGGCAGCGAGAAGGAACCGCTGGTTCTGCCGACCCGTCTGCCCAACCTGCTGGTGAACGGCTCGGCCGGCATCGCGGTGGGAATGGCCACCAACATCCCGCCGCACAACCTCAACGAGGTGGTCGACGCCTGCCTGCACCTGTTGAAGAACCCGGACGCGACCGTCGATGAGTTGATGGAGATCATCCCGGCGCCGGATTTCCCCACGGCCGGGATCATTTATGGCCTGCACGGTGTGCGCGACGGCTACCGCACCGGCCGCGGCAAGTTGGTGATGCGCGCCAAGTGCCACTTCGAGGACATCGATCGCGGCCAGCGCCAGTCGATCATCGTCGACGAGATCCCGTACCAGGTGAACAAGAAGACGCTGCTCGAGCGCATCGCCGAGCTCGTCCACGACAAGAAGATCGACGGCATCAGCCACATTCAGGACGAATCCGACAAGTCCGGCATGCGCGTCGTCATCGAGCTCAAGCGCGGCGAAGTGCCCGAGGTGGTGCTGAACAACCTGTACAAGCAGACGCAGCTGCAGGACACCTTCGGCATCAACATGGTGGCGTTGATCGACGGGCAGCCGAAACTGTGCAACCTGAAAGACCTCGTCGAGATCTTCCTCGAGCACCGTCGCGAGGTGGTGACCCGGCGCACTGCCTACGAGCTGCGCAAGGCGCGCGAACGCGGCCACGTGCTCGAGGGCCTGGCGGTGGCGCTGGCCAACATCGACGAGTTCATCGCGCTGATCAAGAACTCGCCGACGCCGCCGGTGGCCAAGGCGGCATTGATGAGCAAGGGCTGGGACAGCTCGCTGGTGCGCGAGATGCTCGCGCGCGCCGAAGGCGAAGCGTCGGGCGGCCGCGGGGCCTTCCGGCCCGAAGGCCTGCCGCCGCAGTACGGTCTGCAGTTCGACGGGCTGTACCGGCTGTCGGACGACCAGGCCAACGAGATCCTGCAGATGCGCCTGCAGCGCCTGACCGGGCTGGAGCAGGACAAGATCATCGGCGAGTACAAGGATGTGATGGCGCAGATCGCCGATCTGCTGGACATCCTGGGCAAGCCGGAACGCGTGACGCGCATCATCAGCGACGAGCTGATGGCGCTGCGCCAGGAGTTCGGACAAACCAAGCTCGGCGCGCGGCGCAGCGTGATCGAACGCAACATCCAGGAGCTCGGCACCGAGGACCTGATCGCGCCCACCGACATGGTGGTCACATTGAGCCACACCGGCTACATCAAGAGCCAGGCTCTCTCGGAATACCGTGCACAGCGCCGGGGCGGCCGCGGCAAGCAGGCGGCGGTGACCAAGGAGGACGACTGGATCGACCAGCTGTTCATCGCCAACACGCACGACTGGATCCTGTGCTTCAGCAACCGCGGCCGCGTCTACTGGCTCAAGGTGTGGGAGGTGCCACAAGGCTCGCGCGCCAGCCGCGGCAAGCCGATCGTCAACATGTTCCCGCTGCAGGCCGACGAGAAGGTCACGGTGGTGCTGCCACTGACCGGCGAGTTCCGCACCTTCCCCGCCGACCATTACATCTTCATGGGCACCGCGCTGGGCACGGTCAAGAAGACCTCGCTGGACGAATTCAGCAACCCGCGCAAGGCCGGCATCATCGCGGTCGACCTCGACCCGGGCGACTACCTGATCGGTGCGGCACTCACCGACGGCAAGCACGACGTGATGCTGTTCTCCGACGGCGGCAAGGCGGTGCGCTTCGACGAGGACGACGTGCGCGCGATGGGCCGCCAGGCCCGCGGCGTGCGCGGCATGATGCTCGACGACGGTCAGCACGTGATCGCGATGCTGGTGGCCGAAGACGAAACGCAGAGCGTGCTCACTGCCACCGAGCACGGCTTCGGCAAGCGCACCTCGATCGTCGAGTACACGCGCCATGGCCGCGGCACCAAGGGCATGATCGCGATCCAGCAGAGCGAGCGCAACGGCCGCGTCGTGGCCGCCACGCTGGTGCGTCCGGAAGACGAGATCATGCTGATCACCGATCGCGGCGTGCTGGTGCGCACGCGCGTGGCCGAGATCCGGGAGATGGGCCGCGCCACGCAGGGCGTGACGCTGATCGCGCTGGACGACGGATCCAAGCTGTCCGGCCTGCAGCGCATCGTGGAGAACGACGCCGGCGATGCCGATCCCGACGCGGACGGCGACGCCCTCGCCGACCCGGTGGATCCCGCCGCCTGATGGCGTGCGCCATCGGGGCGGCGGCCGGGACCCGCGGCGCAGCGCGCGTGCCAGAATCCGGCTCATCCCATGGCTGAGCCCGCATCCAACCCCGAGTTGCTGGCGCTGCGCGAGCGCATCGACGCGATCGATCGCGACCTGCTCGCCGCGCTCAATCGGCGTGCCGCGCTGGCGCAGCAAGTCGGTGAACTGAAGAAGCGCGAAGGCTCGGTGGCCTTCCGGCCGGAGCGCGAGGCGCAGGTGATCGACGGCCTCAAGCAGCTGAATTCGGGACCCTTGCAGACCGACAGCATCGCGCCGATCTGGCGCGAGATCATGTCCGCCTGCCGCGCGCTCGAAACCGCCACGCGCGTGGCCTATCTGGGTCCGGCCGGCACCTTCAGCGAGCTGGCGGCGCTGGGCTACTTCGGCTCATCCATCGTGCGCGTGCCCTGCGCCAACATCGACGAGGTGTTCCGCAGCACCAGCGCCGGTGCGGCCGACTTCGGCGTGGTTCCGGTCGAAAACTCCACCGAAGGCGTCGTGGCCCGCTCGCTGGACGTGCTGCTGACCACGCCGCTGCTGATCGTCGGCGAGACCAGCCTGTTCGTGCGCCACAACCTGCTGCGCAAGCAGAACTCGCTGCAGAACATCCAGGTGGTGTGCGCGCATCCGCAAGCACTGGCGCAATGCCACGGCTGGCTGAGCCACAACCTTCCCGAGGTCGAGCGACGCCCGGTGGCGAGCAATTCCGAAGGGGCGCGCCTGGCCAGCCTGGACCCGGCCCTGGCCGCGATTGCCAGCGAGCGCGCCGGCAGCGAGTGGGGCCTGCACACGGTGGCACCGGCGATTCAGGACGATCCGCACAACCGCACGCGTTTCGCCATCGTGGCCCATCCCGATCTGCAACCTGCGCCGAAGCTGTCGGGACACGATTGCACCAGCCTGATCGTGTCGGTGGCGAACAAGCCCGGTGCGGTGCACGACATGCTGGTGCCGCTGAAACGGCACGGCGTGTCGATGACGCGGTTCGAATCGCGCCCGGCGCGTTCCGGCCAGTGGGAGTACTACTTCTACATCGACATCCAGGGCCACCCCGACGATCCCAACGTGGCGTCTGCCTTGCGCGAGCTGCGCGAGGCCTGCGCGTTTTTCAAGCTGCTCGGTGCGTATCCGGTCGACGTTCACTGAGATACTGGCCCCACGATGTTCAACCAGCTCGGTGTGATCGGTTGCGGCCTGATGGGCGGCTCGTTCGCGTTGGCGCTCAAGCGCGGCGGGCTGGTCAAGCGCGTGGTCGGCTACAGCAAATCGCCCTCCACGACCGAACGCGCCAAGCGCATGGGCGTGATCGACGTGGTGGCCGAATCCGCGCTGCAAGCGGTGTCGGGCGCCGACATCGTGCTGATCGCGGTGCCGGTGGCGGCCACCGAGGTCACCTTCAAGGCCATTCGCCATCTGGTGGAACCTGGCGTGCTGTTCATGGATGTCGGCTCGACCAAGCGCGACGTCGTCGATGCGGCGCGCCGCGTGCTGAAGGACCGCGTGCCATCGTTCGTGCCGGCCCACCCGATCACCGGCAAGGAGGTGGCGGGCGTGCAGAACGCCGACGCCGCGCTGTACGCCGGCCGGCAGGTGATCCTCACGCCACTGCCGCAGACTTCGCCCGAGCTGGTGCAGAAGGCCACCGACATCTGGTCGGCGGTGGGTGCGCAGGTCCTGCGGATGACACCGGAGAACCACGACGCCGCGTTCGCATCGGTGAGCCACCTGCCGCACATGCTGGCCTTTGCCTACTTCAGCGCAGTGGTCAACCAACCGGCCGGGCGCGACTTCCTGTCGCTCGCGGGCCCCGGGTTTCGCGATTTCACACGCATCGCGGCCAGCGACCCGGCGATCTGGCGTGACATCCTGATGGCCAATCGCGAAGAGATTCTCAAGCAGTCGGCGCGTTTCCGGCACACGCTGGACGCGATGGAGCATGTCATCAAGACCGGCAACGCCGATGCGCTTGAAGATCTAATCCGCAACGCCGCCGAGGCGCGGGCGACCTGGCAGCTCGGCGGTCCACGCGGCGGAGGCACCCCCCGCTGAGGCGGGGCGGGCGCGGCGCCCGGCGACCGCGCGCATCACGCGTTCGCATGTTCGACATCCCTTTCCTGGACCTGCCCCCGCTGCGTCGTGCGGCCGGCTCGGTGCGCCTGCCCGGCTCGAAGAGCATCTCCAACCGCGTGCTGCTGCTGGCCGGCCTGAGCGAGGGCTGCACCGTCGTGCACGACCTGCTCGATTCGGACGACACCGGCGTGATGCTCGAGGCCCTGCGCCAGCTCGGCTGCGGCGTGGCGGAATCGGCTGGCGCATGGCGAATTCAGGGCATCGCCGGCCGACTCGGCGCGCCAGTGACGGGTCGGCCCTTGCGCCTGCACCTGGGCAATGCCGGCACCGCGATGCGGCCGCTGACGGCGGCGCTGGCGCTGCTGGTCACCCGCGACGGCGGCAGCCTCGAACTCGCCGGCGTGCCCCGCATGCATGAACGCCCGATCGGCGACCTGGTGGACGCGCTGCGCCAGCTCGGCTGCGAAATCGACTACCTGGGTCACGAGGGCTATCCACCGCTGCGACTGCGCGGCGCCAGCGGTGGTCGGCCCATCACCTTGCGGCCGATTCGTGTGCGCGGCGACGTGTCCAGCCAATTCCTCACCGCACTGTTGCTGGCCTTGCCGCTGGTCTGCGAACGCCAGCCGATGCAGGTGGATGTCGACGGCGAATTGATCTCCAAGCCGTACATCGACATCACGCTCGCGCTGTTGCAGCGCTTCGGCATCCAGGTTCATCGCGACGGCTACCAGCGCTTCACGGTGCCGGCGGGAAGCCGGTACCGGGCGCCGGCGCACCTCCACGTCGAAGGTGACGCGTCGTCGGCGTCGTACTTCGTCGCGCTGGGGGCGATCGCCGCCGCCGACAAACCGCTGCGCATCGAAGGCGTCGGGCTGGATTCGATCCAGGGCGACATTCGCTTCCTCGATGCCGCGCGCGCCATGGGCGCGCAGGTGTCCGGCGGTCCGGGCTGGATCGACGTGCAGCGCGGCCAGTGGCCGCTGCGTGCCGTAACGCTGGATTGCAACCACATTCCCGATGCCGCGATGACACTGGCCGTACTGGCGCTGTATGCGCGCGGCCGCACGCGCCTGACTCGGATCGGCAGCTGGCGCGTCAAGGAGACCGACCGCATCGCGGCGATGGCCACCGAGTTGCGCCGTGTCGGCGCCACCGTGCTGGACGGCGACGACTTCATCGAGGTCGAACCGCCGACCACCTGGCGCCGCGCCGCCTTCCACACCTACGACGACCACCGCATGGCCATGTGCCTGTCGCTGGCGGCGTTCAACCCGCTGGCCGGTGCCGCGGTGCCGGTGCGAATCCTCGAACCGCGTTGCGTCGCCAAGACCTTTCCCGACTATTTCGAGACGCTCTTCTCGGTGGTCGAGGCCGATCCGAGCGACATCCCGGTGATCACAGTCGACGGCCCCACCGCGTCGGGCAAGGGCACGCTCGCGGCCGCGGTGGCCGCGCGGCTGGGCTGGCATCAGTTGGACTCGGGGCTGCTGTACCGCGCCACGGCCTTGGCCGCGCGCCGCCAGGGCGTCGCCCCTGACGACATCGCCGCCGTGGCGCGCACTGCCGGCCAGCTCGCACTGCGATTTGCCGGCGAGCAGGTCTGGCTGGAAGGCGAGGACATCGCCGCCGCGCTGCGCGAGGAAGCCGTCGGCACGATGGCGTCCCAGGTGTCCGCCCTGCCGGCCGTGCGCCAGGCGCTGCATGGCCTGCAGCTGTCGTTCCGGCGCGTGCCGGGACTGGTGGCCGACGGCCGCGACATGGGTACCGTGGTGTTTCGCGATGCAGCGCTCAAGGTGTTCCTCACCGCCAGCGCCGCCATGCGCGCCGAACGGCGGTATAAGCAATTGATTTCAAAGGGCATTTCCGCTAATATCGACAGTCTTCGTGCCGACCTCGAGGCGCGTGATGCCCGCGACACCCAGCGGGCGATCTCGCCGTTGAAGCCAGCCGAAGATGCGCAGTTGCTCGACAACTCGTCGCTCACGATCGAACAATCGGCCGATCGGGTGCTGCAGTGGTGGAGTGACCGCAACGCCTTCGATTGAACGGCGGCCCGGCCGCCCCATTCGAAGCACCTCGCCCGCCGTATCGAAGTGACCGCGCGTCTGCCGCGCAACTTGGATCGGCGACTTGTCGAACCCAACCGCAACTTCGGTTGCATGCACCGGCCGGCCCCACCCCTTCATCCACTTCCCGGCCACAGGAAACCCAATGCCCCAAACGCAAACCGTCACCACCGGCGGCGGCGAATCGTTCGCCGCCCTGTTCGAAGAATCGCTCAAGCGCAGCGAAATGCGCACCGGCGAGGTGATCACCGCCGAGGTGGTGCGCATCGACTTCAACTACGTGGTGGTCAACGCGGGCCTCAAGAGCGAGGCCTACGTTCCGATCGATGAATTCAAGACCGACCAGGGCGAGGTCGAAGTCCAGGTCGGCGACTACGTCTCGGTGGCCATCGACGCCATCGAGAACGGCTACGGCGACACCATCCTGTCGCGCGACAAGGCCAAGCGCCTGGCCTCGTGGCTGGCGCTGGAGACCGCGCTCGAGTCCGGCGACTTCGTCAGCGGCACCGTCAGCGGCAAGGTCAAGGGCGGCCTCACGGTGCTGGTGAACGGCATCCGCGCCTTCCTGCCCGGCTCGCTGATCGACACGCGCCCGGTCAAGGACCTGACGCCGTTCGAAGGCAAGACGATGGAGTTCAAGGTCATCAAGCTCGACCGCAAGCGCAACAACGTGGTGTTGAGCCGCCGCGCGGTGGTCGAGGCCTCGATGGGCGAAGAGCGCGCCAAGTTGCTCGAGACGCTGACCGAAGGCGCCATCGTGCACGGCGTGGTCAAGAACATCACCGAGTACGGTGCATTCGTCGACTTGGGCGGCATCGACGGCCTGCTGCACATCACCGACATGGCCTGGCGCCGCGTGCGCCACCCGAGCGAGGTGGTGCAGGTCGGCCAGGAGCTCAGCGCCAAGGTGCTGAAGTTCGATGCCGAGAAGAACCGCGTCTCGCTCGGCATCAAGCAGCTCGGCGACGACCCGTGGCACGGCGTGTCGCGCCGCTACCCCAGCGGCACCCGCCTGTTCGGCAAGGTCACCAACATCGCCGACTACGGCGCGTTCGTCGAGATCGAGCCGGGCATCGAAGGCCTGGTGCACGTGTCCGAGATGGACTGGACCAACAAGAACGTCGCGCCGAGCAAGGTCGTCACGATGGGTGACGAGGTCGAGGTCATGGTGCTCGAGATCGACGAGGAAAAGCGTCGCATCAGCCTGGGCATGAAGCAGTGCAAGCCCAACCCGTGGGAAGAGTTCGCCGGCAACGTCAAGCGCGGCGACAAGGTGCACGGCCCGATCAAGTCGATCACCGACTTCGGCGTCTTCGTCGGCCTGGCGCAAGGCATCGACGGCCTGGTGCACCTGTCGGACCTGTCGTGGAACGAGCCCGGCGAAACCGCGGTGCGCAACTACAAGAAGGGCCAGGAGGTCGACGCGCTGGTGCTCGGCATCGACATCGAGCGCGAGCGCATCTCGCTGGGCATCAAGCAGCTCGACCAGGACCCGTTCACCAGCTACGTGTCGGTCAACGACCGTGGCGCGCTGGTCACCGGCACGGTCAAGACGGTCGATCCGCGCGGCGCCGAGATCCAGCTCAACGCCGATGTCACCGGCTACCTGCGCGCCAGCGAGCTGAGCCGCGATCGCGTCGAGGACGCACGCAACCTGCTGAAGGAAGGCGACGAAGTCAACGTGATGATCGTCAACGTCGACCGCAAGGCGCGTTCGATCCAGCTGTCGATCAAGGCCAAGGACCAGGCCGACCAGCAGGAGGCGATGCAGCGCCTGGCGCAGAGCAACGAGCGCGAGACCGCCGG
This sequence comes from uncultured beta proteobacterium, assembly GCA_963814435.1. GTDB lineage: Bacteria > Pseudomonadota > Gammaproteobacteria > Burkholderiales > Burkholderiaceae_C > JAEUPI01. The sequence goes on from CAWFCV010000005.1 coordinate 129,710, forward strand.
CACCACCAGCCTGGGTGCGCTGCTGCGCGCCAAGCTGGACAACCAGAAGGAGTAAGGCGACCGTTCGCGAGCCCGGTGGCAACGTCATGACTCGTTCGGATCTGGTGGCCCAGCTGGCCGAGCGGTTCGCGCAGCTGACGCAGCGTGACACCGAGTTCGCGGTCAAGACGATCCTCGATGCGATGACCGACGCACTGGCGCGCGGGCATCGCATCGAGATCCGCGGCTTCGGCAGCTTCTCGATCAACCGCCGCCCGCCGCGGCTGGGACGCAACCCACGCAGCGGCGAGCAGGTGACGATTCCCGAGAAGCTGGTGCCCCACTTCAAGCCGGGCAAGGCCTTGCGCGAATCGGTCGACCAACGTCTCCCGGCCGAGGCCTCCACCGCCGAGCCGTAGGCCTGCGCCGCAGTCGGACAAGACGGGGCCGCTGCAGCGGCTCCGTTTCGCTTTCAAGGCGCGTTCGTAGAATGCGGGCTCGATGCGCATCCTCACCTGGCTGTTTCGCGGCTTCATCTTCTTCACGCTGTTCGCGTTCGCGCTCAACAACCAGCAGGAGGTGACGATCAACTGGTTCTTCGGCGCGAACTGGCGCGCCCCCCAGGTGATCGTGGTGCTGGTGGCCTTTGCGGCCGGCGTGGCGCTGGGGGTGGTGGCGATGGTGCCGCGCTGGTGGCGACATCGGCGCCAGGCGCAACGCCAGGCCCGCACGCCGGCGCCGCCCACCCTGGCCGCCACCGAGCCGACGACCGTCACGCCGTCGGACGTCGCATTCGACCATCCGCCGCGCGAAGGCCTGTAGCTTGATCGCCTGCGCGCTGACCCAGGTCGCGGCTCCCCGGCGGGGCGCGCCGCCGGATTGGGAACGGCCCGGCGCCGCCTGACCGATGTTCGAACTCGATGCCCAGTGGTTGCTGATCGGCCTGCCGGTGGCCTTTGCGCTGGGATGGGTCGCCTCGCGCTTCGACTTCCGCCAGTTGAAGCGCGCCGAGAAGGAGGCGCCGAAGGCCTACTTCAAGGGCCTGAACCTGTTGCTCAACGAACAGCACGACAAGGCGATCGACGCCTTCATCGAGGCGGTGCAGAGCGACCCCGACACGGCGGAGCTTCACTTCGCGCTCGGCAACCTGTTTCGCCGCCGCGGCGAATTCGAACGCGCGGTGCGGGTGCACCAGCATCTGCTGCAACGCGCCGACCTGTCGGCCGGCGACCGCGCACGAGCACAGAACGCACTGGCCCAGGACTACGTCAAGGCCGGGCTGCTCGACCGCGCCGACAGCGGCCTTCCAGGCGCTGGAGGGCACCGCCTTCGACACCGACGCGCGGCTGGCTCGGCTGGGCCTGGCCGAGCGTGCACGCGACTGGCGCACGGCCGCCGAGCTGGCGGCACGGCTCGAGGCCAGCGGCACCGGGTCGTACGCCGCGCGCATCGCGCACCATTGGTGCGAGCTGTCGCTGCAGGCGAGCGACCAGGGCGCAGCCGCCGAGGCCGAGGCGGCGCTGCAACGCGCGCGTGCGGTGGCGCCCGAGGCGCCGCGCCCGATCATCATCGCGGCGCGCCGCGCCGTTCAGTCGGGCGACCATCTGGCTGCGTACCAGCACTATGCCGATCTGATCGACAAGGCGCCCGCCATACTTGCGCTGGTGGCCACCGAGTACGCCGCGTCGGCCATTGCCAGCGGCCACGCCGACGGCCGCACGTGCGCTGATCAAGCGCCGCTACGACGACCAGCCGGGGGTCGATCTGTTGCACGCGCTGCGGCTGCTCGATGGCGCGGTCACCGATGCCGGCATCCTGCCCGACGCGGGCGCGCGGGCGCAGGCCTTGCTGCACCAGCAGCCATCGCTGTCGGCCGCGCTCGAGGTGCTGGACACCCCGCACGAGATGCACGACGAGGCCACGCTGCGCGACGTGCGCGAGGCGGTGGCACGCGCCGTGCGCCCGCTGCGGCGATACCGCTGTGCAGCCTGCGGCTTCGAAGCGCAGCACCACTTCTGGCAATGCCCGGGCTGCCTGGGCTGGGACACCTTCCCACCGCAGCGCATCGAAGAGTTCTAAGCCGGCCAAGCAGGTCAGACAGCCGGCGCCTGCCGTTCGACCAACGCCATCACTTCGGCCAGCGAGGGCACCTGCCCCTTGCCACCGACGCTGGCCACGCCGCCGGGGCCGACGATGCCGGCCAGGCCAGGCTCGTGATCGCAGTAGATGCCGATCGTCGGCCGGCCGAAGGCCGCAGCCAGGTGAGTGAATCCGGTGTCGAGCCCCACGACGCGGCGCGTGGCGGCGAGCAACGCGGCCACGTCGTGCACGTTCAAGAATGGCGGTACTTCGCCTTCGCAGCCGGCCGCGATGCGCTCGGCGCGCACCTGCTCGGCCTCGGTGCCCCAGATGACCAGCGGGCTCAACCCCAGGGCTTTCAGGCGCTTGCCCACCGCGATCCACCGCGCCTCGGGCCAGATCTTCTCGGGCCGGCTGGCGCAAGGAATCAGCGCCGCGCTGGCGCCACGCACCTTCCACCCGCTCTTGGGCGGTGGCACCAGACCGAAGTCCGGTGCGCTGGTGGGTGGCGGGTAGCCGAGGTGCGCGGCCGCCAACAGCCGGCAGCGCTGCACCGCATGCAGCTCGCGCGACACGGGTGCACGCCGCACGTACAACCACGCCGCCAACGGCTCGCGAATGCTCGCGCGGTCGTATCCCATCGCCGGGCCACGCGCCTGCCGCGCCCAGATCGCGCTCTTGAGCAACCCTTGCAGATCGAGCACGCAGTCGTAGGTCTCGGTGCGCAGTTCCTCACGCAGCTCGCGCATCGCGCGCCAGGCGGCGCCGGTGGACAGCTGCTTGCGCCAGCGCCGCCACGACATCGGCAAGACCCGGTTCACGCCCGGGTGCAGGCGCGGGATCGCAGCGAACGAAGCCTCGACCAGCCAGTCGATCTGCGCCGTCGGGAACGCGCGACGGATGTCGCTCACCGTCGGCAGCGCGTGCACCACGTCGCCCATCGACGAGGTCTTGACGATCAGAATGCGCGGGCGGCTCATCTAGGTCCACCAGGGCGCTGCGCGCCCGGCCCCCCGTGGGGGCGCGAGCACCTTCGGAGCGGCCGTGCGGTGCTCATGTGGCCCCCCAGGGCGCTGCGCGCCCGGCCCCCCGCGGGGGCGCCGAGCACCTTCGGAGCGGCCGTGCGGTGCTCACGCGCCGCGCCGCTCCGACACCAGAGCCGGATTGAAGCGCGGATCGTTGTACATCTTGAACTGGCGATAGACCTTGAAGTGCGCGCGCCCCGCGGCGCAGTCGGCCAGCAGCGCGTCCAGACACGTTGCCAGGTCGGCGCGCTGCTGCTCCAGACGCGACAGCCGGTCGCGGCTGGACTGCCGGTGCGCCGCGTCGACATCGTGGCGCTGGGTCTGCGCCCGCATCGCGTGGATCTTCAGCGCGAGGATCGACAGGCGGTCGATCATGCTGCCGGCGGTCTCGCTGTTCAGGCGCGAGCCCGCTGGCACGGTGGAGACCGGCGCGTCGGTGCGGGCCGATGCGGGGTCGACGAGGCCGAGCGCGATCAGCAGTAGCTCGTCGAATCGCTCGGTCGCGTCGTTGCGGGCCTGGTTGAAGCCATCGATCGCGCGCTTGTTGGCGGCGATCGCGGAATCACCGACCTGCGTGCGGCGCGCCAGATCTTCCTCGGCCCACAGCCGACAGTTGAAACGATGGTTGGTCTGGATCCACCGCCACAACGAGTCGTCGCGCGCCGCGGGTTCCAGGCCCGGCCATCCCGCGGTGGCGAGCAGCGCGTCGTGCAAGGCGGTGACGTCGCGCGCGTTCAACGGTGTGGCGGGCATGGTGGATGGCAGAATGCAAGGGGTCGATTATCAGCGCAGCCGCCACACGGGATGCCACCTCGCCCCCTCATTGTCCGCCTGCGCAACTGGATCGGCGATGTCATTCTCGGCGTACCTGCGCTGAAACTGCTGGCTGCAAACGGCTACGACTTGCAACTGGTGGGCAAACCCTGGGCGTCCACGCTACTGGCCGGCCAGGGTTGGCCCACGGTGGCGCGCCCGGGCCACTGGAAGGCAAGCGTCGCGCAGCTGCGCGCACTGCGTGACGCCGCGTCGCGGCTCGACCCCGGGTTCACCCGCCGCGACAACGCGCTGGTGCTGCCCACGTCGTTCTCGGCCGCACTCGAGATGCGACTGGCCGGGCTGCGCGCGGTGGGCTACGCGCAGGAGGCGCGCGGCTTCCTGTTGGCGCGCAGCGAACCGATCACCTATGGCGGCCACGCGCTCACAGCCTACTGGGAGCTCGCCTGCCGCTTCCTGCGCATCACGCGCGCGCCGCCGCAGGAGATCGGCCTGGCGACGCGCGAGGCCGACATCGAACGCGCCGACGCCATGTTGCGGCGGCATGGTATTGAACCTGGATTCATCGTGATCTGTCCGTTCGCCGGCGGCACCTTCGAAAAGCTGGAAAAGACCTGGCCGGCATTTCCGGACTTCGCGCGCGCGCTGATCGCCAGCGGACGCCAGGTGGTGACCTGCCCCGGACCGGGCGAAGAGGCGATCGTTCGCGCGTCCTACCCGGGCGTGACGATGCTCGAAGGCGTCGACCTCGCGGCCTATGGTGGGGTGCTGCGGCGTTGCGCGATGCTGGTGTCCAACGACACCGGACCCGGGCATCTGGCGGCAGCGGTCGGCGCCACGGTGGTGAGCGTGTTGGGGCCGACCAAACCGGAGCAATGGGCGCCGTGGGGATCGCGTGTGCACGTCATCCGACGCTGGCCCGACTGGCCGACACCGGACGAAGTCATGGTCCAAGTCGAGGCCCTGTCGCGCGACCGGCAGTCCTGAGCCGCGCGGGTCTCACGCTGCCGCCTGGCATGGTCGCGTCGGTGTTCGGCCGCTGCGCGCGCGGACCGCATAATTCGCGCGCCCACCCGTCGCGACGGCCCATGCGATCGCGATTCACCGCCACACACCCGCATCGCACGCCCGTGGAAGTTGACGATTCGAGATGACGACCGTTGCAGCCTCGCCGAACCTGATCGATCGGGTCTTGCACCACCGTCATCCCCGGATCGACCCGATCGCCAAGGTGGTCCTGGTCGTCGCGGTCTTCTCGCTGCCGCTGTCGACCGCGCTGACCAACGTGAGCTTCGCGTTGCTGGTGATCCTGTGGCTGCTTGCCGGCGGCTGGCAGCAGCGCCTGCGCATCGCGTTCGCACACCCGATCAGCTGGGCCAGCCTGGCGCTGTACCTGCTGTTCGTGCTGGGTACGCTGTGGTCCGCGGCGCCGATGGCCGACATCACGCACCAGTTGGGCGCGTACAGGAAGTTGTTGTACGTGCCGCTGGTGATGAGTCTGCTCGACAGCGACGTCTGGGTCAACCGTTGCCTGAAGTCGGTGCACCTGGCGCTGGCGTTGACCGTGCTGCTGGTGTTCGCCGACGCGGTGCATCCGCTGCCGTTCAGCCGCTCGACGCGTGAACTCGGTCTGGACAATCCGTTCCTGACCGGCAATCACTACATCTTCAAACACCACATCACGCAGAACGTGCTGCTGTCGTTCTTCGTGCTGTTGAACTTCAGCGCCGCTCTGACTGCCAGCTCCATGCGCATGCGCGCCGCGGCGCTGGTCTTCGCGGCGCTGGCCTGCTTTTCGATCGTCTATCTGGCGCAGGGCAGAACCGGCTATCTGACGTTGGCCGCCGTCATTCTGATCGGCATCACGATGGCCGCCCGCAACCGCGTGGCGCTGTCCGCCGCCATCGCGGCAGCCGTGATCGCGGTGCTGGCGGCGGCACTGTCGCCGTCGCTCGAGTCGCGCGTCACGAAGGTCTACGAACAGGTGATGTTGTTCCGTTCGGGCCAGCAACTCAAGTCGGCCGAGGGCATCCGGCTCGAATTCTGGCGCATCAGCCTGAAGATGATCGCGGAGAAGCCGGTTCTGGGTTGGGGCACGGGCGGGTACAACGCCGAGTACCAGCGTCGGGCTACCGAAGCCAAGCTCACCTGGGTGTCGGCCGGTACGTACAACCCGCACAACCAGTATCTGTACATCGGCACCCAGCTGGGCACCGTCGGCATGCTGGCCTATCTGGCATGGCTTGGCGTGGCGCTCGTGACCGCACGACGTCTTGCGCCGGCCCGAAGATGGAACGCGCTGGGACTGGTGTCGATCCTGGCCATCCACTCGATGTTCGACTCGCCGCTGTTCATCGTCACCGAGGGGCACTTCTACTGCACGATGCTGGCCCTGCTGTGGTTTCAGGCCGACCGGCGTTCGCGCCCGCCTGATGCAGCCTGACATACGATCACATGACGGTGGTCAACTCGATGTCCAGCGGTTGGCCGGCGTGCTGCGTCCAGCCGAAGAACGACAGCACTTCGTCGCGCCGCGCCAGTGCGTCGGCCTGGCCCAGATCCATCAACGCACGCGTGTACGGCGCCTCGAACAACAGGTAACTCGCCAACGCCGCGCCGCGTGCGTCCTTGCCGCTCCCGCTGACCCCCATGCCGCGCAACAGCGCGCGCACCGGCACCGGCAGCGCGCCCTGATGCTCGGCGGCCAGGTCGTCCAGGCGCTGGGACGGCGCGATCACCAGCACGTCGATGGGCCTGAGGGCAGTGTGCATGCGCGCCGATTCGGGCAGCAGCGACAACGTGTTGTTGATGCGCCGCATGCGCTCGACGTCCACCGCCAGTGCGTCGAGGAAGATGTTGGACAGGGCGTGTCCCGCGATCTGCGCCAGGCTCGGATAGCCGCCATTGAGCTCGACGCGACGACCCGGCGGTTCCTGCATGCGTCCGGCGCCGATGACCAGAATCTTCTGGGCACCCAGGTGCACGGCCGGCGAGATCGGCGCCGTCTGTCGCATCGAGCCGTCGCCGAACCACTCGTGCATGCCATCGAGCTCGAGCGCGGTGGCGGGAAACACGAACGGAATTGCCGACGACGCCAGCAGGTGATCGATGCTCACCGGCCCCTGCACCGCGATGCGCTGCGACCGCGACCAGGGTTCGATCGGTGCCGCGGCATCGTAGAACGTGACGTGCAGCCCCGAGCTGTAGCTCGACGCACTCACCGCGAGCCCGTGCAGGTGGCGCTCGCGCAGCATGCGCGGCAGGCGTTCCAGCGGCACCATGTGGAGCAACAGGTCGGCCAGCGGGCTGTTGTCGAGCAGCGAGCGTGGCCGGGCCTTGCGCCAGCGTGCGATCAACCAGCCGATGGACAGCATGGTCAGCCACTGCGCGCCGCTGCGGATCACGCCCAGCGAATCGGCGCGGTACACCTGCTCGGCCTCGAAATTGCGCCAGACCTCGACGATGCGCTCGATCGCGGCGTCGTAGTCGTCGGCGCCACAGGCCAGCGCGGCGGCATTGATCGCGCCGGCCGACGTGCCGGCGATCACGCCGAACGGGTTGCGGGTCAGGTCCGCGCCGCTGTCACGCCGGATCTGCGCCAACGCACGCAGCACGCCCACCTGGTAGGCGGCGCGGGCGCCGCCGCCCGTGAGAATCAGCCCGGCCAGCGGGGAGGCGTACATGCCGGTCCACTGTAGTCCGAGGGTGCCGGCGCAGCGAGCCGAAAAGGGGCGTGAATCGCCCGGTCAATCGTCGTGCTTGCCCTTGCCCTTGCCGTGACCCTTGCCGTGGCCCTTGTCATGGCCCCGATCGTCGGCCACCATCACGTGCTGCCCGTACCAGTCGTGGCGCACGAAGTACACCGGAACGCCGCAGGCGTTGTAGGCGCGGCAGTGCTTGCGCCAGTCCTTGCGATGGCCGGGCGGTACCCACATGTACACCGGCTGCACCGGCTGCGCGATCACCACGCGCGGCTGCGCCACGATCACCGGCTGCTGCACGATCACCTCGGGCTGCGGGAAGCGGCCGATGTCGACCCGGCCGTACACGCCGGGCTGACTGATCTGGACGGACACGCCCACATCCGCGGCCCACGACGATGCGGTGATGAGAACCCCCGCCGAAACACCCAGCACTTGCTTGATCATGAACATCCTCGAATGGCACTGAACGACAGCCAAGACTAACGCCGGGGCACTGCCGCTCGATGGCACACGCGGCCGGCGTTTACGTCCGGTTGCACACCGGCGGGCGCGCGCGTGCGACTCGTCTATTCGTACACGATGGCCGCTTGACCGCCGTGGGCAATCGACCTCCAGCGCGACAGCGCGTCGTCGCTGGGCCAGAAGCGACCGTCCTCGCCCAGGTCCAACTCGGCCACCGCGTCGGCGCGCTCGATCGCCAGGCGCACCGCCAGCCCGAGCGTCGTGGTGCCCTGGTTGTTGGTGATGCGGCGCACCGGCCACTGGCGCAAGACGTCACCCACCGGCGGCAGGCCGCCGTTCACGCTGACCGCGAGATAGCGCCCGAAACGGGCTCTGGCCGCGGGCAGGTCCCACACCTGCTGCACGTTCAGGCGCAGTCCACCGGCAAAGCGGTCCGGCTGCACGCGCCCCTGCACGATCAGCAACTCGTCCTCGCGCAGCAGGTCGCGCGTCGTCTCGAGCAATTCCTCACCGACCACCGACTCGATGCTCTCGCTCATGTCGTCGAGCTTGAAGATCGCCACGCGGCCGCGCTGGCTGTTCACCATGCGCAGATCGGCCACCACGCCGGCCAGCAGCACGGGCTCGCGCGAATCCACCAGGTCGGCGATGCGCCGCTTGACGAATTGCCGCACCTCGGCTTCGCTCTGCTCGAACAGGTGGCCGGAAAGAAAGAACCCCAGCGCCGCCTTTTCCAGCGACAGCCGTTCGCGCACGCTGAACGGCTCCACGCTCTGCAGCGCCGGCTCCTGGGTGGACGCCGCGTGCGAATCGCCGAAGTCGAACAGTCCGCTCTGCGACTCGTGGGCCACCTGCGTGTCGGCCCAGTCGAACGCCAGCGCCAGGCTGGCCAGCACCGCGGCGCGGTCGGCGTGCAACAGGTCGAACGCGCCGGCCTTCACCAGCGCCTCGACCGCGCGCTTGTTGACGCGCGTGCGGTCCACCCGCGCGCAGAAGTCGAAGATGCTGCGAAACGGCTGCCGCTCGCCGTCGGCAGTGCGCGCCGCGACGATGGCCTCGATCGCGCCCGCGCCCGGTGCCCTTGACGGCACCGAGTCCGTAGCGCACCTGCTTCGGGCCCACCGGGTCGAAGCGATAAATGCCACGATTGACGTCCGGCGGATCGAAGCTCACGCCGAACTGCTTGGCGTCGTTGATCAGCACCTTCAGCTTGTCGGTGTTGTCGATTTCGACGCTCATGTTGGCGGCGTAGAACTCCGCCGGGAAATGCACCTTCAGCCATGCGGTGTGATAGGCCAGCAGCGCATAGGCCGCGGCATGGCTCTTGTTGAAGCCGTAGCCCGCGAACTTCTCCATCAGATCGAAGATCTCGTCGGCCTTGGCGGCATCGATGCCGTTGTGCGTCAGCGCGCCGTTGCGGAAGATCTCGCGCTGCTGCGCCATCTCCTCGGGCTTCTTCTTGCCCATGGCCCGGCGCAGCATGTCGGCGCTGCCGAGCGAGTAGCCCGCCAGCAGCTGCGCGACCTGCATCACCTGCTCCTGGTAGACCATGATGCCGTAGGTCTCGCCGAGCACCTGCTCGAGCAGCGGATGCGGGTAGCTCACCGGCTCGCGGCCGTGCTTGCGCGCGCAGAAGCTCGGGATGTTCTCCATCGGCCCGGGCCGGAACATCGCGTTCAGCGCGGTCAGGTCTTCGAGCCGGCTCGGCCGCGCGTCGCGCAGCATGCCCTGCATGCCGCGCGATTCGAACTGGAACACCGCTTCGGTCTGACCGGCGCTGAACAGGCGATAGACCGCCGGGTCGTCGAGCGCGATGCGCTCGAACGCGAAGTCGCGGTGCTGCGGGTGGCGCGTGACGATGAGCTCCTTGGCCAGCTCCAGGATCGTCAGCGTCGCCAGGCCCAGGAAGTCGAACTTCACCAGGCCGATGGCCTCGACATCGTCCTTGTCGAACTGGCTGATCGCCGACTCGCTGCCCGGCTGCTGGTACAGCGGGCAGAAGTCGGTGATCTTGCCCGGCGCGATCAGCACGCCGCCGGCGTGCATGCCGATGTTGCGCACCAGGCCTTCGACCTGCGAGGCCAGCGCGAGCAGCTCGGCCACCTCTTCTTCGGCGGCCTCGCGCTGCTCGAGTTCGGGCGCTTCCTTGCGCGCGTAGATCAGGCCCGGGTCGGGCGACTGCGGGCACCTTGGCCAGCGTGACCGTCTTGCCCGGCGGCGCCGGGATCAGCTTGGCGATCGAATCGACATGGCCGTAGCCCATGCCCAGCACGCGGCCCACGTCGCGCAGCGCCGCCTTGGCCGCCATCGTGCCGAAGGTGGCGATCTGGCTCACCGCATCGCGGCCGTAGCGCGCCTTCACGTAGTCGATCACGCGCTCGCGGTTGGCCTGGCAGAAATCGATGTCGAAGTCCGGCATCGACACCCGCTCGGGGTTGAGGAAGCGCTCGAACAGCAGCTGGTAGTGCAGCGGGTCGAGGTCGGTGATGCCCAGCGAGTACGCCACCAGCGAGCCGGCGCCCGAGCCGCGGCCGGGGCCCACCGGGCAGCCGTTGCGCCGGGCCCAGTTGATGAAGTCGGCCACGATCAGGAAGTAGCCGGCGAAGCCCATCTTCTGGATCGTCTCGATCTCGTAGACCAGGCGCTGCTCGTACTGCGGCCGCTGCGCGTCGCGCTTCGCCGCATCGGGGTACAGCGCCTGCAGGCGCTGCTCGAGGCCGTCGAAGCTCGAGGCACGGAAGAAGTCCTCGAGCGGGCTGCCGTCCGGCGTCGGGAAGTCGGGCAGCCTCGGCACACCCAGGTTCAGTTGCAGGTTGCAGCGCTGGGCGATGCGCAGCGTATTGGCCAGCGCCGACGGCACGTCGGCAAACAGCGCGGCCATCTGCTGCTGCGTCTTGAAGTACTGCTCGCGCGAAAAACGCTTGACGCGACGCGGGTTGGCCAGCGTTTCGCCTTCGGCCACGCACACGCGCGCCTCGTGGGCGTCGAAGTCGTCGGCGGCGCAGAACTGCACCGGATGCGTGGCCACCACCGGCAGCTTGAGCTCCGCCGCCAGACTCACTGCGCAGGCGCACATGGGCCTCGTTGGTCGGCAGGCCGGCGCGCTGCAGCTCGATGTAGAAGCGATCGGGGAACAGCGTCGCCAGCCGTCGCGCCCAGGCCAGCGCGCGCGCGCCGGTCGCCGGCGAGCAGCGCCGCGCCGACCACGCCGAGGTCGGCGCCGGACAAGGCCAGCAGCCCCGCCCGCATGCTCGGCCAGCCACTCCCACTTGACCCAGGCCTGCGCACGCTGCACGTTCTGCGTCCAGGCCAGCGACAGCAGCTCGCACAGGTTGTGGTAACCGGTGGCATTGCACACCAGCACCAGCAAGCGCGACGCCTGCTCGCTCGCCTGAGCCGGCGGCCGGCTCCATCCACAGGTCGACGCCGATGATCGGCTTGACGCCTTCGCTGCGGCAGGCCTTGTAGAACTTGACCGCACCGAACAGGTTGCCGAGATCGGTGATGGCCAGCGCGGGCTGGCCGTCGCTGCGCGCGCTGCGCACCGCATCGGCGATGCGCAGCGTGCCGTCGACGACCGAGTACTCGGTGTGCGTGCGCAGGTGAACGAAGTCCATGCGGTTCATTGTAGGCAGCCACCATCGCCGAGCCTTCTAGAATTCGGTCATGTCACAGGTTCTCAATCTGGCCGGCTACCGGTTCGTGCGGCTGGATGACGTGCCGGCGCTGCGCGCGCGGCTGTTCGACGCGGCCGCAGCGCTCGGCCTGTCGGGCACCGTGATCCTGGCGGCCGAAGGCATCAACTTCAACCTGGCCGGCGCGGCCGAGGCGGCCGAACGCTGGCTCGACGCACTGCGCGCCGACGCGCGGTTCGCCGCCATCGAGGTCAAGCGCAGCAGCAGCGCGACCGTGCCGTTTCGTCGGCTGCGCGTGAAGAGTCAAGCGCGAGATCATCCGCATGAACCGGCCGGCCGTGGCGCCGGTGTCCGGCCGGGCGCCAGCGGTGAGCAGCGGCACGCTGCAGCGCTGGTTGCAGCGCGGCCGCGACGACGACGGACGACCGCTGCTGCTGCTCGACACACGCAATGCCTTCGAGGTCGACGCCGGCAGCTTCGACGGCGCGCTGGACTGGCGCCTGCGCCGGTTCAGCGAGTTCCCGGATGCGCTGCAACGGCACGTCGATGCGCTGCGCGGCAAGGCGGTGGTCAGCTACTGCACCGGCGGCATTCGCTGCGAGAAGGCCACGCTGGTGTTGCGCGAGGCCGGTGTTCATGCCTACCAGCTCGACGGCGGCATCCTGAACTACTTCGAGCAGCACCGGCGGCGCGGCGCCCGGCTGGCGCGGCCGCTGCGTGGTCTTCGACCACCGCGTCAGTCTCGACACCGGCCTGCGTCCCGCGGCGTTGCCTGCCCGATGAGCCGCTGGCTGCGGCGCGCGATCGGCCTGCTGCTGATGGCCACGGCGCTGGCCCTGGCACTGTCGCGCGCGCCGGATCTGCCGGTGCAGGCCCTGGTGGCGCGCTGGGCCCCAGCGCCATCGGACTTCATCGACCTGCATGGCCAACTGGTGCACCTGCGCGACGAGGGGCCGCGCAACGATCCGCTGCCGATCGTGCTCGTGCACGGCACCTCGGCCAGCCTGCACACCTGGCAAGGATGGGCCGCCGCGTTGCGCGCCCAGCGCCGCGTGATCACGTTCGACCTGCCGGCATTCGGCTTGACGGGCCCGTTTGCCGGGCGTTATGCGGGCCAGACTTACCGAGGTGACGAATACGCGCGCTTCGTGCTCGATCTGATGGACGCGCTGGGCGTGCAGCGCGCGGTGCTGGGCGGCAACTCGCTCGGCGGCGAAGTCGCCTGGCGCGTGGCCTCGCTGGCGCCGCAGCGCGTGGAGCGGCTGATCCTGGTCGACGCCGCGGGTTATGCGTTCGAGCCGGCGTCGATTCCGATCGGCTTCATGCTGGCGCGTGTGCCGGTGCTGAACCGTCTGACCGAATGGCTGCTGCCGCGTGGCGTGGTCGAGGCCAGCGTGCGCGATGTCTATGGCGATGCGGGCAAGGTCACCTCGGCGCTGGTGGACCGCTATTTCGAGCTCACGCTGCGCGAGGGCAATCGGCGCGCGTTGCTGCAGCGCTTCCAGGCGATGCGGCGCGACGCCGAGGCCTACGACGACAACCGCGTGCGCATTCGTGCCCTCAAGTTGCCGGTGTTGATCCTCTGGGGCGGCCGCGACCGCCTGATACCGCCGGCGATCGCGAATCAGTTCAACGCCGACATCGCCGGCAGCCGCCTCGTGGTGTTCGACCGCCTCGGCCATGTGCCACACGACGAAGACCCCACTGCCACTGCCGCCGTGGTGCGCGAATTCGTCGCGACGCCCTGAGCCATCGGCCAGGGCGGCATCACGCGGACATCAAGGCGCCAGGTCGAACACCAGCACTTCGGCGTCCTTGCCGTGGCTCAGCTGCACCCGATCTTCGCCTTCGAGCTTCAACGCGTCGCCTGCGTTGAGCAGTTGACCATTGGCCTGCAGCGTGCCGCGCACCAGATGCACATAGCCCAGGCGGCCCGGCGCCAAGGTGAGTTCGGCCGACTCGCCAGCGTCGAACAGCCCGGCGTACACCGCCGCGTCGGCGTGGATCGTGACCGAGCCCTCGCGCGCCGTCTTCCGAAGCCACCAGGCACAGACGGCCGCGCTTGAGGGCGTCGGCGAATGCCTTCTGTTCGTAGCCGGGCGCGATGCCGCGCTCGCGCGGCAGGATCCAGATCTGCAGAAAGTGCGTGGTGCTGGCCTGCGCGTGGTTGTACTCGCTGTGCATCACGCCGCGCCCGGCGCTCATGCGCTGCACCTCGCCGGGCACGATCGCGGTGCCGTTGCCCATGTTGTCGCGGTGCGCCAGCGCGCCGTCGATGACGTAGCTCACGATCTCCATGTCGCGGTGTCCGTGCGTGCCGAAGCCGGTGCCCGGCGCGATGCGGTCTTCGTTGATGACGCGCAGGTTGCCGAAGCCCATGTGCGGCGGGTCGTAGTAGTCGGCAAACGAAAAGCTGTGGTAACTCTTGAGCCAGCCGTGGTCGGCAAAACCACGGTCTTCGGCGCGGCGTACGTTGATCATCGATGCGCTCCTGCAATCGTCTCGCCACTGTAGAACCAGTTACCGGGCGTTGTCGCCGGGCGGATTGAAGCTCGCATTCAAATATGATGAAGCTGCACTCGATGAGCGCCCACCGACGCAATGCGCTGACCCCCGAAGCCCTGGCGATGATGGACACCATCGCGCGCAGCGGCAGTTTCGCCGCCGCAGCACGCGAACTGGGCAAGGTGCCTTCTGCGTTGACCTACAGCGTGCGGCAGCTCGAAGACGCGCTCGACGTGCTGTTGTTCGACCGCCGCTCGCGCCAGGCCAAGCTCACCGCCGCCGGCCAGGAGCTGCTCGACCAAGGCCGGCACCTGCTCGGCGAGATCGACCTGCTGGCCAATCGTGTGCACCGTGTCGCCACCGGCTGGGAGACACAGCTGACGGTGGCGGTCGACGGTGTCGTCTCGCGCCTCACGCTGTTCGAACTGGTCGAAGGCTTCTACGCGCAGCGCAGCGACAGCGGTGGCCCCACCGGTACGCGGCTGCGCCTGCGCACCGAAATCCTCACCGGCCTGTGGGAAGCGCTGCTCACCGGCCAGGCCGATCTGGCCATCGGCGTGACCATCGCCGGCGCCGGCACCGACAAGGGCATCGAGACCCGAGCCGCTCGGCGAGGTCGATTTCGTCTTCGCCGTGGCGCCGCACCACCCGCTGGCGGCGCACGACGGACCGATCGCCGACGACGTGCTGCTGCGCCACCGCGCGGTCGCGGTGGCCGATTCGGCGCAACGGCTGGCGCCGTTGACCTACAACCTGCTGCCCGGGCAGGACGTGCTCACCGTGGCCTCGGTACAGGCCAAGATCGAGGCGCAGGTGCGCTGCCTGGGTTGCGGCTTCGTGCCCGAGCCGCTGGCACGCGACCTCATCCGGCGCGGCTGCCTGGTGGTGAAGCCGCTGCAGCGCGGGCCGCACCGCGTGCGCTTTCACTACGCCTGGCGCGGCGTGGCCGAGACCAGGGCGCGGCGCGCCGCGCAGGGCCTGGCCCTGCACTGGTGGCTGCAGCAGCTCGACAGCCCGACCACGCGTCACGCGCTGCTGGAACGCCACCTCGGCCTTCCGGGCGACGTCGACTAGGACCGGCGCATGCTCAGCTACGTCGGCCGCTTCGCGCCCTCGCCCACCGGCCCGCTGCACGAAGGCTCGCTGGTGGCCGCACTGGCCAGCTGGCTCGACGCGCGCGCCCACGGCGGCCGCTGGCTGGTGCGCATCGAAGACGTCGACAGCCACGCGCTGCGAGCACGGCGCCGACGAGATCATCCTCGGCCAACTGGCGATCTGCGGCCTGATCGGCGACGAGCCGCCGCTGTACCAGTCGCAGCGCGGCCGGCCTACCAGGCCGCGCTGGACCAACTGGCGGCCGCCGGGCTTGGCCTACCCCTGCGGCTGCAGCCGGCGCGAGATCGAAGAGCGCGCTGATCGCGCTCGGGCTTGCCTGCACGGAGCGGCACGACGAACGCGTCTACCCCGGCACCTGCCGCAACGGCCTGGGCGGCAAGCCGGCGCGCGCCGATGCGCGTGCTGACCGCATGCGGCGACGAGCAGACATCGCGATCACGCTGGCTCGATCGCCGGCTCGGCCGCGCAGCGGCAGAACGTGTCGCGCGAGGTCGGCGACTTCGTCCTGCAAGCGCGCCGACGGCCTGTTCGCCTACCAGCTGGCGGTGGTCGTCGACGATGCGCACAGGGCGTCACGCACGTCGTGCGCGGCGAAGACCTGGCCGACAACACGCCGCGGCAGATCCACCTGCAACGCCTGCTCGGCCTGCCCACGCCGAGCTACCTGCACACGCCGCTGGTGATGGGCACCGACGGCCAAAAGCTGTCCAAGCAGAACGGCGCCACGCCGCTGGACGTGGGCGCGCCGATCGCCGCGCTGCAGCAGGCCGCGCGCGTGCTCGACCTGCCGCACATCGACGGCCTGTCGGTGTCGGAGTGGCTGGCGGCCGCCACCCGCGCCTGGGCGCACGCGTTGGGTGTCATGATCGCGGCCTGAGCCACCCCTTGCACACCGAGCCCATGCATGCACCACCACCCCCAGCGGCCTGCAGTACGAAGACACCGTCGCCGGCACCGGCGGCGACGCCGCGCGCCGGCCAGCACGTCACCGTGCACTACACCGGCTGGCTGCACGACCCGCGGCGGCCAACGGCCGCGGCCGCAAATTCGACTCGAGCAAGGACCGCGACGATCCGTTCGGCTTCGCGCTCGGCGACGGCCAGGTCATCGGCGGCTGGGACGAAGGCGTGCAGGGCATGCAGGTCGGCGGCACCCGCGTGCTGCAGATCCCGCCGGAGCTCGGCTACGGCGCGCGCGGCGCCGGCGGCGTGATTCCGCCCAACGCGACGCTGGTGTTCGAGGTGGAATTGCTCGCTGTCTAGCACGCTGCGCGCAGCCGTCACGGCGCCGGCCGCCGCCGCGTTCAGAGCAAGCGGGCGCGGCGAGCGCCGTCACGAGGCCTGCGCTACACTGCGCGCCGGTCGGCAGTTCACCCAGGCGTTGCCGCGCGAGCCGTTCGCGAGCTGAACCTGCCCTTTCGATCCACCGGTCGCCGGGATCCATCGCGCGCGCGCATCGTCGCGGCAAGTCGGCAGCCCCCGCAAGCCCTGGCCGGGCCATTTCGATTGCGTGCGTCGTCTGGAGACTTCGATGACCCGAATCGCCATCCCCCTGGCGGTGTCCGACTTGTCGGACTTCGCCCGCTCGCTCGCCCGCTCGCTGGCCGAGCATCAGCACGACGCACGGTGCGCTGCCCGCGCACCAGTCGCTGCTCAACCATCTCGCCCGCGCCGCGGGCCATCGCAACCTGCAGGCACTGCGCGCCGCGTCGGTGACGGCCGCTCGCCCGCCGGCGGCCCGCGTCGCGGCGGCGCAGGATGCGGCGCCGGCACTGAGCGCCGCGGCGCGCAAGGCACTGTCGCAGTTCGATCAGCCGGGGTCGGCTGGTGCGCTGGCCGACGAAGTACTCGGTGCAGCGGTTCGCGATCTGGGTGCTGTGGATGCAGTTCGAAAGCCGGCGCGTCTACAACGAACGCGAGGTCAACCAGGTGTTGAAGGCATGGCACACCTGGGGCGACCACGTCGACGCTGCGTCGCGAACTCATCAACGACCGCCTGCTGACGCGCAAGAGCGACGGCTCGCGAATACCGCAAGCTGCCCGCGCGTCCGGATGCCGAAGTTCGCGCGCTGCTGGCCGCGTGGCGCGCACGCGTGGATGCGCGCAGCCACGCCGGCGCGGGCGGCGCAGCGCCGGCTACACGTTGAGGAAGTGCGCGCGGTAGTGCACCAGCTCGTCGATCGACTCGTGGATGTCGGCCAGCGCGGTGTGCGCCTGCGCCTTCTTGAAGCCGTCGAGCACGCCGGCTTCCAGCGCCGCGCCAGTTCCTTGAGCGTGCTGACGTCGAGGTTGCGGTAGTGGAAGAACGCTTCCAGCCCGGCATGTCGTTGGCCAGGAAGCGGCGGTCCTGGCAGATGCGTGTTGCCGCACATCGGGCTCTTGCCGCCGGGCACGTACGGCGCAGCCAGGCGATCACCTGCGGCCTCGGCCGCGGCCTCGTCGACCGTGGAGGCCTTCACGCGGTCGATCAGGCCGCTCTTGCCGTGGGTGCCCTTGTTCCAGGCGTCCATGCCGTCGAGCACGGCGTCGCTCTGGTGGATGGCGAACACCGGGCCTTCGACGCGCACGCGTCAGCTGCGCGTCGGTGACGACCACGGCGATCTCGATGATGCGGTCGCGTGTCGGGCGACAGGCCGGTCATCTCCAGGTCGATCCAGATCAGGTTCTGCTCGCTGCACGGCCAGCGTGGCGCGGTGCATGTGGGCTCGGTCTCGGTGCTGCATGCGCGCGCATTCTGCGCAGGCCTACACTCGCGCCCATGACGCAGTCCCATCCACCCTCGACCCTGCTGTTCGCCGCCGCGCTGCTGCTTCGCTGGCCGTCAAGTTGTGGCTGGCCACGCGCCAGATGCGCCATGTGGCGCCGCACCGCGATGCGGTGCCCGCGGCGTTTGCCGCCACGGTGTCGCTGCAGGCGCACCAGCGCGCGGCCGACTACACGCTGGCCAAGGGCCGCTTCGGCCTGCTGGCCACCGCCTTCGGCGCGGCCGTGCTGCTGGGCTGGACGCTGCTGGGCGGGCTGGACGCGCTGAACGCCGCGGTGCGCGATGCCGTGCAGCCGCGCTTCGGCGACATGGCCTACCAGCTGGCGCTGCTGGCCGCCTTCGCGCTGATCGGCGGCGCTGCTCGACCTGCCGTTCGAGCTGGTACAGCACCTTCCGCATCGAGCAGCGCTTCGGCTTCAACCGCATGACGCTGGCGGCTGTGGCTGGCCGACCTGGTCAAGGGCCTGCGGTCGGCGCGCTGATCGGCTTGCCGCTGGCGGCGCTGATGCTGTGGATCATGGCGCGCCACGGGCGGCTGTGGTGGCTGTGGGCCTGGGGCGCGTGGGTGGCCTTCAACCTGCTGATGCTGGTGCTGTACCCGACCGTCATCGCGCCGCTGTTCAACAAGTTCGAGCCGCTGGCCGACGAGGCGCTGAAGGCCCGCGTGCAGGCGCTGATGCAGCGCTGCGGCTTTGCCGCCAAGGGCCTGTTCGTGATGGACGGCAGCCGCCGCTCGGCCCATGCCAACGCCTACTTCACCGGCCTGGGCGCGGCCAAGCGCGTGGTGTTCTTCGACACCCTGCTGTCCAACGCCTGACGCCGGGCGAGGTGGAGGCCGTGCTGGCCCATGAGCTGGGCCACTTCAAGCACCGCCATGTGCTCAAGCGCATCGTCGGCATGTTCGCGCTGAGCCTGGCCGGCCTGGCGCTGCTGGGCTGGCTGGCCGGCGCAGAGCGGCTTCTACACCGGCCTGGGCGTGCAGCCCAACCTGGCGCGCGCCCAACGACGCGCTGGCGCTGCTGCTGTTCATGCTGGCGCTGCCGGTGTTCAGCTTCTTCGTCTCGCCGCTGATGGCGCAGTTCTCGCGCCGCCACGAGTTCGAGGCCGACGCCTACGCCTGCGCGCAGGCCAGCGGCGCCGACCTGGCCAGCGCGCTGCTCAAGCTGCACGAGGACAACGCCGCCACGCTGACGCCCGACCCGGTGTACGTGCGCTTCTACTACTCGCACCCGCCGGCCTCGCGAACGCCTGGCTGCGCTGCCTGCGGCCCGCCTGACGCGCCCGACTGCAGCCGACGCTGCACGCACCCGCTGCCGCGCCGCTGGCGGCGCCGGCCACGCGATGAGCGCCGCCGCAGTGCGCGGCCCACCTGGCGCCGCTGCCGGCTGGCGCTGCGTCGACGGCGCGATCGAGAGGAGTTCGGCTTCGCCGACTTCCACGGCACGATGGCCTTCGTCAACGCGCTGGCCTGGATTGCCGCACGTCGAGGACCACCACCCCGACCTGCCGCTCGGCTACGGCCGCTGCACGGTGCGCTGGCAACACGCATTCGGTGGGCGGCATCTCGATCAACGACTTCATCTGCGCGGCCAAGGTGGACGCGCTGGTCGACGACGCTGGGCCTGAGCTGCACGCCGTCGTGTGACGAGCCCGGCCTGGTGGTGGCGCGCACGGCCGCCACTTCATGGTCGAGACGCCCGAGGGCGCAGCGCGTGCTGTGCCACCCGCGCGGCAAGAAGAGCGACTGGTGGTCGGCGACCAGGTGCGCTGGCAGCCCACCGGCGACGAAGGCGTGATCGAGCACGTCGAGCCGCGGCGCAACCTGCTGTTCCGCCAGGACGAGTGGCGCACCAAGTCCTTCGCCGCCAACCTCGACCAGCTGCTGATGCTGGTGGCCGTCGAGCCGATGTTCAGCGAGTCGCAGCTCACGCGCGCGCTGATCGCCGCCGCAGCCGCCGGCATCCCGGCGCTGATCGTGCTGAACAAGATCGACCTGCCGCAGCGTCGCGCGGCGCGCGAGCGCCTGGCGCCCTATCGTGGCGATGGGCGTGCAGGTGCTGGAGCTGGCGCTGAAGGCCGCAGCCCGATGCCGCGCACGGCGACTGCTGCAGCCGCTGCTCGCACGGCCGCACCACGCTGGTGCTGGGGCCCAGCGGCATGGGCAAGAGCACGCTGATCAACCTGCTGGTGCCGCAGGCCGCGGCGCAGGTGGGCGAGATCTCGCAGGCGCTGAACACCGGCCGCCACACCACCACCACCACCACCTGGTACTGGCTGGACGCCGAGCGCCGCGGCGCGCTGATCGATTCACCCGGGTTCCAGGAATTCGGCCTGCGCCAGGTCGACGCCGAGCAACTGGCCGGCCTGATGCCCGACCTGCGCGGCCGCACTGGGCGCAATGCCGCTTCTACAACTGCAGCCACCGGCACGAGCCGGGCTGCGGCGTGCGCGCGGCGCTGGAGCGCGGCGACATCAGCGCCGTCGCGCTACCGCATCTACGAGGAGCTGCACGCCGAGTTGTCGCACGACGCTGGTGGTGAGCGCGCCGCTGCTCAGCCGACCAGGTTGGCCAGCGTCAGCAGCGCCAGCAGCAGCATCCACAGCACCACCGAGCGCCAGACCAGGCCGACCACGCTTCGCAGGTGGCCCGGCTGCGGCGGCACGCCGGCGGTGGAGCCCGGCGCGCCGGCCAGCTCGGCGTCGCGCCGGCTGTCGAAGGTCTTGGAGCGGTCGGGCGTGACGCCCGGCGCCGCCGCGCCGCCCAGCTGCACGCCCACGGCGCCGGCGGCCGCCGCCAGGATGATGCCTTCGTTGGGGTGCTGCCACAGCGCCGGCGTCGCGCCGCCAGCCGTTGATGGCCTCCTCGAAATTGCCGACCACGGCGAAGCCGAAGGCCGTCAGCCGCGCCGGCACGTGGTCGATCAGCGCGAACAGGCGCTGCGACGACGTGCCATCAGCCGGTCGTTGGCCGGCGCGCCCAGCGCGCGGCTCTTGAAGGCCCAGTAGCGGCTGGCGAACTCGGCCATGCGGTACAGCACCGCACCGGCCGGCCCCAGGCCCAGCGCCGACAGCACGACGAACCAGAAGAAGACGCCGAAGACATGGCGATGCGCGGCCAGCAGCGAATGCTCGATCACGTGGCGCAGCAACTCGGTGCGCGGCAACTCGCTGGCGTCGAGGTGGCGCCATTCGGCCAGCAGGCGGCGCGCCTCGGTCTCGTCGCCCTCGTCGAGCGCCTCGCGGATGTCGGTGAAGTAGTGGCTGAACTGGCGAAAGCCCAGCGTCAGGTACAGCACCGCCACGTCGAAGGCCAGCGCCAGCAGCAGGCTGCTAGCCAGGCGAGCGCCAGGTAGACAGCGCCGCGGCCAGCAGCGCCGGCGCCAGCACCGAGACGCACCACACCACCCAGGCGTGGTGTTCGCGGCCGGCGTCGAAGTTGCGGCCGGTCCAGCGCACCCAGGCAGATCAGCGCTGTCGTGCACCCAGTTGTCGCGCGGCAGCGGCTTGAGCTGCTCGATCAGCAGCGCGAACAGGACGGCGAAGAAGCTCATCGCGGTCGATGATACCGGCGGCGCCTCGACGCGCAGCCGCTGCGACCGTGGCCGCTCAGCGGCAGAAAGCCGTACAGGTTGCGCAGCATCGCCGCCGTGGCGCCCCAGATGAAGTAGCGCGCGCGGCTGGCCCTCGCGCATCGACGCCCTGCCAGGGCATCGACAGGAACTGGCGCCGCACGCCGCCGCAGCTCGAACGCGTGGCGCTGGTGGTGGGCCGGCGTCATCAGGAACTGCAGCGGCACCTCGAACGCCTCGGCCACCTCGAAGCTGTCGAGCTGCAGCGTGAAGCCGCGGCTGCACCAGCGCCGACCACCGGCGTGACGACGATAGCTGGTGACGGTGGTGTAGGTGCGGCAGCTGGCCGATGCACCTCGACACGCGCTCGCGCGCGCAGGCCGACTTCCTCTTCGGCCTCGCGCAGCGCGGTGGCCACGGCGTCGGCGTCGTGCGGCTCGGCGCGGCCGCCGGGAAAGCTGATCTGGCCGGCATGGTCGCGCAGGTGGTCGGTGCGCTGCGTCAGCAGCACGTGCAGGCCGTCCGGCGCATGCACCAGCGGCACCAGCACCGACGGCTGCGGCCGGGCTCGCGGTCGGTCAGAAGCGCGCCGTCGCCGCGGATCTCGGGCTGCCAGCCGCGCGGCTGCCGCGAAGCGCTGGCGCAGCGCCGCGGGCGTCAGCCGATCGCCGGGCGACCGGCGGCAGGTGGTCGTCGATGCCGACCACCGGAATGGCCTGCGGGTCGAGGATGCGGGGATCGACGCTGAGCCAGTGGCCGATGGCAGCTGGCGCGCTTCAGACGCAAGCCGGCCGAGGGCCGGCCTTGTTCGACAGGCACTCGCGTCGCGAAGCTGGCGCACAGTGCGCCGCGCCCGGCTCGCGCGATGCTCAGGCCAGCTTTTCCTTGATGCGCGCCGACTTGCCGGAGCGCTCGCGCAGGTAGTACAGCTTGGCGCGGCGCACGTCGCCGCGGCGCTTGACTTCGATCGACGGCGATCAGCGGGCTGTAGAGTCTGGAACGTGCGCTCCACGCCTTCGCCGCTGGAGATCTTGCGCACGATGAAGCTGCAGTTCAGGCCGCGGTTGCGCTTGGCGATCACCACGCCTTCGTAGGCCTGCACGCGCTTGCGCGTGCCTTCGACCACGTTGACGTTGACGATCACGGTGTCGCCGGGGGCGAAGTCGGGGATCGTTCTTGCCGAGCCGGGCGATTTCTTCCTGCTCGAGGGTGCGGATCAGGTCCACTGGGGTTCTCCAGGCGATCGTGCGCGGCGCTGTTGATGCGATGTGGCAGGCTGCGGAGACCAGGCTTGCCCGGCAGAGGATCGAAAAGCCTGTTGATTATAGCCCGAGCGGCCTGCTCAGCGCCCGCTCGTCCTCGGCCGTCGAGCCGCCCGCGCGCGCGCGCCGCGGCGATCAGGTCGGGCCGGCGGCGCGCGGTCAGCTGCCAGCGCCTGCTCGCGCCGCCAGCGCGCGATCTGCGGCATGGTGGCCCGACAGCAGCACCGGCGGCACCGGCAGCGGCCCTGTCGGCGTCGCCAGCACCTCGGGCCGGCTGTAATGCGGACCGTCGAGCAGGCCGTCGGAAAAGCTGTCCTGCTGGTGCGACGCGCGTCGGTCAGCACGCCGGGCTGCAGGCGCGCCACGGCATCGAGCAGCGCCAGCGCCGGCAATTCGCCGCCCGACAGCACGAAGTCGCCCAGGCTGATCTCGAGAGTCGACATGGCGATCGATGAAAGCGCTGGTCGATGCCTTCGTAGCGGCCGCACAGCAGCACCGCGCCCGGCGCCGCGCGGCGAGTTCGCGCACCACGCGCCTGGTCGAGCGGCGCGCCGGTGGGCGTGAAGTGCACCACCGGCGCCGGCGCTCGGCATCGGTCGCGCGCGCACGGCGCGCCAGCGCGCGCTCCAGCGGCTCGGCCAGCATCACCATGCCCGGCCCGCCGCCGAACGGCCGGTCGTCGACGCGGCGGTAGGTGTCGGTCGGCAAAGTCGCGCAGCGGCCACAGCCGCACGTCGACCTGGCGCGCTCTCGAACGCGCGCCGCGTGATGCCCTGCGTCAGGTGCGGCGCGAACAGTTCGGGAAACAGCGTGATGACGTCGAAGCGCATGGCCAGGCTCACGCGGTTCAGTAGTCCAGCCCCCAGTCGACCACGATGCGCCGCGCCGGCCAGGTCGACCGCGTCGACGTAGGCGGCGACGAACGGGATCAGGCGCTCGGCTGCGGCTGTCGGCGTCGCCCGGCGGCTCGGACCGGCGCACACACAGCACGCTGTGCGCGCCGGTGTCGAGCAGGCCGATCACGGTGCCCAGCGCCTCGCCCTGGCGGTTGACGACCGCCAAGCCGATCAGGTCGACCCAGTAGTACTCGTCGTCGCCGGCGATGGAAAGCTGCGCGCGGCACGAACACGCGCGCGCCCTGCAGCGCCTCGGCCGCATTGCGGTCGGGCAACTCTGCGGCACCGAAGCGACCACGGCGTCGCCGTGCGACCGTGCTTGCGTGATGCGTCAGCAACGTGGCCGGGTCGGCACCGCGGTTCGCGGGCCCAGGCACGCCGGGCGGCTGCAGGAACCAGCGCTCGCGACGAGAACAAGGCCTGCGGATCGGCCGCAAAGGGCTGCACCTTGATCCAGCCCTTGATGCCCCAGGCACCGAGCACGCGGCCCACCTCGACCGCGTCGTCGGGCCAGGCCGGCGCCCGGCAAGCGGTCGCGCCGGTCCGCCGTGCCGGCAGCGCCAGCGGCGCTCCCGGCAGCGGTCAGGCCGCGGCGCGCGGTCTGGTCTTGGCCTGGCCCACCAGGCGCTTGACGGTGGGCGACAGTTGCGCGCCGACGCCGGCCCAGTAGGTCACGCGGTCGAGCGCCACGCGCAGCGGCTGCTCGCCGCCCGAGGCCATCGGGTTGTAGAAGCCCACGCGTTCGATGAAGCGGCCGTCGCGCCGCTCGCGCGAGTCGGCCACCACGATGTTGTAGAAGGGGCGCTTCTTGGCGCCGCCGCGAGCCAGACGAATCACGACCATGATTGAATTCCCAGCCAATACGTCAGTTCGTGATCACCTGCCGGGAGACACGACCGGCTCGGTCAATCGGGGTTCGGCAGTGCCGGCGACCGATTCGATGCGAACTGCCTGTCGAACCGGTGCCCACGTCACGGCCACGGGTGGCGCTCGTAGATACATGCCTGGTCGCGCCAGGCCAGCGCCAAAGCCGGGCATTATAAGCGCCTCGCCCATGCGCACCCGCCGATCGATGCCTGTCCGCAACCTTGCTGATCCGCCCCGGCGTGACGGCCGACCTGCCGGCCATGACCGCCATCTACGCCGACAGCGTACGCCGCGGCAGCGGCAGCTTCGAGCTGGAACCACCGACCGAGGACGAAATGCTCCGGCGCTGGCAGGAGGTGCAGTCCAAGGCCCTGCCCTGGCTGGTGGCGCAGGCCGCCGAACGGGTGCTGGGTTACGCCTATGCCAACCACTTCCGGCCGCGCCCGGCATACCGGTTCTGTGTCGAGAACTCGGTCTACGTCGACGAATCGGCACGCGGCAGAGGCATCGCGCGGCTGTTGCTGATCGAGCTGATGGCACGCTGCGAGGCGGCGGGGGCGCGGCAGATGGTGGCGGTGATCGGCGACTCGGCCAACACCGCGTCGATCGCTCTGCACGCCGCGCTCGGCTTTCGATCAGCAGGCCGCATCGAGGCCGTCGGCTGGAAGTTCGAGCGCTGGCTGGACGTGGTGCTGATGCAGCGCGGCC